>NZ_JARKNB010000002.1:0-1567769 GCF_029360735.1 Flavobacterium sp. H4147 | reverse complement strand
TAGACTAACAGCCTTAAGGTGGTTATTGCGGCGGGGCTCACCTCTTCCCATCCCGAACAGAGAAGTTAAGCCCGCCTGCGCAGATGGTACTGCATATTGTGGGAGAGTATGTCGCCGCCTTTCTTTTGTAAAACCCTGTCCATACCGGACAGGGTTTTTTCGTTTTTAATGCTTTTAGAAAAATTCAAGCTTTGAATCTAAATAAAAAATAAGTCCGCTAAGATTATATCTTATGCGGACTTATAGTTTCTTTTTTAATCAACTTATTGAAAATCTGTCTGAAATTAATATAGGTATTTGTTAGTGTATTGATGATTAGGTGTTTATGGTTTTTTTGTTATTGTACTTTTTCTAAATTAACATCATTTATAAATTGAATTACCCCATTCATGAAAACTTTTTGATCGTCCCACATTGCTAAATGACTTCCATTCGGACAATATAAATAGCGTCCTTTTTTAACTAATTTACTTTGTTCTTCCATTGCTTTAGGATCCATGGTGTCATATTTTGCGCCAATCATTAATGTTGGAATCGTAATTTCATGCAATCTGTTTTTGATGTCCCATTTAGCCAATCTTCCGCTTATTCCAAATTCACTTGGACCTTGCATTAAGGTGTAAATTTCTCCGTTAACATGTTTACTGGCACGATTTAGCCCGTCTGGCCATTCTTTTAATCGGCATAAATGTTCTTTATAAAAATTTGGAAGTAATAATTCCATGTATCTTGGATTATTGAAGTCTTTTTTGGCTTCTAAAGCTCTTATTTCGGCTAAAATTTCTGGTTTCATTTGTTTAGCTAAAACCTCATCTGCATATTTTCCATATTCAGGAGCACTTGCCATCATATTTGATACTAATAAGCCTTTCATATTTTGTTGATATTTTAAAGTATATTCCATTGCTAAGATTCCTCCCCATGAATTTCCTAATACATAAAAATTATTTTTATCTGCATTAATAGCTTTTCGAACTTGTTCTACTTCTTCTACAAATCTTTCAGTTGTCCATAAACTGCTGTCTTTTGGTTGATCGCTGTAATAAGATCCAAGTTGGTCATATTCGTAAAATTCAAATCCTTCGCGCTGAAAAAATGTTTCAAAACACTCCATATATTCGTGAGTCATGGCTGGACCTCCGTGTAATAACAAGACTTTTATTTTCGGATTATTTCCAAATTGTTTTGTCCATACTTTAAATTCTCCCACGGGAGTTTTTATCGGAATCATTTTTACTCCCGCAGTTTCAACTATATCTTGATTGTAGGTAAAATAATTTGAAAGTGAGGATGTTTGATTTTCGTTTTTACATGAAACTGTAAGCAAAAGTATTGTAGAAGCAATAATAGATCTCATTTAGTTTATAATTAAGGTTTTAAACTAAATTACAAATTATTTTTTAATGATAATCATTTCATCTTTCCAATGAATATATAACCTAAATTTTATTTTTTCATCCCATTAAAATCATTATTTATAGTGATGTGTAGGGTTTTTATCTAATATATTTTTGTCATTTATTATGAGTTTAAAATATATAGTTTAATGAAGAATTTCAAAGAAACATTTGAGGGTTTAATAAATAGATTTATCCTTTTTTTTCTTTTTATGGGAATGTTTACTTGTTATAGCCAAGAGATGAAATTTATTATTTCTGAAACTGGTTTAAAGGAATCAAAAGAAAAGGGAATAATTTATACGGGAAAAGAAAAACCTATTGTTAAGTCTCTTATAAATACATTTCGTAAAACTTCTAAGGGATTAAAAAAATCAGCAGATATACAACCTCCCTTATTGATTTGTCCTTCAAATAAAAAACTTCCATGCGGAAGTTTAGTACCTGATTATTTGAACGAGTTAATTGTTAGTGATGATTCAGGAGGAGATATTTATCTAACGCAATCCACAGGTGGTACTAAGTTTTATGACGGTATGACTATTGTTTTTACTGCTAAAGATGAAACAGGGAATGAAAGCAGCTGTTCAATAATTATTACAGCGCTGACTCCAGATGTTACGCCTCCCACATTTACCTGTCCTACGAATATTACTTTAAATTGTGGAGACGTATTGCCTAACTACGCGACTAATCCCATGATGAATTTAGAAGATGATTGCAGTATCTCGATTTCTTGGGAAATGACACCAGCTCCAGGAACTCCTTTCTATAATGGAATTCCTGTTCAGATAAAATATACAGATCCGTCGGGGAATTCTTCATTTTGTAATTTTAATGTTACACAGGCAAATCCTGATAATATTCCGCCAACTTTAACGTGTCCGGGGAATCAAATTCAAAATTGCGGATCTTTTTTAGCAGATTATAGAACTTTAGTTACGGGATATGATAATTGTCTGGGCAATTTAACAGTTTCTCAATACCCTATCCCAGGAAGTATTTTTACTCCTGGCATGACAGTAATTTTGACTGTTAAAGATGTTTCTAATAATGCTTCAACCTGCAGTTTTATTGTAGATGCAGCAACAGACAGTACGAAACCTATAATAACCAACTGTCCGGATAATCAGACTTTGGCAATTGGAGATGTTATTCCTAACTATGAAGGCTTATTGTCAGTAACGGATAATTGCGACCCAAATCCAGTTATAACACAAACTCCTCCAGCAGGAACTACATTTACAGCACCAGTAAATGTGGTTTTAACTGCTAAAGATGTTTCGGGAAATACAACATCTTGTAGTTTTTATATAAATGTTTTAGAAGGAAATCTTCCTCCTATAATTACTTGTCCGTCTGGAATGGAGCTTTATGCAAATTCAACTCTGCCTAATTATGTATCTTTTCTACCAGCTGTAAGTGATGATACTACTGATAATTTTGATTTAGTTTTTACACAAACACCACCACAGGGAACACTTTTTACAGAAGATACCAATGTTACTATCACGGTTAAAGATGGATCTGGAAATATGAATTCCTGTACTTTTTTAGTCAAACTAAAAACTTTTAAAGAAGATATTGATTGTAAGTCGGCTTCTATTAACGTTAATAATTTATATGGAGCTAATGGATTCTCCATATATGGTGAAATTTTAACCCGTGAAGCTGGATTCAGTGTCAATACAGCCGGTGATATTAATGGAGATGGAATAACCGATTTAATAATAGGTGCCCCTGGAAGTTATAGTCCATGGTATGGACCTTCAATGATTTATAAAATTATTCCGGGTGCTGCCTATGTTGTATTTGGAAAATCCTCGGGATTTTCTCCTAATGTAGATTTAGGATTATTAGACGGAACAAATGGTTTTGTAATTAGAAATGATATTCCATCTTCAAATTTTCCACTAACAGGTTATGATGTAAGTAGTGCAGGTGATATCAATGGCGACGGAATAGGAGACTTTATGTTAAGTGATCCTTACAGACATTCTTCTTACGGACCAGAAGCGGGGCATACATATGTAATTTTTGGGAAAAATAATGGTTTTCCTGCTGAATTTAAAATATCATCTTTAGACGGATTCAATGGTTTTACTCTTATAGGTAATGAGAATTTTGGAGCCGCGGGAGCGAGTATTGATACGATTGGAGATATCAATGGTGATGGTTTTCAGGATATTGCAATTATTACCTCTGGTTCTGGAGCTGGCGAAGGAAAATGCTTTATAGTGTATGGTAAAACATCTGGTTTTCCTGCTATATTGAGGACTTTTGAACTTAATGGAACAAATGGTTTTACCATTGAAGGAAATGCTTCTATTGGAAAAATCGGTGAATCTGTAGCAGGATTAGGAGATGTAAATGGAGACGGGATTTCAGATTTTGCCTTAGGGAGTTATAATGGTACGGGACAGAATCGTAAATATGTAATTTTTGGACAGTCTTCCAATTTTCCTTCCAACTTTAATATTTCTGCTTTAAATGGAACAAACGGATTTATAGTAGAAAATTCTGTTATGCCTTTGGATTCCTACAATGGGGTTGCAAAAGCAGGAGATTTAAATGATGACGGTATAAATGATATTGCCATAATAGGACAATATATTTTGTTCGGAAAAACTTCTTTTCCTGCAAAGGTAGATTTAAATAATCTTGACGGAACTAATGGGTTTACGATAAATGGCTTAGGCAGTTCAAACTCTTTTGGTTATGCAGGAGATTTTAATGATGACAATATCGATGATTATTTTATACATACTCCCGGTACAACTTATGTTTTATACGGAAAGAAAATATGGAATTCAACAGCAAACACATCGGATAAGCATTTTAGAATCGAATCTGATTTTCTTTATGATTATAGCGCTAGTTATGCAGGAGATGTAAATCATGATGGAATAAGTGATCTCATAATCGGAAATCCTTATGATGGCGGATTTATGAATTTAAAAGTAAATTATAATCCTGGAAGATCTTTTGTGGTTTTTGGTAAAAATACTCTTGATACAGAAAAACCAATTATTACAAATTGTCCGCAAAATGAAATAGTGTTAACTGGATTTCCTATTCCTGATTTTAGAAATACTATCGCGGTTACAGATAATTGCGATTCAAGTCCAACCGTAACACAGCTGCCGGCACCGTTGACAGTATTTGATGGACTTAGTAAAGATGTTACAATAACAGTTACAGATAAAAGTGGTAATTTCTCAACGTGTATTTTCAAAATTTCAGATAATACTGATGTCGAAGCTCCTGTAATCACCTGTCTTGCTGATCAGCAATTAACCTGTGGCAGTGCAGTGCCAGATTATTTGGGTTTGATAACAGTTACTGATAATATGGATGTTGCTCCTATTTTAAGTCAAAATCCAGTTGCAGGAAGTGCTTTTATCAACGGAATGACTATCACTATTACAGCAAAAGATGCGTCAAATAATCAATCATACTGCAGTTTTAAAGTCAATACTTCTGCAGATCTAACGAAACCTGTAATTACTTGTATAGCAGATCAAACCTTGTCGTGTGGTAGTACAATTCCAGATTATACAACCTTAGTTTCAGTAACAGATAACTGTGATTCATCTCCATTACTCACACAGAATCCGCCTGCGGGAACTGTATTTACAGCAGAGATGACAATTACGATTACCGCTGAAGATCTTTCGAATAATCAATCTTATTGTAGTTTTAAAATTAACGCTTCCGCAGATGTGACTGCGCCTGTAATTACCTGTATTGGAGATCAAACATTATCATGTGGGAGTATAGTGCCAGATTATACACCTTTAGTTACTGCAACAGATAATTGTGATGCTTCACCAATAATTACACAGAATCCGCCTGCGGGAAGTGTTTTTACTGACGGAATGATTATTACTATGACAGCCCAAGATGTTTCTAAGAATGAATCATACTGTAGTTTCAAAATTAACGCCTCTGCAGATGTTACAAAACCAGTAATTATTTGTATTGCAGATCAGAATTTAAATTTAGGAGAAACACTTCCAGACTATCGTGCAATGATTACAGCAACAGATAATTGCGACTCAAATTTAATCATAACGCAGCTGCCAGTCGCAGGAACAAATGTTACTGACGAAATGAGTATTACAATAAATGTATCTGATAACAGCGGAAACATTTCTTCGTGTACATTTAAAATTAATGTTATTCAAGATAACGAACCGCCTGTATTTACTTGTCTGGCAGATCAAATGTTTGACTGTAGTGTAAGTATAGTTCCTGATTATACCAAAATAATTTCTGTTACTGATAATACAGATCCGAATCCTGTAATTGTGCAAACTCCTGCACCAGGAGCCCCATTTGTAGAAGGAATGACGATTTATATTAATGTTTCGGATAAATATAATAACCATACCGAATGCTCTTTTCAATTGTTTACTTATCCCATTTTTGTTGATGCAGGTGAGGATGTAGAAATTAATGAAGGACAATTCGTAAAACTGCAGGCTGTAGCTTTAGAAAATGGAAATTTTTCCTGGTCGCCAGCAACAGGACTAAACAATAATAAAGTTGGAAATCCAATTGCAACGCCATCTGAAACCACAACTTATACTGTAGTTTTTACCAATAAAGACGGTTGCCAGACAGAAGATTCAATAACCATAACTGTGATTCCAGTACAAAAAGATGAAACCAAATACGGTTTTTCTCCTAATAATGACGGAATAAACGATTTCTGGGTAATTGACGGAATAACTGATTATCCAGAAAATGAAGTTTTAATTTACAGCCGTTGGGGCGATTTAGTGTATCAAACAAAAGGGTACAATAACGCAACGAATGTTTTCAGCGGAATTGCCAATAAAAGCCGAAATCTCGGAGCCAATCAATTGCCAGAAGGAACCTATTTCTTTGAAATCCGCATCAATCAGCCAAATCACTTAAAAAAACTCAAGGGATATCTTGTTTTAAAACGTTAATTCATGAAAAGTAAAATCAATATAATTTTAGTTTTATTCATCATAATCATTTTTTTAGAAAGAGCTTATGCACAACAGACACCCGTTTTTTCAAGTTATAATTACAATACCGTTTTAATAAACCCAGCTCATGCAGGATATTATTCTGATTTAGATCTTGCCATGACCACTAACGGATATTTTAATTCAGTTGAAGGAAGTCCGAAAAATTTTGATCTTTCTGTAAATAAATTAACATGGGGAGAAAAGATTGGTCTCGCAGCAGGAATATCACATGACCAAATTGGTGTAACCAACACAACCAATTTTTTCACTTCATACTCCTATAAAATTTATTACGATTCTGATTATAAGTATGGAAAATGGTGGGCTTATGATCCTAACATTATTTCATTTGGAGTGACTGCCGGAGCTATGATTTACAACGAAAATCTGACTCAACTAGGAATAGAAAACGATCCGAAATTTCAAGAAAATGTAAACAGCTTTACACCAACTTTTGGGGTTGGATTTTTATACAACCGTGACCACATTTATTTTGGATTATCATCGCCTAATTTATTAAACTCAACTTTCAATTCAAGTAATAATACCAATTTAAAAAACGTGTATTACAGCTATTTCGGATATAAATTCTTTACCAATCGATTCGAAGAAGTTTTGATAAATCCAAGCCTATTGTTTAAATACGTAGAAGGAGCACCGTTTCAAGCCGATTTGAATCTTTTAATCAATTATAAAAATAAAGTAGAATTTGGCGGAGGGTATCGAACTTCAAAAACACTAAACTTATTAGCGGGATTTCACCTTTCAGATAATTTCAGAGTCATCTGCACTTACAATAAATCAATTGGTAATGTGGTGATTCCGGATACTTTTGGATTAGTTTTAAATTACCGAGCCGGAAAAGGATTTTAATTAATCTACTAAACCATTTTCGACCGCGTATTTTACAAGACCCGCCGTATTTTTTGCATTCAGTTTGGATAATAAATTACGGCGGTGCGTATTTACAGTATTCAGACTTATAAAAGTCTTTTCGGCGATTTCAGCTGTATTGTATTCCTGTGCAATCAAAACCAAGATTTCTTTTTCTCTTGAACTTAGTTCTGTCAAGTTAGAAACCTGCTTTTCAATTCTGGAACTATTCGTAAGATATTTTTCTTCTAATTCTTCTGCAAAATAATTTTCTCCTTGAGCAATCGTATTGATAGCTTTTAAAAGTTCCTCTTTTGCAGCATTTTTCAATAAATAACCATTTACACCAATCCGAATCAATCTCGAAACAATCATCACATTACTGTGTGTACTTACAATTAAGATTTTCACATCAGGATGTTGTTTTTTAAGAATCTTACTCAATTCAATTCCATCCATTTCTGGCATGCTGATATCAAGAATAATAAAATCAACAACACCTTTTTTAATGATTTCCAGCGCCTCAATTCCATTTACAGCTTTATCTACAACAATAATATTCGGTTCCTGTTCCAGCAAAGAAATAATTCCCTGAAGAAACATCGTATGATCGTCCGCTATAAGTAGGTTAATTCTGTTCATTCAACAAATATATTAGTTGCTTTTCAATTCATCAAGCTGATTTTTCAAATCAATGCCTTTTATTTTAGTTTTTGATTTTGGCTGTGAAACAGGAATTTCGATATTAAAAATACTGCCTCGCTTCAATTTAGAATCCATTTCAAACGAACCATTTAATTTGCTGATTCGGTTTTCCAGATTAATAAAACCAATACCTTTTGTATAATTTTCGGTTTCAAAACCAATTCCGTTATCCTCAAATAAAAGATTTAAACTATTCTCGATATAATTCAGCTGAATCTCCACTTCAGAAGCTTTGGCATGTTTAATCGTGTTGGTTAAAAGTTCCTGAATCATTTTAAAAATTTCAATCTGAATATTTTCATCAAGCTCATTAATCTCTTTCCTTGGATAAGGAATATGCGTAATCTTGATTTTACTCGCACTGCTGATATTTTTCAAATACGATTCTAAAACCTCTAAAAATTTATTCTGGCTGAACTTCTTCGGAAGAAGCGTATGCGATAAATTTCGAACCTGCTGATATGTTTCATCCAATTGCTGACTGATTTTCTGAATATTTGAAAAATTAGACGAATTCAAATGATTCACCTGCAATTTGATAGCGGCCAGATTGCCGCCAATGCTGTCATGAAGTTCCTGCGAAATACGCTGCCTTTCCATATCCTGTCCGCTTATTGAAGCCTTAATTAACTCCAATTCCTGCTCTTTTAAAATGCCATTTATTTTTTGCGAACTGATTTCTGCCTGTTTAATATTCAGTAAATGCTGAACCTTGAAACGTTTGTAATACTGAAACAAAAGACCCATTATTGGAATCAGTAAAATCAAAAAAGCGATAATTGTAAACAATCTGATTTTCTTTTCCTGATTAATTTCTAAAGCCTTCAACTGCTGATCTTTCTTTAGTAGCGAAATCTCATTTCGTTTTTTATTCGAATAATTTTGATAGGCCAGAATCGTATTTTCATTGTTTTTCTTCGAAATTTCCTCCTGCAGAAGCATGTTTTTAATTGCCTCTTCCTGATTCGCCAGAGTTAATTTTTTAGCCTCATTTTCAAATGTCAAAGACTCGATTTCCTTTTGTTTCTGAGCCGTTTTATATTTGACTTCCAATTCATTGATTTCCTTAATCCTTTCCAGTTTAGAAATGGAATCTTTTAGGCGAGTTGACTTTTCAAAAAACGAATACGCACTTTTAAAATCATCCTGTTGAATCGCAATTTTTCGCAATTCGTCATAAATATACGTTTGGTTTTGCAGCAACCCAAAATGTACCGATTTCTGAAGCGCTTCCGAAAAGATCAATCTTGCTTCATTGTATTTTTTCAATGAAATATAACAATCTCCAATATTACTTCTTGAAACCACTGACAATTGATTCAATTCATTTTTATCGGCAATGACAAGCGCTTCCTGAAACATTTTTAAAGCCTCTTGATACTTGTTTTGTAATTGATAATTTTCACCTAATCCTAGGAGAATAATAACTTTTGCCTGATAATTATTCGTTTTCTCGCACAGCGTTTTTCCTTTTTTGAAAAAGATATTCGCATTGTCATAATCTTTCAGCCTCGAATAAATATCACCAATATTGATGTAGCTTCCCACAATTATTTCAGGATCATCATTATACTCCAAACACTGTTTAAACAACCGTAAAGCATTTTGATAATCGCCCAATTCCGTATACGTCTGCGCCAAACCATGAGTATGCGTGTAAAAAAGATTCTTTTCATTGTATTTTTGAGAAGCCTCGATACCTTTAAGATGCCATTTTTTACTTTCGTTTAAAAGACCTCTTTTTTTGTAATTAATCGCCAGGAGATTATATCCTAGAGAAAAAAGTCGGCTTTTTAAAGAATCATTTACAACCGTATTGTACTTCAAAGCCTGATTGGTGTAGTAAATTGAAGAATCGATTACCGCCCTTTTATTGAAATAATACGCCAGAAGCAAATTTGTACTAGCAATAACGCGGTTATCAGCTTTCGATTTTAAAAGAAAATGAGCCTTTTTATAAGCCTTTTTTTCATCTCCTTTATTGTATAATTCATAAAGAGCCAGAATTTTAGGATCCTGTTTTATGGAAGTTTTTTTGACAACAAAAGTCCTCTTTTTATTTTCAATCTGTGCTTGCAGACTGAACGATAAAAAGATGAAGATCAATACATAAAATCTTCTTGACCAGATTATCATACGTTTTTGGTTTGTACTCTAAATAAGAATTAGAATAATTTTAAAGTCTTGTAAACTTGGGATTTAAATAGTCAATTTATTATTGGCCAGAAGGTAAAAGTACTACAAAACAATTGAAAAAAATCTTTCGAAAAATAAATTTTTTAAGCGAAGTTGTGATATAATAATGTTTTTAAATCGTTTGTGAATCAATTGATTATGAGTTTAAAAAAGATTAAAACTTTCTTAAATTGATTTGAATGTAAATTTTCTTACAGTAAATTAGTGAGACTATACTTAAAAAATCAAATTATGAAAACGAAAATATTTTTAGCCATTGCATGGTTATCCATAACCATATCGGCCAGCGCACAGAAGAAAATTGAAGTAACTGAACTGCCAAAACCAGCACAGGAATTTCTGAAAAAACACTTTAGTCACACCACGGTAGAAATCGCTAAAAAAGATGCTGAACACGGAGAAAAAGGCTTTGAAGTGAAATTAAAAGACGGAACAGAAGTTGAATTCTGGAAAGACGGCTCGTATCGTGAAGTTGACGGTGGAGACAAACCAATTCCAACCGCGTTTATTCCGGAAAATATCAAAGCCTATGTAGCCAAAAATCATCCCAACGAAAAAATAACGCACATTGACTATGGACACAAAGACCTCGATGTAGATTTGACCAATAAAATTGATTTAGAATTTACCAAAGACGGTAAAATTCTAAAAGATAAAAAGAATGATATCAAGAAATAATGTGTCGGAAAACCATTTTTAAATGTCTCTTGTACTTTTGGTATTAGAGGCATTTTACTTTTATACCGTTGTCGAAAAGACCATCTTGAAAGAAAATAGTTTATATTTACATCTTCTATTAGTTGTTTTATGGAAGAGAATAAACATGTAACGATTTACGATATTGCCGAAAGACTTAATCTGGCAACATCAACCATTTCACGAGCTTTAAAAGATCATCATACCATTAGTGACAAAACGATAAAGAAAGTGAAAAAAACCGCTGAAGAAATGGGATTTGTCCCAAATACTTTAGCTGCAGGTTTGCGTGGCAACAAAACCAGAACCATTGGCGTTTTGATTCCTACCGTTACACAGCCCTTTCTATCGTCATTAATCAGCGGAATCGAAATAACGGCTCAAAAATCTGATTATACGGTAATTATCATGCAGTCACACGACTCGTACGAAGAAGAAGTAAACATGGCGAAATCTTTGTACAGCAACCGTGTAAGCGGTGTAATTTGTTCGCTGGCAATGGAAACTCGTGATACGGCTCATTTTCATCAATTCTCAAACAATAATATTCCATTAGTTTTTGTCGACAGGGTTCCGAAAAATTACAATACTTTTAGAGTAGTAATCGACAATTATTCAGCAGGTTATAAAGCAACCAAACACCTTATTGAACAGGGCTGTATTCGTATTGCGCACATTACGGCAGGATCAGAATTGGGAAATTTATACAGTGAGAGAAAAAGAGGTTATATCGAAGCCTTAAAAGATCATAATGTTGATATAGATGAGAATCTCATTATCAATTTAAATTCAGTTACTTACGAAGATGGTGTAAAAGCCAGCAACGCTTTATTTGATTTAAAACCAATGCCAGATGGATTATTTGCTCCAGGAGATATTCTGGCAGTAAGTGCGGTGCAGACCGCTAAAAAACGAGGTATAAAAGTACCTGAAGAATTTAAAGTGATTGGTTTTAATAATGACCCAATTTCGCAGATTATCGACCCTAATTTGTCGACTATAACGCATCCCGCAGAAAAAATGGGAAAAGCGGCAGCGGAAATTATTATAAAAAACTTGAAATCGGCTAAAAATGATGACGCCAAAGAAATTACCTTTTTAAACACAGAAGTGCTCGCAAGAGAATCTACCCAAAAATAAAATCAAGAACATTCTAAATAATAAGGCTTATCGATTCCTTTGGTAAGCCGATATTTTTTTATGAAAACAATTACACTTCCAGACGAAATGAATTTAGAAAAATCACAGCAGGTACATGTTGTGGGTTACAGCAGTTCTAAAGACGTTTCGAAACAACAGATTATTCTAAATCAAAATATTATCAGTTTTTTGATTGAAGGAACCAAAGAAGTCATTTTTGATAATGAAGAATTGTCTATAACGCCTTCTAAGTTTATTATAATGCGATCTGGAAATTGTTTAATGACAGAAAAAAGAGTTTCTGAGACTTCTCTTTATAAAAGTGTTCTTTTGTTTTTTTCTAATGAAATGCTTCACAATTTCATTAGAAAAATAGAATCTGAAAAATCAGAATCAATTGAGCCAAAATCAGTTTATGCATTCGATTATGACGATTTTTTAAAACGTTTTGTAGATAGTTTAGCAGATATTTCTAATCTTTCAAAAACAGTTCAGCCAAAAATACTAGAAGTTAAGTTTGAAGAAATTATGCTGTATCTCACGGATAAATACAGTACCGATTTTCTTTATGCCTTAATCACAAACAGCGATGATGCTGCCCAAAAATTCATTCGAACCATCGAAAACAGTCATTTGAGTAAATTGACTTTAAAGGAGTTAGCATTTTTATGCAATATGAGTGTTTCGACTTTTAAAAGAGAATTTGAAAAATATTACTCGGAATCACCTATGAAATGGTTTCAAAATAAACGACTCGAACATGCACATTACTTGCTCAGTTTGGAAAAAAGTCCTTCCGAAGTGTATTTTGAAGCAGGTTACGAAAACCTTTCAAGCTTTAGTCAAGCCTATAAAATCAAATATGGTGTAACCCCCAAACATCACAAAACGATTTGAGCTTTTAGCGATAGTTTTTGAGCCTTTGCCTAAAATTATTCAGATCTTTCAAATCTAACTTTGCTTAAAATTTTAAATCAGATAAAATGAAAAAGCTAAGTTTAATTTTGGCGATGTCGGCGATTTTTTCGACATCTATTTTTGCACAAAAAACATTTACCTTAACCAGTAAAGATTTAGGAGGCGAAGCAACTAAGGTTCAAGAATTCAATGGATTTGGATGTTCAGGTGAAAACCAATCTCCGCAATTATCTTGGAAAAATGCTCCAGAAGGAACCAAAAGTTTTGCCGTAACCATGTACGATCCCGATGCACCAACAGGAAGCGGATTTTGGCACTGGGTTGTAGTCGATATTCCAGCAAATGTAAATGAATTGGTAACCAATGCAGGAACCAAAAATCTGGTGCCAAAAGGAGCGATTCAAAGTGTTACCGATTATGGGATTAAAGGATTTGGAGGGCCTTGTCCGCCAGTTGGCCATGGATATCATCAATACATCATTACGGTTTACGCTTTAAAAACGGAAAAATTGGGAACAGACGAGAACACAAATCCAGCGGTAGTAGGATTTAATCTTTGGAACCAAACTTTGGCAAAAGCCAGTATTGTAGCATATTACAAAAGATAATATTAAAACCGGTTGTTTGAAATAGAACAAAGATTAGTTTTAACACATAGAAACATAGATTTCTATTGGCATTGTTTGAGATTATAGAAAAAGCAAGCTTTAGCACATAGCCATCTATGTGCATTGAAATTAGTGAAACGTCTTTTTAAAAGTTTACAAAAGCTATGTTTCTATGTGTTAAAAGTAATTTGACTCAATTGGCAAAAGGCATGCAGAAATTTACGGTTTAATACTCGAATTTTACCGCACTATAGGCAGGATAGTTTTTTAAATTATCCTGCCTTTCTTTGTTAAATAAATTATTTTTTTGAAAAAAGTAGAGCTAAAATTTTTTTCTTAAATAACAATCCTATATTTTTACGCAACCGATTGCAATTGTTGTTTTATTTAGGATAATGTATTTTTTAAATTAAAATTTTATCAAATATATTTTATTGAAGATAAAATGTTGATTCTTTCAGACTTGAGATTGTAAAAATAAATTAATACCAAATGAGTTCATTACGATTTGTTTTCTTTTTTCTTTTGATTTCCCTTTCGGCTTCGGCACAAAAGGATTATAAATTTTGGCTTCAATATAATGCCGTAAAAAATACTGCATTGGCTACCGAATACAAAAACAATCTTAAAGGTGTTGTGGTTTTAGGAAATTCAGAAACGATCAAAATTGCTGAAAAAGAACTTCAAACAGGTTTTCAGGATATGCTGGGCATTATTCCAGAAATCAAATCAGATGTAAAAGGAGAAAATAATCTAATCATTGGTTCGAAGTCTGCTTTAAACAGCGAAATTAAAAATGAACTAAAATCGGATTTTGATAAAATAAACGAAGAAGGTTTTATCATTAAATCAATTTCTCTTAAAAGCAAAAAACAAATAATTATTACCGCAAAAAATGATGTTGCGGTTTTATACGGAATTTTTAATTTCCTGAGAATTTTACAGACCAATAAATCCACCCAAAATTTAAATATTGCCGATTCACCAAAAACCAATATTAGAATTTTAAACCATTGGGATAATTTAGATCGAACAGTTGAAAGAGGCTACGCTGGATTTTCGCTTTGGAACTGGCAGAAACTTCCAGATTTTATAGATCAGCGTTATATTGATTACGCTAGAGCGAATGCTTCAATTGGAATTAACGGAACGGTTTTGACCAATGTAAATGCGAATGCGTTAATTCTGACGCCGCAATATTTAGAAAAAGTAGAAGCTTTAGCCAACGTTTTTAGACCTTACGGAATAAAAGTTTATTTAACGGCTAGATTTTCGGCACCCATCGAAATAGGAAAATTAAAAACGGCTGATCCAAAAGACGGAGAAGTTATCCAATGGTGGAAAAATAAAGCAGCAGAAATTTACAAACGAATCCCTGATTTTGGTGGATTTTTGGTAAAGGCCAATTCAGAAGGTCAGCCAGGTCCGCAAAATTACGGAAGAGATCATGTAGATGGAGCGAATATGCTTGCCGATGCCGTTGCGCCTTTTGGTGGTGTAATTATGTGGAGAGCGTTTGTGTATTCAGAACATGATGCCAATGACCGCGCGAAACAAGCGTATGCAGAGTTTCAGCCTTACGATGGAAAATTTAAAGAAAACGTAATTGTTCAGGTAAAAAACGGAGCGATCGATTTTCAGCCAAGAGAACCTTTCCATCCTTTATTTGGCGCAATGCCGAAAACGCCTTTAATGATAGAATTTCAAATTACGCAGGAATATTTAGGTTTTAGCACGCATTTGGTTTTTCTTCCTAAATTATTTCAGGAAGTTTTAGAATCAGATACGTATCAAAAAGGTAAAGGTTCCACTGTTGCCAAAGTTATTGACGGAACTTTGTATCCAAATAAACTAACGGGAATTGCAGGTGTTGCCAATATCGGAAACGATTTGAATTGGACAGGACATCCCTTTGCACAAGCCAATTGGTATGGTTTCGGAAGACTGGCTTGGAATCCTTATTTAGATTCGGAAACAATTGCTGATGAATGGTTAAGATGCACTTTCTCGAACGATGAAAACTTTATCCAACCTGTAAAAAATATCATGATCCAATCTCGTGAAGCGGTTGTAAATTATATGACACCGCTTGGATTGCATCATATTATGGATACGGGCCACCATTACGGGCCAGGACCTTGGGTTTCTAATTTATCACGACCAGAATGGAATCCCACGTATTATCATAAAGCGGATAAAAACGGAATTGGTTTCGACCGATCTAAAACAGGAACGAATGCAACTGCGCAATATGCGCCTGAAGTTGAGAAACTTTTTGATAATTTAGAAACCTGTCCAGAAAAAGATCTTTTATGGTTTCATCACGTTTCATGGGATTATAAACTGAAAAATGGTGAGACACTTTGGAACGGTATGGCGTTGAAATACCAAGAAGGTGTAAATCAGGTCGCGGCAATGCAGAATGTCTGGAAAAAAACAGAAAAATATATCGACAGTGAACGTTTTCACGAAGTTGAAATGTTATTAGAAATTCAGTACAAAGAAGCAAAATGGTGGCGTGACGCCTGTCTGTTATACTTTCAGCAGTTTTCTAGAAAAGAACTTCCGACGGGAGTAGAAAAGCCAACGCAAACCTTGGATTATTTTAAATCGTTAAAATTCCCATTTGCACCGGGAAATGGATAAATAAATTAAGTAAGAATAGAACAAGGATGAAACTGATTTGCTATTGTGAAGGCAGGGGAAAAGCGGATTTTTTTCTGATTAAAAATTAAGAATTAAAAATTAAAAAAATCCGCTTAAATCAGCGTCCAAAATAAATATATTGAAAAAAAATTATGAGCAAGAAAACAGCAATTGTAACTGGAGGAAATTCGGGATTAGGTTTTGCAACAGCAAAAAAACTTTGCGATAACGGAATCAAAACTTACATCATTGGGAGATCAAAAGAAAAAACAGAAGATGCCTGCAAGGAAATTGGAGAAAATGCCATTCCGGTAATCTTCGATTTAAATGATTTAAAAGGAATTCCTGCGATGATTGAAAACATCACAAAAGACAATCCGATTGATATTTTGGTAAACAACGCTGGAATCAATATGAAAAAAGAGTTTTTGGATGTGACAGATGAAGATTTCTTAACTATAATTCACACCAATCTTTTGAGTGTTTTTGCTGTAAGCAGAGAAGTAGTTAAGAATATGAAAGCGAATGGAAGCGGAAGCATCATCAATATCAGTTCGATGGCATCTCAGTATGGAATTCCGAAAGTAATAGCGTATTCGTCAAGTAAGGGAGCAATTGAAGCCATGACGCGTGCTATGGCGGTCGAATTGGCTCCAGCAGGAATTCGTGTAAATTGTATTGCTCCTGGATTTATAAAAACTAAAATGTCATCGACAGCACTTGATAATGATCCAGAAAGAAAAAATAAAGTATTAGGAAGAACACCAATGGGATTCTTAGGAGAACCTTCAGACATTGCAGATGCCGTATATTATTTCGCTTTAAACGAATCAAAATATACAACCGGTACAGTATTGCCTGTTGATGGCGGAAATAGTATTGGGTTTTAATTTAAAGTTCTTAAGGGGCAGAGGCTCAAAGGCTCAAAGGTTTTTAAAGCCACAGATTAAAGGATTAAAAAGATTAAAATCAGCTCAATCTGCAAAATCTGCGGGAAACAAAAACTTTGCGACTCTGCGTCTTTGCGAGATTAAAAAAAAGAAGTATGATAAAAATGCAGCAAACCATGCGTTGGTTTGGACCTCAAGACGGCGTAAAATTGATCGATATAAAACAGGCCGGAGCAACAGGAATTGTGACGGCTTTGCATCAAATTCCAGTTGGCGAAATCTGGTCTGTTGAGGCTATTCAGGAAAGGCAAAAAATGATTCAAAATGCGGGATTGGAATGGACGGTTGTCGAAAGTCTTCCGGTACATGAAGAAATCAAACGCGCCTCGGGCAACTATCTTCAATACATTGAAAATTATAAAATCAGTTTAAAGAATCTGGCAGCTTGCGGCATCAAAATTATAACTTACAATTTTATGCCGATTCTGGATTGGGTGAGAACCGATCATAATTTTATAAACGATGACGGAAGCAAAGCTTTGCTGTACAATCAGGATGCATTTACTTATTTTGATGTGTTTCTTTTGAAAAGGCCGAATTCAGAAAATGATTATTCAGATGCCGAAAAAGAAAAAGCTCTACAATTTGGAAATCAGTTGTCTGAAGATAAAAAAGCGTTATTGTTTAAAAATGTATTATTAGGATTGCCAGGAAGCAAAATCAATTTTACGGCAGAACAGATTTTATCGCTTTTGGATAATTATGCCAATATCAATAATGAAAAGTTAAGAGAAAACCTGATTTATTTTTTATCAGAAGTAACGCCAATTGCAGAGCAAAACGGACAAAAATTAGCGATTCATCCTGATGATCCACCGTTTTCGGTTTTGGGTCTTCCGAGAATCGTATCGACAGAAGCCGATTTGAAAGCGATTTTTAGCGCCGTTCCGTCAACAGCCAACGGATTGTGTTATTGTACGGGTTCGCTTAGTGCTGATCCGAAAAATAATCTGGAAAAAATAATTGACGATTACGAAAACCGAATTCATTTTTTACATCTAAGAAATACCATCCGCGAAAGCGAAACTGTTTTCAGAGAATCGGAGCATTTAAGCGGTGATGTTAAAATGGAAAGCATTGTAGAAAAATTATTGATTCTAATGAATAAAACCAAAATAAGTTTGCCAATGCGTCCAGATCATGGTTTTCTTCACGAAGTAGACCAAAAAACAGAAACGTATCCGGGTTATTCTTTAACAGGAAGATTAAAAGGTCTTGCGGAGCTAAGAGGTTTGGAAATGGGAATTGCTTATAAACTGAATTTGTAATTTATTTTACAACAAAACTATATAACTATTAAACCAAAACATATGAAGTTCATTAAACCATGCTTATTTGCCGTCACGACTCTGCTGACTATAGGCTGTACATCTCAGAAAGACCCACTTACTTTAAAAGATGCTTTTAAAAAAGATTTTTATATAGGTACTGCGTTAGATCTAAATCAGATTAATGAAAAAAATCAGAAAGAAGATTCGCTGATTCGAAAAGAGTTCAACGCCATTACGGCTGAGAATATTATGAAATCTATGTATGTTCATCCGCAGAAAGACAAATACGATTTTACATTATCGGATAAATTTGTGGCGTATGGAGAAAAGAATAAAATGTTTGTTCACGGACACACTTTAATTTGGCACAGTCAATTGGCGCCTTGGATGGAGAAAATTGCTGATAGTACAGAAATGAAAGCGTTTATGCAGGACCATATCACTACAGTTGTTTCCAAATATAAAGGGAGAATTGGTTCTTGGGATGTGGTAAACGAAGCTTTAAACGAAGATGGGACTTTGAGACAATCGGTTTTTTTGAAAACACTTGGAGAAAAGTATTTGGTTGATGCTTTTAAATTGGCTGCCAAAGCAGATCCTAAAGCAGCATTGTATTATAACGATTATAATATCGAAGAGCCCGCTAAAAGAGCAGGAGCAATTGCTTTAATCAAAAAAATAAAAGCGGAAGGCGGAAAAGTGGACGGAGTTGGGATTCAAGGACATTGGAGATTAGGAAGTCCGTCAATAGAAGAAATTGAAAAAAGTATTTTAGAATATTCGGCTTTAGGAATTAAAGTAGCGTTTACAGAATTAGATATTACCGTATTGCCTAATCCGTGGGACTTAAAAGGAGCAGACGTAAATCAGAAATTTGAAGGAAGCGAAAAAATGAATCCGTATCCAAAAGCATTACCAGACTCTATTCAAAACAAACTTGCAGAGCGTTATGCTTCAATTTTTAAATTATTTTTGAAACACAAAGATAAAATCAGCAGAGTTACTTTTTGGGGCGTTCACGACGGACAATCTTGGTTAAACGATTGGCCGATAAAAGGAAGAACCAATTATCCGCTGCCTTTTGATGCCCATTTAAAACATAAAAAGGCTTACGACAGCATTTTAAAACTGAAAGAAACTAAAGAATAAATACTAAAATAGTTTAAGTTTTGATGAATTTATTTACAATCGATTGTGAAATTAAAAATAAAGCAAATAAAGTAAACTAAATTTGGATAATATGTTTTTTTGTCTAATTTTACACAACCGATTGTTTTAATTTGAATTCATCTCTAAAGGGGTTAAAAAAACCTTTCGGATAAATTGAAGAATAGTTGAAACAAATAGGAAACCTGAAAGGTTTTTTAAAACTTTACAGGATAGAACTAACTAACCACAAAACCACGAATGACTAACATTTCACAAAAACTATCCATCAAAGAAAAAATTGGATACAGCTTAGGAGACTTGGCTGCTAATTTGGTTTTTCAGACTTTGATGACGTATCTGGCGTATTTTTATACCGATATTTACGGCTTATCGCCAACCGATTCTTCAATCATTATGCTGATCGTGGGTCTGATTGCTGCCTTTATTTTTAATCCTATTATTGGGGTTTTGGCAGACAGAACGAGTACTAAATGGGGAAAATTCAGGCCATGGATTTTAATAACTGCGATTCCGCTTGGAGTGGTGGCTTTATTGGCATTTTCTACTCCTGATTTCTCGTATAAAGGAAAAGTAATTTATGCCGTTGTAACCTATACTTTATTATTGCTTTTTTATGCCGGAAACAATCTGCCGTATTCTGCTTTAAGCGGCGTAATTACAGGCGATATGAAAGAACGAAACAGTATGTCATCATACCGCTTTGTGGCCGTTATGTTTGCCCAATTTTTTGTTCAGGTTTTCATGCTCGGAATTATTAAAAGTGCAGGTAATGGCGATAAAGCAGTCGGAATCGAAAAAGTAATGACCGCTTTGGCAATTATTGGAACGATCATGCTTTTGATTACTTTTTTAACCACAAAAGAAAGAATCATTCCGAAACCAGAACAAAAATCAAGCGTTAAAGAAGATTTAAGCGATTTAATCAAAAACAGACCTTGGATCATTATGCTTACGCTCACCACTTTGGTTTTTGTAACATTAGCAATGAAAGGCGGCTCGTATGTGTATTATTTCGAAAATTACGTCAATAAAGAACAGCTGACAACTTTTATTCAGCCTATTCTGGATTTTCTAACTACAATCGGGTTGAATCATTTTGGCAACGATCCTGTTTCTGCAGGTTTTGGTTTATTCAATGCAGGCGGCATTATCTTTATGATTGTCGGGATTACCTTATCTAAAAATTTAGCCGATAAATACGGGAAACGAAATGTTTTTGGACTATTTCTGTTTATTTCAACCCTGTTTATTATTGCTTTTTACTTTTTCCCATCCACATCTATCGGATTGATATTTTTCTCTCAAATTTTACATGGATTTTTCTACGGAATCACCATCCCAATTCTTTGGGCAATGATTGCTGATGTGGCTGATTATTCAGAGTGGCTGAATAACCGTCGTGCAACGGCAATAATTTTCTCTGCAATGATGGTTGGGCTAAAAACAGGATTAAGTATTGGAGGTGCTTTAACAACATTATTTTTAGGCTATTTCCATTATGTTCCAAATACTTCTCAGCAGTCAGAAACAGCTATAAACGGAATCAAATTATTAGTGAGTATTTTCCCTGCAATCCCTTTTTTAATCGGAGCTGGATTGCTGTTTTTCTATAAAATCAATAAAGAAATGGAAGTGCAGATTGAAACAGAACTAAAAGAAAGAAGAACTTAATTTTTTAAACAAAATATCACTATGCCTGAAGACAGCATTGAACACATTAATTTTGAGCAGATTAATGAACTGGCGATTTCAAAGCCTTTAGTATCACATATTTATACAGCCGATCCTTCGGCGCATGTATTCAATGGTAAAATTTATATTTATCCGTCGCACGACATCGATGCTGGGATTCCGTTTAATGACAATGGAGATCATTTCGGGATGGAAGATTATCACGTTTTTTCTATGGACGACATCTCATCAGAAGCAGTTGATAACGGAGTAGCCTTGCATGTAGACGATGTGGCCTGGGCCGAAAAACAAATGTGGGCACCAGATGCAGCCTGTAAAAATGGAAAATATTATTTGTATTTCCCTGCCAAACGCGCCGATGGAATATTCCAGATTGGAGTTGCCATTTCAGATTCGCCTGTCGGGCCTTTTATTCCCGAAAAAGAAGCGATAAAGGGTAGTTATAGTATTGATCCGGCTGTTTTTGAAGATGAAGATGGAAAGCATTACATCTATTTTGGCGGTATCTGGGGCGGACAGCTTCAGAAGTACAGAAATAATAAATACGATCAAAATAATGAAGAACCTTTGGCAGAAGAAAAAGCCTTGGGGCCAATTGTAGCTTTGCTTAGAGATGATATGCTGGAATTTGCAGAAGAGCCGAAAGAAATTAAAATTTTGGATGAAAATGGAAATGAAATCCTTGCGGGTGATAACGATCGCCGTTTTTTTGAAGCTTCATGGGTTCATAAGTATAATGGGAAATACTATTTCTCGTATTCTACAGGAGACACACATTTTATCTGTTACGCGATTGGCGACAATCCGTACGGACCGTTTACCTATCAAGGAAGAATTTTAAATCCGGTTGTGGGCTGGACATCACATCATTCGATCTGCGAAGTAGATGGAGAATGGTATTTATTTTACCACGATTCAAGTTTGTCAAAAGGCGTGACGCATTTGAGAAGCATGAAAGTAACCAAAATCGATTATTTAAAAGACGGTTCAATTATCACAATTGATCCTTACGGGATAAGAAGGTTAATTGATTAAGATTTTTTGTAAAAAAATTTTAAAAAAAATACAATCGGTTGTGTTGTTTGAAATTTTGTTCTTTACGTTGCGTTTGTTATCTCGATTGAAGGAGAGATTTTACGCGGGATTCTACAAAGATCATTGAAATTCTGTACGGAGTTTCTATTGTGTTTTACTTTGTGTGTTCACTATTGCTAGGGTTTCCATTCGATTGAAATGACAAACTAAGAGGTTCAAACATCTATTTGAACATAGCCCAAGGTTTCAACCTTGGGTACGCAATGTATTCCATTTGCTGTGTCTCCAAGATTGAAACCTTGGGCTATGTTTTAATATTGTTAAGAATCTTCGTGGAGTTACTTGCAAAGATTTCTACTTACGTCTAAATGACAAAAACTGTAGCGAAACTCTTTGCGTTCTTAAATAAGCTTTGCAAACTTTACGATTAAATTATATTGCTAAGTTTTTGAAAAAATAATGTTCCGTCATCTCTCATGAAACCGTTTTGCGTGAGGGATAGAAGTGAAAAGCCCACAGTCTCGTCTTTTGACGAGACGAGGACTTGTAACGGATAGCCCGACCCGCTTTTTTCGGCGGGGCACGCCCAAATTATAAAGATTAACACATTTAAAAAATAACAATTTTAAACTTAAAAATAATTTTTTGTAAAAGATTTTTAGTTACTTTAGCATAACAGAACGGAACAGAACGGTATGCTAAAAGAAGAAGAAAAATTTGAGTTTATAATCAATCACGAAAGTGATATCCCGAAGTATCAGCAATTGGTTGACGGGATTACCAATGCCATTGCGGAGAATATTTTACAAAAAGGAGATTTGCTTCCGTCTGTAAATGTGATCTGCAAAACATATCAGCTTTCGAGAGACACGGTTTTTAAGGCGTATTCGATTTTAAAAGATCAAAAAGTAATCGATTCTGTCCCAAACAAAGGCTATTACGTAGCTGGTGAAACTAGAAAAGTGCTTTTGGTTTTAGATACGTTTAAGGCTTACAAAGAGGTTTTGTATCATTCGGTTGTGAATAATCTGCCAGATAATGTGATTATTGATGTGCAGTTTCACCATTATAATATTGATGTTTTTAAAACAATCATTAATAACGGAATCGGGAAGTATTACAAATATGTGGTGATGAATTTTGACCATAAGGATATTACGCCAGCTTTGTCCGCAATTTCAAAGGATAAACTGCTTTTGATTGACTGGAATATCAGGGCTGACAAAGCCAATAATTATGTTTTTCAGGATTTCGGAAAAGCCTTTTATAACGCTTTAAAAGAAGCGGTTGATTTGTTTAAAAAGTATAAAAAAATAGATTTTGTATATCCGGATTTTACGAATCACCCTTGGGAAACGGTAGAATTTTTTAAGAAATTCTGTGCTGATTTTGGTTTTCAATACGACATTATCACAGATCCGAAAAAGTTCAATATTGAGAAAGGAATTGCCTATATCAGTGTAAGCGACAGGATTTTGGGACACTTTTTAGAGCAATGTAAAGAAAAGGATTTTGAACCCGGAAAAGATGTTGGTTTTCTTTCGTACAATGAAACGCCAATGAAGAAATTTATATACAAAGGGATTTCAGTTGTTTCGACTGATTTCAAAGAACTAGGAACCAAAGCAGCGGCATTTATTACGCATGACGAAGAAACGAAATGTTATGTGCCGACAAAATTAATAATAAGAGAATCATTGTAAGTTATGTATTATATCGGTTATGATATTGGAAGCTCTTCTGTCAAGGCAGCCTTGGTAGAAGCAGAAACAGGCAAAAAAATCATTGTTTTGAATGAGCCTCAAAACGAAATGGAAATCCTTTCCATTCACCCAGATTGGGCAGAACAGGATCCAGAAATTTGGTGGCAGCACATTTGTACGGCAACAAAAAGGGCAATTAAAGAATCGAATATCGATGCTTCTAAAATTCAGGGAATTGGTATTTCGTACCAAATGCACGGATTGGTAATTGTGGATCAACAAGGTACTCCGTTGCGAAATTCAATTATCTGGTGCGATAGCCGTGCGGTTGAAATAGGAAATAAGGCTTTTGCAGAAATTGGAGAAGAAAAATGCATGACGCATTTATTGAATTCGCCTGGAAATTTCACCGCTTCAAAACTAAAATGGGTGAAAGAAAACGAACCTCAGCTGTATAGCAAAATTGACAAATACATGCTTCCGGGAGATTATATCGCTTTGAAATTAACTGGCGAAGTAACGACAACCAAAAATGGTTTGTCTGAAGGAATGCTTTGGGATTATAAAGAAAATAAAGTAGCCGATTGGCTTTTGGACTATTATGGAATTGATAGCTCTTTGACGCCAAAAATTGTAGAAAATTTTACCAATCAAGGTGTTGTGACTGAAAAAGCTTCTCAAGAATCTGGTCTTCCTGTTGGAATTCCGATTGTGTATAGAGCAGGAGATCAGCCGAATAATGCTTTGTCTTTGAACGTATTGAATCCAGGAGAGGTTGCGGCGACAGGCGGGACTTCTGGTGTTTTTTATGCCGTTAGCGAAATGTCGTCTGGAAAAAGCACGAGAGTAAACAACTTTGTTCACGTAAACTACGAATTAGAAACGCCAAGAGTTGGTAAACTTTTAAATATTAACGGAGCGGGAATTCAGTACAGATGGCTTCGCAATAATATGGGCAACGAAAGCTACGAGGTAATGAATGAAAAGGCTTCGAATGTGGAGATTGGATCTGAAGGTGTTGTGGTTATTCCGTTTGGGAATGGGGCAGAACGTATGTTTAATAACAAAACGATTGGGACACATTTCTTAAATCTGAATTTGAACATTCATAACAGTGCGCATTTATTTAGAGCTTCTCTTGAAGGAATCGCTTTTTCTTTTGTGTACGGAATGGAATGCCTAAAAGATGATAATGCCACAATTAATGTCATTAGAGCAGGAAATGATAATCTTTTCCGTTCGGAGATTTTCTCCAATACTGTAGCAACTTTAATTGGCCACGAAATCGAAATTTATAATACAACGGGAGCTGTGGGTGCAGCTAGAGCAGTTGGTTTGAAAGACGGTGATTACAGTAAATTTGGAGCAAATGTAAGTGATAATGACCACGTAATGACGTTTTTGCCACTACACAATAAAGAGCCTTATGAAGCGGCTTATAAAAAATGGAAACAAGAATTAGAATTAATATTAACAACTAAATAAAAAACAAATGATAGTTTTAGGAGATAAAGAATACTACAAAGGTATCGGCCAAATTAAGTTTGAAGGAAAAGAATCTGATAATCCTTTGGCATTTAAATATTACAATCCAGACCAAATCGTAGCTGGAAAAACAATGCGTGAGCACTTTAAATTTGCAATTGCTTACTGGCATACATTCTGCGGACAAGGTAGCGATCCGTTCGGGCCTGGAACTCAAAATTTTGCTTGGGATGCATCATCAGATCCGTATCAAGCGGCAAAAGATAAAGCGGATGCTGCTTTTGAATTCATCAGCAAAATGGGATTCGATTATTTCTGTTTCCACGATTACGATTTGATTAATGAAGGGCCAACTTTCGCAGAATCAGAAAAACGTTTGGCTTTTATTACGGATTACTTGAAACAGAAAAAAGCTGAATCTGGAATTAAATTGCTTTGGGGAACTTCTAACTGTTTCTCAAATCCAAGATTTATGAACGGTGCTGCGACAAATCCTGATTTTAATGTTGTGGCAAGAGCCGGAGGACAAGTAAAACTAGCTTTGGATGCTACAATTGCTTTAGGCGGAGAAAACTACGTATTCTGGGGAGGTAGAGAAGGTTATATGTCTTTACTAAACACAGATATGGGAAGAGAATTAGATCACATGGCGCAATTCTTAACAATGTCTAGAGATTATGCAAGAGCGCAAGGTTTTAAAGGAATTTTCTTTATCGAGCCAAAACCAATGGAACCATCTAAGCACCAATACGATTTTGACTCTGCAACTGCAATTGGATTCTTAAAAGAATACGGTTTAGACAAAGACTTCAAAATCAACATTGAGGTAAATCACGCTACTTTGGCACAACATACTTTCCAACACGAATTAGAAGTGGCTGCAAAAGCTGGAATGTTAGGAAGTATAGATGCGAACAGAGGTGATTACCAAAATGGATGGGATACAGACCAGTTCCCAAATAACATCCAGGAAACTACTGAAGCAATGTTGGTTTTCTTAAAAGCTGGCGGATTGCAAGGCGGTGGAGTTAATTTTGATGCTAAAATCAGAAGAAATTCTACAGACTTAGAAGATGTTTTCTTAGCGCACATTGGCGGGGCTGATACGTTTGCAAGAGCATTATTGACTGCTGATAAAATTATTTCTTCTTCTCCATACGAGAAGTTAAGAAAAGAAAGATACAGCTCATTTGATTCTGGAAAAGGTAAAGATTTCGCCGATGGAAAATTAGGTTTAAAAGATCTTTACACCATCGCTCACGAAAATGGAGAATTAAATCTTCAAAGCGGTAAACAAGAATTGTTTGAAAACATCATCAACCAATATATTTAATTGGTTTAGATTTTTTGGATATCAATTGAACCTAAAAGATTTTAAAAAGTTAGGTTTATATAAAATATTAGTGAGATAAAACATCCGAAAAGCTCTAGGTTTTTTAAATAGGATTATAAATTATTAAAAAGCGCTTTTTAGATTAAATTGAGAAATGTGTATTGAGATAATGGCCTAGTTTTCAATTTTGAATGGAGAGAATTGATTTAAGGTTTAGTTGCTTTTTCTTTTATTCAACATAGTAAAATTGAGCCAGTTTGATAAAAAATAATAGTGAGTTAATTTTTTATTGAAGGTTTTTTGAAGAGCAGAATCAATCAAAATACACATTTTTCTCACTAGAACTCCTAAAGAACTTTGTCAAAGTTTTAAAACTTCGAC
This sequence comes from Flavobacterium sp. H4147, assembly GCF_029360735.1. Lineage (NCBI taxonomy): Bacteria > Pseudomonadati > Bacteroidota > Flavobacteriia > Flavobacteriales > Flavobacteriaceae > Flavobacterium > Flavobacterium sp. H4147. Next base: position 1,540,567 of record NZ_JARKNB010000002.1, on the reverse strand, counting down.
AAAGTTTTTTTTACGCAAAATAGTATTTAACCAAAAACCAAAAAACATGAAATTTTTTATTGATACTGCTAATCTTCAGGATATTGAAGAAGCGCAGGCTTTGGGCGTTTTAGACGGCGTAACCACCAATCCGTCTTTAATGGCAAAAGAAGGAATTACCGGAAAACAAAACATCTTAAATCATTATCTGGCTATCTGCAATATTGTTGACGGTGATGTATCGGCTGAGGTAATCTCAACCGATTTTGAAGGAATGGTAAGAGAAGGAGAAGAATTGGCCGCTTTGCATCCTCAGATTGTGGTAAAATTGCCTATGATTGGCGATGGAGTAAAAGCATGCAAATATTTTTCTTCAAAAGGAATTCGCACCAATGTAACTTTAGTGTTTTCTGCAGGCCAGGCGTTGCTTGCCGCCAAAGCAGGAGCGACTTATGTTTCTCCGTTTTTAGGTCGTTTAGATGATGTTTCGACAGACGGAATGCATTTAATTTCAGAAATTAGAGAAATCTACGATAATTACAATTATCAAACCCAGATACTTTCTGCTTCGGTAAGACACACAATGCATATTATCAATTGCGCTAAAATAGGATCAGATGTTATGACAGGTCCGCTTTCTGCAATAAAAGGATTATTGAAACATCCGTTAACCGATATTGGTCTGAAACAATTTGTTGAAGATGCTAAAAAGATGAATCTTTAAGCTAAAATAAACGATACAATTACTCAAGCCCTTTACGATAAAAGGGCTTTTTGTATGATTAGTAAACCTGTTTATATCGCTTTCTTGTTGAATTTACTGTGATAAAATCCAATAATTCCGTAGCTTTAGTACATATTCAGCTCACGAAGTTTCATTTCTGAATGGATGGGATTAAAGGCTTAAAAAAACAAATAAGTTAGATGAACAATATAAAAACAATTCCAGCTTTAATCATTTATGGATCACTCGCTCCGGGTGAATCCAATCATTCGATTATGGATCCGATTAAAGGCGAATGGAAAAAAGCGACAATAAAAGGCAAATTACTGGAAGGGGGATGGGGCTCTTCTTTAGGGTATCATGGTTTTACTCCTGTAAATTCTGACGAAGCCGAAATTATAAACGCATATGTTTTATTTTCGAAAGATTTGACTGCACGTTGGGATTATCTCGATGAATTTGAAGGTGATGGGTATATTCGAATTCAAACCGAATATCAGCTAGAAAATGGCGAAAAAGGAATTGGTTATATTTATGCTTTAAAACAATAAACAATAAAAAAATTCTAGAGTAAATGAAATGATTCAAAAAAATACAAACCTCCAAATTCAAACTGATTTTGGAGGATTTATATTTTAATTTAATTTCAAATCGTAACGTTCTTCGTTAAACGTTTTTCCCCATTCTTGAACTTCTTCAGATTGAGTAAGTTCAAATCCCATTATTTTATACATTTGAAGTGCTTTGTCTTGTAAATTTGTGGTAAGCAAAAACACGTTTTTAAATTTCTTCTCTTTGCAAAAATCAATAGCATCAGAAAGCAGTTTTTTGCCAATTCCAAGTCCTCTAAAAGCAGGATCGAGAAGAAACCATCTCAATTGAGCTTCTTCATTTGACTGATGTACAATTGCAACACAACCCACAATTTTATTATTGTATTCTGCCATCCAGATACGGTCATTTTCAGGAGAATATTTTCCTAAGAAATCATAAAAAGTCTTGATGACATATTTTTCAAAATCGGTAGAGAAATTATATTCTTTGCGATAAATAGCGCCGTGCAGATAAATAATATAACCAATATCGCCGGGCGTAATTTCATGTCGGTAAGTAATCTCTTCTCGGGCTATTTTACTTTCCGTGAGCAGATTTCTTACGGTATACATCGAACTTACTAAAATCTCTTTTTCAGAGGGATTTAGTTTTTCGATTTTACCTTCGATTTTACTTTCAGATTTCTTATTTAAAATAGAAAGAAGCTCATTTCCTGTTTCAGTCAGTTTAATATTAAAAGCACGTTTATCTTCTGCCGAAGCGACTTTTACAATTAGATTTTCCTTTAAAAAACGTTTTAAAATTCGGCTTAAATATCCTTTATCCAGATTTAAAATTTCAGTGATTTTTTGTGCTGTTATAAGTTTGCTTTCGCTGATTTCATAAAGGATTCGTATCTCGGTTAGCGAATATTCACTATCTAAATAATGCTGGCTTAAAATGTCTAAATGTGCTGTATAGAATCGATTGAAACTTCTAATTTTTGAAGTCGTTGTACTCATGTTTTTTAAATATTGTATTATAAATGCAAATATATAAAATTAGTTGCTTTTGTCAACTAATTTATTTTGAGATAATACAAGATTTCCCATTTTTTAAAGTTTTATTTTTATAAGATAATTTATTAGATATTTTTTAAGCTTAAGACCATGATAAAAACAATAGATTTTATAGAGAATTTTGACTTTTACTTTCCAGATTATGTTTCGAATACAGAACCTTGGGATATTGTTAACGATCTCGATACTATTCTTTTACAGAAAATAAAACAACTCTCATCTGATTATACAATTGAAGGAAATATTGCCATTCATAAAAGCGCTATTATCGAGCAAGGCGTGACTTTGAAAGGAACAATTATTATTTCTGAAAACGTTTACATTGGCGCACATGCTTATTTACGCGGACCAATTCTGTTGGGAAAATCAGTAAAAATTGGTCCAGGTTCCGAAATTAAGCAGTCATTTATTTCAGATAATTCGGCAGTGGCACATTTTAATTATATAGGAAATAGCTTAATTGGACAAAATATTAATTTTGAAGCCGGTTCGATCTGCGCCAATCATTACAACGAACGAAAAATTAAAAACATATCCGTTATTTACAAAGACAAGATCATCAATACGCATTCTGATAAATTTGGTTCGTTATTGGGAGATAATTCGAGAGTAGGAGCGAACGCTGTTTTATCGCCGGGAACTATTTTAGAGAAAAACACTATTGTAAAACGATTACAGTTGATTGAGCAATTAGCTGGAGAATAAATTACTAAGAAATAATAAATGAAGAATCAAGAATCGACAATGTATGTTGAGCAGTTAAAAGATCATTATGAAAATTATTTTGGTATTTCAGGGCAACCATTAATTTTAGAAAAAGGACCAAGAGAAAAATTGCATCCTGACTTTTTTGTTTTGGAGTTTAAACCGAATGACCGTCACGATTTTTGGGTTTATTGCTCAGTTGGAATGTCACTAGAAAGAGAAGATGATAATTTAATAGAACTATTTGTATTTTCACCTCAACAGGATTCTTCTTTGGTTGAGTTAATCACTGTTTGTGCATCATATCACCGAAATTTAAGACCATTAAACATACACCACACCATGAATATTGGGAAACCATGGCTGGGTAATTCTAAGTGTGATCATTGTTTTATTTCACTGCCTTACCTTGATGGTGAGGAAATGGAATTATTGAGCTTCAACGGGCAAATATTTCACTGTTATTGGCTGATTCCTATTACTGAAAAAGAAAGAGATTATAAAATCGAAGAAGGTTGTGAAGCCTTAGAACAACTTTTTGAAGACAAACAACTCGATTATTTAAATCCAGAAAGAGAATGTTTACTAACAGAATAAAAAACTCATTTTCCTTTCAATAAATTTATACTCACTGTAGCCGTATCAGCATCTGGGAATCGCTTAAAAATTGATTGATCTGGAAACAAACCTGCTTCTGCTGCAATTGCATTAAAAACGTCGATTTCAACAATATATTGGTCAGAAAATCCGTGAGTAGCATCATAAGCTGTTGCGGGAGTTCGGCCTAAATTATTGGCAGTCAGTTTTGGATTTATGGTATGAAGTTCAATCAAAAGCAGACCAAATTTATGCACATATGGCGACCATTTTTGTAAATGTTCCAAAAGATTGTCCTCAACCAAATTGTTACTGATTCTCTTTCCTCTGTAAGCAAATGCACCTGTCGAAGTGCTGACTCTGTTTTCATGGATCTGTTTAGGTTCCTGCCAGATTCTGTTATGATCTAGAAAAGTTCTTACGTTCAAAAGGTCTTTTAAATCGATATTATAATTTTCCTTGAGATCATTTGCCAGTAAATCAGGACGGCCAATATCACCCCAGATTACTTTTGCCCAAATATCAGCTTTTATAAGATTGGCTCTCGTTACTTTTAAAGCCGTTTGATTATAATCGGCACCAACTAAAAATAACGGATATTCATCGAGCATTTTTCCTCTCAAAGTCTGCCTGTCGATGACTTCAAAAATATGCTGCAGGAAAGCGCCATTTCCGCAGCCCATATCGAGAATTCCTTTGGGCTGTTCTTCAATAGGAAGATTAAAAAGTTTGATCAGAATTTCGTCAACCACTTTAAAATACGTATCATGAGCACCGCCGCTTCCCCAAACATTCATTTCACGATCGACGTGGATTTCGTTTTCACCTTCAGCAGTTCTTAAAACATCTGGATTGCCAAAAATGAGTTCTTCGATTTTGGCGAATGTGGGCAGATAAGAAACTGTAACGCCGTATGCGCTGGCTCTTTTGGCGAAAAATAAACCTGCTTCTGTAAATTGATAATTACCGTTTTTTTCGAGAAACCAACCCAAATGCACAAAAAAGTCTAATATCTTTTTAAAATTTTCTGGTGATTTATGAAACTCTTCGGGTCTGAAAGACGTTTCCATAAAATATTTATGAAACATTCCGTTCATGGCCAGCCGTACGATTGTGGGACCAATTAAATAACCTTCGATATGTTTTAAAATCTGTTCCTGTATGCTGTTTGTTAAAGGATCGGCAGAAGGTTTAATTCCGTATTTTGTTTTATATTTTTCGAAAATAACATTGAGTTTTTCAAACGGTGTGTCTTCAAACAAACGCGGATGAAAATGAATTGACAATTGAAGCAGCGCCACAACATCTTCATATAAAGGAAAAAGTGAAAAAGCAATTTCCGTTTTTTCATTTACCGAAATCGTAATTTCCTGAGTTTTATTATCAACTTCATATTCCAGAAATCCCTGTGAAGCCAAAATTCTTAAACCAATATTTAGATAGCCTTCATTGGAATTAAAAATCGCTGTAAGTTCAGATAATTTTATCTGTTTCTGCTTTAAAATAAATTTTAAAACAGCTTTGTTTTGGAGTGCTATTGCCACTGGAGCAGTAACTAAACCATCTAGATGTTTGAAAATGGAACTTAAAAGTTGTGATTTATCGGTCATAGTACAAAAATGAAGGTTAGTTTAAAAATAGTGATTTTTTCTTACTTAATACATTTCATTTTGTATCTCAAGCGTAAGACGCACTGCTGTGCGTCTCTACAGATGATCTTGTGTATTATTGTTGTTTTGCCTCATTTTATTTCGTAGAGACGCACAGCAGTGCGTCTAAACAACGAATGTCCATAACAAATATTCCACAATTACACTGAACTCCAAACTGCGACTGCAAACTAAAAACTACCTATTCATAGCAATATAATCCGAAGGCGACATTGTAAAATGCTTCTGGAAATTACGTCCGAAACTGGTTTGCGATTTGTAACCTACCATTTCGGCGATTTCGTACATTTTGTAATTTTCGGTTAAAAGCAGTTCGGCAGCGCGTTTTAAACGCACAATATTGATCAGCTCATTCGGACTTAGATTCGAAATGTCTTTAATTTTTCGGTACAGAGTTGAACGGCTCATATTCATGATTTCGGCTAAAGATTCTACGCTCAAATCGGGATCGGTTATGTTTTTTAGGATTTCTTCATCGAGTTTTTTCAAAAACTTTTCGTCGGTTTTATTGTGCGCAATGCTTTTAATGTGCGAAAGCGGAGAACTTGCATAATAATTCATAATCTGTTTTCGGTTTTCGATCAAATTATGCGCTTGAACTTTTAAATAATCCATTGAGAAAGGTTTGGCGATATAGGCATCGGCACCCACTTCCAAACCATCAATTTGTGATTTCAGTGAGTTTTTCGCAGTAAGCAAAATCACGGGAATATGACTCGTTTCTAGATTCGTTTTGATTTCTTTACACAACGTGATTCCATCCATAACCGGCATCGAAACATCGCTGATAACGAGCTGAATGTTTTCGTTATGAATGATTTTCAATGCATTTTCGCCATTATCAGCTTTGAAAATAGTGTAATGCGAAGAAAGTTCGGTTGTAATAAAATGCAGTAAATCTTCATTGTCTTCTACGACCAGAATTTGCGTTTTTTCGTATTTGTTTTCAACCTCAACAACAGTTTCGGTTTCGATTTCTTCGGTTTCAGGTTCGTTATAAAACATAAATTCTTCTTCCTGACGAAGCGGTACTATGAGTTCAAAAATATTCAGTTGTACATCTGGAACCAATTGCAGGTTTCCGTTGTGCAGTTGTGCCAGAGAATGTGCCAGAGAAAGCCCAATTCCCGTTCCCGAAGAGGTATCTGAATTATCAACTCTGAAAAACGGTTCGAAAATTTTATCTTTTAATTGAAACGGAATCAAATTCCCATCATTTTTTACGGTTAAAGTCAGTTTCTTTTCATCTCTAAAAAGCGTGATCGAAACTTTATCTTTTGAATATTTAATGGCGTTGTTCATCAAATTGCTCAGAATTTTTTTGAACGCTTCTTTATCCACAAAAGCAAAAATATCTTTGTCGCCCAGTTCGAGTTCAAACTCAATGCCGCGCTCTTCAATTAATTGGCTGAAACGCAAATGTAAATTCCGAACCATCGACGAAATATTGGCTTCTACGAAAGTAAGTTTCAAGCCGCCGATTTCGGATTTACGGAAATCCAATAATTCGTTTACCAGTTTTAGCAATCGCGAAGTATTTTTCTTCATGATCGAAAGATTCTGCGGCACTTCAACGGATTGATGTTCCATTACTAGAAGTTTTTCCAAAGGACCTTTTATCAAAGTAAGCGGTGTTCTAATTTCGTGCGCTACATTGGTGAAAAAGTCAATTTTGGCCTGATAGATTTCTTTTTCTTTTTCGTCGTTTAGATGTTTGATTTTACGGTTGTTTTTAATTTCAGTCAGATTATTAGAATAACGAATAACGTAATATAATGAACCGCAAATGAGCAGAAAATAGAAAAAATACGCATAATTACTCGCCCAGAACGGAGGCAGAATTCTGATTTTAAGTTTCACTTCTTTACTCCAAACGCCAAAACTATTCAGCGATTTTACTTTAAAAACATAATCGCCAGGCGCTAATTCGGTAAAAAAGACTTTGTTGTTTCTTTCGAGATAAACCCAGTCGTTGTTTACATTTTCGAGTTGATACCAATATTCGGTTAGTTCTGGAGCAGTGTAATTTAAAGAAGCAAATTCAAGATTAAATGATGCTTGATTGTTATCGAGTTCCAATTCGTCAATATGCGAAATCGAATTTGTAAGCGGAGAATCGGTTTCATTAACATCAATATCTTTATTATTAATCTGAAGATTGGTAATAAAAATCGAAGGCGTGTATTTGTTTTTGGTGAAATTCTTCGGATTGAAACTGATCATTCCGTTCAGATTTCCAAAATACATATCGCCGTTTGTATCTTTAAAAGCCGATGCATAATTAAACTGATCGCTCAATAAACCATTTGCCGTTGTGTAGATTTTTACACCTTTATGATTCAGACTAAACTGTACAAGACCTTTTGAAGTCGTAAGCCATAAATTCTTATTGTTATCTTCTAAAATCGAATAGACCACATTGCTAGGAAGTCCGTTTTTGGTGGTGAATTTTTTAAACGTTCTTGTTTTTTTATCAAATAAATTCAGTCCGTTTTCGGTGGCAAACCAAAGATTTTTCGAACTGTCTTCAAAAATATAATTAATCGAATTGTTGCTGATTCCTTTTGCGTTTTTATAATCATAAATAAAAACTTCTCTTTTTCCTGATTTCGGATTGTAATAAAACAAACCATCGCGATAACTTCCTGCCCAGAGATTTCCGTCGCTGTCTTCTTTATAGGTTGTATAATGAGTGGTTTCTGGGAAAGTTTTCAAAATATCAAACGTATCTTTCTGTTCGTTGTAGCGATACAATCCCATTGTGGTTATGACAATTAATTCGTCTTTTTTAGTTTCATAAAAAGAAAAAATAAAATTGCTGTGCAGTCCGGTTGCTGGATTATTGGCGCTGTAATGTTTAATGACATTTCCTGAATTTCGGTCTAAAACATCCATGCCATGTTCAAAAGTTCCAATCCAGATTTTGTCTTTTCTGGGCATCAAAGCATGAATATTATAGTATGAAACGCTGTTTGGACTTCCGTTTGGGAGATACGAAGTAAAAGTCTGCGTTTTTGGGTTGAATCGGTTTAAACCGGCATCTTCGGTACCAATCCATAAATCGCCATAATCGTCTTTGTGAATTTCTCTTACGGCGCTTCCGCTGATGGAATTCTGGCCTTTCTGCGGAAAATATTTTTTAAACTGTGTATATTGTTTTTGATGGTAATTAATACCGCCAAAATAAGTTCCTACCCAGATTCCGTTTTCTTTATCAATAGTAATGCAATAAGCCGCATTATCTGAAATCGCATACGGATCGTTGTAATTTTTTCTAAGATTTACCGTCGTTTTGGTAATCAGGTTACAAACATAAATTCCAGATTCGCTGGCAATCCAAAGTTCGCAATTGTCTTTCTTTTTGAACTGACGCACATAAACTGGTTTTTTTGATGAAAATTCGAGATTCGAAGTGGTTTTCTTTTGAATGTTATAAATCAAAACGCCATCGTCTTGTGTTCCAATCACGATATTATTTTTGTCCAAAGCATAAATTGTGGTAATTCTAAAATTGGAAGAATTGGCTGGAGGTGTAATCGGAATATTTTCAAACGAAAGACTTTCTTCAGAATAACGGTATATTTTATTTAAAGAAGAAGCCCAGATTTCACCATTAGCATCGCGTGAAATCGAAGTGGCAATAAAATATTTGTTGGGGTTAAAAGTCTTGGTTTCCTTTTTAATGGTCGAATATTTATAAAGAATATTTCCTGATACAAACCAGATATTTCCGTGTCTATCATGATTAATGTCGTTAATACGATCATTTATGGCTTCATTTAAAACCGTAAACTGATCATTTTTTTTATTGTATTGATACAAACCTTTATCGGTTCCCACCCAAATGATGCCTTTATATTCGTGCAGTGACTGAATATAATTACTTCCTAAACTATGAATAGGATCGAGATTGCTTCGGTAGGTTTTAAAACGATAACCGTCGAATCGGTTTAAACCGTCTTTGGTTCCAAACCACATAAAACCATCTTCGTCTTGTAAAGAAGTCAAAACGGTGTTGTTAGAAAGACCTTCTTCCACCTGAAAATGTTTAAAATAATATTCCTGCGCATGAATAAAATTTTGCGAAAAAATGAATAAAACTAATAAAAGAAAGAATTTACGCATAGCTGTGTTTTTTAGGATAAAATCGAGACTTCTGCAAATCGTGTCAATTTTCAACAAAATGTTGCAAGCCGCTATTTATTTGACCTTTTTTGTACAATTTGAATCATTTGAAATAGAAATTGACACAAATGAAGCATTTTATTTTGAATTTAAATCATCTACTTTGACATTTCAAATAAATCATATTGATAATTTTTAAGCTCAAAAAATATTGCATCAATAAAATAAAGTTTGAAAAAGTATATCATTAACAATTTTGAATCAAAATGAACGAAATTATTATTAGCGGGCTTTTTAAAATTCTTATCGGCCCGAATTAGAGATGACTAAAATTTAAACCAATTTCCAACCAACCACAAAATGAAAACTATCTAAAATGAAAAATCAATGAAAACAAAGTTCACTCAAATTTTAAAGAAGAGATATTGCCTCTTGTTTTTCTTTAGTTTATTACTACAACAAACGTACGCACAGCAAATAACCATAACGGGAAAAGTGGCTTCTGCAACAGGAGAACCAATTCCGTTTGCCAATGTACTTGTTAAAGACACTAAAACAGGTGCCGTTACCGATTTTGACGGAAGATATAAAATTACAGCAGGAGCCAATCAAACGCTGGTTTTTAGCTCACAAGGATTTAAGACTACAGAAGTTGCGATTAACAATAAAACAACTGTAGATGCCGTATTGGCCGAAGACGCTATGAAACTAGACGAGATAGTGGTAGTAGGTTACGGTTCTCAACAGAAAAAAGACCTTACAGGTGCGGTTTCTTTAGTAAAAGCCGAAGAAATCCAAAAACGTCAGGTTACAACAGTGGCCGACGGACTTCAGGGTTTGGTTACCGGAGTTAAAGTTCGAGGTGGCGGACGCCCTGGACAAGAAGCGAGTGTTGAAATCCGCGGACTTAAAAATCTTCAAAACACAAATCCATTATATGTTATTGATGGTATTGTAACTAGTGGGAATAGAGATTTTAACCCAAATGATATCGAAAGCATTCAGGTTTTAAAAGATGCCTCTGCAGCGGCAATTTATGGTTCCAGAGCTGCAAATGGTGTCATCATCATTACGACTAAAAAAGGTAAAAAAGGACCGCTTAAGATAGAAGTTTCTGCAAAAAGCAGTTTTACAGTTATGCCTCGTTACGATTTAATGGGAACTGAAGAGTTTGCAAAATACAACAACATGGCGTATGATAATGCAGGACTTCCAAGACAAAATCTAAATATGGCTGTCGATACAGACTGGCAGGATGCGGTTTTTAAAACTGGAATGATGCAGGATTATAATGCGAGTTTTTCTGGAGGAAGTGAAAATTCATCCTTTTTCATGTCTGGAAATTATTTTGGAAATGAAGGAACCGTGGTAGGAACCGATTTCGACAGAATCTCATTTCGTGTAAATTCAAGCGGTACAAAAGGAATTTTCAGCATTGGAGAAAACTTAGCAATTAGTAATGCAAAAACAGATGAAATGTCTGGAGCGCCAATTATTGATGTGTACAGAATGACACCAACCATTCCGCTTTACGATCCGTCTAATCCAGGTGGATATGGTTACGGAAAACAAGGTGTTGCCGATACATTTGGTACCAATCCTCTGGCACTTGCTGATTTTTCAAATACAATCAATCAAAATTTCAGAATTAGAGGAAATATCTGGTCTGAATTAAAATTTGCTCCATGGTTAAAATACCGTTTCAACTTTGGATATGAAACTAGTTTTGATTCGTATAAATACATGAGAAAAGTGGGTAACTGGACATTAAACCAGCCTATAGATCCATCTATTACCAATCAAAACAAAGCAAGATCTGAAACAATGTTATTTGAAAATACATTGACTTTCAAAAAAGAATTTGGAAAACATGATGTTACGGTTTTAGTAGGTCAGACTTTCCAAAAAGATAAATATGACATTATTTACGGAGAAAAGAGAAATCTTCCAATCAATTCAGGAACAGGACAATATTATGAGGTTTTAAACCAAGGAAATTCGCCGGTTGTTGGAGGTTATATTAACGAAGCGGCACTTGCTTCTTATTTAGGAAGAATAGAATACAATTATGATAACCGTTATTTGTTTAATGCTGTTTTAAGACGCGATGGTTCATCAAGATTCAGTGATGCAAACAAATGGGGGAATTTCCCTTCTCTTTCTGCAGGATGGAGAGTAAGCAACGAATCTTTCTTTAAATCTCAGTTTATTAAAGATTTAAAATTAAGAGCTAGTTATGGTGAATTAGGTTCTGGTAATATTGGAAATTACGAATACAAAAGCTTCGTTAACAATTTCGGACAAATTGTGTTAGGTAAAGACCAAACATTATATCCTTCTGCAGCTCAGGTAAAATTATCAAATGAGCAATTGCGTTGGGAGAAATTGAAACAAACCAACTTTGGTTTAGATCTTGGTGTTTTAAATAATGATCTTCGTCTTACAGCCGATTATTTTATCGCTCGTACAGAAGATGTATTATTTGGTTTTCCAATTTTATTAACGACTGGAAACGATGGAGGAAATCCAATTTCGAATGCGGCAACGGTTGAAAATAAAGGTTTTGAAATTGAATTAGCCTACAGCAAAAAAATCAATGATTTCTCATTTAATGCTTCTGTAAACTTTACAAAAATTAACAACAAACTCGTTTCATTAGGTAACGGACAAAATGAAAATATTTCAGGAAATACCATTACTAGAGCAGGAATGCCAGTAGGAATGTGGTATGTGTTGCAAACTGATGGATTGTTCCAAAACCAGCAAGAAATCAACAACTACAAAAATGCAGATGGAAAAGTAATTATGCCAAATGCTGTACCGGGTGATATTCGTTTTAAAGATGTTAACGGTGACGGACAGATTACAAGTGCTGATAAAGATATCGTAGGAAGTCCTTGGCCTGAATTTGAAATGGGATTCAACGCAGGAGCAGAATACAAAGGTTTTGATTTTTCTATGAACTGGATTGCTTCTCATGGAGCTACTGTTTATAACGGATTTAGAAGTGTTGTGGATCGTTTTGATGACAACAGTAACTACAGAAGAGGTATTCAGCCTTGGACACCAGAAAATCCAAATACTGATTTTCCTAGAGTTACAAAAGGTTCTACTTTAAATTCAAGAGGAGACAGCGACCGTTTCTTAGAAAATGGAGATTTCATTAGACTTAAATACATTGGATTTGGATATAACTTACCAGAAACGGTGTTGAAAAACTCAGGTATTTCGAGAGTAAGATTAAGTCTTTCAGCACAAAATATTATTACGATCACGAAATATAAAGGTTTAGATCCTGAATTTACAAACAGTAATATTTTTGAAAGAGGCTTTGATAATGGTGCCTTCCCAAATCTTAAGACGTATTCTTTTGGTGTTGACTTTAGCTTTTAATTTTAAAAAACAGCATAATGAAAAAAATAATAATAATAACCGCAGCTTTTTTAGGTCTTGTTTTTACAGCTTGTGAAAATGAATTAGACCTAAACAGCCCAAATGATATCACAACAGACCAGTATTGGAAAACAGAAAGTGATGCACAATCTGGTGTTAATTCAATTTACGCCATGTTTTACAAAGATGGTTTGTGGGCAAGATGGATGTATTTTCGTTTAGACCTAACTTCTGATGAAGGATATAGCGTAAGTCCGTGGACAGAATTAGCAGACTGGACAAGATTCAATTACATCAATTATAATTTCTGGGAAGGAAACGCAGTAACGTGGAGAGATACTTACAAAGCGATTTTTAGATGTAATCAGGTTTTAGCAAATGTGCCAAATATCACTTTTCAAAATGAAGATGATAAAAAGAAAATCATTGCTCAAGCAAAGTTTTTCAGAGCCTTACATTACTATTATGCAGCAGTAATCTGGGAAGATATTCCACTGGTTTTAGATCCGTCTACTCCAGCAGATTTACCTCAGCAGAAAAAAGTAACTGAAATCTGGGCTCAAATCGAGAAAGACTTAAATGAATCGTATGAAGATTTACCAGGCAGCTGGTCAGCTGACCAATTAGGAAGACCTGATAAAGGTGCCGCAAAAGCTTTTCTGGCAAAAGTATATATGCAGCAGCACAAATGGACAGAAGCAAAAGGCGCTCTGGAGTATTTAATTACAGGAGCAGGAGCAAAATATAGTTTAGTGTCTAATTACAGAGACAATTTTACAGATGTAAATGAAAACAACAGCGAATCAGTTTTTGAAATCCAATTTGGAGATCAAAGAAAAGGAGGAACTGGAGAAGATCAAAATGCAGCAGTTTCCAGTAACCGTTGTCAGTTTTTTGCACCAAGAGGAATTGGATGGTCAGACGGACAAGCTCGTTTTTGGTTAGTAAATGCTTTCAAAGAAGAGAAAAACAAAGATGGTAACCTAGATACTCGTTTAAGATGGACTTTGTACTATCCTGATTTATTGGCTGATTTTGGCGATAAAACATACGATAGAAACTGGGAATGGAATAACAACGAAGCATGGTTTAGAAAAGGAAGCCGTGATTATTACAGAAATAATGAAGATTACTACAGCCAGGTAAACTACAGATTAGTTCGTTATGCTGATATTTTATTGCGTTACGCCGAAGTTTTAAACGAATTAGGAAAAACATCAGATGCTTACCAATATGTTGATATGGTAAGAGCTCGTGTGAATATGAACACATTAGCAACTGCTCATCCAGAAATTGGAACCGATCACGATAAATTCTTAGAACGTTTAAAAATGGAAAGAGTTTTAGAATTATGTGGCGAAAGTGTTCGTTGGGAAGATTTAAAACGTTGGGGAGATTTAAACTCTCAAGCTTCTGTTGATAAAATTGCACTTCGTGATCCTGACTTTAAAAACTTTACAGTAGGGAAAAATCACAGAATGCCAATTCCACAAGTTGACGTAGACAATAATCCAAATCTGGATCAAAACTCTGGATATTAAAATTAATTTTTTAGGGAATCAGACGATCAATCTGATTCCCTTATCATAAAGAACAATTGTTCGTAATATAAACAACATTTATAATGAGAAAGGTAAAATTGTGTCTGACATTTATGTTAGCAGGGCTGGTATTGCTTAGCTGCAACAACAAAAAAAGTAATCCCGAAGACAAGAAAAGTGAAACCGCTTCAGTAGAAAAAAGAGAAATCTGGACAAAAGATCAGGCCAATAAATGGTATGCAGCACAACCTTGGTTAGTAGGCGCGAATTATTCTCCTAGCACAGCTATAAATCAATTAGAGATGTGGCAGGAAGATACTTTTGACCCAAAAAGAATCGATCAGGAATTGGGCTGGGCAGAAGGTCTTGGGATGAATGTTATGCGTGTGTATTTGCACGATTTATTGCACCAGCAAGATGCAGAGGGACTTTACAAACGCATGGATACTTTTTTAGGAATTGCTGATAAACACCACATTAAAATACTTTTTGTTTTATTTGATTCTTGCTGGGATCCGTTTCCTGCTTTAGGAAAACAACGCGCTCCCAAACCGCATACACACAATTCAGGATGGGTTCAAAGCCCAGGGCAAAAAGTGCTTCAGGATAAAACACAATATCCTCGTTTAGAAAAATATGTAAAAGAAACCGTAGCAAAATTCAAAGACGATAACCGTATTTTAGGATGGGATGTTTGGAACGAACCAGACAACATGACGGGGCCATCTTACGAAAAAGTAGAAATTAAAAACAAAGTTGATTTGGTTTTACCTCTTTTAAAAGATGCTTTTGGATGGGCAAGAGAAAGCAATCCATCGCAGCCATTAACTTCTGGAGTTTGGGTTGGCGATTGGAGCGACGAAGCTAAAATGGCACCAATGCACAAAATGCAGATCGAACAATCAGATATTGTTTCCTTCCACAATTACAACACACCAGCTGATTTCGAAAAAGTAATCAAACAATTACAGCGTTACGGAAAACCATTGTTGTGTACAGAATACATGGCAAGACCAAACGGAAGTACTTTCGAAGGATTTTTACCAATTGCCAGAAAATACAATGTAGGTATGATCAATTGGGGATTTGTAGACGGAAAAACACAAACCAAATATGCTTGGGACAGCTGGACTAAAACCTATACAGCAGAACCAAAAGTATGGTTCCACGAAGTACTTCATACAGACGGAACGCCATACATCAAAGCTGAAACTGATTTCATTAAAAAAATGACAGCTGAGGCAAATAAAAGTTAATTAGAGAATGTGTCAATTTGATAATTAGAAAATTATTTTGCCACATTCGATAGCTATCGGGATTCATAGATTAAAATGATTTTTTTCAAACATAGCCCAAGGTTTCAACCTTGGGAAAACGGCGTGCGGAAATTCATTGCGTACCCAAGGTTAAAACCTTGGGCTATGTTTTATGTTGCAGCAGAAAAAAAAACTTTTTAATCCTTTAATCTGTGGCAAATAAAAAAGTAGTGAAAATTAGTGGAATTAGTGGCAACATTTTAATACCAAGCAACATGAAAAAAAACACCATAAAAAAACTCCTTTTAATAACAGCAATCGTGATCGGATTTTCTGCGAAAGCACAACAACCAGATCCGCCGGGACAAGTAAAAGGAAATGGAAAACCAAAAAATGAAGCCTATCTTTTTGCGCACATGACGCACAATGATTACGGCCGATTGTATTATTCGGTTAGTTTAGATGGTCTTCATTGGGAAAACCTCAACAGCGGAAAACGCGTTTTTGAAGAATACAAAGGACATCCGGATATCTGCAAAGGACCAGACGGAAAATATTACATCGCAGGAAATACAAGCGATGATGCAAAAAGTATCAATATCTGGGTTTCAGACGATTTAATTACTTGGAAAAAACATTCCGATTATACACCCGATTTAAAAAGTACACCCGATTATTCAAACGCTTTACAGCGAATTGGAGCACCAAAATTATATTATGATGAACCTTCTCAAAAGTTTATCATGACGTGGCATACACCACATTTAGAAGGAACAAAAGAAGACGGAGAACGTTATTGGGCAAGTCAGCGAACGTTATATGTTTTATCTAAAGATTTAAAAACATTTGAAGGACCACCAAACCGTTTATTCGATTGGGATATGGGAACGATTGATGTATTTATCCGTAAAGTCGGCGATTCTTACTACGCTGTAATTAAAGACGAAACGTATCCAACTTTGTATTGGACAACTGGAAAAACCATCCGAATTGCCAAATCAAAATCCCTTTTAGGACCTTATTCTTTGCCCCAGCAATCTATCAGTCCAAACTTTAGAGAAGCGCCAATGTTGATTCCTTCTCCAGATGATAAAATATGGTACATGTATTACGAACAATATCCAGGAGTTTCATACGGATTATCGATTGCAGATAATCTAAACGGACCTTGGTTTCAAGCCTCAGGCTACACCTTTTTCTCCGATTGGGACAAATACAGTTTTCCAGAAAAAGTACGCCACGGCTGTATGATTACAATTTCTAAAAAAGAATACGATAATCTGGTAAAGAAATTCGGTATTACAAAAAAGTTATAAAGTATGAGGTATGAGTTATGAGTTGAGGTCGTACGTTTTTTGAGTTAATAAAACAAAGATTATTTAATCGGAAATAAAATAATTAATAACCCAGCTCATAACTTCTAATTCATAACTCATAACTAAAAATATGGTTAGTTAATGTTAGTGTTTGAAAATTACCAGGCACTGTGGATATTGCCTGGTAATTTGTTTTATGAGTAACAAAAAGAAATGGCAGTGAGATTAAAATTACTGCACAAAAACAATAAAGATGATTAAAAAAACTACAGTTTTAGCGGCACTTTTTTTAAGCTGTATGGTTCATGCACAATGGAAACCGCAGGGAGATAAAATCAAAACAAAATGGGCAGAACAGGTCGATGCGAAGAAACCGTTACCTGAATATCCCCGTCCGATTATGGAGCGAAGCCAATGGAAAAACCTAAATGGATTGTGGAATTATGCCATTCAAGAGTTTGGAAAAACAGCACCTTCCAAATACGATGGGCAGATTCTGGTTCCGTTTGCAGCAGAAGCCAGTTTGTCTGGTGTTATGAAAGAAGTAGGTTCTAAAAACGAACTTTGGTACGAAACCAATTTCTCAATAGAATCTGGCTGGAACGGTAAAAATATCCTCTTACATTTTGGTGCAGTTGACTGGAAAACAGAAGTTTTTATTAACGATATAAAAGTTGGTTCACATACTGGCGGTTATACACCATTTTCATTTGATATTACACCTTTTATCAAAAAAGGAAGTAATCAGAAACTGGTTGTAAAAGTTTGGGATCCTTCAAACGACGGGCCTCAGCCAAGAGGAAAACAAGTTAAAAATCCAGAAGGAATCTGGTACACACCAGTTACCGGAATCTGGCAGACGGTTTGGATTGAACCGGTTAATGCTAAAAGTATTGCTTCATTATACACCACACCCAATATCGACCAAAATACGATCAGCATAAAAGCAGATGTGCCTGGAGCAGAAAAAGGAGATGTAGTAGAAATTTCAGTTTTTGATAATGGAAATGAAATTGCCAAAGAAAAAGCAGTTGTTGGCGAAAGCAATGATATTGTTTTAAATACACCAAAATTATGGAGCCCCGAAAATCCATTTTTGTACCAGACAAAAGTTCGATTAATCAGTAAAAATAAAATAGTTGATGAGGTGAAAAGTTATTTCGCCATGCGTAAAATCTCATCCAAAAGAGACGAAAACGGCATCATGAGAATGCAGTTGAATAACAAAGACTATTTCCAATTCGGGCCTTTAGATCAAGGCTGGTGGCCAGACGGATTATATACGGCACCAACTGACGAAGCTTTAAAATACGATATCATCAAAACAAAAGAATTAGGGTTTAATATGATTCGTAAACACGTAAAAGTAGAACCGGAACGCTGGTACACGCATTGCGACCAGTTAGGGATTTTGGTTTGGCAGGACATGCCAAGTGGAGACGATCAGCCGATCTGGCAGAACAAAAAATACTTCGATGGAACAGAATTACAACGTTCGCCAAAATCAGAAGAAATCTATAGAAAAGAATGGAGAGAAATCATGGATCATTTGTATTCCTATCCAAGTATTGTGGTTTGGGTTCCGTTTAATGAAGCTTGGGGACAATTCAAAACCGTAGAAATTACAGAATGGACCAAAAATCACGATCCAAGCAGACTAACGAATTCTTCAAGCGGAGGGAATCATTTCCAAACTGGAGATATTTTAGATTTACATAATTATCCAGGACCAGAAATGTATTTGTATGATGCCAGAAGAGTTACCGTTTTAGGCGAATACGGCGGAATCGGTCTTCCTTTAGAAGGGCATTTATGGAGAGCAAATGACAATTGGGGTTATGTCAAATTTAAAAATCAGGCAGAAGTTACTGCAGAATATACTAAATATGCTCAAATCCTTAAGAACTACGTCAAAACAGGTTTCTCAGCAGCAGTTTACACCCAAACAACCGATGTTGAAGGCGAAGTAAACGGTTTCATGACCTACGATAGAAAAGTAGACAAAATGGATTTCAAAGCTGTAAACAAAATTAATACTGAGGTTATTAATGCACTAAATAAATAATTTTTAAACACATAGAAACATAGGTTTTTTCTAAGTGATGAAAAAAGTTTTAAGAAGAACTAGTTTCCACACATAGCGGGATGTTAAAAAAAACGCATGCTAAGCTTTGTTAAAGTTTCAAAATTTGACAAAGCTTAGCAAAGATGTTTGTACACAAACAAAGCAAACATAGCCCAAAGTTTCAACTTTGGGTTCACAAAGATTTACACGAAGCTATGTGAGTTAAAACAAGTGAAACAGACAAAGAAAAACTATGCTTCTATGTGTTAAAAAAAATTAAGCCAAAAACAATAAAATGAAAAAATACCTAATCCTTTTGCTGCTTACCACAATAAGTTTTGCACAGCAGAAAACCTTCACCAATCCCATCCTGTCGTCAGGAGCAGATCCTTATAGTACCTATTATAAAGGCTATTACTATTACACCAATACACTGGGGAATAAATTGACTTTATGGAAAACAAAAGACCTTTCGGACATTAAAAATGCAGAAAGTAAAGTTATTTGGACACCGCCAAAAGGAACGGATTATTCAGCAGAAATCTGGGCGCCGGAATTTCATCTCATCAATGGAAAATGGTATTGCTATTTTGCAGCTGATAACGGCGATAACAACAATCACCGAATGTATGTTTTAGAAAATAAATCATCAGATCCGTTTAAGGGCAATTTTGAATTCAAAGGAAAAATCGCTGCCAAAACCGATAAATGGGCAATTGACGGAAATGTATTTGAACACAAAAAACAATTGTACATGATTTGGGCCGGCTGGGAAGGCGACACTAACGGACAGCAGAATATCTACATCGCCAAAATGAAAAATCCGCTGGAAATTGAAGGAGATCGTGTTATGATTTCTTCACCCACAAACGATTGGGAAACACACGGTGCCTTGCATGATGATGTAAATCCACCACAGGTAAATGTAAATGAAGGGCCTCAGTTTTTAGAAAAAAACGGAAAAGTTTTCATCGTGTTTTCGGCAAGCGGATGCTGGACAGATTTCTATTCTTTAGGATTGTTGACATTTAACGGCGGAGATAATTTATTAGAAGCTTCGGCTTGGAAAAAATCTTCAAAACCCATTTTTAAACAATCTGATAAAAATAAAGTCTATGCTCCAGGACACAATTCATTTTTTAAATCTCCTGATGGAAAAGAAGACTGGATCTTGTACCATGCCAATTCTAATCCGGGAGAAGGATGCGGTAACAAAAGATCACCAAGAATGCAGAAAATAGAATGGGATGCCAACGGATTTCCAGTTTTAGGTGAACCGGTAAGTGAAGGAATTAAATTGGCAATTCCGTCGAAATAATAGCAACTTTTAATATTCGTAAAAATGAAAAATATTCAAATCGCTGCGGTTGTAATGCTGGCTCTTTTTCAGTTCAATTGCAAAGACGCTAAAAAAGAAGATACCGTTTCAAAAGAAAGCACTGAAAAGGTTTCAGATTCGGTAAAAACAGTTTTAGAAACTAAAAATTTTGATACTATAATCGATGGTAAAAAAGTGAGTTTGTACTGGATTGAAAACAAAGACATAAAAGCCGCTTTTACCAATTACGGAGGAAGATTAATCGGACTTTGGGTTGCGGATAAAAACGGAAAACAAACCGATGTGGTAGTAGGAATGAACAGCGCAAAAGGCTTTAAAACTTCTACTGAACCGTATTTTGGAGCTACAATTGGAAGAGTTGGAAACCGAATTGGAAAAGGGGAATTTACTTTAGAAGGAAAACAATATCAGGTTCCGCTGAATAATGGAAAAAATGCTTTGCATGGCGGCATAAAAGGTTTTCAGGATGTAGTTTGGAATGCTGAAAAAACCGATGAAAAAACATTGGTATTCACGTATGTTTCACCAGACGGCGAACAAGGTTTTCCGGGGAATTTATCGGTAAAAGTAACGTATACGCTTACTGATGATAATTCGGTTAAAATGGAATACGAAGCGACTACTGATAAAACTACGATTGTCAATTTAACCAATCACGCCTTTTTTAACTTAAACGGAGAAGGAAGCGGGACAATCTTAAACCACGAATTACAAATTTATGCCAATGAATTTACGCCAGTTGACGAAGGTTTAATTCCGAGCGGTGAATTAAAACCGGTAAAAAATACCGTATTTGATTTTACTTCAAAACATACTATTGGTGAAAGAATTGAAACCAAAGACGAACAGTTAACATTCGGAAAAGGTTACGATCACAATTACGCCCTAAACGGAACCAAGAAAAATGGACTAAATCATGCGGCAACAATTTCAGGAGATAAATCGGGAATCACATTGGATATTTATACTCAAGAACCGGGATTACAGTTTTACAGCGGTAATTTCATGCAGTCTAAAAACACCTTTAAATCAGGAGCAAAAGACGATTTTAGAACAGCATTTGCTTTAGAAACACAGCATTTTCCAGATGCCATAAACCAGCCTAAATTCGCTCCGATTGTTTTAAAACCGGGAGAGAAATACCATACGGTTTCTTATTATCAGTTTTCTGTGAAAAAATAATTTAACCGCAAAGAACGCAAGTAATTACGCAAAGGTCGCTAAGTTTTTATTACTTTTTGTCATCCTGAGCGAAGTCGAAGAAACGCAAAGTTTAGCAAACTACGAGTTCCTCTAAATGACAAAAAAATGAAGAATAGCTTTGTGCCCTTCGACTTCGCTCAGGGAGACAAAAAGACTTTGCGCCCTTTGCGAAACCATTGCGCTCTTTGCGGTTAAAAAATGCACCATCAAAATCAATAAAAAATGAAAAAAGCACTATCTATAATAACGTTGCTTTGTGTTTTCGCAGCCTGTTCACAGGAAAAAAACACAGATAAACCCAAAGAATCAAAAGCCAATACAATTTTGTTAGCAGATCCAACCATCTTCTACAACAACGGAATATATTATTTATACGGAACGACAAGCGGCGATTTTCCAAACGGCGAAGGATTTCAAGTCTATACCTCATCAGATTTAAAAGATTGGAAAGGCCCTGTGGGAGCACAAAGCGGACTGGCTTTTAAAAAAGGAGATGCTTACGGCGACAAAGGTTTCTGGGCACCGCAGATTCTTCAGTATCAAAATAAATTTTACATGATTTATACCGCAAATGAAAACATTGCATTTGCCACCAGCAATAGTCCGTTAGGGCCATTTAAAAACGAATCCAAAGAACCGATTATCAAAACCGGAAACCAGATTGATCCTTTTATTTTTATTGACGAAGACGGAAAAAAATACCTGTATCATGTCCGCTTAACAAACGGAAACCGAATTTTTGTGGCTGAAATTAACGATGATTTTCAAAGTATAAAACCAGAAACGTTAAGCGAATGTATTTCTGGAGTTCTGCCTTGGGAAAACACACAAAATGTAAGCTGGCCAGTTACAGAAGGACCAACGGTTATAAAACACAATGGTTTGTATTACATGATTTATTCGGCTAATGATTTCAGGAATATAGATTATGCTGTTGGTTATGCCACCAGTAAAAGTCCGCTTGGACCTTGGGAAAAAGCAACCGACAGTCCAATCATCAGCAGAAAAAATACCAATCAAAACGGAATCGGACACGGTGATGTTTTTTGGGACAAAAACAGCAAAATGCATTATGTGCTGCATACCCATTACAGCGCAAGCGGTGTTTCTCCAAGAAAAGCAGGAATGATTTCAATAGAATTCAAAGACGGTAAAATTGTGGCAGATCCAGCCAGTTTTCAGTTTTTAAATGTGAAATAATCACTTTGTAAGTATAAACTTTCAGATAAAAAAAATAATGGCTAAGTTTGCCAAAGATTAATTTTAATCTGAATACTTATTTAGTTAAAATAAATGATCTCTAAATTCTGTATCGTAAGAGTTTAGAGATCATTCGTTTAAAATACATATAAAAGCAATGAATCATTTTTCTGAATATGAAAAAATGCCTGAAAACTTTAATCAGTATGGGCACAATGAAAAGCTGATTAAAGACATGAACAGGTTAAAATGGGTGGTGACAGAAAAAATACACGGAGCCAATTTTAGTTTCGTTTATCAAAATAGGAATTTACAATTTGCAAAAAGGAAAGATCTTTTAAAATGGAGTGATGATTTCTTTGGCTTCCAAACTGTTGTAAATGAAATAGAAACTCGCATTATATCTCTTTTTGAACAATTTAGTATTGATTTTAAAGCCGATAAATATATCATCTATGGAGAACTTTTCGGTGGACATTATCCGCATCCAGATGTAGTTCCTAATCCAAATGTGCAAGCTATTCAAACAGGAGTGTATTATTCGCCGGAAGTTCGGTTTTGTGCTTTTGATATGGCTTTTGAAAAAGACGGTAAAAAAGAATATCTCGATTATGAACTTGCCGTGTCATACTTCGAGAAATTTGCTGTTTTTCACGCTCAAATCCTCTTTGCAGGAAAATTGAATGAAGCTATGGAATTTAATAAAAGAATAAATTCAACAATTCCTGCTTTGCTCAATCTGCCTGCCGTAGAACAAAACCTAATTGAAGGAATTGTATTAAAACCCTTAAAACATAACGGGCTTATTCATGATGAAGAAAGGCCTATAATAAAACTAAAGAACACTGAGTTTAAAGAGCAAAAATTCCATCAGGCACAAAATTGGTCGTATATTCCTAAGGTTTCTTCGTACTCAGAAGAACTGGCTTTTTTAATTGACGATCTCAGAAATTATATAACAGAGAACAGATTAAACAGTGTATTGTCAAAAATTGGAGCCATTGATTTTAAAAACCCTGAAAGAATGCAAAACATTTATGATGAATTTATTGAAGATGTATTGTTAGATTTTAATCTCCAAAATGATAAGATTCTAGATGAAATTTCGGTTCAGCAGAAAGAATGGATTATTGACAGAATCCGTCCCGAAATTATAATTTTAGTTGAAAACCGTTCTTCGGTATCATAAAAAATGTTTCTTGTTGATACAGAAATTAACTTAAAAAGCTTCTTTTTACTCTAACGATTTACTAAAAACATTCTAAATCCGTTGTTGGTCGAAATAATGATTATTAAAATAGTAATTTACATTAATATTGTGTTGTTCCTATTTTAATAATGTGTTATTAATCACCGCACGATGAAAAATGTTTTTCTCTTTTTGTGTTTGTTCTGCATCACATCTTCAATTAATAGTCAAAAAATTGTAAAAGCTCCAGAGCCGTTTGGACCGCTTCCAACACAGAAACAACTGGATTGGCAGGAAATGGAATTTTATGCTTTTGTGCATTTTTCGTTAAACACTTTTACCAATAAAGAATGGGGTTACGGCGATGAATCTCCAGCCTTATTTAACCCGACGAATTTAGATGTTCGTCAGTGGGCACGTATTGTAAAAGCAGCCGGAATGAAAGGAATAATTCTCGTTGCCAAACATCATGACGGATTCTGTTTATGGCCGTCGGCTTATACAGAACGTTCGGTGAAAAATTCACCGTGGAAAAATGGAAAAGGCGATTTGGTAAAAGAACTCGCCGCGGCCTGTAAAGAATATGATTTAAAATTAGGATTGTACCTTTCTCCTTGGGACAGAAACCATGCTGAATACGGAAAACCTGAATATATCACCTATTTCAGAAACCAGCTGAAAGAATTATTAACGAATTACGGAGATGTTTTTGAAATGTGGTTTGACGGTGCGAATGGAGGAGATGGTTATTACGGAGGAGCAAACGAAACCAGAAAAATCAATACATTAGAATATTACAATTGGGACGAAACGTATAAACTAATTTACAGTATTGCCCCAAAAACGTTGGTTTGGGGAATTGGCCCATCAGAAGCCAGATGGATTGGAAATGAAGAAGGACGTGCCGGAAAAACAAATTGGTCACTTTTACGCCAGAAAGATGAATTAGCCGGAAAAGTACATTATACCGAATTTATGTCGGGACATGAAAATGGCGAGAAATGGGTTCCAGGCGAAGCCGATGTTTCAATACGACCAGGATGGTTTTATCATGCGACAGAAGACGATAAAGTACGTCCGCTGGATGAAATGGTCGATATTTATTACGAATCAATTGGAAGAAATGCGACTTTGTTATTGAATCTTCCGGTTGACAGAAGAGGTTTGGTTCATGAAAATGACGAAGCTCGATTAAAAGAATTAGTATCTACCATAAAAGCCGATTTTAAAACCGAACTATTAGTCGGAAGTAAAATTTCTGCCGATAATGTGAGAGTAAACAGTACAGAATTTGCAGCAAAAAATGTCGCAGATGGAAATAAAAAAACGTACTGGGCAACAGACGATACTATCAAAACAGCTTCTATTACTTTTGAATTTGATAAACCAACTGCCGTAGATCGTATTCTTTTGCAAGAAGACATTGCTCTTGGACAAAGAGTAAAATCGTTTAATGTTGAGGTTAAAGTAGATGGAAAATGGAAAACTGTGGCAACAGAAACTACTATTGGTTACAAAAGAATTTTAAGAATCGAAAGAGTGGAAGCATCAGCTATCAGAATCAATATTACGGATTCGAAAGCGAGTATCGTAATCTCGACTATTCAGGCTTATAATGCGCCTACTTTTGTGCGTATGCCTGAAATCAGCCGTGACCGAAACGGTGATGTTACCTTAAAATCAGAAGAAGGAAATCCTATTTATTATACGGTTGATGGAACCAATCCAACCGAAAAAAGTACCTTATATAAAGGTGTATTCCGATACAATAAAGCGGTTCAGATAAAAGCCATTTCTTTTAATGATACAGAAAAAATAAGAAGTGCTGTGAGAACCGTAAAATATGGTGCTTCAAAAGAAAACTGGAAAATCAGTAAAGTATCAAGCGGTGATTTAAAATCAGCAGACCGAATTATCGATGGAAATCCAAATACAGAATGGGCTTTTGGTAGTGAAGAAAACAAATTGCCGCAGGAAATTACAATCGATATGGGAACCGTTTTAACTATAAATGGTTTTACGTATTTGCCACAGCAGGTTGGCCACAATTTGAATTTGATTTCCAATTACGAATTTTACACCAGCACTGATAATGTAACATGGAAACTACAGTCGCAGGGAGAATTTTCGAATATCAAACACAATCCAATCGAGCAGGTTAAAACTTTTAAGAAAACCAAAGCAAGATATATTCGTTTCGTGGCGACATCAGGAGTGGCAAAGACATCAACGGTTTCTATCGCTGAAATAAATGTAATCGAAACGCCGTAATCCAGTTTTGGATTGGAATGATTTTGCTTAAAGTTATAAATTTTGTCCTATAGCGAAGCTTACAGGTTATTAGTCGAATTTTTGATTATTTACATTATGTAATATTTAATTTTATACTAAATAATTACAACAACAGGCAAATGATTAAAGAAAGTATAAATTTCAAAGAAGCAGGAAAGTTCGAAGAAACGCGTTTTGAAAAGATACATAATGTAATTTTCGAATCGTCTAAAGAAGCTTCGATTTTAGTAGCTCAAGAAATAGCCAATATCATTCAGAGAAAAGAAGAATTGAACGAGCCTTGCGTTTTAGGCTTGGCAACAGGATCTTCTCCTATAAAAGTATACGAAGAATTAGTTCGTCTTCATAAAGAAGAAGGATTGAGTTTTGCAAATGTAGTTACCTTCAACTTAGATGAGTATTATCCAATGGATAAAAATGATATTCAAAGTTACTGGTATTTCATGCATGAGCACCTTTTTAATCATGTTGACATTCAGCCTCAAAATATTAATATTCCTGACGGAAGCATCAGCAATGAAGACCTTCAGCAATATTGCATCGATTATGAAATGAAAATCAAAGCATACGGCGGATTGGATTTTCAGCTTCTTGGAATTGGAAGAACAGGACATATTGGGTTCAACGAACCGGGATCTCACGTTAATTCTGGAACCAGAAGCATTACATTGGATCATTTAACGCGTGTTGATGCGGCATCCTCTTTCTTAGGAATTGATAATGTGCCTAGAAAAGCGATTACAATGGGAATTGGTACAGTAAAAAATGCCAAAAGAATTGTACTTCTTGGATGGGGAATCAGCAAAGCATCTATTATAAAGAAAACAATCGAAGGTGAAATTTCATCTCGAGTTCCGGCTACGTATTTACAGCAGCACAACAACACAACTTTTGTATTAGACACGGAAGCTTCATCGGAACTAACGAGAGTAAAAACGCCTTGGTTGGTAAAATCAGTAATCTGGACAGACGAATTAAAGCTGAAAGCTGTGGTTTGGTTAAGCGAATTGACTAAAAAGCCTTTCCTTAAACTTACTGATAAAGATTACAACGATAACGGAATGTCAAGCGTACTGACTGAAGAAGGAACTGCATACGATTTGAATATTAAAATGTTCAACAAAATGCAGCAAACGATTACAGGATGGCCGGGCGGAAAACCAAATGCTGATGATACGTACAGACCGGAACGTGCAACTCCGGAGAAAAAGAGAATTATCATTTTTAGTCCACACCCTGATGATGATGTTATTTCGATGGGAGGAACTTTTGACAGATTGGTAGAGCAGGGGCACGATGTGCATATTGCGTACCAGACTTCGGGAAATATTGCGGTTTCAAATGAAGAAGCTTTAAAATTTGCTGAAATTACAAAAGCATTAAATCCTGAATCTGCAGAAGCGGATACGATTATCAACTTCCTAAAAAACAAAAAAAGCAACGATGTTGATTTGCTGGAAGTAAGAAAACTGAAAGGTTTAATTAGAAGAAGCGAATCTTTAGGAGCAACACGATATTTAAGTGTGCCAGATTCTAATGTAAATTTCCTTGACCTGCCATTTTACGAAACAGGAACGGTTAAGAAAAATAATCTTGGCGAAGCCGATATCCAGATTATGTGTGACATTATCGAAAGAATCAAACCGCACCAGATTTATGCTGCCGGAGATTTAGCAGATCCGCACGGAACACACAAAGTTTGTCTGGACAGTTTGTTTGAAGCTTTAAAGAGATTAAAACACAAATCGTTTATGGATGACTGCTGGGTTTGGTTGTACAGAGGTGCTTGGCACGAATGGGAATCATACCAAATTGAAATGGCAGTTCCTATGAGTCCGGATCAGGTTCTTAAAAAACGTCACGCCATTTTCTTCCACCAGTCACAAAAAGATGGTGTAATGTTCCAAGGTGATGACAGCCGAGAATTCTGGATTAGAGCAGAAGACAGAAACAGATTAACTGCAGAAAAATATCACGCTTTAGGTTTAGCTGACTATTCAGCAATCGAAGCTTTCAAGAGATATTTCTTCTAAGAAAATCTTTAAAATATAATAAACTATTTCATGTGGTTTATTTGGTTAGTTACCAAGTTTTGAATGCAGCCGTGGTTGGCTGCATTTTTTTTTGTGTTTTTATAAAAGTTAAATGTAAAAAAGTTAGATGTTAGAAGTTTGTTCTTTGTTTGTCACCCTGAGCGAAGTCGAAGGGCGCAAAGCTTTCCTCATTTAGCGGCATAAAAAAACCTTTGTCAAAATATCAAATTCTGACAAAGGTCTCATAAAATTAGACGTTTAACATCTAACTTCTTACTTATAACTTTTCCCTATATAGAAGAATTCAAAATTCTTTGTTTTACATGATCGATATACGATCTTCCAATTACGTAGCGAAGTCCTTCGATCTCAATGCTGTTTCCTTCAACAGCGTCGATTTTATCAATGGCAATTGTGTACGATCTATGGATTCTTAAAAAGTTTTTTTCGGGCAGTAAATCGGTAAAATCGGATAAAGTGCTGTGAATAATATATTTACCAGTTGTGGTGTTGATTTTTAAATAATCTTTTAAGCTTTCGATCACCAAAATTTCGTTGAAGAAAATCTTTTTCATTCTCTTTTTATCAATCTTCACGAAAATAAACGGACTGTCGCCACTGCTTTCCTGAACAGAATTTCCTTTGTTTTCAAGTCTTTTGCTGACTTTGTTCAGTGTTTTCATTAACCTTGGAAACTCAATTGGTTTTACCAGATAATCCAAAACATCCAATTCGTAAGTTTCAATAGCAAATTGGCTATAGGCACTTGTAATTACTAATAAAGGTGGATTGTCGAGACTTTTGATAAAATTAATTCCATCCAGAACAGGCATGTTAATATCCAGAAAAATTACATCAACCGTATTGTTTTTCAGGAAATTCAATCCCTCGATTGGGTTACTGAAAGTATTTATTACCTCAAAATTTTCAAGCGGTTCTAAGTAATTTTTAATAACGTTGATTGCCAATGGCTCATCATCTATAATCAAACATTTTATTTTCATTTCTTTAATCTTAGTTATTTTTGAGCGAAAAAATAATTTAGCAGATAAACTTATATACGAGGAAAAGCTGTTTTTAGGTTACTTTAATCACAAGTTTCACGACAAAAATATTCTTTTTATTTTTAAAAGAAAGCTTATAGTCATCTTTATTATAACCTAATTCAAGTCTTTTTTTAACATTTTCAATTCCTATACCACTTGACTTGTTAAAATTGTCTTTATGCTGCGTAATTTCTGGTGTCGGGTTCGAAATGGTAAAATGTAGAAAGTCACCTTTCACTTTAAAATCAATATCAATACGTACTTTTCCCGTGTTTTTGTTTACACCGTGCTTAAAAGCATTTTCGATAAATGTCAGCAGAATTACTGGAGAAATTTCCTTGTCGTGAATATCTCCCGATACTTCCATATTTACTTCGAGCCTTTCGTCATTTCTAATTCGCTCAAGATCAAGGTAATTTTGAATGCATAAAATCTCGTTTTCTAAACTCTGTTTTTTACCGCTTGTATCATAAAGCATATAACGCATTAACTCAGAAAGCTTCAGAACAATTTTTGGCGTTTTATTCGATTTTTCTACAGAAAGCGAATAAATATTATTTAAGGTATTAAAGAAAAAGTGCGGAGAAATCTGTGACTTCAAAAAAAGCAGTTCAGTTTCTAATTGTGATTTTTCAAGATCGGTTACACGTTTTTGTTCTTTCAAGAAATCCAATGTGATTTTAATTGCCGTAACAAAAGTCATTACATACAATTCTCCCATCATCATATCAATCGTATAATTTAAAGTCAGTTTGTCGATAGTCTGCGGTCCTTCCGGCCAGACATCATGTGTGATTAATAAATAGGTAAGATTGAATTTTAGAACGACCATTAAAAAAATAGCCGAAAAAACAGCAAGAACATACAATACATATTTCTTTCGGTACACCAAATACGGCATAAAGATTAGAATATTCAAATAACACAGCGTCATGTGAATTGGAAATCCCAGCAGATTCGTCTTAAAAGAATAGACATAATCATTAAAATAACTTCCCCACCTAAAAGTATTAAATAAGAAATAAGTCAGCCAAAAGATGATATGATAATGCAAAGGGATGCGATATAATTTGCTAGAATTGAAATTCATAATCTGAGGGTGTTTTGTGACTTTTTTTGATGTTTATCTAAGTTTATATGTTATCCGTCTAAATAAGTTTTAATAAAAAGCCAGTTTATATAAATTTAAAGTTAAATTAAGGTTGTTTTATATGAAGAATTTTATTCTGCCGCTTTTATTTGTAATTCTGGTTACAAGTTGTAAAATAAAAGTAAACAAAAATACGAATCACAAAAATAATTTTGTGAGCCATGTAGATCCTTTTATTGGGACAGGCGGACATGGGCATACTTATCCAGGAGCAACTGTTCCTTTTGGGATGCTTCAAGTGAGTCCAGATAACGGAATCTCAAGCTGGGATTGGTGTTCAGGATATCATTATTCAGATTCTATTGTATCTGGTTTCAGTCATTTACACTTAAGTGGAACTGGA
The DNA here is from genome assembly GCF_029360735.1 of Flavobacterium sp. H4147. Lineage (NCBI taxonomy): Bacteria > Pseudomonadati > Bacteroidota > Flavobacteriia > Flavobacteriales > Flavobacteriaceae > Flavobacterium > Flavobacterium sp. H4147. The sequence continues at coordinate 1,509,788 of NZ_JARKNB010000002.1, read as the reverse complement.
ATTGGAGATCTGGCCGATATTTTATTCATGCCAACCAATAAAAAAGTCGATTTAACAATCAAAACAACTTCACGCGATCAATTACCTTATAAATCATTATACCATCATGTTAACGAAAAAGCAACACCGGGTTCTTACCAGGTTTTTCTTGAGGATCCTAAGATCAATGTAGAATTAACTTCTTCACAAAGAACAGCTTATCACAAATACACATTTGCTAAAAATGACAAACAATCTGTTGTGGTCGATTTAGGATTTGCTATTAATTGGGATAAAGCCTTAAAAACAGGAATTACAATTGAAGACGAATACACCATTAGTGGTTACCGTTATAGTAAAGGCTGGGCGCAAAATCAAAAAGTATTTTTTGTAGCGAAATTTTCAAAACCTATTTTAGAATCAGTTTTAACTGCTGATAAACAAATTGTTACTGCTAAAAAAGCTGACGGAGAAAATACTTCGGCACAATTATTTTTTGATTCGAAAAACTCAAATGAATTGTTTGTAAAAGTCGCACTTTCATCAGTAAGTATAGCCAACGCAAAAGACAATTTAGACGATCCAAAAATCAATTTCGATGAAACAAAAACAAAAGCTTCTTCGATTTGGAATAACGCATTAAGTAAAATTAAAGTTGAAACACCAGTAGATTCGTTAAAAACGATTTTCTATACTGCGCTGTATCACGCACAAGTTGCCCCTGTAACCTATAGTGATAAAAACGGTCAATTTAGACAAGAGGATGATCAAATTGTTAGAGCAAAAGATTATACCGCTTATTCGACCTTATCACTATGGGATACTTTTAGAGCCGAAAATCCTTTATTGACTTTACTGGCTCCAGACAAAACTTCAGACATTGTAAACTCAATGCTGACGTATTACGACGTTAAAAAAATACTTCCGGTTTGGACATTATATGCCAATGAAACCAATACCATGACAGGTTATCACTCCATTCCTGTAATCGTCGATGCGTATTTAAAAGGTATCAAAGGTTTTGATGCCGAAAAAGCATATCAGGCCATGAAAACGACTATGATGCAGGACGAAAGAGGATTGAATTTCTACAAAAAATACGGTTATATTCCTTATAATGTATTAGATGAGTCAGTTACCATCACGTTAGAATATGCTTATGATGACTGGTGTGTGGCGCAGATGGCAAAAGCATTAGGAAAAACCGAAGATTACCAGTTTTTCTTAAAACGTTCTCAGGCGTATCAATATTTATTTGATTCAAAAACAGGATTCATGAGAGGAAAATCTGAAGATGGAAAATCTTGGAACGAACCTTTTGATCCTAAACATTCTAACCACAGAGAACACACCGATTATACCGAAGGAAATGCATGGCAGCACAGCTGGTTTGTACCTCATAATGTCGATAATTTAATTTCGATTCATGGTGGAAATGAAATCTTTACAAAACGTTTAGAACAACTATTTACAGAAAGTTCAGAAATTACAGGAAACAATGTTTCGGCAGATATTTCGGGATTAATCGGGCAGTATGCACACGGAAACGAACCAAGCCACCACATTGCATATATGTTCAATCACGCGGGCCAGCCTTGGAGAACACAATATTGGGTTCGTCACATTTTAGACACACAATACAATACAACACCAAACGGATTAAGCGGCAACGAAGACTGCGGACAAATGTCGGCATGGTACGTTTTCAGTTCAATGGGATTATACCCAATGAATCCGGCGTCTGGCGAATACGAAATTGGAAGTCCGATTTTCGAAAAAGCAACCCTTAATCTTGAAGACGGAAAAACATTTGTAATCGAAGCAGAAAATGTTTCAGACAAAAATTATTACATCCAGTCGGCAACATTAAACGGCCAGGCATTCAATCAAACAGCAATCACACATCAGCAGATTTTAGCGGGAGGAACATTACATTTTGTAATGGGGCCGCAGCCGAATAAAAACTGGGGAATTAAAAAATAAACAAAACAAAAACAAAACTAACCTAACAACAAAAAAATAAATGGATATTATTGACGTATCGATAATCGTAGCATACATTCTGCTCTCGGTAAGTATAGGAATCTGGATTTCAAGAAAAGCAAAAAAAGGACTTGATGACTATTTCCTAGGAGGAAAAACAATCAAATGGTACTTTTTAGGTCTTAGTAACGGATCTGGAATGTTCGATGTTTCGGGAACTTCCTGGATGATTGGCGTTTTATTTCTATACGGAGTAAAAAGTTTCATGTTTATGTGGCTGTGGCCGATATGGAACCAGATTTTCGTCATGATGTTTCTTGCTGTTTGGATTAGAAGATCAAAAGTAATGACCGGCTCTGAATGGATTTTAACACGTTTTGGAAGTGACAAAGCCGGAAAAGCATCTCATATTATTGTAGCGATTTTTGCGATTATCTCGACAATTGGTTTCATCGCGTATTTCTTTGAAGGAATCGGAAAATTTGTAACCATTATTCTTCCTTGGGATTTAACATTGCATTATGGCGATATGATTTTATTGACATCTGAGCGTTCTTATGCCTTGTTAATCATTTTTTTAACGACCATTTATACAGTAAAAGGCGGAATGTTCTCTGTAGTAGCAACAGAAGTGGTACAGTATTTAATTATGATTGTAGCCGGAGTTTTAATTGCAGGTTACGCTTTTATCAATTATACTGATATTCAGATTAATTCAATTATAACACCAGAATGGAAAAATGTTTTCTTTGGCTGGCAGTTTGAAACCCAGTGGAGTGATAAATTCCAAACTTTCAATACTTTAATTGACACAGAAGGTTACAAAATGTTTGGTGCTTTCATCGGAATGACGTTATTCAAAGGATTCTTCGCGAGTGTGGCAGGGCCAACACCAAGTTACGATTTACAAAGAGTTCTTTCTACAAAATCGGTAAAAGAAGCTGCTTACATGAGTGGTTTTACGAACCTGATTTTATTTATTCCAAGATATTTATTAATTACCGGAATCGTGGTAATTGCCTTAGTAAACCTAGCGCCTGAGTTAAATGCAAATGTTGGATTAACAGGAGCTGATTTAGAATTATTAATGCCAAAAGTGGTCAATTTATACATTCCGGTTGGAATTAAAGGAATTCTTTTAGCTGGTTTATTAGCCGCTTTTATGTCGGGATTCTCAGCATTTGTAAACGCTGGTCCAGCTTACATTGTAAATGATATTTATAAAAAATATTTCAAACCAGTAGCTTCAAACGCACATTATATTAAAGTAAGCCAGATTTCGTCTTTTCTTGTAGTAGGTTTAGGAGTTTTCATGGGATTCTTTGCAGATTCTATTAACTCTTTAACGTTGTGGATTACAAGTGCTTTGTACGGAGGTTACGTAGCGGCGAATTTCCTAAAATGGATTTGGTGGCGTTTTAACGGCTGGGGGTACTTCTGGGGAATGTTTGCTGGATTAATCATTGCTTCACTGCAGTTTATTTTAGGGATGAACAAAGCCAATTTAACCGAAGGTTCTTTCTTATACGATTTATCACAAGTTCAGGCCATTTACCTGTTCCCGTTAATATTCGGATTCTCAATTTTAGGTTGTCTTTTAGGAACATACTTGAGCCAGCCGACAGAAATGGAAGTTTTAAAATCGTTTTATTCCAACGTAAGACCTTGGGGATTCTGGAATCCGGTTTATAAACAATTAAAAGCTGAAGATCAGTCTTTCGAAAAAAATAATGATTTCTGGCTGGATATGATGAACTGTGCAATTGGAATTGTGTGGCAATCGAGTATGATTCTGCTTCCAATATTTTTTATCATCAGAGATTATCCAAAAGCAATAGCAGCCTTAATCGTGTTTTTAGTAACTACAGCGATATTAAAATTCACGTGGTTAGATAAAGTTAGGAAGATTCAAGAATAGAAAGAGTATAGATGCAAGAAGAGAGATTATAGAAGCAAGAAGCAAGAAGAAAGAGTATAGAAGAAAGAGTATAGAAGCAAGAGGAAAGATTGTAGAGCAGAAAATTGCTTTGTCAGTCTGAGCGAAGTCGAAGACCACACAGGTAATTCTATGCTTCTATATGTTAAGAATAATAAATTAAATAAAAATAAACACTTAGAAACATCAGTTTTTATGTTTAAAAAAGCAGTAACCAAAAGAAGTATTCCACACATAACTAAACTTTTACATACTGACGCCCCTTTTTTGAAATTTTAAAAACTATGTTTCCTATGTGTTTCAATAAAATAAAACAATAAACAAAAAATAAAAAAAATGAGCAGTATTCCTTGGCAAGACAGACCCGAAAACAGTAAAGATGTAATGTGGAGATATTCTGAAAATCCAATTATCAACAGATATGCGATTCCATCTTCAAATAGTATTTTTAACAGTGCAGTTGTGCCTTTCGGCGACGGATATGCAGGTGTTTTCAGATGTGATAATAAAGCGGTTCAAATGAATATTTTTGCCGGCTTTAGTAAAAACGGAATCGATTGGGAAATCAACCACGAACCAATCGTAATGCAGTCAGGTAATACCGATATGATCGAATCTGCTTATAAATATGATCCTCGTGTAGTCTGGATCGAAGACCGTTACTGGATTACGTGGTGCAACGGGTACAACGGGCCAACAATTGGAATTGGGTATACATTTGATTTTAAAGAGTTTTTCCAATGCGAAAATGCCTTTTTACCATTCAACAGAAACGGAGTTTTATTCCCTCAGAAAATAAACGGTAAATACGCCATGTTAAGCCGTCCAAGTGATAACGGACACACCCCTTTTGGAGATATCTGGATTAGCTACAGCCCAGACATGAAATACTGGGGCGAACACAGATTAGTAATGAAACCAAGTCCGTTTGAGCAAAGCGCATGGCAGTGTACAAAAGTAGGAGCAGGGCCAATTCCTATTTTAACAAACGAGGGCTGGTTAATGATTTACCACGGAGTTATCAATACCTGCAACGGTTTCCGTTACGCAATGGGATCAGCACTTTTAGATATAGATTCTCCAGATAAAGTAAAATACAGAACACAGCCTTATTTATTAGGACCTGCAGAGATTTATGAAATGGTGGGAGATGTTCCAAACGTAGTTTTCCCATGTGCTGCTTTGCATGATACAGAAGAAGATAAGCTGGCAGTTTATTATGGTGCGGCAGATACAGCAGTTGCGATTGCTTTCGGAAAATTAAGCGAAGTAATTCAGTTTACAAAAGATAACAGTTTATAAAAAAATCCATGTTTCTAAAATTTAAGTGGTTAACAATTGTTTTAGTTTTTTCTTCGGCACTCGTTTTTTCGCAGCCGAAGAAAAAAACAATTGTGCCTAAAACGTACACAGCCTCAAAAATCACAAGTCCCATTGTTATTGACGGAGACGAATCTGATCCATCATGGAGCAAAGCAGAATGGACAGATCTTTTTGAAGATATCGAAAATGATGTAAAACCAAAGTACGCTACAAAAGTTAAAATGCTCTGGGATGAAACCAATTTTTATATTTTAGCAAAGATTGATGAGCCGCATGTTTGGGCCAATTTAAAGCAGCGTGATACCATTATTTTTTACAACAACGATTTTGAAGTTTTTATAGATCCCGACAGCGACACTTTTAACTATTACGAATTAGAAATAAACGCCTTAAACACTGCTTGGGATCTATTTTTATCAAAACCATACCGCGAAGATCTTGTGGTTTTAAACGACTGGAATATTCCCGGTTTAAAATCGGCAGTTAAAATTCACGGAACCCTTAATAATCCTAATGATACAGATCAGGGCTGGGTGCTTGAAATGGCGCTTCCGTGGTCTGCTTACAAAACTTCCTATTACGATCAAAACGTTCCAGCCGATAAATTCTGGCGTGTAAACTTCTCAAGAGTAAACTGGGATCATTCTATTGTTGATGGTAAATACGAACGCAAGAAAGGTGCCGACGGAAAATTTCTGCCAGAGTACAACTGGGTTTGGTCGCCAATGGGCGTTATAAATATGCATGAACCTGAAAAATGGGGTTATGTTTATTTTTCTACAAAAGAAGGAAAAGATATCTTTACGATTCCGCAGGACGAAAAAGTACGATGGGAACTTTACAATTTGTACAGAGCCCAAAAAGAATACAGCCAAAAACACAAAGTCTGGGCGAAATCATTGACAGATCTAACAAAAGAAACGATCAAAGTCGATGGCAAAATTTTAAAACCAGTATTAGAAAATCATGCCTCTGGATATAATATTTCAGTAAAAAGTCCTTTTTCAAACGAAACATTCATTATAAGGCAGGACGGCAAAATAATTTCAAAATAAACTAACTATGAAACTACCAAAACTATTACTTTTTTTATTGGCATTCAGCATTTTTTCGTGTGCCAAAAAAGAAGAAACAACCACCTTTAAATTTGGAGTATGGACAACCGCTGATGCTAAAAAATCAGATGCTGATTATACTGCAGAATTCAAAAAATACAAAAGCGGCGGTATCGACGAAGTATTAATCAATACCACAACAGATCCAAAACTTTTAAAAAGATTAGTGCCTCTTGCCACAAAAGAAGGCCTTAAAGTGCACGCTTGGATTATGGCTATGAACAGACCGGGAGATTCTGTTGCTTTAAAACACCCAGAATGGTATCAGGTAAGCAAAGAAGGGAAATCATGTTTTGATAACCGCCCGTATGTAGATTACTACCAATGGTTATGCCCAACCAGAAAAGAATCAAGAGAACACGTTTTAGCTTTAGTGGAAGAACTGGCAAAAGTAGAAGGAATCGAAAGTGTGCATTTAGATTACATTCGTTTCCCAGACATCTTTTTACCAATCAGTCTTCTGCCTAAATACAATCTGGTTCAGGATGTAGAATTACCGCAGTTTGACTTTTGCTACTGCGATGAATGTGTAAAAGCATTTGAAAAAATCCACCATAAAAATCCAAAAGAAAGCCACAATACTTCTATCGATATGGAGTGGAAAAACTTCCGTTTAAATGCGATAAAAGCAGTGGTTAACGATGCATACGCAATTGCACACAAATACAACAAACAATTAACGGCAGCTGTATTCCCTTATCCTGAAATGGCAGACCACATGGTGCGCCAACGCTGGGATAAATGGAACATCGATGAAGTATATCCAATGATTTACCACAGTTTTTACAACGAAGAAATTGACTGGGTTGGCTATGCAACAAAGCAGGGAGTTGATGATTTAGAAGATAAAAAGACAAAAATCAATACAGGAATTTATATTCCAGGATTGAAAAATGATAAAGAATTAAAAGAAGCAATTTTACTGGCAAAACAAAACGGAGCTGTTGGTGTTTCTTTCTTCGACGGAAATGCTTTATCAGAAAGCAATTTAAAAACGATAAAAGAGACTAAAGAAAGTTTAAAATAGTATTTTTAAACACGTAGAAACATAGGTTTAAATTTGTGTCAAAAAGAATGCAAAAGAAACAAGTTTTCACACATTGCTATGTTTAGTAATGTGAGTGAAACGCCTTTAAGATTTCGAAATCTATGTCTCTGTGTGCTAAACAAAAAATATTTAACGGTTCCATTTTAAAAAGTAAACAGCATGTCAAATAGAAGAGATTTTATCAAAAAAACAGCTTTAGGCGCGGCAGCGTTAAGTTCAGTTGGCTTTAGCGGATTTGCAAAAGAGAAAGATGAAAAAGAAGAAGTTTTAGAATTTTCTTCAAAAAAAGTAAAAAAGCCAATTGTTATTTCGACATGGAATCACGGATTGCCGGCCAATCAGGAAACATGGAAACAGCTTAAAGCCGGAAAATCACCTTTAGAAGCGATTGAAGCTGGAATGAAAATTCCTGAAGCAGATCCGAATGTCCGCAGTGTTGGTTATGGAGGATATCCGGATCGCGAAGGAAAAGTAACCCTTGATGCCTGTATTATGGATCACAACAGCAACTGCGGTTCTGTTTGTTTTCTGCAGGGAATCAAGCACCCAATTTCGGTTGCCAAAAGAGTTCTGGAAAACACACCTCACGTTATGTTAGCTGGGCAGGGAGCTTTGCAATTTGCTTTATCAGAAGGATTTAAAGAAGAAAATCTTTTAACTCCTGAATCAGAAAAAGACTGGAAAAAATGGCTGGAAGATTCAAAATACAAACCGGTTATTAACATAGAAAACCACGATACCATAAGCATGCTAATGTTGGATCAAGACGGAAACCTTTCGGGAGGGTGTACCACCAGTGGTGCTGCCTGGAAGATGCACGGCCGCGTCGGTGACTCCCCAATAATCGGCGCGGGTCTTTTCCTGGACAACGAAGTAGGAGCCGCAGCAGCAACAGGTTTAGGCGAAGCCGTAATCAGAACTGCCGGAAGCGCTATGGTAGTCGAATTAATGCGTCAGGGAAAATCACCTTATGATGCCTGTAAAGAAATCACAGAACGTATTTACAACAAACATAAAAACCACAAAGACATGGAATATCTTCAGGTTGGTTTTATTGCTTTGAATAAAAACGGCGAACATGCCGGTTACAGTTTACGATCAGGTTTCAACTTTGCCGTTTCTGATGATGAAAAAGGACACAGAATGGAAGATGCCAAATTTAAAATGTCTTGGGATAAATAGATTACGCAATATTTGTCATTTCGACGTAAGGAGAAATCGCACACGTAATTCGACAAAGATTGACGAATTGCTTTGAGGAATTTCTAGTGCGATTTCTCCCTTTGGTCGAAATGACAAACAGGAATAAAAATTTTAAAACACATAGAAATATAGATTTTTCTCTCACAATCTATCCCGATGTTCATCGGGGCTATGTGTTCAAACAAAAACAAAGAATGAAAAAAATAGTATTCATAACAACCTTACTAATTTCCTCAGTTTTATCCGTTAATGCGCAGGAAAAAATTCCGTTCTGGCAGAATGAAAAAATCAATGAAGATAATAGAGAGCCCATGCACGTTGCTTATTATGTTTTTGAAAATGAAACAGCCGCTGCCAAAAACAACTGGAGAGAATCTAAAAATTATTTAGATATAAACGGCGCTTGGAAATTCAAATACGTTAACAAGCCAGCCGATCTTCCAAAGGAATTTGAAAAAAGCAGCTTTAACGATTCATCATGGGATAATTTTAAAATCCCGGCAAGCTGGGATGTAAACGGTTATGGATATCCGGTGTATGTAAACACCACTTACGATTTTGATTATTTAATGGCACCAAATCCACCGTTTGTGCCAACCAATTATAACCCGACAGGAGTTTACAGAAGAGAAGTTACTATCGATAAATCATGGGAAGGAAAAGACATTTTTCTTCACATTGGTACAGCAAAATCAAACTTAACAGTTTGGGTAAACGGAGTGTATGTAGGGTATGGTGAAGACGGAAAATTACCTTCTGAATTCAACCTCAACAAATACGTAAAAACAGGTAAAAACCTCATCGTTTTACAAGTAATGAAATGGAATGACGGTTCGTACTTAGAATGTCAGGACATGTGGAGAATGAGCGGAATTACTAGAGATTCGTATTTAGTTGCGAGAAATAAAGCGCATTTAAATGACTTTGAAATCATTCCGGATTTAGATGCAAATTACGTAAACGGAAGTTTGAAAATTTCAACTCAATTTTCAAATGTAAATGCAAAAGACAATTATAGTTTAGAAGTACAATTAAAAGACGGAGAAAAGGTTGTGACTTCAAAAGTTATTTCCGCTTTAAGCGAAAAACAAACTTTCGATTTTGTAGTAAATAATCCGAAGAAATGGAGTGCCGAAATTACGAATTTATACCGAGTTTCTTTCCTTTTAAAAGATAAAAAAGGAAACGTTGTGGAAGTAATTAATCAAAACGTTGGTTTCAGAAAAGTTGAAATTAAAGGCGGACAGCTTTTAGTAAACGGAAAAGCGATTTACATTAAAGGAGTAAACCGCCACGAAGTGGATCCAATTACAGGTCAGACGATTTCCAGAGAAAGAATGGAGCAGGATATTAAACTGATGAAAGAGTATAATATCAATGCGGTGAGAATGTCGCATTATCCAAACGACGAATATTTCTACGAATTATGCGATAAATACGGAATTTATGTAGTCGATGAAGCCAATATCGAATCTCACGGAATGGGTTACGATATTACCAAAACGCTTGGTAATAAACCAGACTGGGAATTGGCGCACCTTCAGCGTATGCAGCGTATGATCGAAAGAGATAAAAACCATAGTTCAATCATCATCTGGAGTATGGGGAACGAAGCTGGAAACGGTTACAACTTCTACAGAGGTTATTTATGGATTAAAAACCGTGATAAATCAAGACCAATTCAGTACGAAAGAGCAACAGCGGGCGCTTGGGACGGAAAAGATTTAAAATTCGAATGGGATTCGGATATTATTGATCCAATGTACAGTTCTCCAAACAAAATGGAAGAATATATTTTGGCAAATCCAAACCCAACAAGACCTTACATTCAGTGCGAATATGCGCATGCAATGGGGAATTCTATGGGGAATTTTAAAGATTATTGGGATGTGATTCGTAAATATCCAAACTTTCAGGGCGGATTTATTTGGGACATGATCGATCAATCGGTTTATAAAAAATTAGACAACGGAACTACGATTTTAGCGTACGGAGGAGATTTTGGTCCAAAAGACGTAAAAAGCGATAACAACTTTGTAAACAACGGCGTTTTTACAGTCGATAGAAAACCAAATCCACATGCTTTTGAAGTAAAAAATGTAATGCAGAACATTTTGACTTCTTGGGAAAATCAACAAACGGCAACTATAAAAGTGTACAATGAATTTTCGTTTAAAGACTTGAGCAATGTAGTTTTAAACTGGAAATTGGTTTTAGATGGAGTTGTTCAAAGTTCAGGTAAAATCGATTATTTAGCAATTGATCCAAATCAGTCAAAAACCTATGAATTACCAATTAAATTAGGAGATAAACAATTTCAAGAAGCTTTTATCAATATCTCTTATACTTTAAAACAAGAAGAGCCATTCCTGCCAAAAGGTTTTGAAATTGCCAGAGAACAATTGGCTTACAAAGGCGAATGGAAAAATGATATCACTTTAAAAGGAGAAGGAAAAATTACAGTTGAGAAAAAAGCAAATGCGACCGTTTTTAAAAGTGATAAAGCCGAAATTACTTTTGATAAAAAAACAGGATTTATTAACGGATATTCATTCAATAACCAGCTAATTATAAAAGAAGGATATCAATTACGCCCAAATTTCTGGAGAGCGCCAAACGACAATGATTTTGGAGCAAACTTCCAGAAAAACTTAGTCGCTTGGAAAGAAGCAACAGAAAATCCAACGCTGGTAAACTGGACTTTCGTTCCAACAAAAGACAATAAAATTGCAGTAAAAGCAACGTATAGTTTGCCTCAGGTAAATTCAACAGTTGAATTGAATTACGAATTGAACAGCAACGGAGAATTAGTGGTGAAAGAAGTTTTAAATATGGATAAAACGAAAGAACAGCCAATACTGCCAAGATTTGGAATGGAAGTCATTGTTCCGAAAGAATTCAGCAATTTAACCTATTACGGAAGAGGACCGCACGAGAATTATATCGACAGAAATTACAGTTCAGAAGTTGGACTTTATAACCAAACGGTTTCTGAGCAGTATTATCCGTATATCCGTCCGCAGGAAACCGGAAATAAAACCGATGTCCGCTTTTTAGAATTAGTAAGCGATAAATTGAAATTAACCGTAACATCAGATAATTTATTAGCGATTACTGCTTTACATTTCTTAAACGAAGATTTAGATGATGGTTTAGAAAAAGATCAGAGACACGCTGCCGAATTGAAAGAAAGAGATTTAACAAGTTTAAAAATCGACTACAAACAAATGGGAGTAGGAGGAATTGACAGCTGGCAGGCATGGCCAATGGAAAAATATTTGCTGAAAGACAAAACATATCAATACCAATTTAAAATAACACCTTCATTAAAATAACAGATTATGAGAATTATAAAATCTTATTTGATAATCGGTTTTCTTGCTCTTGTGACTTCTTCGTATGCGCAGAAAGTTTTCACAGAAAAAGACATTCGCATCATCCCGAAACCGACTCAGACTTTTATAAAAACAGGTGTTTTTGAATTTACAAAAGATACAAAGTTTGTTGTAAACAGCGATTTTCAAAAAGAAGCTGCAAATACTCTGGCTTCTAAATTTGCCATTGCAGCGGGATGGAAACCAGAATCTGTGGCAAAAGCGCCAACAAGCAATTTTGTTCAGTTTAAAGTTGATCCAAACTTAAAAAACGAAGCCTATATTTTAGATGTAAACCCAAACAGCATCGTTATTTCGGCGAAAGGAAATGCAGGTTTTATGTACGCTTTAGAAAGTATTAGACAATTACTTCCTGAAGCCATCGAAAGCCAATATGCGATTACATCTGCAAAATGGCAGATTCCAAGTGTAACGATTAATGATGAACCACGATTTAAATGGAGAGGTTTAATGCTCGATTTATCGCGTCATTTCTTCGATAAAAATTATATTCTGGCAACAATCGATCGTTTGGCAATGCACAAAATGAACGTTTTACATTTACATTTAGTTGACGATCAAGGCTGGAGAATTGAGATTAAAAAATACCCAAAACTAACAGAAGTTGGTGCGTGGAGAGTTGATCAGGAAAACTTATCATGGAACGCCAGACTTGCTGTAAGCCCAGATCAAAAAGGAACTTACGGAGGCTTTTTTACTCAGGAAGAATTAAAAGAAATTGTAAAATATGCGGCATCAAAAAATATCGAAGTAATTCCAGAAATCGAAATGCCGGCTCACGTAAGCAGTGCGATTGCATCGTATCCAGAATTGGCTTGTTTTGATCAGAAAATTGGAGTGCCATCAGGAGGATTATGGCCTATTACCGATATTTATTGTGCTGGAAAGGAAACTACTTTTGAATTTCTGCAGAATGTATTAGATGAAGTCATGGAAATTTTTCCTTCAAAATACATTCATATTGGCGGCGACGAAGCAACTAAAACAAATTGGGCAAAATGTCCGTACTGCCAGAAAAGAATCAAAGACAACAACCTTAAAAGTGTAGAAGAATTACAAAGTTATTTTGTAAAACGAATCGAAAAATACATCAACTCAAAAGGCAAAAGAGTAATTGGCTGGGATGAAATTTTAGAAGGTGGTTTAGCTCCTGAAGCAACGGTAATGAGCTGGAGAGGAATGAAAGGCGGAATCGAAGCTGCAGATCAAGGTCACGACGTGATTATGACACCGGAATCTCCTTGCTATTTCAACTTTTACCAAGGTCCGCAAAACGAAGAACCTTTAGCTTTTGACGCTTACAACCCATTAAGCGAAGTGTACAAATTTGATCCTGTAGTTTCGACCATGACACCTCAGGAAGCATCACACGTATTAGGCGGACAAGCTAATTTATGGGCAGAACATCTAGCATTGCCAAAAGATTCTGAATACATGATTTTCCCAAGATTAGCCGCTTTATCAGAAACATTATGGAGCCCGAAAGAAAAAAGAAACTGGGATGATTTTACAACAAGATTGTTTTCATTATTAAAACGTTACGATTATTTAGGAATCAATTATGCGAAAAGTGCTTATTTGGTTACCGCTTCTTCTACAGCCGATTTAGCAAATAAACAAATCAAAGTAGAACTGAAAAATGAATTTCCAAATCCAGACATTCGTTATGTTTTGGGTGATAAAAGTATCGAGCATCATGCTGTAAAATATACAACGCCAATTGAGATTACAGGAACGACAGTTTTAAAAGCTTCTTTATTTCAAAATGATAAGCCAGTAGGAAAAACATATACAGATACCATTATTTTTCATAAAGGATTTGCTCAGAAAGTAAAATACTTAACGCCTTACAATCAGAACTATAAAGGTGATGCCAATACCATGGTAAACACAATTAGAGGAAGCAAAAATTTCCATGACGGACAATGGCAGGCTTGGTTAGTAAATGATATGGAATTGGTAATTGATTTCCAAAAACAGGAAAGCGTAGAAGAGGTATCAGTAGGAACTTTAGAAAGTCAGGGAGCAGGAGTTAATTTTCCTGTTGAAGTAAAAGTATTGGTTTCTAACGACGGAATTAAATACAAACAGGTTGGGAAAATAACGCGTCCGTATGCTGTAAATCCGCTTCCGGAATTGAAAGATTTTAAAATCAGTTTTCAAAAACAAAATGCACGCTTTGTAAAAGTAATTGCAGGCAACTTAAAGAAAAGTCCAAAAGGAGAAAGCTCTTGGATATTTGTGGATGAGATTGTAGTGAATTAATTTTTTTAAACACATAGAAACATAGATTTTTTATGTGTAGAAAGAAAAAAGAAACTAGTTTCTAACCCATAGCATTGAACATAGCCCAAAGTTTCAACTTTGGGTTCACATAGCAATTAAGTCTAGTATGCCCTTCGCGAATGTGATTTTTCCTCTGTCGAAATGACAAAAATTAGGAGAATTGGGTTAAAAAATATCTCAATCGTTAAATGTGATTTTTACAATTAAAATAAAAAACAAAAACTATAAATAGAATAAAGATGAAAAAAGGAATATTCATAATCGCGATGTTATTTTCGGTTCAGATGTTTTCGCAGGCCATTTATGAAGATGAGCGCTATGTACCAGAAACAGACCCATTAGTATTGAAAAATTTAGAAGAATGGCAGGGGAAAAAATTTGGTTTACTAATGCACTGGGGAACTTACAGCCAATGGGGAATTGTAGAATCATGGTCGATCTGCCCAGAAGATTACGGATGGTGTGAACGTAAAAAAGGAAGCAATCCTGCAAATTACAATCAATACATTGCCGATTATGAAGGATTAAGAAAAACGTTTAATCCAGTAAAATTTGATCCTGCAAAATGGGCAAAAGCAGCTAAATATGCGGGAATGAAATACATGGTTTTCACTACAAAACACCATGACGGATTTAACATGTACGATACTAAATATTCTGATTATAAAATTACGAGCAAAGATGTTCCTTTTCATACCAATCCAAAAGCAGATGTTTTAAAAGAGATTTTCAACTCTTTTAGAGGAGAAGGTATTTCAACTGGAGCTTATTTTTCGAAACCAGACTGGCATAGTGAATATTACTGGGATCCATATTTTCCACCATTCGACAGAAACGTAAACTACGATCCGTCCTTATATCCAGACAAATGGCAGAAATACGTTGATTTCACTCACAATCAAATCTTAGAAATCTTAACGAACTACGGGAAAGTAGACATTTTATGGTTAGATGGAGGATGGGTTAGAAAAAGAGACCAAGTCAACATCAAAGAAAACTACGACGAGAAGTTTACAGAAAACGAATCTAAAAACGGTTTCATCAAACACAGAGTCGTAGATCAAGATCCTAAAATGGATGAATTGGTGATTAAAGCACGCCAAAAACAGCCAGGTTTAATCGTAGTTGACAGAGCGGTTCACGGTAAAAACCAAAACTACTTAACTCCAGAAGGACGTGTTCCTGCTAAAACATTGCCTTACCCATGGGAATCTTGTATTCCAGCTGGTGGCGGATGGTCTTATACTCCAGATGCGACCTATATGACAGGAAGACAAGGTATTCACATGTTAGTCGATATCGTGGCAAAAGGCGGAAACTTGTTATTAAACGTGGCTCCAAGCCCGGAAGGAGAATGGGATAAAGGCGCTTACGATTTGCTACAAGCATACGGAGACTGGATGAAAGTAAACAGCGTAGCGATTTACAACACAAAACCAATCGAACCTTATAAAGAAGAAAACATCTGTTTTACACAAAATAAAGCAGGAAATGTATTTGCATTTTATTTAGCTAAAGAAGGAGAAGATAAAATTCCCGCAGAAGTTACAGTGAAATCTATCAGCCCTAAAAAAGGAACAAAAATTACCATGTTAGGTTCTAAAACTTCTTTAAAATGGACAAAAGAAGGAAACGGATTTAAAGTAATTATTCCAGAAAGTTTAAGAAACAATCTTCCTGCAAAAGAAGCGTGGACTTTAAAAATCGAAGCGATCAACAGATAAGAATGAAACCTATGGTTTTACATACCACCAATAAATTTAAAACAGCATGTATTTTGTACATGCTGTTTTTTAGCATCACAATTTTTGCGCAGCAACCGGCTGATTATGTCAATCCGTTTATTGGAACATCAAATTACGGGGCGGCGTTTCCAGGACCAATTGCACCAAGGGGAATGGCTAGTATAAGTCCGTTTAATGTTGCTGGAGTAAAAAACACGCCAATGGAAAAAGACAGCCAGTGGCTTTCGAATCCGTATGTGAATGAAAACACGTTTTTAACCGGATTTACTCAGGTTAATATGAGCGGTGTAGGCTGCCCGGATCTAGGCGTTATTTTAGTAATGCCAACAACAGGAGAAGTTGAAATCGATCATTTAAAATACGGTTCAACTTATTCTGATGAAGTAGCAAAAGCTGGATATTACAGTGTAAACCTCAACAAATACAAAATTAAAAGCGAATTTACCGCTTCAAAACGAGTGGGAGTCAGCAGATTCACTTTCCCGAAAGGGCAATCTAATGTTTTATTAAATCTTGGTTTAGGATTAACCAATGAAGAAGGAGCAATGGTAAGAGTAGTTTCTTCGACAGAGATAGAAGGAATGCGTTCTGTTGGTTCATTTTGTTACAATAGTCCCGAAGATGCTTATCCGGTTTATTTTGTGGCTAAATTTTCGAAGCCTGCCGATAAATTCGGTGTTTGGAAAAAGCCTGCGAAATACAACGGCGTTGAAGCACAATGGATGGGGTATAACGGAAAAGCGAGAATGATGGATAATACGATCAAAACCGTAGTTGGAGATAGTATTGGAACGTATTTCACGTATAAATTCGACAAAGAAGAAACCGTTGAGGTTAAAATTGGGATTTCGTATGTAAGCATTGAAAATGCCCGCGAAAACTTAGCAAAAGAAGTAGGAAACAAATCGTTTGATGCTGTTTACAAAGAAACGTACAATGAATGGAACGAAGAGCTTTCTAAAATTTCAGTTGAAGGCGGTTCTCAAGACGATAATACGATTTTCTACACGGCATTGTATCATACTTTAATTCATCCAAATACTTTAAATGATTTTAACGGAGAATATCCAGAAATCAAAAGAAAGAAAATTGGTAAAACCAAAGATACTCGTTATACCGTATTTTCATTGTGGGATACGTACAGAAATGTCCATCAATTAATGTCATTGGTTTATCCAAAACAGCAATCTGATATGGTAAAAAGCATGCTTGACATGTTCGATGAAAACGGCTGGTTACCTAAATGGGAATTAAACTCAACCGAAACTTTTACTATGGTTGGCGATCCGGCAAGTATTGTAATTACAGATACTTACTTAAAAGGGATTCATGATTTTGATGTTCAGAAAGCGTATTACGCGATGTTGAAAGGTGCCGATCAGATTGAAAATAATCCGCTTCGTCCGGGATTGAAAGATTATATCAAAAAAGGATATTTAACAACAGATAACAAAGGTCCTGTATCGACCACTCAGGAATACAACATTTCAGATTATGCTATTTCGCTTATGGCTAACGAATTTGGAGACAAAGAAAATGTAAAACGTTTTAAAAACCGTTCGTTATCCTACAGAAAATTATTTGATAAGAATCTGAATTTACTTCGCCCAAGAACAGCAAACGGAGATTGGTATGAGCCTTTTGATCCAACTTCTGGAGCTAATTTTGAAGAAAATGTTGGTTTTATCGAAGGAAATGCCTGGCAGTATAATTTTATGGTTCCTCACGACATTAAGGGATTAATGAAATTAATGGGAGGTGAAAAACCTTTTTCAGCGCAATTGCAGAAAATTTTCGACAGCAAACAATTTGATATGGCAAATGAGCCAGACATTGCAAATCCGTATTTGTTTAATTACGTGAAAGGTGAAGAATATAAAGCACAAGAACACGTGAAACGATTGGTTAGAGAACATTTTAAAAATGAACCAAAAGGATTGCCAGGAAATGATGATACAGGAACAATGTCAGCTTGGTTAGTGTATTCGATGATGGGAATTTATCCAATTTCTCCGGGAGATCCAATTTACACGATTACAACGCCAATGTTTCATAGAGTGACGATCAAATTAGATCCAAGATATTATAAAAAAGAAAACATCGTAATTGAAAGACAAGAAAATAATGGAGGAAAAATCAATTCGATTGAGCTAAACGGAAAAAAACTTAACAGCTTTTTTATTTCGCATGATGATTTTGTGAATGGAACAAAGCTTAAAGTGATTCAAAATTAAACACACACACAACTATGTTACAATTAAGAATGAGGAAAACGGCCATTATTTTTGTAATGGCTGTTGGTTTTTTAAACCAGACCCACGCCCAGAAAAAGTATCTGTATCAAGATGCGAAAGCGCCTGTTGAAGACAGAGTAAAAGACTTGTTAAGCCATATGACACTTGAAGAAAAAGTACGTCAGATGGATATGTACAGAGGAGATTTCTTTAAAGAAAAAGAAGATTTTGCCAAAGGCAAATCGGCTGAAAAAATTGGGAAATTAGGAATTGGAGCGATTCATGATTTGTATCCGCGTTCAGCGAAAATGATCAACGATTTGCAAACCAATGTAATCAAAGGAAATCGCTGGGGGATTCCAGCGTTGATTATGTGTGAAATGCTCCACGGATATTTAGACGAAGGAAGTACCGCTTTTCCAATGAATATTGGTCTTGGCGCAACTTGGGACACTTCTGTTTTAGACAAAGTGGGAAAAGTAATTGGTATGGAAGCCAGAGCGCACGGAGTTCATTTTGGTTTTGGACCCAACTTAGATTTAGGGCGTGAGCCAAGATGGGGAAGAGTTGCTGAAACTTTTGGTGAAGATGCTTACTTAAACAGTGAAATTGGTTTGGCATTCATTAAAGGATTGCAGGGAGATGATTTAAAATCAGATCGTTCTATTATTGCAGAACCCAAACACTTTGCAGTTCACGGTATTCCGCAGGCGGGAGGAAATTCTTCGCCAATTTTAGTGGGAGAACGTTCTGCCCGTGAAGATCATTTGCCTTCATTCGAAAAAACCTTCAGAAAAGGCGGTGCTTTAGGAACCATGTGTGCGTATTCTGAGTTAGACGGAATTCCTTGTGCGGCAAACCATTGGTTATTAACAGATGTGTTACGAAACGAATGGGGTTTTAAAGGACTTGTGGTTTCAGATTTAGGAGCTATTAAATACATTCAAACAACACACAAAGTTTCTGATTCTCCAAAAGAAAGTATTAGAGAAGCGGTTTCTGCAGGAGTGGATATGCAGTTTTATGATTTTTCAAACGAATTCTGGCAAAGCACCCTCATTGAACTGGTAAACGAAAAGAAATTGACAATGGAAAACATCGATCGTGCAGCGGGAGACGTTTTGCGTTTGAAATTCTTATTAGGATTATTTGAAAATCCATATACCGATAAAAACTTAATTAAAGAACGTTTTCATACCAAAGAAAATCAAGCGGTTGCATTAGAAGCAGCTCAGAAATCAATGGTTTTGTTGAAGAACGACAACAATATTTTACCATTAAGTAAAAGCATTAAAAACATTGCGGTTATCGGACCAAATGCAAATGCTTCAAGAATGGGAGGTTATGCTCCTAAAAATAGTGTTGGAGTGACCGTTTTTGAAGGCGTTCAGCAATTAGTGGGAAAAACAGCGAATGTGGTTTATGAAGAAGGTGTGCCGCTGATTGTAAAAGGACAGGCTATTCCATCTAAATATTTATTTACTTCAGATGGATCTCAAAACGGATTAAAAGGAGAATATTTCAATAACAGAAATTTAGAAGGAACTCCGGCTTTAACGCGTATAGACAGCCAATTAGAATTTGACTGGCCTTGGGCGCCTGGTGACGGTGTTAATGTGGATGATTTCTCTATTCGCTGGACAGGCTATATCCAATCAGACAAATCATTTGACGGCTGGTTAGGTTTAAGTTCTGATGACGGAATCAGAATGTGGGTTGATGATCAATTGGTTATCGACAACTGGACAAAAGGAGCTACAAGTATTGTGACCACTCCAAAAAATATCGAAGCAGGAAAAAAATACAAAGTCCGCATTGAAATGTGGGAAGGGGGCTGGGGAGCCAGAGCTCACTTACGCTGGAACTTAGAAAAAGTAAACATGCAGCCAGCAATCGACGCCGCTAAAAAAGCCGATGTTGCGATTGTGGTTTTAGGAGAATCAAACGAATTGGTGGAAGAAAACCGAGATGTTGCCGATTTGAATTTACACGGAATGCAGCAGGAATTGATTGAAGCGATTCAAAAAACAGGAACTCCGGTAGTTTGTGTGTTATTAAATGGTCGTCCGCTTTCTACAAACTGGATTGCTGAAAACATTCCGGCAGTAGTGGAAGGCTGGTTCCCGGGAGAATTTGGAGGAAGAGCTGTAGCTGATGTTTTATTTGGAGATTACAACCCAGGAGGAAGACTTCCAATTACAGTTCCGAAATCAGTTGGACAGTTACCTATATATTATAATCAAAAACCATCTGCAATTCACAGATATGTAGCAGAGAGCGAGCATCCGTTATACACATTTGGTTACGGATTGAGTTATACGAAGTTTGAATATTCAAACCTTAAAATCAGCTCTTCGTCGATAAAATTAGACGGAGAACTAAAAGTTTCGGTTGATGTTAAAAACACAGGAGACCGAGACGGTGACGAAGTGGTACAATTATATATTAATGATGTATATAGTTCTGTAACGACACCTGAAAAAACATTAAAAGGATTCAAAAGACTTAACATCAAAAAAGGAGAAACTAAAACTGTTGAATTTACACTTACACCAGACGAATTATCTCTTTGGAACAGAGAAATGAAACGAGTTGTAGAACCTGGAGATTTTGAAGTGATGGTTGGAGGAAATTCTACAGATTTGTTAAAAAATACTTTTAAAGTAGTAAAGTAAAATTCAATTAATTTGAGTTAAATCGGCATAACGATCGATTATTTTAGGCGTTTCGAATCTTTAATAATGAATGCTTTTGAAAAAGCTATAAATCATTTAGATTAATTCGAAACGCCTTTGTTATTTAAGGAAGATTAAGATTACAAGATAAAACGTTTTCGTATCCAAAAAAGATAAATGTACTCCCAACACCTTTTCAAAATTGTCATTTGTCGAAATTATATTCTGTTAACAAAATGTATTCTTAAGTTTAACATGTTATTAACTCAAAAAACAACTAAATATGATCAAGGACGTACTAAAATTACTGTTTGTTGTGTGCTTATTTGGCTTTCAAAGTCTAGAAGCGCAAACTACAGTAAAAGGAACGATAACAGATGCTCAAAGCGGAATTCCGATCCCTGGAGCAAACGTTGTTGTTAAAGGAACAAAAACAAGTACATCATCAGATTTTGATGGTAAATACTCAATTACAGTTCCAAATCAATCAGCAGTTTTGGTTTTCTCTTATGTTGGTTCAGCTTCAAAAGAGGTTACAGTAGGAACTCAAACTACTATCAACGCTGCTTTAGGTGCTGCTACTCAACAATTAGGCGAGGTAGTGGTTACTGCTCTTGGTATTAAGAGAGAGAAAAAAGCAATTACTTACTCAGCTCAGAACGTTTCTGTAGACGAGTTATCAGAAGCAAGATCTTTAAACGTTGCCAACTCACTTTCAGGTAAAGTTGCAGGTCTTAACTTTTCTACTACTTCAAATGGTGTTGGTTCTGCGTCAAGAATTACATTAAGAGGTAACCGATCTCTTAACGGAAACAACCAGCCATTATATGTAGTAGATGGTGTGCCAATCAGTAACGGAACAACTACAACAAATCCTGACATCGATACAGGAGGTACAACTCAGCCAGATGGTATTTCGAATATCAACCCTGAGGATATTGCTTCGATGACAGTTTTGAAAGGACCTTCTGCTGCAGCTCTTTACGGATCAAGAGCGAGTAATGGTGTTATCGTAATTACAACAAAATCTGGTAAAGCAGGAAAAACATCAGTTTCGGTATCGTCTAACTTCATGGCTTCATCAGCGTACAACTTGATGAACCTTCAAAATGAATATGGTCAAGGTACAAATGGAAATTATGTTTCGAATTCAAGCTCAAGCTGGGGTGCACCTTTAGACGGTCGTCAGGTATCTGCATGGCAATTAGTTCGTAATCCAAATTATACCGGACCGGCTACACAAAGCTATTCTCCACAACCAAATAACGTTATTGATTTCTATAAAACAGGATATAACTTAGCAAACACTTTAACGGTTACTGCTGGTAACGAAAAAGCGCAAGGATATTTCTCTTATACGAATACACGTGCTGAAGGTATTGTTGGAGGTAACCAATTAGACAGACACAATCTTAACTTAAGATTGACAAGCAAAATTTCTGATAAATTATCTTTAGATGTTAAAACAAACTACATTGTTCAAGATATCGATAACTTATTAAGAACAGGAGAAGAATCAATCGGAACCTCAGCTTATTTATTGCCTCGTAGTATCGCGTATAACGATTACAAAAACTTTGAATATTTTGATGCTGCAGGACAAAGACAATTAAATTATTTTATTGACGAAACGGGATCTCCAGGAGGAAACCCATTCTGGTCTGCTTTAAGAGATGATGCTCGTTCAGATAAAAGAAACAGATTTATTGGTTTAGCATCTCTTAAATATGAGTTTAATAAACACTTAAGCTTACAAGGTAGAGCAGGTTTAGACCAAATGACCAACAAAAACGTAAGAAACAGATATGCAACTGCAGCTTTTAACAGCAACTTAGGTTCATACAGCGAATCTTATGAAACAGTAAGCGAATTAAACATTGATGCTTTACTTGCTTACAACCAAAAATTTGGTGATTTCTCTATCGGACTTAATGCTGGTGCGAGTTCATTACAGCAAAATAGTTCAGCTTTAAACTCAGGAGGTGTATTAAGTAAAAGAAACTTCTTCGCATTGGCTAACGTACAAACAGTTCAATCGACTTCTACAGCTTCAGAAAAAAGAATCAATTCTGTTTACGGATTTGGTCAAATTGGTTTCAGAAACTATTTATTCTTAGATCTTACCGCTAGAAATGACTGGTCTTCTACTTTACCAACCGATTATTTCTATCCTTCATTTGGTCTTTCTGCGGTTATTTCAGATATGGTAACATTACCTGAAGTAATCAGTTTTGCAAAACTAAGAGCTTCTTATGCACAAGTGGGTAACGATACAGATCCTTATCAAACACAACAAAGATTCTCATATATTGGAGGAAACGGCGGTATGTTATACGGACAAAGCACAAAAGCAAATCCAAACTTAAAACCAGAGATTTCTTCTTCTACAGAGTTTGGTGCTGATGTGAGATTCTTCAACAACCGTTTAGGTTTAGATTTCACGTATTTCAATACGTTAACTGACAATCAGATTTTCTACATCAACACTCCAGAATCTTCTTCTTATTCAAGAGCGATTGTAAACGGTGGTGATATTGAAAACAAAGGTATCGAGCTTACACTTACTGCAACTCCTATTCAAACTGAAAACTTCAGCTGGGATATTACAGCAAACTATGCATCTTATAAATCTAAAGTAAAATCTATTTATGATGGAAGAGATGAATTAGTACTTGGTGAAGGACGTTTAGTAAGAAGTAAAGTTGTTCAAGGTGGTGAATACGGAGACTTATATATTAAAGGTTTCCAAAGAGATCCAAACGGAAATATTATTGTAAACAGCGCGGGTATTCCATTAGCGACAAACGGTTTCGACGTTCGTGCAGGAAACTTCAACCCAGACTGGACAGGTGGTTTTAGAAACAGCTTCAAATACAAAGATTTCTCATTAAGTTTCTTAGTTGATTTCAGAATTGGTGGTGAAGTTATTTCATACACTCAAGCTAGACAAGCTGGTTTAGGGGTTAGTGATATTACATTAGCAGGAAGACAAGGCGGAATTGTAGTAGATGGTGTTGTTTCTAACGGAAACGGAACGTATTCTCCAAACACAACAAGCATTACAGCTGAACAATACTGGACAGCAATTGGACAAAGAACTCCTATCGCAGAACCTTTTATTTATGATGCTACAAACATCAGATTAAGAGAGCTTGTATTTGGTTATTCATTACCAAAACGATTATTAGGTAATTCAGGATTTACAAATATTGATTTCTCATTAGTAGGAAGAAATTTATTCTTCTTCGTGAACAAAGCTAAATATTTTGATCCAGAAGCAGGAGCAGGAACAGGAAACCTGCAAGGTATAGAATCTTTCAACATTCCTTCAACGAGAGATTATGGAGTTAATGTTAAATTTGGATTTTAATTAAATAAAGAGAGACATCATGAAATATAGTTTTAAAATAAAAACGTTAGGAGTTGCATTAATGGCAGTTTCTATTTTATCAAGCTGTACCGGCGATTTTGATGAAATAAACAAAGATCCTAATTCATTGACTGAAGATCAATTAGATGCTACTTTAGCAGGACCTTCATTCGCATCTGCACTTTATGCAGGTATTCACAATGGTTCTTATTCATCTCCTGGAGTTGATGATCAAGGAACATGGGGTATCGCGACAGGTATTTTGTCTTCAACCTTCATTCACTACTTAAATTGTGGATATGGTACTGAAAGAAATGCATTTGTAAATGGATATGAAGGACGTGGATGGACAAGATTCTACACAGTTGCTGTTCCAGCTTTAAACAATGCGATTAAAGCATCTGAAGGAAATGCTGAAGCTTTAGCAATCCTTAAAATCTGGAAAGTTTTCATGTACAACCAAATGGTTGATGCATACGGACCAATTCCTTACACTGAAGCAGGAAACGGAAAAGAAAAAGTTGCTTATGACAGCGTTGAATTTATTTATGAAGATTTCTTTAAATTATTAGATGAAGCAAATGCTACTTTAAAAAGTTCTTCACTTACAACTGTAGCAGCATTTCAGCCAAACGATCGTTTGTATTCTGGAAACGTAGCAAACTGGAGAGTGTTTGGAAACAGTATGAGACTTCGTTTAGCTTTAAGAATTTCTGATAAAGAACCAGCAAAAGCAAAAACTCAAGCAGAAGCTGCTGTAGCAGCTGGAGTTATGGAAACTAATGCTCAAAGTGCATTCTTCAAAGTAAGTAATATTACTCCAAACAATTTAAACATGATTGTGAACAGCTGGGGTTATACTATGACAGCTTCTATGGAAAGTATCTTGGTTGGATACAATGACCCTCGTTTAGAAAAATGGTTTGCACCTCTTGATGCAGCAGCTCAAACAAAAGTCTATAGAGGACAACCAGTTGGAGGTTTAGAAGATCAATTTGGAACAACTAAATTTTCTGCTTTCAATAACGACATTATGGGTAATGGTGCAGCAAATACACTTAGTGAAAGTAAAAATATCGAAGTTTTCATGGCTTCTGAAAATTACTTAAGCAGAGCAGAAGGAGCCTTAAACGGATGGAACATGGGTGGAAGCGCTCAGTCTCTTTATGAAACAGGTATTAGATTGTCTTTACAACAATGGGGAATTACTGATACGGCTGCAATCAATGCTTATATTTCAGGATCGACTTTACCAACTTTACCAAACGTGTTAACGGTTTATCCAAACTTAGATTTATTAGATATTCCAGTTAAATTACCTGTTGCATGGTCTGGAACAGAAGCTAATCAACGTACGCAGATCGCAGTTCAAAAATACTTAGCAATTTTCCCTGAATCTTGGGAAGCTTGGGCTGATTTAAGAAGAAGCGATGCAAAAGTGATTTATCCGCCATTAAATACAGATAATAACGATGCAGGAGTTGGAAAAAGTTTGATGAAAAGAATTATCTACACAACAAACGAATATTCTTCAAACAAAGACGCTGTTACAGATGGTATTTCAAAACTTGGAGGACCTGATTCAGGAGGAACAAGACTTTGGTGGGATACTAAATAATACAAGTAAAGAAAACGAGATTCGTTACTTATAATAAGCAAAAGGAGAGGTAACTCTCCTTTTCTTTTATATAAAAATCAGATTATGAATGTAAAAAAATATGTATCGGCTTTTATTTTGACTGCTGTTTTGTTTTCCTGTAAATCAGTAAAAAAAGAAGTGCAGGCCGTTAATATCACACAAAATTACATAGCCGAAAAACCCGTTACGGCAGCAAGCCACGCCTCAACATTAGTCGAATTGGAACCCAATAATATCATGGCAGCCTGGTTTGGCGGTAAATACGAAGGCGCAAAAGATGTTGGGATTTATGTTTCTTCGTATAAAGACAAAAAATGGTCGGCACCAAAAGAACTTATCAAACCTTTAGTAAAAGACGGCGATACACTGCCATGCTGGAATCCGGTTTTGTTTAAAAGTAAAGCACAAAATTTATATTTGTTTTATAAAGTTGGAAAAAATCCAAGAGAATGGTTTGGTGCGATGATCGTTTCTAAAGACAACGGAAACACTTGGAGCCAATCAAAATATCTGCCAAAAGGAATTTTAGGACCCATCCGAAACAAGCCAATCGAAACTTCTCCTGGAATTATTTTATGCGGAAGCAGTACCGAAAGTATCGACGATAACAAATGGAGAGTTTTTATTGAAACGTATAATGAAACCAGCGACAGCTGGACGACTACCGATATCAACGACAAGAAAAATTTCGACATTATCCAGCCCACCTTTTTAGTTCATTCTGATAAAGAAATCCAGATTTTATCCCGAAGCCGACATAACAAATTGATTTCGTCATGGTCTGAAGATAATGGAAAAACATGGCAGAAAACGGATAGCATTAATGTTGTAAATTCAAATTCAGGAGTCGATGCGGTAACTTTATCGAATAAATCATTTTTATTGGTAAATAATCCATTAAAAATGGGAAAAGATTGGTTTAACGGAAGAAATGTTCTCGATGTAGAATATTCTAACGACGGTGTAAACTGGAAAAAATTATTTGATCTTGAAAATCAAAAAGAAGGAGAGTTCAGTTATCCGGCAATTATTCAAACTTCCGATAAAAAAATACATGTTTTGTACACCTATGATCGAAAGTTTATCAAGCACACCACATTCGATTTAAAATAAAAATAGATTATGCAAAAACATTGTCTCACAAATTTTAAGTATTCGTTTTATTTGCAAAAAGCGAATTAGTTCGATCCGTGTCTAATCCTTTAGATAAAGAATTATGAAATTTTTAAAGAAGAGCAGTATTGTTTTATGTCTGTTTTTTTTGAGTACAGTTTTAAATGCTCAAAAAAATACACTAGCACAGACTTTTTACAAACACGATAAATACCTTTCGTCGGATAAGTTAGAAGGGCGCTTTGTAGGAACAAAAGGGAATAACAAGGCAGCAGCTTATATCAAAAAGCATTTTAAAAAATACCGTTTACAGCAATTTGGCGATAGCTATTATCAGCCTTTTAAAGTGTTTGTAAAAGAAGGAATTAACAAAATGAAATCCGATAGTGTTGCGACCCAAAATGTTTTCGGATTTATAGAAGGTTCTGATGAAAAACTCAAAAATGAATTCATTGTAATTGGCGCACATTATGACCATTGGGGCTGGGGCGGAATAGGATCGGGGAGCAAGAAAAAAGATACTGTGGCGATTCATAACGGAGCCGACGATAATGCTTCTGGTGTTTCGGCATTGTTGTGTATTCTTGAAGAAGTCTCTAAACTGAAAGTGAAGCCCAAACGCAGTATTATTTTTGTTTCTTTTAGTGGGGAAGAAGAAGGTTTATTAGGATCTAAATATTTTGTAAACCATCTTCCAGTAAAAAAAGAAAGCATAAAAGTAATGCTCAACATGGATATGGTGGGAAGATTAAATGCCGAAAAACAAATCTATATGGGCGGAGCTGGAACTTTCCCAAACGGAGTAGAACTCATGCAAAACCTAGGACAAAACAGCGGACTAAATCCAGTGGTATTCGCAGGTGATGTTGGCGGTTCAGATCATGTTACTTTTTATAAAGCAGGAATTTCTGCAATTGGTTTCCACACAGGCGGACATCCGCAATATCACACACCAGAAGATGATATTGATTTAATTAATTTTGAAGGCGGCGCTTTGGTTTCGAAATATATTTATAATGCTTTAGTGAGGATTGCGAATTATAATGAGGAATTGGTTTTTATAAAGCAGGATTAGAAAAAATTGGTTATTTGGAAAAACAGCTTAATGGGAAATAGTTTTCTAAGGCAGAACAAAAAAAGGAGACCTTTGGTCTCTTTTTTTTGAGATAAAAGATTTTTTACAAATCATGTACAAAATTTAATAGATCTGTATTTTCTTCTAATAATTGATTATTAATTAAAATATTAAATCTGCCAGCGCATAAGGCATCTACTGTTTTGTCTTTGTAATAAATGACAATTTTTCTTCTTACATCTACAGACTTATTTTTTTTAATTTTTTGGGTCTCTTTTAAGAGATTTTCAAACTCTGTTAAATAGCTTTGTCTTCTATTGATTTATCTTTAACATGATTGGCAAAAGTTAAATTGAAATCTTGACAACTAACATCAGAACCTTTATCAATATCTAGATTTACTGAATATATCATTATTTTATGAATGCTTGTTTCTTTTGTTTCTTTCGTTTTGTTACAGGCGAAAGCGCTGAAAGCTAATAGGACTAATGTAAATAACTTATTCATTTCTTTTCCTTAATTTTTTAAGTTATAGCTGGCGTGAGAGTTTCGTTCATATTTGAAAAGCTGTGAATAATTTGAATTTGTTTGTTGGAGAAGTTATTGGATAAAAAATAATTTTTAGAAAATAATAAAAAAGGTTTGAACCTAAGAATTTACATTCAAACCTTTTTTATTAGGTATATGTTAAACACAAATATTAAAAGAATAAAATGCAATAACAGATTTTAAGTCGAAAAAATAAATCCTTTAGCTTTAAAATTGCTGAACAAAACTTGTTTGGCTGTGCTGATTGTTTCTTCGGTTCTGTAAATACTGCACCAGAATTTGATTTGCAGTTTAAACTTATTGTCGGAAATTGAGTTGTAATAAATCTGTGGTGTTCTGGTATTATTTACCAAAGGCAGACTTTCAAGAGCGGTTAGTATGGTTGCGTTTATATCTTCTGGAGTTGCATCGCCGCTAATTTCTATAGAAATATCTACTAATTTGAAATTATCCGTATACGTCCAGTTGGTGATATTTTGAGATAATAAATTACCATTTGGTATAATGATTTCGGCTCCGTTTGGAGCGTTGATTTTTGTGGTACGTAATCCCATCGATTTTACTCGTCCAGATTCTGAACTTATATCGATAACGTCTCCAATTTGAATAGGTTTATCAAAAATTAAAATAATACCCGAAACGAAATTATTAACGACATTCTGAAGTCCAAGTCCAACACCGACACCTAAAGCTCCTAAAAGAATACTTAATTTGTCTAAAGGCATTCCAGAAGCGGCAACGGCTAAAAGATATCCAACGATTAAAACAATAAGTCTTGTTATGAGTAATTTAGAATGTTGTCTTTTGTTGATATTCTCTTCATTTTCGTCTTCGATTTCTCCAAAAAAGTAAGCGACATATTTTTGTAATAGATGCGCAATCCATACAATAATAAAAAACAGAACAATATTTCCTAAAGTAAAAGTGATGCTTCCAATTGTGTTTGGGCGACTTAATAAAGAAGCCAGCGAATCTCGTAATGATTCCCAAATATTTAAATTTGATGCAATTACAACCAGCCACATATAACTAATTACGATGATAAAAGGTCTTTTTAAGGTATCTGATAAACTCTCGTAATCGAATATTTTTTCAATTCCTCGTTTTATTCTCGTGGTGTAAATCTGTAAAAGGATTATTTCTAAAATGATTTTCAAAAGAACGCTTAACGCCACAATTTGTGTAAGAGAAATAAAAGCAGTTAGTGTCAGCATATTGGAAAGAGAAACTCTTCCGAAAAGATTGTACAAAATCGATAAACCATTTAATCCGATAAAAATGATGCTGGCCCATTTAAAGAACGCTTTGATATACAATTGATCTTTTAGACTTTTAATCTGAACTAATCCATATCGTATTCCAAGGATATTGATGATAATGAATGAACAACGCTGTAATAATCCAACACCAATAAATAAATCCAGGAAACAAAGGGCAAAAAATAAACCTGAAAGCAAAAGCCAGTTTCGCATTGAAACGCCTGACCAATCTTTTTTAAATAAAACTATCAAAACAGCTAATAAAGCCAATTGTAACAATTCTAAAAATAGGGCAGGAGCGTATAAATTGCTTACTGTAGCAATATTTAAACCTATTGTAACGACAGGTAAAATAACCCCTCGGTTTAAATATTTAAAATTAAAAAGAGAAAGATTTTCTGCGTAGCCGTTTGTTTTTAAGTATTTTAAGTTTCGAGAAATGTACCAAGCCAAAAGTCCCAAAAAGAAACAAAGCGTAATTAATGCTCCGGATTTGTAGCTTAAATAATAAGCGGCAACATTTTCCTCAATAATAATTTTTGATTTGATAGTTTGTGTTGCTTCTTTTTTTGCAGTAGAATCGGTGCTCCATAAAGAAGGATATTCCTTTTTAAGAATACTGATTCCTGATTTTTCGAGTTTGGTTTCTACGGTCGAAAGTGCATTTGAAACCGCAATTTTATGCTCGACAGTTAATCGTTTTTTATCATTTAGGATTCCCTGATTTTTGGTCATCAGACTGTCCGTTCTTAAATACGTTTTTTTAAGATTTGCTAATTCAGTTTTAAACTGTTTTTTGCGAATAGTATCTTTAATCAGCGTGAATAAAGTTTTGTCTTTTTGCAGGTCTATTATTCTGTTTTTGATTTTTTCAAGATTCTGATTTCGGGAATTGATGGCATCGTTTTGCTCATTTAATTCTTGTTCGATTTCCTTTAAAACAATGCGGTACATTTGCTGGTTACGCACGTTTGGATTGGCACCTTTTAAACTTGCCAGAATCAGATCAAGTTTGCTTTCGGTTCTTTTAATTTCTCCAAAAAGATGAAAAGTACTTCCTTCAAAATCGATATCATGTCCGGCTGATTCAAGAACTTCTCCGGCTTTTTCAATAGCGATCAGATAATCACTGTCGGTTGTAGTTTCTTCAAATAGTTTGCCTCGGTTTTCCGTTTTAGCAGTTGAAGTTTGTGAATATGAAATTGATACAAAAAATAGCATCAAAAATAGGGCGGGTAAGTAGAACGAATTTCTTTTTGAATTCATAATTAAATTGGTGATTTAAGGTCTCCAAATTTAATTGTTTTTTGGTTAGGATTGGTTTGAGAATGTTAATGTTTGTGTATTCATTTTAATTTTAAATTGAGTTTCAAAGTGATATAATTCTATGAATTATTTTTCTACATGAAATTTAGGATCAATTGTAATAAGGAGTTTTTTAAAAATTTGAATAAGACGATTTCGAATTGATTTAAGTATCAATGTCATGGCATCAAAGTTTTCAACTTCTTTTCTTGTTTTTATAGCAATAATGTTGCTTATTATTGAAATTCCGTCACTAACAATAAGTAAATCCATTACAACAGTTACAAACCAGTTGAAGTTGTAATTTAAACCTTTGCTCATAAGGGCTAAAGCAGTTGGAATTAGCAATACAGCTAATTTAGATACAAATCCTACAGCTAATTTTTTAAAAGTGAAATGATTGTTTAGGACAATGGTTTTGGTAACACCTAAAAAGGTATCCATTATCATTAAATAAAATAGTACTTTAACTATTCCTGTATCCATTTCTAAATACATAAAAATTACATACAGCAGTAATTTTAATTGGTCTGTATATTCTGAAATTTTTTGCATGATTTTTTGTTTTTGAAAATTTGTTTGAAGGGGGTAAATAATCCTTTGGGACTTTATGTCCCAAAAGATCATTAACTAGTTTTTATGAAGATGTACCTGTTACTGTGACAGTATTACTATATGGAGATATATATCCATTTGAATTAATTCTTATTTGGTATGAATATGTTACCCCATTTGATAAATTATCATAGTAAAAAGTATCTGTTGATGTTTTTAGAAGCATAGAACCTCCACCATTTATACTACGATATAATTCGTAAGTTATTGGACCTTCATCAATATAATTTGGCCATTGGAGTATCATGTTTTCTCCCCCATAATAAGCATGTTGTAATGTTGGCACCGTTAGATTGGCAGGAGATGCATTTGTGGTCGCATTTGTTGTTGCGGGAGTAGATAGATTTCCTCTAGCATCTTTTGCTTTTACTTGGAAGCTATAAGTTGTATTACTTGCTAAGCCAGTAACATTATACGTTAGAATATCTTTTCCCAATTCAATTAAGGGAATATTACTATTGTCTTTATAAACTAGATAATTAGTAACACCAACATTATCAGTTGCTGCTGTCCAATTTAAAGTTAACGAAGTTGTGCCAATGTTTGAAACAGTTAAATTATTTGGGCTTGTAGGCGGTGTTGTGTCAGTTTGATTTCCTGTATACTCTATAAAATGAACAACTCTGTAGGGATTTAGGATAGAGAAAGACTGACCTAAACCAGTACTTTCTGTATCTCGCTCAGCAATTCCTGTCTGATAACTCTCATTACCTCCAAAACGCATACCACTTGCATGCTCGTAGTTATCAGAGCTGAATTTATGGGAATGCGGAGGCATTTCGTTAACTGTCAATGTTTTATTTTTATCACCTCCATAATTTAATAACGTATTAAATACTGAATCGCCTGAATCTAAACCTACAGGCATTCTTCCTCGTAGCGGGATATATTCTTCCCAACCTTCAGGAAATGGTGCTGGTTTACCCCAAAGAGCAATCATTCCAATAGGAACCGTTGAGGCGGGTCTGTTTTCTAAATCGGTAATACGATTAATTAATGAATTGATTAAGGTATTGTTTTTATTAATCTGATTTTGATTGTCTAAAACTAGCAGAGTACCATTAGAAGAAGTTGTATTTAAATTATTTAAATATACTTTACCTCCAATGTAAGTATTGTCCCAATCGGCATTGTAATTTAGGCTAAGATTTGTTTCTGAAGAAGTACTGTTGTCAACTAAAGCTCTTCCAAGATAATCACCAGAATGACGTAATCCTCTTTTGTTTACAGATCCTAATTTAAATTCTGCAGATCGTACATTTGCAATACTATTCTCTTTTGTATCTAATTTAGATAACTGATAAATTCCCAAATTCAAATCTCCCTGCATAGCTTTTGATCCATTTAATGGAAGATAAGACTGATTGATTAAATCTATATTGGCTTCAATAGATTTAATATCTTTTATAGTTTTAAAGCTTTGTAAGTTGTAATAGTTAACCGTTAAAGCATCATTATTTTGAGAATTGGTTGGGCGATTTGAATAATCAGATGAGCTTATGTATTTCGCTTCATAATCAAAATAAGCAGTTTGAGATACACCTGTTCCATATACTAAATTGGTTCCTATTCTAGTGGTTTTTAAATAGCCTGTATTTAAACCTTCGGCAATTGGATATAAAATTCCTGGAAGCTGTAAATTATTTTCATCTCTATTAATAATTACCCATCCTTTTGTTCCAGCTGTGGCATGAGTTATAATATAATTTTTATCTAGTTCAATACTGAAATGAGCTTTTATGGCTTCGTACAATTCAGATCTGTAAGCGGTTTGAAGCCTTTCTAAAGTTTCCTGTTCGAGAGGAAAACCTCCTGAATGACTAAAATTTACTTGTTTCATTTTATGTTGATTTAAAGGTCTGTTGTTTTAATTTTTATGAGTTTATTCTTCTGTAGAATAGCAATAACTTTCATAGCTTTTTCCTGCTAATTTGTAGAAGTTAAGAAGGTTGTGATACTCAGTCGAAATAATGTTAACTGCTTCTGTTGGCTGTGTAGAAGAATTTCCATTTTTTTCAGCAGGTATAGTTTGGTCTAAGATTAAATTTTTAGGAATAAATACTCTGAAATTTGCATATGATACTTTAGTATAATCTTGACGATGAGCTAAATAAATAGGTTGGTTTCTCTTATTTTTATACTCGTTATTTTTGAAAATCTTAAATAATGGAATTCTTAAATCTCCCTGTTTTTTGGTTCCATCTGACAATATTTTATCCGGATCATAATATTCTTTATGAAGATATAAGTATTGTAATGAAGGTTTAATGGATTCATCAATATAGATTAAGCCTTCCTGACGTTTTTGTTCGAGACTAAAATTTGGATTATATTCCCTAGCGATGTTAAAAGCTTCATTTAGTACTTTTTCCAAATATATTACCTGTCCAGTATGCTGCATTTTGTAAAGAATGTCTTCATAAAGAGAATGAAGTGGGGTAAGCAAAACATCTAGCCAGTCAACATGAGTTTTTTTCCTGAGAATAGGGGGAATAAGCCATAACAAAAGCTTTTCCCATTTTAAAATGGTGTATTTGTTCATTGTAAATGTATTAGACTATTGTTTATCTCTGTAGAATGTATAAGGAATATAGTTTACTTCAATTTGAAGAACATCCATATCAAAATATCCGGCTTTAGGAATAAAATACTCTATTGATGTAACGTCAAACAATTCAGGGTTTTCATTGTCATTTGGATTTTTTGCCATTGAAGTTTGGACTTTATTCAATATTGGAATCTTAATACCTTCTGCCTTTTGAATAGCATCAATTAAATACGTTTTAACAAAGGCACCGTTGAACTCAATGTTTCTTAAATGATCTTTTATTGAATCCAGAACAGGAAATACGCTTCTATTTAAAATTAAAGCACCGTTTTCAGGATCTAGCGGATTAGTTTCCAAAGCAGATTGATATTGCTGTAATTTTTCCTGTTCATCTGGAGTTAATTGCCTGTTTAAACTCTTTAATTTGTAATATTCAATGTCTTTTGGATTGACATAAATACTTAAAGGATCTACATACACATTAAGATTTAATTTTAAAATATCACCATCATCTGAAGTGATATAAACTTGATTTCCAGCATCTTTTATTTTTGATATGTATTCCTTGAAAGCAAAAAGTTCATTTGGAACATCAATCCTAGAAATAACATCCCCTTTTTGGGTTGCTACTTTAATAAAAACAACGCCGACTTTATTGTGGAAATAATCAGAAAAAATTTCTTCCACATTCTTTTCTGGATTAAGAACTGTTTCAAGATCAATTTCACTTACGGCACAATGTTTTATAATTTTTGATTCTTCGATTTGTGTTTCAGAAAGGTTTGAAGTATCAAATTGATACGAACCATCTTTCCATACCAATGACATTCCGTTACTTGAGTCTGGAGTTAAAGGCGAACCATAATGAAAATTTAAAGCCTGTTCGCGATACCAGTTTAAGGTATGAGGTCTTGATATTAAGGCATTTTTTTCGACTATTTTTTCATGAACCCAGATAGCAGTAGCCACGATATTTACCCACAATCTCCATATGCTTGTTAGCGAGGTGTTTGTTAGGTTGTTGAGAGAACTCTGCCTCCCTTTTTCAGTCAGAATTTCGTTCTGAATTTCAGCAATTGTACGTGCCATATTTTATTTTTTGATATAGATTAGCCTGTAAGACATGTTTAATATGCTTATAGATAATTGTTTATGTTTTTTGGTAAATACTACAGAAACGTAGTTTTTTTAGAGATTTCTAAAAAGAGCAGATTTGAAAGTGGTGTAATTGTAAATGAATTTAAACTCGAAGTTTACATTTAAAGATTTTTAGTAAATGATAAAATCGTCCTCGATAATCATATAATCAATTCCTGAGAAATTATCCATTAAAAATTTCTCTTCTTCAGTAAGGGCTGTTGCAGGCTTTAAGTTTCTGGAATTATAATATTCAACAATATCTTTTTTAAAAGCTTCTCTTCCAGTTTTTAGTTCTTTATAGACAGAAAGATCTTCTGTAACGTCAAATTGGTCATTGTCTTCTAACAAGTCGAATACTTTTTCAATACTTCCGTATTCTTGCAGTGATAAATCAAAAATATTTTGATTTTCTTGTGGTTTAGTAGTTTCCATCGATTTTAATGTTTTGTAAATCGTTGACATCTAGTGTTTTTACATGAAATTTGTCATACGATAATTGTTTGTCTATTTCGTTTTCTAATCGTAGTCTGGAAGTTGCATCCGGACTGTTAATGTATTTTTTAATTCCTACTCCAAGAATTGGGAATTCTTTGTAGCTTCCTTTCTGACTCAGGAGTAGAAGTTCAATATTTTGTTGATCTGCATCTTTAATAGCGAAGTCATCGCCTTCAATTAAGAGATCTTCATCAATGATAAAATCTTTCATATATCGTTGCTGTTGTTAAATGATGTAATAAAAATGGGTGTGATTTTTCTTCGGATCTGCGCGCGATATCCTTAGATTTATACTGTAAAATTACGCTTCGATTTTACCTTTACCAAGATTTTAAGGCTTTTGAATCTGTAGTTTCAGTTTAATTTCAAGAACTAATTACGTTTGATAATCAGACTCAAAATGATTTCCAAAATTAATTTTACTATATTGTTTTTCAGTGTATTGAATTTAATTTTTGATATTCCTGCAGATTGTAAACTTTGAAGCGAAAGCAAATCCAGCTGACTTTTTAATAGCCATTCTAATTCCTGGTCACTGATGTTTTTATGAGTATAAAGAATTGCCCAGCGCTCAAGTTTTTCAGCAGAAGTTTCTAAAAAACTTTTTAACTCTTTTTCTAATTGAGGTTTTAAATCTTTATAACTTTCAGCAATTAGATTCTTTACTTTTTCTTTTATTTCTTGTGTTAGATTATCGTTATTCATTTTCAAGATTTAAGATTAATTAGTTCCAAAAGTTGCTGTTTCGATTCCTTGTCTTTATTGATTTCATACTGAATAAGTAAATCGAAAGCATTTAAAATCTGTTTTTTAGATTCATCAATAAAATAAGGAGACAAAACTTCTTTATTTTCCCAATGTTTAAAGAAACCAGCTAAAAGATTTTTTTCTTTATTATTAAGTACTTGCCACATGGCAAAGGTGATTTCGTTATCGGGTTTGTTTTTTTCATATTCCTGCAGTTTCTCAATTTCCAAAAGCAGTGTTTCAACTTCTTGTTTCTGATTTGAGTAAGGGGTAATTGCTTTATCCATAATTTTAGTTGCTTCTACTTTTATTTCTGTTGTTTTTTGATACGAATAAGGATCGAATAAAGTAGTTTTGGTTGAATCGCAAGAGGTTGTGATAAAAGAAAAAGCAATTAAAAAAATAATTATTTTAAAATATTTCATAGCATTATTTGTATAAGATTACATAGTTTTTCTTGTCACGTTTTAATCTGCTGAGCAATTTCCAATCGTCATATCCTTTTTTGTCAAAGTGCGGAAGATCTTTAAACGTTTTCCAGTCTCCGCCCCAGTTCCAGCCATGTTTTTTGAAAATGTCTACACATTCCTGCCAATCCGAAACTTGGTCGTCGTCCCAATCTTTTGCTGTATCCCAAGAAGCTGTTTTTCCGTCGATGATTAAACAGATATCTACTGCAAATCCGTAATTGTGAATAGATTGTCCTCCTTTGGCATTGGTTACTTTTTTTCCTGGTTTGGTTCTGCCAAAAGCGTAAAGATCTTCCTGTTCCTGAAAAGTTCTAAGTCCTTGTGTAATACGAACTTTAGCCCTTCCAGTCAATGCCAAATCGCATTCTTCGATAATTTTGGTAACTTCTTCCCTGACGGAAGGATGAAGCAAATCAATGTGTTTTTTTGTCGTTTGATCCATATTATATGTATTAATGATTTAAGAATAAAAAGCCTTTCCCAATTGTTTGAAAAACAATCACGGCAGTAAAACGATGATAAGATTTTGTGCGGTTTTGAGTTTTTATAAAGAAAAAACTCTTTTTTATGATCTCATTTTGAGATTAAAATGGGTTTTGTTTAGACTGTAAAAATACGCCTAAATGCAATGTTTTTAAAATATTATGGCTTTGTAAAACAGTAGTTTCAGTAGATGAAAAAATGACTTCGTTGAAAGTTTTTTTGTGATTTGAAATCGGGAAGTAATTATAAAAAAACGCCCATTTTTCAATTATAGAAAAACGGGCGTTGAATATAATGATCAATACATAAAGCTTCATTGGTCTATGTTTACGACAGTAATCTAAAGATTCAACAATTTCCAAAATACTACTCTTTTGTAAAAACATCAATCCAATAAACAGTAGCAAAACTTATAAAGTAGCTCCGGTTTTCTCTCCAAAATTGTATTTTCTGCTCATTTGTTTTTTTTTAGAAAATATAAGAATACTTAATGTTATCGAGCGGGACGCTCGCATTAGCGGGAAATAAATCTGCACAATCGGTTTGACTGCCTAACCTCCCATCTCCATTTCGTTAATTGAACTGTACCAGAAATCGGTATAAATATCATCTTTGTCTACAGTGATTAATCTATTTTTTAGCTCCTGTGCATATTTTTCAGCATTTTGATAATACTCTCCTAATATTTGAGGGAGTATGACTTCATCTCTAAAACGTATGTCTATGTAAATATACTCGAGATAGGTTTTTAAATCTTTATTGATGGTATATGTTCTTATTCCTTCAGTACGATAATGTGTCCTCCCAATTATTGCTTGAGTTTCAATGTCAATGCATAATCCGAATGGTTCATTAATGAAAGTATTTTTAGTGCCGATTTTTAAATATTTCTCATCTAATAGTTCTACATTTCCAAAAAACTCGTAGTCTCCACCAAATGTATTATGATTTGGTAATCCAATTTTATATAGAATATTTGCTGTTTCTTTTGATAGGTTATTGATTAAAACGTTATTTTCAAATTTTACCAAATTATTTGAAAAAAAATTTTGAATTTCTGTTAAGTCCATTAGTCTTTAATTAATTTATTTAAATCTTCTTTTCGTTTTGTTCTAGAATATAATCTGGAAGCAACTATTTCCGGAGTATCTTCTGCACCACCAGTGCCAGGGTATTTGTAGGTATATTCAACTTCTATAGTTGGAAAAGCTTCCTTGATAACTTTTTTACACTTCGATTGGCCTAAACTACAAGGTTCTAATTCTGAATATATTTTTTTTACATTTGCATATGGAATTTTATTGTCATTTAACCATTTCATCCCTAATATTTCTGC
Source organism: Flavobacterium sp. H4147 (assembly GCF_029360735.1). NCBI lineage: Bacteria > Pseudomonadati > Bacteroidota > Flavobacteriia > Flavobacteriales > Flavobacteriaceae > Flavobacterium > Flavobacterium sp. H4147. The sequence goes on along the minus strand of NZ_JARKNB010000002.1, from coordinate 1,470,722 downwards.
ATGCGTACGAATGATAGGATCTGTAGAAATAGCTTTATATTGTTTTACTCCATCATTATCGATAAACTCAAAAACTGCAATATTTCCATCATGCTTTGGAACTGATAACGATTTACGATGTTCAATCGCTAATTTACTCATTTTTGATTCTCCTAAAGGAATTTCTGTAAATTTAGGTTCTAATATTCCTTTCTTAATTGAAATATTTTCAGGAGTATCAATAAATTCTGCGTACTGTTCGGGATCACCCTTTTGGTTCTCTTTTAAAAATTTTTCAAATTCTTGTTTAGTCATTTTAGAAACATCCTTCCCTGTTTCTGCTTTTACAATTTCATTTGCTTCGTCAGTAATCTTTTTTATTTCTTTTGCATCTTTTGTGGTTTCAGCAAATTCAGCAGCGGTGTTTCCTTCTTTTGCTATTTTAGATAAACTAGGTAAACCTAAAGAAGCAAGATCTACTGTTACGCTGAAAGCAATCCAAAGATTAGCCAGCCATCCATAACCGTTTTCATGCCATTTTTCTAAAGTTCCGTTACTTAATATTGCATAATGTGTTGCATCTTTTGCTAAAGCAAGTCCAGCCAAACCTCTAAAAGCTATTGGCGCTCCTTTTGCCAATACAACACGTAAAGCTCCAACCGCAGATATTAAACTCAATAAATCTGTAGCAATATTAAACAGATCCCAATTTGATTGTTTAGTTGCCATATCGTGCACTTTTAAAGCAATAACAAAAGTATTTTCATCTCCTGTTTGTTCGCCTAATTCGCCCAGTTTTGTTCCGAAATTTAGTTTTGCTAATGGGTTAAAAGGTTTCCAGTCAATGTAATGATCAAAAATAGGTACTTCGTAGACTCCGGGAGGGGTTATTCTATCAAGTTCTTTTGAGCTTATTGAGGGTCTTGCTTTTCCATTTTTTTCAGTCTTATCTGTCTTTCTGCAATTATCAATTAGAATGTTCTCTCCCGACCAGAATGTTTTTATATGAGTATCTCTAAATAAATAATAACTATTGTCAAAATATACAGTATCTGTTGGTTTTATATTGTCAAATTCTTCAACCAAACGCGTTAAGAAACGCAGTAAATCCTGTACTTCTTCGCCATGAAGCTCAGAATAGATTTCATATAATAAATTAGTATCTCGAAGTTTTATATATAAACGCTGTCTATTTTTTATTGCATACAGAATTTGTAAAATAGCTTTGTCTTCATTTGTATCAAAGTCTGTAGGTGTTATAATTCCTTCAATTAGAGAATTGCTTTTTAAAATAAGATTAAGATGATCGTATAACTCATCATCACTATCCATTTGTCCAAATAAAATCTTTGGCAGCGATTCATAAATTACATCTAATTTATTTGGATTATTTTCGGCTTCTTTTATCTTTTTACGATACAAATTAATAATGATTTGATCGCTACTTGTAATTTCAACTCCTAATGAGTTTAATAAGGTAAGGAAGAGGTCAAAATCGAAAACTGTAAATTTAAAAGCAATTTTTTCAAGATTATGATCAAAAATTGCTAAAGTAAATTCAGTATGATATTTTCCAATTTTTATGTTGGGTTTAAAAGTTTTTGCAATTAGATTTAGTCCTGTAAAATAATTCCATTCTAAATCTATTGCTCCTGTTTTTTTTGCTCCCTGACTGTCATTATAATTCATAATTCCAGTTTTTTCAGGAGTGCTGTTTGGAAGTCCTATAAAATCACTGAAAAGCATTTTTGTATAGACTTGTCCTATTTTCTTTTTAATGCAGTCAATAACATCTGTAATAAAAATAGAATATACAGTAGTATTAATTAGTGAACTTTTTAAAGCATCATGCATTTCTTTAGCATTCCTGTCATCCTCAATCTGCTGTCGCCAAATGTTGAGCATAATTTGTCTAAACCGTGCCATTTCAGAAGCGCTGGTGTCATTTAGTTCGATGTTATGGTTTTTAATAATCATGATTTTGGGTTTTACAGAAAGGGATAAAAGGATGCTTTTTTAAAGAATTTCTACTTTTACAGGTTTTGGCTGAATATGATCTGAAAATGCTGTAGTGATGTTAAGGCGTAAATCGTCTTCTTGTTCGATTTTACCGTCACCGCCTAGATAACAATTTTTGAAAAGAACTTCAAGTGCTTTAAATTCGTCCATTTTTGAAGCTTGCAATACAGCAGAACGAATGCTGATGTCTGGTTTTTTGAAATAGGCAAAAAGAGTAGTGTTATCGTCATCTTTGATAGTGAGTTTGACTACTTTTTTATGTTTGTATTTCCACTGGTTGAATTGTGCTTGGGTTATATTTCCGTCAAGAACTTCGGTTTTCTCTGATGTTATTTTTTTCATGTTGAAAAGGATTTTTATTAGAAAAAAGCTGCCTGAGCTGTATTTCAGGACGAAATGCTCAAGGCAGCCTTCTGAAGAAAGTAAATAGTTTTAAACGGACTGCCAGAAGAGCATGTAAAATAGTTGCTTGCAAAAATCATGTTGAGTTGAACTTCTTTTTTGCGTAACGCGATAAGATTGGTTTTCTCTTTGGAGTCGGTTTTAAACTGTTTTATGGTTTAAGGAAGTATTTTTAGTAGACTAGTTCCACTCAATGTGAGAACAGATTAAATCGAAAGAAACAGCAATTTTAGTATCTCCCTGGCTGATTCCTCTACTGTTTGAGTTGAATTCGCAATTTCTCACTGTATGCGTAATTACTTCATTACTATCATCTAAATAACTTACAATGATACTGAAAGGGTTGATGTCTTGTAATCTCTGTCCTTTTGGTAAAGCGGCTAAAATAGCTTCAACCTCATAATTGTATAAAGTGATCGAAGCTTTTGCCTCGTATTTTCCTCTACCTCTATGAACAGGCATGTCGCCGGCTCCGTAATGGTTTTCTTTAGAAACTGAATCACTGTAGTTTACGGCTGTAATACCAGTAACAATATTACCTGCAATACTTACTTCGATAGATGACCAGCTGTGTTGTTGTCCGTTAATTAATGGCAATTTATTCATAGTGTGCTTTTATTTGTTTTAATGTTTGATATAACGCTCAGCAGCTATCATATCATAATATTGTTTAATGTTAAAAAGTAGAAAATGTAATTTTTGAAATTACGCCTGATTAATTCCAAAAGGGTTTTTGAATCCTAAATCAACCATAATTTTACGAGCTGTTCCAACTGGAGTAATTTCAGCTTTTACTTTTAATTCAGAAGTTGCCAAAATATTTTGTTTAGGATCTACATAAACATCAAATGAAGACACTTCCTGATTAGCAACCATTCCCTCTAAAGCATTTCTGCATAAATCTTCGAAGCTTTTAGAAACAGATTGAGGTAATTTGCCATCAATATCAACCAGAACAGGAGAAGCTAATTTTGGTAATAAAGCAGTGCGTAATAAGCGGGTTGCTTTGTTTACAGTGCGGTTGTTTTCGATGTAAGCGAAGTCTGAAGTTCCTGCTGTACAAGTATGGCTGTCATTAAAATAAACTCCAGCTAAACCAGTGTGAGTTTGTGTAAAAATGTATCTTTTCTCGTTTAGAGTTCTTAAATCTCCAAGTGATTTAATTTCTTTTCCGCCCACAAAACCTGGCTTTGCAAAACCGTTACCAGTAAGGTTAAATTTTTCGATCCAAGCTATGTTTTCAGAAACTTTTGCTTTAGATAAAGCGCCTAGAGCTAATCCAACTGCCGCAGTGTTTTTGTATGAGTCTTTGAATACAAATTCAAGAACAATTGAGCCATTCTTTTTTAGACCGCCAGCATTTTTTACATTGTAAACACCTGTAGAACTTTGTGAAGTTACGAGTTCCTCGTCTGGTGCTAAAGTGTATGCTTTATTAGTGTCTTTTTGAATTAATTTTTGCTCAAACGCTTTTTCAGCATCTATAGCAACTACGACAGATACGTTTGAACTTGTCCCTACTAATGATGGCGAAGTAGCTTCTGTTGCGGTATCAAAACCTTTTCCTTCTAAAATGATTTCAAATGGCATGTAATCAACGTATGCAAGATCTGCTTGTTCTTGTGCAGCATTTACTGCCGCTTTTGTTTGAGCAAATGTGGTGGCTTTTGAGCAAATAATTGCCATTTGACGAATATTTCCATTCGCTTTTTCCTGCATATCCATTGCTTTTTGTACAGTTTCAGCGTAAGTTGCCGCGTCTACAAGCATAACATACAAATCTCCAGAAGGATTCATTCTAAAAAACTGCTGAATTTGGTAATAAGCAGATTGTCCGTTAATATCATAGTTTTCTGTAATGCCCAGAGTTTCGGCATCTTCTAATGAAGCTAAACGTTCGATTTTGTTAAATTTTAAGTCTGAAGTTTCTTCTCCAGTAAAAAGCAATCCTGAAACCATATCCTGTTCAGGATTTCTTCTTCCTAATCCGCCTGATAACTTGTTAATTACTACATCGTTTAATGTACTCATAATATAAATTGTTTTAAATGTTTAAAAAATATGTTTTGGTTTTGCTGAAAATGAGCAAAAAAGTGACTTGAACAAGTAGTAAAACGTGTTCGCGTATGTAGCTAAAAAATAAGATGTGATTCTTAATCCAAAACCCTGGATTGTTAGTTTTGAATCTTTTAGAATATGCGGTTCTTTAGTTCAATTTTACCTTCGGCCGAGCGGTAATTATATTTTGTTACGGGAACAAATTTAAGATTCGATGTTTCTTTTTCCAATTTTTTGAAGTGACAAAGCCAGTAGTTTCAATACTTTAGGCTTTAGCTTCTGTGTTGAGTCCTTCGTTTATTATTGTATAAATAGTGCGTTCTGTAAGGAACAAAGTGTCTGAAAGTTCTGCAACTACAACTTTCATTTGTTTGGCTTGATTACTGTTAATATAGTTCATAACGTAATCTCTCCTTTTGTCTAATAATGTTCTGCTTCTTTTCATGATTTCAAGTTTTGAATATATGCTTTTTTTTATTTTAATGGTGTTGTAAAGTTGTGCTGCAGTTCTTTCAGATCAGGGATTGGTGCTTAAATCAACATTTCCCTCAACTTGATTTGGATTTATTCCAATTATTCCTGAAGTCAAATTGTATCCAAGTTCTTCTAATTCTTCATTACTTAATCCGTTATTGAAAAGGATGTATTTCTTCTTTAAAGTGTTTTCAATCAAAGTTGTTTTGTAAGTAATCTCCCAAATGAAATAATCGTTTTTATTCCAATAATCATACTCATTATTATATTGTTTTTCTTTAACTTTAAAAGTAGAATTAGTGTCAATAAATGCATTGCTGCTGTTCGCTAATAAGATAGATTTGTCGATACGTTGAGCAATATCAAATACTTCTTCGTAATTTGATGAAAGCATAGTTCCAATTGGCATTACAACATAAATACAAAAAGAAACATCGGCTTTATAATTTTTTTCTGAAGAGGTTTCCCAAGATATGTTGTCATACTTAAACATAATTATCGGGTTTTCTATAATTGTTTTAAAAATACTATCACTGTATAAATGAACTGTTAATGCTTCAGAATTAAATTCTGTTTGAATAGTATTTTTCTTTTCGGTATAAAATTGTTTTAAAATCATATGTTGGATTATTTTTAAGCAAATTTAAAACATATGTTTTAATTTGGCAAACATATTACAGTTAAATGTGCAATAGTTTCAGTAATATGATTTAACATGCTGATTTGTAATATGTAGTAAAAAACACATTTTTCTAGTTAAAAAATCATTGATTATCAATTAATTGTAAAATTATTATGAAAAAGTGTGGTTATATCGCACATATTATGTAGTTTTGCAACATATACTTGAAGTTTAGCTTTAAGTAAAACATATTACACAATGTAAAAACGAGTTGCAAAATGGAAATACATGATAAAATAAGACGTATTATAGAGGAAATGAAGTTAAATAATAATTCATTTGCAAAGTTAATTGGAGTTACAAGCACAACCATAGATAGTATCACGATTGGAAGATTACAAGCCGATGGAGAAAGAAAGAGAACCAAACCAGGTTTTGATCTTCTTCAAAGTATTATTACACATTGTCATGTAAACCCAGAATATTTTTTTGGAAACAGTGAAGATATTTTTGCAAGTAATAAGTCTAGTAATGCTGTTAGCCTGCATATACCAAAAGTTATAACCGTAAATGAAGAAGGAGATGAAAACATTAATTTTGTGGGAGTAAAAGCCCGAGCAGGATATTTAGATGGCTACGCTGATCCAGAGTATATGGAAAGTCTTCCTTCGTTCAGTATGCCTATGCTTAAGAATGGTACTTACAGATGTTTTGAAATTAAAGGAAATTCGATGTCAACTACAATCCATGACGGCGATTATCTTTTCGGGAAATATGTTGATAATTTTGATGATATACTCGACGGAAGAATTTATGTAATTGTCAGCAAAAATGATGGAGTAGTGGTAAAGAGGGTTTTAAACAGAATCAGAGAAAGTGGAAAACTCATTCTAAAATCAGATAACCGAGACGGAAATTACCCAATGTACTCTATTTATGCCGAAGATATTCTGGAAGTTTGGTACGCTAGTATGTATGCTTCGAGACAAATGCCAGATCCAATAAATGTTTATGAAAAACTTCATGCTCTTGAAAGTAAATATTTTGAATTGGAAGAGGCCCTAAAAAAGAAGTTGAATTAATATTTCTAATTTATAAAAATTTTAAAATAAAAATACCTCTTGAAGTTCAATATCAAGAGGTATTTTTACGATTTTTAGAAACGAATTATGAAATGTTTCCTGTTCCTGTTCCTGTTTGAGCTGATGCACTTCCGGTTGTTGTTACAATAGTAGTTACAGTACCAGATTTTACAAATTCTTCAATAGCTTTTGCTAGTGCTTTTGCCGTGTCTTTTCTCGCTTTTTTTGATTTAGTTGAATTGTCTGAGCTGCTATCTGTATCAACTGTTATTTTTGAGCTCTCTTCAAATGCAGCTAAAATTGCATCTTCTAATAAAGGTGTTGCTAATGCCATTCTTTAAGTTTTTAATAAATTTTTTAAATTGGATTTGATTGTAATTAGATTTCCTACATTAGGTCCAACCCCCTGAACCACTACAATATTTGAAATTTCTGTTATAAGATTTTCTAATTCAGTTAATAAGTTTTTACCTCCAGCATTAATTTTAAATTTATCATCTATTTCAAAATTTAAATCGTCTTTTTTAAAGGAAATTTTAGCATCAGAAATAAAAGCTTCAAAACCATCTTTTATAGTAACTTTTGTTTCTTTATCTTTTAAACTGAAAATTGTGCTATCTTGATTAATACTAATTTTTTGTTCATTAATATTGAAAGTATTTTTTGAAATTTCTTTTCCGTTTTCATCATAGAAAGAAGCGCTAATATTTTGATTTTTTCCAGAGAATTCTATTTGAGCAAGGTTTTTATAAGAAGGTTTTTCAATTGTTGTTTCAGTTTCTACCCCCTCTTTTTCTTTAAATAACATTTGAAATCTATTAGAATCAATATCAATTTCGAAATATTGATTGTTATCGTTTTTGAAACGAACAAATGTGCGTTCAATTTCCGAAAACTGCGAAATAAACGCTCTTGTTTCAACTCCATCAATAATTGAAGCCAAAACCCAGCTGTCTTTTTTTGGAATGGTAATAATTCCTTGTTCCAAATCCTGAATAGAAGCTTTTAGACGCACATTTTTAATGATGGCGCCGTCAGCTCGCATAATGTTTACAGTGTAAGCATCTTGGGGATTATGAAGAGATTCTTCTTCTTTATTTATTTCGATGACTTTTGCCGCAAATGTTTCAATATTCTGATTGCTGCTGGCGACATTTTTTATTAAATCTTTTATATTTCCCATTTTCTTTTTCTAAACTGATTCGACTCTTCTTCCTAAATAAATTTTTTGTCTATAACCGTTTTCGCCATAACTGCGTTCTACTTTTTCGACTTGAAAAGTTCCGTTTTTTTCTTTGTCTTTTGCATTCTCAAGAATTACTTTATCTGTCGGACGCACAAAAGGTTCTCCAAAAGTCAAAATATATCCTTCAAATCCGTTTGGCTTTGATTGCATTGCCCTTAAGGCTCCATACTGATACAATTCTGAGGCGATTTCTGTTGTTGTTTTTTCAAATAATGCAGGATCTTTGGGTAAATTTTCAGTATCGTTGTGTAAAACGTGTGTTTTTAAAAGTTGCCCGTTAGGATCTCCTAATTCGATAAAAACGGGAGTATTTGAATTTTTAAAATATTTTTCAACTCTAACTCGGATATTTTTGCTTGATTCGTTGACCACTACTAATTTATCTTCTATAATGTTATGACGGAATCTGAAATTAACTTTTCCAGAAAAACCTCCAGAAATAGACTGAACAACTTTATTTAATTGTGAGCCAAGAAGATTAAGGGCTTCATTAATAAGTTTTTTGACCAATGTTCCAGCGAGTGGGCTTTTGATAAAATTGCGATCAATAAAACTTGATAATTCGTTAGGAGTGTGCTGTTGCGGATTATTGGTAATGGTAAGAACTGGGCCGGTTATTTCCATCTTAAAGTAAGTGTAAATTCCTTTATCTTTCAGCATTTCGAATACTTGAGCTAAACTATGATTTCTACTCACAACAATATTTCCTAAGTTTTCGTTGAGAGCATTTATTTTAAAAGGCAGTTTTAGTTCTTTGATTCTTTTTTCAAAGAAAGTTTTAGGATTAAAACTATCCACATTTGTTGCGGGATTAACAGCCACAATATTAAGATTATCCTTTTTATCCTGAACATTATTATCTTTTACAGCTTTTACTTTTTTAAAAGCATACATAGCATCTTCGCAAGTTATTACTGCATTAGTGTCTGATTGAACTCCTGTAATATAACCTCTAAAAGCGGGTTTGTAATCGCCATCATAGCCTAAAAAAATCTCGATATAATTTTCAAGTTTAAAGAAATCATGAATTGTTTTTTCTTCTCCGCTGGCATTCACAAACAGACTTTGATCAAATCCTTTTGTGTCTGTATATACTTTTTGCGGCATTATGATAGTGGCAGTATCGGTAAGTAATTTGTATGAACTGTTTATGTTTACATTTTTTACATAATTGAATTCATAAAATTTAGGAGTTGGTATAAGGCGTACAGTCTCATAAACTTTAATTTTGGCATTGAGTTTAAACATTGTTTCTGATAATTAGTTCGACGGTTTCATCTGATGTGGCACTGGCTGTAAATTTTTGAATATTTTTTGTTCCAGAAATAGACGGAATAGAATAAGAATCAATGACTAATTCGTAAATACCAAATCGGTTTAAAATAGCATGTGTTACTCTTAGAGAATAAGGGGCATTGAGAAATTGTTTCAATAAAAAAAGCTTTTCTTTTGGATATTCATCTCCGGTTTCATTAGCAATAAGTCCTTCGATAGAAATGCTAAAATCGCCATTTGTAATATGTTCTTTGATGGTTGAATCTCTTCCTTCAACACCTTCTTTTTTAATAATTTTAGAACGGCTCAGATTTACTGTAACTGCGTCAACTCTTAGACTAGGTAAATTAAGATCGTTTTTTACAAGAGGTTCGAAAACTAAAGGCGCAAAAACCCGAAGGTTAAATTCGCCTCCAGTTTTATCAATGATAAAATCTTTAGATTCTGATTCGTTATAATTAATACCACTGTATTGAATGTCTTTAGATTCTAAAATTTCGTTTACATTAAAATTGAATTTCATAATGATTTTATTTTTTATTTTTAGTTTGAAAATGTTTTAGCAAAGGCAGTAATCATAATGTTTTCCATTCTGGTATCATTGTGTTTTTGCAGCCAGAGTGCTTCCTCAAGAAGCTTGTAAAATTCATCCATAGGAAGTTTGTATGGATCTACCTGAAAAGCATATCGAATAAGGGCCGCTGATTTTTTGAATTCGTCTTTTTGCGGAGTTGCATTAATTGTAAATTCACTGTCTTTTTTGATTACTTCGATGATTGAGTTTCCTGCAGCAAGCATGAACTCATCATTATAATTTTCTTTCTCAAGTAAACATTCTTTAAATAAAAATAGAATCGCTTCATGTGGATTGTCTTTATATAAATTTTGATAATTTAGATAGATGTTAAAAGTTGGTTTTTTACAATAAACGGTGATTAACTGATCATCAGAAGTAAGTTTTAAAATTTCACCGTATTTTTCTTTTAGATTTTGGATGGATTTTTCGTCTGTCATTTTTTGTTTTTAATAGATTAAATACAGCTGTCTTTACTTTCTTTTTTTATGATTTCGGATAGACTTTCATTTTTATCAGCTGTTGTTGATGTTGTGATATTAAAGCTTTCAATAAAAATGCTTCCTCCAGATTGTGATTCTAGTGGATTTTTAAAGTTGCTCATGTCAGGTATTTTAGGGATTTCTCCTAAATCTTTTGATGTATAATCCATGATTGATAATTGTTTAGTTATTAAGTGATTGTTGAAGATGTTTTTATACAGCTGAAGCTCTGACTTTCAAAAAATATTTTAAAAGTGAATTGCGTTTCATATGTTTTTTGAGAATTCTAATAGATCAATTAGAGTATGTAAAAGTAGGGTATAGCAAGCTGAAAAAAGAATAATTAAAGCTTGGTTTTCAGTAGTTTCAGTAGAAATTAAATATGTTTAGTTTATTCGTGAAGCCAGATAAAATGTAAACAAAATGATATTAGAAAGCATTAATTTCTATACTCAAAAAGAAAAGCCAATACATTTTATTTTGTATTGACTTTTCAATTTTATTTAATCTTTATTTAAATTGTTGATAGATTTATTACTATCAATTCTGGTGATTCTTTTTGATACTAAAATAATTTAAGAACTATTGCGATTCTAATATTCAAAAGAGATTATATTACCGCCGTAACTGACTGAGAAACCCATCCTGAAGTAGTTTTTGTATATATTTTTCCACCAGAGGCAATATTCAAACAATGAACCGAATCTCCTTTTTTTGCTTGTGTATAATTGGTGTTTAAATCGGCTGCACTTAAATCAGTTGTTGTAGGATTATCAAAAACTTCTAAAAGATCATCTAATGTTGCTAATGTATAATTACCATTTGGTTTATCTGATGGAAAATTAAATGAACCAACAGATGTCCTAAAAAATATAACATTAGCATTTACATGAAATTCTTCAGCTACAAATAAATCAAAATTTCCTGATGCATTAGAAATATAATTTATTCCAAAATTTAAACCCTGGCCTCCAGAAAAGTTGCCAATATTAATAGAAGGTGTATTTATTTGACTTGTTGCGATTAATTCAGTAGCCTTCAAAGTGCCATAAGCTTTTAAATTACCTTTTACTAATAAATAATCATCTGTATCTTGTAAAAGATTAACGTTGTAAGAGGCTTCGCTATTTCTAAAAGAAATTCCTTTATCTCTTACTTCATTTCCATTATCTATAACTGATTGTAAATTTTGAGTGTCTCCAGTGCTAGAAATAGTAATATTTCCGTTAGGATCAGCAAATTGACCATTTATTGAAATCGGATAAATTCTTGTATTATTAGCCTCAACTCTTTCAATTTTATCATTATGAATAGTAATGTTAGAAGTACCATAACCGCCAACTTTTAATTTTTCAGTAATGGCGTATATTTCAGATTTAGCATTAAGCTTCATATTAAAGTCGTAACCTTCAGGTTTTTCTGTATTCTCAGGTTTGTCCATAATAATTTGTACTCCATTTTCACAAGCAGTAATGTATGTTTCTAATGAAGAACGAATTTCCATTATATTATCAGAAAATATGTTCATTGGATTATTTATTTCACCTGTTCTTCTGTTTTTGATAATATCAACATATACATCGTTGTAAAAATCAGAATAACCGTTTACGACATTTAACCCCCCGTTTTGAATTACCGTTTTACCAGTAGAACCGCCACCAGCTAAAACAATTTCGCTACTGCCTCCATTTAATCTAAATTGAGAATCAGTGATATCAATACTGCTTCCATTTCCACCTCTTAAAGTTATCCCTTTACTATATGATGATATTTGTAACGGACTGTTGCTATAGTTGTTCCAATAATGACCATTTTGTGAGATTCTAAAGCCTCCAGAACCTCCTGCGCCTACATCAAATGTACCGCTAGGATTAGCGTTAATATATAAACCGTTATTAATATTAATAGTCACATCAGATTGATTGCCTAAGCTAATAGGTTTATTTACAAATCCAATCGAACCAGCCTCTAAGACTTCTTGTAAATTAGATTTTTGACTATCTTTAATAATTTGTAACACTTCTTGTACACTTGGATGAGAAGTATCTTTTATAATATTTCCTAACTCATCAACTGTAAGAACGGGCTGACTTTTTAAAGTTAAGCTTCCAGCTTTTGTTCCAAAAGGCATTGCAAAATAGTATGAGCCATTTGTCTGATTGATATCAAAATTATATGGTGTCTTTTCGAAACCTTCGCCAATAAAAATTCGATTATCAATAAAATCTCCTGAATATGTTTCTTTAACTAAATAATGTTTCTCATCAGTCCAATCTTGAAATAAATATTCTAGATGACCGTCAATGTCTTTTACATCAGTAATTATTCCCATTTCATATTCATTGACACTGTATACGTATACTCCATCGAATTCATATATTGCAGTAGTAATTATCGCATTTTGTCTGTCGGTCCCTCCAATAATAGCAATTTTACCATCAGATCTAAGAATCATTTTTGCAACACCTAAACCAACATTTCCATCTGTTCTGGTAATTTCTTCTGTACCAGCTGTAATTTTTAGAAGTGATGAATTTAAGTCACTTGTTGCTAATATAAGATTATCCTCGCTATCGCAAACACCTCTATAAACACCTTTATCAGGATAATTAACAGTATCACTAATTATTGTAACTAATCCGTCAATTGTAACTTTTACAACTTTGGCGCCCAATTCGCCTGTGATAAAATACATGTTTCCTTGTGTATCGACCGTTATATCTTTGTATAATTGACCATCATAAGATGCAATTTGTTCTTGTCCCGATTCTGGAGACCACTTATAGATCCTTGTTTCCCTAACATTGTCAGTATAATAAGTTTTTGCTGATATTAATTTATCTGGAATCATAGGATTAATAAATACAAGATTTCCCTCAATATTCAATAAGGTAACCTTTCCATATTGATTAATTTCAATGACGTTTCCGTTGTCATATTGCTGGCCGGTATACATACTTTTGGTTAAAGGAAAATAAACCATTCCTTGCAAATATTGTGATCCTATTGAATACTCTGTTGTTATATATTCAACGGATTCATTTCTAAGTTGTTGAAGCCTCAATCCTGAAGTATCGGCTAATCCTGTATCAATGTTTAAAATTCCATCAACGCGACTCATAATACTAATTTCTACATTGTCACCAGAATCATTAAACACTGGAACAAAATTTGGTGTTCCAGAAACTGAACCCCCAGAAACTTCAATATTTCCTGCTAAATCTGCAAACTGCCCATTTACTGATAATGGTAGATAAGTTGGCAAACTTCGGCCTAACCTAGGAAAGTTTATACGTACCCCGCCGTTATCTGTTGAGAATCCGATGGCATCATCTTGATAAGTTACCATAGTTTTATTTCCAATACCTCCGCTAGTGTTTTCGATTTTCATTGCATTTGCATAAAGAGTATTTTTAACCTTTACGGTTTTGTTTTCAATAATATTGAAGTATGGATTTACGGTATGTATTACACTTGCTGATTCAATGTTTTCTCCTCCTGCATAAAATTGAACACTTTGTGGAGATGCATTTCCTTCAGTAAGAACCTGGTCTAAATTCTGTAATTCACCTTCTTTAATAATAATATTTCCAGAACCTATAATAGATTCTCCATTAATGGTTTTAAAATCAGATTCTTCTGTTTTAGAATCCAGTAATTCTTGGATTCCTTCAATATCATTAACTGGGATTTTTTCATATTTATGTCTAAAAGAATCCCAAGTATCCCAAAATTGTTGCTGTGTTGGTTTTAAGCTGGTTTTAAACCAATTTTTTATTGTATTTAATGTTTGTATAGCCATGATTTATTATCTAATTGAATTATTGTTTTTAGAATTCGTTTTTACATTTTGATGTAAACTAAATAGACTTTTCAAATGGCTTTTGTCGGGGATTTTAGGCATTCTATTTATGCCTCTTGATGTTGAATAACTCATAGTGGTATTAGTTATAATTGAATTAATAATATGTTACTTTTGGAAATGGTTAAGAATAGCAAGAGTAGAGATTTTCATTGCACAAAAATGTTGCTATTTAAATTCGAGGGTGTAAAAGTAATTTAGAAGGAAAGAAAAAATAGAAAAAAAGAATCACAGTTTTCCGTAGTTTCAGTTAATTATTCCAATAACAATATGGTGACTTAAACAAAAAGAGCCGTTAGTAAATCTTTTGATTACTAACGGCTCATTGTATTTATCAAGCAATAAGATTTAATGCATTATAAATATTTTTATGTTAATTATATATTTTTCATTTTATATAATTGTTTAAAAATCAGAGGTTCTATTAGTTGTGAATATATTCATTTTATTGAAATGCTCCCCAGTTTACTTTAATCGTTTGTCCATTTGAAGGAATATCTTGAGTGAAAGAAACTACAATATTTGATCCTGATATATAGGAGTCAAACACTATTTTTTCGATATTGTAATTTGTTGTTACAAAATGCATCTTAACAGTGCCCATTAATCCATGTGGTATATTAAATTGGTATGTAACATCATCACCTGTAATCGTAAATACTCCACCATTACTGTAACTTTTTAAGTCTTCTTTTAGAAGTAAAGTATATTCTCCAGATGTTTTAGCTGGTACTTTTATTATTGATGGACTTCCTATGGCTATAGGGGTTTCAAAAACAAAAATAGTTTGTGCTCCTGAATTTATTACTTCATCTAATTGTATACCACCAGAAACAACACTTATATTTCCTGTCTTGTCGGTGTCTCTGTTGTAATTACTTAATGTAGCTTTTTTATTTCTAAAATCTAAGATACTTCCAGAATCTGGGTTGTAAGATCTAAAATAAATACCTCTATCATATTCATTCCCATATAAAATTCCTATACTACTTGAACCTCCATCTACTGAAGCAATGTTTCCAGAATTATCTAACATCTGTTGTAAAGTCGTTGGGGTTGTATCGTCTGTCGTTGCTAGTGTTTTAGGTTCACCAGTGATATCTTTAGGAAGGTAGAAATAAGTGCCATTTATCATACTTTCTGGATTTTCTTTCAAAAACGAAGATATACCATTTTCATTAGTCAAAGATAATTGTCCTGATAATTTGTTATCTTGCCCCACACTTAATCCGACACTTGCTAAATTTTGATAATCTCCATAACCTGTAGCATCTTTAAAAAGCATAAATTCACCATCTTTAATACTGGTTCCGAGAACTTGACCTCCAGATGCTCTGTTTTTCAATGTAAGTGCCGAAGGTTCTATTTGTGTTTCAGATATTATATTAGATTGACTTTTTTCACTAACAGTAATTTTTCCAGAATTAATTTCAGAATTAATTGTCAATCCATTTTGCGAATTTGGAAATCTCAAACCATTCTCAAAATTCCAATCTCCTGTAATAGTTTTTCTTGTCATTGCTAGCCAATTCCACCAGTTTAAAAGATTTGAACGACTAATCACTTTATTATCTTCTTCAATGGTATTAGAAATTTGTGTTTCTGCATCAGTTGCAATTGTTGCAGTAAGTTTGATCTCATTGAGTTTTTTACCCATTTCAGCAGATAAAGCATATCCCATTCCTCCAGAGGTTAAATCATTTATTACAATATAGTTTAGCCACGTCTGTATATTTTCTACCATTCGAGCAATTTCGTCAAATTTATCAGGATTTACATTATTTGATTGAAGCAAAGTATTAATTATGTTTATCTGATTTTGCAAAATTTTCCCCTGTTCCGCACTTAAAAGTGAATTTGAGCCTCCAGAAACTAAGTCATTTATAATATCAAGATATTGAGCAGCTAATTTTGTAAAACCGTTTAATGGTGCATATCCGTTTGCGATTCCTTTATTCGCGATATTTTCTTTAGTGTTAAATAATTCGCTATGGGCACTGACGTTGGTTTTGTGAGCATCAAGTTCTGATTTTTCAGCTTTTGAATTTAATGTCATTTCAAGATTTTCAATATCTTGAAGTGGTAGTTTTTCATTTTTATGTCTGAAGGAATCCCAAGTATCCCAAAATTGTTGCTGTGTTGGTTTTAAGCTGGTTTTAAACCAATTTTTTATAGTATTTAATGTTTGTATAGCCATGATTTATTATCTAATTGAATTAATAATATGTTACTTTTGGAAATGGTTAAGAATAGCAGAGTAGATTTTCATTCCACAAAAATGTTGCTATTTAAATTCGAGGTTGTAAAAGTAATTTAGAAGGAAAGAAAAAATAGAAAAAAAGAATCGCGGTTTTCCGTAGTTTTTATTTAAAAATAAGACCAGTAATTTATTCTAATTTTTTATTAATATCGTGTTACTGTAATTTTAAAACCATTGTTGAAAGATTGTTAAATTTTATAACCTTTGTTACGTTTTGTTCCTTTGAATTTTTTTGGTCTTGATATTCTATTGATATTCTATATTCAAAAGAGATATCTGCTTCAGATAGTTTCATATCCCCATATGTCCCTGAATAAGTTAAAGATTGAATAAAATATTGATTAAATTCTTCTGAAATTATATTTAACAAAGGATCATAACCTGTGTCGGAGAAAATTAAGGAAGAACAAACTTTAGGGCTTTCAAATAATGATGTTTGCAAGTTTATTTCATAGTTACGAATTTTTCTAGTTAATGCTTCACAATCATTTATCAACGAAAAATACAGCCTTATTGAATCATTTCCAGAAAATTTACAATTTTTACCTTTCAAGTAAACCTCAAAGAGAAAATTTTCAGGTTCGTATAATCCATCTTCTCTATATGATTCTATTTCATAATGATCAACTGTCTTTATTGTATAACTTCCAAAATCAGTAGCCCCAAAAGTTGTTGCTGGTATATTGACTATTTTGGAAACGATATTACTTTTATTAGTGTTAATTAATAAATAAGCAGGTATTTTAGATTTCCATGTAGTCATTAAAATATTATCATATTCCCTTGTATCAAGTAACCTGTAACGTATATTTGAAATAGTTTGATATAAATTTCCAAATGCATCTCTTTCTATTGCTCCACTTTGTGGAACAGTTGTTAATTCTCCATTTGGAATAATTAAGGGAGCAATCTCTTTTGTTCCTGGAGCTGTTTCTACAGAATCTTTGATAATAGCCAATTTCCCTGATTTATTCGGTAATAATAAATTGTTATATTGAGTTGCTTTTTCTTCTTTTAAAAAAGTACAACCATTATTATTTTCATTTATGAAAAATTGTATTCCATCTGTTGAAGTCATTCCTATGCCAGAAAAACCATGTGATGCAGAAAAACCTCTTGAAGACATAAAACCTCTATATTCAAGATCTCCTTCATCAAGATAAATAGATTTGTTATTTGCGACCATCCCTGCACCTAAAACGTCATCTAAAGTTGGTTTAGATTTATTTAGTTGACTTAGAATAACTACCTCATTAGGTTGTGTTGCAGGATTTGCTGATATAGTATTGTTCCATTTTAAAGGAGAATATTTAACCCATTGCCACCAATTATATAATTTAGAACGACTAATAACTTTATTGTCCTCTGCAACTGCAGATAAGATTTGAGTTTCAGTATCAGTTGCAATTGTTGCTGTTAACTTAATTTCATTAAGTTTTTTACCCATCTCAGCTGATAAAGCTTTTGTAGTTCCTCCAGAGATAAGATCATTTACTAAAATAGTATCTAATGAAAGTTGAATTTGTTCAACAGTATCTACTATTTTTTGAAGGCTATTTAAGTTTACATTATCAGATGATAATAAAGTTTTAATTTGATTTATCTGATTTTGCAAAATTTTCCCCTGTTCCGCACTTAAAAGTGAATTTGAGCCTCCAGAAACTAAATCATTTATAATATCAAGATATTGAGCAGCTAATTTTGTAAAACCGTTTAATGGCGCATATCCGTTTGCGATTCCTTTATTCGCTTTATTTTCTTTAGTGTTAAATAATTCGCTATGGGCACTGACGTTGGTCTTGTGAGCATCAAGTTCTGATTTTTCAGCTTTTGAATTTAATGTTATTTCAAGATTTTCAATATCTTGAAGTGGTAGTTTTTCATTTTTATGTCTGAAAGAATCCCAAGTATCCCAAAATTGTTCTTGTGAAGGTTTTAGCCCGGTTTTAAACCAGTTTTTTATTGTATTTAATGTCTGAATTGCCATGTTTTTTTGTTTAAGTAAAGTTTTAAAAGCCCTTTTTTAGATAGAATATCTGTAAGCTCAAATGAAGTTAAAAGACAAGAATTATACTTGTCGGGAATTTTAGGCATTTTCTTGATGCCTATTGAAAATAAAAAATCCATAACGGCTATTTTAAATGATTAATAATAAAAAGACGAGTGGTATTTTTTACGAAATCTTAGGAAGACACAATTGCATGAGATAAAAAATGCAATGCGATTATTTGTTTTTTGGAAGAAACAAAAGTAGGAAAAGGAGTGTGTTTTTAATTCAAAAAAAGCAAGTGTTTTCAGTAGTTTCAGTAGAAAAGAAACCTGCTGAAACTACTGAATACAAGCCACTTGAAATTTTAAATTCATACGATATGAAACTATTTTTACACCCAGAAAAATAGCTTCATTATGAATAAAAATACAATTCACAATTTTAATCTTTCGATAAAAAACAATACTTCTTCACAAAGTCCTGAAGACTTAACAAAAGCCTTTATAAAAGAATTAGCTGAGGTTTCGAAAGAAATGAGCCAGCAGAAAGATATTACGCAAATTTGGCAAGAGCAAAACTCTGCAAGTACTGTAATAAACAATATTGTAAACTCGACCGAAGAAGGCGTTTTCGATATCAATGCTGTAAATAAAACGGCACCATCGTTTAACACTACTTCTTCGGTGCCAGAGGCTTATTTACTTCAATCACCAATATTGAATGCTTCAATCGGAAGAGGCGTTACTGACACAACTGAAAGCACAATTATGAGTTCTTTCGCTTCAGCAAACAATACTCTTCCGGTTTCGAAAGCAGACAACGATATTCTGAGCAGTTCTTTAAGTCAGATTTATGAGAATCTTGATACAAAGCAAATGTTGTCTGTGCCGCAAATGCTTCAAAATAAAGAAAATGAGCCTTCTGTTGATCTTGTAAAAGCCGAAATCAAAAAGAAACTAGATCAGGCAAAAAGAGCAAATAATGACGAGGCCATTCAATATTGGACTCGTATTAGTAAAGCTTTTGAAGCAGGAATGACAGCGATTGATTTTGATGGAAAACCTAATGAAATGCTATTTACAGAAATGTATAAAGCTTTGAAACAATCGAGATTATCATCAATTGAAATTCAGAACTTTAATTGGGAAATCGTTCGCGAAAAAATGATTAAAGCAATTGATGCCAATATATTGAATGGAGCTATTTCTAAAGAAAATAAAATTCGTTGGGAAACAATCAAAAAACAGCTTAAAGATGATAAAACGAATATTGCAAATCTTTTTGAGCAATACGACGAATTGTTTTTATTGCTTAAAGAGGTCGAAGGTCTAGATGCTTTGCCCAATACTTTAACCATAACGACCAAAACCAAAATATATCCTAATCTAAGTGCAGACAAACTTTATGCTGCTATTGGAAAAGAAGATGTGTATGTTTTCCTTAAACAAGTTAGTGAAACAAAACTTGATGGAAGCGCAGTAAATAAAGGCGCTGTAAGAATTAAAAATGCCGACGCATCTTCATTTATTGTTGGCGAGAGTCTAGAGTTTTTTGTTGATGAAGCTTTTATCAATCAGAAGGTGCATCAAAAAGAAAACATTAATTGGATTGTTTACAATACTAAAAACAGCAAAGAAAATATCTTTAGAAATGAAGGAGCTTCATTTGGTTATAATTTCGATACACCAGGAACTTATAGAATTGATGCTTATGGACATGACCATACAGTAAAACAGAAAAAAGGAGCAAAAACAGCTACTTTTATCGAACTTAAAATCGTAGCTCAGGAAATTGTAATTACGCCACCAGCGGCGATTAAAGGAGAATTTAGCAGATCTTTTACGCAAGAAAAAACATTTAAAGTCTCTTTAAAAAATACAATACTAAAACCATTAAATCCGATAAAACTTTATTATCAAATTGAGACTGCAATTGCAGGAAAAACAGCTATAATCTCTGAAGAAAAAGAATTAGATACAACAGGAATTATCAAACTTACTATGCCAGATTTGGGAACTTATAAAATTAAAGTTTCAAGTAAAGATCAATATGGATTGGTTAAAGAGTTTAAAACTTCTGTAATTAAAAATGAGGTTGCAAGTATTGGTGTTGAAGGAAAAAGTTCAGAAAGCAATATATTCTTGTTAGGAATTGCAAACAGTCAGTTGACTTTGGAAGCCAAAACGTTCAAAATAAATCCACCAACAGCTGATGAAAAAGAAGATGTAAGATGGATAATTTACGATTCTAATAATAAACCTTATCTAGTTTCTGAATTTAAGTTATTTGCAAATAAAAACGATCCTCAAAAATCCTATATGCATAAATGGAATTCTTTTACCACATCTATTCCTCAAAAAGCTGGAAATTATGTTGTAGAAGCATTCAGTCATCGTCAAAAAGGGGCTAAATCTCCATGTACTTATAAGTTTGAGGTAAAAGAACCACAAATTGCAGAAGCGTATTGGTCATGGAGCGGAGGAACTAAAAAAACAATCTCAGGTCTTTCAGAAGATAATTACATTAATGCCAGCATTCCTTATTATAATAATCAAAAGGTTAGAATTTATTTTTATCTAAATAGCAGAAAAACAAACCATTTTATTGATGTAAAAACCAATGAAAGAGGAGAGCTTTTCGAAAAGATAAATTTTGATTCAAATTTTCAAAAACTCATCGGATTCCAAAGTCAAAAAAACACCAAAATCGGATTTAAACTATTAGGAATTCAGAATGGAAAACCATACCAATTTAAATCGCCAGCTAATTATGATACTAATACCGTAATTTCTGTTACAACAGAGAAGAAAGTATTAGATGTATATTTTACATACGATGGTAAGAGAGTAACACCAGAAAATGAGGTTCCGTTTGGCAAAAAAGGCGCAATTGTTACACTGGTAGCCAAAACCCAAAATATGATTGGAGAAGAGATTGAGCTAAAAGCTCATAAAATAAGCGAAAAACCATCTTTTACAGGTAAAGCAAAAGTAAACTTAGAAGGAATTGCAACAACAAGTTTCCTCTTGAAGAATCTGGATAAAAAACTTAAAATAGGAACTCAAATAAAGTATTATGCAGGTGTTGATGGTTATTCTACAAAACATTTGGATAATAAGGTTTTGGTTATGATTGTAGGAGAAGAGAAAATAAGTGACAAAATTGGCGAGAATGAGCTTGAATTAATTTGGGGAGGAAAAGTAAGTGTTGCATTTAGACAAAAAGTTATTTCCATTTGTAAAGATATGTGGGGAGAAGATAAAAAACATGAAATGGCAAATGCTTTAATGATTGCAATGTCTGTTGAAACTGGAGAAACTTTTAGTAGTTCTTTAATAAGATCAACAAAATTAGGATATATTGGTGTTTCTAAAGAAGAACATAAAAATAGTCCAGATTTAGTTAAAGGAAAACCTATTGGCTTGGCTCAATTTACAGAAGATGCAGTTAAATCTCTAATTTTAAAAGAAAAAGGAATTTTAGAGACTAAAGAAACAGCAAAAGCAATACCCTTAAAGGAAGTAAATGAGTACAAACAAAAACTTGCCTTGTTATCCCCTGAAGATCAGTTAGATTATGTTAAAACATATTTAATGCTTTTTAATAATCATAAAAAAGTTAAAAGACCAGAAGATGTTTACATGATAATTTTTGCTCCAAGAGCCACAGGTAAAGGTGATAATGTAGACATTTATAAAAAATATTTAACAAAAGAGGATCAAGAAAAAGAAAAAGTAAATCCAAAATATAGCAAAAATGCTACAATGGATACAAAAAATGATGGATTTAATAAAGGAAATAATGATGGGATAATTCAATCTGGAGAATTATTGGCTAGATATAGAGAAATGAAGGCAAAAGGAGCTAGGTATGCAATAGATATTAATGAAGCGAGAAAACTTAATCAGGTTTTAGCCGAAAAAATTCTCAAAAGTGGAAGGGTAACTTTTGCAAATTCGCATGTTTCTGGAGTAATTGATAAGGCTATGGCTCAGGATAATATAAATGATACTGCACTTGGTAAAAATGCAAAAAGAAGTGATTATAAGAGAGCACCGGGCGGAGAGATTGCACTTTTGTCTGAATTACTTTATATTATGTATCAATTAAGTAAAGATTATACATTTAACGTATCTGAAATTAGCGGGGCAGATCATTCTATAAATAGTAAACATTATTTTGGTAAAGCATTTGATATAAACGAAATAAATGGTAAGGATATTGGAAATGGTATTGGAGCAAAAGCAGTTTGTTTTATTCCAGATGACTTAATTATTGAAGTTGAGAAAAAGGCATTGAGCTATGGAGCAAACAGAGTTTTAAATAGTTTAAATGATCTGAAAAAAAGGGAGCATCATAATCATTTTCATATAGAAATAACTCCATAAAAAAAATGCTACTTTTACCAAAAAATAAAATCATGTTTAAAAAAGGATTACTTATATTTATTATATCAATAATTATATTTTCATGTAATAAACAAACAGAAAATAATATTTTTCTAGGCATTGTCACAAATTTGAAAGGTGTAGATTTGTTTTCTAGTGAAGATCTATCTACGGAGAAATTGTATCATTTGAATTATGCATCTAAAATTGAAATTATTTCTTTTGATACAATTAAAAATGTTTCGAAGGTTTTATATCAAAATCAAGAATTGTATACCTCTCTTTATGATGTCGAATTACTTTCTAAATTAGAAAATGGAAAAAGTTATTTTACAAAAGATTGCTATTGTTTATTGGGCTTGAAAGAAACAAAAACAATTAATTTTCCCACTAGATATGATACTATACGTTATTTTATAAAAGGCAATAAGATAAGATCAATAAAGGAAATATCTTGTTTTCGACCAAGTTATGAAATCTACAAACAACACGATGTAGATATCGATAAAGAAGATTATGAATCTGATAGTCCAAACTTGTACTCTTATTTTATGATCGATAGCAATGATTTTTTAATTGGTAATTTCTTTAAAGATGGCAATAAGTCATATTTAGAATGTTATAATGAAAAATCAACCTTTGAAATTTCAGGAAATTCTGGTAAATTGTCAAAATACCGTGTGCCTGAAGATTTTAACTATACAATAAACTTATTTAATGCAGATCTTCTATTGGCAAAGATCGATAATGGTAATTTTGTAAAACCTTTATCAAGCATCGATTATACTCAAGAAGCAATTTATATCGAACAAGGTGATTTATATTTAGAGAAACCTATTAATGTAAAATTGTACAGTTTAAATGGTTTTAAATCTGTTGAATATAGCAGTAATAGTATTTTATTTAGATATCTAAGAGAAATTAAAATCGTTGAAAAAGGAGGAAAGAAAAAATACTTTGCAAAAATTAACATAGTTCAAAATGAAAAATCAGGTTTATCAGGTGAATATTATCTAGATTTAAAAGAAGTGGCAATGTTTGCCTCTATTCCAGATTAAATGAAAATTTTAATATTAAAAAGCGCAAAAGTTGTTTAGACTTTTGCGCTTTTTTTAATTAGGTATAATTGTCTTTAAAATTTTATAGATGTATTTTCGTACTTGAAGTACAGATTAGAAAATGATAAAATTACATTTAGACGTTATGAGTGGTATTATTTATAGATTAACAATTTTTAGTTTATTTATTTTTGTAGGTTGTAAAAATGATGTGAAAGTAAAAGAGATTGATAGCTCTTTTGGTGTTGAAAATATCAAATTGATTTCTGTTAATGATACTTTGTTTCTTAAAGATGATAATGATCAGTTTGGAGAAGAATGGAGAGATTATATTAAGCATAATGAAATATTAACAAAAAGTAAGAAATTTGATAAAGAGACAACTGAACGATTTAAAATATTCAATTTCTTGAATAAAGAATCAATACAATATTTGATTATTAAACGAAGAATTAATTTGAATGCCAATTTCAATACATTAATTGTTACTACACCAGAAACATTTATATTACTAAACTACAATTCAAAAGATGAGCTAATAGATTTTTTAGATTTATCAAAATTCAATCAGCAAATTTGTCAATGTACATCTCGTGTTTATATTGATAAAAATGGTGTAATTCATTGTCAAATAGAATCAGGAAAACCTTTTTATCCTTATGTTAATTACAAGCTCAATGATAAAGGGAAATTTGAAATTATTGAGCAATTTATTCCGCCTATGGAGGAAAAAATGCCATCTACAGAAAGGCTTGAATATATTATAAAAAAAACAGTTTCAATAAGTGGTGATACTAATGTAAAGTCCTATTTAGAATCAGATCAATTTACTGCATCAAACACTACATCTATCGAAGAAAAGGATGTAAAGAAAATTTTGTTTTCAAAAACCTATTCTACAAAAGTGTATAAATTATTGTTGGACTCGATTGACCAATATACTAATGAAGAAAAAAGTCTGAATGTTTTAGGAAAAGTTTCAGATCAAAACAACTTACTGTTGGTTTGCAATCTCAATAGAGCAGACCAATTTGGTTTGATACTTATATTAAATAAAAATCACGAAGTTATAGATTCGAAATTTATTAATATAGGTGATCCTATGACTGATGAGAACATATTAGACTTCGTGAAAGAGTAAGCTTTATTTAAATAGGCAAAACGATTAATAAAAAGCGCAAAAGTCTTTTGATTTTTGCGCTTTTTGTTGAAACAGATAAGCCTTCATCAAAAAAAACACAAACCCACCCCTTAAAAAGAAAAAATAACTCCCTCTATTTTTTGCAATAGATTTATTTTGCGGTCTGTTCAATCGATTTTTTTCATAGGTTTATTGACTTTGAAAAGACAAATCTTTTTTGCAGACAATTTCCAGAGCGTTTATAATTTCTGTTTATGAAAAACATTAAAAATTACATTTTAAGCTGTATCGTATTTATTGCTGTTTCCTTTAAAGTTTCGGCGCAGGGATCGGATTTGTATTTTGATCATATCGATTATGATGTGAGTTTTTCGCAGAGTATGATTTCTAGTATTCATCAAACCCAAAAAGGATTTATCTGGATTGGAACTGCAAACGGTTTGATTAGTTACGATGGTTATGATTTCTTGAGATACGTTTACAACAAAGACATTCTCAACAGCATCAGTAACAATCATGTAAATGTGATTTTAGAAGACAGCGAAAGACAGCTATGGATTGGAACGAATAATGGACTGAATTTTTACAACAAAAACGAAAGAACCTTTTTAAGAGTTGATGTCCAAAAAATAAAAGGCGGACGAAACTATATTTCCTCTATAATTCAAGACGGTCAAAACCGAATCTGGGTTGGGACTTTTGGCGGAATCAAACGACTTAATCGGCAGAAATATTTGTTGGAAGAAATCTCGAACGACCACAATTCGCCATTTAGAAAAAGCAGGGTTTTGTCCTTGTTTTACGATCGCAATTACGGAGTTTTGGTTGGAACTTCAAAAGGTTTGGAATGCTTTGATCCTAAAAACGGCTCCAAAAAAGCAATTCCCAAAGTTCTGGCAGATAACGAAGCATTAATCAAATCGAAAATCTGGAAAATTATTAAAGAAAAAAACGGCGATTTATGGTTTGCTACAGAAGCCAACGGCGTCTTTCATTTTAATATCAAAAAGAATTCAGTAACCAATTTTCTGCTCAATACCAGCAACAGAAAAAGTCTGTCTTCAAACTGGGTTAACGATATTGTTTCTGTTGATGATAACACCATTTGGTTTGCGACAAAAAATGGTTTGTGTGTTTATAAAAAAGACAAAAATGAGTTTACGAAATACGGACATAATCCGCTGGAAAGTTACAGTCTTTCAGACGATGATGTAAAATGTTTTTTAAAAGACCGTCATAACGATATCTGGATTGGAACAAATGGAGGAGGTGTCAACTTTTTTCAGAAAACCAATACCAATTTTACTAATATTAGAGAAGTCATAAAGCCCAATTTTGGACTTAATACTGCTTTTGTAAATGCAGTTGCCAGAGAAAATGACGGTTCAGTTTGGGTAGGAACAAGTGGTGGAGGCTTGAATTATCTCGATTTCAGAAATAACAAAAATACCACGTATCAAATTGAAGGTTACGATTTTGATAAAAGTGTTAATATGATAACGGCTTTGGCCAATCAAAACGAGCAGAATCTATTTTGTGGGACTTTCAACGGATTATTCAAATTCAATAAAAGCACTAAATCGTTTCAATTTATTTCACTGTCGCGAAAAGATTCTAAAGAAAGAGAACGCCCAATTACTTCTTTAATACTGGATAACGGCGATTTGTGGGTGGGAACAAACGGAAACGGATTAAAGAAAGTAATGCCAGACGGAACAGTTGAAATTTATATGGCTGATGGTACGCCTAATTCGCTCAGCGATAATTTTATAACCGATCTGGCCAATAGAAAAGACGGTCTTTGGATTGCTACACAATACGGTCTAAACTATTTCGATAAAAAACTAAAACACGTTACAAAAGTTTTTAAAGCCGGACCCAAAAGCGGACTTTCAAATAATAGTCTTACCGTCATGTTTACCGATTCTAAAGGTCGTTTTTGGGTTGGTGCCGAAAGCGGAGGCGTGAATATTTTTGACGAAAAGAAAGGGCGTTTCTTCGAAATCAACCGCTCAATGGGATTTACTGATGAAACCATCAAAAGTATTTCTGAAGATGCAGAAGGAAATATCTGGATCAGCGACAATAATTTGTTGTATAAAATCAAAACCAAAAATGTAAAACCAGTTTTAAATATTAAAGATTTTGAAATCACTTCTTTTTCTTCTAAAGACGGTTTAAAAGTCAAACAGTTCTCCAATAATTGCAGTGTTAAACTCAATGCAAAAGAACTAGTTTTTGGCTCTTCGAATGGTTTAATTGTTTTCAACCCATCTAAATTGATTAAAACGAAAGACCAATCACCAATTGTCCTCACAAAACTTATTGTAAATAACGAAGAAATCAGGCCTGGAAATAAAGAGGTTTCGATGGAAAAACGCATCAGTGAAACATCTGAAATTACTTTAAAACACGATCAGGGTTATATTGGGTTGGAATTTAGTGCGATGAATTTCATTTCGCCAGAAAAAAATGAATACGCTTATAAACTCGAAAGTTCCTTTAATAAAGACGAATGGCACATTATAGGTTCGCAGCATTATATCAATTTAACCAATTTAAATTCGGGAACTTATGTGCTGAAAATTAAAACTTCAAACGGAGGAGGAGAATGGAATCCAAACATTAAAACCTTAAAAATCATTATGCTGCCGCCGTGGTGGAAAACATGGTGGGCGTATTTATTTTACATTGCTTTACTAGCTGGGGCTTCGGTTTTATCATTCCGCTTTTTTAGAAATCGAGAATTATTAAAACAAGCGTATTATCTGGAGCAGGTAGAAAAAGAAAGACAGGAAGAATTATACAAAATGAAACTGGATTTCTTTACCAATGTTTCGCATGAAATCAGAACACCGCTCACTTTAATCAGCGGACCTGTTGAAGAACTTTTAAGCAGTGCCGAAAAGAATTCAAATCTCGAACACAAACTAAAAACCATAAAAAGTAATTCTGACCGATTATTAAAACTGGTTAACGAATTAATGGATTTTAGAAAAGCCGAAAAAGGAAGCATGAAAATCTATTGCGAACAGCAGGATATTGTTTCATTTTGTTTTGATATTTATGAATCGTTTCGAGGAATTGCGGTCGAGAAAAAAATCGATTATAAATTTGTTCTAAATATCAACACAGCACAGCTTTATTTTGATAAAAACCAGATGGAGAAAGTGATTTATAATCTGCTTTCGAATGCTTTTAAATTCACAAGCAAAGGCGGAAAAATTACATTAGCTGTCGAACAAAAAGAAGATTCGGATTTTATAGAAATTAAGGTAAAAGACAACGGAATTGGGATTCCAGACAATAGAAAAAAGAAAATTTTCAAGAACTTCTTCCAATTAGACGATCGTGGCAGCGCTAATTTAGGGAGCGGAATAGGCTTGGCTTTAAGCAAAAGTATTGTAGAACTGCATCATGGAGAAATTAAAGTCCAGACAGAAGAAGATCCAAACTTCAATACCATTTTTACTATCAAATTAAAGAAAGGAAAAGACCATTTCAAGAAATCACAAATTGTAGAAAATGCGATTTCGATAAACGAAAATGCCAATCCAATTTCGGATGTAAAAACAGAAATTGATCTTTACGAAAGAGAATATTTAGAAGAAGAAAACAGCGCTAAGAAAACCGTTCTTGTTATCGATGATAATGAAGAAGTATTGTCGTTTATCTACGATATTTTGTATACAGATTACAGAATATTGAAGTTTACAAGCGGCGCATTGGCTTTGGAATTTATGGAAAAAGAAATCCCAGATCTTATTGTAACCGATGTTATGATGCCAGAAATGGATGGTTTCGAATTGTGCCATATTTTAAAAACCAACTTAAATACCAATCATATTCCGGTAATTATGCTTACCGCAAAATCGTCTACCTTAAATAGAATCGAAGGACTTTCTACAGGAGCCGATGCGTATATTTCGAAACCTTTCAGCATTGAAGAATTAAAATTGACAATTGCCAATCTTTTATCTGCCAAAGAAATAATGCGTCAAAAATACGGCGAAGGTTTTATAGCCGCTGTCGAAGAAGAAAACCTAAACACACCAGAAGGAATCTTTTTGAAAAAGCTGACGCAGATAATCGAATCGAATATTGATAATCCCGATTTTGATGTAAACGATTTGGTAAATGAAATAGGAATGAGCCGAACCGTTCTCTACAAAAAAGTCCAAACCTTAACTGATCATTCGGTTGCTGGTTTTATAAAAAATATGCGATTGAAAAAAGCCGCTCATTTAATAGCCAATACTAGTTATTCAATCTCTGAAGTAACCTATATGGTTGGGTTTAATGACAGAAAGCATTTCAGTAAAGAATTTAAAAAGTTTTACAATCTTTCACCAACAGAATATAAAGCTTCGCATAATTAAATTTCTAACCGCAACCCCTATAGTTAACGAGAGCTGAGATTTACGCAAAGTCCGCAAAGTTTAATAAAAGCTTTGCGGACTTTTCATTTTTTGGCCACAGATTAACTGATTCTAATTTTTCTCCCGCAGATTTGGCAGATCTAGCGGATTTTCTACTTTATAAAAAATCTGAGAAGATGTTTTATAAATAAAGCTAAAAAATCTGTTTAATCTGCCAAATCTGCGGGAGAAAACTAATATCTAATAAATATATTTCACATAAATAAAAAAAATCTTTTCAAAATCTGCGTGAAATAAAAATCATTTCATCCTAATAATCAGTGGCAAAAAAACTCTGCGGACTTTGCGGTTAAATTCCAAAATAACTACATCGTAATTTTTTAGGTTTTTATTACGAATACTGTTTTTAAAGGGTTGAAATATTGAAAGAAACACATCGACACCCCTAAAAACGAATATTCACCTCCCTTGGTAACCTCATTTATTAGTCATTTTTGCAACCAATAATCACATGACTTTATAAATTAACTAACCAAAAAAATTAACAATGAAAAACAACAAACCCGAAAAGATTCTTTTTCTTGGTGGAAATTATCTACGATTAATTTTAATGTTTTTTCTGTTTATTCTCGCTTCAAATGTGAATGCACAGGAAAGTACCATTTCCGGAAAAGTAGTTGACAATGCAGGTCTCCCATTACCAGGAGTAAACGTGCATGTAAAAGGAAGTACAAAAGGAACCCAGACTGATTTCGACGGGAATTTCAGCATTAGCACTGCGCCAAAAAGTACGCTTGTTTTTTCCTTCATCGGGATGGATGAAGTTGCTGTTGACACAGAAAACAAGAAAAACCTAAAAGTCGTACTAAAAGCCAGTTCTCAGGCATTAGACGAAATCATCGTTGTAGGCTACGGAACCAAAAAGAAAAGCGACGTAATTAGTTCTGTAGTTTCGGTTAAACCAGGCGACATGACAAAAGTGGCGACTTCAGATGTTGGAGAAATGCTTAGAGGAAAAGCTGCCGGAGTTCAAGTTTCATTAGCCGATGGAGGCCCGGGAAGTTCATCTTCAATCCAGATTAGAGGGAAAAAATCGATTAACGGAAGCAACGAACCAATCGTAATTGCAGATGGTGTGGTAATTGGAAATATCAATGACATCAATGCCAACGATATTGCTTCTTTAGAAATTCTAAAAGATGCCGCTGCACAATCTATTTATGGAGCAAGAGCTTCAAACGGAGTGATTTTAATTACCACAAAAAGAGGAAAAACGGGAAAAGCAAAAATCGCTTACAACGGTTTCTCTGGTGTACAGACCATCAATAGAAATTTTGACATTTACAGCGGAGAAGAATTTGCACAATTAAAAAGAGAAGCCTACAGAACCAGTAACGGTGGAGTTTACAGACCAGACGAACAGGTTTTTTCACCGCTTGAACTTGAATCGGTTAAATCAGGAAAATACATTGACTGGGAAAAATATGTTTTAAGAACAGGAGTAACCAATAATCATAGTGTTAGTATTTCATCTGGTACCGAAAAAACAAGTATTTTTTCAAGTATCAACTACATTAATACGCAAGGAGTAATTCCAAATTCTGATTTCGAAAAAGTAGCCATGAGAGTAAATGTTGATCAGCGAATTACTGATTGGCTGAAAGTAGGTATGAATGTTTCGCTTCAGTATTCAGAATCAGACAGACCAAACGTTGGGAACATCTTAAACAATGCCATCAACACATCGCCGCTTGGAAAAATCTACAACGATGATGGTACGTTTCGTCATTTGCCAGGAGGTATTCAGGAAACACCAAATCCACTGATCGATATTTATGAAACCAATACCAATGAGTTAAACCGAAATGATATCATGAATGTATTTCTAGATATTAATTTATTAAAAGGTTTTACCTATAAATTAAATGCCAGCCGCAGATCTTGGAATTACAAAGCAATGTCTTTCAATTCTTCAAAATCACTTGCCGGAATTGCCAATTCTGGACAAGGAAGCGGACGTATTACTTTTAAAGACAATGTAGAATATCAATTGAGTAATATTTTGAATTACAACTTTAAGCTGGCAGACAAAAATCATTTTAACGCTACTGGAGTTTACGAAATTACATCATCAGAATACAATGAATTTGAAAACTCAGCAAGCAGAATCCCAAGCGATATATTAGGAATTTACGGCCTAGAAAGTGCCTTCTTAAATACACCATTAATTGGAGGAAATGAAAGATCACTTATTTCTTTCGCAGGAAAATTAGAATATGATTTTGACAGCAAATATTATTTCACCGTTTCAGGAAGAGCCGATGGATCTTCAGTATTTGGAAAAAATAATAAATGGGGATTCTTTCCTGCGGTAAATGCGGCTTGGAATGTTTCTAATGAAGAATTCATAAAAGAACATCTTCCAGTTATCAGCAATTTCAAATTAAGAGCCAGTTATGGTAAAGTAGGAAACCAGCCGAAAGATCCGTATCAAAGTATGGCAACAGCAGTACAGAGAGATTACATTATAAACGGAGTAAAAGTTTCTGGATATGTGCCGGGATCACAATTATCAAATCCAGATTTACGCTGGGAAACTTCAACGCAATTAAACCTTGCTGCTGATTTTGGTCTTTTCAAAAACAGATTAACAGGAACAGTTGAGGTTTATAATACCGACACTTCAGATTTATTGATTTACGAAACCTTAAATGCCAACACTGGCTATACCACGAAATTGTCCAATATTGGTAAAGTAAACAATAAAGGTTTGGAAATTACCTTAAATAGTGATTTGATCAAAAAGAAAGATTTCAGATTAAATGTAGGAGCCACTTTCACTAAAAACAAAAACAGCATTGTAAGCATTTATGGTAAAGATGCAAACGGAGATGGAAGAGAAGATGATGCCGTTGGAAACCTCTGGTTTATAGGAAAACCAATCGATGTGTATTACCGCTACAAAGCAGTCGGAATTTATCAAGAAGGAGAAACAATTCCAATTGTTACAGGAACTACTTTATATCCAGGAGATATCAAATTATATGATGCCGATCCGTCAAATGGAGCTAATCCAAATCCAGATCAGGATAGAATTATCACTTCAAAAATGCCTGATTGGTTCGGAACCTTTTCATTGGCTTTAGAATACAAACAATTTGATTTCTCGGCAGATATTTATACTGTTCAAGGCGTTACCAGAGATAACTTGTTCTTGTACGATTATGTTCACGGAGGTTCATTAAGAGGAGTAAAAAATGGTATTAAACAAGACTATTGGACACCTGAAAATCCGGGTGGAAACTGGCCGAGACCAAGAGACGGAAACGATCCGCCATATATCAATACGTTAGGATTACAAGACGCCTCATACATTCGTTTGCAAAACGTTTCTGTTGGATTCAAATTTCCTGAAAACACGCTTAAATCATTAGGATTGAGTAATATGAGGTTGTATGTAACCGGAAGCAACTTAGTCACTTTAACGGATTACCAATCGTACAGCCCAGAAAAAGAAATAGGCGATTATCCAGAACCAGTCACTTGTGTTATAGGCTTACAAGTAGGTTTCTAATAACACAGTTTAAGACATTCAATAAAATAAAAATAACAAGATCATGAAAAATATAAATTTTCTATTTGTTTTGATATTCGGACTTTCTTTAGGACTTACTTCATGCGAAGATTTTCTGGAAGAAAACGTAAAAGATCAGGTTTCTGTAGACTATATCTACAATTCTCCTGCAGGATTAGAAGTAGGAGTAAATGCACTTTACAACCAAATGCGTTATTACAACCTGCCTTCAGGCGATAACAGCGATTTGTGGGCCAATGTGTTCTTTATGGTTGCCACCGATTTAGGACTGCACAGAACATGGAATACACCTTACGGAACCGGACATAATCCGCAGTCATTTACAGGTTCAAAATGGATTCAAGGTTATAAAATCATCGACAGATGTTCGGCTATTATTACATCGGCTAGGAATATCAAAATGGATGAAAATGCCAAAAAAAGATTAGTAGCACAGGCAAGAGTGATAAGAGGTGAATTATATCTGGACCTAAAACAAATGTATGGCGGAATCCTTATCGATACTATTCCGACAACTCCTGAAAATATCAACGATCCGGTTGAATACAAAGTAGCCAGCGACGCAGATGTATACCGATTAATCGATACCGATTTAGATTACGCTATTGCCAATCTTCCTTTTAAAGTAGATCCGGGACGTTATGGTCAGGGCGTTGCGAGACACATTCGCGGAAAAAGCGCTTTATGGCAGGAAGACTGGGCAGAAGCTGCTGCTCAATTTGATGCCATTATTAACGACGGAACACACGGTTTAGTAGCACTTGCTGATGTTTGGGGACAAAATGGAAATCATAAAGAATCTCTTTTTACCTATCAAAAAGACTTTTTATTAGGGCCAAGTGATGATTTAGCCGGCGGCGGCGGCTCTTGGTTAAGCAGTGTTTTTACACACAGAACTTATGAATTAAATGCCAATGAATTGGTTCAAGATGTAGCTTACGGTGGTCAGGCTTTAGGATGGTTTTATCCAAACAATTACCTGAAATCACTTTACGACCAAACCAATGATTTACGATTTAAAACCTATTATTATTCAGATAATTATCAGGATTATAAAATCAATGTTCCAAGTAATCCAAGATTCGGACAGCCTATTACCAATCCGGCAATTGCAGCACCAAACGGAAATTACAGAGCTTGGCACTGGAGTTTGAAAAAATACCATGATACTGAAAAACTGCCAATGACTTCCAACAGTTACAAAGATTATATGTATTACAGATTGGCAGAAACGTATTTACTGGCATCAGAAGCACATCATAATTTAGGAAATGATACCAAAGCGCTGGCCTATTTAAATAAAGTAAGAAGAAGAGGTTATACAGGAAACCCAGAAAGTACTGTAACCACTTTTGATTTAACATCGTGGACTTTAAACAATTATTTAGACGAATCAGCAAGAGAATTGGCTTTTGAAAACAACAGATGGTTTCTGCTGAAAAGATTAGGACTTTTGGTTGAAAGACAAAATTTATATTTCCGTTCAAGTCCATCTGGAACTATTTCGGGTGAAGTACCTTTAAGAATGACTCCAGCAATGGTAAACATGCCAATTCCACAATCACAAATTGATTTGATGGGAAAACCAGCTGGATTTAATGTTGGTTACAACTAAATTTTCTAACACATAGAAACATAGATTTTTTCTAATTAAAAGATTTCTAAAGAGAAACAAATTTCTTCAACATAGTTTTTGCTATGTGAATTAATGAAAGTAAAACGCCTTTATAAAGTTTTCAAAATCTATGTTCTTATGTGTTTAAAAAGAGACAAAAAGTTAAGGTTAAAGTTAGTAATAACCCATCCGGAAGTTGGAATCCTGATCTGACTTCCGGATTTAAAAAGATAACATGATGAAACAATATATTTTAGGAGCACTCACCGCTTTAATGTTTGCTTCTTGCAGCAACGACGAAAAAGTAGTTTTAAAATACGCAGATGAAGGCGATTCTGGAAATCCAAACCCAATTACGCAGACTTTAAAAGAAAAATCCAAATTTAAAATTGGAGCTGCGGTTAAAATGAAAGATTTGCAAAACGAAGCCAATTATAAAAATGCAGTTTTAAAACATTACAATCAAATAACGGCTGAATTCGAAATGAAAATGGCCAGCATCTGGTCTTCATCGACAACATACAATTACACTGCGGCAGATTATTTAGTAGGTTTTGCAAAAGACAATAATATGGAAGTTCACGGACATACTTTGGTTTGGTACGATTCGTTTCCAGAATGGTTTAAAAAAGCCCAATACGATTCGATTGCTTTTGAAGCCAAAGTCAAAGTTTATATTACTGATGTTGTGGGGCGTTACAAAGGAAAAGTAAAAAGCTGGGACGTCGTAAATGAAATTTTTGCCGATGGTGGCGCTATGCGAAATGAAACCGTAATCAATTCCCTGTTTAAAGACCCAATCGGATTTTATGGAAGATGTTTCCGCTACGCAAAAGCAGCAGATCCTGATGCAAAATTATTCTACAATGATTACAGTGTAGTTCTGGATGCTGGAAAAAGAACAGCAATTAAAAAAATGGTAACCAGATTCAAAGCAAACGGAGTACCTATTGACGGTTTAGGAGATCAGTTTCACTACGCTACAGATACCAACAGACAAACCATGAAAACCGGATTTACCGATTTGGCTTCAACGGGATTGCTGATTCATATTTCAGAATTGGATATCAAAGTCAACACTGGTAAATCAGATTCGTATGTCTTTAATGATGCGGAAAATCAAAAACAAGCCGAAACCTACAAATACATTGTATCGATGTACGAAGACTTGCCCCAAACTCAAAAATTCGCGATTTCAACATGGGGAGTAACCGACAAATACACGTGGCTGACAAGCTTCTGGCACTCCAAAGAATATCCGCTGCTGTTAGATGCTGATTATAACAAAAAACCTGCTTATCAAGGATTTTTAGATGGATTGAAGTAGAGAGATTTTGTAGAGGAAAGAAGCAAGAAGCAAGATTTTTTAGAAAGTCTTTTCTCTTTTTTCTTTACTCTTTCCTCTCTTCCAAAAAAATTAACCAAAAAAAAACAAAATCATGACCATAAAACTAAATCATATCGCTAGATTAAAATATTTGTTTTTCGTACTTTTTGCTGTTTTGTTTTCCTGTGAAGATGACGTGCGCGAAGTCTATCTTTATAAAAAAGGAGAACTAAATGCCACTTCAACAAATACTTCCATTAAAGGAGGGGAAACCGTAACCTATACCGATGCATCAACAAAAGTACGCGCTATAAAATGGACCTTTCAAGGTGGTTCTCCGGGAGCTTCTATCGAGCCGACTGTTGAAGTAAAATATACCAAAGCAGGAACATTTACCACAACTTTAGAGATAATACATACTGATAATACCATCCAAAAGAAAACTTTTACCGTTGAGGTTGAAGCGCCGCCAACGCCGCCAATTGTTGTTCCAGCGGATGCTCTAAAAATCTATTCTGAAAATCCTGATTTTACCAAAACAGCTCCTGTTTTAAACTGGGTTTCGAGCAATCAGTTTGTTATAAAAGAAGTGGCGGCTGATGGTTATGAAGGCGCTTATAGAAACTTCTCTCTTCCAGCAACACCGCCAGCAGCAGAAGCAAAATGGGCAATGGCAATTCTGCAGTTTGTAAACTTTACCGATATTTCATCTTACACCTATATCAATATGGCAGTAAGAACAACCAGTACAGGAAAAATCAGATTTAGAATGAAAGATGCCTCTAATACAGGTTATGTTGAATTTAACTCCACAGGCAATTTGTACGGATTAAAAAGAGACGGAGCTTGGAATATGGTTAAAATTCCAATTGCAGATTATAAAAAACAAAATCCGCTTTTAGATTTAACCAAAATCAAAGACATTTTAGTATTAAGAAGTGTTGATCCAGAAGACGTAAGATCTTTAAACAATTACACTTTCGATATCGATCATATCTATTTATCTAAATAAAATTTTCTAACACATAGAAACATAGATTAATAATCTGTAAAAAAGAGATTTAAGAGAAACACATTTCTCATGGATAGAACTTATGTGTATTCATGTAAGTGAAACGCCTTTTAAGCACAAGGAAAATCTATGTTTCTATGTGTTAAAATTAAACACAAAGATTTCCTCAAAAAATAATTAAAAAACGAATTTAATGAAACATTCCATTTATGTATTGTTCTGTTTTATAAGCCTGATTTCATTACATGCACAGAATAAAATTACGTATCAAAAAGTCGAAGCCAGACAAAATGCATTAGATCCAAAATGGGTAGCTTACGATGCCAAAACCATTGACAAACTGCCTGGATTTAAAACGAAAAAATCAGAACCAACTTCGATTTACGGAGGTTTTAAAGTTTGGAAAAAAGAAGCGACAGGATTTTTTAGAACTGAAAAAGTAGACAATAGATGGTGGATTATTGATCCAGAAGGATATCCGTTTATTTACAAAGGGATTGCAGTTTTCAATGCGGGACATTCTGTAAATCAGCAGAAAGCATTTGATAAAAAATACGGAAGCAATGAAAATTGGGTAAAGCAAGAATCAAAATTACTTCGCGATAACGGATTCAACGGTGTAGGAGCGTGGTCGAATGTGAACTTGATCCGTAATGCCGAAAATCCACTGGTTTATACCGTGATTATTTCGCCAATGGCAATGTATCATTCGGATCATATTAAAAAATACGGAGGAAAATACAAAGAAGCCAGCTGGCAGAATTACCGTTTTGATTTGGTTATGGTTTTTGATAAAGAATTCGATTCTTATGTTCAAAAAGCAGTAAAAGAAGTTTCGCAATACAAAAATGATAAGTATTTGATGGGTTATTTTACAGATAATGAGCTTCCGTGGTACAACGACGCATTAGATAAACATTTAACTTTATTGGCCAAAGATGAGCAGGGATATTTAGCGGCAAAAGAATGGTTCGATCAGCGAAAAGGATTTAATGCTTCAGTTTCGGATATTACGCAGGAAGACCGAATGGCATTTACAGCTTTTTATTTTGAAACCTACATGAAAAAAGTAACGGAAGCCCTTAAAAAAGAAGATCCCAATCACATGTATTTAGGATGCCGTTTCAATCAGGATAAAGAACAAGAATTGACCAATCCTGAGATTTTTAAAGTAGCTGGAAAATATATGGATATTATTTCCATCAATCATTACAGAAAATGGGAACCCAATCAGGAATTGATGAACAATTGGGGAGAATGGTCGGGAAAACCCTTTTTAATTACAGAATGGTATACCAAAGGAGAAGATTCAGGATTGCCGAATAATACAGGTGCAGGATGGCTGGTTCGAACACAAAAAGAAAGAGGACTTTTTTACCAAAATTTCACTTTGGATTTGCTGAAAAATAAAAACAGCGTAGGCTGGCATTGGTTCAAATATATGGATAACGATCCGCAGGATTTAAGCACCGATTATTCGAACAGAGATTCGAACAAAGGAATTGTAAACAGTAATTTCGAACCATATCAGCCTTTACTAAAAGAGATGAAAGTGATTAACGACAATGCCTACGAGCTAACACGTTATTTTGATAAAAAGAATTAAAAATTAGAAATTAAAAATTAAAAATTAAAAATCTGTTGATATGTTAAATCTGAATGCGAATAATTTTTCTAGCAGATTTAGCAGATCAGCAGATAAAATTTAGCTATGTTGATTTAAGAAAGTGAAACGCCTTTATACACAAGAAAATCCTATGTCTCTTTGTGTTAAAATTTAATTACAGATAATTAAAAATAAAACGAATATGAAAAAAATTGTAATGCTGTGTTGTACTTTTCTGCTGATGGGGAAAACAATAGCACAGGAAATTCCATTAGTGGCTAATATTTCAGCTAGAAACAACATTACGTTAAATGGAAAATGGAGTTATATCGTAGATCCGCTGGAAAATGGATATTACGATTACCGTTTAATGCCTTTTAAAAACAACGGATTTTTCGAAAATAAAAAATGGAACACCACAGATTTAACCGAATACAATTTCGCGACTTCTGCCACAATGGATATTCCGTCTGATTGGAATTCTAAAGACGAAAGACTGTTCTTTTACGAAGGAACAGTTTGGTTTCAGAAAGACTTTAATTATAAAAAAGATGCTAAAACCAAAGGGATTCTGCATTTCGGAGCAGTCAATTATGATGCGAAAGTCTATGTAAACGGAAAAATGGCAGGAACTCACGTGGGCGGTTATACACCTTTCAATTTTGATGTAACCGATTTATTAGTCGACGGAAACAACTTTGTAGTCGTAAAAGTCGACAATAAACGTCATAAAGACAATGTGCCAACGGTAAACATGGATTGGTGGAATTACGGCGGCATCACCAGAGATGTGACTCTAGCGCAAATTCCAAATACGTATATCGAAGATTATTTGGTTCAATTGGATAAAAAAGAAAAAGGTAAAATTTCTGGTTGGATAAAATTGAATAGTGAAAGTGGAAATCAATCGGTTTCAGTATCAATACCAGAATTAAAAATCAAGAAGAACATTACTACTGATGAAAAAGGAATGGCGTATTTCGAAATCAAAGCCAATCCAGTTTTGTGGACGCCTGAAAATCCAAAATTATACGATATAACCATCAGTAAAGCAGATGAAAATATTACCGATAAAATTGGTTTTAGAACCATTGAAACCAAAGGAAAAGAAATTCTGTTAAACGGAAAAAAAGTCTTTTTGCGCGGTATCAGTATTCACGAAGAAGCACCTTTCAGATCAGGAAGAGCATGGTCTGAGCAAGATGCAATTACTTTACTGACTTGGGCAAAAGAATTGGGCTGTAATTATGTTCGTTTGGCGCATTACCCGCACAACGAAAATATGGTGAGAGAAGCCGAAAAAATGGGATTAATGATTTGGTCAGAAGTTCCCGTTTATTGGACGATTTCTTGGACAAATCCAGATACATATGCCAATGCAGAACACCAATTGCACGATATGATTTACAGAGATAAAAACCGCTGCGGTATCGTGATTTGGTCAATTGCCAATGAAACTCCACATGGCGATGATCGAGATGTTTTCCTAAGCAAATTAGCAAAATACGCGCGCACTCAGGATAATTCTCGTTTAATCAGTATGGCGA
Organism: Flavobacterium sp. H4147; assembly: GCF_029360735.1. NCBI lineage: Bacteria > Pseudomonadati > Bacteroidota > Flavobacteriia > Flavobacteriales > Flavobacteriaceae > Flavobacterium > Flavobacterium sp. H4147. Next base: position 1,430,729 of record NZ_JARKNB010000002.1, on the reverse strand, counting down.
TGGAAGTTACCAAAAGTCCAAATAATATCAATACACTTCATGACAATATGAATGAATATGTAGACATTGTGAGTTTTAACCAATATTTAGGTTGGTACAGAGGAACAAACGAATCTTGTAAAGACATGCAATGGGTAATTCCGTATAATAAACCTGTTATCATCAGCGAGTTTGGCGGTGAAGCATTACAAGGTCTTCATGGCGATAAAAAAGAACGCTGGAACGAAGAATATCAGGAAGAACTTTACATTCAAAACACACAGATGTTCAACCGCATTGAAGGTCTTGCCGGAGTTTCACCTTGGATTTTAGTCGATTTTAGATCCCCAAGAAGACAATTGCCAAACATTCAGGATTTCTTTAATCGTAAAGGATTAATTTCAGATCAGGGAATAAAAAAGAAAGCTTTTTATGTCATGAAAGATTGGTATGCCCAGAAAGAAAAAGAATATAAATAAGAGTTTTAGATACAATAAAAAAAACCTTCAGAATCAAATTTTGATTTTGGAGGTTTTTTGTTTTATTCAGTAATCAAATAGATTTAGACAATCTTATTTTGAAGGGATGTACTTCTTTTCTCCAAATATCTTCGAATGATTATCATTGAAAATGCCAATATGCCAAAAACAAGAGTAAGCCAAGGCGTGTATTGAACACCTTTTGTAGCTATAATCCATCCTCCAATTGTTGTTCCTAATGTAATTCCCATATTTCCGAATGAAGTAGCAAGACTATTGGCAAATTCTAAAGAATTGGGAGCTGATGAAATCATATAGGTGGAAGCATTTAAAAAACTTGGCGAATATAAAAATCCCCATAATGCAATAACGAACATTACAGCTATGGTATTGGTTCCTGAAAAATGCAAAAATATCGGAATGAGAATAGTGCCAGACAAAAACAATGCGGTTGTATTGGTGATGTTTTTGTTCAACATTTTTCCCGAAACCCGATTGGCGATAATTCCGACAATGCCAAATAAAAGCAGCATATAACTAACCATTGTGTTATCCATACCTTTGGCTTTGTTAAGATATTCGGCAAAATAACTGTAAGTTGAAAACCATGCTGAGATCATAAAAAAATTCATAGCGGTACTAATAATAAATGTGGGCTGTTTCAATATTTTTAACTGACTGCCATAAGATTTTTTCTCTCTTACAGGGATATTCTGAAGGAAAAAATAAACAATAAATAAAGCAATAAGACTAACAATAGATTGAATAACAAATGAATATTCCCAAGACAATTTACTAGCGAGCCAAGTTGCAAATGGAACGGTTGAAACCATTGCAATTGCTACCCCGCTGAAAACAATACTCATTAGTTCGTTTTCATTCTTTTTATCTCCTTTTGAAACGGCTACAGATAAAGCCGTGGCAATATAAACAGGCTGTAAAAATGCAGGCAATATCCGTACTAGCATTAATAGCCAAAAAGGAGGTGAAAATGATGATATAATTCCGGTAAGAAGAAAAATGGAGATTGCCGTTATCATTATTTTTTTGCGATCAAAACCCGAAACGAATAAAGTCATAAATGGCCCCGTCAATGCAATGACCAAAGCAAATGCACTAAGGAGCATTCCGGCTCTGTCAATAGAAATATGGTAGTGTTCTGCAATTTGAGGTAAAATGCCAATAACACCAAACTCGGTAGTGATAACGGCTATAAATCCTAAACATCCTATGTAAGCGTATTTTTTCATTTTGTAGAATTGTATGTTTTAAAAAAATCAACCATGTCCTGCATTACAACTTTCGCCTCTGCAATAAATCCGCCCATTTGAAAAAATCCATGTGTGGTTCCTTCGTATAAATTAAGCTTGACAGTTACTTCATTTGCTTTCAGTTTTTCAGCATATTGAACTGCTTCATCTCTCAAAGGATCATATTCGGCAACGGCTATAAATGTTGGAGGCAATGTCTCTAAATCATCTGCCAGTACAGGAATAGCATCAGGATTATTCTGGTTTTCCATTGCTGGCAGATACCAGTTCCAGGCTTGAATACCGCCCTCTAAATTTAATAAAGGACCATTTTGAAATTCATTCCAAGAAGCTGTTTCTAAAGAATTATCTGTAACCGGATAAATAAGTAATTGCGTTTTTATTTTTTTACGGAATTTTCTAGTAATTGTAGCCGCTAAAGCACCGCCTGCACTATCTCCAGCAATAGAAATGTTATCTGGATCGATATGAAGAGAAGAAGCATTCTCGATAATCCATTGTACAGCAAATTCGCAATCGTTTAGTCCAGAAGGGAAAGGATGTTCGGGGGCAAGTCTATAATCGACTGAAATAATAGTGGCCTGTATAGCATTGGTTAATTGACGTAATGGTGTATCATGAGAATCAAGACTTCCGGCATTGAACCAGCCTCCGTGAAAATAAATAATGGCAGGAAGATTTTCTGTGTCATTCGGACGATAAATTCGTAGTCGAATAGAATTATCATCTTGTAATATCGTTTTTTCTTCGATTTGGAAAACCGTTTCTTTTTCTCCTGCCAATGGAATAAAATTTTCGTAAAAAATCCTTCCCGTTTCCCATGCAGTAAGATTTCTTGGAACTTCAATGTCTTCAATAAAAGCTAATGTCTTATGTACTTGTTCTGATAAATTCATGTTATTTGTTTTAAAATAGGCAGCAAACTTATAGTGTAATCATTAATTTTGCGTAGTACACATCTAAATGTGTGGTACTAACAATTTTGTAAGTAATGGGAAAAAGAAAAGAAAATTCAACTAATATGTTGAATGAAAGTTATATTATGGAAAGCTGCAATCTAACTTATGCGGTATGTAAAATTGGAGGCAGATGGAAACTGCTTATTCTCTGTAAACTTGAAAATGGGAAATTGAGATTTGGTGAATTGAGAGATCAAATAAATGGTATTACAGAACGTATGCTCACGCTCCAGCTTCGTGAGTTGGAAAAAGAAGCATTAGTAAAAAGAACTGTACACCCCGAAGTTCCTCCAAGAGTAGATTATGAGTTGACCGATATTGCAAAAGAGTTAGTACCAATCTGGAGTCAGTTAAGTCAATGGGGCGCCAAACATAGAGAAATAGTTCTTGATAAATTGATTAAGTAGAATCCTAGACATAGTAAAACCTTCAAAGTCACTTTGATTTTGAAGGTTTTTTTGTGTTTTTTTATGTAATTTTATTTGAAAAAATACCAGAATTTTAAATGGAATTAGAAATTATTATCAGACTTGTTTTAGCGGCATTCTGGGGAGCTCTTATTGGAGCTGAAAGAGAATATAGAGGAAAAGCAGCAGGACTTAGAACTACGATTATGATTTCTGTGGGCGCCTGTTTTTTTACATTAATGTCAGAATGGATAGGAGGACCCGGAAACCCAGACCGAATAGCGTCTAATATCGTAACTGGATTAGGATTCCTTTGTGCGGGAGTAATTTTTAGATCAGATAGTCATGTAAGCGGTATTACTACAGCAGCTGCAATATGGTCTGTGGCGGCAGTAAGTATGGGAGTAGGAGCGGGTTATTATTTTGCTTCGGCTTGTGCCGCATTAATGATTTTGTTGATTCTTACGTTGTTAACTGTTCTTCAGGATAAAATTGATTTAATTAGTGAGCATAAAACACTTCGAATTACTTTTAAGCGAACAGATGATGGCTACAACAGATGCAAAGAATTGTTTAAGGTTCATTCTGTAAAATCAAAGCTTTTAGGACAGCGTCGTACTTTAGACCATCTTACCTTAGAATGGCAGGTGCATGCTTCTAAACATTCAATGGATTCACTTTATACAGCACTTTTACAAGATCCTATTTTTGAAGAATTAGTTTTGTAATTATTGTTGTTCTGTAATTTTTTTACGGTGTGCAATTCCCCAATCTGTTAAATTCTTTATTAATGTTTTAAGCGTTAAGCCATGTTCAGTAAGTTCATATTGTACGGTTATAGGCTGTGTGTTTAAAACAGTACGTATTATGAGTTTGTTTGTTTCCAATTCTTTTAATTCCTTACTTAGCATTTTATTCGAAATGCCTTCTACATCTGTAAGTATATCAGAAAAACGTCTTTTGTTATAATAGCATATAGAGGATAAAATAGAGATTTTCCATTTCCCATTTAAAACATCCATTGAGTCTTGAACAGCCATCATTTCTTTTTTGTGCTGTTGTTTTATGAGCATACTACATTCCATACAATGTTACTTTGTTACTTCGTGGTTACTATTACTTTTGGTAACAAAGTTACTAAAATAAATCAAATGTCTATAGCTTTGCATTTCACATTTAAATCACATATAAAATGAGCAGATTAAAAAATAAAACAGCAATAGTTACAGGTGCATCAAAAGGAATAGGAGCGTCAATTGCAAAATATTTTGCAGCAGAGGGGGCAAAAGTTGTGGTAAATTATGCTTCAAGTAAAGAAGGAGCAGAGAAAGTTGTTAAAGAAATAACAGATAAGGGAGGAATTGCAATTGCCGTACAAGGAGATGTTTCTAATGAAGCCGATGTAAAAAGAGTTTTTGAAGAAACAAAAAATGCTTTTGGCACTTTGGATGTTTTGGTAAACAATGCAGGTGTTTATATTTATGAGCCAATCGAACAAGTATCGGCAGAAACATTTCACAAGTCTTTTAATATAAATGTTTTAGGGACTATTTTTGCCATTCAGGAATCATTAAAACTTTTTGGTGATAAAGGAGGTAACATTATTAATATTAGTTCAGGAGCTAGTAATTCACCACTTCCTACAGGTTCTGTATATTCGGCTACTAAAACAGCGTTAGATGCTCTAACGGTTGCATTATCAAAAGAATTTTCAGGAAGAAATATTCGTATCAATTCGCTTCTTCCAGGCATTGTAGAAACTGAAGGGGCACATAGTGCTGGATTTATTGGCAGCGAAGCAGAAGCTGGTTTTGTTTCCAAAACACCACTTGGACGTACAGGACAGCCAGATGATATTTCAAAAGTTGCAGTATTTCTTGCCTCAGATGAATCTGGATGGATTACAGGTGAGAAAATCACTGTTTCAGGTGGAGTTTATGGATTTTAAACTTCTGAATAAAAATATATAAAAATAGGCGGTAAAAATAACCGCCTATTTTATTTTTAGAAATTGATAAAAAGAGAATTTAATGATACCGTCTTAACCTTAATCTTCAATTTCTATTTGGGTTGTTATAATGTTTTTTACTCCGTTTTTTTCATCGGGCTGGCTGCCTCCAATTGCAATTTGAACTTTTCCTGCATATTGTTTTAAACTTCCGTCCTCTGTTACAAAAGAGAGGTCTTCGGGAGAAAGATTAAAGTTAACAATAGTATTTTCGCCAGGTTTCAAGTTAAATCTTTCAAATCCTTTCAGTGCTTTTAATGGTGTTTTTACTCCCGAATTTTGATTAATTACATACAATTGTGCTACCTCTTCTCCTTCTTTTTTTCCTGTATTGGTTACTTTGACTGATATAGTGATTGGCTTCCCTTTTTTTATTTTAAGCGGAGTTTTTAGCCCGCTGTATTTAAATTCGGTATAACTAAGTCCATAGCCAAATCCATAAAGTGGAGTGCCTTTAAAGTAGCGATACGTTTTATTATCCATTTTATAATCAGTAAACGAAGGTAAATCAGAATCGTTTTTATAGAATGTAACAGGAAGTCTGCCGGCCGGATTGTAATCTCCAAAAATAACATCTGCAGAGGCTGTTCCCGCAGATTGTCCTCCGTACCAAGTATTAAGTATTGCTGGAATATTTTCGGCTTCCCAAGGTATGGCTATCGCGCTCCCTGTCATCATTAGAAAAACTACTGGTTTCCCTGAAGATTTGAGTGCTTTTAAAAGGTTGGTCTGAACTTCTGGCAGCAAAATAGAGGTACGATCTCCGCCATTAAAGCCAGGCGCATTCACTGGCATTTCTTCACCTTCCAGCTGAGGTGAAATACCTCCTGCAAAAATAAAGGCATCTGCGTTTTTATGGTGCTCGATTAAAGCATTGAAGTCGGTTTTTACAAAATTTCCTGTTTGTAAAGATACTTCGGCTTTTCCTTCTCCCTGCCAGTATTCCAGCACAATTTTATAGACTGCGTCTTTTTTGGTTTGCAGTTTATAGGTTTTTTCTCCCCAGCGGTTTTTGTCCCATGCATTTATAACTTCTTTTCCATCAATTATAAATCGATAACCGTCATCTGCAAGAATTTCAAAAGTTATAAAACCATTTTCATCAGCCTTAAAATTTGTAGTGTAACGTGCCGAAAAATGATTGGCTTTAATATTTTCGGCAACTACTGCACCTTCCTGCCAGAAATTATGAATTTCAGATTCTGTTCTGGTCATTTCAGGCTTGCCAGATAATGTGGTGTTATTAAAATATTCTGCCTTAAAGCCTTGTTTTCCTTCATAAAAATAGTGATTCTTAAGATCTTTATAAACCAGTAACGTATCATTAGTAAAATTGACCGCTTTTTCATAAACTACTTCAGTTTCTGGGCTTACTTTTTCTTTGATTCCCTCTAAAACGGTGGTTAATTTTGATGGAGTTCCGTTGTAATTTCCAAGAATAGAAATTGAATTGTCAGCGTTTGGACCTAGTACTACGATCTTTTTCAGTTTTTTGCTCAATGGCAGCGTATTTTTCTCATTTTTAAGCAGTACAATAGACTGTCTCGCCATTTTTAAAGCATGATCTTTATGAGCATCGCATTCTAGAACGGAAGAAGGAGTCTGCGCATATTTAACCATTGAAACAGGGTCAAACATTCCCAGTCTGAAGCGGATCATAAAAAGACGTTTTACAGAAATATCAATCTGTTCTTCGGTAATTTTTCTATTTTTAACAGCCGCGACAAGAGATTTGTAGGCATCAGTTCCGCAATCTACATCCGTTCCGTGATACACAGCATCTGCTGAAGCTGATTCTGCATCTGGATGTGTTTTGTGGTTTTTGAAAAAATCGTCTATCGCCCAGCAGTCAGATGTGACATATCCGGTAAATTTCCATTGTTTTCTCAAAATATCAGTCATTAAAATGTCGCTGGCACAGCAAGGCTGCGTTCTAAACGCATTGTACGCGCACATAACTCCAGCCACATTAGAGCTGGTTACTAATTTTTGAAAAGCAGGCAGGTAGGTATCCCACAGTTCGTATGGTGTAACATCAACATCAAAAGTGTGGCGTAAAGATTCTGGTCCGCTGTGAATAGCGTAGTGTTTTGCACAAGCCGCAGCTTTTAAATATTTAGGATCATCACCTTGAAGCCCTCTTACGAACGCATCGCCTAAAGTGGCCGTAAGATACGGATCTTCGCCATAAGTTTCTTGTCCGCGTCCCCATCTTGGATCTCGAAAAATATTAATATTTGGAGTCCAATACGTCAATCCAAGATAACGCTCATTCGTCCTATTAAGTTCGACGGCCTTATTGTAAATTGCCCTGCCTTCTAAAGCAGAATAATCAGCCATTTTATAAAGTGAATTTTTATCAAAAGTTGCAGCCATTGCGATAGCCTGCGGAAAAACGGTTGTTTTAAAAGGAGTTCTGGCTACACCATGCAACGTTTCATTCCACCAGTCATAAGCAGGAATTCCAAGTCGAGGAATTGCGGGGGCAGCATTTAACATTTGTGCTACTTTTTCTTCTAGTGTTAATTGGCTGACTAAATTTTCTACTCGTTCTTCAAAAGTAAGATCAGTATTCTGAAATGGATATTGTACTGCTTTATTTTGTGCCGAACACCAAAATGAGATAAGTATCAAAATCCGGTATTTTATATTTTTTGTTTTCATATGAATGATTTTTTATTTTGAAGTTTACAATTTTTTAGCAGCGGCAAAAGAATACAACCGATTGCGTAAAGAAAAGAAAAAATATGTATAACTTGAAAATTTTAATCAAAAAAATAATTTTCATTTTATTTTATCTGTTATTTTTTAGGGTAAAAATTATGTATTACATTTTTTATTAATAAGTTTTATGCATATAGTTTTAAAAATAATGCTTATTGTTGCATTTACTCATTTTAAAATTATAGTATATTTACCATTAATTCAGAGAGTAATGGAAGAACATAGACATATAACTATTTATGATATTGCGGAGAGACTTAATCTAGCTACATCTACAATTTCACGAGCGTTGAAAGACCATCCTAGTATTAGTGATAAGACGATTAAAAAAGTGAAAAAAACAGCTGAAGAAATGGGTTTTGTTCCAAATACTTTGGCTGCGGGATTAAGAGGAAACAAATCTAAAACGATTGGTGTATTAATTCCTACTATTACACAGCCCTTCTTGTCATCATTAATTAGCGGAATTGAAGTGGCGGCCAGAAAATCAAATTATTCAGTCATTATTATGCAGTCGCATGATTCGTATGCAGATGAAGTTAACATGGCTAAATCGCTTTACAGCAGTAGAGTAAGCGGTGTTATTTGTTCGCTGGCAATGGAAACAAAAGATACTTCGCACTTTGAGCAGTTTTTAAACAACAACATTCCTCTTGTATTTGTTGATCGTGTTCCTAAAGGTTTTAATGCATTTAGAGTTGTAATTGATAATTACACAGCAGGATATAAAGCAACCAAACACCTTATAGATCAAGGATGTAAAAGAATTGCGCACATGACAGCTGGTGCAGAATTCGGCAATCTTTACAATGAAAGAAAAAGAGGTTATATGGATGCCTTAGCTGAACACAATATACCATTAAAAGAAGAATTGATAATACATTTAAAATCCATGACTTATGATGCCGGCGTTAAAGCTTGTAATAAGTTATTTGGTTTAAAAATGCCGCCTGACGGACTTTTTGCGCCAGGTGATCTTCTTGCCGTTAGTGCCGTACAGACCGCCAAAAAGAAAGGTATTAAAGTGCCTCATGATTTCGCTGTAATTGGTTTTAATAATGATCCTATTTCGGAGATAATCGAGCCTAACATTTCGACGATTACGCATCCTGCTGAGAAAATGGGAAAAGCAGCAGCGAATATTGTGATTGATAATATTGAATCTTTAAAAGAAGAAGAAGTCAAAGAAATAACTTTTCTTAATACGGAAGTACTTGTTCGAGAATCCTCAAAAAAAATCTAAAATTAAAACTCAAACCTAGACTTTACTCATAATTCTACACGGCTTTTATTCAATTGCAAGATGAAATTTTTGCAAGGTATAAATATAGTAAACCAATATCTTTTTGAGTCAAAGTACAATCGGTTGTGATTTAAAAATCCTTAATATAAAGTCTAATTAAATTTGGATAGAATATTTTTTTATTTAATTTTACACAACCGATTGTTTTTTTTAGCCAAGAATAATTCTTCTGTACATAGACTTATCTGCAGAATAAGAAATATATATAGCCACCGGATGCAGGTATAAAAATGGGTGCGCTCTAAAAAGAGTAGTGGATTAAAGGTGTTTTAATTTTATTTTCTATGAAAAAAGAAGAGTCAGAAGAGGGAATGTGCCGCAATTCATATCGTGAAAATAAGATAGAAATAAACTGTGTAATATTTTGTTTTGAAGACAAAAAGCTAAAAGTTTTACTAATCAAAAATGAAAGCGATTTTGATAATCACAAATGGAAATTACCGAGTGCTGGATTAAATGAAATGCCAATGCTTCAAACAGCACAAGAGATATTGAGAAGATATATTTCTTCAGATGATTTCTTTTTAGATCAATTAAAAGCATTTGGTCATCATTCTTCATTAGTACAAGAAAATATTTCTATTGTATATTATGCAATGGTAAGGAAAGAAAAAGCTCAAGAGGAGCAGGAGCTGCATTCGAACCTAATTTGGATTGAAGCTAACACTGTAACTCAATTAGATGCGAACGATAGAATGATGTTGGATTTTAGTCTTAAAGAACTAAAAAAGAATATTTGCTGCAGTGCAATAGGTTTTAATCTTTTAGCAGAAAAATTTACTTTACTTCAGGTTGTTAATTTGTATGAAGAGATTTTAGGCATTCAGATTAATAAGGTCAATTTTAGAAGGAAGATCCTGCAGAGAAGATTGGTGCAAAGTTTGGATGAAAAAGAAGAAGGCGTATCCTATCGAGCTGCTAAATTTTACAGTTTAAATGTGCCAAAAAATGAAGTAACTTGGAATGTCAAGTTCAATTTTATATTTTAAAGAATTAGTTTCTGCAATAAAATTTTAGATTACTCAATCTGATAGTTAAAGAACGTTACTTATATATCATTTAAATACTTCTTTCAAAATTACATAGAGGTGACAGAATAATCTCCATTCAAATTTCACCTTATATATTTCTATTCAAGATTTCTTTTTCATTTATTTCAATGAAACTTTCTGAGCAATCGATTGTTTGCCTCTCATATGTCTTATAAACATAAGTCATCTTTAAAATTGTAATATTTAACTGTAAAATTATATACAATCATTGCTTACAATGATTACAAACTTTCAAATTGTACAGAAAAAGTACTTACATCTTCAATTTTATAGTTTCTTTAAGAATATTGAATAATCCTTTTGTTATTCCTAAATATTACTACAACGTTTTAGTGGAATTTGATATATTTTCAATATTTTATGTTTAATTATACGATTAACATCTTTTTTTTATCCTTTTTTTTCTTATTCAATAAAAAATAATTTACACAACCGATTGTGTGTGATAAATAAATTTTTATATTTGTAATAAATACACTTATAAAGGTGGTTTTATTTTATCTCCTTATATAAGGTAAAAACTTACTAACAAAACCAATTAATAATTAAATCAATTTTTATGACTAACCATTTTACTGCAAGTAAACAGAGACATTTAAAATGTTTGTGTTTTTTTATGCTGATGTTTGCGTTTTCATTTCAATCTAAAGCACAGACGACAGTTACTGGAACGGTAACTGATGATAGCGGACCGATTCCCGGAGCTAATGTTAATTTAAAAGGATCTAAAAACGGAGTAAGTACTAGTTTTGATGGTACTTATTCTATAAATGTACCATCCAACGGAGTACTTATTTTTAGTTTCATAGGATTAAAAAGTGTAGAAGTACCCGTAAACGGGCAGAAAAATATAAATGTAAAGCTTGAAGAAGATGCCAATAACTTAAAAGAAGTAGTAGTAATTGGATACGGTACACAAATTAAAGAAGCTGTTACAGGATCTGTTGCTTCTCTTGGCGGGAAAGAATTAAATGAAGTTCCTGCGGCCAACATTACTCAAGCACTTCAAGGGCGACTTCCTGGAGTTGAAATGACACAGACTTCTTCTAAACCTGGAGCCGCAATGCAGATCAGAATACGAGGGACCAGATCATTAACAGGAAGTAACGATCCGTTGGTAGTATTAGATGGAGTACCTTTTGCAGGATCAATTGGAGACATAAATCCTTCCGATATTAAATCTGTAGACATTCTAAAAGATGCTTCGGCAACTGCAATTTATGGTTCAAGAGGTGCAAATGGTGTGATTCTCGTAACCACTTTAAAAGGACGTAAAAACCAGAAAGCCACATTTAATTACAACGGATTCAGCGGTATCAAACAAGCATGGTCTAAATATCCTATGATGGATGGACAAAAATTTGCAGCACTGCGTGATTACACAGGTCTTTATGTAGATGGTGTAAATGAATCCCGCAGCACAAATACTGACTGGCAGAATCTTCTTTATGGTTCAGGAGAAATGATCAGTCACGATGTTAGCGTTTCTGGAGGAACCGAAGCAGGAGCGTATAATGCAGGATTAGGATATTATAAAGAAGAATCTGTTCTTCCGGGTCAAAGCTATGAGCGTTTTAGTCTGAGAGCAGGTTTAGATCAGCAGCTTAACAGATCAATACGTATAGGATTCAATACCAATAGTAATTACAGTATTACAAATGGCGATAATATTGGTACAGGTACTATTTTAGCAACTTCGCCTCTTGCAAATCCATATAATGCAGATGGTTCTTTAAGAAGAACTGTGAGTATGGCAGCCGATGATCAGTGGGTTTATACCAGACAGTCTATAAAAAATCTAGGAGATGCGTACGTGAACCTAAACCGTGCTTTCAGCTCGTATAATAATATTTTTGCAGAAGTAAAAATTCCGGGTATTGACGGTTTAAAATACAGACTTAATACAGGTTTGAATTTCCGTACATCCAATTCAGGATATTATGAAGGACAAGGAGTTTTTGATGTAAATCCCGCAACACTTTCGAATGCGGCCATTACTAACGGATGGTCTACACAATGGCTTTTGGAAAACTTGCTAACGTACGATAAAACCTTTGCCCAGAAACATACTATAAATTTTGTCGGATTGTATTCAAATGAACAATATACAGGACAAAGTTCAAGAGTAACTAGAAACGGTATTACATCTGATGCCTTCCAGTTTTATAATTTAGGACAGAGTGAAGAAGAAGCGGTTATCAACCCAGCCGATCAGGATTATACACAATGGGGATTAACTTCTTACATGGCAAGGTTAATGTATTCGTATGATAATCGTTATTTCATATCAGGAACAGTTCGTTCTGACGGATCTTCAAGACTTTCTCCAGGGAACAAATGGGTGACTTATCCAGCAGTTTCAGCAGGTTGGACGCTTTCAAATGAGTCTTTCCTTAAAAATGTTAAAAATATTAGTTTACTGAAATTGAGAGCTGGATATGGAGAAACATCCAATCAAGCGGTATCTCCGTATGCCACTTTAGGAGCTTTAAGTACAAGACCTTACAATTTTGGCAGCACTAATTCAACGGGTGTATATGTTACAGAGCTGCCAAATCCTAACTTAGGATGGGAGTTTTCAACGACATGGAACTACGGTTTAGATTTCGGATTCTTCAACAACCGCTTATCGGGTACAGTTGAATATTATAAAACCAATACCAAAAATTTACTTCAGCGTGTGGGACTTCCAGCAACTTCTGGTGTGAGCAGCTATGTGGCAAATGTTGGAGAAACAGAAAATAAAGGATATGAAATTTCACTAAACGGAGTTATTTTAGATAATCCTAATGGTGTGACATGGACAGTAGGGGTTAACTTCTATAAAAATGAAAACAAACTGGTGGCTCTAGCTTCTGGAGCCAGCCGTGATGAAGCCAACAACTGGTTCGTAGGATATAATATCAACTCTATTTATGATTACCAAAAAGTGGGAATCTGGCAGGAAGGCGATCCCTATATGTCAATTTATGAGCCAGGACCTACGGGTATTAACCAGCAGGGAACCGTTGTAGGATCTATTAAAGTGAAATATACAGGAGAATATAATCCAGATGGTTCGCCAACACGCGCTATAAATGCAAGCGACCGCCAGATTATTGAAACAGATCCAGATTTTCAGGGCGGTTTTAACACGAATGTAACGTATAAAGGGTTTGATTTTAATGCAGTAGGAGCCTTTAAAAGCGGTGGTGTATTAATTAGTACACTTTATGGAGGAGCAAGTTATATGAACTTATTAAACGGACGAAGAAGCAATGTCGATGTAGATTATTGGACTCCTGATAATAGAGATGCAGAATTCCCGAACCCAAGAGGAATTAGAAGTGGTGATAATCCGAAGTACATGTCAACTATGGGCTACTTTGACGCCTCGTATGTAAAAATTAGAGCGCTTACTTTAGGCTACACTATCGACCAGAATTTTACAAGAAACTTAGGAATAGACAAATTAAGATTATACTTCACAGCACAGAACCCGTTTGTTTTATTCTCTCCTTATCATGATAAATCGGGAATGGATCCTGAAACAAATTCATTTGGAGATGAAAATCAGGCTGTTGCATCTTATCAAAGAAGATTTTCGGTTATCGGTACCAATACACCTACAACCAGAAATTATTTACTTGGGCTTAATTTAACATTTTAATCAGACGCAGACATGAAACGATATATTTTTAAAAATTTAATTATAGGGTCAGCGGTTTTATTCTCCTTAGCTGGCTGTTCAGATATATTAGAAGAAAAACCTCATGATTTTTATGAACCAGGTTACTTTAAAACAGAACAAGGAGTTAAACAAGGATTAACTTCTCATTACGCACATTTACGCTGGATTTACGGACAAGCTTATTTTTATAATGCCTGCCAGACAGGAACAGATGAAGCAACTTACGCGCAGAGTGCAGACGGTAATTTTAAAGATCACGATTTATCTGGAGTAGGGATTATTAATCCAACTTCAAGCCGTTCAGATGTTTTATGGAATAACTCTTATTATGATATCAATACCGCCAGTGGTATTATTGAGAATGGAGCAGCAGTAGGAGTTGCCAGCAGTTTAATTGCAGAATCTAAATTCTTTAGAGGATTTGATTATTTTCTGCTTGTTCAGACTTTTGGCGGTGTACCATTGGATTTAGGAGCTGGTGAATTAAAATTTAATAGTAAACCATCACGATATTCTAAACGTAATACTGTTCCTGAAGTATATACAAAAGCCATTTTCCCAGACTTATTAACAGCAGTTAATGATCTTCCTGATGCACCAAGATTGACCGGTACAGTAACCAAAACGGTAGCACGTTTATTTTTAGCTAAAGCGTACCTAACGTATGCTTGGTGGTTGCAAAATCCTAACAATATACCAACCTATCCAGATGCTCCAAGAACAGATCCTGATGGACATAATGCGCAATGGTACTTTCAAAAAGCCTACGATGTGGCTGTTGAAGGAATAAATAATCCAGGTTCTTATGGATTGCTTGACTCATATTATGATGTTAATGCGGGTGCAAATGACAGAAACAAAGAAGTAATGCTTTTTGCAGATCATACGCAGGAAAGCGAATATTATAATGGAGCCAGTCTTACGTATGGTAGCGGTGGTGCCCCAGATAACTTTTCAGGCTGGATGGTGACTTGGAATTATACCGCTATTAGAAGTAAAAACGGAACTGCTGCAGTATCTTCTGTTCAAAGAGAAGCAAACCAATTTCTAGGACGTCCGTGGACAAGAATGGCACCGCCAATCGAAGTTTTCACCAACACTTTTGCTGATAAAACCAATGATTCTAGATACGATGGAACATTCGCAACTGTTTACAGAGGCAATTGGAATCTTCAGGGAACAGGTCTTACAGGCGTTGCTACTTTAACGAATGCTAATGGTTTGACAATTAAACCTGGAGATGCAGTTTTAACGTTCCTTAATGACGAGCCTGCAACGGCTATAACGTATCCTTCTGGACAAGGAGACAGCGGAATTGGAGCCGGAGTACTGCCAGGAAGAGCAGATTATGTAATTTCTCCAAAAGGTATCAGCAGAATTGTATACCCAGGTTTCTGGAAACTTGGACCATACAGAACAGATAATGCGGGCGGACTTGGACAACCTAATGCAGGAAGCACAAGACCATTTCCAGTAGCAAAATTCTCTGAATTATATCTTGTAGCTGCCGAAGCAGCAGTTAAAGGCGCAACAGGATCTTTAACGGCAAGATCACTTGTAAACGTATTAAGAGCCAGAGCAGGAAAATGGAAATGGGACAATAACGGAAATACAGCTAAAATACAAGATAATAGTGCTGCCATGACAAGTGCCACTCCTGCTGTAATCGATATAAATTATATTCTTGCAGAACGTTCACGTGAATTTTTTGGAGAAGGTTACCGCTGGTATGATTTAGTGAGAACACAAAAATGGAATGAAATTGCTGGTAAGTATTCTATCGGAGGATCTAATTATGGACAGCATACACCTGAAGTTGTAACCAGAACTATTGATGTGCATCATTATCTAAGACCTATTCCACAAGGACAGCTGGACGGAATGGAAATGTCTGCAGCAGAAAAAACAGCTTATCAAAATCCAGGATATTAATTTCATTTATTAAACTAGCATTCATAATAGTGTTAATCTTACAAGTAACTTCTATTACGATCTAAGTTAGTTTGGTTGGGGCCGAGAGTCATGCTCTCGGCTTTTTACTATTTTTCAAAATATTTATTAATAATAATGAACATGAACAATAAAAGAGCCTTTTTTTTACCTGCAGTTATACTGCTGTGTTCACTGCTTATGCAGGCGCAGAATAATACAAAAAAAATAAAAAATGGAAAATCACCCATTTTTTCAAATGTTGTATACAAAGGAGATGACCAGATTTATAAAAACAATCCATTAAAAGAAGATGAGTTTTATTCTCCAATTCTTCAAGGATGTTATCCTGATCCTGCCATTACTAGAAAAGGAGACGATTTTTATATGGTATGCTCTTCATTTGCCATGTTTCCGGGAGTGCCCATTTTTCATTCTAAAGATTTAGTAAACTGGACTGATTTAGGAGGCGTATTAAATAACGTTTCAGAATTTAATCCTCACGATACAGGAATCAGTGCAGGTGTTTACGCACCGGGAATTACTTATAATCCTCACAATGACACCTTCTATATGATTGTTACTGCATTTACAGGCGGTTTAGGTAATATCATTGTGAAAACTAAAGATCCCAAAAAAGGATGGGGAAGCCCAATTAAATTAGCATTTAACGGAATTGATCCGTCTATTTTCTTCGATGATAACGGAAAAGGGTATGTGGTGCATAACGATGCTCCTGATAAAGGAAAAGAATTGTACGTTGGGCATCGTGTAATTAAAGTTTGGGAATATGATTTGGAAAAAGATCAGGTAATTCCGGGTACCGATAAAATTATAGTAGATGGCGGAGTCGATCTTTCTAAAAAACCAATTTGGATTGAAGCGCCTCATTTGTATAAAAAAGACAATCATTATTATTTGATGTGTGCCGAAGGCGGTACAGGAGGAAACCATAGCGAAGTTGTTTTTATCAGCGATAGTCCAAAAGGACCTTTCAAGCCAGCATCTAATAACCCAATTTTAACCCAAAGATATTTTCCTCAAAATAGACCAAACAAAGTAGATTGGGCAGGACATGCCGATTTGGTACTTGGGCCCGATAACAAATATTATGGCGTATTTTTAGGAATTCGTCCAAATGAAAAAGATAGAGTAAATGCAGGACGCGAAACCTTTATGCTGCCAGTAGACTGGTCTGGCACTTTTCCTGTTTTTGAAAATGGATTAGTTCCAATGGGGCCAAAATTAAAAATGCCAAACGGTGTGGTAAATAAAACGGGTAAAGAAGGATTTTTCCCTAATGGCAATTTTACATTTACAGAAAATTTTACTTCAGAAAAATTAGATTACAGATGGATCGGGTTAAGAGGACCAAGAGAAAAATTTATTTCTGTGGTTAAAAAAGGATTGCAGATTAATCCGTTTCCAGTAAACATCAAAGAATTAAAGCCAACTTCTACTTTATTTTACAGACAGCAGCACAATACTTTTACTTTTTCAACAGGATTAGAGTATAAACCAGAATCTGAAAATGATCTGGCAGGAATCGTGTGTCTGCAAAACGAACACTACAACTATGTTTTTGGTGTAACAAAAAAAGGAAAAGATACTTATGTACTTTTAGAAAGAACTGAAAATGGACAGTCAGAAATTATTTCAAGCGCAAAAATAGAAATCAAAGGAACTTTACGTTTGCAAGTAAAAGCCGAAGGAGACAATTACCAGTTTAGCTATGCTTTAAACGGAGTTGATTTTCAAAACCTTGGAACCCCAGTTTCAGGAGACATTCTTTCGACAAATGTTGCGGGCGGATTCACAGGAGCTTTGATAGGACTATATGCTACTGCATCTAATAATTCAAATGTAAAATAGTAATAGCCAGCAAAGAAGTGCTTTATTAATGTACTTTTAGATAGAATAGAATCTTTTAAACTTTAAAAGTAAATATGAAAAGATATTTAAAATATATATTGTTTTTACCGCTTTTTGTTTTCATAACAGCATGTAAAACCAATCACACATTAGTAGATTCTTCTCGAAAGTCGGCTTCAGTAAACTGGGTAGGATCGTGGGCTTGTGCACAAATGCTTGTAGAACCGCACAATATGCCTCCAGCTCCAGGTTTGGCCGAAAATACATTGCGCCAAATTATAAAAGTTTCGATTGGAGGAGAATGTATTCGACTGCGCTTCTCTAATTTATTTAGTGATCAGCCAACGGTTTTAAAAAAGGTAAGCATAGCCAATGTGCTTGAAGCTCCAGCAATAGATAAATACACGCAAAAGATTCTCAGCTTTAATGGAAATCCAGAAATAATAGTACAGCCGGGAGCTGAGGTATTTTCAGATGACTTGAATTTTCAGTTAAAATCAGGTCAGCTTCTTGCCATCACTATTTATTATGGAGTTTCATCAGAAAAAACATCCGGGCATCCTGGCTCGAGAACAACCTCTTATATTTTGCCAGGCGATCATATTAGCGATGACATTTTTTCGGGTGCAGTAAAAACAGATCATTGGTATTCTATCATGGGACTCGATGTAGTGGCCTCAAAAAATACTTCTAATATTATTTGTCTAGGAAACTCCATTACAGACGGACGCGGATCTGGAACCAACAAACAAAACCGCTGGACCGATATTTTGGCAGCTCGACTTGCGGCAAATAAAGCGACTAAAAATATCGGAGTCTTAAATTTAGGAATAGGAGGAAATTGTGTTGTAAAAGGCGGACTTGGACCAACGGCTCTAGAACGTTTTGATCGCGATGTGCTCTCGCAAGCAGGTGCGAAATGGCTTGTAATTTTGGAAGGAATAAATGATATAGGCGGAATTAAAAGAGCTGAAGATGCTCCTGCAAAAGCACAGGAAATTATAGACGCTTATAAAATTATGATACAAAAAGCGCATGCCAAAGGCTTAAAAGTCTACGGATGCACGATTCTGCCTTTTCAAAAATCATTTTACGACGCGCCTTTTAAACAAGAGGCGAGAGATATTGTAAATGCATGGATTCGAAATAACAATTTTGATGCGGTAATAGATTTCGATAAAGAAATGGCTTCAAAAGAAGATGCTAAAACCATTTTAGGTAATATGCATGATGGCGATTTTTTGCATCCCAATGAGTTAGGATATCAGAGAATGGGTGAAGTAATAGATTTAAATTTATTTAAATAAAACAGATTTAATTTTTAAGACATAGAAACATAGATTTTTATTGCTTTTGTTTAAGATTATCGAAAAAGCAAGCTTTAACACATAGCTAGGTGAATTGAAATTGTGAAACGCCTTTTTTAATGATGCTTTGGGACTATGATTCTATGGGTTAAAAGTAATTTCACGCAACGGGTTAACCATTAGTAAAAAGATATATCGGCCAGTTGTTCTGGCAGTACAATAATTTAACAAGATATCATGAAATCAATAATTAGATTTTTCGCAGTTGCTGTTCTTTTATTTATGGGGCAGAAGGGATATTCTCAAGATCCAAATTTTCATGTTTATTTAAGTTTTGGACAGTCCAATATGGAAGGCGCGGCTCCAATAGAAGCTGAAGACAAACTAAATGTAGATCCTCGTTTTCAGGTTCTGGAAGCAGTAAACTGCCCAGATTTGAATCGCGAAATGGGAAAATGGTACACCGCAATACCGCCATTATGCCGATGTAAAACAGGATTGACGCTAACAGACAATTTTGGACGAACTATGGTTGCCAATCTTCCCAAAAATATAAAAGTGGGAGTGGTAAATGTTGCAGTAGGAGGATGCAAAATAGAACTTTTTGATAAAGATAATTTTGATAATTATATGAAAACAGCGCCAGATTGGATGCTGGGTATGATTAAAGAATATAACGGCAGTCCGTATGCAAGACTTGTTGAAATGGCAAAAATTGCACAAAAAAAAGGAGTTATAAAAGGAATTTTACTGCATCAGGGAGAATCTAATACAGGTGATACATTATGGCCAAAAAAGGTCAAAATAGTGTACGACAATCTGATGAAAGACCTGAACTTAGATCCTAAAAAAGTGCCTCTGCTTTCTGGAGAAGTAGTTCATGAAGAACAAAACGGGAAATGTGCCAGCATGAACAAAATCATTGCAACTTTGCCTCAGACTATTCCAACATCGTATGTAATTTCTTCAAAAGGCTGTGCGGTTGCTCCAGATTTCCTGCACTTTAATCCGGCAGGCTATAGAGAATTAGGAAGACGTTATGCCGAAAAAATGCTTTCGCTTTTAGGATATAAATCCAATAATCCAAATGATCCTTTTATAGTTCAGGCGCCAATTGGATTTGACCAGCTAAATCCAGCAGTTCCAGCAGGAAAAGTAGAAACAGTGAGCTATGAGTCAAAGACAGTTGGAACGGTCAGAAAAGCAACGGTTTATACGCCGCCTGGATATGCTAAAAACAAAAAATATTCGGTTTTATACCTTTTGCACGGAATTGGAGGAGATGAAAAAGAATGGTTAAACGGAGGAAATCCGCAGATTATATTGGACAATCTGTATGCAGAAGGAAAATTAGAACCCATGATTGTGGTTATGCCAAACGGAAGAGCCATGAAAGATGACAGCGCCACAGGAAATATAATGGCGCCAGACAAAGTGCAGGCATTTTCAGATTTTGAAAAAGATTTGTTGAAGGATTTAATTCCTTTTATCGAAAAAAAATACAGTGTTTTCAAAGATAGAGAGCATCGTGCCATTGCAGGACTTTCTATGGGAGGCGGACAGTCTTTGAATTTCGGTTTAACAAGCTTAGATAAATTTGCTTGGATTGGAGGCTTTTCATCAGCTCCAAACACTAAGAAAACAGAAGAATTAGTGCCGAATCCTGAAGAAACAAAAAAGAAACTGAAACTGCTTTGGATTTCTTGCGGAGATAACGACTGGCTTCTTGAAAACAGCAAACGCACACACGATTATCTATATAAAAATAATGTGCCTCACATTTATTATCTAGAACCAGGTGTTCATGATTTTAAAGTTTGGAAAAACGGTTTATACATGTTTTCGCAATTATTGTTCAAACCTGTTGACGAATCAAGTTTTGCAAAATATACGGTTTTAGGGACTGTAGCCCAAACCAATATTCGCAATGCCAAATATCCTCAAATATTTCCAGATAACAGAGTGATTTTTAAAGTCAATGCGCCAGAAGCCTCAAAAGTGCAGATCGATTTGGGACGAAAATACGATATGCAGAAAGATGGACAAGGCGTGTGGAATGTTACAACCGATGTAATAAATGGAGGGTTTAATTACTATTCGCTTTTAATTGACGGCGTGGCAGTAGCAGATCCGTCAAGCGAGACTTTTTATGGCATGAGCCGTATGGCAAGCGGAATTGAAATTCCGAAAAGAGATGGAGATTTTTACGAATTAAAAGCAGTTCCGCATGGCGAGGTAAGGATAATGAAATACTTTTCAAAAGGAACCAATTCATGGCGTGAGATGTATGTGTATACCCCGCCAGGATACGAAACTTCATCTGAAAAATTCCCTGTATTATACCTTTTGCATGGAGGTGGCGAAGATCAAAGAGGATGGAGCACTCAAGGAAAAGCAAATTTGATTTTGGATAATTTGATTGCAGAAAATAAAGCAAAGAAAATGCTTATTGTAATGCTTGACGGAAATATGGGAAATACAGGCGGTATTGCAGGTTTTGGCGAAGAGACATTAAAAGCATTTGAAAACGAGCTGAAAAACGGAGCAATACCTTTTGTAGAAAGCAATTTTAAAGTGGCTGCAGACAGTAAAAATAGAGCTTTAGCCGGTTTATCAATGGACGGGCTGCAAACGCTTTATGCCGGAATTCAAAATTCGGCTATGTTTTCAAGTTTAGGAGTATTCAGTTCAGGCTGGTGGGCAAACAACCCAAAATTATCAGATCCTCAATATGAGTTTATGAAAAACAATGCACAGACTATTAATGCTAATCTAAAGAATTTCTGGATTTCGATGGGAGGAAAAGAAGATATAGCCTACGAGAACTGTAAAATTATGACGAAGAAATTCGATCAATTTGGCATTAAATACAGCTACAGTGAATATCCTGGCGGACACACTTGGCCAGTATGGAGACATGATTTATTTCTGTACTCACAGTTACTTTTCAAATAAAAAAAGCAGATTTAAAAATTTGATATACAAATTGATAAAAAGCATTTCATGAAAACCTACCTTAAATTTATAAGCACAGTTATTATTGTTTTAGTAAGTACGATGTCTAAAGCTCAACCCTTTATAACAGAAGATAAAAGCCAGAATGTTCTCGTGCTGAAAGAAAAATCGCTTTCACTTTCTTTTTTTGTAAATTCAAATTTAGATGCGGGAGTTTTGCGTGCTGTAAATAATCTTCAGTTAGATTTTGAAAAAGTTACAGGGCAGCGTCCCATTATTTTAAATCAAAATCCCAATGTTTCGTCACCGCTCATTATTATTGGAATGATCGGATCTAATTCGGTTATTGATGATTTAGTTAAACAAAAAAAAATTGACGGAAAAGAACTCAAAGGCAAGAATGAAAAATTCATCATACAAGAGGTTAAAAATCCTTTGAAAGGAGTAGCCGAAGCGCTTGTAATTGCAGGAAGCGATAAACGCGGAACCATTTATGGAGTGTATGAATTGTCTAAACAAATTGGCGTTTCGCCTTGGTATTATTGGGCTGATGTGCCTGTAAAACACAAAGAAAATATTTACTTCATTAAAGGAACGTACACAGAAGGAGAACCTGCCGTAAAGTACAGAGGCATTTTTCTTAATGACGAAGCGCCAGCCTTAAGCGGTTGGGCAAAAGCTACTTTTGGCGGTTTCAACAGCAAATTTTACGAAAAAGTTTTTGAATTAATCCTGAGACTGAAAGGCAATTACATTTGGCCAGCCATGTGGGGCAATGCATTTTATGATGATGATGCAGCCAGCGGGCCTCTAGCAAATGAAATGGGAATCGTAATGGGAACTTCTCATCATGAACCAATGGCTTTGGCACAAACCGATTGGAGACGTTACATCAAAAAAAATAATTTGCCGAATATTTGGGATTATTCTAAAAACAAAACGGTTTTAGACGAATTCTGGAAAACAGGTATTCAGCGAAGCAAAAACTGGGAAAAACTCGTAACCATTGCCATGCGTGGCGATGGAGACGAAGCAATGAGTGAAGGCACCAATATAAGTCTGCTAGAAAATATTGTAAAAGAACAACGCAAAATTATTGAGAAAGAAACGGGTGAAAGTGCCAATAAAACACCGCAAGTCTGGGCTTTATACAAAGAAGTTCAAGATTATTACGATCAGGGAATGCGCGTTCCTGATGATGTAATTCTTTTGTTTTGTGATGATAACTGGGGAAATGTCCGCAAACTTCCAGATCTGTCTAAACCTTTGCACAAAGGCGGATACGGAATGTATTATCATTTTGATTATGTTGGTGCACCAAGAAATTCAAAATGGATTAACATAAGTCCAATACAAAGAGTTTGGGAACAGATGAACCTAAGCTACGAAAATGGAGTAGATAAAGTATGGATCGTTAATGTTGGCGATTTAAAACCAATGGAATTTCCAATCAGCTTCTTTTTAGATATGGCTTGGAGTCCTAAAAAATTCAACTCTCAGAATCTTTTCCAATACACGGAAAACTGGACAGCAGAGCAGTTTGGAAGCAAATATTCTAAAGAAATTGCCAGATTATTAAATACCTATCCAAAATTCAATCGCCGTGTGACTCCAGAAATGCTGGACAGCAAAACTTACTCATTAGAAAACTACAATGAGTTTGAAACTGTTGTAAACGATTATAAAAACTTGGCATTGGATGCTTATAGAATTTACAACGAACTTCCTAACGAATATAAATACGCTTATTTTCAGCTGGTTTTATATCCAATAGATGCCTGCTGCAATCTTTATGAAATGTATTTCGCGCAAGCAAAAAACAAGAAACTGGCAGAACAAAAAAATAGTCTTGCCAATTATTATGCAGATGAGGTTAAAATTAAGTTTGAACGCGATTCGATTCTTCAAAACAAATACAATAATGAGATTTCAGGAGGCAAATGGCCTCACATGATGGATCAGATGCGCATAGGATACAAAGCTTGGCATGATGGTCCTAAAAATATTCTTCCAGATGTAAAATACCTGTCGGATAGCGAAATAGTATCTCCGAAAGTTTTTGTAGAAAAAGACGGTTACGTTTCTATTTATGCCGAACATTTTTCTAAAATGAATAATTCTAAAAAAATACATTGGGAAGTAATTCCAGATTTTGGAAAAACACAGAGCGGCATTACAACCTTTCCGCAAAGTGGTTATCCTACGGCAGAAGATAATATATTTGTAGAATACGAGATTGATTTTGCTTCATCGGGAGAATGCAATGTCGAACTTTTACTAGCTCCAACCCTTAATTTTAATAGCAACAAAGGACTTCGATATGAAATATCTTTTGATGGCGAAAAACCGCAGCTAGTCAATTTTAACGGGCATTATAAAGGAGAATTAGGGAAATGGCAGGCAGAGCACATGATTCATTCCACAACAAAACATAGGATTCTGAAATCCGGAAAACATACGCTTCGTTTCAGAGTTTTAGATCCGGGAATTGTGCTCCAAAAAATACTAATCGATACAGGAGGTTTAAAACCTTCGTATTTAGGAGCCCCAGAAAGTGAACGAGTATCTCAATAAATTTTGCATATATGACGAAAAAGAGAAAATCTTATCTTGTATCTTCTATAACTTTAAACCAAATCTATAATGAAAAACAAAATTTTGTTTTGCCTATTCGCCTTATTCATCGGAACCAAAATATCAGCTCAAATGCAGTTATTTGATTTAAGCGAAGTAAGACTAAAAGAGGGGCCATTTAAAAATGCACAAGATGTAGATCTTAAATACATTTTAGCATTAGATCCAGATAAACTTTTAGCGCCCTATTTATTAGAATCAGGGCTTCCGCCGAAAGCAGATCGTTACGGAAATTGGGAAAGCATAGGATTGGACGGCCATATTGGCGGCCATTATCTTTCGGCCTTATCCATGATGTATGCCTCGACAGGAAATGCAGAACTTAAAAATAGGTTAGATTATATGCTTTCAGAACTGGCGCGCTGTCAGGATAAAAATGGCAATGGTTACGTTGGAGGCATTCCGCAAGGTAAAGTTTTTTGGGATCGAATCCATAAAGGAGATATCGACGGAAGCAGTTTCGGATTGAACAATACTTGGGTGCCAATCTATAACATTCACAAACTTTTTGCTGGGCTTATTGATGCCTACCATTATACAGGAAGCGAGAAAGCCAAAGCGATCGTAATCAAATTAGGAGATTGGTTTATAGAATTAATCCGTCCGCTTTCAGATGAACAAATCCAGAAAGTTTTAGCAACAGAACATGGCGGCATCAATGAATCTTTTGCCGATTTGTATATCATTACCAAAAACAAAAAATACCTCGAAACGGCTGAGAAATTATCGCATAAAGCATTTTTAAATCCGTTGTTGCAAAAAGAAGATAAACTGACGGGCTTGCATGCCAATACGCAAATACCAAAAGTAGTTGGCTTTGAGAAAATTGCGGTTCTTTCGGATAATAAAGAATGGTCGGATGCAGTACAATATTTTTGGGATAATGTGACCCAAAAAAGAACCGTTGCATTTGGCGGAAATAGCGTTTCGGAACATTTTAATCCGATAAACGATTTCAGCGGAATGGTGAAGTCAAACGAAGGACCAGAAACCTGCAATTCGTACAATATGGAACGTCTTGCCAAAGCTTTATTTCTGGATAAAAACGATGTGCGTTATCTGGATTTTTACGAGCGAACGCTTTACAATCATATCCTTTCGAGCCAGCATCCCGAAAAAGGAGGTTTTGTTTATTTTACACCTATTCGTCCCAATCATTATCGCGTGTATTCGCAGTCTCAAACCAGCATGTGGTGCTGTGTAGGAACTGGACTTGAAAATCATACCAAATATGGAGAATTGATTTACAGCCATTCGCAAAATGATCTTTTTGTAAATCTTTTTATTCCGTCGGTTTTAAAATGGGAAGAAAAAGGCATAGAACTCGAACAAACCACAAAATTCCCTTATGAAAATCAGACAGAATTAGTTGTAAAACTTAAAAAAGCAAAAACCTTCGCCTTGAATATCCGTTACCCAAGATGGGCCGAAAGTTTTGAAATATTCATTAACGGAAAAGAACAAAAAATAACCTCTAAATCTTCTGAATATGTTGCGATTTCAAGAAAATGGAAATCGGGAGATAAAATAGCAGTGCAATTTCAAACAACGCTGCATTTAGAAAATCTGCCAGACGGATCGAATTGGAGCGCCTTTGTAAAAGGGCCAATTGTACTGGCAGCCAAAACTTCAACACAAGGATTAGATGGTCTGTATGCAGATGATAGCCGAATGGGACATGTGGCGAAAGGAAAATTTATGCCGCTTGATGAAGCTTATGCATTGGTTGGAGAAAAAGCAGATTATATTTCGAAACTTAAAGAAACGGGAAACTTAAGATATAGTCTAGACTCATTAGAACTGGAACCTTTTTTTGAAGTGCACGATGCCCGTTATCAAATGTATTTTCAAACCTACTCCAAAGAAGAATATAAGGAAAAGCAGGAATTATTGAAGCAACAGGAAAAAGAAGCTATGGCTTTAGAAGTCAAAACAATAGATAAAATAAATTGTGGAGAGCAGCAGCCAGAAGTAGACCATTTGTATAAAGGAGAAAAAAGCAATTCGGGTTACGAGGATGGAAAGTTTTGGCGCAATACCCGTTCCTATATTTCGTATCAAATGCTGAATAAAAACAAAAAAGGCCAGTTTTTGCAGATCAATGTTTTGGATGAATTCAACAGCGATAATAGTACGATTTTGATTAATGAAAAGCCAGCAGTACTAATCGCTTCTGATAAAAAAACAATCAAAATAAGAATAGACAATAGCGAAGTGCTGAACATTAAAATTTTAGTAAAAGAAGGGAAAGTAAGTCCAAAGTTTGCCCAGCTTAGAATTGTAACAGATTAATATATCTGTTGTAAGAATAAAATTTAACACATAGAAACATAGATTTTTTATTGCTTTTATTTGAGATTATAGAAAAAAGCAAGCTTTAACACATAGCTATGTGAATTGAAATTAGTGAAACGACTTTTTTAAAGTTTACAAAATCTATGTTTCTATGTGTTAAAAAAACAATTATGCTATTAGATAAATATAATAATCCCGTCTGATATTTTTTAGAAAACGAAATACAACTATGAAAACAAAAGATTTTATATATACGGTTCTGGCGATTGCCTTGACTATCTTGACAAGTCAGGCTCAAAAAGACAAAGCTCAGAATCCTATTATTTTTGCAGATGTGCCTGATTTATCGATAATCAGAGTGAAGGACACTTACTATATGAGCAGTACAACCATGCACATGAATCCCGGAGTTCCGATTATGAAATCTAGCGATTTAGTCAATTGGCATTTGGTTAATTATGCATACCAAACCTTAGAAGACAATGATGACCGATTGAATCTGGATCAGGGCAAAAATGATTACGGAAGAGGTTCTTGGGCGAGCAGTCTGCGCTATCATAACGGAATGTATTATGTGAGCACTTTTTCGGGAACAACATGCAAAACCTATATTTTTTCTACAAAAGATATTGAAAAAGGCCCTTGGAAAAGGACTGTCTTAAACAATTCTTATCACGATCACTCTCTCTTTTTTGATGATAATGGCAAAGTCTATCTGGTTTGGGGAGGCGGAAAACTTCAAATAGTCGAATTAAAAGAGGATTTGTCAGCAGTAAAAGAAGAAACCAAGAAAGTTTTAATAGAAAATGCCAATGCGCCTGCACAAAGCGAGATTATGCTTCCGGCAGAAGGATCGCAGCTTTTTAAAGTTAAGGGAAAATATTATCTGTTTAATATCTGCTGGCCCAAAAATGGCATGCGTACCGTAATTATACACAGAGCAGATGCTATTGAAGGACCTTGGGAAGGAAAGATCGGAATGCAGGATTTGGGCGTTGCGCAAGGCGGACTTATCGATACTCCAGATGGCAAATGGTTTTCGTATTTGTTTAGAGATGCTGGAGGCGTAGGGCGTATTCCGTATCTGGTTCCTGTAAAATGGGAAAACGGCTGGCCAATCTTGGGAGAAAACGGAAAAGTGCCTCAATATCTAGACCTACCCGCCAATAAAAGCCTAATGCCAGGAATTGTAAATTCTGATGAATTTACACGTAAAAATGGAGAAAATGATCTGCCGTTGGTTTGGCAATGGAATCATAACCCAGATAATGCATCTTGGTCGGTTAAAGAAAGAAAAGGCTATTTGAGACTAAAAACATCTAGAATTGACAGCAGTTTTACGCAGGTAAAAAACATTTTGACTCAGAGAACTTTTGGGCCAGTATGTTCTGGAACTACCATGCTGGAGCTTTCTAATCTGAAAGAAGGAGATTTTGCCGGACTTTCGCTGCTGCAAAAAGATTTTGGTTTGGTTGGAGTAAGAATGGACCAAGGGGCAAAAAAAATAATCATGATAGATGCCGAAAAAGGAAATCCGAAAGAAATAGAAAGTGTGCTGTTAAATCAGAACAAAATATATTTTAAAGCGGATTGCAATTTTAAAAACCAAGCCGATCAAGGACGATTTTATTACAGTTTAGACGGAAAAAAATGGATTGTTATAGGAAAACCAATCAAGATGCCATACACCATTCCGCATTTTATGGGCTACCGATTTGGCTTGTTTAATTACGCTACCAAAACGGCAGGAGGTTTTGCCGATTTTGATTATTTCCGTCTGGAGGATAAAATTTTAGAAGTGAATTAATCTTGATAGAAAAGCTTTCAAAACCATCTAAAAGTATAAAACGATGAAAATAAGATATTGGTTTGTTATAAGTCTGTTTTCGGCAGTTAGTGCAAATGCACAGCTGCTGCCGTATAAGAATCCTTCGCTAAGTTCTTCTGATCGCGCAAAAGATTTAATTTCAAGATTAACGCTCGAAGAAAAAGTAGCGCTAATGTGCGATCAATCTGATGCTGTTCCCAGACTTGGCATTAAAAAATTTAATTGGTGGAGCGAAGCCTTACACGGTTATGCAAACAATGATAATGTGACTGTTTTTCCTGAACCTATCGGAATGGCGGCCTCATTTGACGACCAATTGTTATATCGCATTTTTGATGCGGTTTCTGACGAAGCAAGAGCCAAATACAACCAATGGATTAAAGATGGAAACGAAAACAAACGTTTTTTAAGCCTATCGGTATGGACGCCAAATGTCAATATTTTTAGAGATCCAAGATGGGGACGCGGACAGGAAACCTATGGTGAAGATCCTTATTTAACCTCCAGAATGGGAGTGTCGGTTGTAAAAGGATTGCAAGGTCCTGCAGATGCCAAATACCGCAAACTTTTGGCTTGTGCGAAACATTTTGCCGTGCATTCTGGCCCTGAATGGAGCAGACACGAATTGAATTTGAATAATGTAAATCCGCGTGAATTGTACGAAACCTATCTTCCTGCGTTCAAAGCATTGGTGCAGGAAGCCGACGTGCGCGAAGTAATGTGTGCCTATCAGCGTCTGGACGATGAGCCTTGCTGCAGCAATACCCGATTATTGCAGCGCATTCTTAGAGAGGAATGGGGATATAAATATATGGTCGTTTCAGACTGTGGTGCCGTTACCGATTTTTATACCACACATAAAGTTTCGTCAGATGCGGTGCATGCCGCTTCTAAAGCCGTTTTGGCAGGAACAGATGTAGAATGTGTTTGGGAAAATTATCCTTTTAAAAATCTTCCCGAAGCTGTTGAAAAAGATTTGATTAAAGAAGCAGACATCAACAAAAGTTTGCAGCGCGTCTTAGAAGGCCGTTTTGAATTGGGAGAAATGGATGACGATGCCATAGTGCCATGGGCTCAGATTCCGCCCTCAGTGCTTAATAGTAAAGAGCATCAGCAGCTGGCTTTAGAAATGGCGCAGAAATCAATGACATTGTTGCAAAACAAAAACAATATTCTTCCATTGTCCAAAACATCAAAAAAAATCGCAGTTATTGGACCCAATGCTGCCAACGAACCGATGTTATGGGGAAATTATAACGGAACGCCAGTAAAAACAATTACAATCAAAGAAGGAATAGAATCCAAAACAGGACAGGATAAAATCTTTTATGATAAAGCCTGCGATCTGGTAGAAGATAAAGTCAACCAAAGCTATTTTGATCAGATTTCTTTTGAAGGCAAAAAAGGAATGAAAGCCACGTATTGGAACAATCCAAATAGAGAAGGAAACAGCGTTATTTCAACTCAGATTACCAATCCGATAAAAATGACAACAGCCGGACAGCATGAATTTGCTTCTGGAGTTAAATTAGAAGGCTTTTCTGCAAAATACGAAACGGAGTTTACCGCAAAAACGACAGATACACTTGTTTTTAAAACCGGTGCAACAGGATTTTTTGAATTATGGGTTAATGGAAAATCTATTGCAAAATATACAAATTGGAGAACGGTTCCAGGAAATATTCCATTTCCAGTTGAAGCTGGAAAAACCTATAAAATTGAAATTGATTTTGCACAGTCAAACAACTGGCAAGCGAATCTGGAGTTTGATTTTGGAAAAGAATTTGACATCAACTTTGCTTCTTTAATTGAAAAATTAAAAGGCATTGATACTGTGGTGTTTGTTGGAGGACTTTCTACTTTGCTTGAAGGAGAAGAAATGCCGGTTTCTTATCCTGGTTTTAAAGGAGGAGACAGAACCAATATAGAATTGCCAGCCGTACAGAGAAAATGTTTAAATGCATTAAAAGAAGCAGGAAAAAAAGTAGTTTTTGTAAACTGTTCGGGTTCTGCAATTGCTTTAACGCCAGAAACATCAAGCTGCGATGCTATTTTACAAGCATGGTATCCGGGAGAATCTGGCGGTCAAGCTGTTGCTGATGTGCTTTTTGGAGATTATAATCCTGCTGGAAAATTGCCTGTTTCCTTCTACAAAAATTCAGAAATATTGGGCGATTTTGAAAACTATTCGATGAAAGGACGCACCTACAGATATACTACCGATGTATTATTTCCTTTTGGTTTCGGATTAAGCTATTCTAAATTTATCGTGGGTACAGGAAAATTGAGTAAAAGCAAAATAAAATCAGATGAAAGCATTCAATTGCATATTCCGCTGCAAAATGCTAGTAAACGCGACGGAACCGAAATTATTCAGGTATATGTTAAAAAAGCAAATGATACCGATGGACCTTTAAAAACATTAAAAGCTTTTCAGCGTGTTGCTGTAGAAGCAGGAAATAAGGAAAATGTGGTTATAGACTTGCCTGCTTCTTCATTTGAATTTTATGATGCAGCAACGATGGGACTGAAAGTAACTTCTGGCGAATATGAAGTGTATTATGGCACTAGTTCGGCAGCAAAAGACCTTAAAACGCTTAAAGTTGTCGTGCAGTAAAAAGTGTAAATCAAAGAGGTTTGAATCAGGTTGGTTACTGTTTTTTAACCTAAATTAAATAACAATCAGATAATGTATTTCATAAAAAAAAGATTTTTAGCAGTATTGATAATTCCTATATTTGGTTTTGCTCAAAACCCTATTGTACAGACCAGTTATACTGCAGATCCAGCTCCAATGGTGTACCATAACAAACTGTATTTATATACATCGCACGACGAAGAAAACTCTACATGGTTTACCATGAACGATTGGAAATTGTATACCACAGAAGATATGGTCAACTGGACCGATCACGGTGCCATATTATCCTATAAAGATTTTAGCTGGGCTAAAATGAATGCTTGGGCAATCCAATGCATCGAAAGAAAAGGCAAGTTTTATTTGTACGCACCAATTACCGATAATCAAGGTAAAAACGGCATTGGCGTAGCAGTGTCCGATAGTCCTTACGGGCCATTTATAGATCCGTTAGGAAAACCATTAGTGCAAAACAGCAGCGCCGATATTGACCCAACAGTTTTTATTGATGACGATAACCAAGCCTATTTATTATGGGGTAATCCAGTTTGCCATTATGTGAAATTAAATGAAGACATGATTTCGTATAATGATGAAATTCAGATATTTCCCAACACAGTAGAAGCATTTGGAAAACGCGTAGGAAAAGAAGATCCACGCAGACCCACTACTTACGAAGAAGGGCCATGGCTCTATAAAAGGAATAAATGGTATTACCTGTTTTTTGCGGCAGGTCCTATTTCGGAACATATTGGCTATTCGACAAGCAAAAGTCCGCTTGGGCCATGGAAATATCAGGGCGTTGTAATGCCAACTCAAGGAGAGAGTTTTACGAATCATCCTGGTGTAGTAGATTTTAAAGGGAAAACCTATTTCTTTTACCATAATGGCGCATTGCCCGGCGGAAGTGGTTTTACAAGATCTGTAGCTGTAGAAGAACTCCAGTTTAATTCGGATGGCAAAGTCAAGGAAATGAATATGACTGAGGGAATCAAAAAAGGAATCGCTGCTTTTAATCCGTATGTGAAGTCAGAAGCAGAAACTATAGCTTGGTCAAAAGACGTAAAGTCAATGCAGAATAAAGAAGTTGGTGTATTCATTACTGCCATGAAAAATAATGCCTATACAAAAGTACGAGATGTTGATTTTCGCGAATCGGGTGCTTCAAAATTTACTGCCCGTGTAGGTACTACACATAACGGGAATGTATCTATGGAAATACGATTGGACAGCCTTGATGGTGAATTAATTGGAACTGTAGAAGTTCCTATGACAGGAGGAAACGACAGATGGGCTCTGGTTACAACCAATGTCAAAAAAACTTCAGGAGTGCATGATCTCTTTTTTATATACAAAGGAAAAGCTGCTGAAAATATTATGTATTTTGATTATTGGATGTTTTCGAAATAATGATTTAAAAAAAGTATTTTTTCCAAAAAAAAAGTTCTAGCCATTAACCAAAAATAAATTTTATGAATTTTAAAAGTTTAATTTTTTTATGTTTAGTCAGTTTCTTTCAGCTAAACGCCCAATCCGTAGTAAAAAGCCCCGACGGGAAACTTGCCGTATCGGTTTCAGTAAATAACGGAAAGGCTGAATATACTGTCATTTATAATCAAAAAACCTTCATCGAGAAATCTCCTCTTGGTTTAAAAACAAGCGCAGGAGATTTTAGTTCTGGATTGACGTTAGAAAAAAATGTCGGCCAGAATACAATCAACGAATCCTATCAGCTGCGCAACATAAAAAAAAGTAACGTTCAGTATACCGCAAATGAAGCCATTTTTTCGTTTACCAAAGATGGCAAATCTGCTTTTGATGTCATATTTAGAGTAAGCAATAATAATCTGGGATTTAAATATAAAGTATATCCGCAGAAAGAAACCCTTTCTTGTGTGGTTCAGGAAGAAGTTTCAGGTTTTTTGATGCCTAAAGGAACCACTACATTTTTGTGTCCGCAGAGTAATCCAATGACAGGATATGCCCGAACAGCTCCTAGTTACGAAACCTCATACACTCTTGATGATGCAGTTGGAAAAAACGGATGGGGAAATGGCTATACATTTCCATGTTTGTTTAAAGTAAATAACAGCGGATGGGTTTTAATTTCTGAAACAGGCGTAGACAGCGGGTATTGTGCCAGCCGATTAATAGGCCATGAAAACGGATTGTATACCATTGGATTTCCAATGGCGGGAGAAAACAACGGAAACGGAACAACTTCACCTGGAATTCCGCTTCCAGGAGAAACTCCATGGAGGACAATTACCGTTGGAGAAACATTAGCGCCAATAGTGGAAACTACTATTCCATTTGATTTAGTTAAGCCAAAATACCAAGCTTCAAAAGAATATCAATACACAAAAGGTACTTGGAGCTGGATTATGAAAATGGATAGCAATACCACTTTCCCAGTACAAAAGCAGTATATTGATTTTAGTGCTTTAATGGGATATGAAACCATTTTAATTGATGCACTTTGGGATACGCAGATAGGTCGTGATAAAATAGCCGAATTAGCCGCATATGGTACGCAGAAAGGTGTTGGACTTTATTTATGGTACAATTCAAATGGATATTGGAATGACGCTCCGCAGGGACCAAAAGGATTAATGGATAATGCAGGCATGCGACGCAAAGAAATGGCATGGATGAAAAGCATTGGAATAAAAGGTATTAAAGTTGATTTTTTTGGTGGAGACAAGCAGGTTACCATGAAATTGTATGAAGATATTTTAACCGATGCCAATGATTTCGGAATAATGGTTATTTTTCACGGCTGCACGCTGCCTCGTGGCTGGGAACGTATGTATCCAAACTTTGCATCTAGTGAAGCAGTTCTAGCAAGCGAAAATTTACATTTTGGACAGCAAAGCTGTGATAACGAAGCGGTAAATGCGGCAACTCACACTTTTATTAGAAACACGGTAGGAAGCATGGATTTTGGAGGAAGTGCTTTAAATAAATTCTACAACAGCGATAATATTCCAAATAAAGGTTCAAAAAGAATGACTTCTGATGTATTCGCAATAGCGGCTTCAGTTCTTTTTCAAAGCGGCGTACAGCATTTTGCCTTAGCACCAAACAATCTATCGGATGCTCCTGATTGGGCTGTAAAATTTATGAAAGAGGTACCAACAATATGGGATGAGGTTCGATTTTTAGAAGGCTATCCGGGCAAATATGTAATACTAGCGAGAAGAAAAGGTTCCAAATGGTACATTGCGGGAATTAATGCTGAAAATAAAGTATTGAAAACAAAATTAAAATTAGGAATGCTGGATTCTAATACAGCAGTAAATTGTTATACAGACGACGATCAGCTAAACGGGAGAGTAACCACTTTTAAAATAAATAAAAACAAAGAAGTGGAAATCAATATACCTCATAATGGAGGAATATTGATAACAAATTAAACCATTTTTATATCCCTTAAAAAGCCAGCTTATTGTAAGCTGGCTTTTTTGTTTGAGAATCTTTCTTCTTACAAGAATACTTCAAAATTTTAAATTTTATATTATCACTTGTAAAGATAAATATCAACAGGATTAATTTAAATTCTGTTCACTAAGTAATTCTTTATAACAGCATTATACTAAAAACATTTTTTTTGGCAACCGATTGCTTTTTTTGTGCTTTTTCGACCTTTTTTTTCGCTTCAATGTTTAGCAAAATTTTAAATTTAGATAAATATATTTCTATTTAATAAGATTAAACTTTCGAAATAGACCTGTTTTTAAGAATTTTAGGTCACTTTTTAATATTGCATTTTTTGTGGGAAATTTAGCAATTGGCTGTAGAATTGCTATTTTTTATTTTAAAATTATTTTCAGAATGAATTATTTTTAAAATATTGAATATAAAAATATTTTAAATGTTTTTATTTTGCGTATTTTTTGAGGTTCTTTTAAATAAAATGTAAAACAACCGATTGTTTTATAAGTTCTTTTTTTATATTTGTCACCTATAGCATCGATCTGATTTACATTGAAATATCTATTTAAGAATGATAGATTTTCAACTAGTAACGAATAAAATACCACTTATGAATATTAAAAATTAGAAAACAAAACCACATTAACTATTTAAACCAAACAAAAACCATTATGAAGTTAAAACTTAAAATTGCACTAATTGGACTGCTGCTGATAAGCAGTCATAGTATAATGGCTCAATCAAAGACCATTCATGGCGTAATTACTGATCCTTCAGGATTCCCTCTGCCTGGTGCCAGTGTTATTGTAGAAGGTACAAAAAACAGCGCATCAACAGATTTTGACGGTAAATATTCTTTAAACGGTGTAAATCCTACCGATAAAATTACTTATTCTTATGTTGGCTTAATTTCACAGACGATTACTGTAGGTGAAAGAAATTCAATTAATGTTACTCTTGTTCAATCCACACAAAATTTAAATGAAGTTGTAGTAGCCTATGGTACTCAAAAGAGAACTAAAGTTACAGGAGCAGTTTCGACGGTAAGCTCAAAAGATATTGCCGCAGTACCCATTACCAATGCAGAATCTGCTTTACAAGGACGTGCAGCTGGGGTTACAGTTGTAAATGGTGCCCCAGGATCTAATCCTACGGTTAGTATTCGAGGTCTGGCTACTATGGGAAATAGTGCTCCCTTATATGTAATTGATGGTGTTTTAACTGGAAATCTTTCAGGTTTAAGCCCTAATGACATAGAGAGCATTTCTGTTTTAAAAGATGCTTCGACCACTGCTTTATATGGTTCTAAAGCCTTTAACGGGGTTATTGTAGTTACTACTAAAAAAGGGAAAAAAGGTCCAGGACAATTAACCTTCAGTACGTATGTTGGCGGACAGGAGGTAACAAAACGATACAGTGTTTTAAATACGCAGCAATACCTTCAATACGCTAAAGATTTAGGAAGCGATTTAACAGCTAGAGCCGCAGAGTTTGGAAACATTAATACCAACTGGCAGGATCAGATTTTTCAGACTGGAGTAATGCAGGATTACAATTTGAGTTTCTCAAATGGTACTGAAACTTCGACAGGGCGTTATTCTGCAGAATACTTAAAACAAGATGGCGCAATTATTAATACAGGTTTTGAGCGTTATTCTTTTAGAGCAAACAATACACAGGATATTGGCAGACTAAAAGTAGGAAGTAATATTGGTGTTTCTTTCAGTACGATCAATCCAGAGCGTAGTTCAGGCGGAAGAACATTATTAGAACATGCTATTAAAATGGCACCTTATTTTCCAATTTACAATGAAAACAGTATAGGAGGATATCAAGGACCAAGCGCTATCGACGGAAATGATGCTGAAAATCCAGTACGTGTGGCCAATTTAGGATATCAAAAAATTAATAATTTATCGATCATTGGAAACATTTTCGCAGAATTAGAAATTTACAAAGGATTGAAATTCAGATCACAAGTTTCTTTAGATTATTATACAAGTAAAGACCATACATTTATTCCAAGTTTTCAAGATGGCTCTTACCATAAACAGGCATTTTCTTCAACAAACGAAACCAATTCTCAAGGCCAGACAATTGTTTTTGATAACAGTTTAACCTATAAAACTACAATCGCAAACAAACACAATCTTGAAGTTTTGGGAGTTATTACTAAAATTGATGGAAAATCTCAAAGTCTAGCTGCTGGAAGCCGTTATTATATTTCAAACGAAATCGATCAGCTTCGTTACAATGAAGGAAGTTT
The DNA here is from genome assembly GCF_029360735.1 of Flavobacterium sp. H4147. NCBI lineage: Bacteria > Pseudomonadati > Bacteroidota > Flavobacteriia > Flavobacteriales > Flavobacteriaceae > Flavobacterium > Flavobacterium sp. H4147. Next base: position 1,393,718 of record NZ_JARKNB010000002.1, on the reverse strand, counting down.
AGGATCTGCTAATTATGAGGAAAAAAACATTGGATACATTGCCCGTATCAACTATGATTATGAGGATAAATATATTCTAGCTGTTTCAGGACGTAGAGATGCATCTTCTCGTTTTGGAGCGAATCATCGATGGGGTAATTTCTATTCTGTTGCTGTAGGTTGGAATATAGCGAAAGAAAATTTTATGCAGAATTCTATTTTCAGCACATTAAAACTTAGAGCCAGTACAGGAACAACAGGAAACGACAGAATCGACAATTATCAATACAGTGCTACTTTGCTGGCTAATTATAATTATCCAATTGGAGGAGCAAATGCACCAGGTGTTTCTTTAGGTGTTGCTGCTAATCCAGATTTGAAATGGGAATCAAAACTAGATAGAAATATAGGTTTGGATTTTGGCTTATTTGATGATCAATTTACAGGTTCATTTGAATATTTCAACAATAAGAGCAGTGATATTCTTTTTGCGGTTCCTCTTGCAGCTTCTGTTGGGTCTGCGGGTGGTGGAACACAGATCCAAAATATTGCCGATGTAAAAGTAAGTGGTTTTGAAATTTCACTTGGGTACAACGATAGAAAAGGAGATTTTACATGGTCTGCCGTAGCAAATTTAGGCACAAGTAAAAATGAAGTAGTGAGTTTAGCACCTGGAGTAACCAGTGTTTTAGGCGGTCCATCAGCAAGAGCAGGTCTGGAAAACTTCTCTAGATTAGAAGTAGGACAGCCGTTATTCTATTTTTATGGATATCAAACCAACGGAATTTACCAAAATCAAGCAGAAGTAGATGCCGTATTTGGACCAGGCCAGACTACTATAAAACCAGGTGATATTAAAATTGTGGATCGTGACGGCAATAAAGTGATCAATTCAGATGATAAAACAAACATAGGAAATCCATATCCTGATTTTACTTACGGTTTAAACCTAAATGCCGCATACAAGAATTTTGATTTTAACTGTTTTATAACCGGAGTTGCAGGTAACGATATTTATAACGCAAACACTTTCGATCTAAAAGGGATGAACCGCTTGTTTAACGCCAGCACAGACGTTTTAGACAGAGCAAATGTTGTAAATGGTGTCGTAACAAATCCTTCAGCTACTTTACCAAGAGCACAAGGAGCAGATATCAACTGGTCTTCTGCAAACCAGCGCTATATTGAAGACGGTTCTTTTACAAGATTAAAAAACATCGCTTTGGGATATACATTAACTGGAGATGCGTTTAAAAGTTATTTCTCAAAAGCAAGATTCTACATAAGCGGACAGAACCTGATCACAATTACAAAATACTCTGGTTTAGATCCTGAAATTGCGCGTGCAGATGCTAATGCAAATTCAGCAGGTATTGATTTAGGAAGATACCCACAGCCAAAATCAGTAATTTTTGGAATTGATGTTACATTTTAATATTTAAAGACGATGAAAAAAATTAAATATATACTTATAGTACTGTCTGGAGTTTTAACCATGACTTCATGTGACACTGGCGAATTAGAATTGACAAATCCTAATACCTTATCGCCTGAAACTTTCTTTAAAACCGAAGCACAGGTGCAGTCTGCCGTAAATGCTTCGTATGCAAATCTTCAAACAAGAGGACTCTACGGCCGAAATCTTTTCTTCGCAATGGATCTTATGGGGCACGATGCTTTAGGAAACCCACAGTTAGAAGGTAATAAGAAACCTTTTCAAGACTTTTCTTTTAATGGAGGAAACGATATTATTCAATACTATTGGGAATCTTGTTATATAGGAATATCCAGAGCCAATTTTGTGCTGGATAACGAATCCAAAATAAATGCTCTTCCTAATTCTGTTTTATCTCAGGAAAAAAAGAATAAATATTTAGGCGAAGCTCATTTTTTAAGAGCATACTATTATTTTCTATTAGTGAGACGTTTTGGAGATATACCAATTTATAAATCAGGAACTATTGTTGGAAATCCAAGAAGCCCTAAAGCCGAGGTGTACGCTTTAATTGAAGAAGACCTTGTATTTGCATCACAAAATCTTTTATCAAAAGCTTCAGAATCGGCAGGAAGAGCCAATAAAGAGGCCGCGTATGCACAATTGGGTAAAGTGTTGTTATATCAAAAGAAATACAATGAAGCTTTGGCTGCTTTAAATAACGTAACAAGTTACAGCCTTGAAGACAAAGGTAATTTTTACAACAACTTTATGGAAGAAACAGAACACGGTAAAGAGTCGATTTTTGAAATCGAGTTTGACGAAAAAAACGGAACCGGGGATCAATGGGGAGCTGTTGGTGATAGCGGCGGAACTGGTTTTGATGAGTCAACACTTAGAGGTCAGGAATACGGAAATCTTAGCTGGTACAATGTTTACCCATCAGATGATCTTTTAGATTCGTATGAGGCTGGTGATAACCGTTTCGGAGACACTTTTTATGTGCCGGGTTCTTCATATTTAAAAGGAACCAAAGTAATGGTCGCAAGTAATTTTACTACCTCTGCAGGAATTAGAAGAGCAGGCTGGAAAAAATATCAAAACTATTACACAAGAGAAGATGAAGCAACGCGATCAAGTATTAACTTTAAAGTAATGCGTTATGCAGATGTCCTGCTTATGAAAGCAGAGTGCGAAAACCAAAGAGATGGCGGATCGCAGACAGCAGCAATAGCATACATTAAACAAGTTCGCGATAGAGCAAACCTTACCACTAATATCACGGCAACAAAAGAAGCAGTTTTTGTTGCAATTGTACACGAGCGTCAAGTAGAATTTGCAGGAGAACAATCTCGTTTTGACGATATAATACGATGGGGTATAGCAAGCACCGTATTGCAGGGAACAGGTTTTACTCCTGGTAAAAGTGAGCTATGGCCAATACCTAATAGAGAAACATCATCTAATCCTAAAATAAAACCAAGCGATAATAATCCTGGGTATTAAAAACATTAAAATTTGGTTAGTTTAAGTTAAGTTAGTTTTTTATAAACAGCGCAGGAATGCGCTGTTTATTATTTGCATTAATGCGATTAAACACTTTATGCATTACAGTAGACTTAAATCCAAAACAAAAACTCATTTATTTTTTCTGATGAATAATTAATATTTAAACAGATAAATATGACTCTACATAAAAAAAAATCAAACCGATATTTGATTATAATTTCTGCTTTGACCATAATTTTCACACTCGCTGCACCAATTTCGGTTATGGGACAGAAGCAAAAGAAAACGGCAAAAACAGAAGCCGAAAGACCCCAATACCGAAATCTTTTTAAAGAAGCAGGCTACAGCCAAGATGAAATAGACAAAAAAGTGGCCAAAGCCTATTATGATATTTTTGAAGGGCCAAACAAAGTATATTTTGAAGAAGGAGATGCTCTCGGCTATGTTTCAGATGTTAAAAATAAAGATGCCCGTACCGAAGGAATGTCGTACGGAATGATGGTTGGCGTTCAACTTAATAAAAAAGAAGTTTTCGATCGTCTTTGGCGATGGTCTGTAAAATACATGCAGCATCAAGATGGACCAAGAGAAGGGTATTTTGCTTGGAGTGTGAATCCGTTAACTAAAAAGCAAAACTCTCCAGGATCTGCTTCAGATGGCGAATTGTACTATGTAACCAGCCTTCTTTTTGCTTCCAACAAATGGGGAAACGCGACAGGAATAGACTACTACAAAGAAGCCAGAAAAATACTGGATGCGATGTGGAAAAAAGACGGAACTGGAAATGTGCATAATATTATAAATACCGAACACAAACAGATTTCATTTGTGCCAGAAGGCGGAGGCTATAATTGGACAGATCCTTCTTATCATGTTCCTGCATTCTATGAAATATGGGCATTGTATGCTAAAGATGGCCACGAACAATTTTATAAAGAATGCGCAGAAGTTTCGCGTAATTTTTTGCATAAAGCCTGCCATCCTGTAACAGGTCTCAATTCAGATTATACCGAATTTACAGGTGAACCGCATCCAACACCTTGGATGCCTGCCGGATTTCGTTACGATTCGTGGCGCGTTCCTATGAATGTGGCCATGGATTACACTTGGTACGGAAAAGATAAAAAATGGCAGGAAGAATATGCAAAACGATTTCAAAATTTTCTCCGATCTAAAGGATTGGACCAATTTGAAGATCAGTTTAATCTAGATGGTTCGACGCCAGATTTTATTCTTCAAGCAGGCCCTGTTAAAAAACTCAGACATTCAATTGGATTAGTAGCCACTTCTGCCACTGCATCATTAGTCAATCCCGATAAAGAAAGCATAGATTTTGTTCACGCCGTTTGGAATGCAAAACTCGAGCCTTATGAAGACGGTTACTTTGATCCCTATTACGATGGACTGATGTATCTTTTTAGTCTAATGCATCTTAGCGGAAAATACCAAATTATTGTTCCAGAAGTAAAATAACTTTTAAACAGAAAATCATGAAACAGTATAGCATTATTATCGTATTAATTTTATCAGGAATCATGGGTTTTGCTCAAAACACGACTTCGATTGCTGAAGATTTTAAACCTTCAGTGCTTAATCAGCCTGGGCAGGAATATCCAAAAGTTAATTCTCAAGGATATGCACGATTTCAAATTGCAGCTCCCGAAGCAAAATCTGTTGTAGTAAGTCTGGGATTGGGCGGAGCCAAAGGCGGAACCGTTCTTACAAAAGATCAGGACGGCTATTGGAAAGGCACGACAGAAGGTGCGATGGATGAAGGTTTTCATTATTATCACGTAACTATTGACGGCGGAGTTTTTAACGATCCGGGTGCGCTTAACTTTTACGGATCGACACGCTGGGAAAGTGGGATCGAAATTCCGGCACACGATCAAGATTTCTATACTTTGAAGAATGTTCCGCACGGAAATGTGCAGCAGATTCTTTTTCCTTCAAAAAGCACTAATACCTCACGCAGAGCTTTTGTATATACTCCGCCTTCTTATCATAAAGATAAAGACAAAAAGTATCCGGTTTTGTATTTGCAGCACGGCTGGGGAGAAGATGAAACGGCTTGGAGCAATCAAGGGCGTGTTAACTTAATTATGGATAATTTAATTGCAGAAGGCAAAATAAAGCCATTCATTATTGTGATGACGTACGGAATGACTAACGAAATTAAATACGGCGGATTGGCAAGTTTTAAAATAGAACCATTTCAAACGGTTCTCGTAGACGAATTAATTCCTTACATCGATTCAAATTTCCGTACCATTTCCAATCAGGCAAATCGCGCTATGGCGGGTTTATCAATGGGCGGAATGGAAACACATTCTATTACGCTAAACAAACCAGATGTTTTCTCGCATTATGCACTCTTAAGCGGCGGCACCTATAAACCTGAAGAAATTAAAGATAAGTCAAAAGTAAAACTGATTTTTATAAGCTGCGGCAGCCGCGAAAGACCAGAATCAGTGAAGTCCGCAGTAAAAACGCTTAAGGATGCTGGATTTAATGCCTTTTCTTATGTTTCTGAAAATACAGCCCATGAATTTTTGACTTGGCGCAGAAGCTTCAAAGAATTGGCTCCGCTTTTATTTCAATAAATATTGATTTTACATACAGATGATTAACTAAAAAGGAAAATATGAAACTATCGATTACCGCCGTTATTGCAATTGTCAATTTGTGTTTTCAGTCAGCAAATGCCCAGTCAGAATCAATTATTATGGAAGATTTTACGCCTTCGTCTGTAAATCAGCCCGAAAAAATATTTCCTCAGGTCAATTCGCAAAGACGCGTTCGCACCAGCATTTCTGCACCCAATGCAAGCAAAGTACAGCTGGATATTGGCGGTGTGAAATACGATATGAAAAAAGATGAAAAAGGCGTTTGGACAGGAGAATCGAATCCGCAGGATGAAGGATTTCATTATTATCAGTTAAATATCGATGGCGCTTCCGTTCCAGATCCGGGAAGTCTTTATTTTTATGGTGCAGGAAGATGGGGAAGCGGTATAGAAATTCCTTCGGCCGATCAGGATTTTTTCGCTTTAAAAAATGTTCCTCATGGTCTCGTAAGCGAAAATATCTATTTCTCAAAACTAACCAATTCTTTTAGACGTTGTTTGGTATATACTCCAGACGGTTATAATGAAAATACAAAAACACGTTATCCCGTTCTTTATTTGCAGCACGGAAGTTTTGAAGACGAAACAGGCTGGTCATCGCAAGGAAAAGCAAACCTTATTTTAGATAATCTGATAGCTTCAAAAAAAGCAGTTCCCATGATTATTGTAATGGACAATGGGTATGCTTATAAAGATCAAAAAAATACGCCATCGGATAAAAATAAGCCGAGGGAATCCATTTTTGAAGAAGTCCTTATTAAAGAAGTAATTCCTATGATTGATGCTAAATTCCGTACCATTCCAAAACGAGAAAATAGAGCTATTGCAGGTCTTTCAATGGGAGCCAATCAAACCATGAGAATTATGATGAATCATTTGGATACTTTTTCATATTATGGCGGATTCAGCGGTACGGCAAATTATCCAAATTCAGATGCCATAGATGTTTCTTCATTTTTAGATGGAAAATATAAAGATGGAAATGCCTTAAATAAACAGATTAAACTTTTCTGGTTCGGATTAGGAACCAAAGAACCTGCTCCTTTTCCTAAATCGGTTGGTGCATTTCGAAATATGCTCGAGCAGCAGGGCATCAAATATGAATATTATGAGTCTCCAGAAACAGCTCATGAATGGCTTACCTGGAGAAGATGCTTAAATGAGTTTGCTGGAAAGTTATTTAAATAGAAAATTAATTTTTTCACACTTTACAAACTTCCAGATTTATACTGCCTAACACACAAAGATTTTAGGCATACGATCGTATGATAAATGCTTATATTTACGCAGAGAAAATATACATTATGTACGAAGATTTAAAATATTGGTACTTGCGGGATCATAAATTGTTTAGAACACTGAGCTATTCCCAAATCAAGCAATTATGTATTATAACTGGTTTTAAAAAAGCATCAAAAGGAGAAATTATTTATTTTTCTTCTTCAGATGTGCCTCGTATTTTTTTACTGAAAAAAGGAAATATAAAAATTGTTGCTATTGATGATGATGGTAACGAAACCATAAAGGATATTATTCAAAAAGGAGATTTATTTGGCGAACTAACATTGGAAACAGATAGTAAAGTCGAAGAATATGCCAAAGTACTTTCTGACGATGTGGTAATCTGCAGTTTTTTAATGTCGGATTTTGAAGACTTATTGCTGCGCAATCCAATGCTTGCCATTTCATATACCAAATTTGTTGGCTTAAAAATGAAGCGTATAAAAAATAGTTATGCCAATTTAATTTCTAAAGATGCCAAAACCAGACTCTATCAATTTCTTAAAGACTGGGCAGAAAAAGAAGGCGTTAGAAATGGAAATCTAGTAGCAATTGAAAACTATTTGACGCAGAATGATATTGCTCAAATTATCTGCACTTCAAGACAAACTGCTGTCCAGTTACTCAATGAAATGGAAGCCAGCCAGCTCTTAAGGTACAACAGAAAAGAAATTATCATTTCTGATATCACTAAATTATAATTATTTCAGGCTAAATGTAAATTAGCCGACATTTTGCTTTTTCATAGTGCAATAATTTTACATCATTAAAAAGATGCAAAAACAAATTCATTATGAAAAAATTACTTTTAATTTTCCTTACAGTCCTTAATTCGGCTGTTTATGCACAAATCGCAGTTCCTAAATCTGCGAATGATATTGCTCCTTTACTTATAGGAGAAAAAATTCCAAATGTTATTTTAAAAACATCTGAAAATAAAGATGCTGACATTTCGGAACTGCTTAAAAAGAAAAATACAGTTCTTGTTTTTTATCGTGGCGGCTGGTGTCCTTATTGTAATATGCATTTACAGGCATTGGCTGAAGCCGAAAAGCAAATTATCGATTTGGGATATCAAATTATTGCTGTAAGTCCAGATTCTCCTGAAAATCTAAAAGTAACAAAAGAAAAAGACAAAGTAAAATATACTTTAATTTCCGATGCAGGAGGAACTTTAATAAATGCAGTGGGAATTTCTTATCAAGCACCCGAAAACTATAAAGAAATAATCCGTAAACATTCAAACGGAATCAATAACAGCTTACTGCCTGTTCCTTCAGTTTTTGTTGTAAATACAGAAGGCGATATACTTTTTGAATATATCTCACCCAATATTAAACAACGTATATCTACAGAATTATTAATCGCAGTATTAAAAAACTTAAAATAAATTGAACATGAAAAAGCTAATAGTATTCGTATTGATTTTAGTTTCAGGTAGTTCATTTGCCCAAAATGAAGCAAAGAGAATTAATCTGTATAATTTAGAAAATAAATTAGGTATTCAGGGATATGATCCTGTGGGATATTTTAATCTGGGAAAAGCGGTTAAAGGCAAAAAAGAAATTTCAGTTTCGTATCAGGGAGTGGTTTATAATTTTTCATCAGTAGAAAATAAAAATACATTTTTAAAAAATCCAGTCAAATACGAACCTCAATACGGCGGCTGGTGTGCGTATGCCATGGGAGATTCTGGAGAAAAAGTCGAAATAAATCCGGAAACATTTAAAATTATAGATGGTAAATTGTATTTATTCTACAATGCTTATTTTAATAATACACTCAAAAGCTGGAATAAAGACGAGAGTAATTTAAAAACCAAAGCTGATAATAACTGGAAAAAAATATATAATAATCAGAAGCCATGAAAAGAGAAGTTATAATGTGGATTCTAAGAATAACAGCCTCAGTAATATTACTTCAGACCTTGTTTTTTAAATTCAGCGGTGCCGAAGAAAGCGTATATATATTTTCCTGCTTGGGAATAGAACCGTATGGAAGAATTGGCTCTGGAATAGCAGAACTCATCGCAGCCATTTTAATTGTAATACCCAGAGCAACATGGATTGGTGCTTTTGCTGCAGCCGGAATTATGTTTGGAGCTATTTTATCACACTTATTTGTCTTAGGCATCGAGATTCAAAATGACGGAGGATTACTTTTTGCATTGGCCGTTATTACTTTATTCTGCAGTTTAGGATTACTTTATTTAAATAAAAAACAATTGTTCAATCTTCTAAATTAAAAGTTATGTTATTAAAATCAATATGCCGAAGTTTAGATGAGTTAACAGTTTTATTAAATCAATTATCGGATACTGAGTATTCAAAATCCTGTAATGCGTTAAGCAATGCCACAATTGGAGAACATACCAGACATATTTTGGAAATGTTTCAGTGCCTTCAAAGCGATTATGATTCAGGAGTTTTGAATTATGATAAACGTCAGAGAAATAACAGAATACAAACAGAAACTGAATTTGCGAAACAATGCATTATCGACATAAAAGCAGGATTGCAGAGTGAAAATAAAATCATGTTTCTGGAACAATATATTGATGGTCTTACGACGAGAATCCAAAGTAATTATTACAGAGAACTGCTTTACAATCTTGAACATTGCGTACACCATCAGGCGTTAATTAAAGTAGCCTTATTGCAGTTTGAAAATATTTCAGTCGATGAAAATTTTGGTGTGGCTCAATCAACTATCGAATATAGAAAACAATGTGTACAGTAAGTTTTGTAAACAGTAATGGAGTTGCAATTATTACCTCAAACCGCGACGAAAAAACAATTCGTCCCGTTGCCGCAGCTCCCCGACATTATAATCATAACGGAAAAAAAATCATGTATCCAAAAGATTCGAAAGCTGGTGGAACCTGGTTTGCAATGGATGAAAATGGAACTGTTTTAGTATTATTAAATGGTGGAATTATAAAACACAATCCTGCATCTGAATACCGAAAAAGCCGTGGATTAATTGTACTGGATATCATTGAAAAAGATTCGCCAAAAGATTTTTGGAAACAGATTAATCTCGACAACATAGAACCCTTTACGCTAGTTTTATATCAGGAAAAAAGTTTATTTGAATTGATCTGGGATGGCTGCCATAAAAGAACAGTACAGTTGGATGAAAACCAAAATCATATCTGGTCATCAGTCACCTTGTATCCAGAAGAGATAAGGAAAGAAAGATCAAAATGGTTTTTTGATTTTTTGAAAAATAAAAATGAAATCGCAGCTCTTGATATGCTTGATTTTCATAAAAACACCCATAGCGGCGATACTCAAAATGGTTTAATTATTAATAGAGAAAACATAATGAAAACATTAAGTGTTACGCAGGTTGTTACTGAGCAAAACAAAGGTGCAATGAAATATTATGATTTAGTTAAAATAGAAGATTTTTCAGCTTCTTTTATCCGAATTTAAAAACAGAAAGATGAAGTTATTTTTTCACAAACTTACCAATTGGGAATATTGGCCTTTTCAAGTTTTGTATTTCCCCATTTATTTTCTCTGGATTTATTATGCTCTAAAAGCAAGATCTATTTTTTTCTTTAACGCCTCTAATCCCAAAATTAAAAATGGTGGTTTTATTATGGAGAGTAAAAAACAAATTTATGATTTGCTGCCGCAAAAAAAATATCCGAAAACAATTTTAATTCGCGAAAATTCAGATGTAAAAGATATAGTGTCTCTTTTAACCGAAAAACAAATTCATTTTCCGTTAGTTGCAAAACCTGATATTGGACTGCGTGGTTCGGGAGTAAAAAAAATTAAAACACTTTCAGAACTAGTGGATTATGCTGGAAAAGCAAATTTTGATTTTTTATTGCAGGATTTTATTCCGTTCGAAAAAGAAGTTGGTGTTTTTTATGTTCGACATCCACTGCAAAAAAAGGGAAAAATTACAGGAATTGTATCTAAAGAATTTTTGATTGTAAAAGGAGATGGTCAATCCACTATTGAAGATTTAATAAAAAAGAATCCTAGATTCGAACTTCAGCTTCATGCTTTAAAAGCAGAATATGGTTCAAAACTCCAGCACATTTTGCAGGCTGACGAAACATTAAATTTAGTCCCTTACGGAAATCACGCCCGAGGTGCAAAATTTCTTGACGGCAGCGATTGGATCACTCCAAAGTTAACAAAGACAATCAATGACATCGCAGCCGAAATTCCAGAGTTTTATTTTGGACGCTTTGATATTATGTACAATACTTTTGAAGAATTAGAACGAGGAGAAAATTTTCAAATTGTAGAACTTAACGGTGCGGCAAGCGAGCCAACACATATTTACGACCCTAAGCATTCTGTATGGTTTGCATGGAAAGAACTCGCGCGGCACATTACCTATATGTATGAAATAAGTGCTGAGAATCATAAAATGGGAGTTCCTTATTTAAATTACAAACAAGGCCTGCGTGAATACAAATTACATTTGGCACAAAACAATAAAATCATGAATTTTTAAAATGAAAAGCTTAAAAAATATCGGTGTTGGATTTATAGTAAGTTTTCTAGGATCGATTCCATTAGGGTATTTAAACCTTTTTGGATTGGAAATTTACACCAAATCAGGTCTTCAGGATTTAGTCTTCTTTTTATTCGGAGTTATTTTTGTAGAAATTTTTGTCATTTTTTTTACCCTTATTTTTGCAGGAGAGCTTTTAAATAACAAAAAAATAATGAAGCTGATTGATTTTTTTGGAGCTGGATTTATGTTTGTTCTCGCTTTTACTTTTCATTTCAATTTCAATGCAAAAACAGGTTCAGATACCTTTCATGACTATTTGATGTATCCGCCTTTTATAATTGGTATCGTTTTAAACTGTTTTAATTTTTTGCAGCTCCCTTTCTGGGCAGGATGGAATTTATATTTGCTTAATGGAAAGTACATTACCATAGAAAGAAAGTTGAAATATTATTATATTCTTGGAACCTTTACAGGTGTTTTTTCGGGAATGTTTACTTTGATTGTTCTTTTAAAAGCAGTATTTCATACTACAGATTTATTTTCAAAGCCTGTAACTTCGGGTTTTATTTCACTTGTTTTTATGGGTTTAGGAGTCTTCCAAATGTACAAAATACATAAAAAATATTTTACCTATTAGAGGCTTGTATAATTCATGAGATATTTAATTCATGGATTATTTGCAGTAGAAAAGGTGTATAGCTCAATGACAAAAATGCTGTTTCACTTTTTCTCTGCTTTTTGTTTGTAAATTCATATCGGTGAAATTAAACTTCTTATTTGAAAATAAAAGAAATAAAACACTTCTTATCTTTTCTTCCAAAGTCGTACGCAAAATAGAAAAAGCTTTTGTAATCTGTGCTTCAACTGTTTTTATCGAAACATCCAAATGTTCTGCGATTTCGATATTGGTTAAACCTTCTTTTTTGCTTAAAATAAAAACCTCTTTGCATTTTGGGGGCAGGTTTTGAATTTCTTTATTCACGGCATTCAAAACTCTTTGAAATGCTTCAGAATCTTCTTCCTGAACAATTCCGTTTAAAGCATCGTAATACGATTTTTCAAGAGAAAACAAAGACTGATTTTTACGATACAAATCAATAAATTCGTTGTAAACGAGTTTGTAAAGAAAACTTTTTAAAGAATGATTTTCTTTTAATCTGGTGCGATGTTCCCAAACTTTGATAAAAACATTCTGCACAATATCTTCGGCGCTGTAAACATTCTTAACCAAGCTGTTAGCATACACACAAAGTTTATGATGATAAGTGTCGATAAGATACGTGTAAGCGGTTTCATCTCCATTTCGTAGAGACTCAATTAGAATAATATTATCGCTGTAATCATCCATTTTCATAAAAACAAATATATAAATTAATAGTTTTTGAGGTCGAAAACTGAACCGAATTTGCCCAAAACGAACCTCTTTTTGGTATTTCTATTTGAAAATTATTACAAATAAAAAATGAGAAAATGCAAATATAAATCTTTTGATTTATAATTTCTACTAAACTAGTCGAGTTTTATTGAAAGAAAAGACTTGTGAAAAATAAAAAAATCACTAAAATGAAAAAAACTTTATCAAATTGTTAGGGTTTTGTTTTTTGGCTTCGTAATAATATTAAAAATAACTAAAATGACAGTAAAAAAGTCAGAGCGACTAATTGTTAAATTTATCACAAATCAAGCTTCTCAAGAAGAAATTGAGCAGTTAACGATGTGGTTAAAAGAAGAAGAAAATCAAATTGTATTTAATGATTTTGTAAAAACCAATTATGCAATTGATACAGCTTTGAACACTTTTGATTCAACTGAAGTTAGAAAACAGCTTTCTGAGAGAATTGCAAAGGAAAATAATGTTTTTTATAAAAGAAGATTTTCATCTTATTATAAATATGCAGCGATTTTGATTGTGGCTTTGGGCGGATTTTATTTCTATAAAAATGCTTCATCAGATCAGGTAAAGAAAAATGTTATTGTTCCAAGAGTTGATGAAATTGTTTTACAATTAGGCAACGGTACATCTGAAACGATTGATATTTCTGAAGAAAAAAATATTACAGATAAAGATGGGAATATCATTGGCAAACAGGAAAAAAACAGGCTGGTTTATAATACGGCTTTTGCCAAAGGAGAATTGGTATACAACACCTTAAAAATTCCGTATGGTAAAAGATTTGAAGTACAATTATCAGATGGAACAGTGGTGCATTTAAATGCTGGAACCTCATTGCGATATCCCGTTCAATTTGTCAAAAACAAAAACAGAGAAGTATATCTTACAGGCGAGGCGTATTTTAATGTCAGCAAAGACAAAGCTCATCCATTTACTGTAAACACGCAGGAAATGAATGTTGAGGTTTTAGGAACTAAATTCAATGTAGATTCCTATAGCAATAATAGCAGTACAGATGTGGTGCTGGTGGAAGGTAAAGTTTCGCTTTATAAAGGGCAAAAAATAAATCAAAATCAGATTTATTTAACACCAGGTTTGAAAGGTTCGACCCAGAAAGGCGAGAGCGAAATTAAAACCGAACAGGTCAATACGGATTACTATACTGATTGGGTTAAAGGAAGTTTAGTGTTCAAAAATGCATCGTTTGACGATATCATTAAAAAACTCGAACGCCGCTATAATGTAACTTTCATCAATAAAAATAAAACACTTGGAAGAGAGATTTTCAATGCCCGTTTTGACAACGAACCTATCGAAGTAGTCTTAAAATATTTCAGCGACAGTTATGCTATTGATTACAATATTGACCGAGATAAAATCACTATTAAGTAGATGGTGAATTGACACGATGAATAATTAAAAATTAAAAATTAAGAATTGAGAATTAAAAATATCGGCTGATGTCGAGTGTACCAAATCTAAAATCTAAAATCAGAAATCTAAAATCAAAAAATACCTCCGCCTATGTAGCAAAAATCCAAAAATGAAAAGGATCGTTATAAAAAAACCGGAAAATGCGCCAACATTTCCCGGTAGAGTATATGCGGTCAGTTAATTAACCAACCAACATTAAAAAACATTTTAAAAGTATGAAAAAACTCTTGAACAGAATCAGGTTTGATAAGCCTTTTTTGAAATTTGATTTGAAAATGAAATTGACTACATTATTTCTGTTAACTGCATTGACTGTAATGCATGCTGGAACCACTTATTCTCAAAAAAATAAGATTTCTTTTAATGCCAGCAATATGACCGTTGGCAAAGCGATTGAAAGACTTGAATATACTACAGACTACCGATTTGTCTACAACGTAAGATCTGTTGATTTGAACCGAATAATCGACGTAAATGCATACGAAACTTCAATCGAAGTTATTTTGAGCAAAATTTTTAATGATACCAGTACTGATTTTAAAGTATCTGGAAACCATATTATTCTGACGCCAAGAAAAATCTCTGCAGAAAAACCCGAAGAGAAAAAACCTGTGGCAGATTTTATCGTAAAAGGTAGAGTAACAGATGAAAAAGGAATGCCTTTGGTAGGAGCAGCAGTTGCTGACAACGGTTCTGGAAGAGGTGTAAATACCGATTTTAACGGTGAATATCAGATTATTGCAGTAAGCAGCGAAACTACTTTAGCTTTTTCTTATTTAGGATACGTAAGACAAGAAATAAAGGTGGAAGGAAGAAGCGTTATTAATGTTGTTTTAAAAGAAGACGTGCAGGAATTGGAAGGCTTAGTCTTAAAAACAGGTTATCAGGATATTACAGAAGAAAAAGCAACAGGATCTTTTTCTAGTTTAAAAGCAAAAGATTTTCAAGAACAGCGTTTAAATAGTTTAGATAAAATTTTAGAAGGACGTATTGTTGGATATCAAGATGGAAGAATTCGTGGAACCACCTCTATGAATGGTGTAACAGCACCTTTATATGTTATTGATGGTTTTCCTGTTGAAAATACAAGATTAACTCCGTACAATACTATCGAAGAAAGTCTTCCTAATCTTAACTTAGAAGATATTGAAACAATTACGGTTTTAAAAGATGCCGCGGCTTCGTCTATTTATGGTGCCCGCGCCGCAAATGGAGTGGTAGTCATTACAACCAAAAAAGCAAAAGCAGGAAAAACAAATATTTCTTTTTCAAGCAATTTAACGATAACGCCGTATCGAAATTACACCGGAAATCTTACGGATTCGGCTGATATCATTGGTTTAGAAAGAGGATGGGCAGAAGGAAATCCGAATTTGAAAACGGCTAATGCCTCAACTTATGCACAATCTTTACTAAATAATGCAGTATATACAAGTTTAGGAATGCAGACTATTTTAAATGGTTATGCAGGAAAAACTTCAATGGCAGAAATGAACAGTCGTTTAGATCAACTTGGTTCGCAAGGGTATAAGTATTTTGATGATATTGCTAAATACGCAAAACGCGACCAGTATTTTATGCAGCACAATCTTAGTTTAGGTAAAGCAACTGGAACTAATGCTTTTAATGCATCGATTACTTACAAAGACAATCAGCTTGAAGACAGATATTCTGAAAATCAGTCGGTAGGAATTAATTTGAAAAACTCAACACAAATTAACAGCTGGCTGTCTCTGGATTTAGGAACTTATACCAATTTTGGAAAAGGAGATACACAGAGCTACTTTGCTTCAAATCCTACTTTTACGACAGGACCAGGCTATAAATATCAACCATACAATCAGCTGGTAAATAACGACGGAACCAACTTTGTTTCTACAGCAGCATCTCGCTACAATAATTTCACGCTTAATTCTATGCAGACTTATGGTCTTTATAACATGGATATCACGCCAATGGATGAATTTAAAAGAAATCTTATTGAAAGCAAGAACTTCCTAAATAGAACCTTCGCCAAGTTTAATGTTAAATTTAGTAACGCCTTTACTTATAATGCCATGTTTCAGTACGAATTTGGTTCAGATCGTGCTAGTCAATTATTTGATAGAGACTCGTATTATGTAAGAAGCAAAGTAAATGGTATGGTCACAATTGCTAATAATAAAGCTGTTTACAATTTGCCTTATGGAGATATCATTAAAGAAACAAATCAGTATTCTAACGCTTATAATTTCCGTCAGCAGTTAAATTTCAATCAGACTTTTGCAGAGAAACATGACTTTTCTGCAATTGCAGGTATGGAAATTCGTCATTCTAAACAAGAATATAACGATAACACCCGCTATGGTTATGATGCACAGACTTTAGGTTTTGCTCCAATAAATCAAGCCGATTTACTAAAAGTATATGGAACAATTTTTAGCGGCTACATGTCACAAAACGAATTTTCATTAGAAAAAGAATTGCAAAACCGTTATGTTTCAGTTTATGGTACCGGAGGTTATACTTATGACAGAAGATATTCTCTTTCTGGAAGTGTTCGCTGGGATCGTTCAAACCTTTGGGGAACCGACAGCAAATACCAAAATAAACCAACTTGGTCTGCAGGAGCAGGATGGAACATCGATAAAGAATCATTTTTTGATGTTGCTTGGGTAGATGGTATTAAACTTCGTGCTTCTTATGGTATTGGCGGAAATATAGCCAAAGATTCTGCGCCGTATTTAACAGCGTATTACAATTCTAATTCAAATGTAGGAGGTAATCAAGGAACGGTAAGTAAAAGACCAAATCCAGAATTATCTTGGGAAAAAACAACTACTACAGACATTGGTTTAGATTTTTCATTCTTCAAAAGCAGATTAAGCGGAACTGTCGATTTGTATAATAAAAAAGGAGAGGATTTATTAGCAAACACACAAGGAATTCCAACAGAAGGCTGGGGATATTCTACTTACACCATAAACAATGGTGAAATGACCAACAAAGGTGTCGAAGTGAGTTTAAGAGGAACTATTGTCAAAACACCTTCATTCTCTTGGGATGCCTCGGTTTTGTATGCTTACAACAAAAACGAAGTAGATTATGTAAATGTAGAAGCACCTGTTTATTACCTGCAGCTGGATTATTCGCAAGCGTTTCCTAGAATAGGAAAAAGTTATAACACCATTTATGGTTACAAATGGGCAGGACTAAGTAATACAGGAGTTCCTCAAGTTTATGATGCATCAGGAACAGCAGTAAAATACAATCCAGGACAAATAAATGCTATTAAAGATTTTGGTTCTACAGTTCCAATGCATAGCGGTTCTTTCCATACTTCTGCCAATTATAAAAACTTTTCGCTTTCAGCACTTTTCATTTACGAGTTAGGACATAAAGTTAGAAATACCTTTCTGCCTATGTTAAATAATAATTACAACGGTGCAATGGGAGGTTATGTTACAGATATTACAGTAGTAAACAATCATATTGCCGATAGATGGATGAAACCTGGAGACGAAGCCTTTACAAATGTGCCAAGAGCGGTTTATGAATATGAACCAGAATTTAATTCAGATTCCCGTACCATTTATTCGTATGCCGATGTTAATATTTTGGATGCTTCAAATGTGAGATTAAGTAACATTTCGCTAGCGTATCAAATGCCAAGTTCAATTATTAAGAAAGTAAAATTAGACGGAGTACGTTTCAATCTCAACGCCGAAAATGTCTACACATTTGCAAAAAGTAGAGATGCCAAATACATGCTGGGCGGTTTTATATCTCCAAGCTTTGTTTTTGGTGTAAATGTTAATTTCTAATTTATAATAACTAGACGATGAAAAATATATATAAAAAAATAGCGTGTTTATTAGCTTTAGGATTAACTTTTGCTTCTTGCGAAAATTATTTAGACGATGTCCCTAAAGGATTTAAATCACCTACGACATTAGCAGATTATGAAGCGTTTTTGCGTGACGAATACACCAATCATAGAGTTGACATTACAGGAGCTTCGCAACTATTAAACGACCAATATGTAACTATTGCCACTTTATCAAGTAATAGATTATATAATGCACTTTATTTGTGGGATGAAAATGCAGACCGAATTGCATTGAAAGTCTCAGATGAAACAACGTACTATTCAGGTTACGCCGGGATTTCGACTTTTAATTTAATTATAGAAAATGCATTAAATACCACTAAAGCGACTGAAGCAGAAAAAAGAGTAGTTTGGGCAGAAGCAAAAATATTGCGCGCCATGAACTATTTTAATCTCGTTAATTTTTATGCCGATACGTATGTGGCTTCAACAGCTTCAACAAAACTATCAGTTCCTTTAATTACAAGTGCCAATATTAATGCACCAAGTAAGCAGGTCACAATTCAGGAAATGTATGATTTTATACTAAATGATGTTAAAGAAGCTTTACCTTATTTGTTGAAAGTTTCACAAACTCCTTTACACCCAAATTTAGGTGCAGGTTACGCATTTTATTCAAGAGTTTATCTTCAAATGAATAACTACACAGAAGCTTTAAAATATGCCGATTTAGCCTTGGCAGAAAACAATAAATTGTACGACTGGATTGGATATTACAATACCAATAAAGCCATAATTGATGTACCAAATTCGTATACGACCACAACATCGCCAATGGGCTACAATTATGTAGAAAACTATACGTATCGTCATGGTACTTTTAATAGTTTAACAACAGAAAACAGTATTCCGATAGAGCGTGCACAACGTTTTGAAGCTGGAGATGCCCGTTTTATTTCTCGTTGGAAAATATATACTGTTGGAGCAGAAACCTATTACAGAAGAACCCTATCGGGAGCTTTCAACTTTGGTGGAATCACAACTGTTGAGGTTTATCTAATTAAAGCCGAATGTCTGGCTCGAGCAGGACAAATTAGCGAGGCATTAGCTGTTTTAAATACAGTTCGCAAAACTCGTATTCTTCCTTCATATTATCAAGACATTGCAACTACTGATAAAACAACTGCTTTAAACGCTATTTACAGAACAAAAAGGAATGAACTTATTAACACGCTGATTCCTTTTGCAGATGCACGTCGTTTAAATGCAGAAGGCATTTATAAAGTAAGTTTTACCAAAACGGTAAACGGAACTGCTTACACATTAAAATCAGATTCTCATTTATGGACGATGCCATTTCCACAAGGGGCAATAAAGAACCCAGGAAACGGAACAATCACACAAAATGTAGCTAAATAATAACTAAAAAGCTTCCTGATTAGAAACACCGAAAGGGAAGCTTTTCTAAAAATATCAATCAAAAAATGAACGTCATTCAAAATAAAATAGTAGGATTTTGCCTTTGTTTGTTTATGGTTTCTATAAACGTTCAGGCACAAAAGAAACAAAGCGCTTCAACAGCGGCTTCTTCATATACAATTGAAGGAAACATCACTGGTTTAGCCGACGGAACAACTGTAAAACTAATTCCAGGAGCAACACATTCTTCTGAACTGCCAGTTGCTGAAACGACATTAAAAGAGGGTAAATTTTCTTTCTCGGGAAAATTAAATGAACCTCGTTTTTTTTATGTTGTCTTTGGTAAAAGCAAAGGAAATATTTCTGTAATGGTCGAAAATTCAAAAATAAAAATAACAGCGGCTGGTACAGTTTCAGATCAGGAAAGTGAACGAATAACATTTAAAGACGTAACAATTACAGGTTCAAAATCACATGATTATTATAAAAAAGAAACTGCTTTTAAAGAAGATCTAGACAAAGATTACAAAGACTATCATGTTGGAATAGATGAATTGAGCAGCAAAGTAGGCAAAGCCAGAAAAGAAGGAAATAAAAAAAACTTAGACTCAATTTACAATACAGAACAATGGAAAGTATTTGAAGCAAAAGAAAAAGCATTTTTTACTAAAGTAGAAAAAACAACATTGGCTCTTATTGCAAAACATAAAGAAACATGGTGGGGACCATTTTTTATGATGACCAACTTCACCTATTTTACCCCGGATCAAAAACCATTGTACGATCAGTTTTCTGAAACGGCAAAGAAAAGTTACTACGGACAAATTTTAGATAAAGATTTGAATCCGAAATCCCTAATCGGAACAAGCATTGCCAATTTTACTTTAAAAGACAAAGACGGAAAATCATATGCCGCAAAAGACATTACAGCTGGGAAAAAATATATTTTGGTTGATTTCTGGGCTTCTTGGTGCGGTCCATGCCGAAAAGAAATTCCAAATCTTAAAACAGCATACTCAGCTTATTCAGAAAAAGGATTTGAAATTTTAAGTATTTCAATTGATAAAGACGAAAAAGCGTGGCAGAAAGCATTAGGCCAAGAAAACATGCAGTGGCATAACCTTTTAGATGATGATAAAGTAAGTAAAGCGTTTAACGTAAAAGCAATTCCAGCAACCTATTTAGTTGATAATAATGGTGTAATTATCAGCGATAATTTAAGAGGTGCAGAATTGGAAGCGAAACTGAAAGAACTTATGAAATCTTAGATTTTTAGTGTTCAGTGACAATATTAAACCAAACCTGACTTTAAAATTTTAAACACATAGAAACATACTTTTTTTATGTGGTGGAAATAAAAAAGAGCTAAAGAGAGAAATTTATTTCTCACACATAGAAAAGCTATGTTTTTTAAAATAAGTGAAACGCCTTTTTTAAAGCTTGCATAATCTATGATTCTATGTGTTAAAAAAAACATCGCAATCTAACAACAAAAAAAATATAACATGAAAAGTACCATTTTAAAATCCAGCCTATTCGCATTAACAATTGCAGCGGCATTTACTTCGTGTGAAAAGAAAGAAGGATATACTATCAACGGGAAAATTGCAGGATTAGATAAAGGAATCGTTTATCTAGAATATGCAGACGAAAAAGGCGATAAAAAAATTATTGATTCAGCCGAGGTAAAAGAAGGAACCTTTACTCTTAACGGAAAAACGGGCGAACCTTTATTCCATACGCTAAAAATTAAGGGGCAGGAATATGGAGCATATTTCCTTTTAGACAATGAAGACATTACAATCGAAGCAAAAAAAGATTCTGTTTTTAAAGCGAAAGTAACTGGAGCTACTCAAAACGGATTCTACAAATCATATTACGATAACGAATTCAAAAAAATACAAGCCATCGCGGGTCCGATTTACAAATTATCTGATTCGCTGACACAATCTGGAAAAGTAAAATTAACTCCAGAACAGCAAACCATGATGGATAAAAAATGGAAAGATCTTGGCGCTTTCGCGGATGATCTAACAGATAAATTCATCAGAAAAAACAAAGACAATTTAGGAGGAGCATTAGTAATTGAAGACCGAATTGTATCTTACGGAACTCCAGAAAAAGTAAAAGAATATTACGGAATTTTATCTCCAGAAATTCAGAAATCATTTTACGGAAAAAAATTAAAAGCCTCAATCGATCTGAACGAAAAAACAGCAATTGGCGTTGCAGCGCCTGAATTTTCTCAGACTGACATAAACGGAAAAGTAGTAAAACTATCCGATTATAAAGGGAAATATGTTTTAGTGGATTTCTGGGCAAGCTGGTGCGGTCCATGCCGAAAAGAAAATCCAAACGTAGTCGTGGCTTATAAAACGTATCATGACAAAGGATTTGATGTTTTAGGAGTTTCTCTAGACGACAAAAAGAAACTTTGGGAAAAAGCAATCGAAAAAGATGGTTTAACCTGGACACATGTTTCTGATTTAAAAGGATGGCAGAATGAAGCAGCTCTTTTATACTGTGTAAAAATGGTTCCAACCAACTACTTAATTGGACCTGATGGAAAAATCGTAGCTAAAAACCTTAGAGAAGCGGAATTGCAATCTAAATTAAAAGAAATTTTCAGCAAATCATAAATTTAGTATTCAGTTACAGTCACAGTTTCCAGTTAAACTGAGACTGAAAACTGCGACTGCGACTAAAAAAAAATCTTTCAAAAAATGAAAAAATACATCTTTCTGGGCTATTGCTCATTAGCTTTCTGCGCCTTAATGTCAGCGCAAGAAAAACCAGTTAACTTTAAGAAAATAAAGGAATTAGGCGGAATCGAGGAATATTTGTATCAGCCAAACGGCATGAATGTTTTGCTGCTGCAGGACAACGCTTCGCCGGTTGCAACGGTGCAGATTGTTTATAGAGTAGGTTCTAAACATGAAGTATTAGGAAACACAGGATCAACACACCTTTTGGAACATTTAATGTTTAAAGGAACTCCCACTTTCAATAAGAAAAATGGAAACACCATTACTGATGTTTTACAAAATACAGGAGCGCAGTTAAATGCCACAACTTGGTACGATCGTACAAATTATTTTGAAACACTGCCAAGTGATAAAATCGAACTGGCACTTCAAATCGAAGCCGATAGAATGCGTAATTCTTTATTATTAAAAGAAGATAAAGAGGCAGAAATGACGGTTGTAAGAAATGAGTTTGAAAGAGGCGAAAACAATCCGAACAGTTTATTAGATAAAGAAATCTGGGCTTCGGCTTATATTGCGCATCCGTATCATCATTCTACAATAGGCTGGAAATCGGATATTGAAAACGCGCCGATTGAAGTTTTAAAGAATTTTTACAATACTTATTACTGGCCAGACAATGCGACTTTAACCATAATTGGCGATTTCAAAAAAGACAATGTTTTTGAATTAATAGAAAAGTATTTCGGGAAGATTACAAAAGCGCCAAACGTTATGCCTCAGCCTTATACAGAAGAGCCTCAGCAATATGGCGCACGTAAAATTATCGTGAAAAAACCAGGAGAACTGGGTGTTGTAAGCAAAGCCTATAAAATTCCAGGTGCTTTACATGAAGACCTTCCAGCATTGAACATTTTGGCTCAGATTATTGGTGTTGGCCCTTCAGCAATTTTAAATAAAACTTTCGTAGACACCCGTTTAGGAATTTATTCGTATGCCAGTGCAACAAACTTTAAAGAAGTTGGGCTTTTTACAATTGGCGTTGGTTTTCCAGCATCTTCCAAACACGAAGACATAGATGCTAAAATCAGCGAAGTTGTAGCTAAAATTCAGAAAGAAGGCGTAACACAGGACGAAGTAAATAGAGTTGTGGCCAAAATTAGTGCGCAGACTATTTTAGCACGTGATGGTTCTGGCGTAATTGCATCGGCATTAAATGAATCGATTGCGGCTGGCGACTGGACAGATTACATTACAGGAGTTGACCGATTGAAAAAAGTTACTCCAGCAGATGTTTTGCGCGTAGCAAATAAATATCTGGTTGAAGACCAGAGCACAACAGGATATTTTATTCCGAAACAAACTGGTTCTCAAAATAATGATTCAGCGAAAGCGAATAATTACAGACCAGAAAATGGTCCGTTTTATTACAGACATTCAGAAGAAGCACATATTCACGAAGAAGCACCATCTGCTTCATCTTTAGTAAAAAACGCAGCAACAGCAGTAATTTCTCCAGAAACTTTAAGCGGTAAATCGGCTTCGGCTTTTAAAAGAGAAAAAGTAGTAGGAATTGATGTGGTTTCGGTAAAAACTTCTGCAAAAGATTTCGTAACCGTTGCAGCAAGCATTTCGCTGGGAAATTATGCAAGCGAAACTAAAAATGACATTATTCCGGCGTTAACGGCAGCAATGCTGTCAAAAGGAACAACATTAAATGATAAATTCAAATTTTCAGAAAAACTGCAAAAATTAGGTGTAAACATAAACGTAAATGCCTCAACCTTTAAAATCAATATCGGATTTAAATGTTTGAAAAAAGACTTAGATCAGGTAATTACTTTATTGGCAGAAGAATTGAGAAATCCGTTGTTTGATGCCAAAGAATTTGAAAACTTAAAACAACAGTTTATTGGAAATACACAGCAGGATTTGAACGATCCGGGCGAAAGAGGAAGCATTGCATTATCTCAGGCGATTTATCCGAAAGGAAACCCAAGTTACAGTTTGAGCGTAGAAGACAATATTGCGAATATCAAAAATGCAGCTTTAGAGGAAGTAAAAGCTTTCCACAAAAAATATTTTGGAACAGCATCTATGCGTTTGGTAATTGTGGGCGACACTGATGGAGCTGATTTAAATGCTTCTCTAAAAAAATCATTCAAAAATTGGAATGGCGGTGTTACAGAAAAATTAAAATTTGAAGAAGCCTCAAAAGCAGCAGCAAAAACAGAAGTAATAACGATTCCAGAAAAACCAAGCGCAGAATTGTACATTGGGCAGTTTACCGGCTTAAAAAGAGCTGACGCCGATTACATTCCGTTTTATATTGGAAATTACACTTTAGGAGCAGGTTTCGCAGGACGTTTAATGCAGACTGTCCGCGATAATGATGGTTTAACCTATAGTATTTCTTCTGGTTTAGGAGGAAATATCGAAACCGGAGGCTATTGGTTTGTAAATGCTTCTTTCAACCCAAATTTATTCCAAAAAGGTCTGGATGCCACAATGTTTCAGGTGGATAAATGGGTAAAAAACGGAATCACAGCTGAGGAATTAGAAAACAAGAAAACCAACTTAATCGGAAGTTTTAAAGTAGGAATGTCAACCACAAACGGAATGGCAAGAACGATTTTAAGTTTTATCGAAAGAGGTTTAGAGCCAAGTTATATCGACCAGTACCCGAAAGATATCGAAAAAGCAACTTTACAGCAGGTAAACGATGCGATTAAGAAATACATTCAATTGGATAAAATGATCATCATTAAAGCAGGTTCGCTTGATAAATAGTTTGCAGTCGCAGTCGCAGTTTTCAGATTTGAAAATTCAACTTTAATTCAAAAATTAAACACATAGAAACATAGGTTTTAATTTCCAAAAAATAATAAAAAGATCGAAAAGAGAAATTCATTTCTCACACATAGCCAGCTATGTTATTTAAACAAATGAAATGCCTTTTTATAGATAAAGAAAACTATGATTCTATGTGTTAAAAAATTCAGCGTATAGACTGCAAACAGTGACTGTGACTGAAAACTGTAGCTGAAAACTTAATTTTAATAGTCGTCTTTCATTATTTCATTTTAGAATCTGAATTAGTAAGCCCATTTTCTGTGAAAGACCAAAAGAGCTGTTTTTGCCGACAGCTCTTTTTTTCCAAAAATCTAATCAAAAAACAATGAGAAATACCATAATTGCATTCCTGTTATTGATCTCAGTTTCCATGTTCGGACAAATGTATAATCCGGTAAAATGGTCAACCACTGTAGAGAAAATTTCAGAAAGAGAATATATTTTAAAAGCTCAGGCGAAAATACAATCGGGCTGGCATTTATACGGACAATATATTGAAGAAGGCGGACCTTCGCCAACAGCTTTTTCGTTCAATAATCAGCCGAAAAAATTCGAATTAATTGGAAAAACAACCGAAGACAAAGGACACGAAACAGTCGATAAAATCTTCGATATGAAAATCAAATATTTTGAAGATAAAGCACTTTTTACCCAAAAAATCAAATTTACTTCAAACGAGATTGCAAACATTTCTGCAGCTGTAGATTTTATGGTTTGCGACGACAGCAATTGTTTGCCGCCATCTACAGAAGAATTGATTTTTAAAATTCCGAATGAGAAAAAAGCCGCTCCTGCGGAAGAAACTCCAATTGTAAAAACAGATTCTGTAACACCAGAAAAAACGGTTATTCAACCTGGTGAGAAAACTTCAGAAACAGCGTCTCATTTACCAAAGAAAACCGAATCGAGAGGATTACTGACGATTTTTATTGTAGCATTTTTATCTGGATTTGCAGCATTGTTAACGCCTTGCGTTTTTCCAATGATTCCGATGACGGTAAGTTATTTTACAAAACAGAGTAAAACCAAAGCGGCAGGAATTAGAAACGCCATGATTTACGGAATTTCTATCGTAATTATTTATGTTTTGTTGGGCTCAATTGTAACGGCAGTTTTTGGTGCAGACTCGCTCAATGCACTCTCAACCAACGTTTGGTTCAACTTGATTTTCTTTGTTTTATTGGTTGTTTTTGCCTGTTCGTTTTTAGGAGCTTTCGAAATTGTATTGCCAAGTTCGTTAGCCAACAAAGTCGATTCGCAAGCAGATAGAGGAGGATTGATTGGAATTTTCTTTATGGCTTTGGCTTTAGCCATTGTATCATTTTCTTGTACAGGACCAATCGTAGGAACTTTATTGGTGGAAGCGGCTTCAAAGGGCGGAATAGCTCCAATTGTTGGAATGTTAGGATTTTCGATTGCTATTGCATTACCATTTTCATTATTTGCGGCTTTTCCAGGCTGGTTAAATGCGTTGCCAAAATCAGGCGGATGGCTGAATACCGTAAAAGTAGTTTTAGGGTTTTTAGAATTGGCTCTCGCTTTCAAATTTTTATCAAATGCCGATTTAGTTCTGCAATTGCATTGGCTGGAAAGAGAAATTTTCCTTGCTATTTGGATTGCCGTTTTCGGAATGCTGGCTTTTTATTTATTCGGGAAAATTACGCTTCCGCATGATTCGCCTTTAAACCATATTTCAGTAGGAAGATTAAGTTTCGGACTGATCGTTTTAACTTTTACTATTTATTTAATTCCAGGTCTTTGGGGCGCACCTCTTAAATTAATCAGCGGATTTCCTCCGCCCATGCACTACAGCGAATCTCCAAACGGACTTGGAGTTTCGGGTAATTCTGAATTAAAAATTACAGGTTCGCTGCCAGAAGGTGCAGAACACGGTCCGCAGAACATTATCACTTTCCATGATTATGATAAAGGAATAGAATATGCGAAAAAAGTTGGAAAACCAGTCCTATTAGATTTCACAGGATATGCCTGCGTAAACTGCCGAAAAATGGAAGAATTAGTTTGGTCAGATCCAAAAGTTCTAGGCGTTTTGAATAATGATGTCGTTTTAATTTCATTGTATGTTGATGATAAAAAAGAACTGCCTGAAAGCGAACAATATGTTTCTGAAACGACTGGCAAAAAAATCAAAACCATTGGAAACAAATGGAGTGATTTACAAATTAAAACGTATAAAGCTAATGCACAGCCATTTTATGTAATTGTAGATCATAAAAGTAATTCTTTAACAGAAACTTCAGCCTATAATCCTGATATAGAAGAATATTACAATTGGCTGCAGGGTGGAATTAAAAATTTTAAAAAGTAAAATGCTTTAGCAAATGAATGAAATGGATACTATTTTGAAAACAATACCCAGCGAACTCGAAAATTACTTTTCTGAATTCAGAGAAAATACAATTGGATTCAATCATAGTTTCGAATCGATTTACGGACCACAAAAAGTTCTATATGCAGATTGGATTGCCAGCGGAAGATTATATGTTCCTATCGAGGATATTATGCTTCGAAAAATAGGTCCTATGATTGCCAATACGCATTCGTTTTCCAGCCAGACTGGAAAAGCTTCAACGTATGCATATCAATATGCTAGAGAATTGATTAAGAAACATATAAATGCATCCGAAGCAGACTGTCTTGTTGCAGCCGGAACTGGAATGACAGCTGCCTTAAACAAATTACAGCGTATTATGGGACTACGTTCCAAAGACAACATTTACAATGTAAAATTGAATTTTGATGATGAAAGACCAGTAGTTTTTATTACACACATGGAACATCATTCTAATCAGGTTCCTTGGTACGAAACTATTGCTGATGTGGTCGTTTTACCTTGCGGAAAAGACAATCTAGTCGATCCAGAAATATTGGCACAAGAAATTAAAAAATACGAGAACAGAACGCTTAAAATAGGTTCCTTTACAGCTTGTTCGAACGTTACAGGAATTATTACACCGTATTATGAATTGGCTAAAATAATGCATCAAAATGGCGGTTATTGTTTTGTCGATTTTGCAGCTTCGGCACCATATGTTTCAATCGATATGCATCCAGAAAATCCCGAAGAACAATTGGATGCGATTTTCTTTTCGCCTCATAAATTTCTGGGCGGACCTGGAACATGCGGGATTTTAGTTTTCAATGAAAAACTATACAAGTCTCATTTTCCGGATAATCCAGGCGGAGGAAATGTAAAATGTACCAATCCGTGGGGCGGCTATCATTACAGTGATGCGATTGAGGTTAAAGAAGACGGTGGAACTCCGGGATTTCTGCAGGTTATGCGTACTGCTTTGTGTCTGGAACTAAAAAATAAAATGAATGTTCAAAAAATGAAAAACAGAGAAAAAGAACTGTTGGATCTTTGTTTTGCTGAACTGCAAAAAATAAAAGGATTGACAATTCTGGGTGATTTAAAAACAGAAAGAATTGGCTGTGTTTCGTTTACCGTAGAGAATATTCACTATAATTTGATCGTAAGATTATTAAATGACCGTTTCGGAATTCAGGTGCGAGGCGGTTGGTCGTGTGCAAGTACATATGCTCATTATCTGTTGAATATTGATGAAGAAAAATCAAAAGAAATCACCAGTGGAATCCTTGAGAAAAATTTAACCGATAAACCCGGCTGGGTAAGAGTTTCACTTCATCCAACAATGAAAAATGAAGAACTTTTATTTATCTGTAAAGCTGTTGAACAAATCATTGTAAACATTGAAGAGTGGCAGGAAGACTATCAATACAACCCTGTAACAAATGAATTTAATCATCTTACATTAAGAGAAACTATTGAAGATGATGTAAAAGGTTGGTTTTCAATATAAAAAAAACTATACCGTGTTCAGGTTAAAAACTGCAAATAAAAGTCTTTATAATTTCTCTGTGTAAGCGAATGCGTTTCTTGGATTGCGATCGCTTGCGCAGAGATTATGTGTTTTGAAAATCGACGCGAGTTTAATTTTTACTAGATTTTAATTATCAATATTTTGTTTCTTCAAACGTAAATATTTTTATGACTGTGCAGTAATATTATACTGTAGGCTTAAAAAAAAACAAAGAGAGTGTCTGATTTTCAGTCGCTCTCTTTGTTTTTTTATTCAGTAACTTTTAGATGCTGAATTTGGTCATCAACAATATCAAAATGAAATTTTAATATAATTGGGCTTCCGGGAAAGGTGCCAGAACACTCTGCAGATAATACACTCGTTGTGCCATTTTCAGTATATTCAAGAGGTTTCATCACTGACCTGTATTTTTGGTTGGATTCTTCAATCCAATTTTGGATATCTGATCTTCCGTTATGTGTTTTTCCTTCATCAAAAACTACAGCGGTTTCAGAAAAACAATTGGAGTAGGCAATGCTGTCAAAACTATTCTGTGCATTAACTAAATCTGTTATTACTTTTGGTAAGTTCATGGTATTATTTTTTAAGATTATTAAATGGTTGGTACTGTTCCGCCATCGATTACAAATTCAGTACCTGTTAAATAACTGGCTCTTGGTGAAACAAGAAATCCAACTAATTCAGCTACTTCTTCAGGTTCGGCAGGTCTGCCGTAAGGTATTCCTCCCAATGCATTCATAACACTTTGTTGGGCTTCTTCTATAGTACTGTTTGCATTTCTTGCAATCTCTCCCAGCCAGTCTTTGGATGCGGTTGTATTTATCCATCCCGGTGAAACTGTCAGCACGCGAACACCTTTTGGAGTAACTTCATTTGATAAACTTTTACTGTAATTGATTAGTCCTGCTTTTGCGGCAGCATAAGGCAATGTAGAATCATACAGGGGCAGTTTTCCCTGAATTGAAGCTATGTGGATAATAACACCACTTTTTTTATCGATCATTTGTGGTAAGAATCCTCTGTCTAGTCGAACAGGAGCGAGCAAATTAGCCTGTAGAGTTGATTCCCAGTCTTCATCAGTCAATGCGCTGAAGCCGCCGGCAGGCGTTGCCGAAGAGCCAAGATTGTTTACCAGAATATCGAGCCTTCCATACGACGAAAGCACTTCGCTGATTACTTTTTCTGCTCCTTCTTTTGTACTTAAATCGGAAGGAATAAAATGTAATTTGCTGTTTTCTTTTTCGGATGCATTTCTAGCAGTAATAATTACTGTTGCACCTGCTTGCAGCAGTCTTTCTGCAATTGCTTTTCCAGTTCCTTTTGTACCACCTGTTACTAAGGCAATTCTGCCTGATAATTCATTTTGATAGTCCATCTTATATCGTATTTTAAATTTCTTTGTACAAATCTCGGAAGTACGTTACTTCCTCACAAGTACGGAGTTACGATTCATATAGGGATAAATTATTCCCCTATTGCACAAATTGGGATATATATTAATTTTGCAATATGTATGAAAGAAAAACAATTCCAAACTTAAACTGCGGTCTAGATTTAATTGGTGAAGTATTGTACGGTAAATGGAAGATCCGTTTGCTTTGGTTTATTAATCAGGGACATAAAAGACCAAGTGAACTGTAGCGTAAAATACCAGATGCTTCCCGCAGGGTTTTAAATATTCAGCTGAAGGAATTAGAGGAACATGAACTTGTTTCAAAGGTTATTTACCCTGTTGTGCCTCCTAAAGTCGAATACAGCTTGACAGATTTTGGCAAAACACTAATTCCTGTAATTTCAGCCATAGGAAATTGGGGTGATGAGCATGAAGAACGTTTACGATCACTGATTTTAAAACGTTTAGATTCAAATCCATGATCATTAAATTTGAAAGGTTGTAGGTTGTAATAGCACTACAGCTTTAATTGAATGATCTTCTAAATTCTAAAGGAGAGAGGTTTGTTTTACTTTTAAAAAACTTGCTAAACGACTGCGAATGCTCAAATCCGAGATCAAAAGCTATCTCACCCACTGTAAGTCCAGATGTAGAAAGCTTTTCTTTAGCTTGCTCAAGTACCTTGATTTGTATGTGCTGCTGGGCAGTAAGTCCAGTAAGCTGCTTGAGCATACTGCTGAGGTATTTGGGAGAAATATTAAGTTTTTGGGCAAGAAAATCAACAGATGGAATCCCGTTTAATACCTGTTGATTGCTAAGAAAGTAATTTTCCAGTAAATCCTCAACTCTTTCCAGTAATTTATGATTTGTGACTTTTCTCGTAATGAACTGCCTTTCGTAAAAACGTTCTGAATAATTCAACAGAGTTTCAAGGTTTGAAATAATAATATCCTGACTGAATTTGTCGATGTTAGAATGATATTCTTCTTTTATATTTTTTACAATGTCATTTATAACCGTTTCTTCTTTATCAGAAAGAAATAATGCTTCGCTGGTCGAATAACCAAAGTATTCATATTTTTTTATTTTTTTGGCTAGAGAGGTATTCCATAAAAAATCGGGATGTACAAAAAGCATCCATCCTTCAAGATTAGGAGGAACACCGCTTTCTTCACCACGCAAAACCTGTCCCGGAGATAAAAAAGCCATAAGCCCCTCGTCAAAGTCATATTTCTGCTGTCCATAATGTAGTCCGTCGCAGCCTCTTTTCATTGAAATTACATACATGTCGAAAATAACGGCATCAATACCAGTATCATTACGGAGACCTTTTAGATCTACAATGCTAATTAGCGGATGATGGGGTTTTGGAAGCCCCATCAGCTGGTGTATCTCAGATATTGAGTTTATTCTATAAGGTTTGAAATTTGCCATAATGCAAGTTAAGTTATTTTTTGAAAGGATAATTAAGCCAAATCATAATTAATGGCATTACCAGAAACGGTATTTCGATCAATGCCATTTTATAATTGCCAGACTTTAAAGCCAAGGCCATAATGAGAACAATTGCAAAGGCATTGAATAAGTTGCCAATGAAAAATGTACGCGGAATCAATAACAATGCTGTAATTAGTAGCATTAGGATTCCAAGGAAGGGTATAGCGGATTCACTAATTCCCAGGTTGGTCATTGCCTTCACAGACTCAGGATTGCTTTTATAATTGAATGTGTCCCAAGAATGTTTTGCATTCAATACTACAGATACGATCAGCAGTAGCAACGAAATTATATTTTTAGCCATAGTTGTATTATTTTAGAATATAAGTGTTTATTATGTAACCCATTAGTATTGCAATCGGAACTCCGATTAAGCCGCTTGTTAATGCTCTGCGTGCTTTGTTTGGGTATTGGCTCCGGTGTCTAAAAAACAGAAAAAAGCCTATTGGAGGAACAGCGTTTGAAACGATGAACCAAAACTTCGATAAGGTGTCGTTACTGTTTGTATTCATTATATTTATTTTACACGTTTCCATTTAAAAGTTTTTCCAAGCATTGGTACACCTTTATAGCCTCTGGTTTCCAATTCTTCAGCGGATTTAAGCTTGCCTTTCAGGCTGTAGGTATTACCATCTTGTATGCTATAAAGCTTTCCATTGACATATTCTCCGTCATCAAACGCTAATTGGGTAATATGGATAATTCCCTGCACTGAACGCGTTTTCAATTTTGCATCAGGATTTTTACTGTCTCTCTTAGGCGTTCTTCCATCGGCTTCAAACATGTCTTTTGACCATAAAAGCTTTGCCGAATAGGTGTTTCCTGATTTAAACACTTCTATTTTATAATCTTCGCATTGCCAAATACCTATAATTTTATCGGCAGGCAATTGGGCAGAGGATGTTACCGACACCAGTACTAGTATTGCTAAAACATATTTTTTCATTTTATGATTTTTTTTGTTGATAATTAAGTTGTTTGAATCTTTCAAATTCTCTGTGTCCGAAATTCATCAGTGCTTTAGGAATGATACGACCTAATAATTTGATGACCTTTACCAGCATCGGCATTATTTCAGGAGTATTTTTTTGCAGACCTTTAATTGCGGTCTGCACTACTTTGTCTGCATCCATCATCTGGCGTGGATTGGGCTGCAAAACCCAGTCATTTTGCAGATTAGTATTTACTCCCGGTGGAATAAATTCGAGCACTTTTACACTCGTTTTCTTTAATTGCATGCGTAATGCCATTGTAAAAGCGTGGAGACCAGCTTTCGATGCGCTGTAAACAGGTGCTGAAGAGTAAGCCATAAAGGCAATAGCAGAAGAAACATTAACAATCGCAGCGGATTGCTTTTTTATAAGATGTGGCAAGAACTGATATGTCATCTGGATACTACCCGAGAGGTTGATGTCGATTTCGCGGGTAAGGTTTTCGAGACCTTTTGAAGTGTCCTGCATATCAATCAATCGCATTTCGCCGGCATTATTGATTATAATATTCAGATCAGGAAATTGCTGGGTAACAGATTTGTATAACTGTCTTATAGCTTCCGGACTGCTGACATCACTCTGAAAAACGTGTATTTTTGGAAAACGCCTTTTAGTGTCATTTAAAGCTTCTTGTTTGCGGCCTGTAACGATTATTGTCGACCCTTGTTCGGTAAGTTGTTTTACAAATTCCAAACCTATGCCGCTGGTTCCTCCTGTAATCAGGATGGTGCTGTTTTTTAAATCCATAGTACTAATATTTTGATATTACAAAGTTCACTGGTTACGTATAGATAGATGTAGCCCAAACGGATAATATTGTAGTCGTAGTTCGCCTGTTAAATGATTTTATATAGGGATAAGTTATTCTCCTATTGCACAGATTTGGATATGTATTAATTTTGCAATATGCAGGCAACAAAACGAAATTGTGGTCTTGATGTAACACTTAAATTCAAATTAATGACGTACAATAAACTCATCATTATTTTTTTTAATATCATTCTTATTAGTAAACTTTCTGCTCAGACAAATACTAATGCAGATTATTCTTTCTATCGCGATCGGATAGCTGTAGCACCGGAAAGTATTTTTGCCAAGTTTATTGAAGCTGGAATGTCACCTGCCAATCATGTTTTGACAGAAACAGAACAGCGAAAAGTGGCAAACGCTTTTTCATTACTGCCTCCATTGCATCTGAAGATTCTTAAAGAGCATTTACAAAGCATTAGTTTTATGGACAATATGCCCAATACAGCTCTTACTTCGCCAGTTGAACAAGAAGCAGCGGCTAATAAAAAATTCAATATTACTTTTCGAGCCGGGATTTTGAATGAAACCATTTCAGAATGGGCTACCGTAAAAGAAAAATCTCTATATGATACTTCAGCCAGACCATCGCTTGAGCTACAAATCGATGCAGGAAATTTTGATGCTTTTGTGTACGTATTGTTGCATGAAGCTACTCATGTTGTAGATGCAGTACTAAAATTGACTCCGCATGCTGAAGAAACAGACTCTGTCGTTAATCATACTGCCTATACTAGAAATATATGGCGTCTATATAATGTTCCTGAAGCGAGATATACAAAACCGCAATTGGAAAAAACACGTTTCAGAGGTGGGGAAGTTCAGCCAATTGCATCAGCAAAGAATATCTACGATTCACTTAAGAAAACACCATTTGTATCGTTGTATGGAATGGCATCATGGCATGAGGATATAGCAGAATTAGTGACTATTTATCACCTTACCCATACATTAAACCAGCCTTTCGTGGTTTACATTAAAGAGAATGGTGAAATTCAGTCTAAGTTTGAACCCATGAAAAGCAGATTGGTAAAAAGAAGAATAAAATTATGTGCTCTTTTTTACGCTTAATTCAATGAGTAAGTTATTATAAATTAAAAATCAGATGTGATTCTGTTTTATTATCATATTCTTGTTCTGATTTAATCAATTAATATTCTTTGTTTATAGTCATCCACAGAATTCACAAAAGATATTTTTGATTTTTTTCTTTAATAATCATAACCACATCTGCAATTGATTCATTTGGGTTAGTCAGATTATTTAATGCTGCTTAGATTTTGTTTTTGATTTTGGTCTTTGAAAGTGCAGTAAAGATTTGGTTTGTAGGATATTGATGTGCCGCGCTTTATATTTTTGATTATTTTAGCGAATCAGCATATCAATTGTAAACAAATAATCTGTGCAGCGGTGAAAAATAGCAATACCTATCATAAACTTCCTATTTTGGATGGTCTTGAACTGCTCAATGCGCAAAACAATACCGTTAGTTTTCCTTATCATACGCATGATACTTTTAATATTGCCTTAATCTTAAAGCATACTTTTGATACCAAACTGACAGATAAACACCTTCATGCACCGGCTGGAACCTTGTCTATTACTAATCCTTTTGAGGTACATGCAACACCATGCGACGGAAAAACCGGCAACTCATTTTTTACATTTTACGTTTCGCCGGACGTCCTGAAAATGATAAACCATAATCATGAGGTTTTCTTCGAGGAAAAAATTGTGTACAACCAAGAGCTTTTTCATGATTTTTACTTCCTTTCCCAAAATTTCAGCAGCATTGGGATTAATGCCGAAAAAGCCTTGCTGGCTCTGTTGGAAAAACTGATCCGGCTTTATGGCAAGAACCATCACTTTAAAAATTCAGAAATTAGTCTTTTTTCGCGATTCTTGGAAGATCGGGTAACGGAGAAATTTTCACTGGAAGAGACCGCAAAAAGCTTTGGACTTGATAAATATAAGTTTCTCAGGCTGTTCAAACACGAAACTGGTCTTACTCCCAATAATTATTTAATTTTAAAACGAATTGAAAAATCTAAAATCCTACTTACAGAAGGACTTGAGTTAGCAGATACTGCGATTGAAAGCGGATTTTACGACACAGCTCATTTCTGTAGAAAATTCAAGGAATTTACAGGTGTAACCCCGCTTCATTATAAATTTCATAAGCATTAGAATGCTGCAATATCGTACAATAGAGTTTCACTTCAACATTGTATTTTTGGATATCCTAATTCTGAATTGAAATGAAAAAAAGATTTTTTCTAATATTTTTGGCACTATGCATGTGTACGTCTCTTACTGCCCAGAAGAAAAATGAGACTATTAAATTAAATAATCTTATTGATAATCTTGATATTGAAAGAAGCCAAGAACAGTCCTTTAAAATCAAACTTAAAGCCGACAGGTATTATACAATAAATGTACAGCAGCAGGGAATAGATCTTGTAGTTTCGATTAGTAACAGAGAAGGAAAGTTAATGGCAGAAGTAGATTCGCCAAATGGGAAGAACGGGCCTGAGAAAATTTTGTTTTGTCCCGACAAAACTGATGAATTTGAAATTAAGATTAGACCGCTTGATGAACAATCAAATTCTCAATCTGGAAAATATAGCATTAAGGTGAAAGAAGTTCCCAATATGCTGGAAAAAATTCCAGTTAAAAACCTTCTTTCCGATTTTAATTTACTGCAGAATGCCTATTATGAAACCAGAGTCGGACTTTGGTACAATTCAAGGACACAATTTGACAGTATCTGCGATCTTCAGAAAAATAAAATAAAACGACCTATGGACGCTTTGGAATTTTACAGAATTCTGGCACCGGTCGTTTCTTTTACCAAAGAAGGTCATTGTAACATCAAAGTTTCAGATGAAACTACCGCTTTTTTAAAACAAAATGGAACCTATCTTCCATTTGGAATTAAAGTTTTAGATAAAAAGGTATTTGTTATTAAGGATTATAAAAATTTCAAATTAAAAGGACTGCTTCTTTACAAAATAAATGATGAAACTATAGAAAGCATCATGAAAAAAATGCTTGACATAGAACCGGCTGACGGATTCAACATGACCAGTAAATACCGCTGGGTAGAAGGAGCATTTTCTAAATATTATGCAAGATATTTCCCTGCTTCAAAATTTGTTAAACTGGAACTTTTAAATCCAGATACCAACGAAAAAGTGGTTTATGAAAATGTACCTTCCTGCAGTTTTAAGGAGTTTACAGAACTGTATGAGGAAATTAAAAAACAGATTCCCAATTATACATTCAATAAGCCATCTGATTTCTCAATTGATCCAACAACATCAACGGCTGTTATAACCGTCAATACGTTTAGTTTAGGAAGCTATAGCCTTAAACGACAAGGGTTTCAGACATTTCTTAAAAAAGCATTTGACAGTATTTCTTCTTATAAAATTAAACACCTGATTATTGATATCAGAAAAAATGAAGGAGGCGAGCAGGGAATGGAAGACCATTTTTTATCTTACCTAACCAATGAAGAGTATAAAAAATATAAATATGTTGAAATTCCGGGATTTACCTATTCTTTTTTACAACACACAAATTACGCAGATCAAAAAGAAATTTTGAAAGAAGAATTAAAAGCAGATTTTTATTTGGCAACAGATGGCAGATATTTAAACAAAGAAGGGCATTATGTGGGTGAAAAACCGAATATAAAAAATTTTAAAGGAGATATCTATATCTTGATTTCAGGTCTCACTTTTTCTGGAGGATCAGAATTTGCAGCACTTGCAAAAAATTATACCAATGCAAAATTTATTGGTGAAGAGACTGGGGGAGGCTATTATGGAAATTCAAGCGGAAGTTTTCTAAATTTTACGCTTCCTAATTCAGCTATAACAGGCCGCATTCCCTTATGCAAATTTGTAATAGAACCTAAAGCAGATACAATTCCTTTCGGCCGAGGAGTACTGCCAGATTACGAAATACAGCCTTCCATCAGCGAATACCTGTCGGGTTATGACAAGGAAATGGAGTTTGCAAAAGAATTAATTTCCGCGAGGAAGTGAATCCCGCAGCTAATTGCATCTGATTAGCTGCGATTCTGCCACAATTTTCTTTAATGTTTATTAGTTTTATTACTAGTAATGAGCCGGCTTTTTAAGATGTTTGTAATCTAATACTCAGGCATTATGTTTCTGTTCGAGATCTTTAATAAAATCTACAGGAGACGTCCCTGTTATTTTTTTAAACGTTGTTGTAAATCTACTGTGGGAGGAGAACCCGCATAGATCAGCCAAGTAACTTATTTTATATTTTAGAAAGCTTGGATCGTTGCGCAGTCTCTCTACGATATAATTGATTCTAAGTTCACTAATGTAACCAGCAAAATCTTTCTCGGTATTTTTGTTGATGACATAAGAAAGATATCTGTGATTGATGCCAAGTTCTGCCGCCAGAGTCGTTAAAGATACTTCGCTGTTTAGGTAAAATTGCGCTTTTTCGGATTCTCTCAAGCTGTTTAGAATACTATTCTCCGTAGCCTCTGACATATACTCTTTTGAGTATTCCCTTTTTAACGCCGCATCTTTTTTTGCATTGGCCTTGCTCATGATAAGGCTTTTGAAGTTTTTATGATCTTGTCTTCTTCTATATGTGAAAAAAGCAATGGTCAGCACCACTATAGCAACAAAAACCGACGCCATAATAATAGCACTCTTTTTATACTGCGACCGCGTTTTGATATGATCTTTTCGTAGGGTTTTAATAAGGTCATCGGCAATGATTTTCCTGCTCTTTTCCTCGTCCTTGTGCAGTTTGAGATTCATCTCATTATAGGTGATGTATTTCCTGTTGTCAGTTTCTTTATAAAAGTCCATCAGGGCGCTGTACACTTCCTGTTTAAGGGTGAAAAAATTCGACTGGTCAGCAATTTTTTCCGCTTGTATGTAATACGACAACGCTTGATTGCGATCTCCTTTTTTAAAGTAAACATTCCCCAGTCCATTTAAGATGAATCCTTTCAGAGGGCTTTCCGCAGATTGGGATGCCGCGAGACTTTTGCGTCCTCTTTCATAATAGAACAACGCAGAATCGGCACTTTTTAAGGCTAGAAAATTTTTTCCGATCAGCTCATCATTTACCGCTGTCTGGAAGTTTACATCAATAGCGGCACCTGCTTTTTTAAACAGCAGGTTTCCATCTTTAAGCTGTGCTATGGCTTTGGAATAACTAAATTTTTCCATTTCATAATAGGCAATCTCCTGGGACAGGTTGCCCTGAAATTTATACCGCTCACCTGCATCCTTTATTTTCTTGCTGGCCTGTACAGCTTTGTTGAGATAAATCTTTCCTATGCTGAAGATTTCATTTTCTCTGTGCAGGGTTGACAGAAAACCATTGATTCTCGCCTGTTGGAAATAATTACGATCGGCTGCTGCAAGACTATCCGCTTTTTTGAGAACCAATACAGCTTCATTACGCAGTCCATATTGTCGCAGAAGGGTGGCTTTAAGCATACTGGCTTTCATCCGTTCAGTGTTATTCAGTGAGATTTTATATAAATAATCTGTATTGCTGAGTGCTTTTTTAGGATTAGAGCTTAACAGAACCTGTGCAGTTTCAGCAAAAAGCTTATCATATTTAGAGTTTTGTGCGTAGTTGTACCGGCAGAATATAAATAGGAGGACAGATAAAAGAATAGATCTTAGGTGCATATAGATAAATTAATGGTAATGGATTAGGATAACTGCGAATAGAGATAAAGCTTGTTGAAGCTTTCAGGCGCAATATTACAAAATAAAATGGCGGGCTAAAATAATTAAAATTCTTGAAAAGTGCTGCGATGTTGCATTTCGTAACAAGATTAAGTGCCTGCGTTATAAATAATGTAGGAATATTGCGAATGTTTTGAGAATCTTTTTTAGGAAGTAATACTGAAAAAACAGATTAGATTTTACCTGAATGCCTTTGCAGGTTGGTGTAAATTCATTTAAAAGCAGTTTTAAAATATGTCGTATTTCTGGTAAGCTTTTTCTACGTCTTCTTTTAAAGTGTTGTTTTTCATTCTCTTATGTCTTTTGTGAGAAAAAAAAGCTTTCATTTTTGCGCTATAGTGAAAGTATAAACGTTTCTGACGCGCTATGTATGGGGTATTTTCGCTGTCGATTAGCAAACAGCTCAATTAATTAATTTTTTTAACGACCATGATTAAATATCCAACATCTTTTAGAAAAGAACAACTGTTATTTTACCTGCTTCTATACAGTTTACTGCATTCTTACCGATCGGTAGCTCAGAGTAACAGTCCTGATTTACTGCGGCAATTTTACAAGACAATTTCTTTTGGAGAAAAAATTGATTTTGGAAACATTGATGAATCCGTAACCTGGACAGTAAGCAATTCCCAAAATAATATTTATGCAACATTACGCGGAAAAGAGATTAATAATTACACTTTTGAAAAGACAGGAGACTATGATATTAACTTTCAAGAAAATAAAAAACATGATGAAAGCTGTCATCATCCGTCTTTTCAAGAAAGATTTAAAGTAAAGGTT
The DNA here is from genome assembly GCF_029360735.1 of Flavobacterium sp. H4147. Taxonomy (NCBI): domain Bacteria; kingdom Pseudomonadati; phylum Bacteroidota; class Flavobacteriia; order Flavobacteriales; family Flavobacteriaceae; genus Flavobacterium; species Flavobacterium sp. H4147. The sequence goes on along the minus strand of NZ_JARKNB010000002.1, from coordinate 1,353,694 downwards.
ACGCCTGTTAAAATGTCTTTTAATTTCTCAAAAATAAATTTTTCAGAAAAGATTTTGCGTGGCAGAAATTATTCTGATCTAATCATTTCAGTTCCTGTAAAGATAAGCTCTAAAGACAATTCTATAAAACTGATACCGTCTCCTGAACTAACAATCGCTGGATTAGGAGTTTCGCTCACTGCCGAGCCTTTAGATCAGCAGATAGTTATGGGCAGTGAAATTCAGATATTGAAATACAGAGTATCGGGAGTTGTCAATCAGGAAACCTACCTGATGTTTGATTTTTATGATTTTAATAATCAAGTGCAGACCTACAATCTTCCTCAGTTAATTAAATAACCAAGCAACAAGTATGATAAAAAACTACTTTAATTTATACAGCGGATCAAATTTACAAAAAGCAATTGCTTTGTTTTTTGTGTTTTTTGCATGCAGCCAGTTCTTAAATGCGCAGTGCGCAATTCCCATAACAGGCTGTTCGGGTACCAATTTATCTAATTTTGGAGCCGATTCAAATAATGATGCCTCATCTATTGAATACGATAATTTTGTATCGAGTTTTCACAGTACCATTGTAAGAACTTCAGACGGCTCTCTTCAAGTATGGGGGGAGAGAATGGCAAATAATGGAACTTCTAATGTATTGTCACCACGTGTCATAAACAGAACCAATTATCCGGCTTTAAGTGCAAGTGCTACGCCTTTGAAAGCGGCCTTGGGGAGCAGTTCTGCGAATAATACTCAGGGAATACTGCTGGCGACAGATGGATTATATGCATGGTCAACAGAAGGAGCAGTTCTTCATGCGGACATCACTTCAAGTACCTCCTTTCAAAAGATAACCATAGGAGGTAATACCAATGGTCTTCCAAGCGGGGTTGTTCCTGGTGATGTTAAGATGATGTTTGCAACTTATGGAACACTGGCAATTACTACCTGCAGCGGTGATGTATGGGTGATTTCCCAGACTGCAAGTGTTAGAGGTAATGGTAGTGCCGGTGATGCTTTGAACTGGTACAAAGTGACAACTGCCGATACAGGAAATCCTGATCTGACAGGTGTTGTTGCCTGCAGGGGTAATTACAACGGTCTTATGGCTTTAAAGTCAGATGGTACCGTATATGTTTGGGGAAATAATGTACTTCTGGGAAATAATACAGCAATTATAGCTAGTCAGAACAGAGCGGTACAAATGACCTTGCCTGCATCTATAACCCCTAAAATGATTGGGTCTACAGGTAACCTAACCGAGAGATCTTACTATGTTCTGGCAACTGATGGAAATTTGTATGCTTTGGGAGAGAACAGTGGGAGACAGCTAGGAAATTGGGCAACAGCCGACAGACTGTCTTGGGTACAGCCTAAATATACATCTGCCAATGGCACAGAGATGAATAATATAAAATGGATCAGTGTGCAAGAGCATGATACTGAGTATGGCGCTGTAAATGTGATTAACAGTAATTACAATTTATATGCTTTTGGACAAAATGATTATAATTTACTTGGAACCAGTGCTAATCCTGCGAACCCTATTATGCCGAGTGGTATTTCTGCTTCAGACCGTATTTTAGCTGTTGAAACAGGAGGGCATACCTCTATGATAGTGAAAAGCTGTGAGACCAAATTTGGTTATGCAGGGCATCGAATCAGAGGAAGTATGGGAGATGGAACAAATGATACGACCCAAGAAGCAACGTATACTTTCGCTACTGCTGATGTACAGATCTGCGGTGCAGAGTCCAATCCGGTGATCCAGCCAATTTCAACAGGGGGAGGTCCCGATTCAAAATATTGTATAGATGATCCAGTCCTTTTAAATCCAACACCTGCAGGAGGTACGTTAACCCTTGTGAGCGGTCCTGGAACCTTATCAGGCAATACGCTTACTTTTACGGGAGCAGGAATTGTTTCAGTACAGTATTCAGTAACCACTTCATGCGGCGGAACAATTGTAACCACCAGAAATTTTGAAGGTGCCGTATGCCCCGCGGATCTAGAAGTTACAAAAACAGTAAATAATGCTACGCCAAGTATAGGAAACGATGTTTTATTTACAGTGACAGCTAAAAATAACGGCCCTTATAAGGCGACTGGTATTACAGTAACGGATGTACTTCCTTCAGGATATACTCTTGTTAGCGCAGTACCTTCATCAGGCACATGGTCTGAGCCTGATTGGACAGTTGGTTCTCTTGCTAACGGAGCAAGCAGTACATTGGCAGTGACAGCAACAGTTAATCCTACAGGTTCATATGCTAATACTGCGACTATTTCAGGAAATAATCCTGATAATACAACAGCTAACAATTCGGCTACCGCGACACCTTTAATTCAAACTAATCTTTCGGTAACTAAAAATATTAGTAATACTACTCCAAATGTTGGAAGTATGGTTACTTTTACCATTACAGCTTCAAATGCTGGACCAAGCGCCGCCACAGGAGTTAAAGTAACCGATGTGCTTCCTTCAGGTTATACTTTTGTAAGCGCAACGCCTTCAACAGGAACATGGGCTGGAACAGAATGGACCATTGGCAATTTGGCTATCGGAGCCAGCACAACTCTTACAATGGAAGCCATAATAAATGCGACAGGGTCTTATGTAAATACGGCATCGATTTCCGGAGAGCAAGACGACCCAACTCAAGGAAACAACTCAGGTACAGTAACACCAGTTATTAATCAGCCGCCTTCAGCAAATTCGGCAGTAAATGCCCCTATCGCTTCATCAGCAGGAGTTTCAGCAGTAAATGCACTTACAGCTTCTGATACGGACGGCACTATTGCTTCGTTTACAATTGTTTCTTTACCGTTGCATGGAACTTTAGCTTTAAACGGAACACCGGTTTCTGCGGGGCAGGTATTGTCGCCTTTGGAGGCATCGCAGCTTACGTATGATCCTGCGGGTGATTTTACAGGAGATGATACTTTCACCTTTACGGCTCTTGATAATTTAAACGCGGTATCCAATACGGCGGTTATAACAATCCCTGTGGGGAATAATGCTCCTTCAGCGGATTCGGCAGTAAATGCCCCTATCGCTTCAGCGGCAGGAGCTTCAGCAGTAAATGCTCTTACGGCTTCTGATACGGACGGCACGATTGTTTCTTATACGGTGGTTTCTCTTCCTCTGCACGGAATTCTGGCACTGAACGGAACACCGGTTTCTGCGGGTCAGTTGCTGTCAACTTTAGAGGCGTCGCAGCTTACGTATGATCCTGCGGGTGATTTCACAGGAGATGATACTTTCACCTTTACGGCTCTTGATAATTTAAACGCGGTATCCAATACGGCGGTTATAACAATCCCTGTGGGGAATAATGCTCCTTCAGCGGATTCGGCAGTAAATGCCCCTATCGCTTCAGCAGCAGGAGCTTCAGCAGTAAATGCCCTTACGGCTTCTGATACGGATGGCACGATTGTTTCCTTTACAATTGTTTCTTTACCATTACATGGAACATTAGCTTTAAACGGAACACCGGTTTCTGCAGGTCAGGTGCTTTCGCCTTTGGAGGCATCGCAGCTTACGTATGATCCTGCGGGTCATTTTACGGGAGATGACACTTTCACCTTCACGGCACTTGATAATTTAAATGCGGTATCCAATACGGCGGTTATAACAATCCCTGTGGGGAACAATGCTCCTTCAGCGGATTCGGCAGTGAATGCTCCCATCGCTTCATCAGCAGGAGCTTCAGCAGTAAATGCCCTTACGGCTTCTGATACAGACGGCACGATTGCTTCCTTTACAATTGTTTCTTTACCATTACATGGAACATTAGCTTTAAACGGAACACCGGTTTCTGCAGGTCAGGTGCTTTCGCCTTTGGAGGCATCGCAGCTTACGTATGATCCTGCGGGTGATTTTACGGGAGATGATACATTTACCTTTACGGCTCTTGATAATTTAAATGCGGTATCCAATACGGCAGTTATAACAATCCCTGTGGGGAACAATGCGCCTTCAGCGGATTCGGCAGTAAATGCCCCTATCGCTTCATCAGCTGGAGCTTCCTCAGTAAATGCCCTTACGGCTTCTGATACGGACGGGACAATTGCTTCGTTTACAATTACTGCTTTGCCGTTACATGGAACATTAGCTTTAAACGGAACACCGGTTTCTGCGGGTCAGGTGCTTTCGCCTTTGGAGGCATCGCAGCTTACGTATGACCCTGCCGGTGATTTTACGGGAGATGATACTTTTACCTTTACGGCTCTTGACAATTTAAATGCGGTATCCAATACGGCAGTTGTAACAATTCCTGTGGGGAACAATGCGCCTTCAGCGGATTCGGCAGTGAATGCCCCTATCGCTTCATCAGCAGGAGCTTCATCAGTAAATGCCCTTACGGCTTCTGATACAGACGGCACGATTGTTTCCTTTACAATTACTGCCCTGCCGTTACATGGAACTTTAGCTTTAAACGGAACACCCGTTTCTGCGGGTCAGGTATTGTCGCCTTTGGAGGCGTCGCAGCTTACGTATGATCCTGCGGGTGATTTTACAGGTGATGATACTTTTACTTTTACTGCACTTGACAATTTAAATGCAGTATCCAATACGGCGGTTATAACAATCCCTGTGGGGAATAATGCGCCTTCAGCGGATTCGGCAGTAAATGCCCCTATCGCTTCATCAGCAGGAGCTTCAGCAGTAAATGCCCTTACGGCTTCTGATACGGACGGAACTATTGCTTCGTTTACAATTGTTTCATTACCATTACATGGAACTTTAGCTTTAAACGGAACACCGGTTTCTGCAGGGCAGGTATTGTCGCCTTTGGAGGCATCGCAGCTTACGTATGATCCTGCGGGTGATTTTACAGGTGATGATACTTTTACTTTTACTGCACTTGACAATTTAAATGCAGTATCCAATACGGCGGTTATAACAATCCCTGTGGGGAATAATGCGCCTTCAGCGGATTCGGCAGTAAATGCCCCTATCGCTTCATCAGCAGGAGCTTCAGCAGTAAATGCCCTTACGGCTTCTGATACGGACGGAACTATTGCTTCGTTTACAATTGTTTCATTACCATTACATGGAACTTTAGCTTTAAACGGAACACCGGTTTCTGCAGGGCAGGTATTGTCGCCTTTGGAGGCATCGCAGCTTACGTATGATCCTGCGGGTGATTTTACGGGAGATGATACATTTACCTTTACGGCTCTTGATAATTTGAATGCGGTATCCAATACAGCGGTTATAACAATCCCTGTGGGGAACAATGCTCCTTCAGCGGATTCGGCAGTGAATGCCCCTATCGCTTCATCAGCAGGAGCTTCAGCAGTAAATGCCCTTACGGCTTCTGATACGGACGGAACTATTGTTTCCTTTACAATTGTTTCTTTACCATTACATGGAATTCTGGCTTTAAACGGAACACCGGTATCTGCAGGTCAGGTATTGTCGCCTTTGGAGGCGTCGCAGCTTACGTATGATCCTGCGGGTGATTTCACGGGTGATGATACTTTCACCTTCACGGCTCTTGATAATTTAAATGCAGTATCCAATACGGCGGTTATAACAATCCCTGTGGGGAACAATGCGCCTGTGGCTAATAATGATACAAACTCGCCAGTTCTGGCAAGCGCTGGTGCGACGGCTGTTAACGCTTTAACAGCTACCGATACAGATGGAACTATTGTTTCCTTTACAATTACTGCTTTGCCTGTACATGGAACTTTGGCATTAAACGGAATAGCAGTTATTGCAGGTCAGGTATTGTCGACTTTGGAGGCGTCGCAGCTTACGTATGATCCTGCGGGTGATTTTACGGGTGATGACAGTTTCACCTTCACGGCTCTTGATAATTTAAACGCGGTATCCAATACGGCGGTTATAACAATCCCTGTGGGGAACAATGCGCCTTCAGCGGATTCAGCAGTGAATGCCCCTATTGCTTCATCAGCAGGAGTTTCATCAGTAAATGCCCTTACGGCTTCTGATACGGACGGAACTATTGTTTCTTATACGGTGGTTTCTCTTCCTCTGCATGGAATTCTGGCACTGAACGGAACACCGGTTTCTGCGGGGCAGGTATTGTCGCCTTTGGAGGCATCGCAGCTTACGTATGATCCTGCGGGTGATTTTACGGGTGATGACAGTTTTACCTTCACGGCTCTTGATAATTTAAATGCGGTATCTAATACGGCAGTTGTAACAATTCCTGTGGGGAACAATGCACCTTCAGCGGATTCGGCAGTGAATGCTCCCATCGCTTCATCAGCAGGAGCTTCAGCAGTAAATACTCTTACGGCTTCTGATACGGACGGTACGATTGTTTCTTATACGGTGGTTTCTCTTCCTCTGCACGGAATTCTGGCACTGAACGGAACACCGGTTTCTGCGGGGCAGGTATTGTCGCCTTTGGAGGCATCGCAGCTTACGTATGATCCTGCCGGTGATTTTACGGGTGATGACACTTTCACTTTTACGGCTCTTGATAATTTAAATGCGGTATCCAATACGGCTGTTATAACAATCCCTGTGGGGAACAATGCTCCTTCAGCGGATTCGGCAGTGAATGCTCCTATCGCTTCATCAGCAGGAGCTTCAGCACTAAATGCCCTTACGGCTTCTGACACAGACGGCACGATTGCTTCCTTTACAATTACTGCCCTGCCGGTACATGGAACATTAGCTTTAAACGGAACACCGGTTTCTGCGGGGCAGGTGCTTTCGCCTTTGGAGGCATCGCAGCTTACGTATGATCCTGCCGGTGATTTTACGGGTGATGACAGTTTCACCTTTACGGCTCTTGATAATTTAAATGCGGTATCCAATACGGCTGTTATAACAATCCCTGTGGGGAACAATGCGCCTGTGGCTAATAATGATACAAACTCGCCAGTTCTGGCAAGCGCAGGTCCGACGGCTGTTAACGCTTTAACAGCTACCGATACAGATGGAACTATTGTTTCCTTTACAATTGTTACTTTGCCTGTACATGGAACTTTGGCATTAAACGGAATAGCAGTTATTGCAGGTCAGGTATTGTCGCCTTTGGAGGCAGGACAGCTTACGTATGACCCTAATGGCACTTTTTCAGGAAATGATTCCTTTACATTTACGGCAACAGATAATAACGGTGCTGTAGATACAACACCGGCAGTAGTCATAATTCCAATTGAAAAGAGAAACCTTACAGCTGTAAGGGACGAGATTGGAACAGTCGTAGGTATTAATGAACAGTTGGAACTGATTAATGTTTTTGACAATGATACTGTGGACAACAATCCATTAACTCCGAATGAGGTGAATCTTACTATAATTACTCCTGATCCATCCAATGTGCTGACATTACAGCCTGACGGAACAGCGGTATTAATTCCGAATGCTCCAGCGGGAACGTATACATTGACTTATGAGATCTGCGAAAAAACGAATGCTGCAAACTGTGCCACAGCTACAGTTACCGTTACAGTTGTTGCTCCGGTAATGAGTATAGAAGCAGAGAGTTATTGTTCAGATAATACTCCATATGTGAGATACAGCGTGAAAGCGGAGAATTTTGCTCCTTCAGGACTGTTGACCATCAGATGGATTGACAGCGCGAATCGTGTTGTAGCCACACAGACTGACATGCCTTTAAACGGAACGGTTTTATGGCCTGGTGCTGTAGTGGATGCAGGGAATAAACCAACAGACTGGCCTGGATGGATATTCCAGAATGGACAATGGCAGCAGGGCAATGACGGATTTGAATTGACCAGACCATCTGTTACCATGCAGTTTACTCTTAATCCGACTCAGTCAGTTACTGTAAATTATCCTTTGGCTTCAGCAGGTTGTAATGCTTCACCTGTCTTTGGAATAGAGGCGGTTAATGAAGACGATACGGTTGCTGCTGACGGAATCAACGGCTCTTTGGAAGTAATCAATGTTTTAGACAACGATACCTTAAACGGTTTTCCAGTAAATGGCCAAGATGTGATTCTAACAGCTCAGAATTTCCCGCAGGGTATAACACTTAATCCTGACGGAACAATTGACGTAGCTCCAGGAACTGCCGGAGGGGATCACAATCTAACCTACCAAATTTGTGAAAAAGCAAATCCTAATAACTGCAGCAGTGCAACGGTTCACTTGTTTGTTGAAGTACCAGCTGTGGCGCTTATTATGGAAGTAAAAGTAAATGACGAGAACGGAAATGGCAATGTGGAGGCAGGTGAAACGCTAACTTACACCTTTGTCGTTAAAAATACTGGAAATGTGCCGTTGAGCAATATCCAGATTTCAGATCTGCTGCCTGGAGTTATAATTACAGGCGGACCGATAACACTGGCTGTAGGACAGAGCGATACGTCAACTTTTACAGGAACCTATACGCTTACACAGGCAGATATTAATGCTGGTTCAGTAACCAATCAAGCTTCCGTTTCAGGACTCAGCCCACTTGGTGTCACTACATCAGATACATCGGATTCGAAAGAACTAAACGGAAATAATCCAACTGTGATAGAACTGGATGGATGCAGTATTAAAATTTATAATGCGGTTTCGTTAAACGGAGACGGTATGAATGAGAGATTTTATATCAGAGGTATTGAGTGTTATCCTGACAATACAGTTCAGATTTTCAATCGCTGGGGAGTTTTGGTATTTGAAAGAGAACATTACAACAACAATGATATTGTTTTTAAAGGATACTCAGAAGGAAGAACAACAGTGAAAGGATCAGAAGGACTGCCTGAAGGAACTTACTATTATATCCTGAGATATAAGAGTGATACTGCCAAGACTAAACAGGAAGCAGGCTATTTATATCTGACCAAATAATATTTCCATAAAAATAAAAATGGCTTAGCCATATCCGTTAAGCCATTATTAAAAATAGATAAATGAAAAAATTAGCTTTACTATTATTGTTTTGTTCCGCAGCAGGTTTTGCGCAGCAGGATGCGCAGTATACGCAATACATGCATAATACCATCAATATAAATCCGGCTTATGCGGGTTCAAGAGGAGTGATGAGTATTTTTGGACTGTACCGTACTCAGTGGGTAGGTCTGGATGGCGCACCTGAAACAAGCACTTTATCCCTTAACACGCCTATCAGTGGCAGCAGCTTGGGACTTGGATTCTCTCTTGTAAATGATAAAATCGGGCCCACTTCAGAGAATAATTTCTCAGCGGATATTTCGTATTCCATCCAGACTTCAGCTGAGGCCAAACTTTCTTTTGGTATTAAGGGATCGGCCAATATGTTTAATCTGGACCCTAATAAGCTGACTATGGAGCATCAGGGAGATCCAAAGTTTTCGAATTTTAAAAATAAGTTTACGCCCAATGTAGGTGCCGGAGTGTATTATCATTCTGATAAAGGTTATGTCGGGCTCTCTGTTCCAAATTTTATCCAAACTAACCGTTACGATGATAATGATTATGCGATTTACAAGGAAAAAATCAATTATTATCTTATTGCAGGTTATGTGTTTAATCTAGACAGATATGAGATGATTAAGTTCAAACCTGCGGCCCTTGCCAAGATGGTGGAGGGTTCGCCGCTTCAAGTAGATGTTTCAGCCAATTTCCTTTTCAATGATAAGTTTGCTGCAGGAGTATCGTACCGATGGAGTGCTGCGCTGAGTGCGATGGCAGGATTTCAGATCAGTAAGAGCATGTACATCGGGTATGCTTATGACCGTGAAACCACCAAGCTGAATAATTACAACTCGGGTTCGCATGAGATTTTCCTGCGATTTGAGTTTATGAAAGGCTATAACCGAATTACATCACCTAGATTTTTCTAATTATGGACTTTAAGAAAATACTATATACTATCGGGCTGTCCCTGATGATTTTCAACGCATCGGCGCAGCAGGCTCTACTGGATCAAGCAGAGAAGGAATATAATAACTATGCTTACGCAGATGCTATTGCTATTTACGAAAAGCTGGCTGCCAAAGGATTTGAGGATCAGAAGATGTTCCAGAGGCTCGGAAATGCATATTATTTTAATGCAGATCTGGCAAAGGCTTCAATTTGGTACGATCGACTTTTTGCTATTTCTGCACAGCAGGAGCCCGAATACTTATACCGTTACGCTCAGTCGTTGAAAGCTGCAGGTGATTATGTGAAGGCAGATAAAATGCTTGAAGAATTCAACAAAAAGAGCAGTGCGGACACCCGTGGGATTCTCTTTGCTGGCAACAGGAATTATCTTGAGCAGATTAAAGGTAATTCAGGGCGATTTGCTATTTATCCTGCAGGTGTGAATTCAAAGAGCTCGGATTTTGGAAGCGCATTTTTAGGAAACAGTCTCGTATTCAGCTCTGCAAGACAGATAGAAAACAAGGAAGGCAAAACCTTTAAATGGACCAACAAAAGTTTTACCAATCTATACATTGCCCCAATCAATGCTGACGGTAGTACAGGAAGTCCGCTTCTGTTAAACAAGGAAATTAATTCCAAGTTTAACGAGTCGACTCCTGTATTTACCAAAGACGGGAAAACAATGTATTTCACCAGAAATAATTATTTGGATGGAAAACGCGGTAAGGACGGGCAAAATATCACATTACTGAAATTATATAAAGCAAGTTTTATTGACGGGAATTGGACTAATATAAGAGAGCTTCCTTTTAACAGCGATGAATACAGTACAGCCCATCCAGCTCTAAGTGTGGATGAAAAGAAACTGTATTTCGCGTCAGATATGCCGGGAACATTCGGCCAGTCAGATCTATTCAGCGTACTGATCAACCCTGATGGATCATATGGCAGGCCGGAGAACCTCGGTGCTCAGATCAATACCGAAGGAAGAGAGACTTTTCCATTTATCTCTGCGGATAATCAACTTTATTTTGCAACTGACGGACGCCCAGGACTTGGAGGCCTTGATATTGTAGTTGCTGAAATGATGCAGGACGGCACTTATGGTCAAGTACAAAATGTAGGCGAACCTGTAAACACCAGATCGGATGATTTTGCCTTTATTATAAACAGCGTGACCCGAAAAGGCTATTTCTCTTCTAACCGTAAAGGAGGAGCGGGCAGCGATGATATTTATGGGTTTACAGAAACCAGACAACTGGTATGCGAGAGAACTTTAACGGGCACAGTTACGGATAATAAGACAGGTGCTGTGATTGCGGGAGCAGTGCTTACACTTGTAGACGAAGATAAGCAAGAAGTCGCAAAAGTACAGACAGCCGATGATGGATCTTATAGTTTTACATGTAACTGTAATAAAAAATATGCCGTGCGTGCAGAGAAAAAGCTGTATTCACCAAAAGAAAATTCAGTTGTTATAGCCATAGCGGCAGAAAATAAGCTGGATCTAAAGTTGGAGAAACCAGTTATTGCATTACTAGAAAATCCAGAAATCAAAGGCGTTAAGGTAGGAACTGATTTGGCTAAAACCCTGAACATTTCCATGATTTATTTTGATCTTGGCAAATGGAATATTACAGATAAGGCCGCAGCAGAACTAAATAAAATCTTAGCGGTAATGCAGGAATATCCAAGCATGAAAATTGATATCCGTTCCCATACTGACAGCCGTTCTTCTGCACAGTCTAATATGATTCTATCGGATAAAAGAGCGAAATCCATCGTTTCCTGGCTTACTTCTAAAGGTATTGATGCGGATCGTTTGAAAGGAAAGGGATATGGAGAAAGCAAGCTTCTTAACCGATGCAAAGACGGTGTAAAATGTTCAGAAGAAGAACATTTAAAAAACAGACGAAGTGAGTTTGTAATTTCTTCAATGTAAAAGGCTTGATGTTTTGTAAAACTCTTTCAATAAGTTGAGTTAAACAACATTCATATCTAAATCTTGAAAACAAGCAAAAATTTAAAAGCAGGAACATAGTTTCTGCTTTTTATTTTCTATAAGATACCATAAAGTAGAGTATAATGGGCTGTACAAATTGCAAAGCTGTTTTGTATTATCTTAATTGTATTGGTGAGTCAAATTAATAATAAGTGGACTCTAGATACGGATCATAGATTTCGGGATCCCATTCATAGTCATTATAATCATCCATCTGTTCTTGCTCAGAATCAAGATCTATTGAATTTTCGGTTTGCTCATGAGTGATGCCTTTTAAAAATTCACAGTCAAAATCTGGTTCATCCTCATGTTTACGGTATAGATCTAATATTTGTGATGTGTTCTGTTTTTCAAAATGAAATTCTGCATCTGTGAAATTTGTATTCGCTATGCTGAAAGATTTAAAAGAGTAGGAAGCTGTATGTGATTTCATTATTAAGAAGGTTTTGTAATTATTATCCCAAAAATAGAAAGCACTACAGGTTTTTAAATTATAGAATTATGGAGCAGAGTTATATTATTTCATGACTCGGCATTTATACATCCAATATTTGACAGATCGCATTTACCGATCTTTTTAGCATATCAATACCAGGAATGGTTTGATGATGATGACAATTATGCCGAAATCTTAGCACTTTTTAATTAGATGTATTAATTGTCTCTTATTTTCTTATCAATGAAATCGTTTAAAATATTCTGAATAGATTTTTCTACATCGCCTGCAATCAGATCAGGGGTATTCAGCAGATAGTCATCTACAAAGTCAAATGCTGCTCTCTCGGTTTCATTGAATCTCTCTGCGGTATTCTGCTGCAGGGATAAATTATAGCGGAATTCAAGAAAGGCTTTCAGTTCTGATTCAAATTGTTCAATTAGATCATTCATGGCAGTAACTTTTTAAATTTTATTATTATTCATTTTTATTTATGCAATTTAACTCTAATTCATCTATTAAAAATTACAGTCTTCATAACGTTGATTTACATGATTTTAATACTTATCTCTAATAGGATGGAATTGTTTTTAAGGAATGCAATTGCAAAGTTGCACGAATTCTAATTTTTTTGAGTTAATATTCTATTTTATCAGAATCCTTTCTATTGTAATTGAAATGTATCTTAGAGAAAGAAAGCGCGTCTTTCTGAAACTATTAAAATACACTGCAATGAAATTAACAGCTACAACTTCAACCATAGAAGAAAATATAGAAATATCTAAACAAAATACAGAGCATTTTAAGGAAGATGTGCATGCAGGACTACGGCAGAGTCCCAAATATTTAAACTCCAAATATTTTTATGACCAGTATGGAGATAGTCTTTTTCAGAAGATCATGGCCATGCCCGAATATTATCTAACCCGCTGTGAGATGGATATTTTTAAGAATCAAACTGCTGAGATAGCCTCTGCCATAAGGGCAGAACAAACGCCGTTTGATCTAATAGAGCTTGGAGCGGGAGATGCTTCTAAATCCATTCATCTGTTAGAGTATCTAAAGAAGCAAGATGCCGATTTCAGGTACATGCCTATCGATATCTCGGGAAACATCTTATCCGTTCTTGAAAAGAAGCTCAGCAAACATCTTCCTGATCTTGATATCGAATGTCTGCAGGGTGAATACTTTGATATGCTTTACAAAGCTTCTCAACTATCTACACGCCGTAAAGTTATTTTGTTTCTAGGCAGCAACATTGGGAATATGGAGATGGAAGATGCCTATCGTTTCTGTTTTGAACTCCGCAAGAATCTGAACAAAGGAGATGTGGTGATGATTGGATTTGATTTGAAGAAAGAGCCTAATACTATTTTAAATGCTTATAACGATTCTAATGGTGTTACAGCTGCTTTTAATCTAAATCTTCTCCATCGTATCAACAGAGAGCTTGATGCTGATTTTATTGTAGATCAATTTGAACATTATGAAACCTATGATCCAGTCAGCGGTGCCTGTCGCAGTTATTTGATCAGCCTGCAGGAACAACAGGTCAATGTTGGAGGTCAGACATTTCATTTCTTGGAAAATGAACCCGTTTACATGGAAGTATCCCAGAAATTCTCTCTTGAGGACACACGCAAGATAGCCTGCCAGTCTGGATTTGAGCCACATTACAATATTATGGACAGCAGAGAATGGTTTGTTGATGCGTTTTGGACAGCAGTTTAAAAGAAGATATTATAGTATGGAAACATCAGTAAAAAATAAGGCACAGCTTCTGCTTGAGCAGTATAAAAAAATACGAAAACATTCGGAATCAATCTGCGGTCCACTGCAGACAGAAGATTATGTGGTTCAGCCAATTGAAGATGTCAGTCCTCCTAAATGGCATATGGGGCATACCACTTGGTTTTTTGAAACCTTCATTCTGATTCCTTATTTTGAAGGCTATCTGGAATTTAACCCGCAGTATAATTTTGTTTTTAACAGCTATTATGAAACTGTAGGAGCAAGGGTAGTGCGCACAGACCGAGGTAATTTAAGCCGACCTTCGGTGTCGGATATTTATGCCTACCGATCTTATGTAGATGAACAGATGGAAAAATATCTGACTAAAGCTGTGATGTCTGATGAGATTTATGCTGTTTTAGAACTGGGATTAAACCATGAACAGCAGCATCAGGAGCTGTTGTTGACAGATATCAAATACATATTGGGTCACAATCCGCTCTTTCCCTTATATAGAGCAGACGATATTGGAGTTCAATCGAATCTTGCATCAGATCTGCAAGACAATTTAGATTTCATTGAAATGTCTGAAGGAATTTATGAGATAGGTTTCAGCGGTGCAGGTTTCAGCTTCGACAATGAATCAGGTCGCCATAAAAAGTATCTCGAGGCTTATCAGATCGCTGCATCACCCGTCACTAATGCTGAGTATTTTGAATTTATGCAGGACGGAGGATATGAAGATTTTAGGCACTGGCATTCTGAAGGATGGGATTGGGTAAAGCAACACCAGGCCAGATCGCCACTTTACTGGCATTTTACAGATGGAGATTGGGGGTATTATAAGCTGTCTGGATTTCAGAGTATTAACTGGTCTGAAGCAGTCTGCCATGTGAATTTTTATGAAGCATCTGCTTTTGCTTCATGGAAAGGAATGCGCCTGCCCCTTGAAGAGGAATGGGAGGCTGCAAGCAGTCTTTTTGGCTGGGGTGAAAGATGGGAATGGACTAATAGCGCTTATCTTCCTTATCCGAGATACAACAAAGCCTCTGGCGCGATCGGGGAATACAACGGAAAGTTTATGGTGAATCAAATGGTTTTAAGAGGCAGTTCCATTGCTACGCCGAAAGGCCATAGTCGTTCAAGCTATCGCAATTTTTTCCATCCCAGACATCAGTGGCAATTCTCTGGAATTCGTCTGGTAAAATAAAGGCACAGTTGTAATCATGTGATAACTAATAAATATTTCATCGTTATTTTTTAGACCTTTTTGATCTATTTGATTTTGGAGGCATGAATAACCAGAATCTTTGAAATAAAAAAATATCGCTTACGTACATAATTTTTCTATTCAAAACTTTAAATATTGAAATTCATACAAAGACAAAACCCTGCAAATCGTATGATCTGCAGGGTTTTTTTGTTAATTTTTAGCCTTTTGTAAACTTTGAAAAGTTGTCCTTTAAGCTCTCTAAGCGGAGGAAGAGGGATTCGAACCCCCGGACCTGTTACAGTCAACAGTTTTCAAGACTGCCGCATTCGACCGCTCTGCCATTCCTCCAAAAATGTCGCTATCATTGTCTGATTGCGGGTGCAAATATAGAACGTTTTTTCGATTGTAGAAATTTTTTTTGCATTATTTATAAAGAAAATGACATCTGCTTCATAAGTAAAATAAAACCCAGTAAATTGCGTGTTAAAATAAAGTACTTAGAGAGCTGTAGGTGGGGCTTTCTTAATACTCCACGAAACTTGCAATGTCAAATTATTTGTAAATTCACCTCAAATTTTTGCGGCAGAAATAATATTAAGTCTATCATTTTTGTATCCTTTTACCTCAATTAATTAGAACTACGCTGATCTTTCTGGAAATCGATTCTATATTTTCGAGGACTTATTCCCCTTTTTAGCTTAAAGAATTTATTTAAATGGCTTTCATCCGTAAAACCAAGCTCGTCGGCAATTTCATTCATGCGGAGGTCACTGTATTTTAAACGGTGTTCTATAAGGGTAGCTTTGTAATTGTTGATGTAGGATTGCAGGGTTTCTCCATTATGCTGTTTAAAATATTTGCCCAGATAATTTTCAGAAATTCCAAATTCTTTGCAGATCCTCTCAGTGCGTATTGTGGCAGGCTGATAAATGTTACGCTGGATATAGTGCAGTATTTCCATAATCCGCTCCTCCGTTGTGCTTTCTATTTTATGAGGAAGATATTTGGCAATATTCCGAGCTACAATTACAATAAGAGTATTGATCAGCTGCATCGTTATTTCTTGCTGATGTAAATCATTGTTCACTGTTTCTCTCAGTAGAGCTTCCACTACAGGACGAATCAATGCTTTATCGCTTTGGTTTTTTAAGATGCAACCTGGTTTATGGTTTGCATTGTGAAGGATATATTCGAGACGACGTATAATATCCCCTGAAAATCCGTTTCTGCTGAGGTAAATGTTGCTGAAACGTAAAAAAAAGAATATAGAAGTTTCTTTAATAGAGAATTTACTGCAGTCCTGAGGTGTAATTAAAAACATGTGGTTTTCTTTATAGCTGAAACTATGCTGGTTAATGCAGTGTTCGCCGTTGCCAGACAAGACAAAGATCAGCTCAAAAAAGTTCTTTTTTCCTCTTGTATCGGGAAAAACATCCAATGTTTCAAAATGAATGGTGTAGGGTTCGTAAAGAAGATTTTCTAATGTCATAATTTAAGGGTCTTGTGGCAAATTTATACACTATAAAAGCAAATTTATACTACATAAACGGCTTTCTTTGGTATAATTTTGTCACTCAAGTTCCAGTTTGAGGAAATAATGTATTTAAATTTTAACCCATGAATATTATGAAAACATTTAAAAGCTTAATTGTATCTACAACAGCCAGTCTGTTTTTTTTCGGCAGTTATGCACAAGGTACTTCCACCGTTTTGAAAAGTGAGCCAAGATTAGCCAATAATTCTCTGGAAGTGGTAGCCAGATTCGATAAAACACGTCCCGGAAATGTGGCGGTGAGTGCTGATGGAAGGGTATTTGCAACGATTCATCCGCTTGGAGCTCCTAATGAACAGCTGGTCGAAATTATAAAAGGCAGAGCTGTCCCTTATCCTTCAGCTGACCTGCAGAAAAATGGAAAGGCAGCGAGTGCTGAAACTTTCGACACTCCGCTTGGAATAGTTGTCGACAAGAAAAACAATCTGTGGATGATTGATATGGGATTAGAGCTGGGCAGAACAAGGCTTTTCAGTTTTGATCTGAAGAAAAATCAAATTACAAACACAATTGAGTTTGACCAGATAATTGCGCCCAAAGGAAGCTTTATCCAGGATCTGGCCATCGATGAGTCAAGAGGATGGGTTTATTTGGCGGATATCTCAAATCCCGGAATAATTGCTTTTGATCTTTCTACCAAAACAGCAAGGCGTTTCAGCGGTGATAAGGCCCTGCAGTCAGAAGATGTGGATATGCTTATCGATGGAAAAGTGATCAACTTTGGCGGAAAACGAGCTAGGGTAGGGATTAATCCCATTACATTATCCGATGACAGAGAAACTATTTTCTTTGGCGCCATGAATGGCACTAAATGGTATCAGGTTCCAGCAAAATTATTCAGAGAAGGTGCAGATGATGAAACTATTGGTAAGTCGATTGTAAAATTTGGAGACAAGCCTATCAGCGATGGAGTGGTTACAGATCAGCACGGCAATCACTATATTACAAATCTTGGAGGTTTTGGTATAAGTAAATTGGATGCCTCGGGTCACTTGAAGGACTATATAACCGACCGTAAATTAAACTGGCCGGATAATCTTGCGCTTTCAAAAGATGGCTATTTGTATATTTCGGTTAACCAGCTCTATACTACCCCTGCGTTTACAGGCAGCTCAGACGCCGGCAAACCTCCCTATTTTATCTACCGAATTAAATTGTAATAGACAGGATTTTTTAATGATTATCCCGTCAATAAAAGCCCCGATTACAGATTGGGGCTTTTGAATATCCATGAAACATTCCGATTTTTGATTTTCGAAATTGATGCTCAAATTTATTTTTAGTATAAATTTATTTAAAAACTCTAGAAATCATTTTTCCAATTTCAGCAAAGTCATCATGATTAGCTACAGATCGTTTTTCAAGTGCAGTTTCATTTAATGTTCTATATGGATAGATTAATAGGTAATTATTACTATTCAAATTTATATTAAGAAATTCAGGAACTTCTCTCATCTTTTCAAAGTACGATCTCATGCCTCTGTCAGCCATAAAAATGATAAGGCCTTCATTTTCATTTATTGCTGCAGCGGCTGTTTGTGCCTGCTGCCATGAAGTAACAATATTGAATGTGGCTTCAATATTGTCTTTCTCACAGATTCGTTTTAAAATTCTGGCTGTGTTTTCATTAGTATAAAATATCATCTGCGCTCCAGAATTTTTGCAGATGTTCCAGACTCTGAGAAGTGAATGAAAAAATCCGGGTTCCTGCTCAGCATTTGCGGGTATAAGGACTGTATAACTTTTAATAGTTCCTATAGGCTGGGCTGCATGATACACAAGAATATTGCTTTGTTTATTCTGAAGATAACCTTTGTACAAGTTATAAATAAAGGAGGATGAAAAACCTTTATCATTTTCAATGCCTATTACAAGATCGGAAATATGCTGTTCTTTAATGACATTATTAATTCCGGAGACCGCATCAGAATCATGTCTGCTGATAGGGATAATTTTTGTATCAGCCGCAGCACCCATTTTGACGGCTGCATCTAAGAGAATTTCGGCATTTTTAGCAGAAGATTCGTTTTTGTCTTCACTGATGACATTTAGCGCATACATACTATTATGATGGGATTTGGTCTTGATTAGCAGCCCAAGGTTCACCATTTTTTCCACCGTACTTTCATGGTGGAGTGCCAGCAGAATTTTATCTTTTTCCTCGGTTTCACCTGAAACGGTATTTTCTTTTTCTTTTTCGGCAATACGCTGGGCAGATGCCATTGATACAAATGAAGATATGGTGCAGGAAATCAGGATCAGAAGTATGCTTCCGTTCAGCACGTGTTCGTTTAATAATCGTACAGGTTCACCCGCTTCATTTTCTGAAAGTATAATATTATAACCCACCATAACAGACGCAAGTGTAGCGGCCGCAGAGGCAGCACTGAGACCGAATATTAATTTACCTTCGTCATCTGTAAAACGGAAAGTTTTCTGCGTTGCAACAGCGGCAAGATATTTTCCTCCAATTGATGCGCCAAGCATCACTGCAGCTACGCCGAGTGTTTCCCAGCTTTTAAAGAAGGCGTTAAAGTCTATCAGCATTCCCACGCTGATAAGAAAGAAGGGAATGAATATAGCATTGCCGACAAATTCCACACGGTTCATCAAAGAAGAGGTATGAGGTATAAGCCTGTTGAGTGCCAGTCCTGCAAAAAAGGCACCGATAATAGCTTCAATGCCTGCCAGTTCAGCCATCAGCGCGGCCATATAAATCATAACAAGCACGAATATATACTGTGATATTTTATCCTGCACATTTTTAAAAAACCAGCGGGCTATTACAGGAAACAGCATCAGTACAATAACACCAAAAAGAATCATAGAGATGGAAAGTTTGATCCAGAAAGATGATCCTACGTCTCCCTGTGACATGCCGACTACCACGGCCAGAACTACTAAAGAAAGCACATCGGTTATCATCGTTCCTCCAACGGTAATATTTACAGCTAGATTTCGGGTGATGCCCAATGAACTTACCATTGGATATACAATGAGTGTGTGGGAAGAGAATAAACTGGCAAAAAGAACGCAGGTAAGCATGTTAAAGCCTAATATGTAATATCCTCCTGCGAGCCCCAGTAGAAAGGGTACAGCAAAAGTATAGATGGAAAAAGTGATGCTCTTCCATTTATTCTTTTTAAAATCTCCCATGTTAATCTCTAATCCAGCCAAAAACATAATATATAAAAGCCCTGTTGTGCCTGTTACTACAACACTGCTGTCTCTCGAGAGAATATGAAAACCATTTGGGCCCACTACAGCACCGGCAATTAACAGTCCTAAAAGATGCGGTACTTTAATTTTATTGAGCAGGAGCGGTATGCAGAGAATAATGATAAGTTCCAGAAGAAATTTTAAAAGCGGATCTTCAATAGGAAAGGTAATATGCTGTATACTTAAAAACATAGATTATTTTTTTGGAGAAGGAGAAAGCTCAACGGAGAATTTTACAAGACAATCGTCCTGTCCTGAAAGTGACTGAGTGCCTTTAATTACTTTTTTGCTGAAATTATCCAATAGGGCAGTTGTCTTATTATTTCTTGCGGCAGTGCTGTCTGCTAAATATATATATAGCCTGGCTTTTCCATCCTTGTATTCAGCCCTGAATGTGCGTTTAAGTTTATTATTGTCCATAACATTGACAATCGGGCCTATACTGTCATTGGAAAAAATCCATTTTTCAGTGCGCTGATCGCCTATGACATAGGTTCCGCATGCAGATTCGCGACAGACCAGTTTACTATTCCAGCTTCCTGTGAGACTGTCCGGCCAGAATCTCTTAATAGAATCCGTACTTTCTTTTTTCGTCAAAAGAGCCAGCTCCAGGCTGTCGCGGAGCCTTAAAAGGTTTTTATAGTCTTCTTCCTTTGCCGAAAACTCTTTTTCCAAAAGTATTAGTTTTTGTTCCCTGGCTTCAAGATCGTTCTCTTTTGTGCCATTGCACGAAGCAAAAAGAACTATTATAAATACAGTTGCAGCGTTTAATATTTTCATAGTTTGATATTTACCTTTCAAGTTATGAAATTATCCTGATATTAAAATAAGGATGGCTGCGTTAATGTTATATTTTAACATGTTTTTGCATTTTTTACATGTTTAGTTGCTAAGTTTATTAAAGCATATTTTCGTTATAGAATTCAGTAAAAAAAGGATTTTAAATTTGTAAAAAATACTTGAGAAATTTAAATTCTACAAGGACCTGATTAAGTATACCCAGAAAAATATAAAAAGAGAAAAGACCCTATCTTTTAATGGGGTCTTTTCTCTCTGCATGATAATTTAATTTCTCTTAAGAATTAAAGTGAAATCTAAAATAAAGTGAATGTGGATATTAGCGTAATCTTCCAACAAATATTAAACTACCGCCAAGAGCTTCAGAAACAGCTTCAAACTCAGCGGCTCCTTTTTGTTTTAAAAGGCTGAATTTACCATCAGGAGCTGTGATATTTCCATAATATTCCACTCCGTCAATTGTACCAACAGTATATACGGTACCATATTTTTCAAAAGAAGTAAATGGCTCAACTTTTAATGTTTTTAAATCTACAAGAGCAAATTTTGTTGGAGCATTGTACCAATCAGCTGGTTTTGCAGGCGGCGTAAATGTATTATCCAGATACTGCGCAAGAGCTTTACCTCCGTTAACGTAAGCTACTACGTTTACCGAATGCGCATTTAAAGGAGTTTTTAAGTCTACAAAGAAGTTTGGATCAAATGTCCCGTCAGGATTAACTTTTAATAATGCTCCTGCTGGCGGAGCTCCAGTAACTGTGCTGTAATCTAATGAAAGTGATGTAGCACGTGAAGGTCTGTAGTACAGAGTTCCATCATCACCTTTAGCAAATGTATCATATCCCATTGACATACGAGTATCTTTAACATAAGTAACTACTTTTGAGGCAATATCAAAAACGGCGATCTGAGCATATTGTGGAAACTTGTTATAATCGGTAGGAGTTGCAGCAACCGGTAGAATAATTTTTTTAGCAGAAGTAACATAACTCATATAAGTTGATGTTTTAACAGCTGGATCATTACTTAACGGCAGCGGAGTTACTGTGATAGTTTCTGTAATACTCATAGTCGTTGGATTGAACTTGATAATTTTTCCATCATTTAAAGCGAAAAAATAAGCTTCTGTTTCAGACACAAAAGCAGGAGGTCCAAAAGTACCGCTTACACCAGTTCCTGCAAGACTTAAAGCATCTGAAGCCGAAATTTTCATTTCGTTGCTTACATTATATCTTGTTAATGTTGAAGCTGTACCATTCCAAACATACGGATGTTCGCCATAAGAATAGATTGTAGCTCCGGGACCAATCTCTGTCATTGTTTTATAGTCAAGAGTTGAAGGGAATTTATCATATGCTCCTAAATAAAAAACTCTTCCTGATGGAGTATTTACACGAACAGATGCAATAACGGCAGGATTATTACCCTGACCTTCGTCATCTGTCTTATTATCATCTGAACTGCATGATGTTAATGCGAATAGTGAACACATTAGAGCTAATGCCGCATTTTTTATAAAAAATCGATTTGTTTTCATATTTACTGGTTATATAATTAATTAAAATTGCGTTACTAATTTGATATTAAACGATCTTCCCGGTTTTTGAACACCAAAGAAGTCATAATTTTTTTCATTGCTTAAATTTTGAATTTCTGCGGTTAAAGCATATTTAATCCCATTTATATTGCTGTGATAGGTCGTTCCAAAATCAAAAGTCTGCTGGCTCGGAATAACAAATGGATTTACAGAAGCACTTTCCCAGCTTCTAAAAAACTCATATACATATCTTGCGTCAAGGAAAAGGGATAATTTATCTGACTTGCCGATTAGGTTGAAGAATGAGTAATTAACGCCTCCGTTAGCAAAAAAATAGGGCTGATTAGGAACTCTGTCGCCTTTATAAGCGGCAAATATTCCTTCGTTCGAATCGTTATAAAAATGCTGATACGTACTGTTTGCGTGAAATGAAAGTCGGTCATTTTTAGAAGTCCAATTTCCAGCCAATTCAATTCCTTTAGAAGTAGCAGCAAATACATTTTGATAGATATTATTTCGGTCCAGAGCTGGAACAAATAAGATTTGATTGTCTATTTTTCTTAAAAAGACATTCGTCTGAACCTGCCAGGCGCTCTTTTCATAATTTTCTTTAGACTTGAAGAAAAGTTCAAAATTAACGTTGTGGCTGCGTTCCGGTTTTAAGTTTAGGTTGCCTTGTATAAATTGTCCGTCTCCAAATAACTCGTCTGTTTGTGGTAAACGTGTAGCGTATTCATATGTTAATCTCGTGGCAAATTGTTCATTAAATTTAAAGCGAAATCCGTCTCCAAAACCAAAATAGTTTACGCTTCGGTCTTCTTTTATTACCGAATTATTGGAAGGTATTTTTTCTTCGGAATTGATTTTCTGTAGATAATTTTTAACAAAGAAAAGATTCTCTAATTTTTCATTAAATGCATTTATTTTAAAATCTGCACCATTAACCCATGTAAATAAATCTCTTACAGCGCTCGCCGGATCATAACCAGTAATAAGTCTGTCATCTCCAGTTTGGTTGGAGTAGGTAGGTGCCGAAGTAAAACTTACAGCGTATTGATCACTGATTTTCCATGAAGCTTTTAGACGAGCGAAAACATCATTATTCCACGTATACGTATCACTTGGACCAGTAGATTCCGAAATCTCCCCGCTGACATTTCCAGCAGAATCTTCAATACGTTGACCGTACCAATTGTAAACGTAATCAGATACATCTTTAAATTGGCGTTCTCTGTAATTATATACTGAAGTAAAATCTAAATTAAAATTTTCACCAAAATCATTGCGATAGGTAAGGACAGTTCCAGCTGCTTTTCGGTAGGTCATAACTTCTCCATAAGGAACTCCAACCATTAATTGATTGTGCTGAATTTCTTTTGTGTAATCGGTATAAAAACCTTCGATGCTTAATTCTTTTGCCCAGATTCTGTCTTTAACACCTGTTATTAACTGCAATCCGTAGCCTTTGTAGGCATCATGAAATCGGCGTACCGTTACTTTTTTGATCTTTCCGGCATCATCCGGAACATCAACATCTACTTTATAGTTGTTTTGAGAGGTGTCGTAAAATCCGTTTCCTTTTATAAAAAATCCAGTCTTTTCATTGTAATTGCTAAGTATCAATGATGTTCTATAGGTTCCAAAAGATCCTGCCTGAGCCGAAAAAGAACCGCTAAAACCAGATTTTATTTTTGGAGTAATTAAATTGACAGCTCCGCCAAGTGCATCTGCTCCAAATTCGATAGGAACAACACCTTTATAAACTTCAACACGATCAATTAAATTTACGGGAACTGTTGAAATCCCGAAAGTATAACCGTGATATTCCAAAGGAATTCCCTCAAGGAAAAATCGGATTTGATTTCCTGTCAGTCCATTCATCGAAAAATTTGTTCTTGAGCCTAAACCTCCTGTACGTCTAACATTAATACCCTGAGTTTGGGCAAGCACTTCACCTAAATCAGCAGTTTTAA
The DNA here is from genome assembly GCF_029360735.1 of Flavobacterium sp. H4147. NCBI lineage: Bacteria > Pseudomonadati > Bacteroidota > Flavobacteriia > Flavobacteriales > Flavobacteriaceae > Flavobacterium > Flavobacterium sp. H4147. The sequence goes on along the minus strand of NZ_JARKNB010000002.1, from coordinate 1,329,452 downwards.
ACTTAGCTTCTTTCATTTCTATTACAGAAACGGCTTGCGCTGTTTCTTCTTTTTTTCTTTTTTCAGATACACCTTTTACCACTACGTCATTTAATTTTTCTGCTTCTTTTGATGTATTATGAACTTTTTCTAAAGTTGTAGTAACCGAATTATTCTGAGAATTTTCTAAAACAATTGTCTGCTTCCTTGAAATAAATCCCTCTAAACTCACTTCTATAGTATAGCTTCCTTTTGCGAGATTCTCTATTTGATAAAATCCGTCAGCATTTGTTGCTGCATTTATCGGTGTACCTAATAGCTGAATGTTAACATCGCTTAACGGGTTGCCGTATTCATCATTTACTTTACCAGTGATTGTGTTTTGCGCGATTAAAAATGTCGACGAGAGAATAAAAAGCAATACTAATTTGAACCTCATGGAATGTACTTAAAATTAAGAAATTATTCTTATTTAGAATAAATAAAAATTCAAAAGTATGAAATTATCTATTAATAATATCCCAATCGGAAAACAAAAAATGTAAATTTTTAATTTAAAACTTCTACAGCCTTTGATTTCTGGCTTTTTTTTCTCAATAAATCTAAAAGGATCTGCACTGAAAAAGTCAATATGATATACATTCCTATAAGCGCCAGTACAGTTGTTATTCCATTTTCTCTAAAACCGAAAATACCTTTTCCCCAAGAAATCAATATCCATTGTGTCATATACATAGAAGTCAGGTTCTTGCTGCAATATTTTAAAAGTTTCATGAACTTATTTTCTTTGATATTTACAGATATTTTAAAAATAACCCATAGAAAAATTAAAGTCCATCCTGCGAAATAAAGTACTCCGCCCGGACCCATGTGGTAAAAACCATTGTAATTGTAATCTCCGTAAATAAAAACAAGTGGTGCGCCTATTGCAGCGAAGGGAATGCCGATATACAGCATATTTTTGAACAACTGCGGTCTGTTATAATTAAGTTCCTGATACCATTTTCCAAAAAACATTCCGATGATAATAAAAGACATCCAGGGAAAAACAGGAAAATAAACATAAGCCGGAAAATCATTATTGAAAAGAAGATCAAAAACATAATTAACAACAGGAATATCAATATTGATACCGCTGACTTCTCTGGAAACTAAAGCGACTAATAAGCCAATAGCTAAGATTCCGTATTTATTGGTAACGTATTTTCTAATAAAACCAACGAACAGCAAAGACATTCCTGCCAATTGAAGAATATCGCCCAATAACATTAAATACAAATACTGCTGTTCGATTGGTGCGTGCCAGCCGTATCGCTGTATAAAATTATGGGGCGCAAAACCAAAGATTACCGGAAAAATAAATTTTAAGAAATTCATAAAAAGGGCTGCTCCCAAAAGCATTCCGCCTCGAGTTATAGAACTTTTAAGGCTTTGATGACGTGAGGTCATAAATGTTATTCCCATGCAGATTAGGAAAATAGAGGTTCCTCTGCCCAGAAAAACAATAAAAAGGCCAATAGCACTTTCTGACTGTGATTTGACATCTGCAAATGTAAGCAGTGTATGTATAATGATCATTCCTATAACACTCATTCCTTTTATTAAATCCAGTGCTGGGATTCTTTTACTTTGCTGTTCCATGGTTTTGTTTTTATTTTAGGTTTATATAACCTAATTGTTAGTTAGATACTTTTAAGTGAAATTATTTTTTAACACATAGAAACATAGTTTTTTAACTTAAAAAAGGTGTTTCACTAGTTTAAATTCACATAGTTTTATCTCTATGTGGAAAAATGTTTCTTCGATACTCTTTTTCGATGTAAGCCCTATAGCTATTGGACTATGTCTCTATGTGCTAAAATATTTGTGTGTTTTAATTTCACCAATGGATTATTAAATATTAAAAATTACCCGACAACTGTTTTGGCGGCTGCAAATGAATTTTCGTTTTCGTTGATGTATCTGTTTATAGCCGGATAATCGACTTTACCATTAACAGTGAGGGGTACTTCATCGAAGTAATAGTTTTTTATAGAACTGGCATGTAATCCCAGTTTTTCTTTTATTACCTGTGTTATGGTTTCACGCTGTAAAGAAGGATCCTGATGTATCACACCAATATATTTGTCCTGAACGCTTATACAGATAAAGGTTTGTCCGCCCAATTGATTTTTAAGTAAAACCTCTACTTCATCAAGGTTTAAGCGGACACCAAATAATTTCATGATACGTTTAATACGTCCTTTAATGTGATAGTAACCCAATTCATCTTTTTCCGCCAGATCGCCGGTATACAATTTGTCAGTATGATCGTAATGCTGTAGATCGAAAATGTTGTTGGCATAACCTCCGGAAACATTAGGGCCGTAATAAATAAGTTCTCCTGTGTTTTCATCAATTTCAAATCTTCCATTTTTCACCGGAAATCCAATTGATGTTCCTTTGGTCTTAAAATCGTTTGGCGGTAAAAAAGCCATTCTGCCGCTGGCTTCCGTTTGTCCATATTGAGCAAAAAACTGTTTGTTGTAAATGTGGGTATAATTTGAAATGACGTTTGCCAGTTCCTGATTCAGCATTCCTCCCGTATGGGTGAAATAACGAACAGAAGGCGTGTCTTTTTTGAAGAAACCAAAACGCTGCAGTAACTCGTAAAAATAAGGAACACCACTTAAGGTCGAATAGCCGTATTCAGTAAGATCTGACCAGAATTCTTTTTGAAGCACATCTCTTTCAGTGCAGACAATTGTTTTTGCTTTTATGCAGTTTGTTGTAAAAATCGAAAAACCATACACAAAATTAATGGGCACATTTAACGGAACAATATCGTGTTCCGTTATTGGCATGTACTCCATGATAGATAAAGCATTCTGTACCAGATTATCATCTGAGATCTTAACAAATTTAGGCGACCCGGTGGTTCCTGATGTACTCATTAAAAGTTTAACGTCACCATGAATAGGGTAAAGGCGAATTTCGTTTCTTTTAAAAACGGAAATGTCTTTAGAAACCTGCTTTACATCATATTCTTCAACAACCGTTCTAGACGGATCGAAGATATAAGCTGGTTTGTATTCCTTTTCCAGGTTTTGTTTAAACTCAGGATGCAGCCCCGAATTAAGCAGCGCCACAGTGTACTTTTTTTGATAAAAATTCAAAAACGCTTCAATTGCCGGCAGCTGATTGTCATTGTAAATGAAAACCACGGCACGCAGATCTTCAATATCTAAAGATTCGTGTATATCGTTAAACGTTTTAACAACCTTGGTGTCTGCATCTATAAAATTTAATTTTTTATTTTTTTGAATTAAATCATAAAGTCCCATACTTTTTCTTTTGAATTATTGGATTTCTACTCCGTTTTTCTTCAATATTGCTTTTATTTTATCGATGTTTCCCATTTCCAAAATATCTTCCATAGAAATTGAAACATTATAAAAACGTTCTAGTTCCTCAACTAAAAGCAAATGGCTCATAGAATCCCATTCTACAATACCCTGATATTCTAAATCCGGTGTAATTGATTCTACAGGGATTTCGAATGCAGTGGCAAAAACTTGATGTAATTCTTGTGTTGTACTCATAATGATTTTATTTTTTAATTTGTTTATGTTATTTGTTTTAACGTGTTGGTTTTAATTGTTTTAAATACATAGAAACATAGATTTTTATTTTATAAAAGGATAATTGAAAGAAACCAGTTTCTAGCACATATCTATGTGAATTAAGTAAAGTGAAACGCCTTTTCTCAAGTCAAAAAAACTATGTTTCTATGTGTTAAAAATTTATCTATTTTTAAACCTTAGTTAACTTCCATTTTCCTGTTCTGAATATTGTAATACAGCCAAAAGCCAATACAAGCTCTGAAAGTAATATCGCGGCAAAAATGCCTTTTGGACCAAATCCTAATGCTACTCCAAAGACATAGGAAAGCGGTATTTGTATCACGTAAAACATGAGGATGTAAAGCAGGGTAACAATCATAACTTTTCCAGAGGCATTAAGCGCTCTGGAAATAACCATTGTGTATCCCAGCAATACGTAAGCCATGGAAATAATGTGAATGTAGGTTGTGCTGTTATCGACTACTTCTGGCACGTCAGAAAAGATTCTCACCACAGGATCGGCCATAAAAATCCATCCAATTGCCACTGTAATCAAAAAACACATATTAATCATTCCGGCTCTCCAGACTGATTTTTCGGCTCTTTCGGGCTGTTGGGCACCCAGATTTTGTCCGGTTAAAATTCCGGCAGCATTTCCAATTCCCCAAGCCGGAGTAGTCACTATTGAAGCAACACGCTGTGCTATAATGTAACCTGCCAGAGCATTGCCTCCAAAATGAGAAACAATTTTGATCATAAACAGCCAGCTCGATGCAGGAATCAAATATTGCAGCATGCCTCCAAAAGTAAGTTTCATTACTTTTTGGAAAGTCTCACGGTGAATTGCCAACTGTTCTTTTCCAATTTGAATAATGGTTGTTCCTTTAATCAAATGAAAAGCTTGATAACAGACTCCGATAAAACGGGCCACAGCAGTAGCGATACCAACTCCCAATAGTCCGTAGGCAGGTATTGGTCCCCATCCAAAAATAAGGAGCGGGCACAAGAGTATGTTTAAAGCATTCGAAAGCCATAGCGTTCGCATTGCCATAGAAGCATAACCGGCACCGCGAAGAATACCGTTTAATGCAATGCGGATAATAATAAAGCCGCAGCTGGCAAACATTACCTTGGCATACAAACTGCCTTGTTCTATAACTGCCGGAGAAAGTCCTACTAATCCCAGGATTTCATTACTCCATATAAAACATATCAGGCTTATTAAAATACCGCTGATAACACTTATGTTTATTACCTGTCCGGCTGTGATGCTTGCGTCCTTAAAATTCTGCTCACCAACGCGTCTGGCAATTAAAGTCGAAGCCGCAATGCTTAAACCAATTGAAACCGAATACGAAAAGCTGATAACAGATTCTGTAGAACCGACAATAGAAACTGCTGCTGCACCAAGTTTGCTCACAAAAAACAAACTGGCACAAACAAAAACAGATTCCATTACGAGTTCTAAAACCATAGGAACGGCAAGCAATACAATGGCACGATTAATACTGCCCGAAGTGAATTTTTTCTCTCGTCCTAATACTGCGGTAAGAAACAAATCAGTATAGGATTGAAGCCTTAATACAACTACTTTCATGATTGGTGCTGTATTGTTTCGCTGATCTCTGTAAACTCGTTCATTTCATACTGTCTGATTACATAAAGCGGATTAGGAAGTTTGCTTCCTTTTTTCGGCACTGCAAAACCAGTTTGTTCAGCATATCCATTATTTAGCAGTTTCAGACTGTTGATATAGAATCGTTTAAACTCCGGTTCAAAAAGATTGTACTTTTCAAAACGGTCTGTCAGATGCGGATTGGCCTGCTGATATTCTTCAATTGAGCTTATAACCGTTTTCCAAAACAGATGTTCATCATAATCCATGTGCGTATGCAGAATGTCAGACAGATATCTAAAAAAGGCATCAAAAACACCAATCAAAATAAATAAAGGCGTATTTTCTTTATTAGAGGATTGAATAAGTCCGTCCTTAAGATCATCCGGTAATTTTGATTTGGCTTCTTCTGTCAAAACAATATCATCAACAAAATCTTTTATGATAATACGCTGTGGTACTCCATTTTTCATGACCAAAATAATATTTTCGCCATGAGGAGTTACACACAAGGAATGCTGATAATAAATATGAAGCAAAGGTTTTAAATAAGCTTCTAAATATTGCTCCAGCCAGTTTTGGATGCTTAGTCCAGAGACATTTATCAATTCCTGCAGAAAAGGACGATCGCTGTCATCAGTATATAAAAGAGAAGCCATCGTCATTAGGTTTTCTTCAGGTTTACGATATTTCTCTGCACTTTCTCTCCATAAGGCACCTAACATTTCGCGATAATGATATGGACTGTCAGCTATTGCATTGTACTGCGGATGACGATACGAAACCGTTGCCACTTCGCCCAAAAGCACCACTTCTTTTTCCTCAAAATAAGGATCTTTATCAAGCATCTCTTTTACCCATTTTGTCACTCTGGGCGCAATATCCATTTGTTTTGGAGAGAGTCCGCGGATATTTCCTGTACTCAAAATAGAGATGGCCGTTTTTACATAATGTTTGGAAGGATGGCTTAAATTAAAGAAAGTTCTAATGCTTTGCTGAGGCGAATATACATCGTCGTTTTTGCCCAAAATCACTAAATATTGGTGCGCCAGATCCTGATGAAACTGCAATAAGATTTTATTATTTAACTGCCACGGATGCACAGGAATAAAAACGTAATCTTCAACTACAAGATTTAAATTACGCAGCTTTTCCTGAAATCTGTTGTAAACTTCACGACCTAATTCTTCGGCATAAAAATCATTAAAATTGATCGTTTCCAAAGCGTTAAATGAAGCTCTTTTTTTTTGTGCAGCAAGCCAGTATAAATCGGTATTCTTATTGGCTTCGGGAGCATAATTATGATACTCGCTGTTGTTGAAACCAACACGTCCTTTATTAGCAATAACCCACGGATGACCTTCCATCTGGTGTTCGATAGTCTGATAATCCGCTTTTGTTAAATCAGCAGCACTTAACTTTTCGCGGGTATACAAATGTGCATCTGCATATAATGTATTGAGAAGTTCTTCGGTATATTTCGCCAGTGTAAAAGAATCGATGCCAAAGGTTTTTTGCAATTCCATAAAAAAACAAAGAACATCTTTTGCGGGCGCCGCTATTCCGTTTTCCCATCGCTGGATACTTTCTTTTTCAACATGATAATACTCCAAAAGTCTTGGATAAGCAGAAAAAGTGTAGTAAACCTCCGGAAGATCAGTTGTGAGTTTAAAATGTTTAACACCATCTTTACCGCCTGTAATTGTAGGTTTGGCAACATCTTCATGCATTAATTCGGCTAAACTCTTAGCCAGCAGATTAAGGTTTACCTTTTCCCAAACGTGAGCAGTAAAAACTTCTATGTGTGGTATTGTTTCTATATTCATTTTACATGTGTGTTAAAGACTAATTTCTTCTGCTTTTTCTGTTGCAATATGTGAAAGGTCAAAGTCCTGAAAAGCAATTCTCTTTTCTAGTTTATATACTTCACGTTTAGCCACTTCGTTAATGATATAGGAATTACGATATGCACCCATACCCAAATCAGAAGAAATGTAGCTGTGTGTATGGATTTCTGCGTTTTGAACAAAAATTTCACTGCCATTATTATCTATGGTATAGTTTCTTTTTACATCGTAACTGCCAGTCGAAGTTCTGCTGATGCGGTGCTGTATGTCTTTAAGAAATTGAGGTTCCTGATAATGATATCCGGTTCCTAAAATCACATAGTCGGCGTGGTCTGTAAACTTTTTGCGTTGTTCAACCTGTTCCAGATGCAATTCGTAATTATTGTGAATCCCTGCCGTTATATCATCCAATTGAATGTTCGGTCTTATTTTTACGCCAATGTCTTCATTGTCTACGCTGAGTGCATACATATAATCATAAATCTCATTTAGTAAATCAAAGTTGACTCCTTTAAATTGTGATTTCTGACGGTCCAGCATGACTTTTCGATCTGAAGATGACATTTGATGGAAATAATCGATATAATCCGGCGATGTATGTTCTAAAACAAGCTTAGAATATTCCATAGCAAAAAAGCGGTCAGGACGCGAATACCAATTCAGCTTTAAGGTTTTTGGTCTGTTTTGAAGCAGATCAAAGAATACTTCGGCAGCACTTTGCCCGGAACCAATTACAGTAACCGTGTCCTGTTCTAATATTTCTTCTTTTCTAAAAAGATAGCTTGACGTATGACAAACCTTTTCCATCTCATTTAAATCAACAAAATCAGGAAGTATAGGCACAGTACCGGTTCCTAATACTAATTTTTCGCTATAGTAGATTTTAGTCTGATCCTGATCTTTATGAAAAACATGTATTTCATAAAGACCGTCTTTATAATAAATTTCTCTTACGCTGGATGAAAAACGGCAGTTTTGCAGCTGTTTAATGACCCATTGGCAGTATAAATTGTACTCTTTGCGCAGTACGAAGAAATTTTCGCGGATAAAGAATTTATATAAACGATCTGTCTTTTTAAGGAAATTTAAAAAACTAAACTTGCTTGTAGGATCAGCCATGGAGACACAATCACATAAAAATGGAGTCTGCAGCGTAACATGGTCAAATAGCAGACCCGGATGCCAGTTGAATTGCTCTCTTTGGTCAAAAAAAAGTGATGAAACGTCATCAACCGGTTCTAACAAAGCGGCTAAACCTAAATTAAAAGGTCCAATACCGATGCCTATTAATGAATATACTTTACGATCTTCCATATTATTGGTTTATAAGATTATGTTCTGCTTCTGAGTTTATGTTAATGTCTTTATTCTGAGGGAATTTTTCCCAATACCATTCACGGTAGCAGAAATTAAGATTTGAGGTTTTATGCGGCATTTCGATCACTTTATCGATTTTAAAGCCATGAAAAGCTTTGTTCATCATCGAAGCTCTGGAATCAACAGAACCTTCACCAACCATTCTGCCCGTTTCAGATTGAGCGAATACATAATCGATCATACATTGTGTTGATGGAGAAACATATTTTTGCTTCGGATCTGTCGGTGCAATAAATTGATGCGTTCCATAATCCGTAGGCAGCACATCATAATAATCACCCAATACATCGCGGGTAGGCCAATAGACTTCAATATTAAAAGTCGGTTCTCCGTTAGCCATTCCTATGTAGCTGTACAAGCCGTCACCCGGAAGCAGCGTTCTGTAATATGTTTCCAGTTCACGTAAAGGCCAGTCCATTTTCCAGTTGGCTTTGGCATGGTCACGATGAAACCATTCATGCAGCATTTCTAAGTCATTTTCTAAATCAAGAGGACGCAGACTAATCGTTACATCTTCTTTAGGGAAATAACGGTTGTAGACCAATTCTTTTCCTTTTGGATTTATCAATTGCTCTGAAAAGAAGCGTTTGTGTAAAACATTAGGGAAGTTGATACGCGTAACACCGGCAGGATTACCGCCGCAGTCAATATCATTTAGTGCAGTCAGTAAATTGCCTTTAACTTTCCAATATCTGCTTTCGAGAATAAACGTAACCAGACCGCTTTTGTCTTGTTTTTGTAAATCTTCTAAAGTGTCATATAGAATATTCAAGAGATTTTTTTCATCTGCAAGCTCGCTGGTGCCGAAAGTATTTACAACGGCCAGTATATTGCCAACCCAGAAATAATGAAGCAATAAATTGTATAAACGATCGTCTGGGATAAACATTTTTCCATTTTCTGCTAAACCGGGTACGATTTCATTTAGCTGTTCTTCAAAAGGTTTTCTGAATAAAAAACTTTGATTATCACGGAAAAATAGTTTTTCAGGCATGAATGCTGAATCCAATTGTACAAGCGTATTTTGCTGATGCCATTCGCAGAACATTCCCTGCTCATTGAACATTTTTACTACACCGCCAACTATAATGTCTATATATTTTTTGAACCAAAGTTCACTGGTTTTTTCCAGAGATAATCCAGTTTGCTCTGAAGCTTTTTCAATGACGTTGTACATTCTCGAAGGATCTCCCAATACGCTGTCCTGACATAAAGAAGCCAATAAACAGACATTGTTTTCCTTTTGGCCTGCAGCAATTTTAAACGGATTGTAACGCACACTGGTAGAAAAACTGTCGAGTACATTTCCATTATAAGATACGGATATAAAGCCCGGATCGCAGATCAATTCAATCTCTGGATACGATTTCCTTACATTGTCTCCCCAGGCTGTCTGCATTAAGCGCGATACTTCATAACCTCTGTAAAGTTCATGATAATGATTAATGCGTTCTGCTCCAGTAATTTTTACATGAAGAGAAAACTTATACATATAATCGCTTTCTTCATTATATACTGTTCTTACCGATGAGGTTGCTGTAAATTCTTTTCCAAATTCACCTAAATCGATAAGAAGATTTTCTTTTACCAGCGTATCAAATACAGTTTGAGATTTAAAAAAAGAAGCTTCCCACGGATGAACCGGAATTACTTTCCAATCAGGATATTGCTCCAGTAAATCGTATAGTTTTTTATCGTTGCTGTTTGCTTCTAATACCGTTTTTTTCGCAAAATCAGAAGGAAGGATAGTATCTACAGATTTTTCGATAACCAGATCAGGATGTATTAAAAAATAATACAACTGGAAATGACCGCCAGTTTCAGGAGCATATTTTAAAACTTCTGATTCTGTAAATCCTTCACGACCTTTGGTAAGCGGATGAAGTAAATGGCCTGCCGGAAATAATTGTTCCGCTTCGATAAACGTCATTTCCGGTTTATTAAACTGCTGTTGCGAAGTTTGAAAATGTTCTAAGAACTGCGCTATTTTCTCTGTACTCAGCTGCATTCTCTTTTTTACATTTTTAGAATCTGCCAACGGATACTGCTGTCTTACATGAGTTGTAATTAATTCTAATAAACGGTCAGCATCTATTTCTTTTATGGTTTCATTGGTAAGATCACGTTCCATTACCGGAAAGTCATACAAATGTCTGAAGGTTTCAGATCTGTAACGTATTGGTGCATAGACTTCAACCTGATCAACCGGAAAATCCAGTTTTAGATGAAGTTTATGATTGTACTTTGACATATACGATTTTAATACAGGATCGTATTTAGGCACTCCTTCATAAAAACTGCTGTTGCCCAGCTCACGCACACAACAGTTAAGTAAAATGGTTAACGTAATATCGACTGCTTCCTGAGCAATCTCTTTAGGAGAAGATGTATTCATTTCCGTGTTTTTTTATAATTGAAAGCATGTTATTGATATGTGCGATAGTGGTTAACGGGTTCAAAATGGTGAATTTCAGGTAAAAAATGCCATTTACTTTTGTGCTTGCCACTAAAACTTCACCATTAAAGAACATTTTCTTTTTAATGTGTAAGTTCATTTTACAAGTATCTCCAGGCCAGCCGTCTAGTTTAAACCTAAAAACCAAAACACTTAAATCTGAATCGGTTAATAGTTCAAATTCGTTGTCGTTTTCCAGTATTTCAGCCGTTTGTTTGGTCGTTTCAATAATGGTATTTGTATAATCTCCTAATTTAGTTCTGCCCATATAACGCAGTGTACACCAAAGTTTTAAAGCATCGAAACGGCGTGTGCTCTGCACCAAAGATTTGTTAATTTGTGCCGGCAGTTCATCATAATCCTGCTCTTTTGGATTTAAATAATCAGCATGATGTTTTATGATATGAAGATGCTGTTTGTTTTTTACCATAAAAGCACTGCTGCAAATAGGCTGAAAGAAAGATTTATGATAATCAATTGTAACAGAATCAGCTTGTTCGATGCCTTTTAACAGATGTTTGTACTTATCTGTCAGCAATAATCCGCAGCCGTAAGCTGCATCAACATGCATCCATAATTCATGTTCTCTTGCCAGAACTGAAATTTCAGATAATGGATCTATATTACCGAAATCTGTTGTACCCGCTGTGGCCACAATAGCAATCGGAATGTTGCCTTTTTCTTTTTCTTCAATAATAGCCTGTTTTAATTTTTCGGCATCCATTCTGTAACGGCTGTCTGTAACTACTTGAACAATAGATTGTTCGCCAAGACCCAGAATTGAAGCATTTTTTTGGTTGCTGAAATGAGATTTCTCTGAAACAAAAATTCTGAACTTACTTGAATCGGGAGGACAGCCATTTAATTTGATATTCCAGTTCAGATATTTTAAAGCAAAATAATCCCTTGCCAAAAGAAGTCCCATAAGATTGCTCTGAGATCCTCCTCCTGTAAAAATACCATCACAATCTGTGCTGTATCCAATTTGTTCACCCGTCCAGGCAATCAGTTTTCTTTCTATAAATGTTCCTCCTGCGCTTTGGTCATATGTATCCTGAGATGAGTTAATAGCGCTTATCAATACATCAGCTGCTAAAGCGGGAATCACAACAGGACAGTTTAAATGGGCTATATATTCTGGTAAATGGTAAGCAGTTGCGTGATTGACATAAATTTCATCTATCTCATCCCAAAGGCTTTCATAATCCTGAACCGGCTGATCTAAGTTTACAGCTTCGACTTTATTTCTGATTTCATCAGGTTTAATACCGCTGAACGGAGTTTTTGTGTTTTCAAGAAAACCAGCTACACGTTTTTGTACTAACTCTATTGCATTGGCATATTCTGCTCCTGAATTTTCATGAAAAATATCCTGATAAAAATCGTCAGTGGAGTTTTTAACAAAGACATCCGGGGCATTGTCTAATAGGTTTTGCATAATGATAAATTTTAGAATTGAGATTATTGGTAATACGTTACTTTGTTAGAAATCGGAGTTCTCTTTTTTTTGGAAGGTTCAAGATCCTCAGGATAATAGCCTACATAAATTAAACCGAGAGACTGCTCGTTTTCAGCCAGATCAAATTGCTTTAAGTAATCAACTGCACCTGCTGAGGTACTCCAGTAACTCCCAATATCATGGGCAGTGCAGGAGAGGGCTATGTTTTGAACAGCAGATGAAACAGCGGCGACTTCTTCCCATTCGGGCAGGTTAATTTTGGTATTACGAACCATTACAACACCAATCACGCAAGCCGAATTAAGCGGATATTCCTTCAGCAGATTATATTTTTCAAAAGCTTCTTCGGCAGCAAACTTTTCAAAATAAAAGTCTTTGTAATAATCCGCCAGAAAAGAGCCAAGCTGTTTTAAGTAACCATCTTTAAAAACTATAAACCGCCATGGCTCGGTCATTTTATGCGTAGGTGCATAAGTCGCGTCTGTCAAGATTTCATTTAATAATTCGTCGGGTATGTTTTGCTTTATGAATTCATCAGCATAAACACTTCGCCTCGTTCGAATGATTTTTGAAATATTGTGTCTGTCTGTAAAATCGGACACCTTGATTTTACTAGGTTTAGTGCTAATATTCATATTTTTTTAATAAATTTTTTAAGAAAATTCTTTTTTTATTTGTGAAAATAAATACATTTGTAAGTAGATTTTATTTAGAATGAATAAAAACAGTAGGAGCAAATGTAGAAATTAATCTTTATAAAAAAAATAAAACAGAAAAAAAAATTATACGAAATTCTCTACATTATCTTAATGTTATGGAATGATGTTTTATTTGTATATAGGTTATTCTTAGTAGTTTGTGTTTTTTATTTGTCCCAATTATTGTTAACTATTAAATAAACTAAAAAAATGAAATCACAATCATTAATTGAAGATGAAATACTGGTAAAAGAGAACTATGGTTATAAAATTCCTACAAGCCCGCTGATAGTGGAGGTTACGCCTCAGGAAAGAAACATTTTATCTAATGTAGGAACCCTTCTGGAGAAGGCATTTAAAAGCTATGAAAATCCAGATTATATTGAGGCACTTCATCTTTATTCTTTCCAGCTTCTTCCAGAAAGAATCGCCAGAATCCTAAGCCGTTTTGGAACAGATTTCTCAGCAGACCAGTACGGAGCCATTATATTTAGAGGTCTTCTGGAAGTTGATCAGGACCATCTAGGGCCGACACCTGCTAACTGGCAGAGCGCAGATTATTCAAAACTGAATAAATACGGCTTTATTTGTTCATTACTGCATGGCGCGGTTCCTTCTAAACCTGTTCAGTATTATGCGCAGCGAAAAGGAGGAGGAATACTTCACGCTGTTATCCCTGATGAAAAAATGGCGGGTACACAGACAGGTTCGGGTTCAAAAACAAATTTATATGTTCATACTGAAGATGCATTTTTACTGCACCAGGCTGATTTTTTAAGCTTTCTTTATCTGCGAAATGAAGAAAGAGTTCCTTCTACACTTTACTCTGTACGATCACACGGAAAGGTAAATAAAATAATGGAAAAACTTTTCGATCCTATTTATCAGTGCCCTAAAGATGCTAACTATCAGGATGAAATTAATGATGGTCCGCTGGCTTCTGTTTTATATGGAAATAAAGACCTGCCTTTTATTAGATTTGATGCTGCAGAGCAGATATTTAATGAAAAAGCAGGGCAGACTCCGGAAGCTCTTTACAATTTAACCGAGTTCTGGAATGAAGCCAAAGAGTTGATTAACAGTGATTACATTCCGGATTCAGGAGACGTTATATTTGTCAATAATCACTTGTGTGCCCATGGCAGAAGTGCTTTTACAGCAGGTCAGAGAGAAGAAAATGGAATAATTGTTCCGTGTGAAAGAAGACAAATGCTTAGAATGATGAGTAAAACAAGTTTAATTCATATAAGATCGATGACTCACACCGATGATCCGTATTTTGTTATGGAAGAACATCTGGGAAAAGTTTTTGGTCAAGATTAGTTCATGAGGCTGATTTTAAGAGATGTAAAATCATTTATTATAGTGTCATCACATAAAAATTAAAACAGCCGTAAGGCTGTTTTTCGTTTCTATCGTACTTGGAATAACCTTTATTTTAAGAGTTTTTAGGTAATCGAAAAATGAATAAGAGTCATAGCCATCTAGAGTCTATTATCCTATAAGCAGCACATTTCAAACGAAAGTTGCTTTATGCAACTTAAGCTTCAGAGAAATCTCGAGCTTTTTTTGTTTAGACTATTCTTTAATAACTGTGTGTTTACGAGCAGTAAAACAATCAAAATCAAAGTTTTTTCATAATTTCGCCTTAGTACTAAATCCAAAAACCATGAAGAATAAAGTCAAAATTTTGAGAGAAGAAAAAAATATGACTCAAAATGAGCTTGCCGAAAAATCAGGCCTTTCGCTGCGTACTATTCAGCGCGTTGAAGCTGGACATATTCTTAAAGGTTTTACGTTAAAAAAAGTAGCACAAACTTTAGAAACCAAACCTGATAACCTGTTTATTAAAAAAGAAAACAGCACAATCGAAAGAGCAAAACTTATTAATCTTTCTGTTTTATCCGGACTCATTATCCCGTTCGGAAGTGTTATTTTTCCTTTGGTTTTAACTCATAAAACTAAGGATTTACTAAATAAAGAATTTGGAAAACAAATTGTAGGTTTTCAAATGCTCTTAAGTCTTATTCTTTCCGTTTCAATGATTATAAGTCCGTTTGTTCAAAGTCTATTTTCTCTGAAGTTTCCGTTTTTTCTTATTCCTTTAATTATAATTTTAGGTTTAAAATTATTGATTGTTATTATAAACGGAATCAGTTTAAACCAGAAAAAACAATTGTCTATAAAGCTAAAAACCAATTTTTTATAACTAATGTCATAAAACTGACGTAAAGGTGTCGTATTGTTTTTACTCGAAAATCGGAAATAAAAACCGAATCTTGCAGAAAAAAACATGAAATTATTTAAGAAAATCGCCGCCATAGTTTTAGCCGTTATTATTTTATTCCTTTTAGGAGGGTATCTTTATTTTCAAAATAAATTTTCTCCGCCGGAAAACTATTTAAACGTTTACGGAGTTGCAGAAAATATTCCTATGAGATGGATTTCAAGCGAAGGAAATTCACATTCTGCCCTGCTTTTGCCTGTAAAAATCAACGGAATTGCTCAGACTTTTTATATGCAGTTTGACTCAGGTTCGCCTGTTACCGTTTTTTACAGAAATTCTTTAAAATCGATTTCAGAAAAATTCCATAATTCTCTTAGAATAAATGACCGAAATCAGATTCCGTCAGCTTTTACAATCGGAAATCTCAAAGTTGTTTCTAAAACATTTGAAGTTTTAGATTATGGCAGAAAGATTGATTTTAACAATCCAAAAGCAGATAATATCATCGGAACGATCGGAACAGATTTATTAGAAAAAAGAATTGTGGTTTTAGACTTTAAAAACAGCCTGTGTCATTTTGTTGAAACATGGAAAGAAAATGATTTCTCCGATTTTGAATTTGAAAAACGTAAAATTCTTATTTCGGCAGCTGTTGAAAATGAAAAGCTAAAATTACTTTACGATTCTGGAACCAGTGGTTATGAGTTGATTACGACAAAAGAGAACTGGCAGAACTACCGAATAAAAAATAGTGCCGTAAAAAAGGAAAAGGGAAATTCATGGGGAACTACGTTAGCTATTTATTCTGCTTCCGCGAAAAAGAAAATACAATTTAATAATAAAACATTAAATCTCTCTGAAGTCACATACATTGAAGGAATATCTGATCTGCAGCAATTTTTAATGAAACGTTCTGGAATGCAGGGAATGATAGGAAATAAACTTTTCCTAAATCATAAACTAATTTTAGATTGTAAAAATGAAAAATTTAAGATGGAATAAAGGTAAAATCCGACCATAAAAACAATTAAGAATTATACTGTTACCTTATTAATACAAAAAAGCTTCAGAGAAAATCTGAAGCTTTTGTCTTATTATAGATGACTCTAATCAAGTATTTTTATGTTTTTAAACTTAAGATTTTGCTTAAAAGCGGATTATAATTCCATATGCAGTATAGGATATTCTTTTCCTTTTTCATCTAGCGCTGATCTTTTTACAATTTTAAAGCCTAGATGTTTGTAGAAGTTAAGTGCTTGCGTATTCTGCTCATTCACATCAACTTTGCTTACTTTTAAGTTGGTTATTGCGAATGCAGTCAATTTTTTTCCTATTCCAGTTCCTCGAAAATCATTATCAATAAACAGCATTTCAAGATTTTCTTTTGAAGTTCCTATAAAACCTACTAATACTCCATCTTTCTCAAATCCAGATAAGGCAACATGTTTAAAGTAGACAGGAAGCATTTCCTTATAATATAAAAAATCTTCCTCTTTAAGAAAATCATGCGTATTGATTACCGCACTCTGCCAGATTTCCATTAATCTGGCATAATCCATCTCTGTAATTTCTCTAATCATAATTGTAAATTTTAAAGTACAAACTTCCGAACAAACAAATATAAAACAATGAACCCAGGTTTAAAAATGCGCCTGCGTATCCTACTTAATGCTTGCTGGGGAATGCCCAGATAGGAAGCAATATCTTTTAGGGGAATATGATTTAAAGCGGTGCCATATTCAGCAATAATCTGTAGATAATACTGCTCGGGAGAATTTTTAATTAAGTCGATATTTCTTTTTAATATATAAAAGAAAAAACCCTGCTTGATTGCAGGGTTTTCCGTGGATTTTAGCCTTTTTTGTAAACTTTGAAAAGTCTCATTTTAAGCTCTCAGCGGAGAAAGAGGGATTCGAACCCCCGGACCTGTTACAGTCAACAGTTTTCAAGACTGCCGCATTCGACCGCTCTGCCATTTCTCCAGTATGTCGCTCTCATTGTCTGATTGCGGGTGCAAATATAAGACGGTTTTTCGGTTATAAAAACTTTTTTTGGACTTTTTTTTGAAGTTTTTTAAGATAATTTTCAAGTGTCTAATTATCAGTATTTCCGAAAATAGATTTGTTTTGAAAATTATTCTAAATCGTCTAAAATTGGCGTTGGTTTTTTGTTCTCATCAACAGCGACAAATGAAAAAGTCCCAGAAACTACTGTTTCGCGAAGTTCAGAATACATCTGTTCCATGAAAATATCAACATGAATTTTGCAGCTTGTTCTTCCCACACTGATTACTTTTGCAACTAATTCGATTAAAGTTCCTGCTGGAATTGCTTTTTTAAAGTCAATTTGGCCAGTTGAAATTGTAACTACTTTTTTACGGCTGAAACGTGTTGCACATATAAAAGCAACTTCATCCATAAGGTGTAGTGCTGTTCCTCCAAATAGAGTATCGTAATGATTTGTTGTGCTTGGAAAAACCGCTTTAAAAATACGAGTTTCTGATTTGTGAATTCTTTCTTCTACTGTTCCCATATTAATAATTAACGTATTCTGTAATTTCAAGACCATAACCAATCATACCTACACGTTTGGTTTGCTCTGTATTTGAAACCAATCTGATTTTAGAAATATCAATATCGTGCAGGATTTGAGCTCCAATTCCGTAATCTTTACTATCAATAATTACTTTAGGTGCTTTTAAAGTTCCTTGTGATTGCAGTGCTTTAAGTTCAGAAATTCTGTTTAAAAGATTAACTGCCGTCATATCTTGATTAATGAAAATAACAGCGCCTTTTCCGTTTTCGTTAATGACTTTAAACATATCGTCTAACTGCTGTTCAGCATTATTCGTCAATGTGCCTAATAAATCATTATTAACTTGAGAAGAGTGAATTCGTGTTAAGATTGGTTCGCCAAGATTCCAAGTTCCTTTTGTTAGAGCGATATGAATTTGCTTATTTGTAGTCTGCTCGTAAGCTCTTAATCTGAAAGTTCCAAAACGAGTTTCAATGTCAAAATCTTCTTTTTTAACAATCAAACTATCGTGCTGCATTCTGTAAGCAACTAAATCTTCGATAGAAACCAATTTTAAATCAAATTTCTTAGCAACTTTAATCAATTCTGGTAAACGAGACATTGTTCCGTCTTCATTCAGAATTTCGCAGATTACACCTGCTGGTTTAAATCCAGCCAAACGGGCAAAATCGATAGCAGCCTCAGTATGTCCGGTTCTTCTTAAAACACCTCCTTGTTTTGCAATTAAAGGGAAAATATGTCCTGGACGAGCTAAATCGTGTGGTTTTGTATTTGGGTCAACTAGTGACTGAACGGTTTTGGATCTGTCAGCGGCTGAAATACCAGTAGTAACACCTTGTCCTTTTAAATCTACAGAAACTGTAAAGGCAGTTTCCATATGATCTGTGTTGTTGGTTACCATAGCACGTAAATCAAGTTCCTTGCATCGACTTTCTGTAAGCGGAGTACAGATTAATCCACGTCCGTGAGTCGCCATGAAGTTGATCATTTCTGGAGTTACTTTTTCGGCAGCAGCCAAAAAATCGCCTTCATTTTCACGATCTTCATCATCGACTACAATGATTACTTTACCTTGACGAATATCCTCTATAGCTTCCTCAATAGTATTCAGTTGTATTTTTGTTGTTGACATAATTATTCTTTGTTTTGAGCAGGGAAGAACCGCTCAGAAATTTTTTGAAATAGTTGTGATATTGGGGTTGTTATCGCATCAAAATTGATTAACCCATTATCGTTTGTGGCACGATAGGTTAATAATATGGCTAATGGAGATAATATAAAAGATGACATCCATGATCCCATAAATGGTGTCATTCCTCCTTCCTGTGATAATCTTTTACCAAATGTATTGATGAAATGGAATGTAATGAAAATCAAGACAGCAAAAACGATAGGTAAGCCAAGTCCTCCTTTTCGTATAATTGCTCCTAAAGGTGCGCCAATAAAGAACATTAAGAAGCAGGCAAATGCAATCACAAACTTTTCATATAATGCGGTTAAGTGTTTGTTGATTTCTCGTTGTTTGTCTTTTAAATCTTTTTGAGTAGATTCGACTGAGTAGATGTTATTGGTAACGTTACTGCTTGCCATTTTTATGACATCAGATTTTTGTTTATTGGTATATAAAGACAAAAGATCATTTGGAAGTGATTTTTTCTTTACTTTCTCGTTTGCATTTGGTCTGAACGTAGGTTTTCTAATTCCCACACGCTGATTTATATTTTCTGAAAAAGAAACAATTTCATTTTCAAGATTTTTATTTAAAGAATCCAGCGTATAACGCAATTCATTAACGTTAAGCATGGCGTTTGTTCCTGCAATACTTTCTTTACTGTCATCAACTTTATTTAATTCTGATAAATCGATGTTGATAATGTGCTTTTTGAAAGCAGCTTTTATGAAAGGCATTTTCGCTCTGTCTTCGTATTTTTTTGGAGTAACATCCTGATAATAATAACCGTCATTTAATACCAGTTTTAAAATACTAGATTTCTCGTTACTGATTAATTCTCCGTCTTTTGCTTTAATTACGGTTTTGTTTTCGCCTATGTTATTGGCTTTTTCGTGAATTGTAACTCCAGTTAAAATATTACCGTTTTCACCTGATTTTTTGTTGACTTTAATGTTGTAAGTTCCAACATCATTAAATTGTCCTTCGGCAATAGCCATAGCAGGTTTTGCCTGAGCGATGTTTTTTCTGAAGTTTACGAATTTAAATTCGGCATACGGAATAACATTGTTGGCAAACCAAAATGCCACAATACTTAAAAGGAAAATAAAAATGATTAAAACCCGCATAGCACGCTGTAGCGAAATTCCAGATGATTTCATAGCAGCGAATTCGTAGTTCTCGGCTAAGTTTCCGAAAGTCATGATTGAAGCCAAAAGAACCGAAAGTGGTAACACCAGCGGTATAATACGGGGCATAGAAAAAAGCAGGAATTTCACGACCAATATTAGGTCGAGATCTTTACCTGCTAGTTCTGATATAAATAGCCATACTGTTTGAAGTATGAATATGAAAAATAAGATTACAAATACCGTAGTAAATGTAAATAAGAATGTTTTTAATAAGTATCTGTCTAGAATTTTCAACCTTCTAATTAATCTAATTTATTAATGTAGTATTTTGGGTATTTACTCGCTACAAAGGTAAATTGATTTTTTGATAATGGCTGATTGGTTTTAAAAGAATTAACGGTTAAAGTTGTTTTTGTTCCGTTTTTTCCAGTTTCAATCAAATTGTAGATGTGTTTTGTCTGAACGTCAATACCTAACAAAATTTCTTTTCTTTGGTCTTTTCCAGTTGTAGGTACTAATTTGATATATTGAATCTTTCTTCCTTTAACGTTTTGCACAATATCCATAGTGTATTTGTATCCTGAATTAAAGAAGGTAAGCATTTTAGAAGGTGTAATGGCGTTATCGTCTTTTTCGTTTACTTTAGAAACAGTAACTTCTTCATCTTCCGGTACAATAGTATAAGTTTTTTGTCCGTCGAAAATTTTAGTAACACCCATGAAATTCAATACATATTGATTTCCTTTCATTGTTACATTTCCTTTACTGTCTTGATTGATATTCTCTTTTGCATTGTTTAGAGAATACTTAAAATCGATAACAATATTATCGTAGCTCTTTATTTTTGCAGTTACTTCGTTCAATAAATCCTTCGCTTTTTTATCCTGAGCGTGAATAGAAGTGAAGCTCAAAAGGAATAAAAGAGCTGTTTGAAAACACTTTTTAGTCATGTTAGTGATAGAATTGTTTTTGATTTCCTGAATTTTTGTTCTCATGATGGGGTTAATTTTGTTCATTATTAAAAAATTGATCAAGAGCACTTAAATCTGAAATATTCACGCTTCTGGCTTTACTGCCTTCGAATGGACCAACAATTCCTGCTGCTTCCAGCTGATCGATCAAACGACCGGCTCTGTTGTATCCTAATTTTAATTTTCTCTGCAGTAATGAAGCAGAACCTTGCTGTGCGTTGACAATAATTTCAGCCGCTTCTCTAAATAAGGCATCTCTTTCGGAAATATCCACATCAAGATTGATGCCATTTTCTTCTCCAACGAACTCTGGAAGCAAATAAGCTGTGGCATATGCCTTTTGTGAACCAATAAAATCTGTAATTTTTTCAACCTCAGGTGTGTCAATAAAAGCACACTGCACACGAATAACGTCGTTTCCGTTTGTATATAATAAATCTCCTCGTCCAATTAACTGATCGGCTCCTTGTGTGTCCAAAATGGTTCTTGAGTCAATTTTAGAAGTTACTCTAAAAGCAATTCTGGCAGGGAAATTCGCTTTAATTAAACCTGTAATAACGTTTACAGAAGGTCTTTGTGTGGCAATAATTAAGTGAATACCAATTGCACGGGCTAACTGCGCAAGACGCGCAATAGGAACTTCGACTTCTTTTCCAGCAGTCATAATCAAATCAGCAAACTCGTCGACAACCAGAACAATGTATGGTAAAAATCGGTGGCCGGCTTCTGGATTTAATTTTCTGGATTTGAATTTTTCGTTGTATTCTTTAATATTACGAACCATCGCATCTTTTAATAAAGAATAACGATTGTCCATTTCGGTACAAAGCGAATTTAACGTATTAACTACTTTTGCATTATCAGTAATAATAGCATCTTCTGTATCAGGAAGTTTGGCTAAATAATGTCTTTCTATTTTATTGAAAAGCGTAAGTTCTACTTTTTTCGGGTCGACTAAAACGAATTTTACTTCTGCAGGATGTTTTTTGTATAAAAGCGAAGTTAAAACCGCATTTAATCCAACCGATTTACCTTGTCCAGTAGCACCCGCCATTAATAAGTGAGGCATTTTGGCTAAATCGACCACAAAAGTTTCATTAGAAATAGTTTTTCCTAAAGCAATTGGAAGTTCCATTTCAGCTTCTTGGAATTTAGCTGCTCCAATAACGCTTTTCATGGAAACCATAGTTGGGTTTTTGTTCGGAACCTCAATACCGATAGTACCTTTTCCTGGAATTGGCGCAATAATACGAATTCCTAATGCTGATAATGATAACGCAATATCATCTTCTAAACTCTTAATTTTGGAAATTCTGATTCCAGCTTCTGGAACAATTTCATACAAAGTTACCGATGGACCAACGGTTGCTTTAATCTGTGCAATTTCAATTTTGTAGTTACGAAGTGTGTCTACAATTCTGTTTTTATTTTCTTCTAATTCTTCCTGATTGATCGTAATTCCTCCGGTCGAATATTCTTTTAACAAATCGATGGTTGGGAATTTATAATTCGATAAATCCAAAGTTGGATCAAATAATCCGAAATCAGCAACTAGACGAGAAGCCAGGTTTTCTTCAATAATATCTTCTTCTTCTGCCTTTTCAATGACAAAAGCCTCGTCTGGGGTGGCTGTAATTTGCGTTGGCGGCGGCTGAATTGGTTTTAAAATCGGATTTAATTCAATTTCAGATGAATGAGAAATTGTTGGTTTTAAAGCTTCTTTATTGAGTTCGAATTGTGTGTCAACTGTTTTTAGATGGATGTTGTCTAACTCAGGATCTTCTTCAATCGCAAATTCTTCCAGATTATAAGCACTTTCAGGTTCTTCTTGTGATTGTTGTGCTGGCTGAACAGTTTTAATAGAATTTAATTCTGATTTGAATTCTTTTTTAGTAGAATCAAAATAAGACTGAATTTTTTCTGGAGAAACTTTTATCTTAAAGATTAAATAAACGATTAATCCGAAAAGCAGTGTTAGTAAAGTTCCTGTTTTTCCGATGTAATCTTGAAGAAAAAGATTTAATTCATAACCAATAGTTCCGCCTAATTCTGGAGCTGAAGTGGCAAAAAAACCAAATAGGATTGAAACAATAATAATAGCAAAAATGTCCCAAAACCAAGTGTTTTTTAGTTTTTTGGTTGAAAGTTCCAATGCCAGAAATAATCCGGTAAGGAAAAATAAACGGACAAATATAAAAGAAGCAAGACCGAAACCTCTATAAACAATCAAATCAGCAAGGTAAGCTCCGAATTTTCCGAGCCAGTTTTCCACTTCTTCTGTACGATCGCCAAGACTATTAACCGAACTTTGGTCTGTCTGCCATTGTCCGTTAACATAAAATGAAATAAATGCGACTAACAATGCAATAGAAAAGAGTACCAAAAGGCATCCCAAAACAAATCTTTGAGGTTTGTTTAGTTTCCAGGATCTAATGCCTGCAGTTTTTGATTCGGTTTTTTTGTCTACAGTTTCTTTTTTACTTTTTGCCATTCTTATGTTCCTGCCTATATAAATTTTGGAATATAAATAATTAAACCTATTGCAATTGCTGTCATTGCGGCAAAAAATACCGCTCCTGCAGCAATATCTTTAATAAATCCGATTCGTCTGCTGTAATCAGGATGAATAAAATCAGCAATTTTTTCAACTGCTGTATTTAATCCTTCAATGCTTAAAACCAAACCGATGGCTAATGTTTGGCACAGCCATTCGGTTTGTGAAATGTGAAAATAGAACCCAGCAATAGTCATGATAATTCCCAATGAGAATTGAACCATAACGCTGTGTTCTGTTTTTATTAATTTTACAGCTCCTTTAAAAGCATATGTAACGCTTTTTAAGCGACCTGTAACAAAAGTATTGTCTTTTTGAAACTCCATTAGAGCGAGTATATTATAGTGCAGCTAAAGCGGCTTCGTAATTTGGTTCGTTAGCAATTTCAGCAACTTGTTCTGTATGAAGAACTTTTCCATCAGCATCAACAACAATAATAACTCTTGAGTGTAATCCTGCTAAAGGTCCGTCAACGATTTCTAGTCCGTTTGCTTTACCAAAAGCACCAGTTTGAAAATCTGATAAGTTTACAACATTCTCTAAGCCTTCAGCGCCGCAAAAACGTTTTTGTGCGAAAGGTAAATCTCTAGAAATACATAAAACAGTAGTGTTTTCTAATCCGCTTGCACTTTCGTTGAATTTTCTAACAGATGCTGCACAAGTTCCTGTATCAACACTTGGGAAAATATTTAAAACTAATTTTTTACCAGCGAAAGTACTTAAAGAAGCAACTGATAAATCATTTTGAACTAATTTGAAGTCAGCTAATTGCGATCCAACTGCTGGTAATTCGCCTGATGTATGAACTGGATTTCCTCCTAATGTGATTGATGCCATGATTTTTGTTTAAAATTAATGAGGTTCAAAAGTAAGGATTAATATTTGAATCTAAAAGTATTTGT
Source organism: Flavobacterium sp. H4147 (assembly GCF_029360735.1). Classification (NCBI taxonomy): domain Bacteria; kingdom Pseudomonadati; phylum Bacteroidota; class Flavobacteriia; order Flavobacteriales; family Flavobacteriaceae; genus Flavobacterium; species Flavobacterium sp. H4147. The sequence goes on along the minus strand of NZ_JARKNB010000002.1, from coordinate 1,304,930 downwards.
TATGGGTTTAAGGATAGATTTAGGATGGTTTTTGAATAGCCCCGAATTCACGAATTTGCGGTTTATTATCGCAGATTATTCTAGTGATAACTTTAATTTTAAGTGAATATTGTTCTTTTAGTTTTGATACTTTTTTATGTTCAACTTTGTCAAAGTTTGATTTTGAATGTGGAGTTACTTATGTGGGCTTCGACTTCGCTCAGCCTGACAAAGATTGCGTCAAGACTGCGACTGAAAACTGCGACTGAACACTAAAAAAACTGACGACTGTAAACAAAAAAAAGCGTCCTAAAATATAGAAACGCTTTCTCAGTCATGTTTTTTTGTTTTTTTTCTTGAAAAAAGAGGCTCGATTATTTATCGATAGATCCTAAAACACGTTTCATAAATGTATTTAAAGCTTCTTTTTTGTCTGTTCCCTGAGCTACCAATTTTTGTACTTCAAGGGCGCCGTACATATTTGAAATCAATTCGCCGATTACGTCCAATTCTTCGTCTTTAAGAGAAGGAATTTCAGTCATGGCTTCTAGAACTTCGATCGTTTCGATGATGTAATCCTGATCGTTTTCTTCAATGAATTGTGTTAAATGTTTGATTACTGGTAATTTCATAATTTTTTGTTTAAACGTTAAATCGTTTTTTTGTTTAATCGATTAAACGAATAAACAAATAACCAATTAAACAATAGCGTTCACTAGATCAATTAAAACTTCTTGTTTGTTGGTTTGAGTTTCGCCAACTAATTGTCCGTTTACGAAAGTAGCGAAGGTAGGCAAGTTGCTTACGTTAGCTAATTTTCTTGATTCTGGAGAATTTTCTGCATCAACCAAAACAAAAGTGATAGCTTCATTTTCTGTTGCTAATTTTTTGAATTTTGGTTTCATAATACGGCAATTTCCACACCATGAAGCTGAATATTGTACTACTACTTTTTCGTTTTTAGCAACTAAATCTGCTAACGTATCTTCGTTTAAGTCGATTAACATTTGTTTATTTTTTAAGGTTTAAAGTGGCAAAGGTTCAAAGGGACAAAGTTTTGAAAACTCTGTCTATGAGGTAGTATGCAAATAAGATTTTTGCATTTTGACCTTTGCATTTATTTAATTTAGAAAGGAATTTAAGGTAACAAAAGTTCAGGGGCAAAGTATTTGACTTTGTTTATACGTAGCAAAAAAAACTTTGCCACTTTGTACCTCTGAACCTTTGTACCTTTATAAAAAATTAGTTTGCGCTTAAGTATTCAGCAGTACTAACTCTGTCAGCAGACATTGCTTCTTTACCAGCTTCCCAGTTAGCAGGACAAACTTCACCTTTAGTTTGGATGTGTGTGTAAGCATCAACCATTCTTAAGTATTCGTTTACGTTACGTCCTAATGGCATATCGTTTACGCTTTCGTGGAAAATTTTTCCAGTTTCGTCGATTAGGTAAGTAGCTCTGTAAGTTACGTTTGAACCTTCGATGATAACTGAATCAGTATCTTCGCTGTAGCTTGTAGATTCGATATCAAGAATACCTAAAATGTTAGCTAAGTTACGGTTTGTATCAGCCAAGATTGGGTAAGTAACACCTTCGATTCCACCATTGTTTTTTGGAGTATTTAACCAAGCAAAGTGAACTTCGTTTGTATCACAAGAAGCACCAATTACGATAGTATTTCTTTTTTCGAATTCTGGTAATGCAGCTTGAAAGGCGTGTAATTCAGTTGGACATACAAAAGTAAAATCTTTTGGGTACCAAAATAAAAGTACTTTTTTATTGTTGTTTACTGCTTCTTCAAAAATGTTGATTTTTAAATTGTCACCCATTTCAGAGATAGCATCTACTGCAATACTTGGGAATTTTTTTCCTACTAAAGACATAATATTCGTTTTACGTTAAAAATTTATTTGGTGCAAAAGTAGGGCATAAGTACAGGTACTTACAATAAGATGTGATTATAAAAATTTATAAGTTGATAAATTTTGATTATCCTTTACTGTAATCTATTGAATATCAATATTTACAGGTAAGATACCATTGGAACTATTTTTTTCTAAAAATTGAATTCCTGCTGTCTTTTGAAATTCTTCAAAATCTTGATAAGACTGAATTAATCCTGAAGCCTTTTTAAGATTTGGAATAAGTGGTAAAATGTACGGATTTCCGAAAACGTAAATAATGCATTTTTTGGTTTGTAAAAGATTAGAAAGCAGTTCAAAAACTTCATTATTTACTTCAAAATTATTCAAAGGTTTTGCCTTTGGAACAAATAATGAAACAATGATCGTTTCGAAATTTTCTAATTCATTTTTAATAGACGAAATATCCGAAGTTTCTAAACTTTCGAAAGCAAATTCTGGTGAAGGTAATTTTGAATTTAAAGTTTTGAAGAATGTATTTTCAGTATTTTTATATAAACTCAGTTTCGCTAATTTATTGTTTTTCTGTGCTTCAAGAGCTAAATCTGAAATTCCGTTATCAATAATTTTCGTAATTGCATTTTGAGCAATTTCAAGATTCAGTTGAGATGTTTTTTCGAAATTTAATTCGCCTGAAACGGAAGTATTTCCAGAAAGGATTCCTGCTTTTTCTTTCGCTTTCATGATTCTGTTATAACTTTCAAAAATACGATCTGGCGAAGCATTTTTATAAATAGCTTCAATTCCTTCGGGAACATTTTCAGCAAAACATAAAACATCATTTCCAGCATTGAAAGCTTCCCATTCTAACTGTCCTTTTGTCTCGTACAATTTCGAAACACTGTGCATGTTTAAAGCATCAGAAATTACTAAACCGTCGTAACCTAATTTGTCACGCAGAAGATCCTGAATTATCCCTTTTGATAATGTTGCAGAAGTATCCTTCCCTTCATTTAAACTCGGAACAGCCAAATGTCCAATCATAATAGAGTCGACATTGTTTTCGATTCCTTTGATGAAAGGATATAATTCGTTTTCTAATAATTCCTCTAAAGTTTCTTTTAAAACCGGTAATCCTAAATGCGAATCTACATTGGTATTTCCGTGTCCGGGAAAATGTTTCAGACAGCCCAAAACGCCAACTTCCGACATTCCTTTTAGATATTCAACAGCAAAATTGGCAACTTTTTCTTTGTTTTCACCAAAAGAACGATAGCCAATAACCGGATTGTTCGGATTAATATTTATGTCAGCCAAAGGCGACAAATTATACTGAATTCCAGCAGCTTTTAAATCTAAACCAATTTGTTTTCCCACTTCGTAAACCAAATTGGATTTATTCTCCGGCAAAGCGCCAAGCGTAATCGCATACGGATATTGCGGTGTTTTCTCGATGCGCATTGCCAAACCCCATTCAGCATCAATACTAATTAAAAGTGGAGTGGAAGCAACTTTTTGATAACGAACAATTAGCGCTTTGATTTTTTCGTAACTGTCATCGTTAAAAACGATTTTTTGCTTGCTTTCGTAATTTGTGGCAGCGCTCGCACGACTATGGAAAAAGGTAAGTCCTCCAATATTATATTCTTTAATAAGGCGTTCGGTTTCTTGAATATTTTCTTCGGTATCGTTGATAAATACGGCAGGAAAGAAAAACTGTCCTATTCTTTGTCGTAGAGCTTCAGCTGTCATTTTCATTATTATAAAGTCTTTTGCATGCAGACACTATTATCCATTTTCTCGTAAGGAGGATAATTCGGTATTATGGTATAATTTAATTTTTGATATAAGTTGATGGCTTCGGGCTGGTTTTTTCCTGTTTCAAGAATCGTATAAGTATAACCGACTTCTTTAGCCCAGATTTCGAGTTCTTTTAAAATTGCAGAAGCGATTCCTTTTTTGCGATGATCAGGATGAACATACATTCTTTTGATTTCGGTTTTTCCTGTCTCTTTTTCACGAAATGCTCCACAGCCTACTGGAATATCATTCTCGTAATAAACAATAGTGTGTTTTATTTTATCGGTTTTATTGAACTGATTGTAAAACGCATGATCTTCACCATCTCTAATCGCTAAATCTTGATCTAATAAAACAACCAGATTTATAAAATCAATGTCGTCTGAATTAGTTCGTTTTATGTTCATGATTTAAAATGGTTTAATTAGAATCGTTTGAAATTTAAACACATAGAAACATAGTATTTAATTCTTGGAAAAGGTGTTTCACTTTGTTTAAATACACATAGCTATGTGTTGAGAAAAGAGTTTCTCTTTTTAAATTCTTTTTGCAAAGGAAAAAATCTATCTTTCTATCTGTTTAAAAGAATATTTTATTTCAACTTTGCTTTCTTTTGCTTAGCCAATTGTTTTTTGGTTTCAATTGCTTTTTCTAAACGGTTTTTGAAACGAAAAAGTTTTGGTAAACCTTCTAATCGGTCTTCAATTGTAATTTCTTCATACACTACAATTGCTTTTTCTAAAACGCGGATTTCATTATCCAAATCGTTTTGGTTTTTGTATATTGTAGCTAATCGATCATAAGGATGATTTCCTTTAAATCCCTCAGTTACATTTTCTTCATACAAAGCAATAGCTTTTTCAAGATCTCCTGTTTTTTCGAACTCAGCTCCTTTTAGATTGCGTTCGGCCTGCAAATTTTCATTGATTTCCATATTGTAAGAGTTTGATTTGGGGTTAAACTTCTTCAGATTTTTTCCCAAAATCTTTCGGGAAAATTAAAAAACGAGATAAAATTAGACCTGGAATTGTGGCAATAAAAACCCAGATAAAGAAGTTTTGATAGCCTAAATATTTTTGTATAAAACCGCTTAACATTCCTGGAAGCATCATTCCTAATGCCATAAATCCAGTTGCTAGTGCATAATGTGCTGTTTTTGATTCTCCTTCGGCAACATGAATTAAATACATCATAAAGCCCGTAAAGCCAAAACCATAGCCAAATTGTTCTAAAATTACAACGGCATAAATGTAATAAATGGATGAAGGATGAAAGAATGCCAATAAAATAAAACCTAAAATTGGAAGGTGCATAGCCAGAAACATTGGAAACATCCATTTAGTAAGTCCTTGTTTTGAGATTGCGATTCCGCCCATAATTCCTCCAATCGTTAAAGCAATTAATCCCAAAGTTCCATATATCAAACCAACGTCTTCAGTGTCAAGACCCATTCCGCCTACTTGAACGGTTTTTTGTTTTCCATTTTTAGAAATCAATCCATCAATAAAACTAACTCTTGCTTCATTTACTTTTTTATATTCTTCATTCGCTTTAGGTTTAGTTTCTGCTACAGGTTTTTTACCTTTTCTAGTTTCAACCACTACTGGTAGTTTTGAATATAATAGTTCTAATTCTGAATTTTCAAGTTTTATACCTGCCTTTACTTTAGTATTATATAATTCTAAAGCTTTATTTTCATCTAGATCTGAGCTTTTTTCTACTAATTCATATTTAATAGGATCAATCAAAAATGGTGTCAGCATTTTTAATAACTGTGATTCTCCTAATCTGAAAACCAAAATAAAAATTAAAACAACAGCAATTTGTTTTTTCTTAAAAAAGCTAATGAAAATAGTTCCAAAGTTTTGATGATGGTGTTCGTTATTTTCAGCTGGATTAATTTCGTTTTTAGGTGTGAAGATGAAATTGTAAATCGTAATAAAAGTCATTAGCAAGCCCACACAAATCATGGTGTATGACCATGCTTTTGTATTGTCACTGTATTTATGTTCTAGATATCCAGCAAAAAGGACGATTAATCCGTTTCCTGCCAGCATGGATAATCTGTAAAAAGTACTTCTGATTCCGAGGAAAAAAGACTGCTGTTCTTTTGGTAAAACCAATAAATAGAAACCATCACTCGCAATATCGTTAGATGCCGAAGCAAAAGCGGCAACCCAGAAAATTGCCAAAGTCATCATGAAAAATCCGTTTGTTGGAATCGTAAAACCAACTAGAAGAAATGCAATTGAAATTAACAGCTGCATCGATAAAAACCATTTTCTTTTGGTTCCTGTGAGTTCAATAAACGGACTCCAAAGCGGTTTAATAACCCAAGGCAGATATAATAAACTTGTATAAAGACCAATGTCTTCGTTGCTGATTCCGAGATTTTTGTACATCAATACCGAAACCGAAATTATTACGGCATATGGTAATCCTGAGGCAAAATTAAGAAGCGGAATCCAAAACCACGGTTTAGTATTATCTGTTTTCATTTGGCTGAGCAGGTGAATAGATTTTAAAATTCTTTTTTATGTCGGCTGAAGCAGGTGTGCTTTCGTTTGCAAAATAATCAATAAATGTCACAGCGCAAGCTTTATACTGACGGATTTTTTCAGCAGGAATTGAAAAGCTTATCTCGCCATCTTTTTCAACGGCTCTTACTTTATCAATTATTTTAGTCGCATCATTTGTATTCACTTTCGACATATGTTCACCACCATAAATTACAATGTAACGCACTTTTGTATTCAGCGGACTTTTCAGCGAAAATGTATATTTTAAACTATCTTTTGTAAATTCAGTAAAAACAGGATTATCAATGATAATCCGTTTTAAATTCGGAACAGCTGCAGGAAGTGCAGGATATTTATATTGGTTTTCTGCTAAAAGACGTGTAATGTCGAAGTTTTTATCCATGAACCATTTAGCACTGAAATATGCACTTCCGGAAACATTTTTAAAACTTCTTGCAAAATCAACCTGATTTGGAATTTCGGTAGCAAAATTCCAGCTTTTATCAGCATCTCCTCTAATTTTATAAGAGGCGTGACCAATGTAAACAGCTGTATTGTTTGAATTTTCAGACCACCATTTTACCAATTTTGAATAATTGGCTCTTGGGTTGTTCATACTCCAATATAATTGAGGCAGGATATAATCGATCCATTTTTGTTCCATCCATAAAACAGGATCAGCATATAAATCGTCGTAATTAGAGGTTGATTGTGTTTCTGAACCTCTAGGATCCTGCGATTTATTTCGCCAAACCCCAAACGGACTAATTCCAAATTGAACCCAAGGTTTACTCGTCTTTATGGTAGTTGAAATTGTATGAACGAAGTTGCTCACATTAGCTCGACGCCAGTCGGCAAGGCTTAAACCTGCACCGTATTTTTTATAAGATGCGGTATCGTTAAAAACTTTTCCAGGAACGGCATATGGATAGAAATAATCATCAAAATGAATAGCATCGATATCGTATTTGTCAACCACTTCTTTAACTACTTTTGTCAAATGTGTCTGCACTTCAGGTAAAGCAGGATCGTAATAGTATTTTCCGCCGTATTCGATCATCCATTCCGGATGTTTGAAAATATCGTGATTTGGACTCAAAAGATTTTTGTTTAAATCGAAAGTTGCACGATACGGATTCAGCCAAGCATGAAATTCAAAACCTCTGTTGTGGGCTTCTTCGATCATCCAAGCCAAAGCATCATAATACGGATTTGGAGCCTGACCTTCTTTACCTGTTAAAAAACGTGACCAAGGGGCCATTTCTGACGGATAAAAGGCATCGCCAACGCTTCTAATTTGGACAATGACAGCGTTGTAATTTAACTTTTTATACGTTTCCAGAATCTCAAGATAATCAGCTTTTTCTTTTTCTACGTTGTCTATTGCCGTTTTAGGCCAGTCGATATTTACAACCGTTGCAATCCAGACACCTCTGAATTCATTTTTAGGATGCAGGTTTTCCTGCGCATTCATAAACGAAGTGAAGAAAAATAGAGATAAAAGTGAAAATATTAAGTGCTGTTTTTTATGCATTTTATTGTTTTTTAACAGGAATCAAAAATAGGTTTAATTTTTTTTCTGCCACGATTTTTTTTTAATCAAAGTTTTTCCGCCACGAATTCACGAATTTCGTTATCACCTATTCGAAAAAACGTTACTAATTAAAAACGAATTATGCCGATTGGATTATATTCAATCATTAAAAATAATTCGTCAACTCATGGATATCTTTTTTAATCAGGAAACGAAATTTTCCCCATTGTCACAGATGGGATTTTGCTGTTTCCGAAATTGTAATCGCCTCCAGCCACTGTTTCATTTGCTAAAAGCGCAAATAAAACGGCTTCTTTTGCATCGCTTAAAATGCCCAGATCGTCGCTTGTATGAAATTTGTAAGGCAATAATTCCTTTAACCATTTTACCAATAACGGATTATTAGTCCCGCCTCCAGACATATAAATATGAAACTCTTCTGCCAGAATTGAAGTGTTTTGTATGGTGAAATAAATCGCTTCCGCAATCGTTTCTGCACTTAAACGTGTTAAAGTCGCCAGCAAATCTGGTGCCGAAATGTTTTCTAAACCACATTTTACCAAAGCCGACTGTACAAAACCGAAATTAAAAAGCTCTTGTCCAATCGATTTTGGGAAACTTTTCTGGAAGAAATCATCTTTTTTAAGTTCCTCTAAAAGTTCTTGATTTACAGTTCCTTGCTTGGCGATTTCAGCATCTTTATCGTAACTTTTTTTAGGGAAATAATGTTTAGTGAAAATGTCTATTAGCGTATTTGCTGTTCCAGTATCGGTTACAAAAACTTCTTCGGCGTTTAGAGAGGCTGGGAGATAGGTATAATTTGCAATTCCGCCCATGTTGAGCATGATTCTGTTTTCGCCTTTTTTTCCAAATAATAAATAATCACCGTAAACCGCCAAAGGTGCGCCTTCGCCACCAGCCGCAACGTGTTTTTGTCTGAAATCGGATAGGGTGATAATTCCCGTTTCCACCGCAATATGATCACCGTCGCCAATTTGTAAAGTCGCATTTGGAAATTTCTCCTGCTGATGCAAAAACTTCGGAGCGTGCAAAACCGTTTGCCCGTGCGAAGCAATTAAATCTACTTCGTTTGGCGAAATATTCCACTTTTTCAAACAATCGTTAATCATGTCGCTGTGCAATATTCCGATCCACTCATTTAATAAAGCCAAATGCTGAAAATCGATTGTTCTTTGGGCAAATACTTTTCTGATTTCATTTTTAATATCTTCAGAATAAGAAATCGTTTCAAATTCAAGGATTTTTACATCTGTGCTTTCGCCAGAACCAGAAACAGCACACAAAGCTATATCAAGTCCGTCGAGAGAAGTTCCAGACATTAAACCCAATATTTTTCGGGTTTCTTTTTGAGCTATATTGTAAAGAGCACTTATATTTTTATTCATTTAAAATGAGGTTTTATAGAAGTCAGTTTATTGATAACGCTAAAATGGGATTAATTTGGATATAAATTAAAGAAATCATGAGATTTTTATTTTTGATATTCTTATTTATGTTTTTTAAGTTGTTTTATGTTTTTGATATTTACTTGATTTTACTTTTTATAATCAGGTTATAAATACTTGTTTCTTTTTATTCCATTTATATTTAAAATTGTAACAAAAGACTTTAGGATTATACGGTTTTCCGTAAAAGTGATATTTCTAGAGTATTGATATTTGCTTCGACTTAAAGTATTTAGTAATCAATGAAATATTATTTTGAACTATGGAAAAAATAACTGTAAAAAAACTAATCGAATTTCGTGGAAAAAATGATCGTACAAAAATTACTTTTTTCAAAAATCTTAATAAAGAGAAAGTAAAATCTGAAGATGGTTCAGGTGGTGATTATTGGATTAGTTGTTTAAGTGCAATTAGAAACACTTTTAAGACTGATAACCCCGATTTGTTAGAAGAAAAATGTGATTTATTGGAAGACAAAATAGAAATTGAAGAAGATAAAAGAAATAAAGATCAATTTCAAAGAAATCTTGATATCGTTAGTAGTTTCAAAGATTATGATTTTAAACATCTAAAGCCTAACATAGAACTGAAATTTCTAACTCAACCAAAAGAGCGTTCCATAATCAATATTAAAGGATTCCCAATCGAATCGAAGCCTTGTCATATTTATACATTTTCAAGTAATGGTAGCGAAGAAATTGCCGGCATTTGGTTTGTAGCTCAAATAGGTGGTTTTAAAAAAAGTGAATTGGGAATGTTTGCTGATATGATTTATAGATATTTGGATAAACATTATTCAAAAGATTTTTATGTCAATCCTGATTATTGCATTGCAGTTGATTTATTTAATGGTCATGAGGTAAATTATTCTGAAATAAAAAATGGAAAAATACCTGTTTTAATTGATTTAACCTTGGATGATTTAAAGGAATATGATAATTAATTGCTTACAACTAATATCTCTATTATTATCGAATAAATATAAAAACTAATGAGAATGGTAAAAAAGTCAATTACGAATAAATTAATTTGTTTATTCGTGATGTTTTCTCTTTTGCAAAGTAATGTTTTATTTGCCGGAAGATGTTCAGGCTCTTCAAACTGTGGAGCTTGTTCAAGTTGTAATTATTGCGGATATTGTAATAGTGGAGGTAGTTGTGGGGTTTGTGGAGGCGATAGCTCTTCAGGTTTTGGTAAATTTTTATTTATTGGTTTTCTAATTTTTATAGGAATTGGAATTTTTAGTGATAACAATAAGAAGAAATAAATGAATTCAAAAGTGATTAAATAATTTATAAATTTTAATATGCAAAATTGATGATCAAAACTATAGATGTCGAAATAACAAAGCAACTTGATTTAATTAAAGTATTTGCAAATGAACTTCATTTTAAAGAAATATGTCAATTTGAATTGAATGAAAAATTAGAAAATATCCCATGGGATATTTTAATGCACCCAGGACTTTATTTGATTGAGGTTAGAAATAACGAGAATTTTGAAGTATATGAAGAATGGGTTAATGATTTTAAATTAAGATGGGAAGACAAAAACTATTTAAAAAAATTCACTCCAAATTTTAAATTGAAAAGAATAAAAGCTCATAATGAGTTAAAAGAATGGATTCCATTATATATTGGAAAATCTAAGAATATTAAATCGAGATTGCATGGTCATATATATAAGGAGTTAGCTAAAACAACTTTTGCCATGAAACTTTTAGCAAGAGAAAATATGAAACAAGAAATTTTTAGAATCAGTGTAATAAATCTTGAATTGACAAATTATGATGCTATAATTCCAGTTATAGAAAATCAATTGAGGAATAGGATAAATCCGCTAATAGGCAAACAATAATAAAAACCCTCGGCTTAAAAAGCCGAGGGTTTTCATTTTTAAGCTTTTTACTCTATCTCCAAATAAGGATTTAAAGTTTCTGCTAATTCATTAAGCCAGTATAAACCGTCTCTTAATTTTGCGATTTCATTTTGAAGTGTTTCGTGCTCGCTCATAATGCCTAAAGCTAATGTGAAATTAATCTGCCTTAGTGTTTTTGCCATTTCTTCGGGCAGGATTCTGTCGCTGAAAAAATTCAAAAGTCGAATTTCAGTTTCTCGTGAAATTGTGTTAATACTCATAATCTTTGTGTTTAGGAAAAGAAACCCGTACAGCTAAGGTGTCCTACGCCACAAAGTGCGTTGCAGTTGTTTCCAATACCGCCACCATACCATACGGGCAAAAGTTTTTTTGATATCATTTTCTTTGTGTTTAGGATTGTAAAGATATCAAAAAAATATTTTAAGTAAGAAAAATATTATATTTTAAAAATAATTTTCTTGTAGTAAATCATCTCTGCACGGTAAATATAAAACGTTATTTTGAGAAAAGATAAATGGAAGTAAATTTCCAGCTAGTTTGTCATTTCGAGGAACGAGAAATCACACGCGGGATTCTGCAAAGAGAAACCGATAGCGCGGATTTGTAATCCGTGCACGCATAGATTGGATCGGACAGATTATAAGTGAAAAAAATATACTTTGCGTTTACGGATTGCAAATCCGCGCTATCGGTAATAGTTAGTAAATTTTAGATTTCATAAGCCTTCGACTACGCTCAGGGTGACAATCGTGTTTAAAGAAAACTTAGCATCTCAGTACCTCAGAACCTTTATTTAAGCACAAATCCATTTTCCTTCAATTTATTCAAAACAGCAGCAATAATTTTAGAACGGCATTCTGAATTTTCGGTTGTTGAAGCGGTTTTCACCCAATAGCGAATATTAAGCTGAATAATACCTCCGGCAATAACATCGGTAATTACGGCGGCGTTTTCGTGGTCTTTTTCAGTTACATTTTCGTCGTTTCCTAGAATCTCTTTAACAAGTTCAATGGCTCTGGTATAATCAGAACCATATTCAAGTCCGACGGTAAAAGTCTGAAGCAGAAAACCTTCACTGTTGTAGTTAATGAGCGTGTTTTTTATAAGAAGTGCGTTGGGAATATAAATGATTTTTGAATCGCTTTTGACTTCGGTATCGCGAAGGTTTAGGTTGATAACTTCGCCTTTTACGCCGTTACTTTCGATAATATCGCCAATAGAAAATGGTCTTTTGAAAGCCAGCAGAATTCCGGCAAGGAAATTTTCGCCAATATCTTTAAGTGCAAAACCAATCACAAAAGCCGAGATTCCCGCGCCCGCAAGCATACTTTGCGCAACGCCTTCGAGACCAATAATTCGGAACATAAACAAGATTCCGATAATAATCAAAACCGATTTGATTAAACGGGCAATAAAAATGGCAAGCAAACGATCGTGCATTTTAGCTTTGAGTCGGTTTCCTGCAAAAATACCCACACGGCTCGCAATAAACCATGACACGAGAATGACCAAAATTGCTAAAATAAATTTTGGCGTAAGATCGACAATGCTATTGTAGTAACCTTCGAGGTGATTAATGACGTCCTGAAAGAAATTTTCCATAATAATTAAGGCGTAAAATGTTTAAACTCGCTGAGTTGTTTTTTTAACACATAGAAACATAGTTTTTGTTTGCACTTAAAGGCATTTCATTTGTTTCAATTCACATAGCTTAACGTAAAGTGCTATGTGTTAAAATCTAGATTTTTTCAACTATTCTCAGAATTTAAAGAAATAAATCTATGTTTCTATGTGTTTAAAATTATTTCGTCCAACAAACGAAAATTCTAAAATTACTTTTTTAGTAAATAAAACACTTACAGGATTCTCTTCGAATTTTATAAAATATTGACGGAGTTGTTAGATAAATTCACAAAATAGAATCGTTTTACCTTGTGATATTTTTATCTTTGTCGTCTGAGTTTTTTCAGGAAATATTTTTATAAAAAGCACATTTACATGTTGACCCAATCTCATTTAGAGCAATTATCCGCGAGTCTCGAAGGCACCCTTTTATTCGATGAACTTCATAAAACGCTTTATTCCACAGATGCTTCGGTGTACCGAATTAAGCCGAATGCGGTGGCAATTCCTAAAACAACCGAAGATATTGCCAAGCTGATTAAGTTCGCGGCAGAACATAAGCTGTCGATTACGCCAAGAACTGCAGGAACTTCACTGGCAGGACAAGCAGTAGGAGACGGATTGGTGGTTGATGTGTCGAAACATTTTACAAAAATCATTTCATACAATGCCGAAAAGAAAACGGTAACGGTTCAGCCTGGCGTAATTCGTGATGAGCTGAATTTGTTCTTAAAACCTCACGGCGTATTTTTTGCTCCAATTACATCAACCTCAAACCGCGCGATGATTGGCGGAATGGTGGGAAATAATTCTTCTGGAACAACTTCGATTCGATATGGTGTTACACGAGATAAAATCGCAGAAGTAAAAGCACTTTTAAGCGATGGTTCTGAAGTCGTTTTTAAAGACCTGACTTCAGCTGAATTTATCGAAAAAACCAAAGGCGATTCTTTAGAAAATAAAATATACAAAACAATTTACGACGAGCTTTCGATAAAAGAAGCGCAGGAAGAAATTGTAAAAGAATTTCCGAAACCAGAAATTCACAGAAGAAATACAGGTTATGCTGTTGATATTCTTTTGAAATCGGAATTATTTGGCGGAACCGAACCAACCATAAATCTAGGAAAACTGCTTTGCGGAAGCGAAGGAACTTTGGCTTTCACAACAGAAGTTACCTTGAAAGTTGACGATCTGCCGCCGCCTCACAGTATTATGGTCGTTGGGCATTATCATACGATTCAGGAATCTTTAGAATCGGTTGTGGTAGCGATGAAACATCATTTGTACACCTGCGAAATGATCGACGATACGATTTTGGATTGTACGAAAACAAATCGTGAACACATTAAAAACCGTTTCTTTTTGGTTGGAGAACCAAAAGCGATTATGTTGTTTGAAGTGGCGTCGCACACTTTAGAAGATGCCGAAAAACAAGCCGACGCTTTGATTGCCGATTTAGAGAACAACAATTTTGGTTACGCTCGAGTAAAAATCTACGGAAATGATATTGACAAAGCCAACGAACTGAGAAAAGCTGGTCTTGGACTTTTAGGAAGTATTGTTGGCGACGATAAAGCAGCCGACTCGATTGAAGATACTGCAGTTGAATTGAGCGATTTGCCGAATTATATTGCAGAGTTTTCGGCGATGATGTTAAGCCACGGACAAGAAGCGATTTATTACGCGCATGCTGGTGCAGGAGAGTTGCACCTTCGTCCGGTTTTGAATTTGAAGAAAACATCCGATTTAAAATTATTCAGAACCATTGCGACCGAAGTAGCGCATTTGGTGAAAAAATATAGAGGTTCGTTAAGCGGTGAACACGGCGATGGAATTGTGCGCGGTGAGTTTATTCCGTTTATGATTGGCGACAAGAATTACGAATTGCTGAAAAGAATCAAACTGGCATTTGATCCCAATTCGGTTTTGAATATCGGGAAGATTGTAAACGCCTTGAAAATGGACGAAAGTCATCGTTTCGTTTCGGGAAGAGTTGAACCAGACATTAAAACGTTTCAGGATTTCTCAGACAGTTTAGGAATTTTACGTGCTGCCGAAAAATGCAACGGTTCCGGCGACTGCCGAAAGTTGCCGTCGGGCGGAGGAGCGATGTGTCCGAGTTATCGTGCAACGAGAAACGAGAAAGAAACTACACGTGCGAGAGCCAATGCACTGAGAGAATATTTAACGTATTCTGAAAAAGAAAATAAATTCGACCAGAAAGAATTATACGAAGTTTTTGAATTGTGTGTAAGCTGTAAAGCCTGTGCGAGCGAATGTCCGAGTAATGTAGACGTGGCAACTTTAAAAGCCGAATTTTTATACCAATATCAAAAAGCAAACGGATTCTCAACCCGAAATAAGATTTTTGCCAACAATGCCAAATTGAATAAAATGGGAAGCAAATTCCCAGCGATTACGAATTTTATTTCAAATCAGTCTTTGGTCAAAAAAACTATGGGAATTGCACCCGAAAGACAAGTTCCGTTATTGGCGAAAAAGACTTTTAGAAAATGGTTTGCCAATAATAAACCGTCACAAACAGATTTTCCAAACGGAAGATTGTATTTGTTTGTAGACGAATTCACGAATTATTATGATGTAAATATCGGAATCGATGCTTTTGAATTATTGACGAAATTAGGTTATCAAGTTTTAGTTGTTGATCATGAAGAAAGTGGCAGAACGTATCTTTCAAAAGGATTTCTAGAAGAAGCGAAAAAAATAGCCAATCATAATGTAAGTGTTTTTAAAGATTTGGTTTTGGCAAATGCACCTTTAATCGGAATTGAACCTTCAGCGATTTTGACTTTTAGAGATGAATATCTTCGTTTAGCTGATGATAAAGAAGCTGCGGAAAAGTTATCAAGAAATGCTTTTACAATCGAAGAATTCTTCAAAAAAGAAATCATAGACGGAAAAATTACAGCCGATTCTTTTTCAGAAGAAACTAAAGAAATCAAAATCCACGGACATTGCCATCAGAAATCGTTGAGTTCTGTTGAAGCGACTTTCGCCATGCTGAATCTTCCTAAAAATAATACGGTTACGATTTACAATTCAGGCTGTTGCGGAATGGCAGGTTCTTTTGGTTATGAAAAAGAACATTACCAAGTGAGTATGCAAATGGGCGAGGATACGTTATTTCCGAAAGTGAGAAACACTGCAGAAGACGTAAAAATCGCCGCAGCAGGAACCAGTTGTCGTCATCAAATTTATGATGGAACAAGTCGTGAGGCACAGCATCCGGTAAGTATTTTGAGAAGCTGTTTGAAAAGCTAGCCACAAATTACACGAATTACACAAATTATACTTTGCGCTGATTTCACAAATTAAAAATTTGAGTAATTCGTTAGTTCATCATTCGAAAAATATTTTGCGCCAAAAAAATAATTCGTGAATTGCTTCGCCTGTTCGCTATCGCTCGGGTCGTGGCAGAAAAAACTATTTTAGGCTAACTTTTTTCCCTGTTTCAGCGGCTTTATAAATAGCATTGATAATTCTAACATCTTTAATGCCTTCTTCACCTGTAATGTGATTTGGGAGTTTTTGGTTAGCTAAAATCACTTTACAAATCTCATCCATTTGAGTTTGCTGCTGATTTATGACTGGAAAATTAAATGGTTTTCCATCCGATCTTTTACCTACAAAAGGCCCATAGCTCACAGCAGGACTCATTTCGAAGAAACCTTCATCTGCAGCAGCGTGAAATCTATCAATGCCAAAACCATAAGAACTGCAGCAATTAGCAACAGCACCACTCGGAAATTCCATTTGCCAAGTAATATTTTCTTCAACCTGAGCAAATCGGTTTTTATTGTTTACGGCTCCGAATTGTGCCGTAACCGCAATTGGCTCTTCACCCAAAACATAACGCGAAACCTGAATGCAATAAACTCCTAAATTGATCAACGGACCACCGCCTGCAAACTTTTTAGTCAATCTCCATTCGTTACGGGCATTTAAATCAACAGGTTTATTTACGTCATGAATGTCATAAGTGCTGTAACCTAGGGAAGCTTCTATATATCGAACTTGCCCTAAAACTTTTTCTTGTCCCAATCGTTTTACTTCTAAATGATTCGGTTCGTAATGCAAACGATAACCCATTGCCAGTTGTACATTATTATCGTTGCAGGCTTTTATCATTTCTTTACAATCTTCAACTGTAATGGCCATTGGTTTTTCAACAATAACATGTTTCCCTGCTTTTGCAGCGCGAACAGTAAATTCTTTATGAAGTGAGTTTGGAGTTACAACATACACCAAATCAATATCTTTGTTTTTTACGATTGAATCGAAGTTTTCGTAGTTGTAAATGTTTTTCTCGGGAATGTTATACTTCTTTTTCCAGGCTTCCGCTTTAGAAGGCGTTCCTGTAACGATTCCGGCAAGCTGGCAATATTCAGAAACCTGAAGCCCTTCGGCTAATAACGAAGCGTAGTTTCCTAAACCGCAAAGTGCAATATTTAATTTTTTTCCAGAATAGGGTTTGTGAACCTTTTCTGTTTCGGTGATAAAAGAAGGAAGTGAAGTCATGACAACAGAAGCGCCAACGCCAAGTCCAAATTTATTTACAAAAGAACGTCTCGTGATTTTTTCCATAAAAATGATTCTTTAAATTAAATACTACTTGTATTAGTAAGCTCATTTTGAGAAATGTTACATTTGTGTTTTCGATTTAACCGCAAAGAGCGCAAAGAATTACGCAAAGTTCACAAAGATTTTATTTCTCTCGTAGGTTTGGCAGATAATGCAGATTTTTGTTGTGATGAAAATATTTATGCAGATTTTAAAATCAAATCTGCTCAATCTGCGAGAGAAAATTTAAAGACAAAGATTTGAAAAAATAATTCGTGAATTGCTTCGCCTGTTCGCTATCGCTCGGGTCGTGGCATGAAAAAAAAATCACAAAAAAACAAAATCGTTTTATATATTTGAAATCAGGATAATTTTTGCATTATTTGCAAAATAAAACCAGAACGACTGAATTAAATCAATTTATAATAGCGAAAAATATATGGCATTTTCAAGTTTATTCCGAAAAAAAACAGTGCAGGATATTCTGAAACAGGTTGCAAAGAATGAAGCAGATGGGCATGAAGCATTAGGAAAGCATCTTACAACCAAAGATTTAACTGCTTTCGGAATTGCTGCAATTGTGGGAGCGGGAATTTTCAGCACCATCGGAAAAGCGAGTGCCGACGGAGGACCAGCCGTAATATTTTTGTTTCTTTTTACTGCTCTTGCCTGTAGTTTTGCGGCCTTTGCTTATGCCGAGTTTGCATCAATGGTTCCCGTTTCTGGAAGTGCTTACACGTATTCGTATGTAGCTTTTGGAGAAATCATTGCCTGGATTATCGGTTGGGCTTTAATCATGGAATATGCTGTAGGAAATATAACGGTTGCCATATCGTGGAGTGATTATTTTACAGGACTTCTCCAGAGTGGCGGAATACATTTACCGCAATGGATTCAAATGGATTACTTAACCGCTTCAAACGGTTTTAAAGATGCTGAAGCTTTAATGCGAGGCGGAAAATCATTCGAAAATTTAAGCACAGCTTTACAACAAGCGCATACAGCTTGGCAAACAGCACCAACAATAGGATCATTTCACTTTGTGACTGATTTACCAGCTTTATTCATCATTATTTTGATTACCGCTTTGGTTTACAGAGGAATGAAAGAATCTCGTAATGCAAGTAATTTAATGGTGGTTGTAAAACTTTGTGTGGTGCTGCTGGTAATTGCAGTTGGAGTGTTTTATGTAGATACTGCCAATTGGGATCCGTTTGCGCCAAATGGAGTTAGCGGGGTTTTAAAAGGTGTATCGGCAGTTTTCTTTGCTTATATTGGTTTTGATGCTATTTCTACAACAGCAGAAGAATGTAAAAATCCGCAAAGAGATTTACCACGCGGAATGATGTGGGCGATTATCATTTGTACCCTTTTATACATTGCTATTGCTTTGGTTTTAACTGGAATGGTAAAATATCACGAATTAAATGTTGGAGATCCTCTAGCATTTGTTTTCGATAAATTAGACTTAAAATGGATGTCAGGAATTATTGCGGTGAGTGCGGTAGTAGCAATGGCAAGCGTTTTATTGGTTTTTCAAATGGGACAGCCTCGTATCTGGATGAGTATGAGCCGTGACGGATTATTGCCAAAGAAATTTTCAACTGTTCACCCAAGATTCAAAACACCTTCTTTTGCCACTATTGTTACAGGATTTGTAGTAGCGATTCCAGCATTATTCTTAAACTTGACAATGGTTACTGATTTATGCAGTATCGGAACTTTATTTGCCTTTGTATTGGTTTGTGCGGGAGTTTTAGTATTGCAGAACAAACCTGAAATCCCAAGAGGAAAATTCAAAACTCCTTACATCAATTCAAAATACATTTTACCAGTTTTAATTATAGCTGGTTTATATTATGCTTTTGCGTTCAATAATAAAGCAACAATGGCATTTATTAATAATGAGGCACAAACTTTTGATGCAACATCTATTGTAACGTCTTTAGACAAAGAAGATTCTGAAAAAGTGTTTAATTATTTAAAAAGTATAGATGCCACCAACAAAACTTCTGAAACTTCAGATTTAGAGCATTTGTTAAGCCAATATCAGGATGATGAAGTTAAATATGCTGAGGTTGTAAAAGGACTTCCAATTAAAGATTCATTAAAATACGAAACGGGATTTCAGTTATTCAAACATAAAATTCCAATGTGGATTTTCTTATTTGTGTTAGTTGGATTGGCAGTTTGGGCTTTCAGAAAAAATCTTTCTCTGATTCCGCTTTTAGGATTAATCTGCTGTTTGTATATGATGGCCGAATTAAGCGTTTGGAACTGGATTTATTTTACCGTTTGGTTAATAATTGGACTGCTGATTTACTTTGGCTACAGCCGAAAAAATAGTAAATTGAACTTCGTGGAGAAGTTATAAGTTAAGAGTTATAAATTATAAGTGAGCCGTTCTGAATAATTTCAGAACGGCTTTTTTTATGGGATAATTATTTGCGCGCAGATTTTAAATGATTGTAGCAGATCTAGTTTTGGATTTTTATATAAAAAATAGGTTTAAATCTGCCTTAATCTCTTTAAATCTGGGTAAAATGATTTTTATGAACTAACTCATTCTGGCTGAGAGTGTTTTAAAATGTTCTAATTTTTATACAAATAATCCTATGTTTTAAAAGGCTTTTCCTTAAGTTTGTTTTCAGTAAATTTTAAAATATAATTTGTAATAAATGAGTTTTCTTGATAAAATATTGGGCAAAAATGATGCTCCAATACAATCTAATAAGGACTTCTGGAATTGGTTTCTAAAAAAGGAAAAAGAGTTTTTTAAAATCGTTAAAAACAGAGGAAATATCCACCAAGGTTTTTTTGAAAAATTAGCTCCGAAACTAGATGAAGTTCACTACGGAATTTATTTTTTAACTGGCATGTTTGATGACAATACAGTTGAATTAATCTTAACGCCAGATGGAGCAATCAGAAATATTTATGCTATAGAAGAGCTGGTAAATGCGGCTCCAAAAATGGTAGGATGGAAAATTACTGCTCTTAAACCAGCTTCAGATATTAAGGATGTTGGTATTGAGTATGAAAATTTCAAATTTGATAAAGAGAATTTAAAATTTTACCCTAATATTCACGAAGGTTATCCAGACGAAATAGATTTGACAATAGTATACAATGGATTTGTTGAAGAAGAAAAAGGAAAAGTAACAAACGGGGTTTATATTTTTCTAGATAATTATTTAGGAGAACTAAATTCTTTGACATTGATAGATAACATGAATGTTGTTGGACCTAATGAAATTTCAGAAGAATTAATTCCAATCGAAAAATTAAAAGATTATTTAATCTGGAGAGAGAAGGAATTTGTTGAGAAATATGAAGGCACGAGACATAATACAGAAAATGATAATTATTCAAGTCTTGAGGGTACTGCAAAAGATGGTGGGGCTATTATCGCCATTATAAATAGTGATATTTTACAATGGGATAAAAAAGCATCTCATCCGTGGGTATTTATTATTACAATTCCATTTGATGGAAGCAACAATAGCGGAATGCCGGATAAAGAAACATATCAATTATTAAATGAAATTGAGGATGATGTAGTATTGGAACTTAAAGATTTGGATGGTTATTTGAATATAGGAAGAGAAACACGCACCAATAAAAGAGAAATCTTTTTTGCGTGTAAAGATTTCAGAAAACCAACTAAAATAGCCGATGAATTAATTAAAAAATTCAATGGTACTTTTGAGATAAGCTACGAAATTTATAAAGACAAATATTGGCGAACATTTAGAGGTTACGAGCCTAGATAATTATAAAGCCGTTCTGAATATTCAGAACGGCTTTTTTACTCAAACTTCAAAATAAAAAATCCGCTTAGAGAAAATCTCCAGCGGATTTGAAACAATCTAAAAAAATGATGCAAATTTATTTATAAAGTAATGTTTCCTATTTATTGTGGGTAATTTTTTCTCTCGCCGATTAAACAGATTATTTGCTAAGAAAAAGATCAGCAAGATCAGCAAGAGGATTAAAAAACTTAGAACCTTAGCAGCTCAGAACCTTAGAATCTTTTTGTAAAACCCCAAGTTCAATCATACAAGCTTTCATCATTTCGTAAGTACGCTGAATATCATTCTCTAAACCAATAGAAAAACGAATCAAACCATCAGTCAATCCCATTTCTTTTTGTTCTTCTAACGGAATTTCACTTGAAGTTGAAGTTCCCGGTGCACTGAATAACGTTTTATAAAAACCTAAACTTACTGCTAAATAACCCAGATTTCTATCCTGCATTAATTCCATTAATTCATTAGCTTTTTCCAAAGATCCAACATCAATGGTCAGCATACCACCAAAACCATATTCGGGATTAATCATCGTTTTATACAATTCATGACTCGGATGACTTTTCAATCCCGGATAAACCGTTTTTAAACCGTCTTTTTCAAATTGATCTGCTAGAAAATGCGCATTATGACTGTGCTGTTTAATTCTAATATGAAGTGTTCTCAGGTTTTTCATCACACTTGCAGAACGCAAACTGTCCATTGTTGGTCCTAAAAGCATGCTTGCGCCAGTGTTGACATTTTTCAGCGAATTAATAAATTCTTTCGAAGCACACGTTACACCACCAACGGTATCACTGCTTCCGTTAATGTATTTCGTCAAACTGTGAATTACAATATCAGCCCCCAATTTTGCAGGAGAAACTGATAATGGAGAAAACGTGTTGTCTACAACTAATTTCAAATGGTGCTTTTTGGCAATTGCAGCCAAACCACGAATATCTGCTACTTCCAATAACGGATTACTTACGGTTTCGCAGTACAAAACTTTAGTTTTAGAAGTAATTGCAGCTTCTACAACATCCAGTTTAGTAATGTCAACAAAAGTGGTTTCGATACCAAAACGAGGCGTAAAATTCTTCAAAAAAGCATAGGTACCGCCATAAATCGTTCGGCTTGAAACGATATGATCTCCCGCACCGCATAATTGCAATAGAGTAGGTGTAATAGCGCCCATACCAGAAGCTGAAACATTTGCCGTTTCTGTTCCCTCCATTGCGGCCAAAGCCTGATCCAAGTACAAATTACTTGGTGAAGAATGGCGCGAATACAAATAACAGCCTTCCATATTGCCTTCAAAAGTATCGAACATCGTTTTTGCCGATAAAAAAGTATAAGTAGAAGAATCAGAAATTGATGGATTCACACCGCCAAATTCCCCAAAGTATTGCAAATCCTGAATTTTATCTGCTGGATTAAAGTCTTTCATTATAGTTAGTTTTTTGTTAGTTTCAAGTTGCCATTGTCATCCTGAGCAAAGTCGAAGGATAAGGAGCTGCTTCCTGCTATCCGTTTCAATCTTTTACTTTTTAAAGAAAAAAGCAAAAGGATTTCCACTTCTATCAGGGCTAGGACATTTGTTTTTCAAAAGAAATTCCAGTCAAAGAAAGAGTGTTTTAGATAATTAATCAATTGTTTCGTTTTTATTTAGATTTTAAAACTATTAAATTAAATTAATAATGATTTTTAATCTAAATTTGTTCTAAAAAATACATGTCAATAGATTTTCTTTCACTTAAGTAATCCATCAACAATCAAGTAAAAACAATCAACCAAAATGACTCTTGACGAAATAGATAAAAAACTCCTCGTTTTGCTTCAAACCGACAGCAAAAAGACCAATAAAGAATTGTCTTTAAAATTGAATCTTTCTGTAACAGCAGTTTATGAACGAATTAAAAAGCTGGAGCGCGAAGGCATTATAAAAAACTATGCGGCTTTAGTCGATAAATCTAAAATCGAAAAAGGATTTGTAGTTTTCTGTCATTTAAAATTGATTCAGCATACCAAAGAATTCTTAACCAAATTCGAAAGTGAAGTCATCAAACTAAATGAAGTTTTAGAATGCCACCACGTAAGCGGCGATTACGATTATATTTTAAAAGTTCTAGTAAAAGATATGGAAGCCTATCGAGAATTTTTAGTAACCAAACTAACTTCTTTACAGCATATCGGGAGCACACAAAGTATGTTTATGATTAGCGAAGTGAAGAACTCTACGGTGATTTCTTTTTAAGGTTTAAGGTTCTGAGATGCTAAGTTTTTTAATCTCGCAAAGACGCTAAGTCGCGAAGTTCTTTTGTGAATTTTGTATAGCTGAATTGCGTCCAGCTTTAGCTAGATGTAAAGTATAGTTATAAGCAAGAGGCTTTAGTCAAAATTCTCAAAGTTTGGCTAAAGCCTGATATGTTTTCAATTTGAAACCTCCAGCTAAAGCAGGAAGGCAATTCAAAAAAAATTTTGCGACTTAGCGTCTTTGCGAGCAAAATTTTGTCACGATAAAATAAAACTTAGCGAACCTTGCGTAAATCTTAGCGCTCTTTGCGGTTAATAAAAACCCCAAATTTCACGCAAAAAACATTGAAATTTAAACTTTAAACAAAACTTTATTCCTTAAATTTGTGACGCTTAAAATAAAATAGATAAACTATGAGTTCATTTGACGTAGTCATTATAGGTTCAGGTCCTGGCGGATATGTATCAGCAATTCGTTGCGCACAATTAGGTTTCAAAACTGCTATTGTAGAAAAATATACTTCATTAGGCGGAACTTGCCTTAACGTAGGTTGTATTCCTTCAAAAGCATTATTATCATCTTCTCACCACTATTCAGAAATTGCTCATTTTGCAGATCACGGAATCGAAGTTTCTGGTGATGTAAAAATCAATTTAGAGAAAATGATCGCGCGCAAACAAGCTGTTGTAGATCAAACCGTAGGTGGAATCAACTACTTAATGGATAAAAATAAAATCACTGTTTTCAATGGTATAGGTTCTTTCGTAGACGCAACTCACATTGCTGTTGCAAAAGCTGACGGAACTTCAGAAACTATTGAAGCAAAATATACTGTAATTGCTACAGGATCAAAACCATCTTCTTTGCCATTCATCAAAATTGATAAAGAAAGAATCATCACTTCGACTGAAGCTTTAGCTTTAAAAGAAGTTCCAAAACACTTAGTTATTATTGGTGGAGGAGTTATCGGAATCGAGCTTGGACAAGTGTATCTTCGTTTAGGAGCTCAGGTTTCTGTAGTAGAATTCATGGACAGAATTATTCCAGGAATGGACGGGGCGCTTTCTAAAGAATTAACTAAAGTATTGAAAAAACAAGGAATGAAATTCTATGTTTCTCACAAAGTAAAATCAGTTGAAAGAAACGGTGATGCTGTTGTAGTTCAAGCTGAAAACGCAAAAGGAGAAACTATTACTCTTGAAGGAGATTATTCATTAGTTTCTGTTGGTCGTCGTCCTTACACAGACGGATTAAACGCTGATAAAGCTGGAGTTAAAATTTCAGATAGAGGACAAGTTGAAGTAAATGATCATTTACAAACCAGTACTCCAAATATCTACGCAATTGGTGATGTTGTTCGCGGAGCGATGTTGGCACACAAAGCGGAAGAAGAAGGAGTGATGGTTGCTGAAATCTTAGCGGGCCAAAAACCACATATCGATTATAACTTAATTCCTGGTGTAGTTTACACTTGGCCAGAAGTTGCTGCAGTTGGACAAACTGAAGAGCAATTGAAAGCGGCTGGAGTTAAATACAAATCAGGAAGTTTCCCATTCAAAGCTTTAGGACGTGCGAGAGCAAGTGCTGACTTAGACGGATTCGTAAAAATCTTGGCTGATGAGAAAACAGATGAGGTTTTAGGAGTTCACATGATTGGTGCTCGTACAGCAGATTTAATTGCTGAAGCAGTTACTGCAATGGAATTCAAAGCTTCTGCTGAAGACATTTCAAGAATGAGCCATGCGCACCCAACTTTCGCGGAAGCGGTAAAAGAGGCAGCATTGGCAGCTACAGAAAATAGAGCTTTACACGTATAATTTTTACTTTAAATCATATTTATAAACCGTCTCATTAAAAAACGAGACGGTTTTTTTATGCTTCACAAAATATAATATTCAAAAATAATTTTGTAAATTAGATGTGTATTTCGGGTGCTATCTTTATGGTATTTAAAAAGATAGCGTTATGAAAAGCAAATATATAGTTCCAGTTTTAATTGGAGCAGGAATCGGAATCGCGCTGAGTTCTTGTGGAGGAGGAATTCCGGATAAAGCAAAACCTGTAACTAATTTTGACAAAGCCAGATATTTAGGTAAATGGTATGAAATTGCCAGATTAGATTACAAATGGGAAAGAGATTTAAACAATGTTACAGCCGAATATTCTTTGAATGATAACGGCACCATAAAAGTCGATAATAAGGGCTATGATGTCAAAAAAGACAAGTGGGAAGAAAGCATCGGGAAAGCCAAATTTGTCAAAAAAGACAATATTGGTATGCTTAAGGTCTCATTTTTTGGTCCTTTTTATTCAGGATACAATGTTATTGCCATAGATACAGAGTATAAATATGCTCTTGTAGCAGGCGAAAGTTTAAAATATATGTGGATACTTTCAAGAGAAAAAACAATTCCAGAAAGTGTCAAAGCAGAATTTCTGATCAAAGCTCAAGATATTGGATATAACGTAACCGATTTAGTTTGGGTAAAACACGATAAAACAAATTAAAAAGAAACCCGGTCGTAAAGAACCGGGTTTTTTATTTTTAGTTTTGAAAAATCAAGGAGTGAAAACCGTTTTGTAATTATCCCAATATCTATAAATCAAAAATAAATTACCGATGAACAGAAGTACGGCAACTGGAAGCCCATCTGGAGCTAAAAAGTAATTGATAAACAAAATATTAATTGTAATTGGAAGAATTAAAATGTTTGCTAACGTAACAAAACGTCCTGTTACAAACGAAATTCCACACAGTAATTCAACAGTTTTTGCCAGTGGCAGTAAATAAGTCGAAGCAACTAAACCCATATTAAAGGCCTTAAAATTCCCCGTTGTTTCCGGTTCTGGAGCTAATTTTAGAAAAAACGAAATGGAAGCAAAGAGTAGTAAAAGACCAATCAAAACGCGGACAATAATAGTAGCAATTTTCATAATACTTAAAATTTGAATAGGTTAATAGATATAATTAGTGTGCTGAAAATGCAAAATCTATATTCTCAAATAAAAAGAAAATCTATTTTTAGAATCACTTTACTGAGAATTCAATAATCAATAATATTCTATTTTGGGATTAGTTTAAATGCTATATCAAATATAATGATTTTTTTGCTTACTAAATTGCTGAATTTTAACAGTTTTGATTATTTTTTGAAATATTTTTTATAGGCTAAATAACATCCAATTGCAATTAATATAAAAGGCCATAAATTAAGGAAAAAGACAAAAACTGCCTGAATGATATACAAACCATTTTTTAAAGCATCGACAATTTGAATTCCTAAATTAGGCTCATAGCTGCTGCCGTCTTTTTCACTTGCCGTTACTTCTTGTTTTACGGTTTGATTTTGATAAAGCTGTAAAGTAACAGTGCTGAAATTAATCTGATCTTTTAAAGAAAGATTGTTTAAAACAGCATTATCATTAGCTTCCTTTTGATTTGCTAGTGTATTTTCGGCATCAACAATATCATTTACTTTTTTGCCTTTGTTGTCAATTGCTTTTGTAATTCGGTCAGCACTTTCACTATTTCTTTTTTGAGAAAGCTGATTGCCTAATAATTTCAACGAAACATCATCGGCTTTAATCACTCTAAAATCCAAAAAGTCAATTTGTCTTGCAATGGTTTTAATTACAGTATCTAATTGCGTATTAGGAACTCTAATAGTAATGTTATTTTCAACCGTAAATTTGGTTGTTTCCAGCGTGCTGTCCTGACTTATTTTAGTTTTAATCTGGTCCTGAATAGTACTTTGCAGATTTGTATAGGTTACAAAACCTCCAAATTTCTGAACCGCATTTTCGATTGCATAAGTTGATTTGACCACATTCTTAACCTTGAACTTTAAATCGGCGGTTCGGATAAATTTCTGATTACTGTCTTTTTTTTCAACAGCAGCCGATGAAGAAATTGCGGTACTGTCTACCGCATAATCAGCAGTTTCAGATGTAGCATAATCTGCTTTTTTACACGAAAAAAGCAATGTAGTGATTACCAAAGTGGTTAATCCTAGTTTTGTAATTGTTTTCATAAAAGGTTAAAAATTTGATTAAATAAACTTTTGTTGGTTAAAAGGTTTCTGATTGTGTAAAATATTTTATGAATCGATTCAAAATCGATAGACTAAAAAGCGTGCCAATAATTTTAGATATTCTTTTATCGAAGGATTTTTTTTGTTGTAATTTTGAAGTTTAAAAAAATATCATTTTTGAGAGTTTCTATTCATAAACATATTTCAAATCCTTCCGATTTTAAACAACAGCTTTTAACGTGGTCACAGCAGTTTCGGGAGGTTGTTTTTTTGGAAGGCAATGGCTATCCAGAAGAATATTCGAGTTTCGATTGCATTCTGGCAGTTGATGCTTTTACATCAATTAAAACTGATTTTCACAATGCATTTGATGATTTAAAACAATACAAGCAAACGACTAAAGACTGGCTTTTTGGTTATTTGTCGTATGACTTAAAAAATGATATTGAGGATTTAAAATCCAATAATTTTGACGGATTAGAATTTCCCGATTTATTTTTCTTTCAGCCTAAAAAAGTTTTTTTATTGAAAGAGAATCAGCTTGAAATGCAATATCTGCGTTTTTGTGATGATGAATTTGAAGATGATTTTACTGAAATTATACAAACCTATTCTGAATCTTTTGCCTCATTAAATAAAATTGAAATTAAACAGCGAATTTCAAAAGATGTATATGTAGAAAAAGTAAATCAAATGCTGCATCACATTCATATTGGTGATATGTATGAAGCAAATTTCTGTATGGAATTTTATGCCGAAAATGCCATTATAAATCCGTTAGAAAAATTCAGAAAACTAAATGAAATTTCACAAGCGCCGTTTTCAGTTTTCTTTAAAAATCACAAACATTTTCTGCTTTCAGCATCGCCGGAAAGGTATTTGAAAAAAGTTGGAGAAACCATTATTTCTCAGCCAATCAAAGGAACCTCTAGAAGATTTGCTGATCCAATTGAAGATGAAAAATCAAAAAATAGTTTAGCTTCAGACGAAAAAGAGCGTGCTGAAAATATCATGATAACAGATTTGGTACGTAACGATCTTTCGCACACAGCGCAAAAAGGTTCGGTTGAGGTAAAAGAACTCTGCGGAATTTATTCGTTTCTGCAGGTACACCAAATGATTTCAACGGTTATTTCAAAATTAGATCAGCAATATTCGGCTGTTGATGTTTTAAAATCCACTTTTCCAATGGGAAGTATGACCGGAGCTCCCAAGATTTCTGTAATGAAGATTATTGAAAACCTCGAAGAAACCAAACGCGGACTGTACAGCGGTGCGGTTGGTTATTTTTCGCCAGAAGGTGATTTTGATTTTAATGTCGTAATCAGAAGTATTTTATACAATCAAGAAAAACAATACGTTTCATTTTCAGTAGGAAGTGCCATAACATCGCAGTCTGTCCCTGAAAAAGAATACGAAGAATGTTTACTGAAAGCAAAAGCAATGCACGAAGTTTTACAATAATTTTTTTTCGCCACGAATTACTTCGTCTATTCGCTATCGCTCGGGTTACGAATTATTAATAATCGCAACGTAAAAATAATTTGCGCTAATTTGTGGTAAAAATTGCGCCATCTGCATAAAAAAAATAATTCGTGAATTCGTGGCAGAAAACAATGCTTAACATTTCATTTAAAAATAGATCGAATTTAATTTTTTACTTTTATAGAATGTTTTCAAAATTCAAAAATCATATCGTTTCCCGTTTTCCTTTTTTGGCAGAGAAAAAGCTTTTTCTCGCTGTAAGCGGCGGATTAGACAGTATGGTTTTATTGCATTTATTTAAACAATTAAACTACGAAATAGCAGTTCTGCATTGCAATTTTCAGCTTCGCGGACTAGAAAGTTTTGGAGATCAAGAATTTATTCAAAACTATTGCGATCAAAACAATATCAAAATTTTTACGACCCAATTTGATACCGAAGCTTTTGCCAATGATTACAAAGTTTCGATACAAGTTGCAGCAAGAGAACTTCGCTACAGCTGGTTTTATGAACTTTTAGAAGAAAAAAACTTTGATTTTCTATTAACTGCTCATCACGCCGATGATAATCTGGAAACTTTTATTATCAACTTAACGCGAGGAACTGGATTAGAAGGATTAACTGGAATTCCAGAACAAAACGATAAAATAATCCGTCCGCTGCTTCCATTTTCTAGAGATGAAATCTTGAAATACGCTGAAGAGCACAAAATAGAATGGAGAGAAGACAGCAGTAATGCTTCGACTAAATATCTTCGAAATAAAATTCGTCATGATTTAGTTCCCATTTTAAAAGAAATCAATCCTAATTTTTTGGATGCTTTTCAGAAAACACAATCTTTTCTGCAGGAATCAAATGAAATGGTGGAAGATGCTTCAATTATGGTATATCAGCAAGTTGCTAAAGAAGCTGGAGATGATATTCATTTCGATTTGAATCAGCTTAAAAAACTTCCGAATTATAAATCATATTTGTACCAATGGCTGAAAGAATTTGGATTTTCGGCTTGGAACGATATCTATGATTTAGTGGAAGGACAGTCTGGAAAACAAATTTTTGCAGAAGAATTCAGATTGTTGAAAAACAGAGAAATGTTGATTTTAACGCCCTTTTCGGGAACATCAGAAAAAGAAGAATTTGAAATTTCTGAAAACGATACAGAAGTTAATTTTCCCTTAAAAATGACACTTTGTAACGTAGGTCACACAACATTCGGTTCAAATAGAACTATATTTGTCGACGCTGAAAAAATCCATTTTCCACTTATATTACGTAAATGGAATGAGGGTGATATTTTCCAGCCTTTTGGAATGAATGGTAAGTCAAAAAAAGTCAGCAAACTTTTTAAAGACGAGAAATTATCCCTGATTGAAAAAGAAAAAACATGGATTTTATGGTCGGGAGATAAAATTGTATGGGTAATCGGAATCAGACAGGACGAACGTTTTAAAATTGAAAATACCACAAATAAAATACTTAAAATAGAAATGCAATAATGAACTTTAATCAAAACCTAAACACGATAACTTCAAGAAGTATCTGGAACAGAATCACAGTTTTTTTACTGTTTTTCTTTTTTGCTTTAAATAGTAATGCCCAAATACTCGAACCTGTAAAATGGACGTCAAAAATTGAGAAAAAAGGAAACAATGCCTTATTGATTTTTGATGCCGTAATCGAAAAAGACTGGCATATGTATTCGCAGTTTACACCAGATGGCGGACCTCTAGCTTTGGAAATTACGTTTAAAAACCAGAAAGGAAATTATGAGTTAGTTGGAAAAGCCAAAGAAGGTAAAACCAGAACGGCTTTTAATGATGTTTTCGGTGTAGACGAGACTTTCTTTGAAGGAAAAGCACACATCGAACAAGAAATAAAAATCATCAATCCAAACTTAAAAACGGTTGATGTTGATTTTGATTTTCAGGTTTGTAAAGAAGTTTGTATCAATTCAAGCAAGAAATTTTCAATTTCAGTACCTTCTACTTTCAAAATGGATGAAGTTCCTGCTTTAACAGAAGCTAAATTGGATGAAACAAAAGTGACAGGTCTGGCGATTGATACTATTAAAAAAGAAGCAGCAGCACAGCCAAAAACTGAAACAGCACAAACAGCAAAAGAAGAAATCCCTGCCTCTGCACCAGCAAGAAGTTTGTGGTCAATCTTTTTTATAGCTTTTATATCAGGATTCGCGGCATTATTAACGCCATGCGTTTTCCCAATGATTCCTATGACGGTGAGCTTCTTCACTAAACAAAGTAAAAGCCGAGCAAAAGGAATTAGAAATGCTATTTTCTACGGACTTTCAATTATTGCTATTTATGTGATTTTAGGTCTTATCGTGACTAAAATATTTGGTGCCGATGCTTTAAACGCTTTGTCTACAGATGTTTGGTTTAACCTGATTTTCTTTGTGATTTTAGTGGTTTTTGCTACATCATTTTTGGGGGCTTTCGAAATTATGCTTCCAAATTCATGGGCAAACAAAGCAGATCAACAAGCAGATAAAGGCGGTATAGTTGGAATCTTATTTATGGCATTGGCGCTTGCAATTGTATCATTTTCTTGCACAGGACCAATTGTAGGAACGTTATTAGTGGATGCGGCTTCAAACGGAGGAATTGCTCCAATTGTGGGAATGTTAGGATTCTCATCTGCACTGGCACTTCCGTTTATGTTATTTGCTATGTTCCCGGGCTGGTTAAATTCATTACCAAAATCTGGCGGATGGCTGAATACAGTAAAAGTGGTTCTAGGGTTTTTAGAATTGGCTTTCGCATTCAAATTTTTATCAAACGCTGATTTAGTTTTACAATTGCATTTCTTAGAAAGAGAAGTTTTTATTGCGATTTGGATTGCTATTTTCGGTGCGCTTACTTTATATTTATTCGGAAAAATTACATTGCCTCATGATAGTCCTACGCATCATATTTCGGTTGGAAGACTGTATTTAGGATTGTTGACTTTAGTGTTCACGATGTATTTAATTCCAGGACTTTGGGGTGCACCTTTGAAATTAATAAGTGCATTTCCGCCGCCTCCAACCTACAGTGAAAGCCCGTTTGGAGTAGGAGGTTCTGTTAATGGAGTTTCTTCTGAAGCTGGAAAAGGAATGCCGGAAGGTGCCGAATTAGGTCCGCACGGAATTATGGTTTTTCACGATTATGAGGATGGATTAGCTTACGCAAAAGCAATTAATAAACCAATTATGCTTGATTTTACTGGGTATGCTTGCGTAAACTGTAGAAAAATGGAGAATAATGTTTGGTCTGAACCAACGATTCTTCCCATTCTGAAAAATGATGTGGTTTTGATTTCGCTTTATGTAGATGACAAACGTGAATTGCCAAAAGAAGAGCAGTTTACAACTGAAGCTGGAGATAAAATCATTACGGCAGGAGATAAATGGACAGATTTTATGATTTCAAAATATAAAACTAACACACAGCCTTTATATGTAATTACAGATTTGGAAGCAAACAATTTAAACGCTTCTAAACCAACAATCAGTTACGTAAGTGCTGATGAATATTTGAAATGGCTGAAAGAAGGGATTTCGAATTTTAAGTAGTAGTTGTTTGTTGTTTGTTGTTTGTTGTTTGTTGTTTGGGTTTAAACACTATCTTATAATCTGCAGCTATATTAGAAAATTTAAAATCCACAATCTAAAATCAGCAATCATCAATCTACAATCTAAAATATTTTATAATCAAAAAGCACTCTAAGTCAAATTTAGAGTGCTTTTTTTATCAAGTAACGAAAGTGAAAATTAAATCTTATAAGAATTCTCCGTGTTGAGAAATATCTAATCCTAGTTCTTCTTTTTCTTCAGTAACTCTTAGCGGTGTAATTTTGTTTACAATGAAAAACAATACATAAGAAGCTACAAATGCGAAGATTGAAACGACAACTAAAGCAATTAGCTGATTGATGAATAATGTTGGAGTTCCGAAGATTAAACCTTGATTATCTCCAACAGCAGGATTGATTGCTTTTGAAGCGAAAACACCAGTTAAAAGCATACCTACCATACCACCAACACCGTGACAAGCAAATACATCAAGGGCATCATCAATTTTACCTTTAGGGAATTTGCTTACTACAATGTTACTTACAATTGCAGAGAATAAACCGATGAAGATTGCGTGAGGGATACTTACGAAACCAGCAGCAGGTGTGATAGCCACAAGACCTACAACAGCTCCAATACAAGCTCCAAGAGCAGATAATTTGTGACCTAAAATTTTATCAAGGAAAACCCAAGCCATTGCAGCGGCAGCGGCAGCAACCGTAGTGGTTCCTAAAGCTTGAGCAGCAAGACCATTTGCTCCTAATGCAGATCCAGCGTTAAAACCAAACCATCCAAACCAAAGTAAACCTGTTCCTAATAATACATATGTAATTCTCGCAGGATTCACTTTTTGAACTTTTCTTTTTCCTAAGAAGATAGCTCCCGCTAATGCAGCCCATCCAGCACTCATGTGAACTACTGTTCCACCAGCGAAGTCTAATACTCCCATTTTAAAGAAAACTCCATCAGGATGCCAAGTCATGTGAGCAAGCGGCGCATATATCAATAATATAAATAAAACCATGAATAATAAATAAGCCCAGAAACGTACACGCTCTGCAAATGCACCTGTAATTAATGCAGGAGTAATGATAGCGAATTTTGCCTGGAATAATGCGAATAAAATAAATGGAATCGTTGGTGCAAGGCTCCATGCAGTATTAGTTCCAACTCCTGCAAAGAACAAATTCTCAGAAGGGTTTCCGATAATTCCTCCAATTGTTGGTCCAAAAGCCAAACCAAAAGCAACAACAGTCCATAAAATTGTAACAATTACCATTGCCATAAAACTTTGCAGCATAGTACTAATTACGTTTTTCTTACCAACCATACCTCCATAGAAAAATCCTAAACCAGGAGTCATTAACAATACAAATGCAGTTGCAACGATCATCCAGGCAGTATCTCCTGTATCAAACTTTACAGCTTCTGCTGGAATGGGGTTGTCAGCAATAATAAAGTTTGATATAAAGGTTAGTACCAAAATAGTGATAAGAATCACACTTAAAATAATTTTTCGCATAGTTATTTAGTTTTAAAATTTTTGATAAAAGTATAAAATGATTTGATACCCCCTAAAAAAATAGGGTTTAATGTTTGATTTTTGTTAATTTTAAAATTTGACCCCTTAAAATTTGCATGAATTTCTTAAAACAAACTTAAAATTTACATTTTAGCAGCGATTTTTTTTCTATTGTTTTTAAATCGGTTATTTTTCTTAATTTTTTGATACGTTTTTTTGAGTTAAAGTTGAAGTTTAATGCTTAAAAACATCTAATAGTTAAGTTTGATGAAGTATATTTGATGTTTTTAACAAATTTTGTAATTAAAATTTAAGAATGAAAAATCATAAGATTAAATGGGGAATTGTCGGCCTCGGAAATATTGCACATCAATTCGCAGCAGACCTATTATTAATTGAAGATGCACAATTAATTGCTGTGGCCTCGAGAGACCTTTCTAAAGCCAAAGAATTTGCAGAAAAATACAAAGCCCCTAAAGCTTACGAATCTTATGATTTACTTTTTAATGATCCTGAAGTTGATATTGTGTACATTGCAACGCCTCATAATTCACATGCCGAATTATCGATAAAGGCACTGGAAAATAATAAGCATGTTTTATGTGAAAAACCAATGGCATTATCTTATAAAGATGCTGAACGCACGATAGAAGTTTCTAAAAAACACAATAGCTTTTTTATGGAAGCATTCTGGACACGTTTTATTCCATCTGTTCAAGATGTTTTACAGAAAATAAATGATGGTAATATTGGAAAGGTAAATTACATTAAAGCCGATTTTGCCTTCTACGGAAGTGAAACCGAACACAAACGTCTTTTCGATAAGGAATTAGGAGGAGGAGCGCTGTTTGATATTGGAGTCTACCCGTTGTTTTTGTCTTATTTATTACTTGGAAAACCCAATGAGGTTCTAGCAAAAGCAATAAAACATGCCAACGATATTGATTTACAGACTTCGATGATACTTCAATACGAATCGGCGCAGGCGATTTTGCATGCGTCTATTGTTTCTGATTCTGATATGAAAGCTATAATCTCAGGAACATTGGGAAGAATAGAATTAAATGCTCCGTGGTTTGTAGCTGATGGTTATTCTTTATTTAAAAACGAAGAAAAAGAAGCTGTTTTTACTTTGCCAACTTTAGGAAAAGGATATTCACATGAAATTATTGAATGCCATACCTGTATTCGAAACAATCAAATTGAAAGTAAACTTTGGTCGCATCAAAATAGTTTGGATTTAAGCAGAATAGTTGAGGAAGTTAGAATTAGATCATAAAGTTATTTTCTCAAACTTAATCTGAGCGCCTTCGCAATTCTTGGACGATTATATCTTTGAAGGAAAATTGGATAAAGATTAAGAAGTAGATTTAATACTAATAATGATAACGATTTGACAAATCCAAATTCTATTACCACGAAAACATTAAATCCTAATACTATAATTAAAATTATAAGATGATCCAGTTCTGATTTTTTGGTTTGATAATATAGTTTCTGTAAAGATTTTGTGTTTTTTTCGATTGGAAAAGTTTTTCGGATTACTTTTTCCCAGCCTACTAAAACTAATAGTTTTCTGAAAAGATTTACTCCCAGATTCTCGTAAACCTTTCCTCTTTTTTCCCAAGTTTTTTCATCGTAATATGGAGAAGCAAGCGGACTTTTTAATGCATCCGTAAAGTAAGTTACAAAAAGCATCAGCAAAAAGTTTAAAGCCCAGGCAAATGAAAACTTATCTATTTTAATATAATATACTAAAGCAAACGTAGATCCAATGGTGGCTGTGGCGATAAGAATTAGAAGTAAAGTTTTTTTCATTAATTGTGTTTTTGGT
The DNA here is from genome assembly GCF_029360735.1 of Flavobacterium sp. H4147. Lineage (NCBI taxonomy): Bacteria > Pseudomonadati > Bacteroidota > Flavobacteriia > Flavobacteriales > Flavobacteriaceae > Flavobacterium > Flavobacterium sp. H4147. The sequence continues at coordinate 1,269,199 of NZ_JARKNB010000002.1, read as the reverse complement.
TGTTGTTAGAATTATTTTATAAACATAAATAAAATAATGAAATCGTTTGTAGAAATTTAAGATTAGAATTTTATTCAATTATAAAAAGTAATAAAATATTTACAAATATTTTTTCTCATTCTTATTTAATTAGATATTTTTACCTTTTATAAGAATTTATTTATGTTAGTAAAAATTTACGGAAGTGCCGTTTTTGGAGTTGAAGCCACAACTATTACAATCGAAGTGCACATGGATAAAGGGATTGGTTATCATTTAGTTGGACTTCCGGATAATGCCATAAAAGAAAGCAGTTATCGAATCGCAGCCGCTTTAAAAAACAACGGATTAAGTTTTCCGGGAAAAAAAATCACGATAAATATGGCTCCTGCTGATCTAAGAAAAGAAGGTTCTGCTTATGATTTGCCACTTGCTATGGGGATTTTGGTTGGTTCAGATCAAATTAAAGCGCCTGAAATCGAACAATATATAATTATGGGAGAACTTTCGCTTGACGGAAGTTTACAGCCTATTCGAGGTGCTTTGCCTATTGCCATAAAAGCAAAAGAAGAAGGATATAAAGGTTTTTTTCTGCCTGTTCAAAATGTAAAAGAAGCCGCAATTGTATCAGATTTAGATGTATATGGCGTTTCTAATCTTCAGGAAATAATTGATTTCTTCAATGGAAAGGGCACTCTTGAACCTACCGTTATCGATACTCGCGCCGAATTTTACAAAACATTAGATTTTCCAGAATTTGACTTTTCAGATGTCCGCGGACAAGAAAGCATCAAACGTTGTATGGAAATTGCAGCAGCAGGTGGACATAACATCATTTTAATAGGTCCGCCGGGAGCAGGAAAAACCATGCTTGCAAAACGTGTCCCGAGTATTTTACCGCCTATGACCTTGCGTGAAGCACTCGAAACAACAAAAATTCATAGTGTGGCAGGAAAGCTGAAAGAAGTAGGTTTGATGAATCAGCGTCCGTTTAGAAGTCCGCATCATACTATTTCGAATGTTGCGCTTGTGGGTGGCGGAAGTTATCCACAGCCAGGTGAAATTTCAATGGCACATAATGGTGTTTTGTTTTTAGATGAATTGCCTGAGTTTAAAAGAGATGTTCTTGAAGTAATGCGTCAGCCGTTGGAAGATCGTGAAGTTACGATTTCAAGAGCGAAATTTACAGTTACGTATCCATCGTCATTTATGTTGGTGGCTAGTATGAATCCAAGTCCGAGTGGTTTTTTTAACGATCCGAGTATGCCGAATACTTCCTCTCCGCATGAAATGCAGCGTTACATGAGTAAGATTTCAGGTCCGCTTTTAGATCGAATCGATATTCATATTGAAGTAACACCAGTTCCTTTCGAAAAGTTAGCTGATGACCGCAAAGCCGAAAGTAGTGTTGAAATCCGAAAACGTGTAACGGCCGCCAGAGAAATTCAAACCAAACGTTTTGAAGGAATCGAAAACATACATTATAACGCACAAATGAGCAGTAAACTAATTCGTGAGTTTTGTGTTTTGGATGAACAATCAAAAGAACTTCTGAAAAATGCCATGGAACGCTTGAATCTTTCTGCGAGAGCTTATGACAGAATATTGAAAGTGGCACGCACAATCGCTGATTTAGATCATTCTGAAAATGTGGTTTCGTATCATATTTCTGAAGCTATTCAATACAGAAGTCTGGATCGAGAAGGATGGCTGGGATAAGGTTTTGTTTAAGATTTTGTTTTAGGTTTCAAGTTTCAAGTTAATTAAGCTTATAACTCAAAAAAATAACGTGAAACTTGAAACTTAAAACTAAACCTGTATAAACTCCTCGATTCCTATTTCTTCTAAAAACAAATCATCATGCGAAACTACAATTAAAGTTCCCTGATATTCGTTGATTGCGGCTGTTAGGATTTCGATATTCTGAATATCAAGATTGTTTGTTGGTTCGTCTAAAATAATGATATCCGGCGCTTTTGTATTAATGGTTAAGCAGCAAAGCAATAAACGCATTTTTTCGCCTCCACTTAAAGCAATGCATGGTTTGTCCCAATCATTTTGAGAGAATAGAAATTTATTCAGTTTCATTTTTAAGGTATGTTCTTCTAAACCTGAATCGTTAAATTTTTGAACCTGCTCGTAAACCTTCAATTCGTTTTCGATTAAGGAATAATCTTGATCGATATAAATTATTTTGGCTTCTGATTTAGAAATTGTTCCCATTTTGGGTTCAATTTCTCCAGTTATCATTTTGATTAAAGTTGTTTTTCCGGAACCATTTAACCCTTTTATCGCAATTCTTTCACCGCTTGTAATTTGAATATCAAGTGGTTTTTTCCATAATAATTGATCTTTAAAATTATGGTTGATATTTTTGGCCGTGAAAAGGATTTTACCTTTGTGAAGATCCGTTTTTTCGAAACCAAATTTCATTTTGTCAATTTCTGGCAAAGCCGAACGAAGATCTTGTAAATCTTTAGCAATACCACCTATTTTTTCTGCATGAACCCCTTTTGTTTTTGCGGTACTGTTTTCGGCATTATTTCGCAGCGTATTCATCATAATGCGCGAAACTCCTGCTTTCTTTTGTTTTTTCTCGCCTCGTGAATCTAGTTTGTTCTGGCGTTCAAGCGTTTCACGCTCTTTTTCTTTGGCTTTACGAAGTGCTTTTTCTTTACTTTGAATATCGTGGCTTAAAGCATTATTTTCGATTTGCTTTTGTTCTGTATAAAAATCATAATTTCCGCCATAAACATTGATTCCGTGTTTCGTAAGCTCAAAAACGGAAGGTAATAAATTCAGCAATTTTCGATCATGACTCACTATTAGTAAGGTACTTGAAGTGCTTTTAATAAAATCATATAATAGTTTTCGGCCTGCAGTATCTAAATGATTACTCGGTTCATCTAATAAAACAAGTTCAGGTTGATGAATCGAAATTCCGGCCAGAAAAACTTTTGTTTTTTGTCCGCCGCTAAGCGTTTCCAGTTTTTGATCGAGTTGTAAATTATCAAGCTGCCAATAGTGTAAAGCTTCATTACAGCGATCTTCGATTGTCCAGTCGTCGTTTAGCAGGTTGAGGTTTTCTTCGGAAACATTTCCAATTAGAATTTCCTGAAAGGCATTTAGTTTTTCTTCGGCATTTAATGCCTGAGCAATTGTTAAATGATTAAACTGTCCGAAAATCTGCGGAATGTAATAAGGCACGGCATCGGTTTTTATAAGACCCTCTGAAGTCTGTAATTCTCCAGCGATAATTTTTAATAAAGTTGATTTTCCAACACCGTTATTGCCAATTAAGGCAATTTTATCCTGATTGTTGATTGTAAAAGTGATTGCATCAAACAAAAGTTCTTTGTTCGCATGCGCGTATGAGATATTCTGTAAAATAACCATAATTTCTTTCTTAAAGGAATAAACAAATATGCAAGCCGATTTTCAGCTTACCTTAAAATTGTCCGAAAGAAATTTTTATTCACATAGAGATTGTGCGGTTTATTTAATGATGCAAAGATATAAAAATATTTTTTGATGAATCAGAAATGTCGATTATTCAAATTTTAAATTAGCATTTTTCGACATTAAATAGGAGGTAAGTTTTTTAATTTTTCCGTTTTCCATTTCAAAAACATCGCAGAAAACAGCATCAAGTTTGCCTCCGTTTGTCATATTTCCCTGAACAGCTCCTTCAGCAATTACGGTATTGTTTTCTTCAATCAATTTAAAAATCTGAATGGTTGGACTTCCCACAAAGTTTTCATTTTCAATTTCTTTATCAAATTCTTCTTTGCCTACATGCTGATAAATTCCAGGCATTTCCCAAATAATATCATCGGTCAAACAATCTAAAATTCTTTTATGGTCGCTTACTCTAAAAGCTTCCATATATTCGTTTACGATTTGTTTATTTGGTGTCATATTTTAAAATATTTTAGATTCCTAAGAATAGTTATTGAATCTTTTTTATATAAAATTTGAAGTAAAAGGAAATAATAAATTTACATTTTTTTGAAAATATGAAAAAATTATTTATTCTCTGGTTGCGGATAAAAGAATTTAAAAGAATTTGAAACGGCTTGATGCAAAGCTGATCCATGGTTTTCATTCGGAAAATAGTCGAAATAAACTTTGATATTTTTGCTTTTAGACGCTTGTACTTTTTCAGCTAATAAATTTGCATCAACTTCCATTACTCTAGGAATTTCGGTTGGCGTTAAACCTTCTTTGCCAACTGCGATATATACTTCTGTAGGCTGTTTAAAATTTTCCTGCAGAATTGCTGCATCTAAGTTGAGTATAGAACCATTATCCCACCAAATACTTGGACTTACAATCACATATTTATTAAAAAGAGAAGGCTTTTTAAGTAAAATTTCTGAACCCAACAATCCACCAAGAGACTGTCCGATAAGCATTTTAGATTCGGTTGTTTTGTATTTTTTCTCAATGAAAGGCTGTAATTCTTTTTCGATAAAGGAGATAAATCTATCAGAATGTCCGGTGGTTGGAAAACGGGTTTTGTCCTTTTCAAGCGTAGTAGGGAAGGTAAAGTCTCTTTTTCTGTCGACAGTTGCTATTCCTACCACAATTGATTTTGGAACTTGATTGATCCATTCGAAACTATTAAACTGAACCAATCCAGCAATATGAATAAAATCTTCATCGGCAGAACCGTCTAGTAAATAAATAACAGGATATTTTACAGCATCTGCTGGATTATAACCTTCAGGAAGATAAATGTTTAGGATTCTGTTTTCGCCCAATTCTTTGGACTGAATTTCATCGATTATACCTAAAACAAAAGGTTTTGTGGTTTCGGTTGTTTTAGATTTTTTGTTTTGACTGAAAGCTGTAATCGAAATTAAAAATAAGAAAGCCAGGGCAAAAAGACGATTCATTTTAATAGAATAAAAGTGATTATTAAACGAAAATACGAATTTAATACTAGTTCACTTTGCTTTTTTGCCTTGGCTTTTATCTGGTACTGCACTATTTTGTTTGTTTGGCAAAAATAGCGTCCAAACCTTCCATTGCAATTGTGAAACCTTCTTTGAATCCCATTTGAATAATCATTTCAAGATCAGAAAGTTTTTCATGTTTGATAACTATATCAACAAAAGTTGAATCGTCTTTTTCTGAGAAAGTAATATCCCAGTCAGAACGCGGAAATTCTTCGTTTAAATTTCCGTCGCTGTCGGAAAAAGCATCCAGCCATTTGATATTTGTTTTTGGGTTTATCGAAGTATAATCGGCAATTGCCCAATGTTCTTCACCTTCAGGTCCAACCATAGCGTAGAGCCTTCTTCCGCCTTCTTTAAATTCTATGCTTTTAGTTTTTGATTTCCACGGAGCAGGTGCCCACCATTGATCGAGAATTTCTGCTTCTGTCCATGCCGACCAAACATTGGATAATGACGCGTTGAATTCGCGTTTCACATTTACGGTCTTATTTTCCTTATCAACAGTAAAATTCATTAACAAATTTGATTTCATTTTCGTTCGGTTTTATAGTCGTTAATAATTTATTTAATTATATGATAATGTGTGTTTTACTTTCTTGTTTCAAAGATTTTATCCAAACTTTCCATAGCAGCTGTAAATCCTTGTTTGAAGCCCATTTCGACTATTTTTTCTAATTCTTCCAAACTGTCTCTTGTAATCACAATATCGACAAAAGTTGAATCTCCTTGCTCAGAGAATGTGATATCCCAATAAGAACTTCCAAATTCTGAATTTGGATTTCCATCAGCGTCACAAAAAGTAGCAGCGTACTTGAAATTTGTTTTAGGTGAAATCGAAGAATAATCAAAAGTACTCCAGCGTTCAATGCCGTCAGGAGCAATCATGGCGTAAAGTCTTCTGCCGCCTTCCTTAAATTCCATACTTTTAGTTTTGGATTTCATAGGGGCCGGCGCCCACCATTGATCTAGGATTTCAGCTTCTGTCCAAGCCGACCATACATTAGACAATGACGCGTTGAATTCGCGTTTTACATTTACAGTTTTATTTTCCTTATCTATGGAAAAATTCATTAATAGGTTAGATTTCATTTTCTTTAGATTTTAAATTCAATAATACTTGGTCTAATTGACTAAATCGGCTTTCCCATATTTTCTTGAATTGTTCCAGCCAATGATCTATTTCTTTCATTTTATCGATTTTTAGTTGATAATAAATTTCTCTTCCTACTTTTTTTTCTTGTAGTAAATCACATTCACTTAGTATTTTAATGTGTTTAGAAACCGCTTGTCTGGTGGTTTGAAATTGTTCTGCAATTGCATTTGGAGTTAATGCACTTGAAGAAATCAATACCAGAATTGCTCTGCGGGTCGGATCGGCAATAGCCTGAAAAATATCTCGTTTCATTTTAATAAAATAAATAAGCAACTAATCAGTTGCAAATATATGCAACTTTTTGGTTGCGCAAAATGTTTTTTCGATTTTTTTTATAATTTTGAGTGTTAAAAAAAAAGACGCATCTTTTGAATGCGTCTTTTTAAATGATTGTTTATGTGGTTACTGCCTTATTTTATTGCGAACAATAATGTCTTTCAGCTTGGCTTTTAGATCTTCACCAGTGTCGAAAACCATTTGCTCGTTATTCGGGAAAGGAACTGCTCGTTTGTTGAAATATCCAAGATAATTATCCTCACAGGCGTTTTTATCGCCTTTATACGTCGAATAAATGTTTTCAAAAACAAATTCGCTGCTTACCGGAAATGTCTGTACTAATTGATTTGTTCTTAAATCAATGTAATCAATTTTAGCAGTAACCTGACAAGATTTAAATTGTCTAAACTCGTACACATTCGCACGAAGTGTTCTATAATTATCAACTTTAATTTCTTTACCCAAACTGTCTTTTACAGGTCTGCCGCGGCTGTCAAGAAGTGTTTTAACACCATCTTTTATCTGCCTTTCTTTAATGAATTCCTTTTCTTTAATCTGTTCAGGAGATATTAAAATTTGTCTGAAATTGATAATCAAACTATAATCGTATGTAACGTTTTTTTGTCTGGCGTTGTGGTAAACCGTCCATTTATCATTTAATCCATACGTTTTAAAATCTAGTAAATCCTCCTGAAGCAGTTTTGGAATCACCATTTCAGTTTCATTTTTAGCATAAACATCTACAAAGTCAGTTCCTTTAAACTGCGCATCGTCCATTAATTTTTTGGTGTTTTTATACCCCGGATTTATACTTTCCAAATAGAAAAAATCGTCATATGCTTTTCTAAAATCCATTTTGTTTTTTGATTTTAAAAGGGCAGAGGCGTTTTCGTATAAATATTTCGAAAGTTCGTTTTTGCTGCTTACAATTTGATCCGAATAATTATCAAACGGGAAATAAGCATTTTTTCCTTGTTTTAATAACGGAAGCGGTAATAGAGGTCTAATTTTTTCCTGACGGCTATTTAGTTGTAAATAGGTATTATAAATACGTTCAGAATTGGCTGGATTACCTTCTTTAGCCATCATTTCAAGATTACGCAGATCGCGGTCTTTGGCTTTGGCAAATGCCTCTTCCAGTAAATATACATAATCTTGTTTTCCTTTAGAGTCTTTTTTGGTACGCAAAGCTTCAACTGCACGATTTATAGCACCATCATAATCACCATCGCTTAAAAGTGACTGCGTTGTTTTGACCCCGCATGACGAAAGGACCAAAAAGAATATAGAAAATAGTAAAGTAGTTTTTTGCATAGTAGTCACATTTGAAGGTGTAAATATATCTTTTTTAACTTTCAACAACTATGCCTTTTTTAAAATTATTTTTAGGAGCAGATGGTCTCATTTTTACAAGAACTGACTGTCCCGCTGTACGCTAAATCTTTTGTGGCTTCCAACTGTTCCGGAGATTGCCACAAAAGGATATCGCTTCCATCGGGGCTAGATAAGATCTTGTTATTTTCATAAGAAACTTATATTATGCAAAAGAATTATTCTGCAATCTTTTTATATTCCAGAGTTCCAAGTCCTGGTGTGCTTATAATTCGTTTTTGAGGATCGAAATATTCTATTTTGAATTTAATAGGCAATAAAACAGAAATAATAGTAAGTTCTGAATTATCTGGCGATAGTTTCCAAGATGCTTTATGTGATTCAGTACCAATAACACTTTCGAAATCACCATTTTGTTTAAAAACCTGAAAAACCTGATCTGTTTTAAAACGTTCTTGAATGCTTTTGTCTTTTCCGTTTTTGGTCCATTTTATAAGCTGCCATTTTCCAATCAACTCTTTAGAGGTCTGACCTGATACTGATAAACCAATTAAGAATACAAAACCTAAGATTAATTTTCTCATTTTTAGAAGTTTAGAATTTTAAATAAATATACTAAATTCTCCTAATTTGCGAGAAAAGTTTTAATTATGTTTTTTGATGAAAATACGAAATATAATTTTTATTTGTAGATGTCTAATTAATCCCAATTTTCCATCAAATATAGTTCCATAATTTCTGAGCAAATTCTTGAAAAGCTTTTGGGCTTTTTTTGAAATTTTCATCCATTTTATATTCGCCGCCTATGTATTGTTTTTTGCCATTATCATCAATTCCCACAGCTACTTTGCTTTCTCCGCGTATAGCGTACTTTTTATTTCCTTCGTACATAATTATTTTCATGTTGTACTTTCATGAAAAAAATTATAATCTTAAATATTATTATTTAAGTATTAGCTTTTTTATCGATACCGTTTAAGGTCTATTCTTGCTGAATCCACTCGTATTTTCCGTTCTTCAGGTAAATAATTCCGCCGCCGCAACTTTCATCGGCGTGAATAAAAATTCCGTCATTTGGCAGTTTTATTTTGTCTTCCTCTTTTACATCTTCTTCACCAATAATTTCGCCTTCATCGTTTACATTGTTGTAATATATTTCGTTTTTTGGTGCTTTTTCAAATATTCCAACCCAATCGATTTCATCAAAACCTTGTTTTAGAACGTCATTTCCCAAACCCAAATAATCAGTCTTTTTTCCGTTTCCATACGTAATTCGAAGGCCACTTTTACCGCTTAAAGTGCTTCGTACAATTTCGACGGTTTCATTTAATTTATCGCCATCGAGATCGCAGACTATTTTGTTGATTTTGTGTTTGGCTGATATTACAACAGTATCGTTTTTTTGAGCTTCTGGTTCGGATTTTTCGGAAACTTCAATAGTATCTTTTGAAACGATTTGAGGTTTTTCGGTTTCAAGATTGGTTTCTTTTTTACAGGAAACGGCTAATAAAGAGAGAAGAAGTACAATTCTAATTTTCATATTATATTCTATTTTGGCTTAGAAAAATTCAGCGCAAATATAAAAAAATACGTACGAAAATATATGATTTTCTAACGTAATGAGCAGCGTTCTATCAATCGCTTAATAAAAATTGCCTCCAGTTAAAGCTGAAGGCAATTCAAAATTATTTTTTTCTAATTTTAATCTGATACACAATTTCCCAAAAAATAATAGAGAAAATTGCATTGGCAAATATTACCGTTTTAACCTGATACGGATCGTAATCGATAACCAAATGTAAGTTGGTAAATTTTAAAGCCAGAAACAATGCCAAAGCTGCGATTCCAATAGCAAAAAGTATATTTAAAAGAGGTTTCCATTTTAGGCCTAAAAAAGCATAAATAAGATTTAAAACGGCAAAACCACAACCTAAAGTGATGTAAGGATCTGTTTTTAATTTTCCACCTAATGATAAAATAAACTGCGTTAGGGTTAGATATAGAAAGAATAAAATGGAGTAAAACAGAATTCGTATTTGTAGTTTCATTTTTGTGTTTTTTACTTTTAAAATGATAAAGCTTTTTCGTTTATTTGTACTTTACCAAATAAGATATTTAAAAGATAAAATTATGGAAAATTTAATTAATGATTTTGAGTTCGGACTATTTATTTGGCAGATTGTAATTCTGGGCTTTGGTTTGTTTTTACTGTATCTATTATATTTATTAGTCAAGTTTTTACGAAAAAATGCATAATCATTATTAAAGAATACTACGAATAATAAAAATTCCCGCTTCAATAAAGAAACGGGATTTTTTATTCTAGAATCGCTTCAATTTTAGTTTCTGATTTTTCTCTTAACGGACTATCGGGCTGTAAACTCCAAATAACCAGAAATTTTCCTTTTGCGATATATTCTTCTGGATGTTCTGCTGTTGGCTGACCGTCTTTTCCCCATAATAATCCTTGCAGAAAACGTTCGCCTTTAAAAACGTGATCAAATTCAAAATACATAATAGAACCGCGATCTGCTTTGCTTTTAAAACTTTGAATCGCTTTACTTTTTACAGTTCCTACAATGTTGTTGTAGGTTTCGATATCATTATAAAAAGTGCAGGCTTGCGGCGTAATGCAAATATTTCCGTCGCTTACCATATAACCGCCTTTTGGAATTTCTTTTGGTTTTAGTTTTAAATCAGCAATGGTTTGGCTGAATAAATTGGTTGTAAATAGTAGGAGTAGGGTTGATAGGGTAATTGTAATTTTCATGGATTTGAGATTTGGGTTTGTGTAGCTAAAGTAGTTTTTTTTATTTGAGTTTTTTAGAACCAAAATAGAATTACAAAAAAAGCACAATATCAAGTGAAATTGTGCTTGTGTATTATATTAATGAAAAATGTTTTTGCTTAAATTATTATCTGACCTTTTGTGTCATAACTAAAAGTCCAAGTGCTTGTATTTCTGGAACTCAATTCGTCATTCATATATTGCAATACAGTGACTTTTCTAAAGTTGTTTTTTGAAATTGAGCGATAGAAAAAATCATCTAATAATTGTAATTTTTTAAAAGGATTCTCGGAGTTGTCATAATCTTCAAAAGTTCGTATGATTTTTTCACCTTTATTTACGCCATTATGCTGTTCAAAATATTCAGATTTTGTCAAATTACCGTTGGAGTCGTAATCAAAATTTTCTTCATACGTCAAAATGTAATCATTAGGATCAGCAGCATTGTATGGAATATTTGGGAAAGTTGTAATGATCTTTACAATTCTGTTTTGACTGTAGGTGTAAATCAGTTTTTTTAGTTTGTAAGTACTCACTAAACTAGGAACCTCTTTTGTTTGAATTTGATTTGAAGAGTTTAAAGTCACTATTTTTGTTTCTTTTGGAACAGTAAAAGTAGGCGAAGTAGAAAAGTTCTCAATAACTACCGTATTGTTTTGATAAGTGAGCGAAGTATAAACTTCATTGGTATAAAATCCGCTGTAACCAGTTGAAGCTGACATATAAATATATCCGCCTGTTTTTTTTGTAAGCCTTTGTTTAGAGTCATATTCAAAGGTTGTTTTTAATCCATTGGAAACGCTAGAATTATATGTATTGGCATTTATTTCTTTTATTAATATACTGGTTTCAGTATTGTTTTCTGATAATGAATCGTCATTAGAACAAGAAATTAGTAAAAGGGCAATAAATAGAAATTTAGCGAGTTTCATTGATTTATTTTTTATAAAGCGAAAGTAAGTTTTTTATTTGAGTTTTTTGAATGAAACAAAAATACGGTTTTTCTTATGTAAATAAATACGAAGTTCAACTTTCTTAGAATGTTAGCGCGGATTTGTAATCCGTGCCCATAAAGAGAATCAATGAAGAAGAATGTGCTCATCTATGCGGGCACGGATTACAAATCCGCGCTATCGGGTTATCGGAATTTATTCATTTTCCATATTATTGATTTCAATTAATCCAGTTACATCCAAACAATTTTCAAAAATGGAATTTATCTCTTCCGTTAACCTACTCACTTTAAAGCCTCTAATTAATGAATTTGAAATTACGAAACCATTAAAGTCACAGTCAATAAATTTACAAGCAAATAGGTAGGTATTTTTCCATTGTGCAGAATTAAATTTACAATTTATGAATTTACACCTCCTAAATCCGTATTCATTATGCCCTCCACTAAACTTAGAGTTACTAAAATCACAATTTTCAAAAGTTGTATCTGTTGCACTTAATATAAACTTTGAATTTAAAAACAACGAATTTTTTATTATTGATTTACTGATATGGCTAGATCTATCGAACTTAAAATCGTTGCAAATCAAATTGATTATTTCACTATCACTAATAGATATAGAGCCATTTCCAAATGAAAGGTCAATGTTTTTCAAATTTGCAGAAATAATATTCGGAAATTTCCAAAAGGGTTCTCCACACCCAAGTTTATCAATTCCTCTTAAGTCAATATCGTTTAAAAGATTAATATCCATTTTCCAATCTATTAAAACAGGAAAAGAATTAATAAAATCATGAGACTTCCATCTATCTTTTAAATACTTTTTTGTTTCATTCTTCACTTTATGCAATTTCATACTAACGTTTGTATTTTTATTAGAAAGATTTTTTAGTCTTTTTCAACTTTTTAAAAATTGAGTTATAATTTGATTCTAACTTTTTTAATTATTGTTTTTTTGATTATGTGTGAATGCAAAAATAATAAATTGTAGTATTAATCTGTATTTTTTTGTTGATGAAAAATAATTCAATTTTGAATTGAATTTAAAAACGGCAACAAAAAAATCCCGCCTCAATTAAGAAACGGGACTTCGGTGATATTCTCTTTTTTTCTATTGTTAAACCGTAGCAGCAATTTCTTGTGGCAACGGAATTTGATTTTTAAGTAAATCTTCAAATGTTTCAGCTTGGCGAATCAAGATTCCTTGTCCGTTCATCCAAAGCACTTCTGCTGGTTTGTATCTTGAGTTGTAGTTTGAAGACATTGAGAAACAATATGCTCCAGCGTTTCTGAACTCTAGAATATCTCCTTCTGTGATTTCCGCGATTCTACGGTTGTTTGCAAAAGTATCGGTTTCGCAAATGTATCCTACAACAGAGTAAAAACGCTCTTTTCCTTTTGGATTCGAAATGTTTTCGATATGGTGTGAAGATCCGTAAAACATTGGACGGATTAAGTGGTTGAAACCACTATCGATTCCTGCAAATACGGTAGAAGTGGTTTGTTTTACTACGTTTACTTTTACTAAGAAATGACCTGCTTCGCTCACCAAGAATTTTCCAGGTTCGAAAATCAATGTCAAATCTCTTCCATATTCAGAACAGAAAGCGTTGAATCTTTTAGATAATTTTTTACCTAATTCTTCAATATCGGTTTCGATATCGTCTTTTTTGTAAGGTACTTTGAATCCGCTTCCGAAATCTAAAAATTGTAAATCTTTGAAATGTTTCGCTGTATCAAACAAGATTTCAGCTGCATACAAGAACACTTCGATATCTAAAATATCAGATCCTGTGTGCATGTGAATACCCACAATGCTCATTTTTGTGTTCTCCACAATTCGCAAAATATGCGGAATTTGGTGAACAGAGATTCCGAATTTACTATCGATATGTCCAACAGAAATATTTGCATTTCCACCCGCCATTACGTGCGGATTGATACGAATACATACCGGAATATGTGGATGTTTTGTTCCGAATTGCTCCAGAATAGATAAATTGTCGATATTGATTTGTACACCCATTGCAGCAACTTCTTCGATTTCTTCTAAAGAAACTCCGTTTGGTGTAAAGAAAATTCTTTCGGGTTCATAGCCAGCATGAAGTCCTAATAAAACTTCCTGGATAGATACAGTGTCTAATCCAGACCCCATGTTCTTTAATAACTGTAGAATCGCAACGTTAGACAATGCCTTCATGGCGTAATTAACTCTTAAGTTTTCTACCTTAGAGAAAGCTTTAGTTAATCTGTTGTACTGAGATTGGATTTTTTCAGCATCGTAAACATACAATGGACTTCCAAATTGGTCTGCTAACTGCAGTAAATCTTTTGCTTGCATTTTTAAACTTATTTTGAGCAAAGTTATTACTCTTTTGTGTATCAGCAAATAATTTACAGAAAAATAACAAATTATAACAAATTGTTTTATTTTAAACAAAAAGTTGTTGTATTTGGAGTTTTGTAACCTTTTTTAAGATGCTAAGGTTCTAAGGTGCTAAGATACTAAGTTTTTTTCGCCACGAATTCACGAATTTTTCTAATTCCTACGTTACGCTGAAAATTATCCTTTGCTTTAATCTCACGAATTATACTTAAAATATAGCCAATGGCTTTGGCTATTGTTGCGCAAAGTAGAAAAAAGAAAAATTCGTGAATTCGTGGCGGAAAAAAAAACAAAAAAACAAAACCCCTGAAAGGAAATTCAGGGGTTTGTCAAATAGTATGTGTTGTTGTTTTTATAGTTTTAATTTTTAGTTCTATAGATTAGGCATACAAGAAACCTTAGTCCCTTAGAATCTTAGCATCTCAGAACCTTAAAAATTACAAGCTTGGAAGATCTCCTTTTCCTTTAGTAGGCAAGTTTGTAGATCCCATTAGGAATAAATCTACTTCTCTTGCAGCTTCGCGACCTTCTGAAATAGCCCATACAATTAATGATTGTCCTCTTCTCATATCACCTGCTGTGAAAATGTGAGGAACGTTTGTCTGATAGTTGTGTGCTTTATAGTTGCTTCTCACATCAGTTTCGATACCTAACTGCTCGCTTAATGTTTTCTCTGGACCTGTAAATCCAAGAGCCAATAAAGCCAAGTCGCAAGGCCAGATTTTCTCAGAACCTTCTTTTTCAATTAGTTCTGGTCTTTGACCTGGAGTCATTTTCCATTGTACTTCAACCGTTTTCAATCCAGTTAATTCCCCTTTTTCGTTAGAGATGAATTCTTTCGTATTGATTAACCAGTTTCTATCGCAACCTTCTTCGTGAGAAGAAGATGTTTTTAACTGTAACGGCCAGAAAGGCCATGGAGTTGTTTCGCTTCTTCCAACTGGAGGTTTTGGTAAAATCTCAAAGTTAGTTACCGATTTAGCTCCGTGTCTGTTAGAAGTTCCAATACAGTCAGAACCTGTATCTCCACCACCAATAACGATTACATCTTTTCCAGTTGCTTTAACTTGGTCTGGAATTGATTCTCCGTATAAAACTTTAGTTTGCTGTGTCAAGAAATCCATTGCTTGAACAACGCCTTTGCTTTCGATTCCTTTAGTTGGCAAGCTTCTTCTTTCAGTTGCTCCTCCACATAAAACGATAGAATCAAATGCGTTTAATTCTTCAACGCTGAAGTTTACACCAACATTTACATTTGTTTTGAAAGTGATTCCTTCTGCCTCAAGAATAGCTACACGACGGTCGATAATTCCTTTTTCTAATTTGAAGTTTGGAATTCCGTAACGTAATAAACCTCCAATTGCGTTGTCTCTTTCAAAAACAGTAACCGTGTGGCCCGCTCTGTTTAATTGCTGAGCAGCTGCTAGACCCGCAGGTCCCGAACCAATAACGGCAACTGTTTTTCCAGTTCTAGATTTTGGTGGCTGTGGTTTAATCCATCCTTCAGCAAAACCTCTTTCTACGATGCTTTTTTCGATGTTTTCGATAGAAACTGGATCTTTGATGATTCCTAATACACATGATTTCTCACATGGAGCAGGGCATAAACGACCTGTAAATTCTGGAAAATTGTTTGTAGACTGCAAAATCTCTAATGCGCTCTGCCATTCTTCCTGATGCACCATGTCGTTGAAGTCAGGAATTAAATTTCCTAACGGACATCCACTGTGGCAAAAAGGAATACCACAGTCCATACATCTTGATCCTTGTTCTTTTAATTTATCTTTTGGTACCGGAATAGTAAATTCGTTGTAGTTGGAAACACGTTCTGCAACTGCTAAATTACTTTCGTCGGCTCTATTGTATTCTTTAAATCCGCCTATTTTACCCATGACTTTCTTAAATTAAATTCCAATTTCTTTAAATTTCCAAATTCTAACCCTTCGACTCCGCTCAGGAAGACATTTTCATTGACATTGATATTGCCATTGGAATTTGGAATTCTATTTTTTGAAATTGATTTTTATCCCGCTATTAATTCTTCTATTTGTTTTTCTTCCGCAATTCGTTTTAATGCTTTTTTGTAATCTGTCGGCATTACTTTTACGAAGTGCTTTTGTTGATTTTCCCAGTCTGCTAAAATTCTTTTTGCTAATGGACTGCTGGTGTACAATGAATGATTTTTGATCAGTTTTCTTAGTTTAGTAAGATCTTCTTCTTCCATTGGATCGAATGCAACCATTTCCATGTTACATACTGTCGAATCGAATTTTTTGTTTGGATCGTAAATGTAAGCTACACCACCGCTCATACCAGCAGCGAAGTTTCTTCCAGTTTTTCCTAAAACTACTACTGTACCACCTGTCATGTACTCGCATCCGTGATCTCCAATTCCTTCTACAACTGCTGTTGCTCCAGAGTTTCTCACACAGAAACGTTCTCCTGCGATACCATTAATATAAGCCTCTCCGGTAATAGCTCCGTAAAGGGCAACGTTTCCAATAATGATGTTGTCTTCAGGATTGAAAGTCGCAGTAGGAGGTACTTTTACAATTAGTTTTCCTCCAGAAAGACCTTTTCCTAAGTAATCATTACAGTTTCCGTGAATTTTAAATGACAATCCGTTTGTTGCAAATGCACCAAAACTTTGTCCGGCAGAACCTTCAAAATCAACTAAAATAGTGTCAGCAGGTAATCCTTGTGCGCCATAAATTTTTGAGATTTCGTTACTCAAAATCGCACCTACAGAACGGTCTGTATTTTTAATTTTGAAGGTAACTCTCGTTTTCTCTTTTCTATAGATAGATGGAATAGCTTCTTTGATGATGTCGAAATCCAATACGTTTTCAAGAGCGTGGTCTTGAGTTGTTGTATTATGATTTGGAACTGTTTTCGCTTTTTCCGGTTTGTATAAAATAGTCGATAAGTCTAAACCATTCGCTTTATAATGTTTGATGGCTTTGTCTACGTTTAATTTTTGAGACTGACCTACCATTTCTTTTAAAGTTCTGAAACCTAATTGAGCCATGATCTCTCTTAACTCTTCCGCAATGAAATACATGAAGTTGATTACGTGCTCTGGAGTTCCCTTGAAATTTTTTCTCAATTCAGGATCCTGAGTTGCAATACCAACTGGACAAGTATTTAAGTGGCAAGCTCTCATCATGATACATCCAGAAGCTACAAGCGGAGCAGTCGCGAAACCGAATTCTTCAGCACCTAATAAAGCGGCAATCGCAACGTCACGTCCTGTTTTCAATTGTCCGTCACATTCTAAAACTACACGGCTTCTTAAGTCATTCAAGATAAGTGTTTGCTGTGCTTCAGCTAAACCAAGTTCCCATGGAATACCTGTGTGTTGTAATGAAGTTAATGGTGCAGCACCTGTTCCTCCATCATAACCAGAGATCAAGATCACGTCAGCTTTTGCTTTGGCAACACCGGCAGCGATTGTTCCAACTCCAACTTCAGAAACTAGTTTTACGTTGATACGAGCTTCACGGTTTGCATTTTTCAAATCATAAATCAACTGGGATAAATCCTCAATAGAGTAAATGTCGTGGTGAGGCGGAGGCGAAATCAAACCTACGTAAGGAGTAGAGTTTCTAGTTTCGGCAATCCAAGGCACTACTTTTTCTCCAGGCAGCTGTCCACCTTCTCCAGGTTTTGCTCCTTGAGCCATTTTGATTTGGATTTCTCTAGCGTTTGTCAAATAGTTGATCGAAACACCAAAACGTCCTGAAGCTACTTGTTTGATGGCAGAGTTTCTAGAATCTCCGTTAATTTCTTTCTGGAAACGTTTTGGATCTTCTCCACCTTCTCCAGAGTTACTTTTTCCGCCAATTCTGTTCATTGCAATGGCTAAGTTCTCGTGAGCTTCCTGGCTGATAGAACCATAAGACATTGCTCCAGTTTTGAATTTCTTAACGATTTCTGTCCAAGGTTCTACTTCATCAATAGAAATTGGATCTAAATTGTTGAATTCAAATAAACCTCTAATAGTCATCAAATTTGAGCTTTGCTCGTTTACCGCATTAGCATATTCTTTATAGCTTTCTGGGCTGTTTAAACGAACTGCTTGCTGTAGTTTAGAAATCGTAGTTGGGTTAAACATGTGTTTTTCACCACCACGTCTCCATCTGTAAATACCTCCAATTTCAAGAGAAAGCAAGTTTGCAATTTTTGAATTTGGGAAAGCTTTTTGGAAACGTTTTTTCACTTCTTTTTCCACTTCCATTAAACCAATTCCTTCGATTCTAGAAGGTGTGTAAGGGAAATATTTAGAGGTAAATGTTTTGTTTAATCCTAAAATCTCGAAAATTTGAGCAGCTCTATACGAATGTAATGTAGAGATACCAATTTTGTTCATGATTTTTACGATTCCTTTTGCGATTGCTTTGTTGTAATTTACAACTGCGTAATCTGCTTTTACTTTTGTAATGAAACCTTTTTCGACTTGATCGTGAATGATTTCGTTTACCATGTAAGGATTGATCGCACTTGCGCCATATCCAAACAATAAAGCAAAATGGTGAGGTTCGCGTGGTTCAGCAGATTCGATGATGATTCCGAATTTAGAACGAACTTGTAAAATGTTTAATGAGTGGTGAATGTAAGAGCAAGCCAATAGCATTGGAATTGGAGCCAGTTCTTCGCTAACACCTCTATCCGATAAGATAATGATGTTGCATCCTTCATTAACCGCTTTAAAAGTCGCCTGAACACATTTTTCAAGAGCACGCTCTAAACCGTTAACTCCTTTTTCTATTTTATATAAAGTAGAAATGGTAGCCGATTTGAAATCTGCGTGATCGATATTTCTGATTTTATCCAAATCCTCATTAGAAATAACCGGATTTTGGATTTTTAATTTTTTACATTGTTTCGATTCAATTTCGAAAATATTGAAATCTCCTCCAATTGCTAAACTGATATCGGTAATGATTTCTTCACGAATACCATCCAATGGCGGGTTTGTAACCTGTGCAAACAATTGTTTGAAATAGTTGTATAACAATTGTGGCTGATCTGACAATACAGCTAACGGCGTGTCGTTACCCATGGAACTGATGGCTTCAGCTCCGTCGCTACCCATTGGGTTGATGATTGTTTTTAAATCTTCAATCGTATATCCAAACAAACGTTGTCTTGTTAAGAAATCTAATTTTTCAACAGGAGTAGGGTTGTTTGTGTAAGGAACTTTGGCTAATGGCAATAAGTTAGCATCAACCCATTCTTTATAAGGACGTTTTGTAACTATCGCTTTTTTAACTTCATCATCTTCAATGATACGGCCTTCGTTCATATCCACCAAGAACATTTTTCCTGGCTCTAAACGACCGTGCTGGATTACATCTTCTGGATCGATGTCTAATACACCAATTTCAGAAGACATAATTACGAATCCGCTTTTGGTTAAAGTATAACGAGAAGGACGAAGACCATTTCTGTCTAATAAAGCTCCAATTACGTTACCATCTGTAAACGGAATGGAAGCAGGACCATCCCAAGGCTCCATGATACAAGCGTTGTACTCATAGAAAGCTCTTTTCTCTTCAGACATGGTTTGGTGTTTTTCCCAAGCTTCAGGAACTACCATCATCATTGCTTCAGGAAGAGAACGGCCTGTCATTAATAAAAGTTCAATTACCATATCCATAGAAGCAGAATCTGATTTTCCTTCTAAGATAATTGGGAATAGTTTTTTGATATCATCGCCGAAAACTTTGCTCTGCATAAGCTCTTCACGAGCACGCATACGGCTTACGTTTCCACGAAGGGTATTGATCTCACCATTATGACACATGTATCTAAACGGCTGAGCTAAGTCCCAAGATGGGAATGTATTGGTAGAGAAACGTTGGTGTACAAGTGCAAGACGAGTTACCAAGTCTGGATCTTTCAAATCTACATAATAACGGCTGATGTCTTCCGGCATCAATAGACCTTTATATATTATAGTAGTGGTCGATAAGCTAGAGAAGTAAAACATGTGGCTTTCAGAAGTTTTAGATCCTCTTACGGCATGTTCAGCAATTTTTCTAGCTGCAAAAAGTTTTGCATTAAATTCTTGTTCAGTTAAATCTTGACCGTTTTTAGAAACGAAAACCTGTTTAACTGTTGGTTCTTTTTCTGCGGCGATTTCACCTAAATTTTCAACTTCAACTGGCACATCTCTCCAACCTAAAACTTTTAAGTTCTGGTCTTTAATAGTTGCTTCAAATGCATTGATGCAAAAAGAAACCTGGTTTTTGCTTTTTGGTAAAAAAACCATTCCTACTGCATACTCACGTGCTTCAGGGATTTCAAAGTCACAAACTTTCTTAAAAAAATCATGAGGAATGTCGAATAAAATTCCGGCTCCGTCTCCAGTTCTTCCATCAGAACTTACGGCACCACGATGTTCTAATTTAATTAAGATGTCTAATGCTTTGTGAATAATATCATTTGACTTAATACCATTCAAATTACAAATAAATCCTGCACCACAATTGTCGTGTTCAAATTCAGGCAGATAAAGCCCTTGTTCTTTAACTCTCATTCTTGATATTTTTTTTACAAAAATAAAGATTTCGTTAAACATAATGTATTGAATTTATGATTTTGCTTTCATTTTTGTTGTAATATTAGAAAAAGGGTTCTTATTTAGTAATATTGTTATATAAACCATTGCGAATTGATAAAATGATAATTCCCTTTAAAATATATTAAGAAAAATCGTCTGTTAGCTATTGATATCGTTGAAGTTTTTGTTAAATCTCAAACGTTTTAGCGGTTTTGTGTTAACTTTTTAGATACAATTGTTTAATGATAATTTTTCTTTCGATTTATTGAGATGTATAATGTGTAAAGGAGCCATTATTAATTTAAAAAAGATTTTACTATTAAGTTGAATTTTGCTACTTTTGTCGCACTTTTATTCTGAAATAAATTCAGAACCAGACAAATTCTATATTATGAACATACACGAATATCAAGGAAAAGAAATTTTAGCGAGTTACGGAGTACGCGTACAACGCGGAATCGTGGCTAATAATGCAGTTGAAGCTGTGGCCGCTGCAAAACAATTAACTGCCGAAACGGGAACAGGATGGCATGTAATTAAAGCACAAATTCACGCAGGTGGTCGTGGAAAAGGTGGTGGAGTGAAGCTGGCAAAAAACTTACAACAAGTTGAAGAGTTAGCAGAACAAATCATCGGAATGCAGTTAATTACACCTCAGACTCCGCCTGAAGGTAAAAAAGTTAACAAAGTATTAGTAGCTGAAGATGTTTACTATCCTGGAGAAAGCGAAACTTCTGAATTTTATGTTTCTGTTTTATTGAATAGAGGTACAGGACGCAACATGATTATGTATTCTACTGAAGGGGGTATGGATATCGAAGAAGTTGCTGAGCACACTCCACACTTAATCTTTACTGAAGAAATCGACCCTTCTGTTGGATTGCAAGGTTTCCAAGCTAGAAGAATTGCTTTTAACTTAGGACTTTCTGGAAATGCTTTCAAAGAAATGGTGAAATTCATCGATGCACTTTACAATGCTTACATTGGTTCTGATGCTTCTATGTTTGAAATCAACCCTGTATTAAAAACTTCTGACAACAAAATCTTAGCAGTTGATGCTAAAGTAAATATCGACGATAACGCTTTATACAGACAACCTAAATATGCTGAAATGAGAGATATCCGTGAGGAGAATCCAATCGAAGTTGAAGCTAAAGAAGTTGGTCTTAACTATGTTGACCTTGACGGTACTGTAGGATGTATGGTAAACGGAGCTGGTCTTGCAATGGCAACTATGGACTTAATTAAATACGCTGGTTTTGAGCCTGCTAACTTCCTTGACGTAGGAGGAACTGCTGATGCTAAGCGTGTTGAAACAGCTTTCAGAATTATCTTGAAAGATCCAAACGTAAAAGCTATCTTAATTAACATTTTTGGAGGTATCGTTCGTTGTGACCGTGTTGCTCAAGGTGTTGTTGATGCTTACAAAAACATGGGAGACGCTATTAAAGTGCCAATTATCGTTCGTCTGCAAGGAACAAATGCTGAAATTGCAAAAGAATTAATTGACAACTCTGGTATGCCAATCTTATCTGCAGTTCAATTCCAAGAAGCTGCTGACCAAGTTAAAGCTGCTCTTTCTTAATTAAAATAAGAAATCAATTTATATAGAAAATCCATTCCGTTTTGCGGAGTGGATTTTTTTTTAACCGCAAAGCACGCTAAGATTTTTTCAAGTATTGTGAATACAAACGCAAAGTTCGCAAAGCTATATGGATAAAGCTTTGCGAACTTTGCGTTTATGTAGATTATTATGTATAAAAAACCTTGCGTGCTTTACGGTTAAAAAACAATTATTTCAAGACAGTTGACAATTCTACAATTTCGAATGTTGGATCGTGTATTATAAATTCTCTAATGATGGAAGCATGACCAGCGCCAACTAAAATCATTATTTTATTATCTGTACTTTCCGTTAATTTCTGAATTAAAGAATACATGTATAAATTTCTTTTGTACCAATTTGCAACTAAGGATGGTCCTGTAAAATCGTCTGGATTTCCGGCTCTGTTTGCTATTTCCAAATACCATTGAAGATTTTCATTCTCGGCTTGTTTTGTATTGTAGTACAACATCATTTCTTGTAATGAGCTTTTGTTAATTTTCTCATTGTGATTTTTTTCGAAACTTTCGGTTGTCAGCTTATTTTTCGCTATTAAATCCTTCTGGTCTGCTTTTTCCATTGCTATCATTAAACTATCATATCGAAAAGGAGTGTAAAGATTCATTCCGTATAATTTTTTATGATTCAGTTTTTTAGCAGTACGTAGAGCTAGTTGTGCTATTTCGCTTTTGTTGGCTTTAAAAAGACTATCTGTGTTTTTGTTGTAAAACTTATCTAAATCAGCTTGTTTGCTAAATTCCCATTCTACAAATATTTTATCTGGACCAAATTTTTTGATTTTGTCACTCATTATTTCGAGTTCTTTTTGGCTCTTCTCAGACATGATATTAAAATTATTTAGTTTCGCAACGTCAAGACCTGGATTGGCATAATGAAAAGTTCCAACCAATAAAATTTGCTTTTTCTTAGTTTGAGAAGAAGCAACGTTAAATGTAATAAGAGCTAGTAATAAAATGATTTTTTGCATGATTTTCGTTTTTAAATTCATGGCAAATGTATACTGTCTTTTGATCTCCTTTTTTTGTATTTGATGAACCATGGATTTTGTTTTACAAACTGGTGAAATTTATATCCTAATAATTTCGTATAACGTTTTTGATAGTTTGTCCATAAAAAAGCACCTTTCAAATAAATATAATTTTCTATTTCAGGCTTAATTGTATTTTTGAGTTAATTATCAAAAATTATGAAATCAAAAATCCCCTTTTACTATCATATTGTCTTTTTCTTTTTATTATTTATAACTTATATTTTATGGGATATTGGACTTAATGACAGGAAAATAGAAATCATAATGAAAGGAATTTATTATGGTGTTACATTAACTTACATGCTGTCCCTATTTTGTATTTACATTCTTAATTTTTATTTCTTTTGTGAATGGTTTTTAAACAAAAAGAAATTACTTTTTTATATTCTGACCATTCCAGTTTCGTTATTACTTTTTACGGCTGTTCGGTATTTTGTGGAAGAAGTTGTTGTGTATAATATTACCGGAGTTCACAACTATTATGAAGAAGCGAGAGAAATTACCTATTACATAAAAGATAATTTTTTTTACGGATTGCCAGCTGTGATTTTAAGTGCATTGACTTTTTTGTTTTGGCAATTTCAGACTGCACAACATCAAAATCAGGAATTGCTTTTAGAGAATAAAAAAGCTGAATTTCAAATGTTGAAAGCGCAGGTTAGTCCGCATTTTTTGTTTAACACCTTGAATTCTTTTTATAGTCAATTGATTCTGAAAGATGATAAAATGGCTGATGATGTTTTGGTGCTTTCAGATTTGCTGCGTTATGTTATTACCGAAACAGATAAAGATGAAGCGGTGCTTTCGAAAGAAATTCAGTTTATTCAAAATTATATTCATTTACAGAAGAAACGTTTTGAAGATCAGCTGTTTTTGGATTTTAAAGTTGAAGGAAATTATGCAAACGAAAAGATTATTTCATCGGCTTTAATTCATTTTGTTGAAAATGTTTTTAAGCATGGAAAATTGAACGATGAAACCAAAAAAGCAATGATTTCCATCGAAATAAAAAATGATTTTCTAGAGATTTCAACCTTCAATTATTGTTTGGATGGCGAGAATTATTCTTCAACTGGAATTGGTTTTGACAACCTCACCAAAAGATTAGAATACACGTATAAAAATGAATTTATTCTGAAAAAAACAGAAGAAAATAATACCTTTAAAACATACCTAAAAATACCACTGAGAAAATGATTTTTAAATGCATTATAGTCGATGACGAACCGCCGGCAACTAGAATATTAGAAAACTATATCGGGAAGGTAAATTTTCTGGAAAAAGTGGGCATTTTTAATGATGCATTGAAAGCTTTGGAATTTCTGAATACACAGCAAGTCGATGTGATTTTCTTAGATATTCAAATGCCTCAATTAACTGGATTGCAGATTTCCCGAATCATTTCAAAAGATATAAAAGTGATTTTTACAACTGCTTATCCCGATTTTGCTTTGGAAGGATTTGAGTTAAATGCGGTAGATTATTTGTTGAAACCTATTTCGTTTGAACGTTTTTATCAGGCAGTTTCCAAATTAAATTCTGAGCCAAAAGTTGAAGTTTCAAACAATAATAATGCGCCGGATTTTTTATTTATAAAAACCGATGGAAAGAATAAATTTCAGAAGGTATTTTTGAATGATATTTTATACGTAGAAAGTCTGCAGAATTATGTTTGTATTCATACTGTAAAACAGCAGATTATTACGCATTCGTCCTTAAAGAATGTAATAGAATCACTGCCTTCAACTGATTTTATTCAAATACATAAATCCTATGTGATTTCGTTGCAGCATATTGAATCAACGGATAATTTTTCTGTTTTTATAAATGGAAAAGAATTGCCAATTGGAGCAACTTTTAAAGATGCTTTTTTTGATGAAATTGATCAAAATAAGATTTAACCGCAAAGCACGCAAGGTTGTTTACCTTTGATGTCTTATAAAAACGCAAAGTTCGCAAAGCTTTATCCATATAGCTTTGCGAACTTTGCGTTTATATTCAAAATCCTTGGCAAAAAAACCTTGCGTGCTTTGCGGTTAATTCTCCCAGTTAAGATTTTTTCTTATTACCGTTTTTGTAAACCACTTTTTCTACTACAACTGGTTTTCCATTTCCTTTTGGGAATGATTTCTTTTTAGGTTTTGCAGATGCTGAACCCGACTTTGATGGGCTTTTGTCTCCTCTGTATTTTTCAGAATCTTTTGGAGTTGGCTTAAATTCAGGTCTTTCTTTAGAATTTTCTTTCTTTGGAATTTCTGATTTATGTTTTGCTAAAACCTCATTTGGGTTTTTAGGGTTTTCTTTAGTTCCCCTTAAGTGAATTACCAATCCATTTAGGAAGTTTCTCAAAACCTGATCGCCACATTCCATATAATTCGGATGATCTTCGGCTCTAAAAAAAGCACCAAGTTCAGATTTTGAAATTCTAAAATCTACTAATTCTAAAATTTCAACTATTTGATCGTCACGCAACATCAGAGCCACGCGAAGTTTCTTTAATATATCGTTGTTCGTCATTTTTTTATTTTTTACAAAGGTACATTATTTTCAAGGTAAATCTCAGAATAAAATAACACCGTTTCCAGTTCTGTCTGGATAAAATGTTTTTCCGTTTATAATTTTAACGCCGTTTGCTATATCTTCGGCTAATAATAAAGCACCATCCATGTCAACATAATCCAGTTCAGGAAGTAGATGTGCGATGGCAGAAATCCCAACAGAAGATTCCGTCATACAGCCAACCATGGTTTTTAAACCCAGTTTTTTAGCTTCGGCAATCATTCTTCGGCCGGGAGTTGTGCCTCCGCATTTCATCAATTTGATATTTACGCCATGAAAATGATTATGACATTTAGCGACATCTTCTTCTCTAATACAGCTTTCGTCTGCGATTATGGGCAGAACAGTATTTTTAAAAACTTCGCGCTGACCTTCCCAATCTTCTGCTTTTAAAGGCTGTTCGATAAATTCGACATTTAATTTTTTGAATTCTTTTGCGTTTAAAAGTGTTTCTTCAACTGTCCAAGCGCAATTGGCGTCAACCCTGAAAACGGAATCAGTGTGTTTTCTAAGTTCTTTCACAATCGAAATATCATCTGGAGTTCCGAGTTTGATTTTATAAATCGGCCAAGGAAGTTCTTCCATTTTTAAAACCATATTTTCAATAGTGTCAATCCCAATAGTGTAATTTGTGAGTGGATTATGATGTATATTGTAATGCCATAGTTCGTATAGTTTCTGCCCTTTTTTGCGTGCATATAAATCGTTATACGCATTATCGAGCGCACATAATGCAAAAGGATTGTCTTTTAGAAACGGACTTATTTTAGACCAGAATTCTTCGGGAGTTTCGTTGGAAGTTTCTGCTACTAAATTTCTGATTTTCTCAATATCGTTTTGAAGAATATCAATAGTAATATTGTAATACGGATTTGAGGTAGCTTCGCCATATCCCGAAAATCCATTGTCGTGTAATTCAACAATTAAAGAGGGTTGAAAATCAATTGTTTTTCGAGAAATTCTAAAAGTATGTTTTAGTTTAAGATTGTATTCTCTTAAAATCAGTTCCATATATTAACTTCTTTTGATGGACATTTTTAAGCCAATTCCTGTTTGAAAATCTGGGGCATTGTCAAGGTTCAAATCTTCTCTGAAATATACAAAATAAGAGAATCGCTTGGTCGAATAGGTGCACATAAAACTCCATCCTTCGAGATCTTCATATAAATGATATATACTCTTCTGCCAGTGTGTGTTGATTCTTTCTCCGGTAAAAACCAGATAGTCTAAATCCTTTTTCTTGTTGTACGAAGTCTGAAAATTATAATTGATGCCGTACGAAATGCGATTGTTGTTTCTCAGTTTGACTTTGTAGTCGAAAAGGGCTTCAAAGCTGTACAGGAAATCTTGATTACTAATATTTACTCTATCGCCATATTCTATAAAATGCTGACGTAATGCTCCGGCACTTAAACCAAAACTTAGGATGTTTTTATCTTTTACAATCATTTTTTTCAAAATAGAAGAAGAAACGCCAATATCTGCCGATGGATTATAACTAGAAGTATTTATTCCAAGCTGCGCACCAAAATTTAAATAAATGCGGTGTTTTTTATTCATTTCCAATTCGGGATAATAATTGTAATTGATATCGATTCCCGGAATTCTGAAATCATTATTGTTCATTGTGAGAACTTTATTGTTTTCATCTTTATACGATATTCCGGCTTGATTGATGCCGTAATGATATCGTGAAAATGGATCTTTTCCGCCTGCGATGTTACGATGAAACCATTCGATTGTTTCATCTGAAGTAAAAACAGAAAAAGGGTATTTTCCTCGGTCAAGAGAATTGGCACGAAGACTGAAATTTAGTTCGTGATGAATGGTAAGAGGTAATGAAAAAGTGAATCTATACGAACGGATAACGCCGTCAGCAGTAAAATTTTTGGTTTTAGATGGAACTTTATTTAAATCAAATGAAAATTCACGGGTATGCCAAGGTATATTTTTGGATATTTCACGATCATTTGGATCTGTTAACTCGTATGATTTTACATAAGGCAATACCACATTTCCGCTTGAAACTTCAAATGAAAACGAGTATTTTTCAGGAGAACGAACATTAAAATTATGGTAGAGTCTGGAAATGTAAATTCCTAAGGGATGCGTGGAAAGCACGTATGGTTTTATAATATCTGAAGAGTTTTCTATTTCTTCATTCCAAGAATTGCTTTTGTCAGATTGTGCTTTTAAAAGCGGATTAAAAATTAAAAAAAGAAAAAAGAGAAAGTAATATTTCATTTCAGAATTTAAAAATTTTGCTAAAACTAATAAATTTTAACAACTATAATTGAAAATTCAATTCATTACTTTGAAAAATAAATTCCTCTTTTTTCTTTTCAATATTTTATAACAACGCTAATTAAGGAAGCTGTTCCTGAAGTTTCTTAATTTCATCGCGAAGTTTTGCGGCTTGCATAAAATCTAATTCTTTAGCTGCTTTTTCCATTGATTTACGCTTTTCACGAATTGTTTTTTCTAAATCAGCTTTAGACATATAAGCCGTTTCTGGTTCTGCGGCAATAGCTGTAGTGTGTCCTAATTCGTATTCGACCAAAGGATTTTTGGTAAAGGCACTTTCGATTTTTTTATTTAATGCCTGTGGTGTTATATTGTTTTCAACGTTAAAGTTGATTTGTTTGGTTCTTCTGTAATTGGTTTCGTCAATAGTTCTCTGCATACTGGCTGTAATTTTATCAGCATACATGATTGCTTTTCCATTTAAATTTCGGGCAGCACGACCAATTGTTTGGGTCAGCGAACGGTGATTTCTTAAGAAACCTTCTTTATCGGCATCTAAAATCGCAACCAGAGAAACTTCAGGTAAATCCAAACCTTCACGAAGCAAGTTTACACCAATTAAAACATCAAAAAGTCCTTTTCGTAAGTCCTGCATGATTTCGATACGTTCTAAAGTATCAATATCAGAGTGGATATAACGACAACGAATACTTACTTTGGTCAAGTATTTCGCTAATTCCTCGGCCATTCTTTTAGTTAAAGTCGTTACGAGAACTCTTTCATCTAATTCGCAGCGAACCTGGATTTCTTCAATTAAATCATCAATCTGGTTTAAACTCGGACGTACTTCAATAATTGGATCTAATAATCCGGTTGGACGGATAATTTGTTCTACATAAATACCATCTGATTTTTGTAATTCATAATCGGCTGGTGTTGCAGAAACGTATATTACCTGATTCTGCATGGCTTCGAATTCTTCAAATTTTAATGGTCTGTTATCCATTGCTGCAGGTAAGCGGAAACCGTATTCTACAAGATTTTCTTTTCGGCTTCGGTCACCTCCGTACATGGCGTGAACCTGTGAAACCGTAACATGGCTTTCATCAATAACCATTAAATAATCGCTTGGAAAATAATCCAATAAACAGAAAGGTCGTGTTCCAGCTTCACGTCCGTCAAGGTATCTTGAATAATTCTCGATTCCAGAACAATATCCTAATTCGCGAATCATTTCTAAGTCAAAATTGGTTCTTTCTTCCAAACGTTTGGCTTCGAGATGTTTTCCTATTTCTTTAAAATAATCAACTTGTTT
The DNA here is from genome assembly GCF_029360735.1 of Flavobacterium sp. H4147. Taxonomy (NCBI): domain Bacteria; kingdom Pseudomonadati; phylum Bacteroidota; class Flavobacteriia; order Flavobacteriales; family Flavobacteriaceae; genus Flavobacterium; species Flavobacterium sp. H4147. Next base: position 1,240,032 of record NZ_JARKNB010000002.1, on the reverse strand, counting down.
TACTAAATCCTGCTGAATCTGCCAGATAGCACCTTGTAAAACTTCGGGAGAAGTCACAAACATATTCGCTGGATAAATGGTTAGTCTTTTAAATTTTTCGATTACCTGAGACGTTTTAGCATCAAAAGCTTCAATTTCTTCGATTTCATCTCCAAAAAAGTGAATTCGGTAAGCATCATCCGCGTAGCTTGGATACACTTCAACTGTATCTCCTTTAATTCTAAAAGTTCCCGGATTAAAATCGGCTTCGGTTCTAGCATATAAACTTTGTACCAGACCGTGTAATAATTTGGTTCTAGAAATAACCTGATCCCTAAATACTTCAATTACATTCTTTTTGAATTCTGTTGGATTTCCAATACCATACAGACAAGAAACTGATGCGACAACCAAAACATCTCGTCGTCCAGAAAGCAGGGCAGAGGTAGTGCTCAAACGCATTTTTTCGAGTTCTTCATTGATAGATAAATCCTTTTCAATAAAAACTCCTGTAACTGGCATAAAAGCTTCGGGCTGATAATAATCGTAATAGGAAACAAAATATTCAACGGCATTGTTTGGAAAGAACTGCTTGAACTCTGAATACAATTGCGCAGCCAATGTTTTATTATGGGCTAAAACCAAAGTCGGTCGCTGGATTTCCTGAATTACATTGGCAACAGTAAAGGTTTTTCCAGATCCTGTAACTCCCAATAAAGTTTGATATTTATCTCCATCAATTACGCCTTGCGCCAGTTTTTGTATGGCTTGCGGCTGATCTCCTTTTGGACTGTATTCTGAAGCTACTTGAAATTTCATTTGTGCGGGCTGAAAATTTAGTTTTGTAAAGATACGAAGTTTGCATTCGAATCTAAAAAATTAATGATGGCATCATTGGTAATTTTAGACTGATCGATTGTTAAAAAATGTCCAGCATCTTTTATAATTTTTGTTTTGCTTCTTGGTAAGTATTTCTGAGCTCGTTCTAAACTTTCTTTTGAATTAATAACATCTTGATCGCCAATTAAAACCAAAACTGGATTTTCGATAGATTGTAGTTCCTTATCTGAAAATGGATGCATTTTAAGCATGCTCGAATTTGATTTGGCGTATTTATTGGCTAAATAGAATTGTCTTTTATAAACTGGACTTATGTTTTCAGGATGTGTTGAAAAGGTTGATAAAGTTTTGCTGAATTTCTTCTCGCTTGGAAAAAGTTTTAACATTAAAGCCGAAGTGGTTTTGCCGACTTTATCTATGAATTTAAAAGTCTGTGCGGGACTTAATAAAACTATTTTATCGATTGAATTCTTTTTTTGAGAGGCTAATAATGTAGCAATCCAGCCTCCTCTTGAAGCGCCCACAATATCAAATTTCTTTAATTTGTAATGATCGAAAACTTCGTTATACCAAATCACAATTTCTTCTGATGAAAGTGGTTTTGATGTTAAATTAGATTTATTAGGTTCCATTATAAAATCAATGGCATAAATACGGTGGTTTTTGGCTAAAGCTTTAATATTTGGATACCACATTGTAGAACTGGCGTCCATTCCGTGTAATAAAACTAAATCTTTTCCATTTTTCGGTCCAGCGATAATTACATGTGCAGTTCCGAAACTAGTATTGACATCTTCTTCGGTGTAAGGAACGTTCCAAAGTTTTAAGGACTTGTTGTATGCGGTTTGGTATTTTTGTTCTTCGTTTTTGGTTTTAAAAACGTAATCTTCAAATTTGGCTTTTTTTGAAGCGCAACCTGCAACCAAAAAAAGGACAACTGCTAAGCGAGTATATAGTTTTGACATGGTGATAAAATTCGATTTTCAGCTTAAAGTTACGATTATCACAAGCGGAAGCTGTATCAGAATTTTATTTTAAAATATCATAATTATAAGGTTGTGTTGCTTTTGGAAGTTAAATAATATACTTGAACCAAAGCCAGAATCGCATTAGGAATAATTACGGGTAAAAGCCATTGATTTAAATCTCTGTAATCGTTTAAGAAAATTCCATAGATTACAAAGCAGATACAGCCGAACATATTAATAAAGCGAATTGTTCTGAGATTTTTAAGCATAAAACCTCCAACAATAAATACAGATGCGAGATAACCAATATATTCTGCCATGATATTGATATTTAATACTTTATGTTAAATGTAATAAAAGTAAATTACAAAATTGACTTCTGTATAGAAATTGAAGAACTATTTATTTTACTAGTATTTACCTAATACCAATAAATTAGACTCCATATTGGTATCTTTAGGTACAATAACAGAAACGCCATATTTATTTTGTACCCATTTTAAATTCCTCATATCTAAAAAAGGTTGTACACTTTTTATACTATTTTCTTCAGAATTTCTTCCACACAATATTCCAAAAAAATCAACTTCAGTTTCAATCTTTAATGGTAAACGATTTGAGAAAGCTTCATTTAGATAGAGATCGCACAAAGCATCAATAATCACAACTATTTTGTCATTAACATTTTTGAATTCAATTTTTGAATTGTATACTTGTGTGTGTTAATGTAGATATAAAAGAGCGTGAGGTTCTTCTTCATCTTCAGGATAATCATTCCATTCAACTATTTTACCTGAAATATCAGTCCAGTTTTGAATTTCTCCAGATTTGATTTTTAATATTATTTCGGCATTAAAAAATAATTCATCTTCTGGATAGAATGAATTTGATGTATCTACATTTTCATAATCATCTGTACTTATCGCTTTTATTTGTAAGCCAAAAATTAATTGATTGTTTTGCTCTTTTATAAATGCATCTAAATATGCATACTTTATTTCAAAAAAGTTATCTTTTATCTTAAACATTATTCAATATTTTAAAATATATACTGACTTGTAAAATGCTTCTTTAAAAGAAGAAGCATGAATTACATAGAATGCAAAGATACATTTTACAAATAGCAAGAAATATTTATTTGTAGTATTTTTCTTTTATTTGCTATTTATAAAACTCCACGCTACAATACGGCTATTTTTCTGTCCCTGTGCCATATCAATTGTTTTAACTGAAACGGCATTTACCTTTTTCAAAGTTTTATAAATCGATGAAAGATTTTCTTTTTTAGAAACTAAAGTTGTAAACCATAAACATTGAGAACCATATTTGGCACTTTCGTAAATCATTTGGGTTATAAAAGCGATTTCGCCGCCTTTGTACCATAATTCAGCATTTTGTCCTCCAAAGTTTAAAACTGGATTTGCATTTCTTTTTTCTTTCGGATTTAAATTAGAAACCTTTCTGGAAGCACTTTTATTCGCTTCTTCTGCAGATGCGTGAAAAGGAGGATTGCACATCGTAAATGTGAAACGATCTTCGGGCATTATTATATTTTTGAAAATAAATCGCGGTTCTGTCTGCTGTTGCAAACTAATTGCTTCGATTAACTGCGGATTCGCTTGGATTATTTTACTGCAGTTTTCGATTGCTTTCTGGTCAATATCTGTGGCAACAAAAGCCCAGTTGTAAATAGAATTTCCTAATATCGGATAGATTAAATTGGCACCCGTTCCGATATCTAATCCTAAAACAGAATTTCCATCAGGAAGCTGATTGTTATTGGTTTCAGTTAATAAGTCGGCAATGTAATGTATATAATCTGCACGGCCTGGAATTGGAGGGCATAGGTAGTTTTTAGGAATATCCCAATTTTGAATGTCGTAATACGTTTGTAAAAGCGCTTTGTTTAAAGTTTTTACAACAAGTGGATTACTGAAATCAATAGTTTCAATTCCGAATTTGTTGGTAGAAACGAAAGTTTTTAATTCAGGGCAATTTGAAATGAGTTTTTCAAAATCGTAACGATCACGATGAAGGTTTCTTGGGTGTAAATTGCTTTTTTCGGAATTTTTTTCTGCTTTCATTTTTATTGATTTCGATGCAAAGGTATGGATTCTGTTTTTTAATTCAATTTAGTGCAACCGATTCATGTTAGAATATATTAGTCGAACCTACGGCTCTTTTATGCGGTGCATATATTTCTAACGGAATTAAAATCAGGCCTTACAATATTAATCGAGCTTATATTTATTTTTAATCAAAACATTCCATCAAAAGTAAATCACCTTGAGAATGGGTAATAGTTACCATTCCATCTTTTTCAACAGAATTACTGCTTCCGGTTCTGTAGCCCATCGTAAGTGTATCGTTGTTTAATTCGTATTTTAAATTGGTAGAAGAAATTCCGTCTACAACACCAATTGGAATAAGGGAAATTGGCGTATTTGCCGTATACCATTTCTCGAATTTTGTTGGCAGCAGAAATATCTTCGAATGATCGTCAAGAATTACAATTTTTAGTAAATCTCTATAGCGAACAATTTGTGTAAGGTTTGTAATCGTGTGATCAGCGCGTCTTCCAGTTGCCCAAACGACATTTACGGCAGGAATTTTTCTTTGGATTAAATAATCAAATGCTTTTTCTAGATCGGTTTTATCTTGATCGGGTGTGTGAACAATTTCTAATGGATATTGAGAAGTTTTGTAAAACTCGGGATCAAAACCACGATCAAAATCACCTAGCAGCACATCGACTTTTATGCCTAATTCTATTACTCTTTCTATCGCCGAATCTAAAACCACTACGAGCGGAGACCATTCGAGTAATTGTCCTAATAATTCAGGGTTGCAGGCAGCGCCATTGGCAATTATCAACGCAGGTTCCTGATCGTCGCGGACAATATGATGTGATGACATTTAGAGTTCATTTAAATTATGCCGCAAATGTACGAAAGTTATGGGGCTTTGACGGGATGAATTTATTTAATTGGCTTTAAAAGCAACAGCATCAACTTCTATCTGCATTTTATCAAGCGCAAGTCTTGGAACCGGAATTAAAGTACTGGCCGGAAATGGTTTGTTTTGCCACGTTTTGCTCATTTCTTCTTCCCATATTTTGAGCTTTTCTGAGGAGTGGTCAACTATTAAAATCGTAATTTTCATGACATTTTCAGGTTTCAGATTATAGCTGTTTAAAATAGTTGTCAGATTTTTTAAAGCGGTTTGAACTTGTTCTCTAAAATCGGGACTTAAAAGGTGTTCTTTTCCTAGTCCGCCGCTCTGACCCGAAATATAGACTAGTTCTCCCGATGTTTTTACAGAGGAGGCATGGCTGAAACCATACGGAGTGGGATTGAATAAAGAATCAGGATTTTTGAAAGTTTGTGCTTTTGTCTGGAATGTAAAAAGGCACACTGCAAATGCAATTAAATAGTTCATGTTTTAAAAATTAAAATTAAGAATACAAAGGTTTCGCAATTCTAATTTTTAAAACATTTACATATGTTGAGGAGGGAGATTTTTAGATTTCTGATTTTAGATTTTAGATTTTTTGAAATGAGCAATCTACAATCTACAATCAGAAATCTAAAAGCCTTCTATGGTAATTAATCTGTCCTAAGTGATATGACAAATGTGTTGAAAGATGAATCAGAAAGAAACCTGTTGTCATTTCTTTTTCAAAAACAATTTCGGGATAAATGGTTTCTAAATCAGTTTCAGTTAAAGAATCGAAAACTTCATTAACCATTAAAATTGTATTTTCAATTTTGCTGATCAATTCTGCGCTTGGAATATCTTTCAGCGAAAATTCAAGCGGGCGATTGCGAATATAACCTGTGTTACCAAGACGTGCGCCAATATAAGTATTGATATTTCCCATTAAATGAAGACATAAATTTCCTGCTGAATTCGAGATGTTTTTGTCAATTACCCAAATTGCATTTTCGTTTTCGTACGATTCAATTTCGATTTTAAGCTTATTTAAATCTCTATTAAAAAGCGTTTTTAAAGATTCGATTACCATAATTAGTTTCTATTTTTTATTGGAATCCATATTTCTTCTTCAGAATCTGGATCATCTTTTTTGTATTTATGATCCATTACAGCAAAATGCGGTCTGTCATCAACTGTATATTTAGAGTTTGGCAGCCATTCTGTAAAAATGGAATGATAAGTCGTATGCCCATTTGATGCAGGACCATAATGAACAAAAACGGCATATAATCCATCTGGAACAATTAAAGTTTCCATGCCGACCGCAATATCATTATAATCTGAAACTTCTACAGCGGCCCATTTCTGAAAGGTTTTACTGGGATCAAAATTATCAAAATGACCGGTCGAAAAAACTTCTAATGAATATAAATTATCACTTATGATATTTTTAATTTCTTTTTTCTTCGGCATAAAACCACTCCATAATTCAAAGGTTTTATTTTCAATAAAAGACATATCGATGTGTCTGCCTAGTAGTTTTTTTTCAGATAAAGTTTCAATTCTGGCTTCCATAAATTATTGGATTTTGTATTTTTTGGTTTCACTTTCGTTAAGCGAAAAATACCCTAATGGATAATTCGCTTTGTCAGTTGTATTGATAATATTTCCTCTTACAGTGGCTGGCGGCGATTGAAATGGACCTCCCACGTTACTGCTGGCAATACTTACTAGAATACTCATATAATTATAGTATTGTTTTGAAATTCCGTAATGCGTTATTTCCAGTTCGTCTCCAGGTTTTAATTCATCATCTTCAGATACGCTGAAGAATTCATTTCCTTGATAAAATTTATCCTCATCCACATAAAAATTAGAAGTTACTTTATTGGAATACACATATTTATACAAGTAAAAATTATCTTCATCTGGCGGGTCGTTATAGTACGCTCTTACTTCAATGTCTTTTCCTGTAAAACCGCCTTCGTTATTTTGTTCAATCCGAGTAATCGGAGCGACTGATTTTAAGGTTTCGGTTGCTGTGTACGTATTTCCGCCACTTATAACAGTTAGCGTGTAGGTTTCGTTGATTTTTGGAATAAAATTAGTGCAGATATAACGTCCTGTTTTTTGAATTTCATTAAAATTAAACTGCACATTCTGGCTGTTTTTGATATAGATTACAGCATTAGAAACCGTAGGAATTACTTCTTGAAAATATCCTGTTGTTGTGGTTAATTTAATTACTTGTTGTTTTCCTGTGGTGCCTTTCTGCCAATTTATTGCCGCTTCGATTACTAATTTTGGCGGAGCTGTATCTAAATTTACATCAACGACTTCTTCACAACTGGTAAAGAAAAAAGAGATACAGAGTGCGAGTAATACAATTGCTTTTTTCATGATGTTTTATTTTCTCTGAGAAATAAATTCTAGAATTTAAAATTATAACTAACCGCTGGAACAATTCCAAAAATTGATAATCGGACTGCTTCATTTAAACCAGTATCAGAATTTTGTCTGAAATTAATCGATGCCGCATTGCTGCGATTGTATAGGTTGTAAATGCTGAAAACCCATTCAGCTTTCCATTTCCGATCTTTGTTTTTTCTAGGGGTTAACGTGGCCGAAATATCCAAATGATGATAGGCAGGTAAACGATTTTCGTTTCTTAAGCCATAACTTGGAACTGTAATTCCTAAATATTCGTATTGTCCGTTTGGATACGTTACCGGCTGTCCTGATTGTAAAACAAAGTTAGCCCCAAATGACCATTTTTCGTTTAAATTATAAGCCGATGTGACGGCAAGATTGTGGGTTTTATCATAAGCTGAACTGTACCATTGTCCATTGTTGATACCTGTTTCTTCGGGAGTTCTGCCAGGTGTCTGCTGTTCGGATTTTGATAAGGTGTAAGAAATCCAGCCGTTGAATTTTCCAGTGTTTTTCTTCAGCATAATTTCAAGACCATAAGCTCGCATTTTTCCGTTTAGAATTACTTGTTCGATGGCATTATTGGCAATTAAATTGGCTCCGTCAATATAATCGAGACGATTTTGAATTGCTTTATAAAATGTTTCCGCTTCAAGCGAATAAGCTCCTTCTCTAATATTTCTGAAATATCCTAAAGCTACTTGATCTGCAATTTGAGGTTTGATATAAGTATCACTCGGCATCCATACATCAAGCGGAGTAGGAGATGAGGTGTTTGAAATCAATTGAAGATATTGCGCCATACGATTGTAGCTCGCTTTCACAGACTGATCGTCGTTTAGTTGATATGAAACTGAAAATCTAGGTTCAAAATTGTTATAGTCTTTTATTATTTTATTTTTTCCGAAATATTGAGTTGAGGTTGGAGTTCCTTTTTCATAAATCTGCATATCGGAATCAAAAATTACGGGATTGTTGTTGTCGTAATAATTTACGGTTGAAGCTCCTAAACGATAAAATAAACTGTAACGTAATCCGTAAGCCAATGTGATTTTTTTGGAAATCTGGTTTTCGGCATCGAGATATATTGAAGGCTCAAAAGCATATTTTCGATCCAATTGATCAGGATTTATTCCTGAATCGGTTCCAGTTGGTTTTATAGTTCCGGGATTAAAATCATAGTAAATTCCATTAAGTCCGTAGTTTAATTTGAATTTATCTGAAAAGTAATGTTTGAAATCATATTTTAAATTGTAGTTTTTGATTCCAGAATCCCATTTAAAACCAACATAATCCAGATCTAAACCATAATAGTAATCGCTGTAAATTAGTGATAAATTTGAAAAAAGTTTGTCTGAATACAAATGATTCCATCTTAAATTCAAAGTTGAATTTCCATAAATATTAGTGAAACTTTTGTTGAGATTGAAAACATCTCTTCCAAAATAACCTGATAAATACAAACTGTTGCTGTCGTTTAATTTATAACTGAGTTTGGTGTTTAAATCGTAAAAGTAAGCGGAATTGTCTTTGTTTTCTTCGGAAAATTTCAGGAACAAATGTGCATAAGAAGCACGTCCTCCAATTAAAAAAGAACCTTTGTCTTTAACAATCGGACCTTCTAAAAGCAGTCGGCTTGAGATTAAACCAATTCCGCCGTTTACATGAAAATCTTTACTGTTTCCATCTTTCTGATAAATATCTAAAACAGATGAAGCTCTTCCGCCAAAACGGGCAGGAATTCCGCCTTTGTATAATTTTAAATCCTTTATAGCATCGGGATTAAAAACAGAGAAAAATCCAAATACATGCGATGAGTTAAAAATCGTTGCTTCGTCTAATAAAATCAAATTCTGATCTGCACCGCCGCCTCGCACATTAAATCCTGAAGCACCTTCGCCCGCATTGGTTACTCCGGGAAGCAGTAATATGGATTTTAAAACATCAACTTCACCCAAAACAACAGGCATTTTTTTAATAGTTGAAATCGAGAGTTTATTAACGCTCATTTCGGGAGATTTGATGTTTATTTTGCCTTTATTATCTGTAATAATAACTTCTTGAAGTTCCTGTCCGCTTTCGCTGATGGAAAAGTTACTTTTTGTATTTTGATTTAAAATGATGGTTTGCTGAAGGGTTTGATAACCCACATAACTGATTTCGATTTGATGTTCACCACGCGGAACGGTTAAAGAATAAAATCCGTATTCGTTTGTTGTAGTTCCTATTTTTAAAGCCGGAATATATATATTGACACCAATTAAAGTTTCATTATTCTTTGAGTCTTTTATGGTACCGCTTAAAGTGAATTTTTCTTGTGAAAAAGAGGTAAAAGCCGTGAGGATGATAATTAGAAAAAGACCTATTTTTTTTGTAATCATTGCACTGGTTTTGATATACATAGATAGCGATTCTTACTAAATATCTAGGCAGAACTTTTGTTAAACATTAGTTAAGAATAAAAAAAAGACAGCCTTTTGAGCTGTCCTTTTGTATTATATAAGATGCACAAGTTGTGCGCCAAATTATTTGATTTTAGAAATAATAGCATTGAATGTTTCACTTGGACGCATTGCTTTGCTTACTAATTCTGGAGTTGGCTGATAATATCCACCAATGTTTTGTGGTTTGCCTTGAGCACCAATTAATTCAGCATCGATTTTAGCTTCGTTAGCTTCAAGTTCCGCTGCAATTGGAGTGAAGATCGCTTTTAATTCAGCATCTTTAGTTTGAGCAGCCAAAGCTTGAGCCCAGTAGAATGCTAAATAGAAGTGAGAACCACGGTTGTCAATCTGGCCTACTTTACGAGCAGGAGATTTATCGTTTGCTAAGAATTTATCGTTAGCTTGATCTAAAGTTTCAGATAAAACAATAGCTTTAGAATTGTCTAAAGTTTGTCCTAGGTGTTCTAAAGAAGCGCCAAGAGCCAAAAACTCTCCTAATGAATCCCAACGTAAGTATCCTTCTTCTGTAAATTGCTCAACATGTTTAGGAGCAGAACCTCCAGCACCAGTTTCGAACAATCCACCGCCGTTCATTAAAGGAACAATAGAAAGCATTTTTGCAGAAGTTCCTAACTCTAAGATTGGGAATAAATCGGTTAAGTAGTCACGTAAAACGTTTCCAGTTACAGAGATAGTATCTAAACCTTTGATGATTCTGTCTAAAGTAAATTCTGTAGCAGCAATTGGGTTTAAAATACGGATATCTAAGTTGGTAGTATCGTAGTCTTTAAGGTATTTTTGAACTTTTACGATTAATTCTCTATCGTGTGCTCTGTTTTCGTCTAACCAGAAAACAGCAGGAGTACTAGATAAACGAGCTCTGTTTACTGCTAATTTAACCCAGTCCTGAATAGGAGCATCTTTTGCCTGACACATTCTGAAAATATCGTTTGTTTCAACGTTTTGCTCCATTAAAACATTTCCATTTTGGTCAACCACACGAACAACACCATCAGATTTTATTTGGAAAGTTTTGTCGTGAGATCCGTATTCTTCTGCTTTTTGAGCCATTAACCCAACGTTTGGAACACTTCCCATTGTTTTAGGATCAAAAGCACCGTGTTTTTTACAGAAGTCGATGGTTGCTGTATATACTCCAGCGTAAGAACGATCTGGAATAACAGCAAATGTATCTTGTGCTTTTCCTTCTTTGTTCCACATTTTTCCAGAAGTACGAATCATTGCAGGCATAGAAGCATCAACGATTACATCAGATGGAACGTGTAGGTTTGTAATTCCTTTATCAGAATTAACCATTGCTAAAGCAGGTCCGTTTGCAATTGCTTGATCGATAGCAGCTTCAACTTCAGCCTGCTCAGGTCTTCCAGCAATTTTAGCGTAAATATCGCCTAAACCGTTTCTAGTGTCAACGTTTAATTCAGCGAATAATGATTCGTATTTTTTGAAAACATCTGCAAAATATACTTCAACGATAGCGCCAAAGATAATCGGATCAGAAACTTTCATCATTGTAGCTTTTAAGTGTACAGAAAGTAAAACTCCTGCAGCTTTAGCTTCAGCGATTACATCAGCAGCGAATGCTTTTAATTTGTTTACGCTTAAAACAGAGCTATCGATAATTTCTCCTGCTTTTAGCGGAGTACTTGCTTTTAAAACAGTTGTTGTTCCGTCTTTAGCAACGAATTCAATTTTTACATCATTTGCTTCGTTTACAGTTAATGATTTTTCACTTCCGTAAAAATCACCTCCCGACATAGAAGCTACCTTAGTTTTTGAGTCAGCAGACCATGCACCCATTGAGTGTGGATTTGCTTTTGCAAAGTTTTTAACTGCTCTTGGAGCTCTACGGTCAGAGTTTCCTTCACGTAAAACTGGGTTTACGGCAGAACCTAATACTTTTGCATATTTTGCTTTAATTTCTTTTTCAGCATCGTTTTGAGGATCTTCAGGATAATTTGGTACGTTGTATCCGTGAGATTGTAATTCAGCAATAGCTGCTTTTAATTGCGGTACAGAAGCAGAGATGTTTGGTAATTTAATAATGTTAGCTTCTGGCTTAGTTGCTAATTGACCAAGTTCTGCTAAGGCATCGCCTGTTTTTTGAGCATCTGTTAAAGATTCAGGAAAGTTAGATAAAATTCTTCCTGCTAAAGAGATGTCTCTGGTTTCGATAGCAATACCAGCTGTAGAAGTAAAAGCTTGAACAATAGGTAATAAAGAGTAAGTCGCTAATAATGGCGCCTCATCAGTTAAGGTGTAAAAGATTTTTGAATTCTGTGTCATTTTTTTTTCTTTTTTTATAATCGTATCGTCATAAGAATGCCGATTTGAAAAGTATAGTCGGCTCAAAACGAGCGGAGCAAATATAATAAAAACCGTCCGAAAACGGTGTAGTTTTATTTTGAAATAAAGGATTTATCAGATTGTTATTTCGTGCTCTTTAAATTGTCAAATTGGTGATTTTGATATTAAAAAATTACAGTATTGTTATTGACTCTAAAAGAGGCATAAAAAAAACTCGTTTCAAATGGTATGAAACGAGTTTTTTATAACAATTAGATAATTGATTATCTTCTTTTATCTTTAATCTTAGCTTTTTTACCAGTAAGTTCTCTGAAGTAGAAAATTCTAGCTCTACGAACTGCACCTTTTTTGTTCACTTCGATTTTTTGTAAAGCTGGTAAGTTAACTGGGAAGATACGCTCAACTCCAATAGCTCCAGACATTTTACGAATCGTGAAAGTTTCTGTTGTTCCAGAACCTCTTCTTTGAATAACAACTCCTTTAAAGAACTGAGTTCTTGTTTTTTCACCCTCTTTAATTTCGTAGAAAACAGTGATTGTGTCTCCAGCTCCGAAATCTGGGAAATCTTTTTTAGCAACGAATTCGTTTTGAACGAACTTTAATAAATCTGCCATGATAATTTTTATGATTATAGTTTATTTAGAGCAACGTTCACGAGTTTCGCCAGAGGTTGGTCTAATTCGGGTGCAAATGTAGATAAAAAATAATAAATTCCAAATAAAAATAAATTCCAAATTCCAATTTCTTAACTAATTGATTAATTGGTTTTTGGAGTTTTCAAAAATTGGGATTTATTCGAGTAAATCCGGGCGTCTATTTTTGGTATGTTCGTAAGCCATGTCTTCACGCCATTTATCGATTTTAGCTGCGTGTCCGCTGGTTAAAACTTCAGGAACTTTCCATCCTTTATAATCTGCAGGTCTTGTGTATATTGGTCCCGAAAGTAAATTGTCTTGAAAACTATCCGTTAAAGCTGAGGTTTCGTCGCTTAAAACACCTGGAATTAATCGGATTAAAGCATCAGATAAAACTATTGCGCCCAATTCTCCTCCAGATAAAACATAATCACCAATAGAAATTTCTTTCGTAATAAAATGATCTCTAACTCTTTGATCAACACCTTTGTAATGTCCGCATAAAATGATAATGTTTTGGTACATTGACATTTTATTTGCCATTTTCTGGTTCAAAGTTTCACCGTCAGGAGACATATAAATAATCTCATCATATTCTCTTTGACTCTTTAAATGCGTAATGCAATCATCGATAGGCTGAATTGTCATCACCATTCCGGCTCCACCGCCAAATTGATAATCGTCTACACTTTTTTGTTTGTTAGTACTGTAGTCACGAAGATTATGAAAATGTACTTCAACCAAACCTTTGTCAATGGCACGTTTCATAATTGAAGCCTCAAACGGACTTCTTAACAATTCAGGTAAAACGGTAATAATATCAATTCGCATTTTTCGTCAAAATTTTTGCAAAGATACAAGTTAAAATTAGAGAGTTTAAATAAATATGAAACCAATGGATTTCTATGTTGGGAAATTAATGATTATAAAATATTCCGTAGGAATATAATTTCGGTAGAAAGAAAGATAATGCGGTATAGAGATAATGCCTAGTAGGGATTATATTAAATGTTTTGTAATAAAAATATAGTCCCTAACGGGACAAAACAAAACGTCGCCTATAATTTTTATGCTACCGATATTTTGTTCCTGGCGGAACAAGAAATGGGAAAATTTACAATAAAGATGATTAAGACAATAATTAGAATATTCCGTAAGGAATATAATTTCGGTAGAAATAATACGGTATAGAGATAATGTCCCATAGGGATTTTAATAAATGTTTTGTAATAAAAAATATAGTCTCTAATGGGACAAAACAAAAGACCGTGTATAATTTTATGCTACCGATATTTTGTTCCTAGCGGAATAAGAAATGGGAAAATTTACAATAAAGATGATTAAAGACAATAGTAGAATATTCCGTAAGGAATATAATTTCGGTAGAAATAATGCGGTATAGAGATAATGTCCCATAGGGATTTTAATACATGTTTTGTAATAAAAAATATAGTCCCTAACGGGACAAAACAAAAGATCATCTATAATTTTTATGCTACCGATATTTTGTTCCTAGCGGAACAAGAAATGGGAAAATTTACAATAAAGATGATTAAAGACAATAGTAGAATATTCCGTAGGAATATAATTTTGGTAGAAAAAAGAGGAGAAGAGAGGGAAATTGTCCCGTCAGGGACTATATAAATATTTAGATTTTGTAATAAAAAATATAGTCCCTGATGGGACAAAACAAAAGGTCGTTTATCTATTTTTATGCTACCGATATTTTGTTCCTAGCGGAACAAGAAATGAGAAAAATTTACAACCAAGGTGATTAAGGACAATAATTGGGTATTCTGTTAGGAATATAATTTCGGTAGAAATAATGCAGTATAGAGATAATGTCCTGTAGGGATTATATAAATGTGTGACTGTCATATTTTAAAGTATAAATTGAAAGGTAATTCTTTCTTTTTTATATTTGTGCAAATTAAAAAAATCTACTGGAAAATTAATTTCGGTAGAACTAAAATATGTTATGGCAAACACCTACACACAGATACATATCCACTTTGTTTTTGCAGTGAAATATAGAAAAGCAATTATACATAAAAATTGGAGAAATGAATTATACAGATATATTTCTGGAATTATTAAAAATTGCAATCACAAGCTTTTAGCAATAAACGGAACTGCAGATCATATACATATTTTAATCGGAATACGACCTGTGCAATCTATATCTGAATTAATGAAAACTATAAAGCAAAACTCTTCAAAATGGATCAATCAAAATAAATTTACAAATACACATTTTGAATGGCAGGAAGGATATGGTGCTTTTTCGTATAGCAAATCTCAATTGAAGGCTGTCATACGTTATATTGAAAACCAAGAATCACATCACAAAAAGCAATCTTTCAGAGAAGAGTTTGTCGATTTTCTCGAAAAATCCGAAGTTGATTATGATGAAAAATTTATTTTTAAGGAATTAATTTAAATATATAAAAACCAAATAATGTCACTCAAAACAATAAAAATACTTGCCATTACAGGAAGTACAAGAACGAATTCTAGTAATTATAAAATCCTCAAATATATTTCGGAACATTTTAAATCTTATTTTGAAGTAGAAATTTTTGAAGGTCTGACTGACATCCCGCACTTTAATCCCGATCTTGATACAGAGAATCCTCCAAAAGAAGTAGAATCTTTCAGAAAGAAAATCCAAAATGCAGATGGTGTTCTTATCTGCACACCTGAATATGTTTTTAGTTTACCCGGAAGTTTGAAAAATGCTTTGGAATGGTGCGTTTCAACAACTATATTTTCGAATAAAAAAACAGGATTAATTACGGCTTCTGCTTCTGGTGAAATGGGACATGAACAATTATTACTGATTATGAAAACCCTTGAAGCGAAATTCGATGATAACACACAACTTTTAATTCAGGGAATCCGTGGTAAAATCGATGCTGATGGAAAAATCATCAATCAGGAAACAGAAAAAGTACTTCAAAATTTTATAAATTACTTTGCGAATCAATTTTTATAGTAGATTTACTTAATTGAAATTCCGCTTAAAAAATGATCACCAGAAGAAACTTTATCATCAATACAAGTCTGGCTGCTACAGCAGTTTTGGCTTCTCCATCATTTGCATTTACTATGAAAAAAAAGGAAATAGGTTTACAGTTATATACGCTTCGCGAAGAACTTCCTAAAGATGTAAAAGGAGTTTTGGAAAAAGTAGCAAAAGCAGGTTTTACAACCGTCGAAACATACGGATATTCGATTAAAGACCAGTTTTGGGGACTAACTCCAAAGGAATTAAAAAAGATTCTCGATGATAATGGATTAAAAGCGGTAAGCGGACATTATAATTTAGGAAGTTATTTGTATGACGGAAATACAACAGAGCTGATTGCAGCAATAGAAGCCGCAAAAGTTTTAAAAAGCGAATTCCTGACAGTTCCGTGGGTTGATGAACCTTTTAGGAAAAATATTGATGATTATAAGAAGATTGCTTTCCGAATAAATGAAGCGGCAAAATTGTGTAAAGAGGCGGGTTTAAAACTAGCTTATCACAATCATGATTTTGAATTTCAAAAGCACGACGGAGTTACCGGTTATGAAATTTTATTAAAAGAAACCGATAAAGATTTGGTTTATTTTGAATTAGATTTATACTGGGTTGTCTATTCAGGAAATGATCCTTTGCGATTATTTGCCGAAAATCCAGGACGTTTTAAGATGTGGCATGTTAAGGATGCAGACAAAACGAATCAAAAGTTAAATACAGAAGTAGGTTCAGGAACAATAGATTTTAAACCCTTTTTTAAAGAAGCCAAGCAATCTGGTATGGTTCATTTTTTTGTAGAACAGGAAAATAATTATGCTTCGAATTCTATCGAATCTATAAAAACGAGTTGTGATTTTATTGCTAAAAATCTAATCTAATAGTGTTGATTTATGAAGAAAATTCTTTTTCTGGTTTTTGTAATGCTTTGTTCGTGTCAATCCAATAAAAAGGAAAATCCCAATCCAATTCTTAATTCACCTCCTGATCCTTATTTTATAGATATCAAAACAAATGATGTGAAATTGGGTAAACCTGCTTTTGGCGATTGGCTGTATTCTCATCCAGAAAAAGGACAGAGTTTTGAACAGTTTATCAATACCAAACATATTGTTCCAACCCAAAAAGAAAACATCATTTATTTACAGCCAATAGGTAAATTCGATTCTCTACAAGTCAAACAAATTGAATTGGTTCGTCAATATTTACAAGTGTTTTTTCAATTGGAAACAAAGGTTTTAAAAAATGTTCCAAATGATATTATTCCAAAACATGCCAGACGAATTGGAGATGTTGGTCAAGAACAGTTTTTGGCAGGATATATTTTAGACAGCATTTTAAAAAAGCAAAAACCTCAAAAAAGAATTGCCTTAATGGCAATAACTGAAAAAGATTTGTATCCAAAACCGGAATGGAATTATGTTTTCGGATTGGCCTCTTACAGAGATAAAATTGCTGTAAGTTCAATTCACAGATTACACGATAGTACTTTGGAAGGAGCAGATTTTAGTTTGTGTTTGGAACGACTGCTGAAAATATGTTCGCATGAAATAGGTCATATGTTTGGTCTGCGTCATTGTATTGAAGCCAATTGCGTAATGAACGGAACCAATAGTATAACAGAGACTGATGCACATTCAGTTAGATTATGTTCGCTTTGCCAAAGAAAATTAAATTCCGGATTTAAATATGATAATGTAAAAAGGCTGCAAGAACTGGAAAAATATTTTAAAGAAAATAATCTGGAAGAAGGATTAACGTTAATGCAAAAAGACCTAGAAAAAGTAAAAAGTAAATAAATGGCAACTAGTAAAGAATTTATAAAAGGAGACGAAATAGAGTGGGAAGTAGTTGGAGAAGGAATCAAACGTAAAATCTTGGCGTTTGACGATCGTGTAATGTTAGTAAATGTACATTTTGAAAAAGGGGGAATTGGTGTGCTTCACGATCATTATCATTCTCAGCTTACCTATATAGCAAGCGGAAAATTTGATGTAACGATTAGTGGTGTAACCCAAACTTTACAGCAAGGCGACAGTTTTTATATTCCGCCTCATGCTGTTCACGGAGTTGTTTGTCTTGAAGAAGGAATGCTTACAGATGTTTTCAGCCCTGCAAGAGAAGACTTTTTGAACTATTAAAAGTAAAAAAAACAAAAATATAAGTTGTATAAGTAATTGAGGTGTTTAGTTTAAATGAACTTATATGACTTATATGGTTTAAAAAAAAAGCTTAAAAATTATACATTTTTTAAAGTTTTGCTAAAAATTAGATTGGTATTTTTGCAGCATGAATTTATCAAAAACTAATGTACTGTTTATGGCAGTTTGCACGGGACTTATCGTTGCAAATCTGTATTACTGCCAGCCTTTGATTGTCTTAATCGCTAACGAATTTAAAATTCCCGAAGCCAGTGCCGGAACAATAACGTATCTTACCCAAGCAGGTTATGCCATTGGATTGTTCTTCATGGTACCGCTTGGCGATAAAATAGAACGTAAAAGGCAGATTTTAATGACCACTTTTGCATCTGTAATTGCATTGTTAATTGCTGCTACAGCCAAAAGCTTTCTGGTGTTACAAATCGCTTCTTTATTAATTGGAATTACTTCTATTGTTCCACAGCTAATTCTGCCTCTGGCGGCTTCTTTAAGCGCGCCCGAACAACGTGGAAAAGTAGTTGGAACGATCATGAGCGGGCTTTTGGTCGGGATTTTACTTTCCAGAACCTTAAGCGGATTTATTGGCGAAGTTCTAGGCTGGAGATCCATGTTTTATATCGCAGCAGGAATTTGTCTCTTGATCTTTTTTGTTATCCAAAGCAAATTTCCAGTAAACAAACCGCAGTTTCAAGGAACCTACGGCCAGCTAATTCAATCTTTATTTACATTAATAAAAACGCAGCCGGTTTTGCGTGAAGCAACTGCAATCAATGTTTTCAGTTTTGCCCAATTTGGCGCTTTCTGGACGACAATGGTTTTATTGCTTTCAGGAGAGCCATTTCACTTCAATAGTGCGACAATTGGTTTATTCGGAATCGTTGGTGCATCTGGAGCTTTGGCTGCACCTTTAGTCGGGAAAATCGGTGATAAAGGAAATTCTAGAATTGCGGTTGGATATGGCTGTTTATTAATTCTAATAAGCTTTTTAATTTTCTACTTTTCAATAGAAAGTGTCATAGGAGTAGC
Organism: Flavobacterium sp. H4147; assembly: GCF_029360735.1. Lineage (NCBI taxonomy): Bacteria > Pseudomonadati > Bacteroidota > Flavobacteriia > Flavobacteriales > Flavobacteriaceae > Flavobacterium > Flavobacterium sp. H4147. The sequence continues at coordinate 1,221,270 of NZ_JARKNB010000002.1, read as the reverse complement.
GATTGGAATTGTTTTTATTGACATTGGAATTCAGGGAGTTCATATCTCAAACCAAACGCGAGTATATTCACTTTTGCCAGAAGCTAGAAACCGACTTAATACAGTGTTTATGTCTTTCAGTTTCTTAGGAACAGCTGCAGGATCTGCTTACGGATTATTATTATGGAAACTGGGCGGATGGCATGCCGTAACAATTGGCTGTATGCTATTGTCACTACTGTCATTAACAGTTTACGCACTGACTTATAAATCAAAATCTAAAAAAGAGAAAGCGCAAATTGATTAAAAAATTAATTTGTAAATTTGCGTTCAAATAAAAAAAATACAACAATGGAAAACGGAATATACGCTAAATTCAATACTAGTAAAGGTTCGATTTTAGTAAAACTTACACATGATTTGACACCTGGAACTGTAGGGAATTTTGTAGCTCTTGCAGAAGGAAACATGGAGAATAGAGTAAAACCTCAAGGGCAAAAATTCTACGATGGATTAAACTTCCACAGAGTAATTGCTGATTTCATGATTCAAGGTGGTTGTCCAAAAGGAACTGGAACTGGAGATCCAGGTTATAAATTTGACGACGAATTTGTACCAAGTTTAAAACACGATCGTCCGGGAGTTTTATCTATGGCAAACTCAGGTCCTGGAACAAACGGTTCTCAATTCTTTATTACTCACGTTCCAACTCCTTGGTTAGACGGAAAACATACTGTTTTCGGACATGTGGTTGAAGGACAAGATGTAGTAGATGCAGTTGCTCAAGGTGATGCTTTAGAGTCTGTAGAAATTATCAGAGTTGGTGAAGAAGCTCAAAAATGGAATGCTATCGAAGCTTTCATTTCTTTAAAAGGTGCTCGTATGAAAAGAGAAGCAGCTTTAAAAGCAGAATCTGAAGCAAAAATGGAACAATTAGCTGCTGGTTTTGATAAAACTGAAAGTGGTCTACGTTACAAAATGATCCAAAAAGGTGAAGGTAAAAAAGCTGAAGCTGGGAAAACAGTTTCTGTTCACTACGAAGGATCTTTAGAAAACGGAAAAGTTTTTGATTCATCTTACCCACGTAAAAAACCAATCGAATTCAAATTAGGAATTGGACAAGTTATCGAAGGATGGGACGAAGGTATCGCGTTATTACAAGTTGGTGACAAAGCTCGTTTTGTAATTCCATCTGATTTAGCTTACGGACCATCAGGTGCAGGAGGTGTTATCCCGCCACACGCAACTTTGATTTTTGACGTTGAGTTAATGGACGTTAAATAAGAATTCTAAGCAATTTAATTTTGTTTTAAATAATAATCCCATTCCTCGCCGAATGGGATTTTTTTTATATTTACTCAAAAAACAGAGCTAAATAATGAAATCAAAAATCTTAACTTTAATGACTGCGGTGCTTCTTATAGCGTGTGGTACACAAAAATCAGCAGTTGCTTCTGCACCTCAAACAATTGATCCTTCCAAAGAAACCAAACCGCCTGTTACTTTATCTTTGGAACAAGCAGAAGGCAAAAAACTATATGAAAACAATTGTGTAAAATGCCACAAACTGTATGAACCAGAAAAATTCTCTCAAGAAGAATGGCAGCCAATTTTAGTTAGAATGCAGAAAAAAGCAAAACTAGACGATGCAAATATGGCTTTAATAACAAGTTATATCCATTCACAGTTATAAGCTTTATTTATTTAAAGAATAAAAAAACCGATTCAATACTTTTGAATCGGTTTTTGTTTTTCAAATAGATATAAAAAAACACCGTCACAAAAGGAGGTGTTTTTGAAATTAAGAATGAAGTACTGCCGAATTATCTACAGCAACAATCTTTAATGTTTTAATACCTGCAGGCATTTCCCAATCAACTTGATCATTTTCTTTAAAACCAATAATGGCCACACTTAAAGGTGCTAGAATCGATATTTTAGATTGTTTTACATCGGCTGCCGAAGGTAAAACGATTTGAATTTTCATTTGTTTATTGGCTTTTACATCTTCAATAGTAACAAAGGAATTGATGCGTATAACCAAATCTAAATCACTTTCTTTGCCTATTACAGCGCGGTCAAGTTCCTGTGAAAGCTGATTGGCTTCTTTTGTATTTGTTGCATTTTTACTTTTTAAAATCAATTCTCTTAGAAATTGATAATCTGCTTTGCAGAAAGTAGGTGTTGGTTTCATATCTATTTGAATTTATTATTATACTTTAATTTTTATTTGAATGATTTTTCTTCTTTTTACATTTAAAGAGACAGTTGTTTTACAGGCCTTTTTTCAAGACAGATTTCTACGAAACTTTAAATATGGAAAAACAAAAAATATTTGACTAATTTGATTTTTGTCAAATAAATAAAGGTTTAAAACTGATGTAAATCCTCCGCCTGAAAGAAGAAAAGTGAAATAGACGGAGGCCTAATTAATAAAGGCCTTACTCTGTGAAATAAGTACAGCCGAAAGCGGTCTTCTTGAAAAAGAAAACAGCAACGCAGCAATTGTAAATATTGTTATGGTGCTCACAATGAGTAAATTTTGTTATGATGGCAAAGATAAGAAACTTTTTTTAATAGGTAAAAGCTTTATTTCCATTTGATATTACAGCCAATACTCGGCTTTTGGATTTCGCTTAAAGTTCTATTGTATATCAAAGCATCAATAGCATTTCGTAAATCAGTACCGCTCAGCGGAATTCCATTTCCAGGTCTTGAATCGTCTAATTGTCCTCTGTAAAATAAACGGTTTTGATTGTCGAACAAATAGAAATCTGGAGTACAGGCCGCATCGTATGCTTTGGCTGTTTCCTGAGTTTCATCATATAAATAAGGAAAATCAATTTTATGCTGTAAGGCAAATTCAGCCATCATTTCTGGTGAATCTTGAGGATATTTTTCAACATCATTACTTGAAATGGCAATAATTCCCAATCCCTGAACTCTATAATCGTTTGCAATCATGACAATCTCATTAATTACATGAAGCACAAATGGGCAATGATTACACATAAAAATGACAAGAGTTCCTTTTGAGCCTTTTAAATCATTAAAAGAATATGTATTATTCGAATTAGTGTCTTTTAAAAAGAATTCAGGAGCAATTGTTCCAAGCGGAACCATATTTGATGGAGTTCGAGCCATTTTTTACAAATAATTAGTTTTCAAAAATAACTTTAATTATCTGTAAAAAAAAGATCACAATAGTAAATATTGCGATCTTTCTATTTATACTAAAATATGTTCTTACGGCTTATGAATTTAAAAATTCAAGTAAATCTTCATTCAATCTATCTCGTTCTGTATAAAACAAACCGTGAGGTGCGCCTTCATAAACAATATAATTATTGCGTGCTATTTTTTCTGCAGCTTTTTTAGAAGTTAAATCGATAGGAACAATTTTGTCGTCATTTCCGTGAATAATAAGTGTTGGTACATTTACGGTTTGAAGTTCATCTCTAAAATCAGTAAATGAAAATGATTCAGCACATTTTAAGGTTGCGCGAGGAGAAGCAAATGAACAAAGCATTCTGTAATATTCTAATAAAGCGGTGCTTAAAGGTTTGTTGATAATATTAACACCAAAAAAGGTTTTTCCAAAATTATCTACAAAACCAATTCGGTCTTCTTTTATCGATGCGGCTGTTGAATCGCTTTTCTCTCTTGGATGACCTTCAGGATTATCTTCCGTTTTTAATAAAAAAGGAATAATAGAAGATATCAAAGCCGCTTTTTCAACTCCTTTCCCTTGGTGACGGCTGAAGTAACGAACTACTTCGCCACCGCCCATTGAAAACCCTACAAGTGTAACGTTTTCTAATTGCAGCTGATCGATAATTTCGCTCAAATCATCTGTTAGAGTATCGTAATCGTAACCATTCCAAGGTTGAGATGATTTTCCAAAACCACGTCGGTCATAAGCGATTACTCTAAAATTATTTTGTACCAAAAATTCTATTTGGTATTCCCACATTTCATTAGAAAGCGGCCAGCCATGAATTAAAATTACGGGTTTTCCCTTTCCATAATCCCTCACATAAAGTTTTACATTTTTGGCAGTTTCGATGTATTTGTCTGTATTTTGCTGATGAACATTAAAGTCTAAATCTCTAATAGAGGTACCAGGATTAATTACACTATTTTCCATTGTATATTTTTTTACGATTAATTCAAGAAATTGATTAGTAAAATTAAACGGAGTATCAAAAAAAGAGGTTATAGAATTAGTCCTATTCGTTATAAAATTAATAGGTTTGTAATAAAACCTTAATATTTATGGATTTAACTTGGAATGAATTTGAAAGAACCGATATGCGTGTAGGAACCATTTTGGAAGTAAATGATTTTCCCGAAGCCAGAAAACCTGCCTATCAGTTAACGATCGATTTTGGATTAGAAATCGGCATTCGAAAATCATCGGCACAAATTACTAAACGTTATAAAAAAGAAGATTTAATCAACCGACAAATTGTTGCTGTTGTCAATTTTCCAAGAAAACAAATTGGCAAATTTATGAGTGAGTGCCTGGTGCTCGGCGCCGTAGGCAAGGAGGGAGACGTAATTTTATTAGCTCCCGATTTTAAAATACCAAATGGATTGAGGATTGGGTGATTTTTTTAGTTTTCAGTCGCAGTATTCAGTCACAGTTTTTGTTCTTAGACAGTTTTACACTGAAAACTGCGACTGCGACTGCGACTGAAAACTGAAAACTAAGAATTAATCTTCTTAATAAGTTGTTGTAAAATTAACTGTCCTTCTTCCCAGTATTTTAAATCAGAGTCAGAGTTGATGTGTCCTTGCTGGCCAACGTTTACAAAATCACTTCCCCATTTTTCGGCAAAATATTGTTTTCTTTCAAATAAGGCGTACGGATCATTTTCGCTTGCCACTACAATAGAAGGAAAAGGAAGTGTATAAAGCGGCATTGGCGAAAAATTTCGGATAACATCTGGCGTATGTACTGGTGAATCAACATCGGCAGGAGCTACCAATAAAGCACCAATTATATTTTTGCTGCTGTTTTTTTCTGCCCAATGTAAAACCAAAGAAACGGCTAAACTGTGGGCCACTAAAATTGTGGGCTGCGTTAGTTTCGAAATTTCTTCATTTAAACGTGCGAGCCAGTCTTCGCGAAGCGGTTCATCCCAATTGTCTTGAACTAAGCGTATTGAATTTTTAAATTTTTCATGCCAAAAGGTCTGCCAGTGTTTTTCTCCGGAATCCCCGAGTCCTGGCAGTATTAAGAGTTGTGTTTCCATTGCCGTGGATGTGATTTAGTGATTTATTTTTTGCGTTCTTTTAAAATTCGAGTTACTTCGTTTACTAAAAGCGGGAAAGCAGGTTCCGTCATCCCGTGTCCGTAACCGTCTAATTCGTATAATTTGGTTTGAGTGTGTCCAACGAGTTTCATCATTCTTGCCATATAAGCGTTTTCTTCATAACGTCCTAACATTTCTAATTCGCGGTCACCTGTAATTAATAATAGGGGAGGAGCATCGGCGCGAACGTAATATAAAGGAGCAAATTGGTCAATTGTAGGTTGTTTTTCGGGAATTCCATTTTCTCTTCTAATTTCAAAATGAGTGATACATTGTCCGCTAAACGGAATTAATCCAGCGATTCTATTGGCATCGATTCCTTCTTTCTGAAGCCATTTTTTATCGAGACCAATCATGCTGGCCAAATAACCTCCGGCTGAATGTCCTGAAACAAATATTTCCGAAGCATCACCGCCATAACTGGTAATATTGTTAAAAGCCCAGCTCACTGCCGCTGCTGCATCTTCAATCGCTTTTTCGGCTTTTGCTTTTGGAGACAATCTATAGTTAATACCAATAATGGCAAAACCTTTATTTTTTAAAGCCTCAGGAATTTCTTTGTTTCCACCAGTTAATCCTCCGCCATGAAACCAGACAATGGTAGCAAAACCTTTACTGTTTTTTGGATAATAGATATCCAGCACACATCTTTCGTTAATGTAACTGTCGGATTTGTTGATGGCCGCACTGTAATATTGAATGTTGGATTTGGTTTCATACTCTAATTTTTGTGCAGTTGAGTTTATACTAATCAAGATAGAGCTTAGTAAAAGAAGTAAATTTTTCATTGTATTATAGTTTGTAGTTTGATTTTAAGATTAAAACTTAAAATCGATTGAATTAATAGAACTTAAATATATAAAAAAAGTCCAAAATGCTAAACAAATTGGACTTATACTTTTAAAAAGTTATATAGATTAAATATCGTCGAAATCAATATCGGTAAAGCTTGATCGTGTAGTTTCAGCTTTGTCAGAACTGTATTCTTTTTTGAAATCTTTTTGATGTCTTTCAGAGATTACTTCTTCGCCTTTGTGGTTTAAAACGTATGAAGTCATTTCTTCTAATATTTCTGCGAAAGCACTAAAATCTTCTTTATATAAGTAAATTTTGTGTTTTTTAAAGTGAAATGAACCATCTTCTTCAGTAAACTTTTTGCTTTCGGTAATTGTAATGTAATAATCGTCAGCTTTAGTAGCTCTCACATCAAAGAAATAAGTTCTTCTTCCTGCTCGTAATACTTTAGAAAAAATTTCTTCTTTTTCTAACATGTCATTTTCTCTCATAATACGTTCTATCATTTTTGGAATTAATAGTAATCAAAAATCATAAAAAATTATCTATTACGCAACAATTAAAGTAATTCTTTTTCCGAAAGTTGTTTTAAATATAACGCTGCATAATAGCCTTCTTGATTTATCAATTGATTATGAGAGCCTTGTTGGATTATTTCACCATCTTCTAAAATGATGATTTTGTCGGCATTTTTAGCCGAAGAAACTCGATGACTGACAATAATTGTAGTTTTATTTTTACAAAACTCAAATAAGTTATTTAAGATGATTTCTTCAGTTTCTGTATCGACAGCAGACAAACAATCGTCAAAAAGTAAAATTGCAGGGTTTTTTATAAGCGCTCTTGCAATCGAAACACGCTGTTTTTGTCCGCCCGAAAGTGTGATTCCTCTTTCTCCTAAAATCGTATCATACTGTTTGTTAAATGCAATAATATTGTCATGAACAACAGCGCTTTTGGCTGCTGCGATAACTTCTTCATCAGTTGCATTTTGATTTCCAAATTTGATATTGTTTTTAATTGTATCCGAAAATAAAAACGCATCTTGAGGAACAATACCCACACTGTTTCGAAGATCATTTAAATTTAAAGTACTGATTTCTTTGTTGTCAATTGTGATTTCTCCCTCGCTAACATCATATAAACGGGAAAGCAATGATAATATTGTAGACTTTCCAGAACCTGTTTTTCCAAGAATTGCAAGTGTTTCGCCTTTTTTGACAGTAAAACTGACATTCTTTAAAGCTTCTATATTAGTATCTTCATATGTAAAACTCACATTTCGAAAAGCAATTTCGCCATTAATTTCTGATGAGTTATGATTGTTGTTTTTGATTTCAGGTTCGATTTTCAAAAATTCATTTAAACGTTTTTGAGAAGCTTCGGCTTCTTGTACCATCGATGAAACCCATCCAAGAGAAGCAACCGGCCAAGTAAGCATATTAACGTATAAAATAAACTCAGCAATGGTTCCAATGTTTGGAATTGTTCCATTTATGTACATTACGCCTCCAAAGTAAATCACAACCAAATTACTGATTCCGATAAGCGCAATCATTAAAGGACCAAAAAGCGATTGTACTTTGGCAAGATCAAGACTTTTTCGTTTGCTTTCTTCGGCAAGATCCACCATATTGTTTTGATGCTGGTTTTCTAAGGAATAGGCTTTAATAACGCGAATCCCTGAAAATATTTCCTGAGTAAAACTAGAAACTTTAGACAAATATTGCTGAAAAGTCGTGCTTCGTTTATTGATTTCAGAACTCAGCTTAAAAATACAATACGATAATATAGGTAAAGGAAGAATGGTGTAAAGCGTCAGCAAAGGCGAAACATTATACATATATAATAGTACAATCGCAAAACGAATAAAAGTATTAATGGTATACATTACAGCTGGTCCCACATACATTCTCACTTTTGAAACGTCTTCGCTAATACGATTCATTAAATCTCCCGTACGGTTTTGCTTGTAGAAATTCTGCGAAAGATTTTCATATTGTTTGAAAACCTCATTTTTTAAATCAAATTCGACGTGGCGAGACATGACAATTAAAGTCTGACGCATTAAAAAGGTTAAAAATCCTCCTACGATCGCACTTCCTATGATTAAGAAGATGTTATGAATTAAATCTTCCTTGTAAAAATTAGCTATAATCGATGAGTGACGATCTGATTCTGATAATTTTAAAAATTTTTCAATGACATCAAATGAGTGGCTGACCAGCTTTGGAGTAAACAAAAAGAAAATTTGTGCGATTATGGTGATTAAAATACCAAGAGAAAAACTGTATTTATATTTGATGAAATATTTATTTAAATAGCTTAATTCTTTCATTTTTTTAAGAAATTCAATATTGATTTGATTTAAATTTATGAATTATTGTTAATTAAAATTATAATAAAATGCAATTTAATCAAAACAATTATATTGTAAAATTGTTATTTTAAGGATAAAAAATTAGCACATGTGTATTTTTTGTTTATGTTTGAGAAGTCTTTTTGACGATTTCGTAATTTTAAACAAATAAATTCTAACACTATGAATGCAGCTTTCGCAACTGGAAAGGAACTTCAAAAAATGGATCCTGTTTTTGGTCAGTTATCTTTTGATGATCACGAACAAATTGTATTTTGCAATGACAAAGATACAGGTTTAAAAGCAATTATTGGTATTCATAATTCGGTTATGGGACCAGCTTTAGGAGGTACAAGAATGTGGAATTACAATACTGAATGGGAAGCGCTAAACGATGTACTGCGCCTTTCAAGAGGTATGACTTATAAATCAGCAATTACCGGTCTAAATATTGGCGGTGGAAAAGCAGTTATTATTGGAGATGCAAAAACACAAAAAACGCCTGAATTAATGCGTAAGTTTGGTGAATTTGTTCACTCTTTAAGCGGAAGATATATTACAGCTGAAGATGTTGGAATGGAAACTAAAGACATGGATACTGTAAGAGATGTAACGCCTTACGTTACGGGAATTTCTGAGGAAAGAGGAGGTTCTGGAAATCCTTCGCCAGTTACTGCTTACGGAGTTTATTTAGGAATGAAAGCAGCTGCTAAAAGTCAGTTTGGATCTGATGTTTTAGATGGTAAAAAAGTTTTGGTTCAAGGAATTGGACACGTGGGTGAAACTTTGGTTGAATATTTAACTAAAGAAGGCGCACAGGTTACCATTACCGATATTAATGAAGAGAAATTATATCAGGTTGCTTCAAAATACAACGCTTCTATTTATACAGGAGAAGATTTATATACTGCTGATGTTGATATTTATGCACCATGTGCAATGGGAGCAACTATTAACGATGCTACAATAGAAAAAATTAAAGCTAAAGTTATTGCTGGTGCAGCAAACAATCAGTTGGCAGATGAAAACGTTCACGGTCAGAGATTGAAAGATAGAGGTATTTTATATGCTCCTGATTTCTTAATCAACGCTGGTGGAATCATCAATGTTTATGCTGAATTAGAGCACTATGGTAAAGCTGAAATCATGGCGAAAACAGAAAATATCTATAACACCACTTTAGAAATTATCGATTACGCTGCGAAAAACGGAATTACAACGCACAAAGCGGCACTTACAATTGCTCAAAACCGTATCGATCAAAGAAAAATCGAGAACGCTAAGAAGTAATTCTTTTTAGTTTACAGTCTCAGTCTCAGTTTTCAGTTCTGCTGGAAACTGGGATTTTTTTTAGTATTCAGTCTCGGTTTTCAGTATTCAGTTTTCAGTATTCAGTATTCAGTATTCAGTCACAGGGTTCAGTTTAGTGATATAATTATTTTTTTGACGCAGCAAATTGAGACTGCGACTGAAAACTGTGACTGAAAACTGTGACTGAATACTATAAACCGCGACTAAACACTTTTTTACGATTTAATTTTAAAATACGCCTTAAAAGTTTTACTTTTGCGGACTAATTTTTAAATGTTCTTACGAGGTGGTAAATAGAAGACACATACGCATTAAAGTAATGCAGTCCATTTATGCAATGCATCAAAGCGGTTCTGATAATATGGAAAAAGAAGAAAAATTTCTTTTCTACAGTATTGATAATATTCAGGATTTATATTTGATTATGCTTTCTTCATTGATTGAAATATGTAAAAAAGAATCTGTTTTTTTACATCTGTCAAGTAAAAAACATCTTGCAACTCCAGCAGAACGTAATCCAAACGAAAAATTTATCAAAAACAAAATCTTTCAGCTTCTTGCCGAAAGTAACTCTTTAAGCATTGCTTTAGAAAATCGTAAAATCAACAATTGGGCTTTAAACGATGATTATATCATTTTGCTTTTAAATGATATTAAAGAAAGCGATGTGTACAAAAAATACATGTCGAATAATGTAAATACATTTGAAGAAGACAAACAATTTATTGCTGATTTGTTTTCGGACGTAATTGTTCCGAATGAAAAATTATACGAGTATTTAGAAGATGATAAATTAACATGGGTTGATGATATTCCAGTTGTTAATACGCATATCATTAAACAATTAAAAGCGATTAAAACTGAAAATCCAGACGAATTTAGAGTTCCTAAATTGTATAAGGATGTGGAGGATAAAGATTTTGCAAAAGATTTGTTTAGAAGAACTGTTTTAAATGAAGCTGCTTTTGCAAAAGAATACGATGATAAAACACCAAATTGGGACAGCGAAAGGATTGCAGAAATCGATACGATTATTTTGAAAATGGCAATCTGCGAATTTTTAAAATTCCCTTCAATTCCTGTAAAAGTAACTCTTAACGAATATTTAGAAATCGCAAAAGAGTATTCTACACCAAAAAGTAGTATTTTTATCAACGGAATTCTAGACAATCTGGTAAAAGAACTTGAAGCCAATAAAAAGATGGTTAAAGTTGGAAGAGGGTTAATGTAATTAAAAGCTAAAATTCCAATTAGTAAATTCGAAATTCCAAAAAGAAATTAATATAAATCAAAAACAGAATTTAATTATGGGACAATTATCTCAATTTGCACCTTTTCTTTTAATGTTCGTGGTAATCTACTTTTTCATGATCAGACCACAGCAAAAAAGAGCAAAAAACGAAAAAGAATTTGAAAACAGCCTAAAAGTAGGTGACAAAATAGTTACAAAAAGTGGATTTCACGGTAAAATCGCTGAATTAGCAGAAACAACTGTTGTAATCGAAACAATGTCAGGAAAATTAAAATTAGAGCGTTCAGCTATCTCTTTAGAATTGAGTGCCGCTTTGAATAAAAAAGCATAAGTTTTTTAAATTTCCAATAATATAAAATCCCAAATTCCAAAAAGGAGTTTGGGATTTTTTTATGGGTGATTTTATACACAATATTTTCTCATTTCGGCATAAGGATAAATCGCAAAAGAAACTCTGCAAAGAAAAACTTTTGTCAAAGTTTTAAACTTTGCCAAAGGTTTCATATAGTTTTGAATTTTGAATTTTGAATTTTGAATTTGGAGTTTTGAATTTGGAGTTTTGAATTTGGAGTTTGGAGTTTGGGATTTGGAATTTAGAACTTGGAATTTCAGAAAAATTATCTGTATTTATCATTCAGTCCAACACTTGCTAAAATCATCGGAACTACTTTTTCAATTCTTGAGATTTTTGTTTTTTCTTGTTTGGCACTTTCGATGTATTCTAAAAACTCATATTGTTTATAAGGTGAGAATTTTTGAAAAGCCTCTTTCAAAGCCGGATTCTGATTCATTTCTTTTTCTAAAAGTTCAGAAACGATGGTTTCTTTTTTAGAAGGTTTAATGATTTTGCCTTGTTTTTCGTTTTCTATGGCTTCGGCAATGTATTCCAAAATTTCTTTTTCATTTACTTCTTCTTTAGAAGTAAAACGCCATTGTCTCAACGATTTTGTTACTTCTTCCTGAGCATTTATGAGTTTCTTTTTGTCATCTTTCAGAAATACACCATTGAAAAACCAAATGGCAAAATAATCTTTGAATCCACCGAGACCTACAACATTCTTTTTGTTGTAAACATATACTGGACCGCCCCATTTTGTGGTTTCTGTCAGCTCTGTTTTGTCAACTATGGTTTTGAGTAGGAGTAATTCTTCGGCCCACTTTTCACCATATTTCCAAATGCCTGTATTTTCAGATTTTGATTCCAATTTTATCTTTTTCGTTTATGTTTTTCTGAAGCATCGAAGATTCCTGGAACAGCAGTTAATTCAGCAATTTTTACAATTACATCAGTTGCTTTCTGAATGCTTTCTGCTGGAACATATTCGTATTTTCCATGGAAGTTGTGGCCGCCCGCAAATATATTTGGACAAGGTAATCCCATGAATGATAATTGAGAACCGTCTGTACCGCCTCGAATTGGCTTTATGATTGGTTTGATGTTTAACTCACGCATTGCTTTTTCGGCAATATCTACGATGTGTTTTACAGGAAGTACTTTTTCTTTCATATTGTAATACTGGTCTCTTATTTCAGTAATGACAATATCTTCACCAAATTTCTTTGCAAATTTTCTATTGAATTTCTTCGCAATTTTGATGATTAGTTCTTTTCTCTTTTCGAATTTCTTTTTGTTATGATCGCGGATAATCAGTTCCAAAACAGTTTCTTCGATATTTCCTTTAATATGATGAACGTGGAAGAAACCTTCGTAACCTCTAGTTTCCTGCGGAGTTTCACCTTTTGGAAGTTCGTTGATAAACTCATTTGCTAAAAGCATCGAATTGATCATTTTTCCTTTGGCATAACCAGGATGAACGCTTTTTCCTTTAAAAGTAATTTTGGCTCCAGCAGCATTAAAGTTTTCATATTCTAATTCGCCAATCTGGCTTCCGTCCATGGTGTAAGCCCATTGGGCACCAAATTTCTCTACATCAAAATGATGCGCACCGCTTCCGATTTCTTCATCTGGTGTAAAACCAATCCTGATTTTTCCGTGTTTAATTTCCGGATGCTGAATTAGGTATTCCATTGCAGAAACGATTTCAGTGATTCCAGCTTTATCATCGGCACCTAATAGAGTTGTTCCATCAGTGGTAATAATGGTCTGTCCTTTATATAATAATAGATCTTTAAAATAATCAGGAGATAAAATGATGTTTTTCTCTGCGTTTAAAACAATATCTTTTCCGTCGTAATTCTCTACAATTTGAGGTTTTACATTGGCTCCGCTAAAATCTGGAGAAGTATCAAAGTGAGAAATAAAGCCAATTACAGGAACTTCGTGGTCAACATTGCTTGGAAGCGTTGCCATGATATACGCTTTGTCGTCTATAGTGACCTCTTCTAAACCAATAGTTTTTAATTCTTCGACTAATTTATGGGCAAGATTCCATTGTTTTTCTGTACTTGGAGTTGTTGTTGAATTCGGATCTGATTCAGTATCAATTGTTATATAACTGATAAAACGATCAATAATGTGCTGCATTTCTTTTTTATTTTTAGCAAATATAGACAATTTTTTGAGCCTATAGATTTTGCAGTTTTCAAACAAAAGCAATAAAAAAAGGATTCTGTTTTGAAGAATCCTTTGGCAAAATATATTTTAAATACTTTTTACACATCTAAAACCAAGATGATTGGCAGCCGATCTGATTTCGCCTTTCCCTCTTGTTCCTACCATGTATCGAGTGCAATATTGATCGGTGCATAAAAAAGAACCGCCGCGATGTACACGTTTTATTTGGGTTGGATCATTTGGATCGTTATACGCATTTGGCCCTTGCGGATTTTTGGTAACTTTTCCGCTTTCCGCTAATGATTTGTAATAATCTACGCTGTACCAATCATGCACCCATTCCCAAACATTTCCAGCAATATCATATAAACCGTACGCATTTGGAGCGAATTGTTTTGTTGGTGCTATTCCTTTAAAACCATCTTCGCCAGTATCGCCATCTTGAATAGGGAAGTGGCCTTGATAAATATTGGCTTGAAATTTTCCTTTAGGTTTTAAATCGTTTCCCCAAGCGTATAGATTTCCTGTTTTACCGCCTCGTGCCGCAAACTCCCATTCGGCTTCCGTTGGAAGTCGTTTTCCAGCCCATTTCGCATACGCTTCGGCATCTTCATATACTACATGCACAACAGGATATTTTTCTTTTCCTTTTATAGAGCTTTGAGGACCTTCTGGATGTCTCCAGTCAGCGCCCGGTTCGTAACGCCACCATTGCAGAAAATTGTTTAGATTTACCGCAGATGGTGTAGGAGTAAATACTACAGAACCTGTTATTAAATCTTCTTCATTTGCAGTTGGGAATTCCTCTTTAGTTGGTTTTTGTTCGGCAACAGTTACATAACCCGTCGCTTTTACAAATTTTTCGAATTCTTCATTGGTTACTTCGGTCTCATCCATATAATAGCCGTCAACATATACTCTATGTATTGGAGCAGCATCTTTGGTAACCCCTTTTATGCTGCATAAACTTTCGTCTTCAACATTTGATCCCATCGAAAATTCACCGCCGGGAATCCACACCATTCCTTTTGGAGCTTTTCCAGTTGGTTTATTCTTGTTTTCGATGGTAGGCTGAAACGCCGATGCTTCACCGGTATTGGGAACGTCATGACATTCTGCAACTTTCGTTTCTGTTTTTGGTGCTGCAAATTTAGTATAACTGTACGCTATCGAAATAATCGATAAAGTCAGTAAACCGAAAATCCAAAAGGTTTTATTTTTCATGGTTTTATTTTGATTTGGTATGGATGTCAAATAGATGGAAGTAAAATTATAAAAAATAACTTTTATAATATAGTAATTTTATAGGATTAATAAAATTTAAATATTTTGTTATTTATCTTCTTCAACCAATACAACTTCGTATTTGTCTTTTCCGTCAACATGAACAGGCTGATAGTATGTTTCGCCGAACTTAATATATTTTACATCTCCAATAGTAACTTCGGTTCCGCCTTCCGGTAGGTTGTCAACTAAAGTTCCTGCTGTTGGCGGTACTACTTTATAGTTACTTCCGTCTTTTTCATAAAATGTTCCTCCGTAATAATAATTATTTACAGTTCCTGTATTAACTGTCTGCGCACCGCTTGGAATATTATTGACGGTTCCGCCCACTGGAGCAGGAACTACCTGATAACCGCCATTACTTGGAGCATACCAATTTCCTTGATCATAATGATATTGCGTGCTTTCTACACTAACAACAATCGCTGTAACAGCCAAAGTTGTAACAAAAAATCCCCAAGGATGCCAAACAGGTCCCCAATAGTAAGGTCGGTATGGATGATAATAATAAGGATGGTAGCCGTAATAGCGATATCCGCCATATCTATACGGAGGACGTGCATAAACGACTGTACTACGACGTACAACTGTATTACGATTGTAGACATTGATATCTCTACTGCGGTCTACATTAACGTTTACGGTATTGCCACTGATATTAGTGTTTCTATTTCCAGTTCTGTTGTTATTGTTTCTGTTACTGTTATTTCCGTTGTTTCGATTTGCAATATTTTGTTCTCTAGTGTTTTGATTAGCAGGACGTGTTGCCTTATTATTTGAATTGGCTGGTCTTGTGGCTCTGTTTGCGGAATTATTAGGTCTTTGCACACCTGAGCCTCCAGCTCCTGGTCTCGTGGTTGCAGGTCTTGTTGCTGCTGGTCTCGTATGCGTGGCTCCGCCTCTCGATCCGGCATTACCGCGGCGCTGCGCAAAACTATCAATTGAAATAAGGAAAAATGTTCCAATCAGGCAGAATAACAGTGCTGATTTTTTTACTGTGTTGGATATGTTTTTCATATTCAGTGATTTAAGTGTAATAAAGTTATGACAAAAAAAAAGATATGACTGTTAATATGATAAAAAGTTTAAAAAGCTTTGTAAATATTATAAGGAAATATCCCATTGAATTCTAAAACGCCAGCCTTGCTCTAAGGGAAGTGTTTTATCTTGAAAACTAAAATAACTGACTTCTGTAGTGAGTTTGTTTTTGTGTCCTTTGAAAAACCAGTTAAAAGCCAGCGTAGATTCTTCCTGCCTATTTTGTCTTATACAATTATCCGGTCGGTATGCGGCGTGTCGGCCTGCCATTTCCAAATGTTTAGGCCACCAATCAAAAATATTGTGAAAAAAATAGCCTGCCTGTACATAATATCCTTTTAGTACAGTGGTCTGGTCATTGTCTAGTTTGTCGATAATTTCTTTGGTATGCCACTCGCTCTGCCATGAAAAGCCACGATACATAAAAGCGCTTTCAAAATTCCATTGATTTACACGGTATTGACCGGGAGCGCCATTTTCGAAACCATCTAAAGAACCACCTCCAGCTTGCGAAAATCTCGTGTAAGGACTTCGGTTAGTTATGGCAGAAAAAGCAATAATGGGAGTCAGTTTTTCATGGAATTCTAAATCACTGCCTTCAAAATCGAGAAATCTTCCTAAAAAATTCCATTGTGTTCTTCCAAAGTACATTAAATTACCATCATCGTTTTCAGTACTGCCACGCCCAGTTCCAGTTAAAGCGGCAAACCAATAATTAAAATCAGCAATACCATTTCCTTTTAAATGGCCGTAAACTTCAACTCCAAGCTGTCTGTCAACTGTAAAAGGACGATTGATCAAAGATCGTTCAACCATTTGCTGTTCGCCGCTGCTAATGTAGCGTTCTCTGGTAAATTCCGTTTTCCATTGTCCAGCTTTAAAACTCAGCCACTCCCATTTCTCAATCATGATTCTAAAATCCAGCAAGTTGGATTGGCTTAGTTCATATTCCCAATAATAGTTCAGCCAAGGTTCAAAAGCGTGACCGCCAATTTTGAGCCTGGCGCGGTTAATTTTAAAAGTGGTTTGTGCATCTTGACTATAATCGTCGTAAGTAAGAGGATCTGCATCGTAAGGAGTTGAAAAACGAAATTGTAAACGGCTTTGTAGCTGAAAAAGAAATTTATTGTCTTTTGTACGAAGCTCGATTCCCTTGTTTCCGTAACGAACAGTCATCAGCTTGGTTGTGTCTTTTTCCTGCTGTGCAGATGCTGTTAAACAAATAGTCAGCCATAGTACTAATAGAAGTTTTTTTGAAACAAGAATCGTTTTATCTGCCTTACACATATTTTTTAGGTTGATATGAAATGGATTTGCTGCGGAATGAAAAATGAAACAGAATACTTCAAAATTAGGCTATATGTGTTCTAAAGAGGTGTTTAAGAAGGTTTGAATTGGTTTCATATTATAATTTGAAACCTAAAAAGCATATTTATTAGTTATGAAAATGTATTGTTTTAGAATTGAACAAAATTGAAATTATTTGTGCCGACATTTTCAAGTTTAATATCTAAATTTGCATCCGAAAAAAAACAACACAACAACATTATGTATAAATTGATAATCCGTCCGATACTTTTTTGGTTTGATCCTGAAGAAGTGCATTACTTTACTTTTTCATTTGTAAAATTCATTTCAAAAATCCCTGGAGTTTCGGCGATTATAAGATCAATTTATGAGTTAAAAGACACTCGTTTAGAGAGAGAAGTTTTCGGAATTAAATTTAAAAATCCGGTTGGACTTGCTGCTGGTTTCGATAAAGATGCTAAGCTTTACAAGGAATTAGGCGATTTTGGTTTTGGTTTTATCGAAATTGGAACGGTTACTCCTGTTGGTCAAGAAGGAAATCCAAAGAAACGTTTGTTCAGATTAAAAGAAGATCAGGCAATTATTAACCGAATGGGATTTAATAATGGCGGAGTTCAGGAAGCTGTAGAACGTTTGAAAAAGAATTCAAATGTTTTAATTGGAGGAAATATTGGAAAAAATAAAGTAACACCAAATGAAAGTGCGGTAGACGATTATATCATTTGTTTTGATGCTTTGTTTGACCATGTTGACTATTTTGTGGTAAATGTGAGTTCTCCAAATACACCGAATTTAAGAGCTTTACAAGATAAAGAACCTTTGACAGCTTTGCTTCAGACTTTGCAAAACAGAAATGTTGAGAAACAAAAAACAAGTACTCAAAAAGTAAAACCTATTCTTTTAAAAATTGCTCCAGACTTAACAGATGAGCAATTATTAGATATTATCGATATTGTAAAAACCACTCAGATTGCAGGTGTTATTGCCACAAACACCACTATTTCAAGAGACGGATTACAATCTGCAAACCAAACAGAAATGGGTGGATTATCTGGAAAGCCATTAACAAAACGTTCTACAGAAGTAATTCGTTTTCTTTCAGAAAAAAGCAATAAAGCATTTCCAATTATTGGAGTAGGAGGAATTCACTCTGCAGACGATGCTATCGAAAAATTAAATGCAGGAGCAAGTTTAGTGCAATTGTATACCGGATTTATTTATGAAGGTCCTGCTTTGATAAAAGCCATCAATAAGAAAGTTTTAAAACAGTTGTAAAAGAAGCGCTTGAAGAATTAAGCCCGTAATTATCGCAATTCCAAAACTAATCAGAGTACCAATCATAACGTATTCGGTTAGTTTTCGGTCTTTGGCTTCTTTTAAATCTCCAAACCTGAAAATGGATTTTGCGGCCAGTAAAAATCCAATGGCTTCAAAATGTCCCGTTAGAATAAAACAGACTGTAAGTAAACGTTCTAAAATGCCAATATAATTTCCAGCACTGGCAAGAGAATTATCCTGATGACTGTTTTGACTTTCTGGACTCCAGATTGAAATTATGGTTTTGATGAAAATAGAAGCCGGTTTGGTTACTAATAAAATTCCCGTTAGTAAAATCCAGAACCGATTGTCAAACCAAAGAAAGTCTATATTTTCATTTTCGTATAAAAGCGTAATTCCAATTAAAATTAATAAATGTGCAATTTGATCAACCACAAACCATGTTCGTTTATTTTTGCTTTTTTGAAAATGAAGTTTGGTTAAGTCAATTATGCCGTGTGTAATTGCAATTAAAACAGCATACGGTATAAAGGAAATTTCACCCGCTAAAACGGCAGCCAAAATCCCATGAAGAAGGATATGAAGGTATAAATAAATACTTTTATGTTTATGAGCTTCTTTATGAGCTACCCATGAATTGGGCTGCCAGATAAAATCACCTAACAAATGCGCCAGAAGCAGTTTTATAAATAAAATCATAAGGCTGTAAGTTGTTTTATTTGTGTTCTAAAATAACGGTCTAAATTCATAATCAGATCAAAGTGGGAACGTTTTAGTCTTCGACTTACCGCTGCTTGATTAATTCCCAATTTTTGCCCGAGTTCTTCCTGAGACAAATTTGGATATTCTATTGCCAAAGCCACAAACTCTGCCGACTGTGCCAGCCAGTTGTCCATAAAAGTCAACGCCAGCTGTATCATAAGATTTATTCTTTCGTTCAAATCAGCATCTTCAGTTCGCATCGCTAAAGTGACTTTCTGCTTTTTCAGCGTTTCAAAAAGTTCTCCCGAGTTAATAAATGCAGATCCGTTGCTTTCTGAAATTTTTTCGGCATTATGAGTTTTATTTCCAAAACCAATACTCATTCGTGCATCAGATTTTAAGGCTCTTAAACGGGCTTTTATTAAAACCGCAGTCCATAAAGCATCTTCAGGATTTGTAATTTCTATTTGAAATTCATCGCCTCGATAGACTTCCCATTGACTTGGGGTTTTACCAAGCGGATGCAAGATTTTCTTCAAATCTTCTACCCAATGTTCTGATTCTTGTTGTCTTGAACCAATTATATCGCCTGTAATTACACTAGTCATAATCAAATATAATTAAAAAAATATAAATTTTCTATTACAAATATAAGTAATAAATTTAATTATTACATTTTTTGGTAATATTTTAATTTATTACGTTTTTAGGTAATAGTTATAAATATTACGTATTTCGATACTATTTGATATTATTACAGAATTAAGGAATGCATTTTTAATTAAGCTTAAAAAATCAACCTCGAAAATGACTATAATTTTTATTTCTTTAAAAAAGAAGCTAACTTAGCTTTACAAAAGCAAAAGTTTTGAATAAAGAAATCAAGATTATCGAATGTCCACGAGATGCCATGCAAGGTATCAAAACGTTTATTCCAACAAAAAACAAGGTTACTTATATTCAAGCGCTTCTTCGCGTAGGGTTTGATACCATTGATTTTGGAAGTTTTGTATCGCCAAAAGCCATTCCGCAGATGCAAGACACGGCTGAGGTTCTGGCACAGCTTGATCTTTCTCAAACGACCAGCAAACTACTTTCTATAATTGCCAATACTCAAGGCGCTTCAGTTGCATCTGAATACGAAGCCATTCAGTATTTAGGATTTCCATTCTCCATATCAGAAAACTTTCAGATGCGAAATACTCATAAAACGATTGCAGAATCTCTGATTACTTTGGAAGAAATTCTGGAAATTGCTGATAAAAAAAATAAAGAAGTTGTAACCTATCTTTCAATGGGATTTGGAAATCCATATGGAGATCCGTGGAATGTTGAAATTGTGGGCGAATGGACGGAAAAACTTGCAGGAATGGGCGTAAAAATCCTTTCGCTTTCTGATACCGTTGGAAGTTCAACACCAGAAGTTATTACTTATTTGTTTTCTAATTTAATTCCGAAATATCCAGAAATTGAGTTTGGTGCGCACCTGCATACAACACCAGACACTTGGTTTGAAAAAATTGATGCTGCAGCAAAAGCTGGCTGTACTCGTTTTGATGGTGCAATTCAAGGATTTGGAGGCTGTCCAATGGCAACCGATAAATTGACTGGAAATATGCCAACAGAAAAATTAGTTTCTTATTTTACGGCCAATAAAAAAGCAACTGGACTTAATTCTTTAAGTTTTGAAAGTGCTTACAACGAAGCTTCAAAAGTATTCGGAAAATTTCATTAAAAAGATTGAAAAGTTAAATTGAAGGCATTCACCATTGGTTAGAATTGAATACTTAAACTAATGTAATTTTGCATAACTCAAAATTTGTTAGGAAAATTCGTTAAAAAATAGTTATATTTACTGATGTTAGACAATAACTAGTAATAAAACGAGTTATAAACTATTTCAATCTAAATTAGCATGAAAGCTTACTTCTTTCGAATTTTAAATATCCTGGTTTTACCTCTATTATTCTTTTCCTGTTCAAGTGATTTAGACTTTGATCAGGTCAAGGATTTGAAATTAGAACCAGTGATCGTGGCCAATTTAGCCTATTTTGATATTCAGGCGAATAAGGTTATAGATAATGGAACAACAAATGTTATTTATGACGTTCGTGATTTTGATATTTTTAAAGATAAGTTTTTTAATAATCGCTTAAAACGTGCCGACTTTGATGTCGAAATAGAAAATACTATTCAAAGAGCTTTTTCGGTAAATATGTTATTGATGAATGCTAATAATGATGTTCTGGAAACCATCTCTTTTACTGTACCTGAATATGCAGGGAGTCCAAATGTTATAAAATATCCAACAGAAGTTTTTGAAAATCAAAGATTAGATCTCCTCAAGCAGACTGTAAAAATAGGTTTTTCTATCGTAATTGCGCCCGGTCATCCTTTAAATCAAAATAGTACAGGAAGTCTTAAATTACGATCAGGTGCAACAGCTTATTTAGTGATCGAATGAAAAAGTCCTATTTAATTGTATGGCTGTTTGCCGCATTTTCTTGTTTTGCACAGAATAAAGAAGTGTTGTATAATTTTACTTCAATTCCGCAGGCTTCTATGGTAAATCCGGGAGCCGATGTTTCGTATAAATTTTATTTTGGAGTTCCGGTATTATCTGGAATTTCTGCCAATTTAGGATCGAGCAGTTTTTCAGCTTATGATTTATTTGCTGATAATGGTGTCGATTTCAATGATAAAGTTAGAAACGTTGTCAATAAATCTTCACGTAATGACAAAGTTATAACAAATCAGCAATTGGAATTGTTTTCAGGCGGATTCAGGATAGGAGGTAAAGAAAGTCGTTCGTATATTTCGTTTGGTGCTTATCAGGAATTTGATTTTTTTATGTTTATGCCTAAAGATCTGGCTTTGATGGGATTAGATGGAAACCGGGATTACATAGGGAAATCTTTTAATCTGGGAGATTTAAGTCTGAAAGCTGAGGTATTATCCGTTTTTCATGTCGGTTTTCATAAAAAAGTAAGCGATAAACTGGTGTTGGGCGGACGTGCTAAAATCTACTCAAGTGGCGCCAATGCTGTTTCAACTAAAAACTCTGGATACATTTACACTGGTCAAACCGCTGGAACACCCAATATTTATACTCAAACTATTTCATCTAATTTAGAATTGAAAACTTCTGGAATTGCCACTTTTACAAAAGATGAATACGAAGGAAATATTGTTTCAGATATTGCTCATAACACTTTTTTTAATGGTAGTTTAGGATTGGGAGTTGACGCCGGTCTTACCTATTATTTTAAAGACAATCTGCAGTTTACAGCCAGTATTATTGATTTTGGTTTTATAAAACAATCTAAAGATATTGAAACAGTAAGGTATAAAGGAACCTATCATTATGAAGGTGCAAACCCAGATTTTATGGGGAATAATGATCCGGAAAATATTTTTGATGAATTTGATAAAGCCATTCCACGAGAAACGCTGCATAATAAATACACGACCTGGCGACCTACTAAAATGTATACCTCACTTCAGTATTCTTTTGGAGAATATCGATCTGATGAAGATTGTAATTGTAGAGGACAAATTAAGAAAAGATATAAAAATGCAGTTGGCGGACAGCTCTTCTTTATGTCAGCTCCAAGAACTCCCATAGCAGCTTTTACTGCTTTTTATCAAAGAAATATTTTCGAAAAATTAGATGTTAAAGCAACTTACACATTCGATACTTTTTCAAACAAAAATATTGGTTTGGGACTTTCAGGAACCATCGGCAGTTTCAATATTTACGCTTTAGTCAATAATGTATTAGAATATAAAGATATATCGAAGGCAAATAGTGCTGCATTTCAAATCGGACTCAATTTTGTCTTTCAGGATAAGGATTAGAATTTCAACAATGAAATTCCAAATTCCAATTTTAGCATTGTTTCTTAGAATTAATTGGAATTTGTGATTTTTTATTTCGGAATTTAAATTGTGCGTTATTTCCTGTAAAGTTAAATTTATGAATAAGTTAGTATTCAAGTTAGCAATTTATTCACTATATTTGCACGCAATTCAACTAGAAATTGCACCATGATAGCACACAACTCCAAGATTATCGGCGAAGGTTTAACTTACGACGATGTATTATTAGTACCTAACTACTCGAATGTGCTTCCTCGCGAAGTGAGTATCAAATCAAAATTTTCAAGAAACATAACATTAAACGTTCCGATCGTATCTGCTGCTATGGATACTGTGACTGAAAGTGCAATGGCAATCGCTATGGCGCAAGAAGGAGGAATAGGTGTTTTACATAAAAATATGACTATCGAACAACAAGCAGGAAAAGTTCGAAAAGTAAAACGTGCTGAAGCAGGAATGATTATTGATCCGGTAACTTTACCAATGACTTCTACTATTGCAGACGCAAAAAACGCAATGAAAGAATTCGGAATCGGCGGTATTCCAATCGTTGACGAAAATAAAATCCTAAAAGGAATCGTAACAAACCGTGATTTACGTTTCGAAAAAAACGGATCGAGACCAATCGCTGAGGTTATGACAAGTTCAAACCTTGTTACAGTTGCAGAAGGAACTTCACTAGAACAAGCTGAAGTAGTTTTACAAGGCCACAAAATCGAAAAATTACCAGTTGTAAATGCTAAAAACGAATTAGTTGGTCTAATTACGTTTAGAGATATTACAAAATTGACTCAAAAACCAATCGCTAACAAAGATTCATTTGGTCGTTTGAGAGTTGCTGCTGCAATTGGAGTTACTGGAGATGCAGTTCAAAGAGCTGAAGCCTTAGTAAATGCGGGTGTAGACGCTATCATTATTGATACGGCTCACGGACATACAGAAGGTGTTGTAAATACTTTAAAAGAAGTAAAATCAAAATTTCCTCAAATAGACGTAATTGTTGGAAACATTGCTACTCCTGAAGCGGCTAAATATTTAGTAGAAAATGGCGCTGACGGTGTAAAAGTAGGTATTGGACCAGGTTCTATCTGTACAACACGTATTGTTGCAGGTGTTGGTTTTCCTCAATTTTCTGCTGTTCTTGAAGTGGCTGCTGCCATTAAAGGAAGTGGTGTTCCTGTAATTGCAGATGGAGGTATTCGTTATACAGGAGATATTCCAAAAGCAATTGCTGCTGGTGCCGACTGTGTAATGTTAGGTTCATTATTAGCAGGAACAAAAGAATCTCCGGGAGAAACTATTATTTTTGAAGGAAGAAAATTCAAATCATACCGCGGGATGGGTTCTGTGGAAGCTATGCAGACAGGTTCTAAAGATCGTTATTTCCAAGATGTTGAAGATGATGTTAAGAAATTAGTTCCAGAAGGAATTGTAGGACGTGTTCCTTATAAAGGTGAATTGAATGAAAGTATGCTTCAGTTTATTGGAGGTCTTCGTGCCGGAATGGGATATTGTGGTTCAAAAGATATTCCTACTTTACAAGAAACTGGACGTTTTGTTAGAATTACTTCAAGTGGAATCACTGAAAGTCATCCGCATAACGTAACGATTACAAAAGAAGCTCCAAATTATTCAAGATAATTTTTAGTTTTATAAATATTAAAAAAGGCGTAAAAGTAAATTTTTTACGCCTTTTTTATTTAATTAATAATTGAAATGCCGTTATCCAATTCATTAATAGTATTTTGATTTTGTTCTATCGATTCGGCTTGGCCGCCATATTGCAATTGTATCGAACCGCCTTTTCCGTTGTAAATATACCCCTGATATTTATATAAAAAATCATTATAATCTAACTCACAGGTAAAGTAATTTACTTCAATATTATTTAGTTTTTTCTTGAATATTTTTAGATTTTTAATTTTTCCATATTCTTTATACTGCTCTTCTATAGTGCTTTTGAGTTTTTTCTCAGGTATAAAATAATCATATTCAATAAAATAAGCATTGACTAAATTGTACTTATCATGAAATTCAGCATCCCAATTTTCTGATTGAGGATTTTGGATCCAATGTTCAGGATTGTACTTTATTTCATAAATCCCTTTTCGGCTGGTATAGGTTTCTGATTTTGAATTGTTTTTGGTTTGTCCTATTGCGAAAAAACCTGATAATAAAAACAATAATATTAATTTTTTAGACATTTTGTATTGTAAGTTTATTTTTATAATCAAAAATAATAAATTCATTTCAATAGAATGATAAAAAAATGTTTCGTTTAAATAAAAAAACAGCCAAAACTTAAAATAGTTTCGGCTGTTTTATTTAGATATTTTTCGTGTTTAAAGAGAAGTAGTTTTTTGTTCTGTGTCTCTTACAGTCTGATTTTCTAAAATTTCCTGTAGAAACGGTTTTACTTCTTTTTCGACATCAGATTCCGAAATTTTTAATGCTTTTGGATCAGATGCTAACTGAAGCCATGGTTTTGGACCGTCAAAATTATAACTTCCAAAAACAACTACCGGAGTTCCTTTGACTTTTACATTTTCTTTGTCCTTTAAAACCCATTCGTCTGCAAATTTGTATAAATATTTAGCGTCTTTTTCTAATAATCTTAAACAGGAATGTGATGCTGGATAACCAGGTAAATCATATTCATGAAAACCAACTCCTTTTTTATTTTCAATATTGAAATTCCATTTTAATTCCCATTCGTCATTAAAAGTACTGGTTGTTTTTTCTGCTTTCCAATTGGTGAAAAATAATCCAGTTGGAGTAGGATCTTTTTTTCTTCCCATATTAGTTGGACCAGTTCGGACTAATTCACCGTTTTCATAAGCGGCAAAAGTCTGGGTTGGATATGAGAAAATAATAATTTTTGAAACTTCTTCTAATGCTGAAACATGCAACGGAAATGGCAGATAATATACCAAATCTCCACTAAAATCAGATGGAATTACCACCGAATCCAGTTTTTTAAGATTCGTTTTGTCGGCTCTGTTTATAGCCGAAACGATATCCATTTTAGTGCTGTCAGCTTCATTGGCTTTCAGCCAGTCTTTCACTTTTGTAAATTGATAAGAAACGGAAGATTCCGGTTTTTTATATTCAATAGTTTTCTTAGGTTTTTCCTTTTCAGCGGTATTGTCTGTTAAGTTAATAGTATCACTTTTTTTACATGAAACGACTAAAACTAACATTAATATAAGTAGGGCATTTGCTGTATAATATAACTTTTTCATAGGTCGTATTTTTATAATGATAAAATTATATATATGATAGCTCAAAAGGGTTACATAATTTTTTAAATTGGTTTCGTGATTTTCATTTATATGCTTTTCATTTCCAACATTGCATCTATGGTTAGTTTAAAAAGCTGTAGTAATTGATTCAATGTGTTAAGGTCAAGAATTTCTCCATCTATAAAATAAGACAATTCAAATTCATTTTCAGGAAGTTTTTGTTCCCAGATTCCTTTTTGATCTGATATTTGAATATTTACATCTTTTTGAGATGAAATTAAATCTCTGATTTCTTTGTTGCGCAATAATGTTTTGATTTTAAATTCATTATTACTTTTAATTGTAAACATTTTGTCAAAATCATCATAACCAATTTCTATATCTTGTGCTCCAAATATTTTTTCAATTTTTCGAATAAAACCTTCTTTGTAAATTTCAAATTTGAAATTATCTTTTAAAGTTATTGGAGCAACAATCCTAGTCATTTCTGCACTGTATTTTCCAGACCAAAGTCTATAATTATCAAATACGATTTTCCAGTTTTTATATTCAATTTCCACAGAATCTGAGTGTGAAGAGTGACCTTCTTTAAAAGTACCAGTTGTATGTTCAGCAAATTTTTTCCAGATAGTCATATTATTTTTTATCAATTAATTTCAAAGTATATTCAAACTGAGTATCTTTATTTTGCATAAAATCTTCAAAGGTCTGTGAGATTGCATGATCTGGAATTATTCCTCTTCCAAAGACTTGATTGGCTTTTTTGGGAACATCCTGCTCTAAATTTACAATCGAAAATTGGGTTTTGATTTTGGTGTTTGGCAATTCATATTCGATAGGAGTGTGGCCATTGTGCCCAAAATAACCTCCCATCGTTTCTTCGCCAATAACAATTGCATTTGTATTTCCAGCTACAAGAGCAGCAAACAACGATCCAGCAGAAGCGATTCTCGGACTAATAAGCAAATAAATCTGGCCTTTAAAAGTGTTTTTATCCGGTTGTAAAACTGGATTAAATTTTTTATCCTGAGGATATTTTTTGTTAGTGAGTTTTGGGAATTCTTCAAGTAATTCATCTTCAAAATCTTTTCGCTCTTCCTGTTGCTTTTTTGCATCCGTTTCTTCATAAACTAAGTAATTAGCAAATGGTATTTTTTGAAAATTGACATACGCCGAAGCATTTTCACGATATGGTTTTTGTGTCAAATAAGAGAAGGTAAGAATATCATTTGGATCAGTTCCGCCGCCATTGTTTCTAATGTCTACAATTAAGTTTTGGATTTCAGAATGCTCAGACATGTATTGAAAACAACTGTCTAAGTACTTTTTGTAGGCAATATGTATTTTGTCTTTCGCATTTCTTCCAATTACAAAGGTATGCACAGAAAGCAGCGCTGCGTTTGGAGAAATTAATTTAAAAGAATATTTATCTTTTGCTCGAGCGTATTGCAAACTATCCATTGGAAGTGAAAATCGCTTTTTGAAGTTTTCTTTTCTGATTTCATTAGAAACAGAAGCAATCGTTTTGGTCAGCTTTTGCGTTTGATTAGGAAGCGAATATTCGACTAAAAAACTTTTTTGAGGGCCATATTCCATTTCGAAATATTTAGCAAACGAACCTCCAATTCCAATTGATTTTCCTGTAATGTTGTAACCGTCAGTCGTGTAGTATTTGTAGAGAGATGACAGTAATTTTTGAGTTTCTATTCCGTTAATATTGTGAATTTGAGAACCCAGCGGAATTTCTGAATTTTCAAAATTAATAATGAGCTTCTTACTGATAAGTTTTACAGGATATGGAAAGAAAATATTTCCTGATGAACGTTTCTTTTCAAAATCATCAGGAAGAGTTGTGTCATTGTGCAGACTTCCTTCAAAATCGGTAATTTGAAGAATTATTTTATAGAATTCTATAAGTTCTTTTGGTTCTTCGAGCTGCGAGAATGCCCAAGAATAAATACTGTCAATCTGTTGTTTTGTTCTGTATTTATACAATCCAGAATTGGCTTTTTCTCTTATTTCTTTAAAGATATTTAAATCTTGTTTGAGTTTTTCTGAAGGCCATTTTTCATTTTGCGAGAAAATAAACAATGGTAAAAGAAAAATTAGTATTGTTTTAGATTTGAGCATTTTAGATTGTTTTATGAATCTAAAATACTCAAAAAAAATCTAAATCAGATTTTTTATTTTGGCGTGCTGTAATAGCATAATTGTTTTGGCATCAGTTATTTCCCCAGATTCAATCATGGCGTAAGCTTCTTCAAATGTATATTCTAAAACTTCAATATTTTCCTGTTCTGCATCCAGTCCTCCGCCTTCGCTTACTTTCATACTTTTGTCGTATTCGCCAACAAAAAGATATAAAATCTCAGTTACAGATCCAGGAGACATATAAGTTTCGATAACTTTCTGGACTTTGCTTAAACGATAACCAGTTTCTTCTTCCGTTTCACGGATAATAGCTTGCTCTGCATTTTCTTTGTCTAAAAGCCCAGCACAAACTTCAATCATCATTCCCGTTTTATTTCCATTTAGAAAGGTTGGCAGACGAAATTGTCTCGTTAAAATAACTGTTTTTTTAGCAGTATTGTATAATAATATACCTGCTCCATTTCCTCGATCGTACACTTCACGAATATGAGATTCTACAGGCTGATTTTCTTTTTTATAATTAAAAGTTACTTTGTGTAACAAGTACCAGTTGTTAGATAATAATTTATTTTCTGTTATTTCTATTTCAGGATTCTTTCTCATAATGTAAAATCAAAAAAAACGCCCTGATAATCAGAGCGTTTAAAATGTATTATTTTGTTATTGTTTGTTTTCTGTCTGGTCCAACCGATACAATTTTGATTGGTACTTCGATTTCTTTCTCAATAAACTCAATATATTCTTTCAGCTCGATTGGCAATGCATCGTAAGTTGTCAATCCTGTTAAATCAGCTTTCCATCCTTTAAATTCTTTGTAAACCGGAGTAACATTTTCTGGTTCAATGTTATAAGGGAAGTGAGAAATGTTTTGTCCTTTGTAATTATATTCAGTACAAACTTTCAAAGTTTCAAAACCAGAAAGGACATCACCTTTCATCATCATTAACTGAGTAACTCCATTTACTTGTACAGCATATTTTAAAGCTACTAAGTCCAGCCATCCGCAACGTCTTTGTCTTCCTGTTACAGAACCAAATTCGTTACCTACTCTTGCCATTGTAGCACCAACTTCGTCAAAAAGTTCTGTTGGGAAAGGTCCGCTACCAACACGAGTAACATAAGCTTTGAAAATTCCGTACACTTCTTTGATTTTGTTAGGAGCAATTCCTAAACCAGTACAAGCTCCAGCAGCAGTAGTGTTTGATGAAGTTACGAAAGGATATGTTCCGAAATCAACATCTAATAAAGATCCTTGAGCTCCTTCACAAAGAATAGATTTACCTGCTTTTTGAGCTTGGTGCATGTATTCTTCACTGTCAATGAAATCTAATTTTTTAAGTTCTTCGATAGCTTCAAAGAATTCTTTTTCTAATTCAGCTAAGTTATATTGAATATTAACATCGTAAAAAGCAATCATAGCTTCGTGCTTATCCGCTAAAGCTCTGTAACGCTCTTTAAAATCTTCTAGTTCGATGTCTCCCACACGTAAACCATTTCTACCCGTTTTGTCCATGTAAGTTGGTCCAATACCTTTAAGAGTAGAACCAATTTTTGCTTTTCCTTTTGAAGCTTCAGAAGCCGCATCTAGTAAACGGTGAGTAGGTAAAATTAAGTGTGCTTTTCTGGAAATAATTAATTTGCTTTTGATATCAAGGTTGAATTTTTGTAAACCTTCGATTTCTTTTTGGAAAACTACTGGGTCAATTACAACTCCATTTCCGATGATATTTACTGAATTTTTATGAAAAATTCCAGAAGGAATGGTTCTAAGTACGTGCTTAATTCCGTCAAATTCTAATGTATGTCCTGCATTTGGTCCTCCTTGGAAACGTGCAATAATATCATAATTTGAGGTAAGAACGTCAACAATTTTTCCTTTACCTTCATCTCCCCATTGTAATCCTAGTAATAAATCTACGGTCATTCTGTTTTAATTTGCGTTGGGACAATCTAAGTTGTCCTACTGATTATGTAGTTAATTTTCTTTTTTTAATTTTTTGAAAAAGTCTAAATGTTCAGACTATGAATTTGAACTCTGCTTTTTGTTTCCGTAGAAATAAAGTGAGTGATTTGTAATTTCGATATCAAAGATTTCTTCGATAGTCTTTTTGATGGTTTGAATTCTTGGGTCACAAAATTCAATTACCTCACCAGAATCTGTCATAATGATGTGATCATGCTGTTTATCAAAATATGATTTTTCGTAGTAAGCCTGATTTTGCCCAAATTGATGTTTTCTAACCAAAGCGCAGTCCAACAATAATTCAATCGTGTTGTAAAGTGTTGCTCTACTCACACGATAGTTTTTGTTTTTCATTTTGATGTAAAGGTTTTCTATATCAAAATGCTCCTCGCTATCGTAAATTTCCTGAAGTATAGCATAACGCTCAGGAGTTTTGCGATGCCCTTTTTGTTCAAGATACATTGTAAAAACATTTTTTACAATTTCTTGATTCTTAGTGTTGTCAGTTGAGATAAGTGTCATATCCGGCAAAGATAATTTTTTATTTTTAATGAATAAAAGTTTCGGGTTTAAAGTTTCGTTACAAAATTCTTATAGTTTCCCTAAAAAGTTAGGTTCTGTACTCTCTTGTAACCTTATCAACACCGTCAATTTTCTTAATTGCATTGATCATTTTCTTTAAAATCGTGTTGTTCTGAACGATTACAGCAATCTGTCCGTGAAAAATTCCAGCATCAGTGCTCAAAGAAATACTCTGGATATTAACACTCATATTATTTGAAATCACACGAGTCAATTGATTGGTAAGTCCTAAAACGTCCATTCCGGTAATATTGATGATGGCTTTAAATTCTTCTTGGGAAGAATCGATCCATTTGGCACTCATAATTCTATAGGCATAATTTGACTGCATCCCGATAGCGTTCGGACAGTCTTTTTTATGCACTTTTATTCCTTCGTTAATGGTTACGAAACCAAAAACATCGTCACCTGGAATTGGGTTACAGCATTGCGAAAGTTTATAATCCAGTTTGTCGTGTTCAGTTCCGAAAACCAGCATGTCGTAATTACTGCTGATAACGGGTTTGTGAATATCTTCAGAAATGGCAGTGTCTTTATTTCTTTTGATTTTATTTTTAAAGAAATTAATAAACGTATTTCCTTTCTGTGCTGCGTAATCTTTAAGCTGTTGATTTTCTATAGCACCAATTCCAACGCGGTAAAATAAATCTAAACTGGTTTTTAATTTAAAAAAGTTAACTAACTCGTTTGTAACTTGTTCGTTAAGCGTGATTTTTAAATGTTTTAATTTTCGGGTCAGTAATTCTTTTCCTTCTTCACCAATTTTTTTCGTGTTCTCGTTAAGAACGTTTTTGATTTTATTTTTGGCTCTCGAAGTCGTAACATATTCCAGCCAGTTTACGGTTGGTTTTTGATTTGCTGAAGTAATAACTTCTACCTGATCACCACTTTTTAATTCATGGTTTAATGGAACCAAACGTCCGTTAACACGTGTACCTCTGGTTTTTATTCCAATCTCTGAGTGAATACTAAAAGCAAAATCCAGAGAGGTGGCTCCTTTTGGCAGCGATTTTATTTCTCCTTTTGGCGTAAATATGAAGATTTCTTTAGAATACAAATTCATTTTGAAATCTTCTACGAAATCTACTGCGTTGGTTTCAGGATTTTCTAATGCTTCACGAAGTAAATTTAACCAAACATCCAAACCACTTTCTTCAGTTGCGCCGTTTTTATATTTGTAATGTGCAGCGTATCCTTTTTCGGCGATTTCATCCATACGTTCGCTTCGCACCTGCACTTCAACCCAGCGGCCTTTTGGTCCCATTACAGTAATGTGAAGGGCTTCGTATCCAGTTGATTTAGGAGATGAAATCCAGTCACGTAAACGGCTAGGGCTTGGTCTGTAATGATCGGTTACGATGGAATAAATTTTCCAGGCAATAAATTTTTCGTCATGCGGATCTGATTTATAAACGATTCTAAGTGCGAATTTGTCATACACTTCGTCGAAACTTACGTTTTGTGCACGCATTTTTCTGCGGATCGAATAAATAGATTTTGGACGGCCTTTTATGATATAATCGATATTCTCTGCATCAAGTGATTTTTTGATGACTTCAGAAATGTCTTTTATGTACGCATCCTGCTGTTCTTTTGTCTCCCTGATTTTACTTACGATATCATCGTAAACGGCAGGTTCTGTATATTTTAAACCTAAATCTTCAAGTTTGGTTTTGATATTATAAAGTCCCAAACGGTGGGCAAGGGGAGCGTAAATATAAAGTGTTTCCGATGCAATTTTGGTTTGTTTGTATTCTGCCATCGAATCCATCGTTTGCATATTGTGAAGGCGATCGGCGAGTTTAATTAAAATTACACGTACATCATCATTCAGCGTCAGGATCATTTTACGGAAATTTTCCGCCTGCATCGATGCATTTAAATCTTTTTGAACTAAGGAAATCTTCGTTAAACCTTCAACAAGCTGCGCTACTTTTGGGTTGAATAGACGTTCGATATCTTCAACAGTTATAGGAGTATCTTCGACAACATCGTGCAGTAAAGCTGCGGCAATAGAAGTCGCACCCAGACCAATTTCTGAGGCAACAATTTTTGCAACTGCAATAGGATGAAAGATATACGCTTCGCCTGATTTACGACGTTGTTCTTTGTGAGCATCAACGGCAACATCAAAAGCTTTTCGAATTAATTTCTTGTCAGCAGGGGTTAAAGTTTGGTAGCTGATTCGAAGTAATTCTTTGTATTCGTGCGCAATAGCTTTGTTTTCTTTTTCAATATCAATTTCTGTCATAACGGCATAGTTCAAGTACTAAAAATAAGAATTTGTTTGAACATACGCAAGGGGGGACGATTGTTGATTTTAGATTGTTGATTTTTGATTTTTTCCTGTAGGATTGGGCTTCGACTTCGCTCAGCCTGACATTAAAAATTGAGAAATCCAAATTTTAAATTGCTTCACTTGTTCGTTATCGCTCGAGTCTAAATTCCAAAAAAGAGCAAAGCGATTTTTAAAATCTAAAATCTAAAATCTAAAATCTAAAATCTAAAATCTGCAATCAAAACCCTCTTTGTCGTTTCGCTTCAAAAATTAAAATCGCAGCGGCAACCGATACGTTCATGCTGTCGATTTCGCCCTGCATTGGGATAATGATATTTTGAGTGGCTTCATCACGCCATTCCTGGGTTAATCCTGTTGCTTCTGTACCTACAACCAACGCTGTTGGAGTAGTGAAGTTTTGAGTGTGATAAGAAGTTGAATTTTGTAAAGTAGCGCTGTAGAAATTGATTTTTTTTTCTTTTAAAAAAGAAATGATTTCTGAAGTGGTTCCCGTTGCAATTTGATTGGTAAACAGACAACCAACGCTGGAACGAACAATATTCGGGTTGTACAAATCGCTTTTTGGATTGGCAATTAAAACGGCATCCAGATTTGCAGCATCTGCTGTGCGTAAAACAGCACCAATATTTCCTGGTTTTTCTAAAGATTCTACAACCAAAATCAATGGATTATCAGATAATTTTAAATCAGATAATTTTAAGGATTTGCTTTTGGCAACCGCTAAAATTCCTTCGGTAGTATCGCGATAGGCTAGTTTTTGATAGACTTCCTTGTTGATTTCGATTATTTGAAATGGCGAACGAATTAGTTTGTTGATTTCGGTTTCGGAAACTAATTCTGGTAAAAATAAAACCGTTTCGATTTCATAACCTCCTTTTATGGCTAATGAAATTTCACGTAATCCTTCAATTAAAAATGTTCCGGTTTGTTTTCTGGCTTTGGATTTTTCTTGAAGTAAAACCAAAGATTTGATAAACGGATTTTGAATTGAAGTGATTTGTTTCATTTTTAAGGCTCAAAGTTGCAAAGGGGCAAAGGTACAGAGTTTTTTTAAAAGCTGTACAGGTTTTTTCGCCACGAATTCAGGAATTTATTTAATCTTAAACTTAAACAAATTCGTGAATTCGTGGCGGGGAAAAATACTAAAAACTATTTTTCAAAAACTTCTTTTATTTCTTCGGCAACGGGATGATCTGTTGCGAAAGTATAGCCTAAAATTTTTGCAATGGTTTGAGCGAATTGTTTTTGATAGAATTGAGATTCTATTTTGATTTCACCTTTAGGAGCGATTTCGGGCCCCATTGCAGCAAACCAAATTTCTGATGCACCTGCAACATCGGCGCCGTGATCTGTCCATTGTGTTTTGGTTTTATCGCCGCGTCCGTGATCGACGGTTATAAAAAGGCTTGTTTTGTTTTTGTACTGTGGATCATTTTGTACAAAATCCCAAATTTCTTTTATCCATTTATCGACTTGATTGGCGGCATCAAGATACGATCTGTAATCACCGTGATGTGCCCATTCATCGGTTTCGCCGTATGCGATATAAAGCACTTTCGGCTTTTTATTTTTCAGTTCATCCATTGCCTGATAATGTGTAAAAACATCCAGACATTCATCTTCATGAAAAGGTTTAAATGAATTGTCACGCATTTCATTTAATAAGTTTTGTGCTGGAGTTGGTTTATTGCCGCCCACTTTATCAAAAGCAGAAATTACAGGAAAACCGCTTCGCTCTTCATTTAAAATTCGGTCGAAAGCGTCCCAAGCGCCAAAAGCGGCTATTTTTCCTTTTAGTTTTAATTGTTTGTTCAGGAATTCGAGAACGTTGCTATTTGGATTGGGTTTGTAACCATTTGAGTTTACCTGAAGGTCAACATTTCCAGTCATAATTTCGCTGTATCCGGGATAGCTAAACCAATACGGATTAGAAACATCAACTTTACTGCCCAATTCACGATTGCCGTAAACTTGCCCTTTTGTGGCAATTTCAGACCAGAAAAAAGGCATTAATTTTTGACGTGATGCCACAGGATTTGAACCTGCGTATTTTTTGTAAATATAAGTGCTGTCTCCCTGATTGAATTTTTTATCATTGGCAATTGCCGGATCAACACCTTTGAAAACTTCCTGCCATCTAAAGCCGTCGGTTGTAATGATAATGATGTTTTCCGTTTTTTGAGCCTGAGACGATATGCTTATTAAAATGAATAGAATTAGGATTATTTTTTTCATTTTTACCTGCTTTTAAATTGTTAGAATCAGATTGTTATTTTCTTTCAAAATTAATTTAATAATAGCCGATAGCTGCAAAGTAAATCTATAAAATAACCATAAGTTAACAGATTACAAAAAACTCATTTATTCTAATTCATTAAAAGAATTAACTTTAAAGAGGAGTTGTAATTTAATTGGATCTTTTTTTGAGTTTGGATAATTTTCTGCATTGACTCTTTGTTCAAATACCTTCATGATATCTAAATCCAAATTATCTTTTACGGCATATTCTATTTCATTTTTGTTTTCTTTTAAAACAAATTGAACCCTTATTTTTCCAGCTTTTTCGGAGTTTTTAAATAGTTCCTCAAATATTACATTTGTTTTTTCAATGATTAATTTAAGATCTTCAAATGAACTATTTTCTACTAATTCTGCATCAGAATTTAAAAAAATCACTTTTTCAAGTTTAGTTTCTTTTTCTCCATTTTGATAAGCTACAGTTGCATTAATTTTGTTTGATTTCGGAGCTTCGTCCAACCACATTAATTTCAAATTTTTCTTTAAAAGATTCAAAATGTAGTTGTGTTCTTTTGTTTCGATAATTAATAACGGTTCATCAATATCAAAGGAAATTACTGACCAATAATATATTAGTTCTTGAGGAGTAGCTTTTCGTATTATAAAATCGTTTGCAATTTCGATTTTAAACTCATCCCATATAATTTTTGATTCATTAAGATCCTGACTCAACTTTCCTTCTAAGACTTCATTATCAACATGAAATTGTACTTTCCTTCCTTCGATACTTTGTATTTTCTCATTATCTTTAAATCTTTTCCATAGTACAGGACCAATAACAAGATTGTCTTGTAATAACTTATAATCAGAATTGTTAGACAGATTGTCAGCAATTAGTTTTTTTGCTTTTTCAATGGTCTTATTGTCAGCATAATTGTAAACAATGCCTTTCGGTATTGTAATAATTTCACTTTTTTGAGCTTGGGTTTTAGAAATAAATAAAAGAAATAGGATAAGGACTATTTTTCGCATTTTTAAGCAATTTAAAATTACTAATCGTTTTGATTTCTTCAAACTAATTAATTTAATTTATCCAATTTTACGCAATAACGTCATAACTATAAATTGATAAAAATAAATTTATAGAATTCCTCTAGACTTAATCTCAAGATATTTATTGATAGCATCTAAAGTCAGATTTTCAGGCTGTGTTAAGACCGAATGTATTCCGTATTTCTTTAATTCGTTGGCGATAAGGCGTTTTTCGAACATAAATTTTTCGGCAATTACTTTATCATACACTTCCTGGATGGTATCGGTTTTTTTATTGATGATTGAATTTAATTCCGTGTTTTGGAAGAAAACGACCACTAATAAATGGCTTTTCGCAATTCCTTTTAAATATGGTAACTGACGATTTAAACCGTCCATTGTTTCAAAATTGGTATACAGAATAATCAAACTTCTTTGGTTGATATTTTTTTTAATATCAACATACAAACGGCTGTAATCGCTTTCGAAGAAATCAGTTTTAATGTTGTATAAAGTTTCAAGGATTTTCTGCATCTGCGAACCTCTTCTTTCGGCAAAAACTCTATTTTCTACCTTTTTTGAAAATGCAAAAAGTCCGGCTTTATCCTGTTTTTTCAGAATTACATTAGATAAAACTAAAGTCGAATTAATGGCATAATCCAGCAGACTTAAGCCATCAAAAGGCATTTGCATCACACGACCTTTGTCAATTGCCATGTAAACCGATTGCGATTTTTCATCCTGAAACTGATTGACCATCAAAGCATTTTTCTTTGCAGTAGCTTTCCAGTTTAAAGTGCGGAGATCATCTCCTTGAACATATTCTTTAATCTGCTCGAATTCCATTGTATGTCCAATTCGGCGGATTTTCTTAATTCCGTATTGATACAGATTATTTGAAAAAGCCAATAAATCGTATTTTCTTAACTGAATATAAGAAGGATAGGTAGGAACCATTTGGTCTTTGCCGAAGACAAATCTTCTAGAAATTAAACGCAATGGCGATGAAACGTAAATATTTAAGAATCCAAAATGATATTCGCCTCTTTCTGTTGGACGCAGTTCGTATCCAAATTCTTTATGTTCTGAAGCTTTTACGGTTTTAACGATTTTAAAATCACGAACCTGAAACTGAAACGGAATTTCATCAATTATCTTAATCAAAATTGGAAAAGTATAGTGATTTTTTACCTGAATATTGATTGGGTTTAAATCTCCGTTTGAAAGTTTTTCTGGTGTTATTCTTTCAGCTTCGATTCCGGTTTTTGTCAGATATAAAATTAAAAGATCAAGTCCCAGAAAAGAAAATAATACCAGCACCACAAACCAAACTGCATTGTATAAATTTGGAAAAATAAAGGCGCAGACAAATAATACTATAATGCCCAAAAGCAGATAGAAGAAGAAATTATTGAGATATAAACTTTTTATGAATTTCAATTTTTCTTAGTTTAATTTTTTTAATGTGTTTTTTAGTCTCAGTTTTCAGTTTTCAGTCTCGGTTTCAGTTTTCAGTCACTGTGCATTGCGACTGCAAACTGAAAACAAAAAAAACTATCTCGGTATTTCAACTGTTTCGATGATTTGTTTGATAATTTCAGAGCTTGTGATGCCTTCCATTTCACGTTCTGGAGTTACTATAACACGGTGTTGCAGAACTGGAATTGCAGCTTCTTTAATATCTTCAGGAGTTACGAAATCACGTCCGCGAATTGCTGCAAAACCTTTAGAGGCATTTAAAATTGCAATTGAAGCACGCGGTGAAGCTCCCAAATATAAAAAGGCATTTTCTCGTGTATTTACCACAATTCGAGCAATGTATTCTAATAAGTTTTGCTCTACTCTGATTTGTTTTACTAAACCTTGATATTCATTTATTTCAGATGAAGAAAGAATGGTTTTAATCGCTTCTAATTTTCCGTGATCCTGTAATTGGTGTTCTTTTTGGATAATCAGAATTTCTTCATTTAATTTTGGATAATCAATGGTGATTTTGAATAGAAAACGGTCTAATTGGGCTTCTGGAAGACGGTAAGTTCCTTCTTGTTCAATTGGGTTTTGTGTAGCAATTACCAAAAAAGGAGCTTCAAGTTTAAAACCTGAACCGTCAATTGTAATCTGGCGCTCTTCCATAACTTCAAAAAGAGCGGCCTGTGTTTTTGCAGGAGCACGGTTGATCTCGTCAATTAAAACCAAATTAGAGAAAATAGGCCCTTTTTTGAACTCAAATTCAGAATTTTTTAAGTTGAAAATAGAAGTTCCTAGAATGTCTGAAGGCATTAAATCCGGTGTAAACTGAATTCGGCTGAAATCAATATTTAAGGTTTTGGCAAGCAGTTTTGCGGTAATAGTTTTGGCAACTCCGGGAACACCTTCTAATAAAACATGTCCGTTCGATAAAATAGCGACCAAAAGCTGGTCAACCATTTTATGCTGTCCTACAATTACGGTTTCGATTTCTTTTTTAATCGCATTTACATGTTCTAATAAAGGTGCCAGATTTATTCTGGTTTCGAAATTT
This sequence comes from Flavobacterium sp. H4147, assembly GCF_029360735.1. Lineage (NCBI taxonomy): Bacteria > Pseudomonadati > Bacteroidota > Flavobacteriia > Flavobacteriales > Flavobacteriaceae > Flavobacterium > Flavobacterium sp. H4147. Next base: position 1,182,224 of record NZ_JARKNB010000002.1, on the reverse strand, counting down.
ACGTTTTCGTTTACATTCTCGTTTACGATTCCTGTTTCTGGTGTATTGATATCGTCCATGATGGCTATGTTTTTCTGATTGGTTTTTTATGTAATATTAGTGTAAAATCTTTTCAATTGCATTATTAATTCGGATTAAATCCGCTTCAATGCTGTCGTGATAACTGTTTCGATGTTCGTTAATTAAAAACACAAGTTCTTGTATATCGGCTTCGTTTTTACCAGTTTTAAGATGCAGCTTTTTGATAAAATCATCATCGAGTTTTGTGGTATCGATCAAATATTCGGTTCTTATTTTTTCTAAGAAATAGATAATTTTTTTGTCTATAATATTGGTATGATCGCCTTCTTGATAGTATAGATTTCCAATTGTTTTGGTGAAATCAACGGTCAGGTTTGGCAGCGGCTGTAAAATAGGAACAATACGCTGTTTACGTTTGGCATTGAAAATCATAAAAATCAACATTCCGATCAAAAACATATACCACGCCCATTTTAAAGCGGGCTGACTTAAAATGTAACGCATTGGCGAGGAAGAAATACCTTCTTCACTCTGCACTTTTGTGTACCATAAAATGTTTCCTTTCGGGATATACGACAATGCTTTTTCGGTATATTGATAGCGGTCTTTCTTCAGCAGACTATAATTAGTAAAAGCAATTGGATACGTATGCAGAAAGAAATAACCGTTTTTGTACGGAACTTTTATAAAGTTAATGTTCTTTTTACTTCCCGGTTCTCCCTGATAACCTAAAACAGTAGTGTTCAGTGTATCTATTTTTGAGAAATAATCCCCAATATCAGCAATTGCTTTGTATTTTTTGGTGCTCAATTTTTTATTAGCAAACCATACAGAATTGTTTTTGGTCTTTAAAAAATTAGAAGCGTAAGCTATTTTTAAAGTATCTAGTAATGGTTTTGGAAAATCGACCATGCTTAAAAAAGCATTGTTTCCGTGCGATACGAAATACATGATTTCTTTCATAGACTGATCATCAATATTATTATTTGGTGAAATATTGATGAAAGTTCCTTTTACAGAATAAGTCCCGTTAGTCAGCGTATCGTCAACATATTTTGAATCTAAAAATTCATAAGGAGTGACATCTGCAATTCTCTGGATTTTTTCATTTTTGAAAATACCGCCAATTTCCTTATCAAAAACATATAATCCAAAAGGGATTTTGTCATTGACCGAAAAAGTTGGTCGCCAGTCAATTGGTTTCTGTTTATTATTATCTGAAATTAAGATTAATATGAAAATTAAAACCAGAATACCAATGTATAGTTTAATATTTTTATTCATTAGTTAAAGGTTTTTAAAGCATTCTTAAATCGGTTTTGAGCTTTCGCGAAAGTATTTTCGTCAATCTCAAATTCTCCATACCAGATATAATTGTAGAGATAAGATAAATAGGTGAATTCTTCTCTGTGCGCCGGTTTTTGAAGTTCGTATAAATAATCTGAATTGGTTTTTTCAATATCCCATTCGATATAATTGTTTTGTGCCATTATTTTTAACAGCCAAAGATAATAGTATCGTATAACAGTTCGTTTTTCGCCTGCTTGAAGACTTTCTTGTATTAGTTTTTCAAAATCTAAAAGATGGATATTCTTTTCAATATCAGAATATTGAATCGTTCGTTTTTTAGAATTTTTTCCAAAAATCCATTGTCCTTCTTTATTGATGATCGCTTTTACAATGAAATAAATCACAGTAATGATCACAATGGCTGCAATAACCCTGATCAGAATGGCAACAAAATTTAAAGAAGCTTCAGTTGTACTAAAAGAGAATAGATTTCGGAAAATACTAGCCAGCCAATCTTTAAAACGTTCCCAAAGACCTTTTTCGGGTGCTTTTGGTTCGTAAACAAAGTCGGAGTCAGTATATTTTTTCTGATAATCTTTTGAAAAAGTTTTGGCTTCAACAGCATCTGAATCTGTTTGGATGTCTTTTTCGGTATATTTTATGGAAGAAATTTTGGGTGGATCTTCTGTATACAAACTATCTTCCTGTGCATTTGATGAAATACATAAAAAGATAAAAAATAAAATAAAGAAAATTCTATTCATTACTGGTTTTGGTTAATTCGATTGGGCTGATAATTTGTGTACTTTTTTATGAACGATGAAAGGATAAACCAGATAATAAAATGAAATTATTCCTAACGTAGATAATATGATAAGACTGCTCAGCCAGTTAGGCATATCTATGGAATATCTGGTAATAAAGCCTTCAAGAAATCCGGCACTTATTGTAAATGGAAACGTGCTCAAGAATATTTTAAAGCTGTTTTTAAAACCAATTTTGAAAGAATTCATTCGGGAGAATGTTTTTGGAAACAAAATCGAAGCTCCTAAGATAAATCCGGCAGCAGACTCGATTACAATGGCAAAAATTTCCATTGAACCGTGAATCCAGATTCCGCGAACGCTTTTCCAGAATACATTCTGCTCATAGAAAAAATATTGAAAAGCGCCCAGCATTAATGAGTTTTGAAGAAAAACATAAAAAGTTCCCACTCCGCCAATAATTCCGTATAAATAACATCTTGCGCCTACATACAAGTTGTTCATGGTAATACCAATAAAACTTCCCCAGTTAGAACCTGAACCGTAAACAGCCATTGGATTTCCTTTTTTGATATTGTCTAAAGTCATATTTACATAATCATCGCCTAATATCAAACGAACAAAATTCTGGTCGTAACGGGCAGAAACAACTCCCATTGCTACAGTCGCAAAAAACAGAACAAAAGCATATAATAGGTATCTTTTGTATTGATAAAGCAAAAGCGGAACTTCTGTAGCGAAAAATTCGACAATTTTGTTTTTCTCTGTTCGCTTCGTTTTGTATATTTTTTGGTAAATCTGCGAAGCAAGATGGTTTAAATAGATAACCGTCTTACTTTTAGGATAGTAAGTTTGTGCATACGACAAGTCATTCATTAATTGAATGTACAAATTAGCTAATTCGTCAGGATTTTTCTTAGCTTTACCGAAAATAGCTAGCTCAAATTCCAGCCATTTTTCTTTATTTTGTTTTATAAATGCAATTTCTCTCATTGGAGGCTAAAATATAAAATATGTCAGAATTATCTATTAATACGACACAAAATGTTAAAATAAATTTTATTGCCGCTACAGCAGGCGAAAGATTGGGTGCCTATTTTATCGATTTGTTCATAAAAGGCTGTTATATCGCTTTTATAAGCTGGTTTTTCTTTTATGTGCTAAACTTCGAAAAAGTATTGAGAGGTGTCGATTCATGGTCGTATGGTGCTGTGCTGCTAATGCTGTATTTTCCGGTCATAATTTATTCCATAACTTTAGAAAGTATTTTTGAAGGACAGTCTTTTGGAAAAAAACTGGTAAAAATAAAAGTAGTAAAAATAGATGGATACCAGGCAGGTTTTGGAGATTATTTGATGCGCTGGTTTTTCAGAATTATAGATTTTACTAGTTTTTACGGTCTCGTAGGTTTAATTGCAATTGTTTCCAGCAAAAAATCACAAAGATTAGGTGATATGGTGGCAGGAACAGCTGTTATAACCTTAAAAAATAAAATCAATATTAGTCATACGATTCTGGAAGAAATTGGAGATTCGTATGTGCCGACTTATCCTTTAGTAATCAAACTTTCGGATAACGATATGCGAATTATTAAAGAAACCTATCAGAGGGCAATTGCAAAAAACGATCAGGAGATTATTTACAAACTGGTAGAAAAAATTGAAAGTGTAAGCGGTATCAAAAACCAGTCGGGTAATAACAATGATTTTATCAGAGTGATATTGAAAGATTATAATTTCTATACACAGCATATGTAATTTAAAATGTTACTAAAAACCTTGCTTCTTTAATCCTATTATCACCTTTGAACCTTAAGAAAAAGAAATGTTCCATTTATTAGATATTATTGGTACGATGGCATTTGCAATGTCTGGAGCTTTAACGGCGATGCATAAAAAGCTGGATCCGTTTGGGGTTTTTATAATTGCATTTGTAACAGCAGTTGGAGGAGGAACACTTCGAGATGTTTTAATTGGCAGAACGCCAGTAGGATGGATGCGTGATATGCAATATGTATACGTAATTATTCTTGGGTATTTTTTAGCTATTATTTTCAGAAAAAGTTTTGATAAACTTAGAACTTCTCTTTTTTTATTTGACACAATCGGACTTGGGGTTTTTACTTTAATAGGTCTTGAAAGAGGGATATTAACAGGACTTCATCCAGCAATTTGTATTGCACTGGGAACTATGACGGCTTGTTTTGGAGGCGTAATCAGAGATATTTTGTGCAATGAAATTCCGAATGTTTTTAGAGAAGAAATATATGCAACGATTTGTATTTTAGGAGGAATTGTATTTTTTGGTCTCAGAAAATTAAATTTAGACGATGATATTTTATATCTCGTTACTTCTTTGGTTATCATTATAATCAGGTTGCTGGCAGTTAAATACAAATGGAATTTAAAAGCTTTTGACCACAAATAAACAGTCGTAAAAGTGAGTCAGTACACCATAAAAAAATACGAGGAAAGTGATTATGCGTTATGGAACGATTTTGTAAATCAGGCCAAAAATGCCACATTTTTATTTCATCGTGATTTTATGGAATACCATAAAGATCGTTTTGAAGATTTTTCGCTTTTAATTTTTGAAGAAGAAAAACTCAAAGCCATTCTTCCTGCCAATAAACAAGGAAATTCTATTCATTCTCATCAAGGACTTACTTACGGCGGACTTGTTTATAGAGAACAGACAAAACTAAAATCAGTGATTTCTATTTTTAGAAATCTTTTGTTTTTTTTGGATGAAAATAATTTCGATAAACTATTTCTTAAAACACTTCCTTCCATTTACCATTTAAAACCTGCCGAAGAAATTTTATACGCTTTGTTTTTGGCAGAAGCAAAACTCATTAGACGTGATTCACTTTCTGTGATTGATTTGCAGCAGGAGAAAACAATTTCTAAAATTAGAAAAAGAGGCATAAAAAAAGCTATTTCAAACGAATTGATTATTAAAGAAGAAAATCAATTTGAATTATTTTGGAACAAAATTCTTATTCCTAATTTAGAAAAAACACACCACGCAAAACCAGTTCACTCAATTGAGGAAATACATATCTTAAAATCTTTTTTTCCTGAAAACATCCATCAGTTTAATATTTATAAAGATGATGAAATTGTAGGCGGAACAACGGTTTTTGAAACACAAAATGTAGCGCATTGCCAGTATATTTCAAAAGATCCTGATAAAGAAGATTTGGGAAGTCTGGATTATCTTTTTCAATACTTGATTGAGGAACGATTTTCTCAAAAACGTTTTTTTGATTTTGGAATTTCAAATGAAAATCAAGGAAAAAATCTAAACGAAGGATTAACGTATTGGAAAGAAAGTTTTGGCGCTAGTACGATTGTGCACGATTTTTATGAAGTTGATACTGCCAATTATACTAAATTAGAAGATATTCTTATTTAAAACACAACGACAATGATATCTTTTCTTGACCTTAAAAAAATAAACGAACCATATGAAACCGTTTTTCAGCAAAAACTGAAATCGGTTTTAGAGAACGGCTGGTATATTTTAGGAAAAGAAGTAGAAACATTCGAAAAGGCTTTCGCTGAATATTGCGGAGCAAAATATTGCATTGGTGTTGGGAATGGCTTTGATGCGCTAGTACTTATTTTTAAAGGATATATTGAACTTGGAAAACTTCAAAAAGGTGATGAAGTTATAGTTCCTGCCAATACGTATATTGCCAGTATCTTGGCGATTTTGCAAGCCGATTTAGTTCCTGTTTTGGTTGAGCCCAAACTCGAAACCTACAATATTAATCCCGATTTAATTCAAGAAAAAATTACTTCAAAAACAAAAGCTATTTTGGTCGTTCATTTATACGGACAATTAGCTGAAATGGAGAAAATAAATGAAGTAGCAGGAAAAAATAATCTATTGATTATTCAGGATTCTGCTCAATCTCACGGGGTAGAAAATCAAAAATCAACAGTAGCTTACAGTTTTTATCCCGGAAAAAATTTGGGATGTTTAGGCGATGGCGGAGCGATTACCACAAACGATTCTGCATTAGCAAAAGTACTTTTTACGCTTCGGAATTATGGTTCTGAGAAAAAGTATTATAACGAATATATTGGTGTAAATTCAAGATTAGATGAATTACAGGCAGGATTTTTAAATTTAAAATTACCAAATTTAGACGCTGACAACGAAAAACGAAGAGCGATTGCAAGACGATATTTGTCTGAAATTAAAAATGAAAAAATCATACTTCCGTTTTGGGATTTTTCAAATAATCATGTTTTTCATTTGTTTGTAGTTCGAACAGAAAATAGAGATTATTTGCAGCACTATTTAAGCGAAAATAATATCCAAACTGTTATTCATTATCCAGTTCCTCCTCACAAACAAAAGGCATTTCAGGAATGGAATCATTTGTCTTTTCCTATAACCGAAAAGATTCACAATGAAGTTTTAAGTCTGCCGATCAGCCCGGTTTTCACCGAAACGGAAATTGATTTTATTATAGAAATCTTAAATCAATATTAATTTGAATTTTTATAGAAAAATAATTCAAACCAGTTTGTTTAAGATTACTTCTTTAAACAGTTTTAGTGTTGCTTTAAAAATCGGAATCGGACTCATCACATCAAAAATATTAGCCATTTTCGTAGGCCCAAACGGAATGGCGCTTGTTGGAAATCTCCGTAATTTTTTAACGTCTCTTGAAACGATTTCTACGTTAGGGTTTCAAAACGGAATCGTAAAATACACCGCTGAAAATGAGCAAAGTAAAACCGAACTCCATAAGATAATCACAACCGTTTTTATAACGATGCTTTGTATTGCAGTCCTTTTAAGCACTATTTTATTTCTAACTGCGGATTATTGGAACTATAAAATTTTTGGAAGTAACACAGGATATCTTCTTGTTTTCAAGGCTTTAGCATTGGTTTTGCCAGGTTACGGACTTTCTATTTTTTTTATAGCGGTAATTAATGGTTTAGGGAAATTCAAAAAAGTAATCTGGATCAACATCATCGGAAACATCATTGGTTTGTTGACCTCTATTTTCCTGATTTTACAATTTAAAACTATTGGAGCTTTAATGTCAATTGTAATTGCGCCTGCGTTGTTGTTTCTTATTACCTTTTATCTGGTTCAAAAAGAAATTCAATTTCTTCAGATTATAAAATTACATTTATTTGATTTCAAGATTTTAAAAAATCTGTCATCTTATTCTTTAATGGCAGTGGTTTCATCTGTTTTTGGACCTTTTGTATTTCTGGCAATCCGAAATCATATTATTCAGAATTTAGGAATTGACCAAGCTGGATATTGGGAAACCATGACGAGAATTTCTACTTATTATTTAATGTTTGTCAGCACCATTCTAAGTGTTTATTTTCTGCCGAAATTAGCGAAAGCAGAAAATAATTTAGAAACGAAAAAAGTCTTTTTACAATATTATAAATTCATTCTTCCTGTGTTTGTCTTGGCTGTGACAATCCTATATTTTTTGAGGCATTTTATTATCCAATTACTTTTTACAAAAGATTTTCTGCCTGTGACTGATTTGTTTTTCTGGCAGCTTTTGGGAGATGTTTTTAAAGTCTGTTCCCTTATTTTAGGATATCAGTTTTTTGCGAAAAAAAAGACTTATGCATTTATTCTAACCGAACTATTTTCGCTGGCAATTCTGTATTTTTTCAGTCTGTATTTCATTAAAATGTATGGAATCGAAGGAGTTTTAATGGGATACGCGCTGGATAATTTTATTTATTTTATTTTGTTGCTTTTTTATTTTCGATCTGTTTTTTTAAGAAAAATTAGATTTTAACTTTTCCAAACATCAAGATATTGCTGTGCAATTTTAATATAATTATGCTCTTTCTCAATAAAAGCTCTCGCACGTTTTCCTATTGCAGTAATTTCAGTAGGATTTTCTATAAGAAAAGATAATTCTTGAACAAGGTAGTCAACATCAGGGAGCGCATTAATGCATACTTTTTCGGTTATCTTGTAATATTCTACAAATTCAGATTCAGCACCTGTAAACACTACTTTCCCTTTTGCCATTGCTTCAAGCGCATTGTATCCTTGATCACAGGAATAAGCCTGATCCAATAAAATATGTGCCTTATTATACAATTCGATATAAACGGGATAAGGAATTGTATTTGTAGTTATTACTTCAACTCTGTCAGGATATTTTTCTTTGATTATATCCAAAGCTTTTTCAAAAAATGCAATCCCTTTTTGATGATAGCTCCATTTACTTATGCCCAAAAAAATAATGATTTTTCCATTTGTAACAAGTTCCTTGAAACCGAGTTTTTGGGTATTAACAGGACAAGGAATAAAACCTGAATATTTTGGATTTTTGCTATTTGCCTCTACATAATCAAAATCAGTCGCAATGATGCCATTGAATCTTTCTTTAATAAAGTTGTGAATTTTAAGATGACCTTTGCTGATGTAAGAATAGAAAGCTTTGAATTCTTTGTCTTCTTTAGGATTCTTAAAATAAGGTTGAAGAATTGATTTTTTAGATTGATTATCAATATAAAATGTCAGTGTAGAATAATCAATTCCAGTAGAAAGCATGAAAGATTTTTTGTTTGTTGCACAAAGCTTTTTCATAAGATAAAGTTCAAAATTTGAAGTCGTTTTTACAGAAGCTTCATTAATAAACTGAACTACATCAGAGTTTTGTAATTTGGAAAGAAAAAGATAAAAACGAAATCCCGCTTCTAATCCTGCAAAATCAAATTTAAATAAACGATAAATTATTTTTCGAGGAATATTAAATATTTTAAGATTAAGATATTTGGGTTCAAAATTATAATCTAGAGGATACTGTCTAAAACCGTCTTTATTGCCAATTAAAATAACTTCATGACCAAGCTCAATTAGTCCCTCTTTTAAAGAATTATGTAAAAGACTATATTCGCCAACAAGTAAAATCCTCATTAATGTTATATTTGATACGAAATTAAGAAATCAATACTTAATATTTGTGATCTAAAGCATATATCATCAATAAGCATTTCTAGAAATGTTCTAAAATAGTAATATGAAAACGACAATTCATGATATTCAATATATAAAATTTCCTGTAGTAGAAGACGTTCGTGGTAATTTGGCTTTTATACAAAATGATATTCTGCCTTTTGAATTCAAACGAATTTACTATCTTTTTGATATTCCAAGTAATGCTTTTAGAGGAGGACATTCGCATATTCAGCAACATGAAATTTTAGTGGCGCTTAGCGGTAGCTTTTATGTCACTTTGGATGATGGTTTTCAAAAAACTAAAATTTTATTAAATAAGCCAGATACTGGTCTGCATTTAGTAAATGGACTATGGCGAGAACTTGAAGATTTTTCATCAGGAGCAGTATGTCTTGTTTTATCGTCAGATGTTTTTTATGAGAACGATTACATAAGAGATTATGACAAATTTTTGATGTCTAAAAAATGAAACTATTATACATCACTCAAAGGATTAATGAAGAAGGAGGAATTCAAAGAGTACTTTCTGTAAAAACCAATTATTTAATAGAAAAATGGAATTACCAAATTTCTATAATTACACAGAATGATGGAGATTCAGATGTATTTTTCGAATTTAATAGAGCTATAAGATTTTATGATATTTCATTAAAAAAAGGGAAACTTTTAAATTTGTTTGAATATAAAAAGCAACTTCAAAAGCATATTAGTTTTTTGAAGCCCGATTGTATAATAGTTTGTGATTTTGCCTTAAAATCGTTTTCAATTCCATTATTTTTAAAAACAGATGTTCCTGTTATATTTGAAGCTCACGGTTCAAGATTTAATGAATATAGAAAAACTTTTTTTGGAAGATTTACAGGTAAGTTAAAATATGAATACCGGAATTACTGTGCTTCTAAATTTTTGTTTTTTGTTGCATTATCTAAGGAAAGTTTAAAAGAATGGTCCATTAAAAATGGAAGAATAATTTCTAATCCGTTGTGGTTCAAGGTTTCTCAAACTGCTAAACTGGAAGAAAAGAAGATCATAATGGTTGCCAGACATTCCTATGAAAAAGGAATTGACAGAATATTGAAAATATGGCCACTTATAACACAAAAACATCCAGAATGGACATTGGAAATTTTTGGAAAGCCTAACAAAGCACTTCAGTTTGAAAAACAACAGATTAATAATGTCACTTTCTCTAATCCAGTACATAATATTCAGGAAGTGTATCAAGCTGCCTCGATATTAGTAATGACTTCGAGAAATGAAGCGCTGCCAATGGTATTGATAGAAGCAATGTCTGTTGGTCTTCCTTGCATAGCTTATGATTGTCCTGTTGGACCAAAAGCGATTATTAGGAATAACGAGAATGGATTTCTTATTGAAGAAGAGAATGAAAAATCTTTTGTTGAAAAAGTAAGTTTATTAATGGAAGACGAAATTTTACGCAAAAAAATGGGACAGAAAGCCCAAGAAAGCGTTCAGAAATATGATATTGACCTTATTATGGATCAATGGAAAAATTTCTTTGAAGAAATTGTAAAAGCTAATTTAAGGTAGAATAATATCCGAGACGATACATATCAAAAAGTAAAAGAGAAGGTTTTTTACTTAAAAGCTGCTTGACTAATAGAGGTTTAAAGATTTTAAAACTAAAAGAAATAATAGAACTTAGATGATAATTTTTTATCATTTGAAAATAATGCGAAAGTTTTACATAATCTTTAGAAATAAGGCTTGAATCTACTAAGTTTTTTAAGCCTAAAACAGCTTCTTCAGATTTTTTTAAAAATATTGTACTACTTTCTATTCCTAAATGAAAAACTGGATTTTCGATATGGATAACCTTAATTTGTTCTTGTTTTAATTCAAATGAAAATAAAGTATCTTCATGTCTGAGATTTGGAATATTTTCGTTGAATCGAACTTTAGAAAAAATACTTTTTTTAATTAAAAAATTCAAAGTTAAAAAAGAAAGATATGGATTTTGGATACGATCAGAAACTTGTAACGCTTCTCTTTTTCTTCCATAAATCCATCTTAAAACTTTTCCTTTTTCAGGTTTAATGTTCTCGTATAAAATACCTCCGTAAACTATCTTTTCTTCCTGACTTATTTCTTGTATATAATTTGAAATAAAATTTTCTTGAACAGGAATTGTATCAGCATCCAGAAATAATAAGTTTTCATAATGGGCTTTTTCGGCTAATAAATTCCGAATCGCACTTCGGCCTATATTTTTGGGTAAAACAATAAAAGAACAATTTATAAATTGATTAATTTTTTGATTTTCTTCTTCATATAGATTAGAAGCATCGTCCAGACAAAGAACTTCAAAGTTAATTCCACAAGAATTACACTGCTTTACGAGTTCGCTGACAAGCGGTAAAACATTATAATTATAAACCGGAATTAAAATGGAAAGCATTATACACTTCTTTGCACCACTTCAAAAATTCTTTCATCTTCACATTTTAATGTTTTAGATGGGAATTTCATTAATAAAGCATAATCGTGAGTAGCCATGATAACCGTTTTTCCTGCAGCGTTAATTGCTTTTAGAACTTCCAATACTTCAGAACTTGTTTGTGGATCAAGGTTTCCGGTTGGTTCATCGGCTAGGATAAATTCAGGATCATTCAAAAGTGCTCTTGCAATGGCTACACGCTGCTGTTCTCCGCCAGAAAGCTGATGAGGCATTTTGTTTAAGAAATCTTTCATTCCAACTTTGTCCAAAACTTCATCAATTTTGTGCTGCATAGCTTCTTTTTCAGTCCATCCTGTAGCTTTAAGAACAAAAAGCATATTGTCTTTTATAGAACGATCTGGAAGTAATTTAAAATCTTGGAAAACAATACCAATTTTACGTCTCAAATACGGAATGTCTTTTTCTTTTAAGGAAGCCAAATCAAATTCAACGATATGACCTTCACCTTCAAGTAACGGAAGATCAGCATATAAAGTTTTTAAGAAAGTACTTTTTCCTGAACCTGTTTTTCCGATGATGTAGATAAACTCGCCGTGTTCAACATCTAAGTTAATATGAGAGATAATTTTTCTTCCTTCCTGATATATAGTGACTTCTTTAAGAGATAGTACGGTTTGTGACATAATAAAAATTGATTTGATTGGTAAAAGTACTAAGTTAACGATTGTATTCAAAATAAATTTCAATCATTTCTGAATAAAACAGCCAAAAGAATAAAAGTTTTTGAAAGTTTGAGAACCAATTGCTTGACGATTTATATGCCGTATTATAACAATCATTAAAACATTTGTTCATAATAAAATTAGGAAACGTTTCGTTATAAACGGTATAAAATGATAAATTTGAATACTAAATATAACTAAAATGCGTAAACTTTCCTGGTTCTTTTTATTCCAAATTATCCTTATTTCGTCTTCAGTTTCAGCACAAAAATCAGCTATATATACTTACGATTTAAAGGATTTTGACAAAGCACTGGCTTTATATAACGACAAACAATATGCTTCGGCACAACATATTTTCGAAAACGTAAAAAATACGGCAGTTACCGAAGAAGTAAAGTCGGACTGTGCGTACTACATTGCCAATTGTGCTATTAGAACCAATAAGCCAAATGCAGATGCTTTGATGGAAAAATTTGTTGAAGATTATCCAACAAGTACGAAACAAAATCAAGCATATGTCGAAGTGGCGCAGTATTTCTTCGAGCAGGGCAATTATCCAAAAGCGCTGCAATGGTTTGATAAAGTTGACGAAAGTTACATGAGCAAATCAGAATCGGATAAATTCAATTTCCAGAAAGGGTACAGCTATTTCAATGCTAAAAAGAAAAAAGAAGCCACAACTTATTTTAATAAAGTGGTGAATTCTCCTGAGTTCGGTTCGCAAGCCAAATACTATTTAGGTTTTATGGCGTATGAAGGCGACGATTATAAAGAAGCAACCAAATACTTTGATGAGGTTTCTGGCGAAGAAAAATACAAAGAAAAACTTTCGTATTATCAGGCCGATATGAATTTCAAATTAGGAAATTTCCAAAAAGCCATTGATTTAGGACAAAAAGCAATGGATAAGTCCAATGAAATGGAAAAATCCGAATTGAATAAAATTATTGGAGAAAGTTATTTTAACCTAAAACAATATGATAAAGCAATTCCGTATTTAGAAAAATACGCTGGTAAAAAAGGAAAATGGAACAATACCGATTTCTATCAGTTAGGATATGCGTATTATGAACAGAAAGAGTATGAAAAGGCTATTTCTCAATTCAATAAAATTATAGAGGGAAAAGACTTCGTAGCGCAAAATGCGTACTACCACTTAGGTTTAAGTTATTTGAATACAGGCAAAAAACAGGAAGCGCTTAATGCTTTTAAAAATGCTTCGGAAATGGATTTTAATGCACAGATTCAAGAAGATGCAGCCTTGAATTACGCTAAATTAAGTTATGATATTGGAAATGCATATCAGACTGTTCCGGGAATTTTATTGGATTTCTTGAAAAAATACCCAAACAATTCAAGCAGAGCTGAAGTAGAAAAACTTTTAGTTGATTCGTATATTTCTACCAAAAACTACAAAGAAGCTTTGGCTTTATTAGAAAAAAACAGAACTCCTGAAAATAAAGCAGCATATCAAAAAGTACTTTTTTATAGAGGACTTGAATTGTACAACGAATCCAATTATTCTGAAGCTGGAAAAATGTTCAAAAGCGCTATCGCAGAACAAAAAACACCTGAATTTACAGCACGTGCTACTTTTTGGAAAGCCGAAACAGAATATCTTAACGACGATATGCAGAATGCATTGTTAACCTACAAACAGTTTGCGGGACTTCCATCGTCTAAAAGTACAGACGAATACAAAAACATCAATTACAATATTGGCTACACGTATTTTAAATTAAAAGAATACGATCAAGCAGCTAATTCATTTCAAGCTCAGATTGATACTAATAAAGAAGATAAAACACGTTTAAATGATTCTTATCTGCGTTTAGGAGATTCAAGATTTGTGACTTCAAAATATTCTCAGGCAATGGAAGCGTACGGAAAAGCAATGGATGCCAAAAGTGTCGATGCTGATTATGCGCAGTTTCAAAAAGCACTTTCGTATGGTTTTATGTCAAGAAACGATCAGAAAATCAACGAACTGAACAATTTCTTAAAAATGTATAAAAAATCAGAATATCGTGATGATGTTTTGTTTGAATTAGGAAATACATATGTTGCTGATAAGAAAAATGATTTAGCAATTAAAACCTACGATCAGTTAATTTCAGAATATAAAAACGGTTCATTTACGTCAAAATCTATCTTAAAACAAGGTTTAATTTATTACAATTCAGATCGTGACGAATTAGCTTTATCTAAATTCAAAAAAGTCGCTGCTGAGTTCCCAAAAACGCCTGAAGCTCTAGAAGCAGTTTCCACAGCAAGATTAATTTATGTTGATTCTGGAAGAGTAGACGAATATGCTTCATGGGTTAAAACATTGGATTTCGTTTCGGTTACAGATGCTGAATTGGATAACGATACTTACGATGCCGCTTTCAAACAATACAGCCAAAACAACAGCAAAAATGCCATTACAGGTTTTGCAGGTTATATCACTAATTTTCCTTCGGGATTACATGCTTTAGAAGCCAATTTCTATTTAGCACAATTGTATTATGCCGAAGGTTCTGAAACCAAATCAATTTCGAATTACCAATATGTAATACAACAGCCAAGAAGCGAATTTTCAGAGCAAGCATTAAACAGATTGGCTCAGATTTATTTAAAAGCAAAAGACTGCGATAAAGCAATTCCAGTTTTAGCACGTTTAGAAAATGAAGCCGATTATCCTCAAAATAAAAACTTCGCACAAGCTAACTTGATGAAATGTTATTATGATAAAAAAGATTATGACAAATCAGTTGTTTCTGCAGAAAAAGTATTAGAAAATCCAAAAGCCGATGCTGGTGTAAAAGCCGATGCACAAATCATCGTAGCCCGTGCCGCAATGCAGACAGGGAACGAAGACAAAGCAAAAACAGCTTATGCTAAACTTTTGGCAACTTCAAAAGGTGAATTAGCGGCAGAAGCTTTGTATTACGATGCGTACTTTAAAACGAAAGAAGGAAAATTCGAAGCTTCGAATACTGCGGTTCAAAAACTGGCTAAAAATTATTCGGCTTACAAATATTACGGAGCAAAAGGCTTGGTTTTAATGGCGAAAAACTTCTACGGATTAAAAGACAGTTATCAAGCAACTTATATCTTAGACAACGTAATCAATAATTTTACAGATTATCCAGATGTAGTTGAAGAAGCGAAAAGAGAATTGGGAGCTATTAAAGTAGAAGAATCAAAAACGAATTCGTCAATTAACCGATAAAGACAAAGTAGATGAAAGAATCAAGAGGCAAGATTTCTTAGAAATTCTTTTCTCTTGCTTCTTGCCTCTATTTCCTCAAAAAAAGAAAAAAGAAATGAGTTTACCTTTTTATATAGTTGATGTTTTTGCTGATAGAAAATATGCCGGAAATCAGTTGGCGGTTTTTTTAGATGCACAAAATTTAAGTTCAGAAGAAATGCAGCAGATGGCACGCGAAATCAATTTTGCAGAAAGCACATTTATAACCAAGCTGGACAGAGAAAACAACAAAGCCGAAATCAGAATATTTACACCTTCACAGGAAATGCAGTTTGCGGGTCATCCAATAATTGGAACTTCTTGGGTTATAATCAATAAAATTTTTGATAATCCACCTGCAGAAATAAAACTGGAAGTGCCAATTGGACCAATTGCAATTCATCAGTCCCAAGGTTTGATTTGGTTAAAAGCGGCTCAGCCAAAATTTTGGGATATCTTTTCAAAACAAGATATTACCACATTTAGTAATCTAACGGTCAGTGATTTTGAAAATCAATTTCCGGTTCAAGAAGTTACTACGGGAAGTGCGTTTGTAATGGTTGGATTAAGCAGTAAAAGAGCGCTTGAAAATTTGGTTTTAGACAAAGATAAAACGGATGATTGGTTGAAAAAGAATTGTAAAACAAGCCACAGAGGATTGTATTTCTATTATTTAGAAGGTTCAAAAATCTTTAGCCGAATGCTTTGTGTCGAACACAACCAATTAGTTGAAGATGCAGCAACCGGAAGTGCCAGTACGTGTTTACAAGCCTTTTTATTAAAATATCATAAACCAGAAATAGAACTAACAAATTATCAGGGAGATTATATCAATCGTCCGTCTGAGATTTATTTCAAAGGAAAATTAACCAACGACCAATTTGATATACAAATAGGAGGAAAAGCCCAGTTTGTAGCCAAAGGAGATTGGGAAGCATACTAATTAGAGAATATAATCACGAAAAGAATTTAGATAGAATATAGAGAATAGAACAAAGAGTTTTGAGGAGAAGAAATTAAGGTATTGTAAATATCTTTTCTTTTTTTCTTTCCTCTATCCTCTAAAAATAAAGAAATATGAAATTAAACTGCCGAAATAAAATCATCATTTTACTTGTGTTATTTGTTGTTCAGCTTTCGTTTGCCCAAAAGAAAAATGAAAACATCGGAACAGAAACAGTAAACGTAGTAAAACCTTATTCGCCAACTATATCTGATGCGTTTAAAGTGAAAGAGATTCCTTCGCTTGACGATTCTGGAAATCAGCCGAAAGAAACGATCAAATATAGCATTTTATCCGTTCCTGTAGCCTCTACTTTTACGCCATCAAAAGGGAATGCACAAGCTGTCGATAAATCTAAAAAAGAAAGATTGTTCAATAATTATGCAACATTAGGAGTAGGTAATTACGGAACTTTAAACGGTGAATTATTCGTAACTCAAGATTTAGGAAACAACGATTATTTAGCTGGAATGTTTCGTCATCATTCTTCGCAAGGTGGTATCAAAGATGCAAAACTGAACGATGAATTTTATGATACAGCTTTAAACGTAGGTTACGGAGTTAACAATCGTGATGTGTCTTGGGGAATCGATTTAGGATATCAAAATCAGGTTTATAATTGGTATGGTTTACCAGCTGATTTTGGAGCAACTTTGCCCCCTGCAGATCAAGTAGCTTTAGTTACAGGAATTAATCCGAATCATTCGTACAATACCATTTCATTAGGAGGAAATTTTGAATTTAATGAAAGTATTTTCAGCAAAGTTTCAACCCGATTTACACATTTTTCAGATAGTTTTTCTTCTTCAGAAAATCGTTTTTATTTGAAACCGACTTTCAAAGTGGATGTAATGGATCAAGCGATTAATACCAATGTTATTATTGATCACGTAAGCGGTTCTTTCGAAAATAATTATGCAAGAGATAATGTTGAACCTTTAAAATACAGTTTAACCAATTTTGGTATTGAGCCAAGTTTTGTGGTTACTGAAAACGATTGGACATTAGAACTAGGAGCAGGATTGTTTTATGCTTTGGATTCTGAAAACAGCGGGAACAAATTTTACATCTATCCAAAAGTAAATGCATCCTATAAATTAGTAGGTGATTTAATGATTTTCTATACAGGAGTAAACGGTAGTTTAAACCAAAACTCATACGCTGATTTTGTAACCGAAAATCCGTTTTTATCTCCAACCCTAAACATGAGACCTAGCAGTACACAATACAATGTATTTGCGGGATTAAAAGGAAAATTAGCCAATAATGTAAGCTATAATTTGACAGGTTCTTATTTAAATGAAAAAGACAAAGCATTGTTTAAAAGCAATGATTATACAGAAGATTTATCGAACCAGAATTATGCTTTTGGAAACTCATTTGGAGTAGTGTATGAAGATATTAGAACGCTTCGTTTTTATGCAGAATTAAAAGCTGATTTTTCAGAAAATGTTTCTTTTGGAATCAACGGAACTTTTAACAGTTACAATACAGACGGCGCAGTTGAAGCATGGAATTTACCTTCAATGAGATTAGGTTCTAGTCTGGATGTGAACATTACAAAACAATGGTATGCAGGTTTAAAAGTTTTCTACGTAGGAGAACGTAAAGACATGCAGTCTAATTTAAATGCTGGTGTAGATCCAGTTTTGGTAACTTTAAAAAGCTATTTCGATGCCAATGCACATTTGGGATATAAATTCAATGATCGTTTGACTTTCTTCCTTAAATTAAACAATATTGGAAATCAGGCTTATGAAAGATGGCTGAACTATCCGGTTCAAGGATTCCAGGTTTTAGTAGGCGGAAACTACAAATTCGATTTTTAAATACTAAACTTTATAGGTATTAGGGCACGAAGTTTCTAAAACAGGAAGTGTCTTATTTAGCCATGGGTTCATGAATTTTTGGAGTAGATTCGTGAATTTGTGGCTATTTTTTGATGATTATATGATTATGGAAGTTCTAATTAGACAGGAAAATAAAAACGATTACGAAAGTGTATTTCGGTTAATAGAAAAAGCTTTTAAAGATCTAGAATACAGCGATCACAACGAACAGTTTTTGGTCGAAAGATTAAGAAAATCAGAAGGTTTTATTCCGCAGTTGTCTATTGTGGCAGAGGTTGGTGGACAGATCGTGGGACATATTTTATTTACAAAACTGCAAATTGTAAACGAACTCAATGTTTTTGAATCGTTAGCATTGGCACCAGTTTCAGTTTTACCAGAATTTCAAGGAAAAGAAATTGGCTCAAAACTTATTTTATACGGTCATGAACAAGCAGAAAGATTAGGATATGAATCTGTTGTTTTGCTTGGACATGAAGGTTATTATCCAAGATTTGGATATGAGCGTTGTGAAAAGTATAATATTAAAATGCCGTTTGATGTTCCAGCAGAAAATTGTATGGTGATTCCGCTTGTAAAAGATGGATTAAAAAAAGTATACGGTAAGGTTGTTTATCCTGATGTTTTCTTCCAATAAACCTTAGACAAACAAAAAAACTTTGCACCTTTGTACTTTAGAAACTCAGTACCTTCAAAAAAAATGACCTTTAAAGAAAAAATATATTCGCATTATACCCAAATGGTTCAAGATAGAATTGATGTTTTTAGAGACATGATTTCTAATTTAACCGAAGATTCTAAAAACGATGCCAAAGGTTCTGCCGGAGACAAACACGAAACAGCTTTGTCGATGATGCATATCGAACAGGAAAAACTCACTAATAAACTCAAAGAATCTATTGCTCAAATAGCAATCTTGGAAAAAATAGATCCGACAAAAATAACAGAAAATATAGTTTTAGGAAGTCTGGTAAAAGCAAACGGAATTTATTTATATGTAAGCGTAGCACTTCCTAAAATTACAATTGACGGAATTAACGTTATTGCACTTTCTCCGCAATCCCCTTTAGGAAATCATTTAATGGGGAATAAAGTTGGTTTTAAGTTTGAAATCAATAAAACGCATTATACAATTGAAAGTGTAGAGTAGTTTTTTCTTCTTTGTCAACTTTGTCAAAGTTTTGTACGTAAGCACCTGTGCACAATCTCGTCATTCTGAGGGACGAGGAATCGCATTAATAATTCCGCTAGGAATGACCCAATATCGTAGCAACGGATTTTAATCCGTTGAATGAAGGACGTAGCATAAAGACCGCACAATATGTTTCGATCCTACGGATCTTTTTTACGGGGCGTTTTTCACAACCGGATTAAAATCCGGCCTTACAATGTTAGGTCGAGCCGATGGCTCTTGTTGTTATGAGTAAGTCTTTTGTCATTGTATAAACTGCAATTTCAGAACAGCTTTCTTTCCTGTCTTTACGAATTTTTCATCTATATCCAAATAACTCAAAATTTATTTCAAAAGAATAGATTAAACTTTAAATTTTAAAGCAGTTCTGCCTCAGAAATTAAAATTTTCAAGTTTAGAGCATATTTTTATATCAAAATTTTACATTTAATATGTAAATTGAATGTTTTGATTTCTAATTGTAATTGATATTGCTGAATGTGTTTTTCAATTGTAACTAATATTTCATCTTTGCCCTATCAAATTAAAATTTAAACTTAAAAATTAAAATATAGAATTATGTGTGGAATTGTATGTGCCTTTGACTTAAAACAAAAAGCAGAGACTTTAAGACCTCAAGTATTAGAAATGTCTAAAATCATTCGTCACCGTGGACCAGACTGGAGCGGAATTTACAGCAATGATAAAGCAATTCTTTCTCACGAGCGTTTGGCAATTGTAGATCCTGCTTCAGGAAAACAGCCTTTATTTACAGAAGATAAAAAACTGGTTTTGGCTGCAAACGGTGAAATTTACAACCACAGAGATTTGCGTAAACAATTTGAAGGAAAATATAACTTTCAAACTGAAAGTGACTGCGAAGTTATTTTGGCTTTATATAAAGAAAAAGGAGTAAACTTTGTTGATGAATTAAACGGAATCTTCGGTTTTGCAATTTATGATGTTGATAAAGACGAATATTTTGTTGCTCGTGACCATATGGGAATTATTCCATTGTATATTGGATGGGATCAAAACGGAACTTTCTATGTAGCTTCTGAATTAAAAGCTCTTGAAGGATATTGTACAAAAATCGAGTTATTTCCTCCAGGACACTATTTATCAAGCAAAGACGGAGAATTTGTACAATGGTATAAAAGAGACTGGACGGAGTATGATGCTGTAAAAGATAACGAAACTAGCATTCCAGAAATCAGAAAAGCGCTTGAAGCAGCAGTTCACAGACAATTAATGAGTGATGTTCCTTACGGAGTTTTACTTTCAGGAGGTTTAGATTCTTCTATTACTTCAGCTGTAGCTAAAAAATTCGCTCAAAAAAGAATTGAATCTGATGATACTACAGATGCTTGGTATCCGCAATTGCACTCTTTCTCAGTTGGTTTAGAAGGTTCTCCAGATTTAGCTGCCGCAAGAAAAGTAGCAGACCATATTGGAACAATCCACCACGAAATCAAATTTACAATCCAAGAAGGTTTAGATGCCGTTCGTGATGTAATTTACAACCTTGAAACGTATGACGTAACTACGGTTAGAGCTTCAACTCCAATGTGGTTAATGGCTAGAGTTATCAAATCTATGGGAATCAAAATGGTTCTTTCAGGAGAAGGAGCAGATGAGTTGTTTGGAGGATATTTATACTTCCACAAAGCGCCAAACGCAAAAGAATTCCACGAAGAAAACGTTCGTAAATTAGGAAAACTTCACATGTACGACTGTTTACGTGCTAATAAAAGTTTAGCGGCTTGGGGAATTGAAGGTCGTGTACCATTTTTAGATAAAGAATTTATGGATGTTGCCATGCGCATCAATCCGCAGGATAAAATGATCAATAAAGAACACCCAATGGAAAAATGGGTGGTTCGTAAAGCTTTCGAAGATATGCTTCCAGAAAGTGTTGCTTGGAGACAAAAAGAGCAATTCTCTGATGGAGTAGGATACAGCTGGATTGATACTTTGAAGGAAGTAGTGGCGAGAGAAGTTTCAGACGAGCAGTTAGCAAACGCGAAATATAAATTCCCTTTACAAACACCAACTTCTAAAGAAGAATATTACTATCGTTCTATCTTCTCAGAGCATTTTCCAAGTGATGCAGCAGCGTTATGCGTACCACAGGAAGCAAGTGTAGCTTGTAGTACAAAAATTGCTTTAGAGTGGGATGAAGCTTTTAAAAACTTAAACGATCCTTCTGGAAGAGCAGTAGCAAGTGTTCACGACGATGCTTACGTAAAAGCATAAACAAAGTTAATTTTTAGAATTAGTATATATTTTCGCGGAAAACGTTCTCAGAATTGAGGACGTTTTTCTTGTCTTAAAATGTTAAATTCTAAAAATCAGCAGGTTGTGAATAAGTTTTCGGCAATTATTTAACTTTCTTTTGATATATTTACATTTATCGATTTACAGTTAAATCGCTGATATTTTAACATTAAAATGTAGGAAAGCAAAAAATAATATTTAGTTTTGCTTTTAGTTGAATTTTTTAATGATTTTTTAATGTTAGACTTGTTTCAATTCATTAAAAAGTAAAAATAAAATAGTATGTCTGGATTATTGGCCGTTATTGGTAAAGGAAAAGATCCGCAGCTTGTAAAAGAGCTTTCGGAAAGAATGTCACATCGAGGTCCCGATGAAAGTGATTTGCATATTATGGAAAATGGCAGTGTTTTATGCCATGAGAGTTTGTCTATTATCGATTTACAATCGGGCAAACAACCTATTCAAGGAACAAATAAAGCTTGGATGGTGCACGACGGAGAAATCTATAATTATCAAGAATTAAAAAATACAATTTTAAAAGAACACACATTCAGAACCAATTCTGATTCAGAAGTAATTGTACATCTGTATGAAGAATTTGGATATGATTTTTGTAATAAACTCGATGGTGATTTTGCTTTCGTAATTATCGATGGCGACAATTACATTGCCGGAAGAGATCCGATAGGAGTTAAACCTTTGTATTATGGTTTAGATGAAAGAGGAAGAATTTATTTTTCTTCAGAAATGAAATCTATAGCAGATCAATGCAAATCGTTTTCAACTTTTCCACCAGGTCATTACTACACAGGAAAAAGCGGTTTTGTAAAATATTACCATCCTGAATACGAAGATCATTTAAAAGCAGATCAGCCATTAGATTTTGAATTAATCCGCCAAAGTTTGATCGAAGCGACACGTAAACGCTTAATGAGTGAAGTTCCTGTAGGGGTAGTATTGTCAGGAGGTTTGGATACCTCATTAATTACATCTGTAGCTTCTAGAATTTTAAAAGAAAGTGGTAAAAAACTGCCTTCTTTTTCAATAGGTTTAGATGCCGATGCGCCTGATAATATTTTCGCGAGAAAAGCAGCCGAATTTTTAGGCACAGATCATCATGAAATACATTTTACTGTAAAAGAAGGAGTAGAAGCCTTAGAAAAAGTTATTTCTGCTATAGAAACCTACGATATCATTTCTGTTCGTTCAGGAGTACCAATGTACTTATTGTCTAAAGCAATCAGCGAAAAAGGAGTAAAAGTAATTCTGTCAGGAGAAGGCGCCGATGAGATTTTTGGGGGGCATTTATATTTTAGAAATGCACCTTCAGCAGAAGAATTTCAGGATGAAACAATCGAAAGAGTCCAAAAACTGTTTACGGCAGATTTACTTCGTGTAGACAAAACGACAATGGCTCACGGAATCGAAGCTAGAACTCCGTTTTTGGATAAAGATTTTCTAGACGTTACCATTCGAATTAAAACTGAAGAAAAACAACCTAAAACATACGATGGAGTAGAAAAGTATATTTTAAGAAAAGCTTTTGATGTTCCTGAAAATCCATATTTACCTGCTGAGGTTTTGTGGAGACAAAAAGAACAATTTTCAGATGGAGTAGGATACAATTGGGTTGATGAATTAATTGAATACTGTTCTTCTCAGGTTACTGATGAGCAGTTAGCAGGAGCTAGTGCAGAATTTCCGTATAACACACCTACAACAAAAGAGGCATATTTGTACCGTTCGATTTTTCATAAATATTATCCTCAAGTCAGTGCAGCACAAACGGTGCGTAAATGGATTCCGAAATGGCAGGAAAATCTTGACCCGAGCGGAAGAGCAAATGCGGCTCACTTGAATGGGAACTTTGAAACTGTAAAATCAGGAATCGCAGTCTAATAAAATACTTTCCAGTTTTAAATTGGAATCAAAACTAAATCCGAAACAATCATTTTTTAATGTAGTTTCGGATTTTCTTTTTTGTAATTATTTTATAGAATTCGCTATATTGTTGAGATAATTGTGGGTTTCTGTGAAAAACATTAAACTTATGTTTGTTTTAAGTATTAAAAGTTAGTTAATAAAAATTAAACGTGTTTAGGAAAAATACTATATTTGATTACCCATGAACAATTACTAAATAATTAAACAAAATCTATGAAAAAGCTTTTATTAAGTGGAGTTTTATGCTGCTCATTACTTTCATTGAGCTCAGTTTATGCCCAAAAAAAATCCGAAACACCAAAGTATATCACAAATGTTGAAGGTGTTAAAGAATATTCTTTAAATAATGGATTAAAAATTCTCTTGATTCCAGATGCTTCACAAAGTAATATGGTTGTCAATATTGTTTACAATGTAGGTTCTCGAAACGAAGGTTATGGAGAAAAAGGAATGGCTCATTTATTAGAACATATGCTTTTTAAAAGTACCAAAAATCTGGGAGATATTAAAAAGATGCTTTCTGATAAAGGAGGAAATGCAAATGGGACCACTTGGTTAGATAGAACAAATTATTATGAAGTTTTTCCTTCAAATGATGAAAATTTAAAATGGAGTATCGAAATGGAAGCAGATAGGATGATTAATGCCACTATTCTGCAAACAGATCTTGATAAAGAATTTTCTGTGGTAAGAAATGAATTTGAAATAGGAGAAAATGACCCTGATAGAATTTTACAGGAAAGGATTGTTTCGGCAGCTTATCTTTGGCATAATTACGGGCGAAGTACTATTGGAAGTAAGGAAGATATTGAAAGAGTAAAGGCGAATACACTTAGGACTTTTTACGAAAAATATTATCAGCCGGATAATGCTACTTTAATAATTGCGGGTAAGTTTGATGAGCAAAAAGCATTGCAGTATGCGGGGCAATATTTTGGAGCAATTCCAAAACCTAAAAGACTCTTAGATAAAACCTATACAATTGAGCCGGCTCAGGACGGAGAGAAATTCGTAGAACTTAAACGAGCAGGTGACAGTAAAAATATTGGAGCTCTCTATCATACCGTTTCTTATGCCGATAAAGATTATGCTGCTGTCGATGCATTAGGCGAAATTTTAACGGCAGATCCATCAGGATATTTGTATAAGTCAATGATAGAAACGCAAAAAGCTTCTAATATCTATTTCTGGCAGCCAACCACAAGAGATGCAAGTTATATTTATTTTGGAGTATCCGTTCCAAATGATAAAGATGTTAAAGCAGTTAATGAAACTTTTAGAGCCGAGCTAGATAAAATAGCAACCACCCAATATACCGATCAGGATGTAAGCCGTGCAAAAGCAAAACTTATAAAATCTATCGATGCCGAAAAAAATAATACCATTTCGTTTGCTATCAACTTAACAGAAATTATTGGCTCCGGTGATTACAGACTTGGTTTTTTATACAGAGACGCAGTTGAAAAATTAACTAAAGAAGATATTCAAAGAGTTGCTGAGAAATATTTCAGATCCAATAACAGAACTGTTGGTATATTCATTCCATCAAAAGATGAAGTGAGAGTAAAGCCTGCTGAATTTACTGATGAACAAATTGTAAGTTTAACTAAAGAATATAAAGGTAAAGCGGTTGAAAAAGAAGCAGCGCCATTTGAAGCATCAATAAAAAATCTAAAACAAAATCTTGTTGAAGGAAAACTAACAAACGGGGCGAAATACGGCTTAATTAAAAAAGAAATTAAAGGCGGTAAAGTTCAAGCAAGTTTTAAATTCCCAGTTAGTAATGAAAAAGAATTAGCTGGTAAAACAGATACAGGAGGTATTCTGGCTCAGTTATTAAAAACAGGAACTAAAACCAGAACCAAAGAACAAATTCAGGATCGATTGGATGAATTAAAATCAAGTATCAATTTTAATTTTTCAAGACAAACTTTGTCAATCAATATTAGTACTTACAAAGAAAGTTTTAAAGAAGTTATGGGTATTTTGGGAGATTTATTAACGAATTCAACTTTCCCTCAAAATGAATTGACTAAAACAATCAACGAGTACAATACGTATTTAGAATCAAGTCTTAATGATCCGCAAGCTGTGGCATTTACAGAAATTGTAAGACAGACAACAAAATATCCAAAAGAAAGCTTTTTTTACACACAGACTATACCAGAACAGATAGATGCTTTTAAAAAGGTAAAACAATCTGAAATTGTTGATTTCTATCAAAATATTTTAGGTGGAAATAATGGAGTAGGAAGTGTTGTTGGAGATTTAGATCCTAAATCTACAGCAGAAATTTTAGAAAATACATTTGGTAAATGGAACTCTAAGGCCAAATATGAAATTGCATTTCCAACGTATTTTGAAACTACAAAATTAGACAAAGAAATTATTACTCCAGACAAAGAAAATGCAGTTGCTGTAGGAAGAATTAGTTTTAAAATGGACAGAAAAAATCCGGATTATCCAGCATTTGTTATGGCCAATGAAATGTTGGGAAGCGGAGGTTTCTTAAGCGCTAGAATTCCTATGAGATTAAGAGAAAAAGAAGGAATCAGTTATGGAGCAGGTTCTTTTACAGATGTGCCAATTAACAATGATACAGCTTCATGGAGTTACTATGCATTTTTAAATCCAACGAAAAAGAATGCTGTTGAAGCCGCAGCAAAAGAAGAAATTGCAAAAGCAATAAAAGACGGATTTACAGCAGAAGAATTAAAAACCAATTTAAAAAGCTGGCAGAATGAAAGAAAAACCAGATTAGGTATAGACAATACTTTAATGGATTTAGTCAATACGAATCTGCAATACGGAGTGCCTTTGGAAGATTATGATGCTTTAGAAGAAAAAGTAAAAGCTTTAAAAGTGGAAGAAGTAAACGCTGTCCTGAAAAAATACCTTTCATTAGATAAAATGAGTTCAATTTATGCAGGCGATTTCAATAAAAAATAAGAAAGTAAAAGTCTAATTTTAAATTCTAAATTCGACTCTAAATAAAGGTTTGAATGTTTTAAAAAAACCGAAATGCATTTTTAAAATGTTATTTCGGTTTTTTTATTGATCTCAGAATTTGAAATTTTCAATCCGAGTTTTTGAAGTTTAGTTTTAGATTTTCTAAAAAATGGAATTTAAAAAATTAGATTTTGAAATTATTTTTTGGTTTTTCAGACAATTGTGTTAATAACTTAAGCGCTTTAAGTCGGAATTTTATGGGTATATAGCCCGCGTTTTTATATATTTGCGTGTTAGACAATAATTATATTTTTTAGAACAGATTATATGAGCGAAGAAATCAAGAAGAACAATTATTCAGCAGATAGTATTCAGGCATTAGAAGGAATGGAGCACGTAAGAATGCGTCCATCGATGTATATTGGAGATGTAGGTGTTCGAGGGCTACACCATTTGGTTTACGAGGTTGTTGATAACTCTATTGATGAGGCAATGGGAGGACATTGTGATGCCATCAGCGTTACAATAAATAAAGACGGTTCTGTTACAGTTGAAGATAACGGACGTGGTATCCCAGTTGATTTACATAAAAAAGAAGGCGTTTCTGCACTTGAAGTTGTAATGACTAAAATTGGTGCCGGAGGTAAATTCGATAAAGATTCATATAAAGTATCGGGAGGTCTTCACGGTGTTGGGGTTTCGGTTGTAAATGCACTTTCTGTACACATGAAA
Source organism: Flavobacterium sp. H4147 (assembly GCF_029360735.1). Lineage (NCBI taxonomy): Bacteria > Pseudomonadati > Bacteroidota > Flavobacteriia > Flavobacteriales > Flavobacteriaceae > Flavobacterium > Flavobacterium sp. H4147. The sequence continues at coordinate 1,154,875 of NZ_JARKNB010000002.1, read as the reverse complement.
TCTACCGTTTTCAGAGAAGGAAAGATTTACGAGCAGGAATACGAAAGAGGAAAATCATTATACCCAGTTAAACAAATTGGAGAAACTGATAAAAGAGGTACACGCCAGACTTTCTTTCCAGATGACACGATTTTCCAGCAAACTATAGAATTCTCTTATGATACTTTGTCAGCTCGTATGCGTGAGCTTTCATTCTTGAATAAAGGAATCACTATTACATTTACAGACCAGAGAGAAGTAGATGAAAAAGGCGAATTCAGAAGTGAAGTATTCCATTCTGATGAAGGTCTTAAAGAATATATCCGTTACTTAGACGGAAACCGTGAGCCAATTATTGGGCATGTTATCAGTATGGATCACGAAAAAGGAGAAATTCCGGTTGAAGTTGCCTTAATTTATAACACAAGTTATACCGAAAATATCTTCTCGTATGTAAACAATATTAATACACACGAAGGAGGAACACATTTGCAGGGTTTTAGAAGTGGTTTAACAAGAACCCTTAAAAAATATGCCGATGCTTCTGGAATGCTTGATAAATTAAAATTCGAAATTTCCGGAGATGATTTCCGTGAAGGATTAACAGCTATTATTTCTGTAAAAGTTGCTGAACCTCAATTCGAAGGACAAACAAAAACCAAACTAGGAAATAGAGAGGTAGTTTCTCCAGTTTCTCAAGCAGTTGGAGAAATGCTTGAAAACTATTTGGAAGAAAATCCAAATGATGCCAGAACAATTATCCAAAAAGTAATTTTAGCAGCTCAAGCACGTCACGCAGCGAAAAAAGCACGTGAAATGGTACAGCGTAAAACTGTTATGGGCGGTGGCGGATTACCTGGAAAATTATCAGACTGCTCTGAGCAAGATCCAGCAAGATGTGAGGTTTACCTTGTCGAAGGGGACTCTGCAGGTGGAACTGCAAAACAAGGACGTGATCGTAACTTCCAAGCCATTCTTCCATTACGTGGTAAGATTTTGAATGTTGAAAAAGCGATGCATCATAAAGTATTCGAAAACGAAGAAATACGTAATATCTTTACTGCTTTAGGAGTAACTGTAGGGACAGCAGAAGACAGTAAAGCGCTTAATATTGAAAAACTAAGATATCATAAGGTAATAATCATGTGTGATGCCGATGTCGATGGTAGTCACATCTCTACCTTAATATTAACATTCTTCTTCCGTTTCATGAAAGAACTTATCGAAGAAGGCCACGTTTATATCGCTGCACCTCCTTTGTACTTAGTTAAAAAAGGAAACAAAAAAGAATATGCATGGAACGATCTTCAGCGTGATCAGGCAAACGAAAGAATGGGAGGAAGCGCCAACATTCAGCGTTATAAAGGTCTTGGAGAGATGAACGCAGAGCAGTTATGGGAAACTACAATGGATCCAAATTTCAGAACGCTTCGTCAGGTAACAATCGAAAGTCTTGCAGAAGCAGATCGTGTTTTCTCTATGTTAATGGGTGACGAAGTACCGCCTCGTAGAGAGTTTATCGAGAAAAATGCAGTTTATGCAAATATTGACGCATAAAATAAAAAATTAATAATTTCAATTCGTTTAATTGTTTAAATTTACTAGACAATTAAACGAATTGTCTTTTTAAAGAATAGACAAATAATTAATAACCGATAAAGTAAAAAATATGAAAGTTACCATTGTAGGAGCAGGAAATGTTGGAGCTACATGTGCCGATGTTATTTCTTATAGAGGAATTGCAAGCGAAGTAGTATTGTTGGATATTAAAGAAGGTTTTGCCGAGGGGAAAGCATTGGATATTATGCAGTGTGCCACAAACACAGGTTTTAATACTAAAGTTTCCGGAGTTACCAACGATTATTCTAAAACTGCCGGAAGTGATGTGGTGGTTATTACATCAGGAATTCCAAGAAAACCAGGAATGACCAGAGAAGAATTAATAGGTATAAATGCAGGAATTGTAAAAACAGTTGCCGAAAATGTCCTAAAATATTCTCCTGATACTATAATTGTAGTAGTTTCCAACCCTATGGATACTATGACGTATTTAGCTTTAAAAGCAACTGGACTTCCAAAAAACAGAATTATAGGTATGGGAGGTGCATTAGACAGCTCTCGTTTTAGAACGTATCTTTCTCTTGCTTTAGATAAACCAGCAAATGATATTTCGGCAATGGTAATTGGAGGGCATGGCGATACAACGATGATTCCGTTAACTCGTCTGGCTTCTTATAACGGTATACCTGTAACCCAGTTTCTATCTGAAGAAGCGCTTCAAAAAGTCGCTGCCGATACCATGGTAGGAGGTGCAACCCTTACAGGTTTATTAGGAACATCAGCTTGGTATGCTCCTGGAGCATCTGTAGCGTACTTGGTAGACAGTATTTTAAACGATCAGAAGAAAATGATTGCCTGCTCTGTTTTTGTAGAAGGAGAGTACGGACAAAATGATATCTGTATTGGAGTACCTTGTATAATAGGTAAAAACGGAGTTGAAGAAATTATTGATATTAAATTAAACGATCAGGAAAAGGCATTATTTGCTAAAAGTGCAGATGCAGTTCGTAGTATGAATGACGCTCTAAAATCGATTTTAGTATAATAAAAACCGAAAAAAAAGAAAAAGGCTGCACTTTTGCAGTCTTTTTTTTGAGATTAATTAATAAATTAATTGGTTAATATTTTCGTTAATTATATATTTGCTCGGTTTAAAAAAAAAATGGTAATTCGTGATCTCGTTTTTTTGTTTTAAAAAATCATGTCAGGGCTTATTTTATCAGGAACTTAAAACAAAAACAAATAATAAAACTTAATTAATTTTTAGTAATAATGCAGAATAAAGGACTTATTAAATTTTTCGCAATTCTATTTGCATTGGTAAGTATTTACCAACTTTCGTTCACTTTTGTGGCAAATGGCGTCAAAAGTGAAGCTAAAGCTTTTGCAGGAGACAATCCTGATAAAGAGCTAAAATATTTAGATTCTATTGGTAAAGAAAAAGTATTAAACCTAGGTTTTACAGACTTCACTTATGATGAAGTTAAAAACAAACAACTTAATAAAGGTCTTGACTTAGAAGGAGGAATCAACGTAATTCTTCAAATTTCTATTAAAGATGTATTAAAAGGTTTAGCTAACAATTCTAAAAATCCAGTATTTAATAAATCGTTAGCAGATGCAAGTGCAAACTTAGAAGGAAATAAGACCTATTTAAATAAATTTTTCGAAGCTTTTGATGCAAACTCAAAAGGAAATGTGAAATTGGCTTCACCTGATATTTTTGCAAACAGAAGTTTACAAGGAGATGGTGGTATCGATTTTCAAATGACTGATGCTCAAGCTCAAAAAGTTATCAAAAGAAAAGTTGACGAGTCTGTTGAAAGTGCTTTTAAAGTATTAAGAGAGCGTATCGATAAATTTGGTGTTACTCAGCCAAACATTCAGAAATTAGGAGAAACAGGAAGAATCTTAGTAGAGCTTCCAGGTGCTAAGGATGTAGATAGAATTAAAAAATTATTGGGAGGTAAAGCTCAATTAGAGTTTTGGGAAACTTTCAAAATTGAAGAAATTGGTAATTTCTTAGTGTCAGCTAACGAAGCTTTAAAGAAAACAGAAGTTAAAAAGACTGAAACTAAAACTGTTGCTAAAGATTCATTAAACGCATTATTAACAGATGCTAAAGATTCTGTTGATACTAAAAAAGGAAACAATCCATTATTTGATAAAATGATCGTTCAAGGTGGCGGACCAGTTTTAGGTTATTTCGCTCCTAAAGATACAGCTGCTGTTAACGATTACTTTAAAAGACCAGAAATTAGAGTTTTATTAGGTGCTGACCAACACTATGCAAAATTTGTATGGAGTAAACCAACAACTATTAAAGATCCTAAATCAAAAGATCCAAAAAGCGCGAAAGATATCGAAGCTGTTGAATTATATGCTTTAAAAGGAAACAGAGATAACAGTCCTGCAATGAGCGGTGGTGTTGTTACTGATGCAAAAGATACTTTTGACCAAATGGGTAAACCTGCAGTTTCTATGCAGATGAACAGCCAAGGAGCTAAAATTTGGGAAGAATTAACAGGAAGAGCATTTGCTCAAAAAAGTTATATTGCTATTGTTTTAGATGATATCGTATATTCTGCTCCAGGTGTAACAAGCGGTCCTATTGCTGGAGGAAGATCTGAAATCACGGGTTCTTTTGATGTTGCTGAAACTAAAGATTTAGCTAACGTATTAAACGCAGGTAAATTACCAGCTTCTGCAGATATTATTCAGTCCACTGTTGTTGGTCCATCTTTAGGGCAGGCAGCTATTGATGCAGGTACAATTTCTTCTGTATTAGGTTTCTTATTAGTTTGCGTTTGGATGGTATTCTATTATGGTAAAGCGGGTTGGTATGCAAACCTTGCTTTATTATTAAACTTACTATTCTTATTCGGAATTATGGCAAGTTTTGGTTTCGTATTAACATTACCTGGTATTGCTGGTATCGTGTTAACGTTAGGTACTGCGGTAGATGCGAACATTATTATATACGAAAGAGCGAAAGAGGAATTACGTGAAGGTAAATCATTGTCTGAAGCAGTTCAAGCTTCTTACGGATGGCACGGTGCAATGCGTTCTATCATCGATGCAAACGTTACTCACGTTTTAACTGGAGCAATCTTATTCATCTTTGGAACAGGACCTATTAAAGGTTTCGCATTAACATTATTAATTGGTATCGTAACTTCATTGTTTACATCAATCTTTATTGCGAGAATCTTTATTGATAGAAATATTGCAGGAAAAGCAGATTTGACTTTCTCTACAAACATTACTAAAAACTGGTTTACAAACTTCCACTTTGATTTCATTAAAATCAAAAAATTCACTTATATCTTCTCTTCTATTGTAACAGTAGTAAGTTTAGTTTCTATCTTCTTCGTTAATGGTTTAGATGAAGGTGTTGATTTTGTTGGAGGAAGAACTTTCCAAGTTAAATTCGAAAAACCAGTTGATGCTACTGCAGTTTCAGATGAGTTATCTACTGCTTTCGGTACTCCGGTTGAAGCTAAAATTTTAGGTGATGACGATCAATTGAAAATCACAACTAAATATAAAATTAAAGAAGACGGTGTAGCTATAGATGAAGAAGTAAATCAAAAATTATACGCTGGATTACAGAAATATTTTCCAAATACTACTTACGATAAATTCATCAACTCGTTTGATGGTAAAAAAGTTGGAGTTTTACAGGCTTCTAAAGTTGGAGCTTCTATTTCTGAAGATATCAAAACTAACTCTTACTGGGCGGTTCTTGGTGCAATGGCGGTTATTTTCTTATACTTAATGGTATCTTTCCGTAAATGGCAGTATTCATTAGGTGCGATTGCAGCAGTTGCTCACGACGTAATCTTCGTATTAGGTATTTACTCATTATGTTACAAATTCATGCCTTTCCACATGGAAATGGATCAGCACTTTATTGCTGCGATTCTTACAGTAATTGGTTACTCTATGAACGATACGGTAATTGTATTTGACAGGGTAAGAGAGTTTATCATCGGAAACCGTAAAGGTAGCTTCGAAGATATCGTAAACGCGTCTATTAATACTACATTATCTAGAACCTTGAATACTTCATTAATGATGATTATCGTATTATTAACGATGTTTATCTTTGGTGGTGAGTCAATTAGAGGATTTATCTTCGCTATGTTAATTGGTATTATTGTAGGTACTTATTCTTCATTATTTATTGCAACTCCAGTATTGGTTGATACAATCTCTGCTGATGAGAAACATACAATCGAAGACAAACACAATAAAGCATAATTAACTGCTTACATTATAGTAAAAGATCCGATGAAAATCGGATCTTTTTTTTTTTGCCTATATTTAAATACTGAAAAACAAATATGGTTAGAAAATTACTTTTGGTTTTCCTGTTGCTGTGTTGTGTTAAAAATATAGCTCAGGATCGAAAATCCCGTTTTGAGTTGGGTTTTAATTATGGTTTCGGAAGTGAATTCAGTAATACAGATTATACTTTTACGAATCATTTTTATAAAGTGCAATTATATTATACAATAAACGAAACCAGAAATTTTAAATATGAAATTCTTGTACAGCCCGAGATTAATTTCGGAAAACATCAATTGCTGAACTTTTACTTTGTAAAGCCGGAAACGCCCAATTTTGAAGAAAAAAGAACTGAATATACTAAATTGAAAGATGTTCGCGAATATGTTTTGAATCTGGGATTTTTAATTCGAAAACCGATATCGAAAACTTGCTCTTTTTATGTTTTGGGAAGCGTGGGTCCAATGATCACCGATACAGAAACAGAAAGAATGTCCGAAGGATTTGCTTTTTCAGATGTATTTGCGATTGGTTTTTCTTTTAAAGTAAATAAAATAGCTTTTGATATCCGTCCAGAAGTACGACATGTTTCAAACGCAGGTTTAGGAAGTAAAAATGCAGGATACAATACCAAAAATATTGAATTTGGTGTTTCATATCCTTTCTAATAAAAAAGTCCGGTATTTCGATAATACCGGACTTTTTATATTTTGATAATTTTAATTATGATTCAGCTAAAGGATTTCTCTGTGCTCTAATGATAAAGAAAAGACCAATAATTATAAATGGAATACTTAGCCATTGTCCAGTAGAGAAATAGCCTAAAGAACTTTCTATTCCGCCTTGGCTTTCTTTTACAAATTCGACTATAAAACGAACTACAAATAAAAGCACTAAAAACAGTCCGAACAAAAATCCTGTTTTAAGTCTTGCATTGGTTTTCCAATATAAAAAGAACAAAATGGCAAACACAAAAATATAGCAGAATGCTTCATATAATTGCGTTGGATGTTTTGCTGGAACTTGTGCTAATAAATCAGCAAATTTAGGATCAGTTGCGATTGCGTTGTACGCATCTTTGGGATTAGCGATTTGCGTTGCGTTTACAGCCTCACTTTTACTAAATTGATCGTGCAGAAAACGAATTCCAAAAGCTGAAGTAGTATCATTTCCAATAATTTCTGAGTTCATAAAATTACCTATACGAACAAATATAGCACCGCTTGCAACTGGAATCACAACTCGGTCTAAAATCCATAACATAGAACGTTTTAGGATTTTTTTGCTGTAAAAATACATAGCCAGTATAATGGCAACCGCTGCACCATGACTTGCTAACCCTTGGAAGCCTGTGAATTGGAATTCAGGTTCAAATCTGAATGGAAGAAAAATTTCCATTAAATGATTTCTGAAATACTCCCAGTCATAAAAGAATACGTGTCCTAAACGAGCTCCAATTAACGTAGCTAAAACAGTCCAGACAAATAAAGAATCTAATTTTTCAAGAGATTCATGTTCGCGTTCGAAAATCTTCTTCATCAAGAACCAGCCTAAACCAAAGGCAACTACGAACATTAAACTGTAGTAACGAATCATGAAAAATCCTAAATCGATTCCTTCAGATGGATTCCAAACAATATTTAAGGGTTGTGTCATATAAGTTTTTATGTTTTTTGGTGTATAAAAATAGCTATTTAAATTCGAGATAACTTTATAATAAGTTAATGTTTATGTGAACATTTTTTTTCAGGAACAGGATCATATCCGGTTCTTCCCCAAGGGTGACAGCTTAAGATTCTTTTTATTCCCAGATATCCGCCATAAAACAATCCATGAATCTGCAAAGCCTGAATCATGTAAGTTGAACACGTAGGTTCAAACCGGCATGAAGCAGGAGTAAAGGGTGAAATTGCACTTTGATAAAAACGTACTAATAAAACAAATGGTGTTATCAGTTTCATGATTTATTAGATTTGTTGTAACTGTTTTTATATGGAGAAACTAGTTCCTTCTTTACCGTCTTTTAGCTGAATTCCTAAAGCAATAAGCTGGTCACGAATTTGATCAGATAATGCGAAGTTTTTATCAGCCCTTGCCTGATTTCTCATAGCAATAAGCATATTTATAACGCCTTCTAATTTATCATTGTTTCCATCAGCAGCTTTTTCATCGCTTAGGCCTAAAACATCAAATACAAAGGCATTAATTGCCGTTGAGAATGTTTTTAAATCTTCGGCAGAAATTGTTTCTTTTCCTTCTTTTAATAAATTGATATAACGAACCCCTTCAAATAATTGTGCAATTAAAATAGGCGTGTTAAAATCGTCATTCATGGCATCATAACAAGATTGTTTCCATGCATTAAAATCAACAGAACTTGAATTTCCTGCTGTAATGGTTGGAAGAGCATCAATAGCTTCCATTAATCTTTTATAGCCTTTTTCTGCAGCTGTAATGGCATCATCAGAAAAATCTAATATACTTCTATAATGTGCCTGTAACATGAAAAATCTTGTTACAGAAGCAGAAAATGGTTTGCTTAAAACAGTATTGTCTCCGCTTAAAATTTCTCCCGGTAAGATATTGTTTCCGGTTGATTTTGCCATTTTCTTACCATTTAAAGTAAGCATATTCGCATGCATCCAATAATTTACTGGAGATTGTCCTGTGCAAGCTTCATTTTGTGCAATTTCACATTCGTGGTGCGGGAATTTTAAATCCATTCCGCCTCCGTGAATATCAAAATGATTTCCTAAGTATTTTGTACTCATGGCAGTACATTCTAAGTGCCATCCAGGGAAACCATCGCTCCAAGGAGAAGGCCATCTCATGATATGTTCTGGTTCTGCTCTTTTCCAAAGTGCAAAATCTTGAGGATTTCTTTTATCAGACTGTCCGTCTAAATCACGTGTATTAGCCAGCATATCTTCGATATTTCGACCGCTTAATATTCCGTAATTATTAGTTTCGTTATATTTTACAACATCAAAATAAACCGATCCATTGGCAACGTATCCAATTCCTTTGTCGATAATTTTTTTGATGATTTCGATTTGTTCAATAATATGTCCAGTTGCTGTTGGCTCAATACTTGGCGGTAAAAAGTTGAAAGCTTTTAAAATATCATGAAAATCTACAGTGTATCGCTGTACAACTTCCATTGGTTCTAATTGCTCCAAACGCGCTTTTTTGGCAATTTTATCTTCACCTTCATCAACATCATCTACAATGTGTCCAACATCAGTAATATTTCGAACATATCGAACTTTATAATCCAAATGAAGAAAATACCGGAAGATTACGTCAAAAGACATAAAGGTTCTCACATTTCCTAAGTGAACATTACTATATACGGTAGGTCCACAAACATACATTCCAACATTTCCTTCATGGATTGGTTTGAAATCTTCTTTTTCGCCAGAAAGCGAATTGTATATTTTTAAGGGCTGACTTGTATATAAAGGCATATTTGCTAATTGTTTATTGTTTGTAGTTTGTTGTTTATTGTTTTGGTTGAAGATTTATTTAAATTTTAGTCCCTTGATTTCACATTTATTTAAATAGTTCATCATTGCTCCAATTTTGTTTTTTACCAATTCAACCTTTTCGTTTAGTTTTAAATGTTGTTCTTCATTGATTAATTTTTTATCAAAAGCTCTGTAAGATTGTGATTTTACTTCTCCAGCTGAACCTTTTGCAATGCTGAGAAAGTTAATAAATTCTCTATTACCGTTGCGTTCAAAACCTTCTGCAATATTGTCCATAATTGAGCCTGAACTTCTGTCAATTTGGTCTCTTAAGGGATAATTTGTTTTTAGATTGGTGCTTTGGATTAAGTTTTCAATCTGCTGGCAGATTTCTCGAGCTAATCTCCAAATTTCCAAATCTTCAAATTTTTCTATTTTCGCCATTAGAACAACAAACTATTAACTAAAAACAATAAACTTTTAGAACTGTGTATCTAACTTAATATAATCAAGAAATTCTCTTTTAGTTTGAGGTTCTTTAAATTTTCCACCAAATTCAGAAGTTACAGTGCTGCTTTCGATGTCTTTGATTCCTCTTGAGTTTACACAAAGGTGTTTAGCATCGATAACGCAGGCAACATCTTCTGTTCCTAAAGCTTTTTGAAGTTCCTGAACAATTTGCATAGTCAAACGCTCTTGAACCTGAGGTCTTTTTGCGTAATACTCTACAATTCGGTTCATTTTTGATAATCCGATTACTCTTCCGCTTGAAATATAAGCAACATGAGCACGTCCTATGATAGGTAATAAGTGGTGTTCGCAGGTAGAATAAACGGTAATATTTTTTTCTACCAGCATTTCGCCGTATTTGTAGTTATTATCAAAAGTAGAAGCCTTTGGCTGTTTTGCAGGATTTAAACCGCCAAAAATTTCTTTAACAAACATTTTTGCAACTCGGTTTGGAGTTCCTTTTATGCTGTCGTCTGTTAAATCCATTCCTAAAGTCTGAAGAATGTTTTCAACATCTTTTTTTATTTTTTCTATTTTTTCTTCGTCGCTTAACTCAAAAGCATCCTCTCTAAGAGGGTTTTTTGCATTGCTGCTGAAATGACTGTCACCTATTTCGTCTAAAAAATCGTCGTTATTTATCATTAAAAACTACTATTATAATGTGGTATATCTTTTTAAGGCGGTAAAGATAATTAATAAATGGGAAACCTTTTCTATCGTTTTTATTATTTAATTGATCCTTTTTGGATATAATTTAAATTTAATCCAATAACAGACTTTTATAAAAAGCAAAAGACAATAACTAAGCTAGTTATTGTCTTTTAAAGGTTAAGTTTAAGTTTGTTGTTATCTATTTTTGTATGCCGAAAGTCCCTCTTTTAGAACATTTACAGCACTCACTAGATCTTTTTTGTTCAAAACATATGCAATTCGAACCTGATTAAGTCCCATTCCTGGTGTAGAATAGAATCCTTTGGCAGGAGCAATCATTACAGTTTCTTTGTTTAAATTGTAGCTTTCCAGAAGCCATTGTGCAAAATCATCAGCATTGTCAATTGGCAGCTGGGCGATGCAGTAAAATGCCCCTTTTGGCTTGGTAACTACAACGCCTTCAATTTTATTTAATTCAGCGATTAAAGTGTTGCGTCGTTCCTTGTATTCTGCAATAACTTCATCAAAATAACTTTGCGGAGTGTCGATCGCAGCTTCGCAGGCAATCTGCTCAATAGTTGGCGGACTCAAACGCGCTTGTGCAAATTTCATTACCGTTGCTAAAATCTCTTTGTTTTTAGTAATCAAACAGCCAATTCTTGCACCGCACATACTGTAACGTTTTGAAACAGAATCAACCATGATTACATTTTGTTGCACATCTTCAAGATTCATTACAGAAAAATGCACATCATCTCCATCATATAAAAACTCACGATATACTTCGTCAGCAATCAGATATAAATCATATTTTTTAATTAAACCGGCTAACTGTTTAATTTCGGCTTCAGAATATAAATATCCAGTTGGATTACCAGGATTGCAAATTAAAATTGCTTTGGTTCTTGGTGTAATCAGTTTTTCAACTTCTTCAATACTTGGCAATGCAAATGCAGTTTCAATTGTAGAAACTAGAGGCACTACAGTAGCACTTGTAGAAGAAGCAAACGCATGGTAATTAGCATAAAAAGGTTCAGGAATAATAATTTCATCTCCCGGATCCGTGATTGTGGCCAGTGCAAACAATAAGGCTTCAGAACCACCAGTTGTAACAATGATGTCTTCTGAGTTAACGTTTACGTTTTGGCGCTGGTAAAATTGAGCTAATTTTTTTCTGTAACTTTCATATCCGGCTGACGGACTGTATTCGATAATACTTAAATCAATATTTTTTACCGCCTCGATGGCCACTTCGGGTGTCTTGATATCCGGTTGACCAATGTTTAAATGATACACTTTGTGTCCTTTCTGCTTTGCTAAATCAGCATAGGGAGCAAGCTTGCGTATCGGAGATTCGGGCATGTTTCTGCCTTTGTTAGAAATTGTTGGCATCTTATTTTTTATTGAAGTGCAAATTTGCATTTTTTTTTCGAATTTAACGTAAACAATGCACGGTCTTATAAAAATGTAACAATAATAAATATATTTGCTAATTTTATAATAAAATATTGTCAATGAAAAAATATATCGTCCTGTTTTTTGGGTTATTGCTGCCTTTTTTTATAAAAGCTCAAGATAATTTTATTATACAAAACAACAATAAAAAGGCGATTATCCCTTTTAAATTGATCAATAACCTTATTTTTATTCCGATTAAAGTAAACGGAGTCGAACTCAATTTTCTATTAGATTCTGGTGTTGAAGAGACTATTTTGTTCAGCATGGATGAAATGCAGGAAGTGAAGTTTAATAATGTTGAAAAAATCAAACTTAGAGGACTTGGTTCTGAAAATGAAATTGAAGGATTAAAATCGACCAAAAATACTCTTGAAACACACGGACTAAAATCAGATAATCATATGCTGTATGTGATTTTAGATCAAAGTTTTAATTTATCATCGCATATTGGAATTCCCGTAAACGGAATTATTGGTCATAAATTCTTTAAGAACAATCTGGTTGAAGTAAATTACGAGAAAAAGAAAATCACGGTACATGTGAATAATGACGCTTTTAAAAAGAAACTTGAAAAAAAGTTTAAAGCCATTCCTATCACCATCGAAAAGTCTAAACCGTATATTTATACTACTGCAATTGTCGATAGTGTTGGAATACCTGCCAAGCTCCTGATTGACATAGGAAATAGTGATGCCTTTTGGATTTTTGAAAACAACAAAATAAAACTTCCTAAAAAGAATTTTCCTGATTTTTTAGGTAAAGGTTTCAGCGGCGATATCGAAGGACATCGTGCCCGGATTAAGACATTTACTATCGATGAATTTGATTTTAAAAGACCAATCGTAGCTTTTCCTGATTCAAGTTCTATTCGTAATGTTAAGATGGTTCCAGACCGTATTGGTTCTGTAGGGGGAGAAGTTTTAAAACGTTTTACAGTAGTATTAGATTATGCTGACCAAAAAATTTTTCTAAAAAAGAACAGCAAGTTTAAAGAGCCTTTTACGTATAACAAAAGTGGAATTACAATTCAGCATAATGGTTTGCAGTGGGTACAGGAAACGGTGCACTTAGAAACTGTTAAAGTTTCTACATCAATGAATGAAGCAGAATCGAATCTTAATAACGGAAACAATTTTAGATACAAATTTTCGCTAAAACCCATCTATGAAATTGTCAATATTCGTAAAAATTCTGCTGCGGAAAAATGTGGACTACAGAAAGGGGATATTATAGTCAGTATTAATAAAGAACGGCCTTATAAATATACTCTGCAGCAAATTAATCAGCTTTTAAAATCAGAAGATGATGTTTGGATTACATTAGAAGTTGAAAGAAACAGCCTTATTTTAAAATTCCACTTTAAACTTGAAGATGAATTGTAAATCATTTTATTTTCTGAAGGATTGTTTGGTTGATTTGTTGATTTAAAAAATGTTTTAAGAATTAATAAGAAAAGTAAGTTTTTTTGTCATTTGCTATTATTTCACTATGTTTAACTTAAAATAATAGCGTATGACCAAAAAATACATCAATTTCTTACAATTTGTATTGTTTTTTGTTTTTTTGTCTTTTTTTTCAGAAAAAATGAATGCACAATGTGCAGGCAATGATGGCAATCAGATAATTTGTAACATTTCCGATCCAGTTAACCAATCAGTATCTTTATTTGCCTTACTGGGAGGAAGTCCTGTGCCCGGCGGAACATGGACAGATGATAATGGTTCAAGAGGATTAAACACTTCAACAGGAATTTTAAATGCCCAGCTTATTCGAAGCGGGGGAAGTTATCAATATACCTATACTGCACCGTCTACAGCAGGCTGTACAGATAATAAAGCTACTGTAACTATTACAATTGGTCCGTTTTCAGGAGATCCTGCACCGTATGCCACAAAATGCAGCGATGAACAAACGTTTAATCTGTTTTCGGCATTTAATAGTACAGTCATGAGTCCGCATAATAATGGAGTTTGGACAAACAGCGCTGGACAGGCAGTATCGTCAACCATTTCAATTACTGAAATGCAGGGAACGTATCAGTTTACTTATACTGTGCCGCCCGTTTTAGCTTGTTCACCTTCGCCAGTGTCATCAACAGTAGTTTTAACCGTTTTTAGAGCACCAGAACCTGGTACTCCGGGAGAATTGGCTTTATGCGGTACTACTGATCTCGATGGATATACCTCCTTTGATGTTAGTACACTACTCACCGGACAAGATCCTGGTGGAAGATGGAGCGGACATGGCATAACAGGGCCAACAAATCCAGTTGTTGATTTAAAACAAGTGTATGCTACTTATGGACCCGGTGTATACAACTATTTTTATACTGTTTTGTCTAACGATGCAACTTGTCCAGACAAATCTGCCAATATTGTAATTACACTCGAAGAAAGATTGGATTTTACAGGTGCCACATTAGTTATTGCCGAAGATATTTGTGAAGATGAAATTGCAACAGCAGGTTATTCAGGAGTAATTACAGAAGGAACAACTTCAATTCCGAATGGGCAGTATAGAATTATTTTTAATGTATCGGGACCAAACGGAGGAACAGATTCTACAACTTCTAGTTTTGTAAACGGAAGATTAATTTTTCCAATTAACTCGCAGTTTTTTAGACAAGCAGGAACTTTTACGGTAACCATAACCGATATTTTTTCAACCGATGGAAAAGGAGCTTGTAATAATATTATCAATAATTTATCAGACGATTTACATATTTACAAACTGCCAAATTTAGACAATGCGATACTGACTCCAGATCCAGCCTGTCAGAATAAAAGTTCTGTAGTACAGCTTACAAATGCCGCTAGCCTTGACGATGGGAATTATGACATTGTTTATAATTTAACTGGAGACAATTTTGCTTTAAATCAAACTGCTAACATGACGGTTACTGGCGGAGTAGGAACATTTACCATTCCAGGTAATTTAAATGCAAATAGCGGAGCGTCTGTCATCACTATAACCAAAATTACCAATACTGTAACCACTTGTACCAATAATGCTAATGCAAGAGGTAATATGATAATTAATGCATTGCCAAATGCTTCTGCAGGAGTTATTGTAAATGATGTTTGTCTTAACGATCCTGTCAATGTACGAGTTTGGGGACTGGGAAGTTTAACCGATATTACGCTTTCATACGTATTACTGGGCAGTAATCCTGCACCTGAACAAACTTTGACATTAACCGCATCAGGCGGAAATGCTGATTTTGTAATTCCTTCTGCTTTGCTTTTAAATTCAGGATCAACAGTAGTTTCATTAACAAACCTGAAAAATAATATTACAGGCTGCGATGTTAATTTAACCAATGTTCTAGACAGTTTTATAATAAATCCAATTCCGGCGGCACCAGTTGTAAATCCGCAGACATTTTGTAAAGTCGATGGCGCAACAATTGCTGATTTAATTCCAAATGGAAATCAATTTAAATGGTATGATTCCGCCACTTCAACGACACCTCTTGCAGACACAGTTATTTTACAGTCGGGTAATTATTATGTGAAAGAAACCTCTCCAGCAGATTGTACTTCTGATGCTGCAACAGTATTAATAACCATAAATGATACTCCTGCTCCGGTGCTCAATACAGACGGACAAAATTTCTGCGGATTAAACAATCCAACAATAGCAGATTTGTCCAATAATACCAATGTGCCTTCAACTGTAGTTTGGTATGATTCTCCAAACAACGGAAATTTATTAACGGCTTCAACTCCTTTAACCGAACAAGGAAAATATTACGGATTCGATTTATCGAATACAACAGGCTGTTTTTCGTACGATCATATCGAAGTTACCGTGACCCTTACAGATTGTGATAATGTACCAAATGACTTTTTTATACCAGATGGATTTTCTCCTAATGGAGATGGTGTAAACGATTCATTTGTAATCAAAGATATCGAGTTTTTGTATCCTGATTATACGCTTGAGATTTTCAATAGATATGGAAACGGAATGTATAAAGGCGACAAAAATAAACCGGCTTGGGATGGAATAAATTATGAAAAGAGCGGAATTGGAAGCGGGGTAGCTCCAAACGGAGTGTATTTCTATATTCTCTATTTCAATAAAGACAATAAACCGCCAAAACAGGGGCGTCTTTATTTAAATCGATAATTCCGTTTATGTTATTTAACAGCAGTCAAATGAAAAAAATACTACTTTTTATAAGTTTTCTCTATATAACAGCAGTTTCCGCGCAGCAGGATCCTGAATACACGCACTATATGTATAATATGAGTGTCGTGAATCCTGCGTATGCAACAGGAGTTCCAGCCATGATGAATTTTGGAGGATTATACAGAACACAATGGGTTGGAGCAGTTGGAGCGCCAAAAACATTTACTTTTTTTGCGCATAGTGCTGTCAGCGATAAAGTCGAAGCCGGCTTCTCATTTATATCAGATGATATTGGTGACGGCGCAAAAAAAGAAAATAACTTCTATGCCGATTTCGCGTATGTTTTAAATTTAGGAGGAAGAAATAAACTTTCCCTTGGGCTTAAAGCAGGTTTTTCTTCTATGCAGACCAATTTTAACGGATTCCGTTTTACCGATCCCGAAACAGATTTCGCTTTCGCAGAAAATATAAATGTAACCAAACCGAATATTGGAGTAGGAGCGTATTATTTTAGAGATAATTTATATGTGGGAATTTCGGCACCTAATTTATTGAAGTCAAAATACATTCAAGAAAAATCTGGCTTGAATGCTTTTGGATCTGAAGAAATTCATGCTTTTTTAACCGCAGGATATGTTTTTCAGGTTACTGATATGTGGAAAATAAAACCAGCCTTTATGTCAAAATTTGTAAAAGGTTCTCCTATTTCTGTAGATCTTACGGCAAATGTTTTGTACAACGAAAAATTCGAATTAGGAGCAGCCTATAGAATTGGAGATTCTGTAAGCGGTTTGTTTAATGTTAATGTTACACCTACGCTTAGAGTGGGTTATGCATACGATCATACACTGACAAACTTAGGTCAGTTTAATTCAGGAACGCACGAAATCATGCTGCTTTTCGATTTGGACTTATTAGGAAAAGGATTTGATAAATCACCTAGATTCTTTTAAAATGAAAAATATGAAAAAACTACTCGTTATTATATTCGTATTTTCAATACAGTTTATAAGTGCACAAGATCAAGAATCAGCAAGAGCCAAACGCTTTTTCGACAAAACGTATTATAGCGAATCTATCATTTTATATCAAAAACTAGCTGACGAAAAACCATCGCAGGAAATTATAGCCAATCTAGCCGATTCATATTTTTATACAAATGACCTTGTAAAAGCACAGCGTTATTACCGTCTTCTCATTAAAAACTATAATAATAATTTAGATAGAGAATATTATTTTAGATACGCACAAACATTAAAAGCAACTGGAAGTTATGATGATGCAAATGCTGTTTTAAAAGAATATTACAGCAAATCAACAGATTCTGCAGACATTAAGAATTTTGAAAAAGACCTAAAAACACTTGAAAATGTTACTGCAATAGGAAAACGTTTTGATATTAAAAATCTGGCGATAAATACACCAAACTCTGAATTTGGGGCTTTGAAATACAAAGAAAATTTGGTTTTTACAGGAGTAGACCTAAAGCCGGGATTGTTTGATAAAAAGTTCAAATGGGACAATGCTGCTTATTTAAATTTGGTAACCATTCCGCTCAATAAAATTAATGCTGAAAAACCAATCGTACGTTATTTTGCCCAAGAATTAAAAACTGGAATGCACGAATCAAACGCTATTTTTACCAAGGATGGCAAGACAATGTATTTTACGAGAAACAATTCTAAAAACGGAAAGAAAAAGAAAAACGATAAAAAAATCTCAAACCTTCAGATTTTTAAAGCTGAATTAGTAAATGGAAAATGGAGAAACATTACTTCGCTTCCCTTCAACAGTCCTAATTATTCTGTAGAACATCCAGCTTTAAGTCCTGATGAAAAAGTATTATACTTTGCTTCGGATATGCCGGGTTCTGTGGGATCTTTTGATATTTATTCCGTAAATGTAAATAAAGGCGCTTTTGATACGCCAAAGAATTTAGGGCCAGAAATTAATACTGCAAAAAGAGAACAGTTTCCTTTTGCTTCTGCAGATAATAAACTGTATTTTTCTTCTGACGGACACTTAGGTTATGGTTCGCTGGATGTTTTTGTTTCAGAAATTAATGGAAATGAATATTCAAAACCAGTGAATATCGGACTTCCTTTAAATTCAAACCTCGATGATTTTGCTTTCAATATTGATTCAGATACCAAAGAAGGATTTTTTGCATCCAATAGAGAAGGAGGAAAGGGAAGCGACGACATCTATCAATTTAAAGAAATAAAAGACTTAATTGTAGAAGACTGTAAACAGTTTATTGCCGGAATTATAACGGATGTTGATACTAAATTGGCCTTAGAAAATGCAACCGTAATTCTTCAGGATTCAGAAAATAAAACATTAAATACCATCACGACTTTGGCTGACGGAAAATTTAGTTTTACAGTTCCGTGTGAAGCATCATATAAAATTTCGGCATTTAAAGAAAAATATACAAATGAATCCAGAACATTGACTTTAGATAAAACTAGAGACAAAATAAATGATGGTTCACTAGCTCTTAAATCTGTTGAAGCCATCAAGCAAGAAGAAAAAGAACAGGCAGAAAAGAGACGAAAACAAGAGATTATTATAGAAGAAGAAAACAAGAAAAAAGAAATCTTGGCGGCTCTTGAATTAAAAGAAAAAGAGAAAAAAGACAAAGAAGCGGCCATTGTTGCTGCTGAAGTAAAAAAGAATGAAAAAGTAAAAGAAATTCTGGCAAAGGAAAAAGATGTTGTAAAAGACAAAGACCGTTTGATTATCAAAACTGATCCTATTTACTTTGATTATAATATGTGGTATATCCGTAAAGAATCAAAAGTAGTTTTAGGAAGAGTGGTCGAATTGATGAAAAAATATCCTGGAATGGTAATCGAAATTGGTTCGCATACAGATTCCCGCGGAAATGCTAAATTCAACGAAAACTTATCTCAAAAAAGAGCCAGCTCAACCAGAGATTTTATCATACAATCGGGTATCGATCCTAAAAGAGTGACTGCCAAAGGATACGGAGAATCAGTGCCTATTGTAAAATGTAAAACAGATGATGCGTGCTCTGAAGAAGAACATGAGCTGAATCGAAGATCAGAGTTTGTAATTAAAAACTTGTAGATTTCTGCATAATAAATTTGACTAAGAAGCCTTTTATTTGGCTTCTTTTTTAGTAATTTTATGGTATAACCATGAAAATTTAAATCATCAATTATGAGAAATCTAGTTTTATCCTGCCTGCTTTTACCTTTAGTAGCATTGCAAAGCTGTAAAAACGAAGAAAAACAGAAAGCAGCAGAAGCCGCAAAAGCCGAAGGCGAAAAAGTGGTAAGTACAGAATGTTACCAAGCTCTTTATGAAAAAGATACCATTCAGTTAAAACTGAATACTTTAAAAAATGGGAAACTGACTGGAAATATGATTATGAAAGTCGCTCCTTCAACTGTAAGAACAGGTGAAATTACTGGAGAATTTCATGGAGATACTTTGTTTGCCGATTATACTTTTAAAGACTTAGCCACAAAAGATAAAACGTTTAAAAATCCAATGGCATTTTTAAAACGCGATAAACAATTGATTTTAGGAAACGGAACCATGCAGACCACAATGGGAGTTACGTATTTGGTAAAAGACAAACCAATTGATTTTGAACGTGTAAAATACAAATTCGATAGCGCAGAATGTGCTGATAAATAATCAAAAAGATAATTTATAACCACAAAAAAGCCGTTTCAATTGAAACGGCTTTTACTTTTTTTATAGGGTTTATTATAAAACTTCTCCTTTAATTTTCAAGGCAACACGCCCATCAGGATAATTTACGGCATTGGTTTCAACTGTAATTGTTTTACGAATTGGCCCAGTAGCCATATTGTATTTCACATCAATTTTCCCTTTTTTACCAGGCATGATGGCAGCAGCTGGTTTGGTAACAACTATAGAACTAACAGTCGATTCGGCACCCGTAATTAAAAGCGGAGCATCGCCGGTGTTAGTGAACTCAAAGGAACGAACCCCATTATCTGTTTTAGAAATTTTTCCATAATCAATGGTATTGTCAGGGGCTGCAAATTCAATTTTAGGGCCATTTTGTGCATAACCTATTATACTAAATAATACGACAGCAATAAAAGAGGCAACATTTTTCATTTTGAAATTGTTTTTAAGTTGTAAGTAAATATACATTGTTTTAATTAACACACAAATTATTATTTCGTTTTTTATAATCTACTTAATTATTTACTTTTGCTGTTAGTTATAATTACAAAAATTGAACCAAAGTTTCGTTTATTTGTTTAACGGTTTAATCGTTTAATTGATCTGCCTGAATGCATTTCAAAAAAATAAAACGATTAAACGACGTAACGATTAAACGAATAAACAAAAAAATAAACGATTAAACAACCTAAGTAAATGACAATTCCAGCACAATTTGACGCTAAAGCGATTGAGAATAAATGGTATGATTACTGGATGAAAAACAACTATTTTCATTCAGAACCAGATCATAGAACACCTTACACTATTGTAATTCCGCCGCCAAACGTCACTGGAGTCCTTCATATGGGACACATGCTGAACAATACCATTCAGGATGTATTAATTCGTAGAGCTCGTTTGAAAGGATTTAACGCTTGCTGGGTTCCAGGAACAGATCACGCTTCTATTGCTACTGAGGCAAAAGTTGTGGCGAAATTAAAATCAGAAGGAATCAATAAAAATGATTTATCTCGTGAAGAATTCCTTGAACACGCTTGGGACTGGACGCATAAATATGGCGGTACAATCTTAGAACAGCTTAAAAAACTTGGGGCTTCATGCGACTGGGAGCGCACTAAGTTTACTATGGATCCTGATATGTCCGCAGCTGTAATTCATTCTTTTGTTGATTTATATAACAAAGGATTAATTTACAGAGGATACCGTATGGTAAACTGGGATCCTGAAGCAAAAACGACTTTATCTGATGAAGAAGTTATTTATGAAGAACAACAAGGAAAATTATTTTTCTTAAAGTATAAAATTGAAGGAACTGAGGAATTTTTAACAATTGCCACAACACGTCCTGAAACTATCTTTGGAGATACTGCAATCTGTATCAATCCAAACGATGAGCGTTTTACTCATTTAAAAGGTAAAAAAGCAATCGTACCAATCTGCGGAAGAGTAATTCCGATTATTGAAGATGAATATGTAGATGTAGAATTCGGAACTGGATGTTTGAAAGTTACTCCGGCTCACGACGTAAACGATAAAACATTAGGAGAAAAACACGATCTTGAAATCATTGATATTTTTAATGAAGATGCTTCTTTAAACAGCTTCGGATTACATTATCAAGGAAAAGATCGTTTTGTGGTTCGTACTGAAATTGCAAAAGAATTAGAAAAAATTGGAGCTTTGGCTAAAACCGAAATCCACTTAAATAAAGTAGGAACATCTGAAAGAACCAAAGCCGTAATCGAACCTAGATTATCTGACCAATGGTTTTTGAAAATGGACGAATTGGTGAAACCAGCAATCAAAGCAGTTTTAGAATCTGATGAAATTAAATTACATCCAAAACGTTTCGAAAACACCTATGCACACTGGTTAAACAACATTCGTGATTGGAATATCTCTCGTCAGTTATGGTGGGGACACAGAATTCCAGCTTACTATTATGGAGATGGAAAAGAAGATTTTGTGGTGGCAGAAAGTATTGAAGATGCCTTAAAGTTTGCACAAGAAAAAACCAATAACCCACAATTAACAATCGACAATCTTAAACAAGATGTTGACGCGTTAGATACATGGTTTTCGGCTTGGCTTTGGCCAATGTCGGTTTTTGACGGAATTAAAAATCCTGATAATGCTGATTTTAAATATTACTATCCAACAAATGATTTGGTAACCGGACCAGATATTTTATTCTTCTGGGTTGCGAGAATGATCATTGCAGGATATGAATATACAGATGAAAAACCTTTTAAAAATGTATATTTAACAGGTTTAGTACGTGATAAACAAGGCCGTAAAATGTCTAAATCATTAGGAAACTCTCCTGATCCTTTAGATTTAATTGATAAGTTTAGTGCCGATGGTGTTCGTGTTGGATTGCTTTTAAGTGCTTCAGCAGGAAATGATATCATGTTTGATGAAGAATTATGTGTTCAAGGAAAAGCATTTTCAACTAAAATCTGGAACGCTTTAAAATTGATAAAAGGTTGGGAAACTGCAGAAATTGCACAGCCAGAATCTTCGAAAAAAGCAATCGAATGGTACGAGGCTAAATTCCAGCAGACTTTAGCTGACATCGAAGATAATTTTGAAAAATACAGAATTTCAGATTCGTTAATGGCTATTTACAAATTAGTTTGGGACGATTTCTGTAACTGGTTCCTTGAAATGATCAAACCAGCCTACCAACAGCCAATTGACAGCGTTACTTTAGCGAAAGCGGTTGAAATGTTAGAAAATAACTTGAAATTATTGCATCCGTTTATGCCATTCCTTACAGAAGAAATCTGGCATTTAATAACAGAAAGAACTGCTGATGAAGCTTTAATTGTTTCAACTTGGCCAGAAGTAAAACCGTTTGATGCAAAATTAATTACTGATTTTGAAAATTCAATTGAAGTTATTTCTGGAATCAGAACGATTCGTAAAGAGAAAAATATTGCCAATAAAGACAGTATCGAATTAAAAGCGATTAACAATGAAAACGTTTCGACTTATTTTGATTCTGTTATCACGAAATTAGGAAACATTACCGCTTTTGAATACGTTTCTGAAAAAGTGGACGGCGCTTTATCTTTCCGTGTCAAATCAAATGAATACTTCATTCCAATTACTGGAAATATTGATGTAGAAGCCGAAATTAAAAAGCTGACAGATGAATTGGATTACATCAAAGGATTCTTGAAATCTGTTGAAGCAAAACTTTCAAACGAGAAATTCGTAAACGGAGCTCCGGAAAAAGTTTTAAATATGGAAAAACAAAAACAAGCCGATGCTTTGGCAAAAATTGCTACAATCGAGCAGAGTTTAGCAGGTTTAAAATAAGAACTTGTTTTCTAAATATAGAAAATCCCAATACTTATTTTAGTATTGGGATTTTCTTTTCAATAACCATTTGAATGCAGGGCAAAAAAGATATTTTCTACAGATTCAAATGAAAGAATGGTAACACTAGAAATTAGTTTTTAATTATTTTTCTAGCCGTTACAGTTCCATTTTCAGAGAAGAATTGTACAATGTAAATACCTGCCGGATGTTTGGCAATATTGACATTAAATTCTTTCTGTTTGTTGGTTTTTTCTTCAAAAACAGTTCCGTTATAGATACTCGATATTTTTAAAGTTCCTTTTTCCTCATTATTGATGTTTATTTTGAAAACGCCATTTGTAGGGTTAGGATAAATCGTAAATACTCTTGATTGTTCTGCTTCTTTCAGTGTGATATCTCCAGTGCTGCGTTGAGGTTTTCCAGCTTTTACAAGAGCAAAACGCTCACCGCCTTCTAATTCGCCTTTCAGGTCTTCTTGAACTACATCTAAAATAATTTGTTCTTCGGCAGGGAAATCTTTAGCTACCCTGAAATCAAAAGTGATTCCAAAAGTTTCGCCGTTGTCGATAGGTAAATTAGTAAGTGCAGCTTCTCTCGAAGTAATAAGGATTTTGTTTTTATCGATAATTTTTACGCTTCTTAAACTTCCATTTGCTTGCGCTCTTTCAAATAATTTTTCATCAAGAGTTGCCTCAATTGTTCCTCCTAATTCAAAGAAATTATTTTTAAGTTCTTCATTGTAGCCTCTATCTAAGAATTTAATATTGACTGCTTTTGATCGTATTCCTCTTATGAAAACCGCAGTTGGTAAAACAACATCAGTCGTATTTAAGTTGTAAACGCTGAGGTTCTTCCACGCAATATTATTATTGTTTTTTGCATTGGCACCAATTCCGATATTGTTTACTTCATTGAACATAGGATCGCCTAAAGCTTCAATTCTGGCAGTTAAACAAAAATGATGCTGATCATATGTAAAATCTGCTGGGTTTGGCGGATACCACGGAATCATTACAATGGCGCTGTTTCCTGCGGGAATTGCCGGAATGTAAGCTTCTCCAATATAATCACCATGCAATACAGATCCTACGCTGAAGTTTACGAAGTTTGTTGGCCAAGTTAATCCAGTAGATGCTTTCGCAAAATATAGTTTAACTTTTGCGGCTGAATTTGGAGCAGTTCCTTTATTGTAAACGCGTATGTAAACGGCATTTGGAGAACTTACTTTGTATTCAGGATTTTCGTGAGTAAGTCCGGCATCTGGATTTTGTCTTACCCAGATATCATCGCTAATCCACATAGGTCCTGAATCTGGATTTGGTTCGATTCCAGTATCAAAAGGACGGTCTTTTATGTAAAGATCGGTTAGAGGAGCTGTAATTCCGGTAACAATTACAGAATATTTTTGCAGGTTGTTAACCAAAGTTCCTTTGTGGGAAATATTTATAGTATAATTTCCTGAAGCCCCGTTGATGATGATTTTTTCATATGGATCTTTTGTATTGTCGCCTGTATTATTGGTAGTGGCAGTGACTAATCTATATGGGAAAACGGTTCCTGACGAATTTGTAACACGTATATCAAGATCATTTACAAGTTTGGCAGTTGCAATATTTGGAGTGCTTCCAGAATATGCTACGCCAGCAGGATCTGTCCATGAAATAGAAGCAATCAACGGATTTACACCATCAGAAGTGACACTGAAACTGTATGAACTTCCGTTGTTTAAAGTGTTTTCGTCAATAATGGCTAATGTTCCTTTTTTGGTAATCGTTTCGGCTGCGAATTTAGCATTCAGCAGTCCCCATCCAAATATAGCGTCAGGGCCAGGAGTACCGGCGTCGTCTGCGGTATGCAGTGCTAATCCTTTTAAAGTGGCAGCGCGCATAAATCCTCCCGTTTTGTTTTTATAATGCTGCTGCAATAAAAGCAATGTTCCTGTTACGTTTGGAGAAGCCATTGAAGTTCCTGTTGCGTTTCCGTAACTATTATTCGCTAAAGGCGTTATTGGATTTGTAAGTGTAGCGCTAGAATAAAGAGAAGTTCCGTTTCCGGTAAGATCAGGTTTTATTCTTAAATCGTCAGTTGGTCCCTGACTGCTCGAACTATTGATTGTTACACTGGTTAACGCTCCAGAACTGTTTATTACAGCATCGTTTGCATTGGCAATCACCAGATTATTTTTACTGGTAGCCACTCCTGTAAGTTTATCATAACTCGCAAGACCACCTATTGGACTTGTATTGGCAGTATTATCATTGCCATCATTTCCTGCCGCTTTAACCATTAAGTAATAAGGGGCATTAAACATTAAATTGTCCCAGTCTCTGGCAATAGTTTGATATGCCCCAAACTGCCAAGGAGAAATCAATACAGGTCCTCCTGGAGAACTTCTTGTTGCCCAGCCGTATGAATGATTAGAAATCAACATCCCGTTGGCAGCTGCAGATGAAGCTTCAGATAAATCACTATTCCAATCGTTGGTTTTGGCCGTTGCCTGATAAGCCATTCCTTTGGCCTGTGCTATTACACCTGCGGCAACGATAGTACCGGTCACATGATTAGCGTGCTGGCTGTTGTTATTACTTGGGCTAATAGTGGTAACACCATCTAAAATAGAAACTCTCCCAGTAAACTCGTTATGTGTTGGCAGCGTCGCACCCCCATCCCAAACATAAGCCGTCATGTTTTGTCCGTTGAGGTTTAGCCCCAGACCACCGCCGGAATTTAAATAATTGGTACGAGTAGATTTTGCAGCGTCTGCATTTTCAGGTGTAAAATACACAGGTGATTTTTCGTCTGGCGTTACATCCACTAATTCGCTTAATGTACCGTCTTTGTTGATAATGGTAATGCTCCAGCCGTTGGTTCTGGCGAGACTTATGGCTCTTTCTTTTTTTCGGTCAAATTCAGCTTTGTATTGCTTACTTAATGACTGTAGTTCTGATACAGCTGTTTCAGATTTAATAATCTCAATGTCATTTTGAGTTTGGGCGTAGGTAATCCCATAACCGCAAAATAGAATAATTAGGTATAATTTTTTCATATGATTTAAGATTTAAATGGGTATTTTTTTAAGGTTTCTTTCATGATATAAAGGTGGGCTTCTGTCCTTTATAATTCTTTTTATTGTTTCCATAATTGTATTTATTTATAAGAAATATCTTTTAAAATATAATTAAACTTACTTTCTTACATAAATATCTTATTTTGTATGAAATTACTTTAATTAAAACAAATCTCCTTAAAATTGTCGAAGTGGAATAGCGTATAAATACCTGATTTTAAGTATTTTAAATTTTAAAAATTATACTTTTGTAAGACTAGAAAAATCATGAAATGTGTAGAATTAGGACAAAAACAAAAAAACGCCTCAAGTATTGAGGCGTTTTGGATAATCTATTCGATGTAGATTTTATTTTTTCAGAAGATTTATCAGTCTTACACTTTTTTATTTTTGCTTAAAACCAAAAATAGAGGATAAGAAATAATCGTAATTCCAACAATAATTATAAAGCTTTTAGGGTCACTGTAAATAAATCCTGCTAGTAATCCAATTGATGCAATAATGGCAATTATAGTCGTCCACGGATACCAAAAAGAGCGATAAGGTCTTGGTAGATCTGGTTCTTGTGCTCTTAGTTTTAAAAGTGAAAAATAAGCCAGCCCCCAAACAATAATCGAGATAAATGCAGCGAATGAAAACAATACCTCAAAAGAACCAATGCAGATTAAAAACAGACTGAAAAATGAAGAAACCAAAAGCGCGGTGATTGGTGTTCCACCTTTATTAACCTGAGTACCGCTTTTTATGAAGAATCCGTCACGGCTTAATCCATAAAGAATTCTTGGCGGAATCATCATAAAAGCATTGAGAATACTAATTAACGAAAAGATTGAAATTACTGTCACAATTTTGGCTCCACTGTCTCCGAAAAGAATCTTGGCAACATCGGCCGCTGCAAGATTT
Source organism: Flavobacterium sp. H4147 (assembly GCF_029360735.1). Taxonomy (NCBI): domain Bacteria; kingdom Pseudomonadati; phylum Bacteroidota; class Flavobacteriia; order Flavobacteriales; family Flavobacteriaceae; genus Flavobacterium; species Flavobacterium sp. H4147. The sequence continues at coordinate 1,127,836 of NZ_JARKNB010000002.1, read as the reverse complement.
GATTTTGCAATAGTTTCAATAGGAAGTACATGAAAAAATGCTGCGTTTACTAAAACGTAAATAGCAACGACAAGCAGTACTCCGCTGAATAAAGATTTCGGAATGTTTTTGCTTGGATTTTCATTTTCTTCAGCAAAAAAACAAACTGCATTCCAGCCATTATACGTTCCAATGATGAGTTGTAATGATTTAAAAAATCCAAATATAAGCCCAATTTGGAATAGAGTAGTGTCAGTTTCAATTTTAGGAACTTGAACACCGGAATACATGAAACAAGCTACAACCAAAGCCACAAAACAAATTACTTTTAAAAAACTCGTAATCTGCTGGATGACACTTCCGTTTTTAACACCGCTTAAATGTAACAACACAAACGCCGCCAATAAAGAAATCGCCATTACCGTTGAATAATTGGCAAGAGCAGGAAATAAAATAATAATGTATTCGCTGATTACGATACAGTAAAATGCAGGCGGAATCGCATTGGTAATATAATCATACCAGCCTGAAAGAAATCCGGCATATTCTCCCAAAGCTCTTTTAATGTAATTGTAAGATCCGCCAGCTTTTGGCAGCATAGTAGCTAATTCTGAATATGAATTGGCGCCTAGTAAAATGTACAAACCTCCAAAAAGCCATGAAGCAATAATAAACCAGTAATTTTGAAGCATTTCGGCAATGGTTCCTGGAGTTCTTAAAATTCCAACTCCAATTGTTCCTCCAATTAAAACGGCAATATTAAAACTCAGGCCTAAACTTTTCTTCAGTCGGTTCTTCTTGGAATCGGTCATTTTGGATTGGTGTATTTGGAATTAATTTTCAGCAAAAATAGTATTAATTGCAGTATTTTTTTAGAAAATAAAAAGTCTCATTTAAAAACTAAATGAGACTCAAATATTGTGTGTTTTAATAAAATCCCACGGATTTCTATTTTCAAATGAAGAAAGAAAACCGCGGGATTAAAATCAAAATCTAATTCAAATTTTTAGAATTTATATTTCAGGCTTGTCATAACCTGACGTGGTGCAATTGGGTTTACACTATAATTTTCGTGAACGGTGTAATTAAGTTCATTCGTAATGTTTGATAATTTACATAAGATAGAGAACTTTCTCCAAGTATAACCAGCCGAAGCATCGATTGTTGCGTATCCTTTTATTGGAATTTCTCTGTGGTAGATACCGTCAGGATATTTCGTAAGATCTGTGCTGTATTGGTCATTCCAGCCACCTAAACGATCACCAATGTAATTTCCAATTGCCCCAACAGATAATCCTTTTAAGAAACCTTCTTGTACTGTGTAAAAGAAGCTTAAGTTTGCTGTATTAGCAGGAGTTCTAACAAGACGGTCACCTTCAATAAAACTTCCGTTTAAACCAGATGTTTTAGTATAACGCATATCGTTGTAGCTGTAACCAGCAATAATACTAAGCCCTTCGATTGGTCTCGCAGTAACGTCAACTTCAATACCTTTACTTTTTGTTTCACCGCTTAAAACTTTTACGTTTGTGTCTGTGTTTAAACTTCCGTCAGCTTTAAATTCAGCTGTCTGGGCAAGATTACTGTTTACGATTTGATAAACGGTAACATTTGTGCTTAATAATCCTTGTAAGAAGTCAGTTTTAATACCAGCTTCATATTGATCAATGATTGAAGGTGCAATTGGTTTTAAATCTGCAGTTGTTCCTGTGTTTGGCGTAAATGAAGTAGAATAACTACCAAAAATAGAAACGTCTTGTCTTGGCTGGTAGATTAATCCAAATTTTGGAGAAAATGCATTGTCTAATTTTTTTGCCCCAACTACAGGTACTGCATTTTCAGGTTTAACGGTTTGTCCAGAAGCTGTAGTGTAAGTTTCTTTATAAGTGGTAACTTCGGCTTCCTGCCATGACCAACGTATTCCTGCTAAAACTTTGAATTTCTCTGTAATGGAAATTAAATCTTGGAAATAAACACCAAAACGGTTAGTATCTGTTTTTGCAATTTGAGTTGTTCTGGCATCAGGAATAGTATTTTTTTGCGTTGACGGATCAAAATTGAAAAGATTAATCGTATCATAATTTGCTGGAGTGAAAGCAAAAGTATACGCTGTTGCAAATGAATTTTCCCAATCAGAACCTGTAAAAATCTGGTGTTTTACAGATCCTGTATTAAAGTTTCCTTGAAGGCTTAATTGATCTCCTAAAATTTGTTCTAGGTTTTCGTTTTGAACTAATGGTCTGGTCCAGTCTCCATTATCTTTTACAGTAGATAATTGCGCTGTAGATTTTGAAGTTCTATTATAAGTTTGGTAAGAACTATTGAAATTTAGTTTCCAGTTTTTGTTGAAATCATGATTTACTAATAGGGATGCGCTGGCAGATTTTGTATTACCATTAGACCAAAGTGATCCGTAAAAAGCATTTCGAGGTAAATCAAGGATTTTTGTTCCAATAATTCCCGTTCCAAAATCTGGAGTCCAGTCAGCAGATAAATAATCTCCTTGTACTGTAATTTGTGTTTTTTGACTTACCACAAAAAGTAACGATGGATTTACATAAACACGTTCGTTTTTGACAACATCTCTAAAGCTTTCAGAGTTTTCGTAAGAACCATTGATTCTAAAGGCAATTGATTTGCTTAAACCGCCATAAAAGTCAAAAGCAGGTTTGTAGTAAGAATAACTTCCCATTTGCATTGAGATTTCTCCTCCGCTTTTAAATTGAGGTGTTTTAGTGACCAAGTTTAAAATTCCGCCTGGCGCTACGTTTCCAAATAATAGGGCAGAACCTCCTTTTAGGAATTCTACTTTATCTAAACCAGAAACATCTGGAATAGAACCTGCATTATAACGAAACCCGTTTTTAAACATATTGTTGGCAGACATGTCATAACCTCTTGAAAAGAAAGATTCTTGAGCGCCTCCACGGGCAGAACCAACATACACACCATTGGCATTTTTAAGTACTTCACTTAACCTAATAGCCTGCTGCTGTTCAATAATTTCAGAACCAATAACTTGTACTGATTGTGGGTTGTCCATTGGTTTTAAACCTGAACGAACAGCGGTTACAGGTTTTGGTTCTTTGGTTTTGGTAACGATTACCTCGTTTAAAGTTTCGCCTTTTTTGTTTTTAACAGTATCATTTACAGAACCACCTTCTGTGCTTGTATAATTCTGACTGTAAGATGCAAAACTTAATAAAGATAAAAGTAATAGTAAATTATATTTCATGTTATTTATTTAGATTTAATAAAAATAAATTTCTGCAAATATATATACACGCAATACTTAGAACAGAATTTTTAGAACGATTTCTTACTTAAAACTTTATTATTTCTTTCTTAAGATTTGCTTAAGAATTAGATTTTTAAAATGAAAATATTTATAACTAGATTAAATAAAAAAACCTTGCTCAAAAGAACAAGGTTTAATTGTAAATAAACTCCTAAGTATGATCCAAAAAAATAGCTTGAAAACTATTTCACAACAATTTGGTACGTAGCCATTTTCCAGATTTCATCGTATTTTTTACCATGGTGTTCTCCAGCAGATTTTTCTGTGTAAGCAAACTCAACCATATAATTTCCTGACCAGATTGGGGTAAAAGAGATTTCTCCTTTATCATTTGTCCATAATTCTTTCTCCCAGCCGTTTGGTGCAATTACTTTTATTTTTTGAGATTTTGCAATATCACCATTGTATAATGCAGAAACTGTAATCGCAGTGTTCTTTTTGGCTGTATCGGCATTTTCAGAAAAAACACTAATTACGTTATTATTCGCTGCAGCAACATTTCCTGCGGTTTTATTTCCAACAACGACTGTAGCGCTTGAATTATAATCTAATTTCATTGTTCCGTAAACATCTTTTACTGTATGGTGCATTACAATAGTGTAAACACCATCTTCATCTGGCGTAAAGAAAGCTTGGTATTTATTGTCTAAAGCTTTTGAAGTAAGTTTGGTTTCCTTTTTAGAAGGCGAAATTACCACCAAAGTAAAATCTTTTAAATCAGAAAACCATTTATCGGCTTTTGTAATATCGTTATCAGAGAATTCTCCAAAATAAACTGAAATTTCCTGAGCTTTTCCTTTTGTTCCAGTGGTTTTGGTTTCAATCCAAAGAGCATGAGCAAAAAGCTGAGGTGCAGCAAAAAGAGCTAAAAATAAAAAGGTGATTGTTTTTAAAGTATTTGATTTCATAAGATCAAGTTTTAAAAAATTGTTTAAAATGATATTTTATACAAACATAGTTTTTTATTTAGAATAATTAAAAATAAAACAATAAAAAACCCCGAAATCATTCGTAAATAATGAAATCAGGGTTTTATGTATGTTGTGTTTTTATTAGAATTTATACGCGAAACTTGCCACAAAGTTTCTTGGTTTTTGCGGATTTACGGTTGACCAGCCTCCGTTAAAATACTCTTTGTTGGTAATATTGTTGACATTTAAGCTTACGCGAAATTTATTTGAATTGTAAAATACCGACCCATTGATTACCGTATAGGCTGGTAAAATGAATTTTCCTGTTACTTCGCTGTCTAAGATTGCATTGTCGCTCGCATAGTTTCCTCCAAATCCAAGACCGAAATTATTTAAGAATCCTTCATAAAATTTATAGCTCGCCCAAAGGTTTACTAAGTTTTTTGGCCCAGCCCAGAAAGGTCTTTTTCCTTGATCTAACCAAACATTATTTTCGTCTCCTTTTGTGATTTTGCTGTCGTTATAACTATATCCTGCAATAATGCTTAAGCCTTTTAGTGGAGCGGCGTTTAAATCAAATTCAAAGCCTTTGCTTCTGGCTTTACCACCTTGTGCACTGTACAGTGGATTGCTTGTAACAAGATTGGCAACATTAATATCGTAGTAACTCACTGTAGTGGTTAATTTATCTGAAAACAGATTTCCTTTTACGCCCAATTCTAACTGGTTGGCATGTTCTGGCTTAAAGGTTTGAGATCTTAAAAAATTCCCGTCATTGTCATAAATGGCAGTTGGAGCAATGTTTTTAAAACCATTCATGTAATTTCCAAAAATGGCCAGTTTATCTTCAATAGGCTGGTATAATAACCCAAATTTTGGTGACAAAGCAGTCTGATTGTAATTATCATTGTCAGTTTTGACACTTCCTTCAGTATCAAAATAATCAACTCTTAAACTTGCCATTGCAAGCAAAGTTGGCGTAATGTTTAATACATCTGAAACATAGGCACTGTAAGTCGCATCTTTTGAATGATAATCAGGTCCTGCTTCTGTTGAAAGAAGCTTATTAATAGATGCTTTAGTCAGGTAATTTGGGTTCTGATCGTCGAATTGTCTGATTTCTCCTTGTGGTGTAATATTATAAACGGGAGCATATCCTGTGCCTTCAAAAACCACATCTCTTTTGAAATAATCGGCACCAATTACAATACGGTTACGTAAACTGCCAATTTTGAAATCACCAGTAAAATTCTGCTGAATATCAGTAGTCGCTGTTTGTGAATTTTCGTTGGTAATCCATAATGCAAAATCTCCATTTCCGTTTTCGTTATCATAAATATACGAGTAGTATCCTCTTGATTTAGAAGTTCCTCTTGAGAATACAGTCTGCGAATTCCATTTGGATGAAATTTTATAATTTGCCTGAGCCTGCAAACTAAATCTAGGATTTTTTATAGGTAAATTATTGCTGTAAAAAGATAAATCGGTGTTGTAATTAAGCTCCTTTAAATTGGCAAACTGAACTTGGGAATCTCTTCCTAAAAACAGCATCGATGGCGTTGTTTTTTCTTCCTCCATAAATTCTGTATTCACAAGAAAATAAAGTTTCTCATTTACTTTATACGATAGAGAAGGAGCTATAAAATAAGCCGTACGAAAACCGGCATCTTGAAATGTATTTTCGGTTTGAAATGAAGAGTTGATTCTGAATAAAACAGCTTTATTATCGTCTAGCGGAGTATTTACATCTACAGTGGCTCTGTTTAATCCGAAGCTTCCGGTAAGGTATGAGATTTCGCCTCCAAAACCTTCATAAGGTTTTTTAGTAACGGTATTGATTAATCCTCCATAACTCACTAAACTACTTCCAAATAAAGTTCCCGATGGTCCTTTGATTACTTCGATTCTTTCAATGTTTGATGGATCAAGCGTTCCGTTTGTCAAACCTGGAAGTCCGTTTATGATATTAGCCTGAACTTCAAAACCTCTTAAAGAATAATAAGAACCTCCGTCGCCGCCACGTCCTGTAGATTCCCATAATTTCTGGATTCCGGGAACATTTTTTAAGGCATCTTCATAATTGGTAATAGCTTGCTCTTTCATGATTTCAGAAGAAACAACATTGTACACCTGAGGATTTTCGATATTTTTCAGCGGTAATCTCGATACGTACGTGCTTTGTTTAGGAAATGCTTTTCCCTTGTTACTGGTAATAACAACTTCTTTTAATTGTTTATTGGAAACTTTTAATTGTAAATCTAATGATGCGGTTGTATTGGCATCAACTTTAACTTGATGTTCAAGGGTTTCGTAACCGGTTAAAGAGATTTGTACGATATAAGTACCTGTTTTTACTTTGTTGAATTCAAAAGCTCCATCTTCATTGGAAACTGTTCCGTACTTAGAATTTTTAAGAATGATATTAACTCCAACAGCTGGTTCACTGTCAGATGTGGTGATGGTTCCTTTAATTTTTCCATGATTTTGCTGGGCAATTAACATGGTGGTAAAAAATAGGAAGAGGCAGAAAGTATAAAGAACGCTTTTTGTGCCTGTTTTTGAATAATTCATTTTGTCTTTTTTAGTTAGTTACCAGTTTGTTATTTAGAACGAATACAAACAAAACAAATGTAGAAAATTATACTATCCTTAACAAGAATTATTTGGAAACTTCGTCGGTTTTTTGTGATTTTAAAAGAAGGAATTTACTTGATTTTATTTGGCTTAAGAAGCTTTTTTCTTCTTTTTATTATTTCGTCCCCACCAAATTAAGAAACCTGTTATGGGTAAACTCGCTGATACGAGACTCGCAAAAAATGCCAGCACTTTTCCGGGAAATCCTAAAATGCTGCCCACATGCAGGTCGTAATTTATAAATCGGAATTTTTCACCATTATTTCTGTCGTTGTAGGTTGTGATTTTTAGATTCTTTCCTGTATATCGGTCAAATTCCATTGAGACATCATCAAAACGGTTTTTATAGCGTACAAAGGTTTGAAATGTTGCGAGAGAATCATCTGCATTCGGAACAAATAAATAATAGCTTTTTGCATTCGGATTTAAGTTTTTGGTCGTTGTGTATATTTTGTCAGTGGCTGTGTTTTCAGTGTAATGAGTAGTATCAGAAACCAGCTTTTCTTTTTCGTACGTTTTTCCGCCATTAAAAAGCCATTGTACGCCTTTATCATAACATTTAAAAGCCCAGACTAATCCTGTGAGTGCAATAATTAAAGCAAAAACCATCATATAATATCCAAGAATATTATGTAAATCGTAATTTTTACGTTTCCATTTCGTGTTGTTTTTCCATTGAAACCAAAAACGCTGTTTCGCCGCACTTTTGTTTTTCGGCCACCAAAGTATTAATCCCGTAATTAATGAAATGATAAAGAGAATAGTAGCCGTTCCTACTATTGGATCGCCAATTTTGCTGTTAAAGCAAAGCGTTTGATGCAGCATCCGCACAAAAACGAAAAACTCAAAATTATATTCTTCGAGCTTTTTTATGCTTCCCGTATACGGATCGATATAAACGTAGGTATTTTGATAATTATTCCAGTACCAGAAAGCGTCTTCATCTAATTCTTGAAAAAACCAGATGATAACCGTACGTTTATCATCATTAATAATTCTGCATCCTGAAAGTGTTTGTTGAGGATTTATTTTGTGGTTGGCTTTCTGAGCAATTTCAATTAATTTACTAATAGGAAGTTTTTTATTTTTTATCTGATCTACATGGTAATAGTCATGTACGATAGGGCGAAGTTCTTCTTCAAAAACATATAAACAGCCTGTAATGCCTAATATAACGACAATAATCCCCGAAGCTAATCCCAGCCATAAGTGTATTTTTTTTATAAAATTTTTAAATCCCATGATTTGTAATTCTATAGCTTGATTGTTAAGCTGTTATTGTTAGTAAAAAAAGCACCCCATAATTTTATAGAGGTGCTTTTTGTAGGTTTAGTTTTTAAAACTTAATCGTTAAGTTAGCCAGAATATTAGCCGGAGCCTGCGAAGTTCCCCAGAAATCCCAGTATTTTTTGTTGGTTAAATTGTTGAATTTTAAACCAATTCTCCACGAAGATTTATCATAATAAACCGTTGCATTGTAAACCGTATACGATGGCATGTAAAAAGTGTTATCGGCAGTAAAGAAATTTTTGTCTACGTAATTGGCTCCGGCACCAAATCCTAAACCTTTTAATGTATCTTGAAAAGTATATGTTGCCCAGAAGTTTGCTACATTTTCCGGAGCTCCCGTTGCTTTATTTCCTTCAATATTTGAGTTTGTAGTGGCTTTTACAATTCGGTTGTCATTGTAAGCATATCCAGCAACAATATTTAATCCGTTAACGGGAGTCGATATTACTTCAAATTCAACACCTTTACTTACTTGTTTACCATCTTGAATCGTATATCCGTTGCCATCAAGTCTGGTAGCATTATCAATAGTAATGTTATAATAACTTACAGATCCGGTAAGTTTTTTATTGAAAGCTTCGGCTTTTATTCCCCCTTCATATTGTACAGCATAAATTGGGTCTAAGACTAATTGGCTGGCATCAGGCTGCGTAACCGGCTGCATGTTTTGAAAACCATTCATGTAATTTCCAAATAACGAAACCTGATCTTTAACTACTTCATATACTAATCCTAATTTAGGAGAAAGAGCGGTTTGATGATATCCTTCAACAGTTCCTACTTTTGCTCGTTCAAAATTATCCAAACGCAAACTCAACATTGCCGAAAGTCTGTCGGTAAAATTAACCACATCGCAGGCATATACACTCAACGTTTTCTGGTCGGCAATAGGAGAAGATGTTAAAACAAGTCCGGCATCAACTGCTTTTCTTCTAATAGGAGCGAAGTTGGTTGTTACATCTATATTATCAAGTGTAAATGTTGTTCCTCCCGAAAAATTTGAACTGTATAATCTGTAATTAGCACCGGCAAGGAATTTATGTTTGATGCTTCCAGTAGAGAAAGTTCCGTTGATATTTTCCTGTATGTTAGTATAGTTATTATAGATTGGTCCCCAAAGTCCAACTCTTCTTGCAGCTTGTGTAGGTGAACTCCACACGGCATAACTCTGGTAACTGCGTTCTACATCTTCGCCAACAAATGAGAATACAGTAGTTGATTTCCAGTTTTCTGATATTTCATATTCTGCTTGAGCGAAAACTTTTGTTGCCGATGTTTTAGCATCGTTATCATCATGAAACATCGATTTTTTGTAGTTGATTTGTAATTGAGTAGGGTTTGTAATTCCCGATGTTGCTGCGTAGGTGTTGTAAGTACGTCGGGTGTTGTTTACGTTGTAAAGTTCTGCATCGAAATTAAGCGTAAGTTTGTCAGATGCTTTATATGTAAGACTTGGCGCCACCAGAATGGTATTGTTGAATCCGTAATCAAGGAAACTTTTTTCTCTGTTCACTCCAAGATTTATTCTGAATAAAACCGTTTTATCGGCATTTAAGGGCGTGTTTACATCTGCAGTAAGTCGGTTTAAATTGAAACTTCCAGCAGTATAGGATATTTCATTAGCAGGAGTTTCATGTGGTTTTTTGGTAACTAGATTGACAACACCTCCAAATGATGATACAGTAGAACCAAATAAAGTTCCAGAAGGACCTTTCATGATTTCAATTCTTTCGACATTGCCAAGATCAACAGAAGAACGGCCAGAAACAGTTTCCATTCCGTTTCGAGCATTTACACCTACCGAAAATCCTCTGAAAATCATTCCAACACCTCCAGAAGGATAACTAATTGCAACTACTCCAGGTGAATTTTGAACGGCACTTTTAATATCGACTGCAACTTGTTCCAGTAAAAGTTCTTTGTGAATTACACTGTAAACTTGAGGATTTTCAAGATTTTTAAGCGGCATTCTGGCTACATAATCCGTTTTTTTAGAAGTAATGCTTTTTTTACTGTTTACGACTACTTCTTGTAATTCTTTGTTTGAAACTTTTAACTGCAGGTTCAATTCGCTTGTTTCGTTATCGGCTACAATGACTTCTCTTTCGATAGTTTCATAACCTGCTAATGAAACCTGAAGAATATAGGTATTACTTTTTATTCTGTTAAAATCAAAAGTTCCATTGTCATTGGTAATGGTCCAATATTTTGAATTTTTTAAAACAACGTTTACACCAGCGGCGGCTTCACCGTCAGAAGTTGTAATTGTTCCTTTGATTTTTCCATTGTTTTGCTGTGAAAACATGGTTAAGAATGAAAATAAAAAACTGATTGTAAATAGAAAACGGTGTGTTTTCAGGCTAAAATATTTCATTGGCTTTTAAATTGGTTAAATGTTTTTATTTAGAATAAATAAAAACAATGCAAATGTAAAAATATTATTTTGGATGCCAAATATTCTGAGCTTTCATTTAAAGAAGATATGTTTTTGAGAAAAAATAGAGGAATTCCCTTCTTACTGGATTTATTAAAAAAGCGAAAAATCATACTTATTTAATAAAGCGTAAAAAAGACAGTTATTCATTTTAAAAGGTTTAATTTTGCACTTTGAAAAAAAGAAAGTATGATTTTCCCCTTCTTAAAAAAACTACAGTACACGCCTAAAGGATATCGTATAGCGAATACTGTCTTTTTTTTCCTTTCTGGATTTGGGTATTCGTCATGGGTATCGCGAATTCCGCATATACAAGCACAATTACATTTGTCAGAAGCTCAATTTGGAGCTGTTTTATTTGCATTTCCAATTGGTTTGATGCTTACAATGCCTTTTACCGGAAAACTGTTAAATAAATACAGCAGTCGTTATATTATGCTTTTAGGAGCGGTTATGTTTAATGTTGCCTTGTCATTGCCTGGTTTGGCAGCATTTGTCTGGCAGTTGGTTGTTATACTTTTATTTTTTGGTGCTTCTCGAAATATTTTCAATTTATCGATTAACGCGCAGTCACTTGAGGTTCAGAAATTGTATCCAAAATCGATTATAACGCGTTTTCACGCTGTTTGGAGTATTGCGGTTTTTTCGGGAGCAGGTTTAGGTTATGTAATGGTTACACAAAAAATAGCACCATCGCATCATTTATTAGGCGTGAGTATTTTTATGCTGGCACTAACGGCTTGTTTTTATCCGATGAGCATTCACAATGAGCCAGTTCCGGTTAAAAAGAAGTTCTTCTCAATGCCAGAGAAAAACTTAATAAAATTTGCTTTGATTTGTTTCGTTTCTATGGCTTGTGAAAATACGATGTACGACTGGAGCGGAATTTACTTTGAAAATATATTAAAAGCTTCTCCAAAATTAACAAGTGCAGCGTTTGTATTTTTTGCTTCGGCAGTTACGTTAGGTCGTATTTTTGGCGATTATGGCGTGATGAAATTTGGAACCAAAAAAATCCTCTTGTACAGCGGAATATTGATAACTGCAGGTTTCGGTCTTTGTTTTATTCTGCCGTATGCTTACCCCACTATATTCGGTTACGTTTTAATAGGATTTGGGGTTTCTTGTGTGGTTCCGTTAGTGTTTAGTATTGCTGGAAGATCATCAAAATTAAGCAGCGGTTCTGCTTTGACTTCAATATCTACAATTGGTTATCTTGGATTTTTATTGGTGCCGCCAATGGTTGGTTTTATCTCTGAATATCTAAGTATGAAATGGGCGTTTTTAGTAATGGCGCTTCTAGGTATTTTGATGATTTTTATGGTGAATAAAATCGGGGAGAATGAGTAGGTTTTTTAGGTTCTAAGGGACTGAGATGTTGAGATTTTAAGGTTTCTTGTTTGGACTGTTTTTTACCGCGAAGGCGCAGAGGCTTTCGCAAAGTACACTGTTTTTTCTACTTCGCTATCCTAAAAAAAGAACTCAAAGTTTTGAGAATTTCCTAGGAATGAAATATATTTTTAAAATGAATTTTCTGGAATATTTTGAAAATTAATACGGATAATCTCCACCATTTTTAATCCAATTTTCTATTTTCTTCTTTTTATTCATTGTCTCTTCATTATCAATTCCATATTGAATCTCAAAATATTTAAAATTTTTACTGAATTTTATTTTTCTAACGATCAAAAAAATTGGAAATTTTATTTTATAGAAATTATATGATCTCGCAGCTTCATTGTAAGCTTTCAATGTAGAGTTTAATGAATTATTTAAATCTGAGATCAATGAATTGGGAACAATAAACTTGTTTATTTTGTATTCATTATATTCAAACTCTTTTGAATTCTCTTTTGAACTTATTGATTTACTTTTTTCAAGGTAATACTTTAAACTGTCGTTATTGGAATTTTGTTTGAATAAAATAGAATTTCTTTCATTTAAAATAGAAACATAATTATTCCATTTTTGATTTACATCTATTTTTTGAGATTCTAACTTATTGATGATATTATTTCTAAGAAAATAAACACCAGTCAAACAAAGTAAAATGAATATAATTAAAGATAAAAGACAGCCTTTAAGCAATTTCATAATTATCTTTTAGCCATTAAAAATTTCTCAGAAGCCATTTTTCCCTTTTTCGTTCCGAAAATTTCTGCAACTAAAGAATCATTGCCTACTTTATTATAGATAATTTTATTTGGATAATCGTGTTTTGGATTTTCAAAAATAATTTGATTTTCGGAAGATGAAGTCATTTCAAAAGTGACTGGGAGTTCGTCATTTTGTCCGGGAACGGTTACTATAAAAGATAGTTTCCCATTTTTATCTTCAAGATTTACATGCTCTCCAAAAACGGTATCTTTTTCATTCACTACAAAATACGATTCGCCAAAATATACGGAGTCATTGACCTTTTTCCAGCGTTCTGTAAGTTCACCTTCTTTAGATTTATTTCCCCATTCGCCAATAAACCATGCTGCTTTATCAATGTTTTTATCTGTAACAGCATCTTCTGTTTTATTTTCTTTTTTACAAGATGTTAAAACTATTAAACCTAAAATAACTAATGGAATGTTTTTTACTTTCATGATTAATTGGTTTTGTACGTTATGGTAAATCTTAAATTTATTTCTTCGTCATTACAAATTTTTCAGAGCTTGGTTTCCCATTCAAGCTTCCAGAAATTTCAGCGGTTAAAGTATTGTTTGCAGTTTTTGTGTATTTGATTTTTTGAGGGTAATCGTGTTTCGGATTTTCAAAAACTAGTTGTTTTTCTGTTTCAGAAGTAGAAGGGAAGAAGACTGGTTTATCGTCGTTTTGTCCTTTTACGGTTGTTTTGTAGGTCAGCGTTTCTCCTAATTGTGCTAAAACAATGGTTTCAAAATGCAGAGTGTCTTTTCCTTTAATAAAATATGAAGATGCACTAAAAGTACTATCGTTTAGTTTTTGCCAATTTTCAGATAAAATGCCTTCAGGAGATGTGTTTTCCCAATTTCCAATTAACCAATCGGCTAGTTTGATTTTATCTTTTTCTACGGTTTCTTTTTTCTGGCAGGAAACAAAAGCTATTATTAGGGCAACAAGAGTAATTTTCTGAAACATATTATATGAGTTTTGGGTTTGTAATAGAGCTACTAAAGTATGAATTTTTTTTCCGCCACGAATTCACGAATTTTATTTTCTTCCATCTTTGAGTAAAAAAATAGGAATCCATTCGAAAAAAATAATTCGTGAATTACTTCATCTATTCGCTATCGCTCGAGTCGTGGTTATAAAAAACTAAACACTTTCACTTAAAATTGAATAAACCAATTCTTTAGTTGGTTTTTGATCTTTTAGTTTTGCACGAACGTCATCAAAAGTGACTTTAAAATCACAACCTGATTTATATTCGGCGCAGCCATAAGCGGTTTTGCCTTTTAAAATGGTTCCTTTTTTACATTTCGGACAAACTAATGCATCTGAACTTTCCTTAGTTTCGGCTTTTTTCTCTGTTTTCTTTGGCTCTAATTTCAGTTTATAATTTTCTTCAAAACGAATTAAACCTTCTACAGTTCCAGAATCAGTTTTAAAGCCTTTTATATTTACGGTTGAACCTTTCTGAACCAATCGTAAATATTGACTTTCTGTAATTTTTTTATCATGAAAAACAAAAGGCAGCACAAAATCACAACCTGATTTATATTCGCTGCATCCAAAAGCGGTTTTTCCTTTAATCAGATTTCCCTTTTGGCATTTCGGACACGTTTCTGCCGAAATTCCAGAACTTTTCTTTTTCTCTTTTTCTGCTTTTACGACAGGTTTTTGAATCGATGCCGCATGCGAAATATTGGCATGTTTGGTTTCGCTTCGTACTTCATACACCAATGCTTCCACCATGCTTTTCATGTTTCGGATAAACGCCGCCGCAGTGAAAGTTCCTTTTTCGATATCTTTCAATTGTTTTTCCCAAGTTCCAGTAAGTTCAGCCGATTTTACCAATTCGTTCTGAATCGTATCAATCAATTGAATTCCGGTTAAAGTTGGTAAAACTTGTTTTTTATTTCGAACAATATATTGGCGTTTGAAAAGCGTTTCGATAATATTCGCACGCGTCGACGGACGCCCGATCCCGTTTTCTTTCATTAATTCACGCAAATCTTCGTCGTCAACTTGTTTTCCTGCGGTTTCCATCGCACGAAGTAAAGTTGCTTCGGTAAACTGATTGGGAGGTTTGGTTTCTTTTTGAAGGAAAGAAGGTTCATGCGGACCTTTTTCGCCCACCACAAAACTTGGCAGTAAATCGGGTTCTTTTTCTTTTGCATTTGGATCTTCAAAAACAACTCGAAAGCCTTTTTTCAGGATTTCTTTTCCGGTTGCTTTAAAAGTCACATCGGCAGCTTTTCCAATTACTGTAGTGTTGGCAACCAAACAATCATCGTAAAAAACGGCAATAAAACGTCTTGTAATAATATCGTAAACTTGCTGCTGATTGTGTGGCAGATTATTTTGAATTCCAGTTGGAATAATTGCGTGGTGATCGGTTACTTTTTTATCGTTGAAAACCTTTGGCGATTTCTTGACTTTTTTCTCTAAAATTGGCTGAGTCAATTCGGCATAATTGGTTAATTTCTGCAGAATTCCAGGCACTTTCGGATAAATATCGTTTGGTAAAAAAGTCGTATCAACTCTGGGATACGTGATAACTTTTTGTTCGTATAATGTCTGTGCAATTTTCAAAGTTTCTTCTGCCGAAAAGCCAAATTTTTGGTTGCAATATACTTGTAAACCTGTTAAATCAAAAAGCTTTGGGGCATATTCGTTTCCGTTTTTCTTATCAACTGAAACGATTTCAAAATCACTTTCTTTTACTTTTTCGGCCAGAATTTCTCCGTCTTCTTTGTTAAGAAAACGTCCTTCTTCATAGCTGAAAAGTGTTTCTCTATATAAAGTCTGTAATTCCCAATACGGCTGTGGTTTGAAGTTTTCGATTTCTCTGAAGCGTTCTACAACCATCGCCAAAGTTGGTGTCTGCACACGTCCGATTGACAAAACTTGTTTGTAGCCGCCGTGTTTTACGGTATACAAACGGGTTGCATTCATGCCTAAAAGCCAATCTCCAATGGCTCTAGAAAATCCGGCGTAATATAAATTATCGTAATTAGAAGAAGGTTTAAGATTTTCAAAACCTTCTTTGATAGCTTCTGTAGTAAGGGAAGAAATCCATAATCGCTGAATTTCGCCTTTGTAATGCGCTTCGTTCATCACCCAGCGCTGGATTAATTCTCCTTCTTGTCCGGCATCCCCGCAGTTTATAACGACTTCGGCTTTTTCAAAAAGACTTTTAATGATTTTAAACTGTTTTTGGATTCCTGAATTCTGAACCACTTTAGTTTCAAATTTTTCAGGAAGCATGGGCAGATTGTTTAAATCCCAGCTTTTCCAGTGCGGTTTGTAATCGTTGGGTTCTTTTAAGGTGCATAAATGCCCGAAAGTGTACGTCACTGCATAACCATTGCCTTCGTAATAACCATCGTGCTTGGTATTGGCACCTAAAACAGATGCGATTTCTCGTGCTACACTTGGTTTCTCGGCAATACAGACCTTCATTTTCTCCTTTTCTTATTTAAAGCGAAATTAGGGATTTTTCTTGGAAGGGGCAAAGAGGCAAAGGTGCTTAGATGATATGATTTAAGTTTTTAATTATGAAAATAAACCATCACTTTATTTATTCATAATTATGTAAGTGTTATAAATTATTTTGAATTTCAATTAATTTTCCATTGACATAAATATCTTTTTGGATAAATTTCCCATTTTCATCATACCATTTCCAAACTCCATCTTGCTCATCGTTTTTATAATTTCCTTCAACTTGAAGATTTCCGTTTTCATGATATTTAAGAGCTTTTCCATTCTTTTTTCCAGAAATATAATTTAGATCTACTTGTAATTTACCGTTGGGATGCCATTGTTTACCATTTCCATCAATGAGTCCTCCCTTAAAAAACTGAATGTTCTTTTTTTGACCGTTATTATACCAGCGTTCACTCAGACCTTCTGGTTCATCATTTTTCCAATTCGTTCGTTGTTCAAGTTTTCCATTTTCAAAGTAACATTCAAATAAACCAGTTTGCATTCCGTTAGTCCAGTATGAGATTTCTTTCACTTGACCATTTTCAAACCAATGTTTATTTTGCCCACTAAGTTTGTTTTTAATATATGCAGTCTTTGCAGATATTTGTCCATCTTCAAAATACCATGTTTTTAGACCGGTACCGTCTTTAAAATCGATACTCCATTCTATATTTCCATTATTAAAATATCTTTTCCATTGATCTTTTATTTTATGATTTTTTACGATGCCTTTTTCAAAAACTTTTCCATCTTGGAAATATGAAATATAAGGTCCATCATTTACATAATACTGGATAAATTTCCCAGATTTAACCAAAGCATAGTGTATGAGTTTTTCATTTTGATCGTACCAGTAAATTGTATCAATATTTTTTCCGTTTTTTAATTTCCCTTTTTCATAAATGGTTCCTTTAAAATAAAATGAAATATATTTTCCGTCTTTTACTGTTGTTTGGTCGCTTACTGGAATCCAAGATGATTTACCAGTTTTTGAATCTAACCAGTATACCCAATTTTCGTTTCTTTTATCCCTATCATTTATATCAGCGTTGCAACCATAAATCAGTATTAAAAGAAGTAGTGCTAGTTTTTTAGTCATTTTGTTTTATTAATCAATGCTTTAGGCGAATGTCTGAACAATTTTCTAAATGCAAATGAAAAATGAGAGAAATTTTCAAAGTCTAGATGAAGATTGAAGAAACTTTTTCAAGAAACCATCTTTGTAATTCATCGGCTTTTGTCCAAGCATTGTAAATGTCCTGAATGTTAGCTTTTACAGCTATTTTTTTGGTGAAAGAAGTCCAGTCAAAGTTTTCCATAACATTTGAGTATATTGTTTGTATTCTAATAATTTATCTGATTGATTTCATCGCTTTTACTTTTTTTACTTTTGGGTCCTTGATAAACTTTTGATATTCATCTGTTTCCATTCCGAAAAGCGCAATTTTTCCATTATGATTGTTATGAATACCAAATCCGTATGTTTTGGTAAGAGGTGAAGCGCGAAAGCAAGCTTGTCCTTTTGAGAAAAATTGTTCTCGAGCTTTTTCGTATTCATTTTTCGTTAAATCGTTTCGATCAGCAAAAACCTGAAAAAGAATATCATCAGAAGTAAATTGATAGGGATTTTTAGCAATGAGCTCGTATTGCATTTCTGCAATGGTTTTCTTGTCTTTACTGGGTGGTATAATTCCGTGATCTACTTTTGTATCTTCTGCTACTTCAATAAAAGTGTCAAAATAATTTGTAGTATGTACTTTCATATCGCTATAAATTATCACATAAAGATAAGTTGTTTTTCTTTATATGGAAAAGCATCAGGATATTAATGCAAAATCAGGAAAGTGGTCTTCAATCTAAAAACATATATTAACTAACGTTTAAAAAATAGAAAAGCGCAAAATCTAGAGAATTTGCGCTTTTTTTTGTTAAAGGGAATTTTCTAATTTATATTTTCCTTTTTTCATGATTTGGTAAATACTGTAACTTTGATAAAGGTTTCCGCTGGTATCACGTATCGTAAGATAGATTTTAAAGTTTGAAGTTTGAAGTCCGGGATCAGAATAATAAGTATCTGGTACAGACATAAAATAACCAGTTGCGCCCCAGCCAATAGCGTAAGGAGCTTCTCCATTGTTATTTACTTTTGAATACCACCAGATAATGCTGTTTAAATCAGGATTAGGGATACTTCCTGTATACTGCCATTCAAATAAGGTTGTTCCGCCCTGAATGTAAGTAGGACCAGATGCTGTTACCTGAGATGATATTATTGTGTTTGTAAGAGCAGTTTTTGACGTTTTACCATCTTTAGAAACTGATTCTTTTTTTAGCGCATTTTCAATACTGGCTGAATCAGAAGTTTCGTCAGAGCAGTTTTGGAATAAGAACAATGCTGAAAATGCAAACGCAAAAAGCAGCGATTTACCGTAATACTTGTTTGTGGATTTTTTCATAATCTATTAATTTAGTTAAAGATACTATTGGGGAGTTTCCAAATTTGAATTATAAATAACAAAGTTGTTTCTCAAAAATACCTTGTTTAAAACTAATTCGATTACGGATAAACCATAAATTTTTTCTTTCAAAATCACCAGATAATTACTTCAAAAAAATATTATGGAATAATTAAAAATTTATCCACATATGCAAAGGAGGAACTATTGCTTAACAATAGCCAACATGTAAATAACAGAAGAATAAAAATGTGGAATGTGTGATAGTTGCTTGATTTTTTTAAGTTTTAGAAAACGTGATTTATTGTCATCAAGACAAAAATAAAACCTAATTTATAGTTACGATTTAGATTTGATCGCTTTTATTAGTTGCTTATTGCGTTTATCAGCTCTTGAATTCTGTAAAGAAATAACAGCCCAAATTGCAGCGGGAATCCAACCAATTAAGGTTACTTGCAAAATTAGACAAAGAATCGACGTTAATATTTTTCCTCTCAAAAAGAAAGAAACACACGGAAAGAAAATTGCAATTAGGGTCATAGTTTTTTGGTTTGTTTTGTGTAAATATAGAAAAGCTGCACGATTTGCTAATTTAATTTTAATGAACGTAATGATATTTACCTTCAGAAAACACATTTCCAGTTACTGCATCAATTTGTATCATTGGACAATGATTACATTCTTTTGATACATTCCATTAATATAATTTTCTTTTTCCATTTTTATATCCTAAACTCGTTTTGGAGTAAGTATAAGTATTAAAATAAATGAGCACTTTATCTCCTGAAATACCATATCGTTTAGCAATTTTTAAAGCCTGGCTTTCTGTAATCTTAATTTCGTTTTTGTTTTTTTCTGTACAGGAATTGAATAAGAAACATATTCCAAAAAGAAGAATCATTATTACTAATAAGAGACTTTTTTTCATAGTTAAATTTTTAGATCTTAGTTAAGTTTTCCGAGCCATAGCCACAACTTGGGCAATAAATAGCATTTGGACTTCTAAAAGGTTTTTCGCAATTAGGACAATCTTTCCCGAATTGACTTCTCTGATGATGCAAAATAGCTAAAGGGTTAGATTCATACTCGCCCGTTATTAGTTTATACATTTCGAGGAAATAGCGATATTTTTCAAACGTTTCAATTTTGTCCAGCCAAACATAATTTTGAATGTTTCTTTTTTCTAATTCTTTTTCGACTACATTTTTTCCATTTAGCAATGCTTCCTGACATAATTCAAATTCTGGATCATCAAGCATTATGACCTTCATATTGCAACGCCAGCAAAATTTTTCTTCCATAAAAGGTTATTAGTACAAGTAATTGGTGAAAACAAATATAGAATATTTCGTGTAGGTTTTAGATTTTTAAAAATCGGTTGCAAATACTCGATTGTTTACGATCACATAAAAATAGTTTATTGTTTCTAATTTCGTTTCGAAGAAAAACAATTAGAAATCATGGGAATACAAAATAAAGAAAGACTAGCCGAATTACTGGAATTAATAAATAAAGGAAGATATTTTACTAAACTAAAACCAGAGCCTAAAGAAAACAATTCGTTTACGATACCGCTAAAAGTTTCTTCTTATAACGAATTAAATATGATGGTTTCAGATTTGCTTAAAGCGAGTATTGTTCTAATGAATAAAGAAGCTCGTAGTTTAGCCGTTTTTCATAAAGACACCGATATTAATGTATTGACTTTACTTGAAATTGCTTTGCAGTTATTGCCAGATGAAGAAATGGAGTTGTTGGATGAGGTTTATAAGATTGTGTTTTGAGTTTTTTGGGTATAAAAAAAGCTACATGATTTATGTAGCTTTTGTATTTGATAATTTGTTTTGTGTCTTGCTATTGTGGGCACGGATTGCAAATCCGCGCTATCGGGGCTATCGGGATTAATTTAAATTTGGATTTGCTATCTTTAAAATATTTGTAGTATCCTTAATTTTAGATAACAAAGCCTTATCTGCATTCTTTTGAAATCCATTTATAATATTTAATATATACATTATTTGATCTTCTTTTATAAAATTTCTTCTTGCTAATGTATCATATGCATTTAGTATTGAATATCGTGTATAAAGTTGAGTAGCCAATTTTGAAATTTCTTCAAGTATTTCATCATCACCCTTGTTAGGTTTTAATTGAACTGAATATGCTAAAGCTAAAAAAAGCCCTTCGGTTTTATTTTCTAATAATAAAGCTTGTTTTGATAAATTATTTCTAACAATTATTTCACCCATTTTTCTACCCAGTTCTGCCTTTAATTTTAATCTTTCAGAATAATCAGAAATGCTTGTTTTTGAAACGAATGAATTTGCTAATTCTAATAAAACATCTTTTTGATTATTATTTTGAATGTACGGCTCGTCTTGTGTATTATTAAGATCTACGACTAGTCTTACATCTTCAATTTTTTCTTTTGCGGATGTTAATTCTTTTTGAGTAGATTCTGCTTTTTCTTTGCTTTCTTGAGCTGTCTTTTCAGCTTTTTTCACAGCTTCTAAAATTCTTTCGCCAATTGTATTTATAAATCTTCTAGAAAAAATGGCTGCAATTAAGCAAAAACCTGCAAAAATTAAATAATCAATATTATTTTTTTTGTTTTCAATTAAGCCACTTGATATCATTTTTAAAAATGCAGGAACTAATATGGCTGCTCCAATACCCAGCAATATATATTTCTTTTTTGCTTGATTGTCTACTGAATCATTTTCTGCAGTATCAAAGTTGTGGAGATAATTTAAATAGCCTCCAAAGCATCCGGCTGTAATCATTATAATAATTATTATATAAATATGAATATCAATTTCACACATAATTGTTTTTTTGTTTATTAATGTTTTGTCATTCAGTAAGATTGGAAGTTTAAAAATTTAAATAAAAAGTCTTTACTACTAGTGTGAGCATCTCGCTCGTCACAAAATGATTTAAAAATAGATTTTGATTGCGATCACTAGCAACATGCTTGCAACAATTTTGGAATATAAATTTTTGAAAGATTACTTTTTTTGAGGTCTGTGAGAAGCCATAGGTTTATTTTTTTCATCTTTGATTTCTTCAACAATTTCGTATTTTGGTTTATCTTTATAATTTTCGAATTTGTCATTTATATAACGTACAGTTTTAAAATCACTAGTGTCAAATGTGAAAGTATCCTTAATGGCTGCTAATATGGCTTCTTTTCTATTTTGTGGAAGAACATGAAATGCTTCCCAGTCTAATTTAATATTCTCGAGAATATCAATTCTATATCGACAGATAAAAAATGTACCATCAGCTTTTAGGAAGGCAATTTGAGATCTTGATAAGCGTGATAGTCTTGAATCAGTAATTTGTTCAATATCAATAATTCCCATATCGACAAGAATATTGTCCCAATTTTTGTTGCTTAAAATTATTTTTTCAATTTCTGGAATTTCAAAATTTAATAAAAAATCTATTATGCCTCGAAAATGTATTGCCCCTTTTGCAGTTTCTTTGAGTTCATCACTAGGAATTGTTGTTAATATAGCAGTTTTGATATCTTCGATCTGTTTTGTTAAAAAATCAAATTTTCTTTCTTCATTTAGTTTAGAACGTTGTTCAAATAATAAGCGTTGCAGAAGTCCTGACCATTGTTTTCTTAAATGACTATCTATGTCTTCAATTCGACTGAACGGCTGAATTGAATTATTTTCAGTTAGATGTCGCAAAAAATTAATAAATTCGAAAATGTAAATTGCAGTTTCTTTCTTTTCAATAGAAGGGAAATCAATCTCACTCAGAATTGGTTTTGATTTATTTTTTTCATAAACATTGTGGTCATGAAGTACTTTTGAATCAATAAAAGTAAAAATTGGAATTCTGTCTTCAATTGCTTTTATAACTTCTAATTGAGTTATAGAAAGTTTCTCTGGATCTTCTAGAAGTTTAGTGCTCAGACTTGATGTTTTTGCTTTTGAAATATCAATTGTAGTCAAAGCTTTTGGGATTATTGTTCCTCCAAATCTAGGGCCGATAATTACTATTAAGCAATCACAATTGCTTACTTCATGAATGCAGCTAGTATGAGTATGTTGAGATGGATTATATAGGACGTCGGAGTATTCGCTCATTACAGGGTCATATCCAAAATTAGAAATAAAACTACGTAAATGAGATCTTAATAAACCTAAATCATAACTAGTTGAAGAAACGAAAATTTTAAGATTTGCCACTTATTAAACTTTTAATTAAAGTTGATGAATTGTCTAATTTAAGAAAACTAACTTTAAAGTCATTGTGTTTAAGACTTCTTCCTTAAACTTAAAACAAACATCGTTTTTAATTTTAACAAACAAGCAGGTAAAAACACCTGTTTTTTAAATTTTGAATAGAAATGTTAAATAAATTAAAATCGATTAATAAAATAATTTATTCAAAATCAGCTTCAAAAAGCACAAAAAATCAACACTAGAATTTTCCACAAAAATTTTGTAATTTTGCAGTCCAAATAAAGGAAAAAGAAAATGTTAGATAGACTTCAATACGTAAAGCAGCGATTTGATGAGATTTCGGATTTGATTATTCAGCCGGATGTTATTTCTGATCAAAAGCGTTATAAGCAGCTCAACCAAGAATATAAAAGTATTAAGGCTTTGGTTGAAAAGAGAGAAGAATACATTATAGTTTTGGCAAATATCGATGAGGCTAACGAAATCATTGCTGATGGCAGCGATGCTGAAATGGTGGAAATGGCCAAAATGCAGTTGGACGAAGCTAAAGATCGCTTGCCAGAATTGGAGGAGGAAATCAAATTTATGTTGATTCCTAAAGATCCTGAAGATGCTAAAAACGTAATGGTGGAGATTCGTGCCGGAACGGGTGGAGATGAAGCAAGTATCTTTGCTGGTGACTTATTTAGAATGTACACTAAATATTGCGAAAGCATGGGGTGGAGAACCTCTGTTGTAGATATGAACGAAGGTACTTCGGGTGGTTTCAAAGAGGTTATTTTTGAAGTTACTGGAGAAGATGTATACGGAACGTTGAAGTTTGAAGCAGGTGTTCACCGTGTGCAGCGTGTTCCTCAAACTGAAACGCAAGGTCGTGTGCATACATCGGCAGCTACGGTTATGGTTTTGCCAGAAGCGGAGGAGTTTGATGTTCAGGTAGATATGAACGATGTTCGTGTGGATTTCTTCTGTTCGTCAGGACCTGGAGGGCAGTCGGTAAATACAACGAAATCGGCTGTACGTTTAACGCACATTCCAACCGGATTAGTGGCGCAATGTCAGGATGAGAAATCACAGCATAAGAATAAAGATAAAGCTTTAATGGTATTACGTTCTCGTTTATACGAAATGGAATTGGCTAAAAAGCAAGAGGAAGATGCTAAAAAACGTAGTTCTCAGGTAAGTTCTGGAGACCGTTCGGCTAAAATCCGTACGTATAACTATGCTCAAGGTCGTGTAACCGATCACCGTGTTGGTTTAACGCTTTATGATTTGGGTAACATCATGAACGGTGATATTCAGAAAATTGTTTCTGAGCTTCAGTTGGTAAACAACATGGAGAAATTAAAAGAGGCTTCGGAAGTATATTAATTTCTAGAGGCAGAGCTCTACAAAGGTTCAGAGTCGCAATGGTTTTGTCGCTTTGGAAAAACACTCTTAAGTTTTTTCTTAGATTTAGTTTTAAGTTGATGTAAATTCTATATTTTTTAATAGAATATCAAAAATAATCAAGCCGAACATTTGTTCGGCTTTTTTTGTGTTATCTAAGAGCAATACTACATGATCTTTTAGGGGAGTAAGATTTATAATATTTTTTGAAAAGAATTTTCGTATATCTCTGAAGCTTTGCCACTTTGCTGCTTTGAACTGGCAAAAAGCATAAGTTTTTTTAAAACATTTTTTGTTTCATATTTGTTTGTCTTTTACCAAAAAGAGAAATGTACTAATCAACCAACAAATGTTAATTTATGAAGAGAACTTTACTTTTATGCAGCTTTTTTGGAAGCTTTTTTTATTGTCAGGGACAGTCGTATTTTGGATTTAGGGACGATAATTATGCGGGAATTCAGGGAGTTTTGTTTAATCCGTCAGCGATTGTTGATTCTAAATTCAGATCTGATATTACCATTTCGTCTGTCAGCGCAACGGGACAAAACGATTTATATGGTGTTAATATTGCCGATGTTTTTGATGGAGGTTACAGCCTAGAAACCGATGCGTCAAAGAATTTTAAAACAAATAACAGAGGAAACTTGAACATCGATATTCTTGGGCCATCGTTTATGATGAATATTACGCCAGAGCACAGTATTGGAGTTTTTACTCGTGTACGAAGTGTTACCAATCTTACAGGCATTAACGGACAGCTTATTGATGAGGTTAATAAAGATGTAGATGCTTCAAACAGTTTTTTATTTACAGGCGGTAACCCAAATGGAGTTACCAATTCCTGGGTTGAGATTGGAGCAAGTTACGGAACAATATTAGTAGACGAAGATGTACATTTTATAAAAGCTGGTCTTACCATAAAATACCTAATGGCGGGAGTTAACAATTATATCAACGGAAATAATCTGAGTGTTGCTTATGAAAAGGACAATGTGATTCCGTCGCAAAGTGAATATCTTTCAACAGGAACTTTAAAAACAGCTGCTAGTTATGATTACAATGCAGGAAAAGACCCAAAATTTGATATATCATCAGCAGGTGTGGGAATCGATTTGGGTTTTACGTACGAATACCGCACCAACTGCCATACTTGTATTGGAAATCGATACAAATTAAAAGCGGCAGCTTCGATAACAGATTTTGGGAAGTTGAATTATAAAAATGTTATCGAGAATACATATAACCTCGCAGGAAGAGTGACACAAGATGATATTGATAATGCGAGTGATATTTTTCAGTTTTTTAATGATCATTATACCAAAGTTTCATCGCAGAAAGGAGTAAAAGCAAATCTTCCAACCGCTCTTCATGCCAACTTTGACTGGAATATCGATAATAAGTTTTACCTGAATTTAAGTGGTGATTTCGGATTGGTCGACGCCAAAAAAATTAACGGAACTGCGATTGCTAATTCGGTTACTTTTACACCTAGATATGAAACTCGCCAGTTTAGTTTTTACATTCCGCTTACGTACATGGAATACAGCGGAACACAAATAGGAACTGGTTTTAGAGCCGGACCATTATTCATAGGATCAGGTTCGCTGATTTCGAATTTGTTTTCAAACAATTCAAAAGCCAGCAATGTATATGTGGGATTGAAGATTCCTATTTATCAGAGTTATAATTGATTTTTGAGGTTCAAAGGTTCAGAGGCTCAAAGTGGCAAAGGTTTATACTCTCTGTAACTCTGTAACTTTGAGCCTTTGTCCCTAAAAACAGAAAAGAGACTTTCTTACTAGTGTAAAAAAGTCTCTTTTTTGGTTTGAGATAAGTTGTAAACTTTTAATCTTAGCTTCTTAGAAGCTTAGAATCTCATAACCTTAAAAATATAGTGATGTATTAACTGTTTAATCGTTTTGTTGCCTTGTGAAACGTATAAGCGAGTTAGATACCGAGAAATACTCTTGTAAATTCAAAACATTTATATAAGTTAGAGTAGAGGGTCACACCATTCTTTATGATTATTTCGTTTAGCTTTTCCATAATAGTCAGTATTTAATTCGACAATTACTCTTATGATGGTTCGTATTGTGATGATTCTTCTTCTTCAGAAGTTTCATTTGAAGATTCGCTAGGTTTCGAAACCAGATTGGTTACGATAAGCTGGACAATTGAGCCTAAAATTCCTTTAAACATAGTATCACCTTTTCCAACAATAAATCGTTTGGCTAAATATCCAATCGCAATGCTGATGGCTGATTGTGCCATATGACTTTTAAAGCCAACCGTTTCGTTGATTTCTTCAACCGTATTTCGAATAAGGTTTAAAGGCTTTAAATTTTCTTTAATATCATCGATATGGTCTTTAATAGCACACCATTCGGCATCCTGACGATCTTCTAATAATTTTATTCTCTGATTTAACTCATCAATAGTGTAAATAGGCTCCATAATAGTCTTTTTTAAGTATTAATATTTTAAATCAGTTTTTATTTTTCTTTTAAGATGCTCGAAATAATCGAATTTCCAATAGGAGTTTTGATTAGTTTATGATGAGATTTATGTATTACAACAGCTACTATTAAATAGAAAAGTGCCATTATAAAAAATCCGAAATAATATTCTCCAAGTTCTTTTCCAATCCATAAACTTAAACCAATATTCAAGAACAGGGTAAAAAATGCAACAACAACGCCGACTGCTATCTTTGATGCCAATGATGAAACACCATCAGCCACTGAACATACTGTTTTAAGTTTTAATAATTCTAAACTTGTTTTTGCATAAGTTTCAGCTTTTTCATAAAGATTTAAATTCTCGTTTGTTGTTGCATTTGGTTCCATGATATAGTATTTTATGGTTTGAAAAAATCACTTTTTATTAGTAGTTCGATTTCACTGTTTTAGCTTCGTCTTTAACTGTATTGAAATCATCTTTTACTTGGTTGAATTTTGCTTTTCCTTCATCGATGATGTCTTTGCCGTTTGAAGTGATTGTGTTTACAATACCATCAAATTTTGTTTTTAAATTATCGCTGTAATCTTTCGATTTATCTTTGATTTTTTTTCTAGTGTTTGAACCTTTGTCTGGAGCAAATAAAACTCCTAATAATGCTCCTGCTGCAGCTGCAGCTGCTACTCCTAAAATTGTGCTAGATGCTTTCATAATATTTGATTTTTAATAGATTAATATAATTATTTAATGTTGATTCGTTTTTAAATTTCCCGTCCTTTGATAAGTCTCAATAATATTGCGATAATGGCAATTACAAGCAGTATGTGAATAATACTTCCAAAACTGTAAACAAAGAAACCAAGAGCCCATAGTATTACAAGAATAACCGCTATGGTGTATAATAAATTTGACATGGTTTTCTTATTTTAGGGTTACTAAATGAATTAGTTCAATTTATACGATAAGTATAAAGTTAAGTTGCTGTTTTTAGCATCAGGAAAAGTATAAGTTGTTCCTAAAGCTGTTCTTTCTTTCCCCACAGTTGTTAAACCATAGTTGTAACGTACTCCAATACTAACTGGATTAAAATCTACTCCAATACCAGCTGAAATACCAGCATCAAATTTGTTTAAATCGTCTGTATCAATAGTTTGTTCAAACTCAGCGTCTCCGCTTCCTGTTACTTTAGAACTTACTAGGTAAGAAGCGTAACCACCGGCATGTACGTTAAAGTTTTTAGTAATATTTACTCTTACCAATAATGGAAGTTCGATATAATTCAATTTGAATTTAGCGTCTCCATTAAAAAGAGCGCTGTTGTATTCTAATTTGGCACCTTTTGTTGTAAATAAAAGCTCAGGCTGAATAGCAACAAAATCAGAGATTGGTAAAGTTGCATAAACACCGGCATTGAAACCGTATAGAATATTGTTGTCATCAACATCATCGCCATTGTTGTATAGATTAGACATGTTGAATCCACCTTTTACACCAAACTCCGTTTCTACATTAGTATTTTGAGCGTGCAGCATTCCAAATGAAGCTGAGATAAAAAGGGCTAAGGCGCATAAAAAATTGTTTTGCATTTTCATAGTTAAATAATTTAGTTAATGATTTGTTAGGCTTTTAATTAATTCCTTTCTTAATTGTTTGTTCAACCTCTCGTAAGAGATCAAATTGTTCAGGCAGATATTTCAATACTAACTTTAAAATTGCTTTATCGTTGGTTTCCTTCGAAACGGTCTCTAATAATTGAATTTGTTCTTCCAGACATTTTTTCATTGCTCTTAAATAGACTCTGTTAAATTCGGAAGAATTTTTTGCGGTAACCAGATCGTAAGTATCGCGGCGGTGTGTTGCATTTATTTCAGAAATAATAATAAGTTTTTTATTTGCTAATTCTGTTACTTCCTGCAGCAGTCTACTTTGATTTCTTTCGATTTTTTTACCTAAAATCATTATTGAACTCTCTGAACTTTTTTGTTGTGCAATTTGACTTTTAGAAATAATAGTTTTTCCAACATTTGCCGTTGCAATAAAAAAGAAAGCCTCAACTTCTTCTTTATCATTTTTACTAAAAGCTTCATTTTTTTTAAGATTAGATTCTATTGAATTGGATTTTCGGCACGATGTTACAAAGATCACGATCAATAAAAAAAGCACTTTAAAAATGATGGCTTTCAATACGGGTTTTGCTTTCATTATTACTTCCTAAAGTATTACAATACAAAGATGCTAACGAATACGATGATTTGCCTTACAGCATAAAAAAGAAACGTTATATAATTCCCATAAAGAATTTATATAACGTTTTAATATCTAGTGTTTAAAGGAGCTGACGAGGTTTAATCTGGTAGAAAAATAGTAAAAACCGAACCTTTATTCGGCTCACTATCAGCTGTAATATGACCTCTATGATTGTCTACGATTTTCTTACAAATCGCTAGACCAATTCCAGTTCCTGGATAGTCAGTTTTAGAGTGCAGTCTTTGAAACAAAATAAAGATTGTTTCTTTAAACTGAGGATCAAAACCCATTCCGTTATCTGTAAAAGTAATTCGGTGGTATTTTTTAATGTTTTGATCTAATTCTGGATAATCAGCTGCATTTACTTTTTCACAATCAATTGAAATTTCAGGCGGAACATCCGGTCTGCTGTATTTTAATGAATTTCCAATCAAGTTGATGAAAAGCTGTTCGATTTGATAAGGAATCACCGAAAGTTTAGGAAGTTTGCAGGTATTTATAACTGCATTTTTTTCTTCTATAACTTCTGTTAATTCCGATTCGGCATTTTCAAGCAATTCATTTAAATTCGACTTAATGAATTCTTTTTTGGTTGTATTGGTTCTCGAAAACAATAATAAATCATCGATAAGAATACGCATTCTTTTTGCCGAAACTTCAATTTTGGCAATATAATCACGTGCACTTTGTGACATAACTGCTTTATCAGCATCAGAAACTCGAGAGATAAAAGTCTGGATTTTTCGAAGCGGCTCCTGTAAATCATGACTCGCGACGTGATTGAAAGAAGCTAATTCTTTATTGCTTTTTTCGAGTTCTTTATTACGTTCCTGAAGTTCGATATTAAGCAGATGCTCATCGGTAATGTCAAAATTAATGCCCAGTAAAATTTTGCTTCCCTGTTGGTCTGTCAGTAACTTTCCGGTCGATTTAAAATAACGGACTTCGTGACTTGGAAGTAGTATTTTATAATATACAAAAGGCTGTTGTTTGTTCTGAAGGATTCCGTCAATAGCAGTTGCAACATTATCCTTGTCATCAGGATGTACGGATTTTAAAAGCGTTTCTCTTCTTGGAATAAAATCGCCAGGTTCATAACCCAGTAAACGAAATTGATTGTCTGAATAATCGATTTTATCAGCATCTAGATCCCATTGCCAGGTACTAAATTTACCAATTGCTTCAGATTCAGAAATTAAACCGCTCGAAATTAAAAGCTTTTTATTGTAAAGTTTTAGTCTTTGGAAATCTTTACTGATTTGTCGATAAGCCAGTAAGATAAAAAATAGCGCTGTTAAGAATAGCGAGATAGAAAATATAGGACTTAACGAAATTTCGGCATCGTAGATTTTCAGCCTGTTTTTAAGATAGGTTTTCTCAATGTCATTCATTTCGTCAACTTTAAAACGAATATTTTCCATTAAGATTCGTCCCCCAAACATATGATTATCGAGTTTTCGTTTATCATATGTTTTGGGATCGCTATATTTTAAACAATTTTCGAAAGACACAAAACGCTGTATAATAAGCTTAAAGAGCTTTCGAAGATTTTCCTGCTGTTGTGGATTATCAGCAGTTAATTTTTTTAAAGTAATAAATGAAGTATTTACCTTGTCGCGTGAATAAATATACGGAGTTAAAAAACGGGCATTTCGGGTAATGATATAACCTCTTTGTCCGGTTTCGGCATCTTTTATAGCCGACATCAATCGTTCTAATTGAATGTTTATCTCGTATGTATGCATGACCAGTTTGCTTGATTCATTCAAGTCCTGATTATGCTTATAAGCTACCGATGAAATAAATAACAGAATGAAAACTGCGATTACAAAAATAACTCTCAAAGAGTTTGAAGAATTAAAATTTGGTATCCATTTCATTGGTGTACTATTATTTTTATTTTAGTCGCAGCAAGAAATTATCACGGTTTAACCCAGAGGTATGATAGTGCCAGTTTACGGTCACGACTTCATTAATTATTTTTTTAAGCGTATTAAAATCGCTTGGCTTTTTGATATAAATATTGGCACCCTGAATAAAAGTATCTTCAATATCTTCTTCAGATGAAGAAGTAGAATAGATGGCAATAATAATGTTTTTTAGATGATCTGTTTTTTTAATTTCAATCAAACACTCTTTACCAGTTTTCTTTGGCATATTTAAATCCAGAAACAAAATATCCGGAAGTTTATTATCTGGATTTAATAAATAATCCATTAACTGCATTCCGTCATGCACAAACTCTACGTTTGTTTGTATTTTAATTTCTTCAAAAGCGTCTTTAAAAAAAAGGCGGTCATCTTCATCATCATCTGCCAGTAAAATGTTTAATGCGTTTTTTTGCATTTTAGTGTGGTATTTGGGTTTTTATTTTAAATTTTCTCTTCGTTTTTTAATTATTCGCTGAAATGCCGACGGCGTAATACCAGTCGTATTCTTAAACTGCGTGCTTAAATGCGCTACACTTGAGTAGTTTAGCAAGAAAGCAATTTCGGTTAAGCTCATTTCATTGATAATAATTAATTGTTTTGCTCTTTCAATTTTCTGTAAGATAATAAAGTTTTCAATAGAAGAATACGTTACTTCAGAAAAAACATTAGATAAATAGCCATAACTATGGTTGAGTTTTTCGGCTAGAAAAACAGAACTTTTATAATTGTTGCTGTCTTCCATAAAAACCAATTCGATTATAGCATCTTTTATTTTTTGAACTAAAACGCTTTTCTGATTTTCAACTACTTCAAATCCGCACGGACTTAAATTATTTTTTAAAGCTTCGAGTGCATCTGCATCCAGATTGTCGTCAATCTCAATCTCCCCAAAACCCAGACTGGTAAAATTAATGCCTTGCTGATCGAGGTTTTGTTTGAGATAAAGCGAACAAATGGTATTTATGTCGAACTTTATAAATAGCTTCATTTTTTAGAAAATTTTGGTTAAAGATAATTAAATTATTCGTGGTTATAGTGTTTAATGTGTTTTAGAATGTAGAAATTGATGCAAAAAGAAGTAAAATCTTCAAAAAAATACCGTCTAATATTGCTTTACTAGACGGTATTTCCTGATTGAGTCTTAAAGACTTACAATTCTGACAGGATTTGATGAAATTCCTCTTTTGTTTTTCCCAGTTTCTGCTGAAGTCTTCCGTACATTTCGTCTTCTTTTCCTTCAGCAAACATCAAATCATCGTCTGTCAGCTCAGCATATTTCTGCTTTAGTTTGCCTTTCAACTCATTCCAGTTTCCTTTTATTTCTGTGGTATTCATGATTGCATTTTGTTTGTAATTAATAGTAAAGTAAAGTTCTGTTTTAAAATTGAGACCTTTTTACATTAATTCCCGGTTAATTTGCATAATTCACATTTTTGCTTTTAAACCTGATAACGGCGCAGAATCCAAGCCATTTTTTCATGCTCCTGCAGCAATCCGGTTACAAAATCAGCAGAACCTGCGTCTTTGGTTTCATTTTCAAAAATCGGAATGTAATCTCTAAATTCAGTAACCAGCTGTTCGTGATTTTCTAAAAGTTCTTCCAGCATATGTTTTTGTGAAGCATATTCTTTTGGAGATTCTTTTAGTGTTGAGTTTTCGATAAACTCTTTCATGGTTCCAATCGTTTTTTCGCCAAGCTGGCTGATTCTTTCGGCTACTTCATCAATATTAGCTTCTAGAATTCTATATTGATCTTCGAATAATTTATGTAATTCCATGAAGCTATTTCCTGAAATATTCCAGTGAAATTTTCTTGTTTTTACATAAAGAGTCATTTCGTTCGATAAAATAGTAGCTAATATGGTAGTGCTCTTTTTAAGGTTCGCAGCCGATATTCCGATATTTGGAGTCATAATTTCTTTTTGTAGGTTACAAATCAAAATTAGATGACGACTACGCATTTAATTTTACACAATTTTTCTAAGATGTTATATGAATCCAATGTGAAGCTCAAATTCGCAATACATTAATATTATTTGTAATTTTGCCGCACAACAAAAAAAGCAATATGACAACACAACAACTGCACGAACAAATTCTTCAAAAAAAATCATTTTTATGCGTAGGCTTAGATCCAGATCTTACTAAGATGCCACAACATTTATTGGAAAGCGAAGATCCAATTTTCGAATTTAATAAAGCCATCATCGACGCTACACACGATTTAACGGTTGGATATAAACCTAATACCGCTTTTTTTGAAGCATATGGAATAAAAGGCTGGATGTCGCTGCAAAAAACAATTAATTACATCAACGAGAATTATCCAGATATTTTTACGATTGCCGATGCCAAAAGAGGTGATATAGGAAACACTTCGAGTATGTATGCCAAAGCTTTTTTTGAAGATTTAAGTTTTGATAGTGTAACAGTTGCTCCTTATATGGGAAAAGATTCGGTTGAACCTTTCCTGGCTTTCGAAAATAAACATACTATTATGCTGGCTCTAACATCAAATGAAGGAGCATTTGATTTTCAGACCTTAAATGCAAACGGACAAGAGCTTTACAAACAAGTTTTAGAAACTTCTAAAACGTGGAGAAATAGCGAAAACTTAATGTACGTAGTCGGAGCTACTAAAGCCGAATATTTTACTGAAATCAGAAAAATTGTTCCAGACAGTTTCTTGTTGGTTCCAGGAATTGGCGCTCAAGGTGGAAGTTTGTCTGAAGTTTGCAAATACGGAATGAACGATAAAGTGGGACTTTTGGTAAACTCAGCAAGAGCAATTATCTATGCATCAAAAGGAACTGATTTTGCTGAAAAGGCTAGAGAAGAAGCTCTCAAAGTGCAAAAAGAAATGGAAGAGATTATTGATTTGAAGTTTCAGGTTTAATAATTGTTAGACACGAATTCTCCAATTTCTTTTTAATTTGCGGAATTAGTGAAATTAGCAACTAAAATCTACACGAATAAAAAATTAGTGAATTCGTGGCTGAAAAAACTTCTTCTTAAATAAACATGAAACAATTAACCGACCAAATAGGAACGATTCATTCTTTTGAAACGACTCCAAAACGTATTATTTCGCTTGTTCCTTCGCAAACTGAATTATTATATGATTTAGGTTTAGAAGAAAAAATCATCGGAATTACGAAGTTCTGTGTCCATCCGTTTCATTTCAAATCAATCAAAAAAATGGTGGGAGGTACTAAAAAAATCCACTTTGAAAAAATAAAGCTTCTAGAACCCGATATTATTATTTGTAATAAAGAAGAAAATACAATCGAAATTGTCGAACAATTGCGTACAATTTGTCCAGTTTGGGTAACGAATATAGTTTCTATTGAAGATAATTTCCAGATGATAACCGACTTCGGACAGTTATTCAACTGCAGGACTGAAGCACAAAAATGGAATGATAAATTATCTTTCGCCTTGAGCGATTTCAAAAAATACATTCAAGATATTGCTGTTAAAAAAGTCGCTTATTTTATTTGGAAGAATCCCTATATGGTTGCCGGAAATGATACCTATATTAATGAATTGCTAAAAATCAATCATTTTAAAAATATTTATGAAGATAAAGGCCGTTATCCTGAAATCGAATTAAAGAAGATGCGTCTCGAAGGTGATCCAGATATTGTATTTCTTTCTTCTGAACCGTATCCTTTTAAAGAAGAAGACGCTTTTGAAATAGGAAGATTCACCCATCATGCCAAAACTATTTTCGTAGACGGTGAAATGTTCTCTTGGCATGGCAGCCGACTTTTAAAAGCTTTCCCGTATTTTAAACTTCTACATGAAAGGCTTAAAAATTAGTTTTTTTTGTTTCAGGTTTCAAGTTGTTGGAATGTGAATTTGACTGAAAAGGCGCTAAGATTTTTTTTCGTGGAGTAATTTAAAACGCAAAGTTCGCAAAGATGTGATAGCTTTGCGAACTTTGCGTTTATATTCATAATACTTAGGAAAAAATCTTAGCGTTCTTTGCGGTTAAAATATGTTCAAAGCAAATAGTTGTAAAAAAAGAATGCCGACATCTCGAAGACGCCGGCATTATTTAACTAACCAAAACCAAAATAATAAATAACCAGTTTATTACATTACAAATGTCTGAAATATATCAATCTTAAGCTGTTAAGATCTTGTTATTACTTTGTTGAATATAAGTTAATGTATAATTGGAAAGTAAATTCCAATATTTAAATTCCAAAATCCAAATTCACAATTGGGATTTGGAATTTTTATTTGACTTACTTTTTAAATTGGAATTTTACCAGAATTTAGAATTTGGAATTTTTTCATTTGAATTTAAATAATCCATCAGGATTTATCTAAAAAAAGAATGCCGGCATCTCGAAGACGCCGGCATCATTTAACTAACCAAAACCAAAATAATAAATAACCAGTTTATTACATTACAAATGTCCGACATATATCAATCTTATGCTGTTAAGGTTTTGTTATTACTTTGTTGACCATAAGTTAAGATTTTTAGAAACCTATTTTTGAATATTGTAAAGCTAGGTTAAGAGTGCAAAGTTGTAAAAGTTAAGAGGTTTTTAAACATTAATAATAATAAAACCCGACAAGTTTTTTAAACTGTCGGGTTTTATTATTATAAAGCAAAGTATAATTCTTTTTAAAAAACTTTGCACCTAAGAAAAAACAACTGTCTTATTACTATACACCATTGTTTTTCTTTCGGAATGTAATTTAATTGCTCTTGCCAAAACTATTCGCTCTAAATCACGTCCTTTCATGATAAAATCTTCAACAGAATGAATATGTGATACTCTGGCAATATCTTGTTCAATAATTGGACCTTCGTCTAATTCTTCGGTTACGTAATGACTTGTTGCACCAATAATTTTCACGCCGCGTTTAAAAGCCGAATGATAAGGTTTTGCACCTGGAAAAGCTGGCAAAAACGAGTGGTGAATATTTATAATTCTATTTTCGTAAAGTTCAATCAATTTTGGTGTTATAATTTGCATGTAGCGGGCTAAAACAATAAAATTGATATCATATTTTCGTAATAATTCAATTTGTTTGGCTTCACCTTCCTCTTTATTGTCTTTTGTAAAAGGAACACAGTGAAACGGAATATCGAAGCGTTCGGCAATTCCTCTTAAATCATTGTGATTGCTTATAATCACTGGAATTTCAACATTTAATTCATCGGCGCTGTATCGGCCTAAAATATCAAATAAACAGTGGTCGTATTTAGAAACAAACAACGCCATTTTTGGTTTTTGTTCTTGATTGTACAAATCCCATGACATATTGAAATCCACAGCAAGTGTTTTTTCAAATTCAGCTTTTATATCATCGATTGTATTTCTGTGATTGGTAAATTCACATTCCAATCGCATAAAAAAGACATTCTGCTCGACATCAACATGCTGATCGATATAAATAATATTTCCTTCTACTCTGGCAATAAAAGCAGTCACTGCGGCAATAATACCTTTTTGGTCTTTACAGTGAATCAGAATGGTTATTTTTTGCATTTTGGCTTGTTTTGGTTTAATCGGTTAATTGTTAATTTGTTTAACTGCAATATAGATGCTGAAAATTATGAAAGACTAAAGAAGATAAACCTTTGAACCTTTGCAACTTTGAGCCTTGGCAGCTATAAAAAAACTATTTTCCGTCTTGCAGGGCAAAAACACTTTTCAATAAAGGAGTTGTTCTGGCGCTGATATTGTTACGGATTTCTTTTTCTTCTACAGCAATCATTTTAAAAACACCTGATAAAGCCTGATTGGTTGTATAATCTGTTAAATCTGGATTTACCTTTTTTACCAATGGTATGGTGTTGTATTTATTGATGATTTTTGTCCACACAGCATCGGCACCTACTTTTTGAAAAGAGCTTTTAATTACAGGATTGAATTTTGAATATAAAGCTGTGGTTGTAGTTCCCTGTAAGTAGGTAGTTGCAGCGCTGTCATTTCCTAAAAGGATATTTTTTGCATCTGTAAATGACATATTTTTTACAGCCGAAACGAAAATCGGAGTAGCTTCTTTTACGGCATCTTCGGCAGCGCGGTTTAGCATTTTAATACCTTCATCAGCAAGAGAACTCAACCCGACTTTTCTTAAAGTGGCGTCTACTTTTTGCAGTTCTTCTGGCATTAGAATTTTTACAGCTTCATTTTTATAAAAGCCATCTACTGCGGTTAATTTACTCACTTGCTGGGTAATTCCTTTGTTAAGAGCTTCTCTTAATCCAGAAGCAATGTCTACGCCTCCAACTCCAGGAACCTGAGAAGATATTTGAGGGAATTGATTTAGAGTTTGTTGTACCTGTGCACAAGAGGTAAGTGAAAATGCAACGGCTAATAATAAAATCTTTTTCATTGTGGGGATTTGTTTAAGTTTCAAATGTAGTATTTTATTCAAAAATAACGCCACAAATATATTCAAAGACCAATAACATTTTGTTATAATAATTAATGCAAATTGGTTGTTATTAATTTCCAGTTATTTTGATTGAGATCATCCTGAGTCCAACCAAAATGATATAAAAGAGGTAATAAATGAGGAAGTTCTTCATAATCTGTTTTTTCACCAATTTCGGTATTTAAAAAATTAGAATATAAAGGTTTTAATATATCAGAAGCGTTATTATACAATTCTTGACCAACCCAATTGCTTTTTCGAATTAAATTCCCTTTGTTGTAAATTTGGATATCATATAAATCAAAACATTCTGGATGGCCAGTAAAAACTGTAATGTTATCATATTTTTGTGAGTAAGCGATATAAAATTTCTCCAACTTAACAAAACCGCTTTCCATTAAAATTGTACCGAATGATTCATTTTTATAAAAAATATGATGAGAATTAGCATAAAGTAATTTAGAGGAACATTTATCAAGCGTATAGTTTTGCTTATTTTGGGTTATTTTAAATGATTTATCTAAATCACAGTAGACATCTGACAATATTTCTTGCCAATCTTCATTAGGTGGTAGGATAGTAAAACGAATGTATCCCATTATTTTGCTCCAATTTATAGGTGTCATTTTTAAATTAATATTTTTGTTAATGAAAAAA
Organism: Flavobacterium sp. H4147; assembly: GCF_029360735.1. Taxonomy (NCBI): domain Bacteria; kingdom Pseudomonadati; phylum Bacteroidota; class Flavobacteriia; order Flavobacteriales; family Flavobacteriaceae; genus Flavobacterium; species Flavobacterium sp. H4147. The sequence continues at coordinate 1,089,921 of NZ_JARKNB010000002.1, read as the reverse complement.
CTATGGCCAAGACATTCTACTATTATATTGCCAAAATTCTTTACTAGAAATATAAGCAGGCTGCAGTTGTAGTATGGGTCTGTTATTGGCATCAAATAGCAGTACACGAATGATCTTTTCTTTGGTGTCATTCATTTCGATATTGCCATCTGCATCATCAATTAATTTCTTTTTCTTTAAATAAAGAGTAGGTTTTTCGATGATAAATTGGGTTACTGCTTCTCCATCTAACTTTAAATCGCATCCAATTAAATTTCCTTTAATATCGTATGATTCAATTTTGTTCAAATACTTATTTTCATAATAATATATTTCAAAAGCAATTTGGCAAGATCCCGGCTGTACTTTATGGTTATTTAATCGAAAACGAAGTATCTGGTTTTTAGAATTTGTAAATTCGATATTGCCATTTCCCTGAGTATTTACACTATTATGAAGTATTCTGGCAGGTTTTGAAAACTTGGTGATTCGGTTTGTGTAAGATTGATAATTTTGAGCTGATTGAGCCCATGAGGAAAAACATAGAAAAAGCGTTGTAAGCACAAGTAAATAAGATTTCATGGTATCGGAGGTATTAAAACTCTGCTTTTTCTTTATTGAATTCTCTAATAGCATCCATAAAAGTATTTCGGCTAAAGATTAAAGTATGTGTAAAGGATAAAACTATTTTGCCTTCGTAGTTTATAAAATTAATAGTATTCAAGATAGTATTAAGAGTAATGCGTCTAAAATCATCAAAATAGTAAACATTATCATCTTTAATGATTTTATCTTTAAATAATCTGAAACTTTTAGAATCAATATTTTGGAATGATTTATTGCTGACAACGAAAAACTGGTTTAATAGTTTTTGCTGTAAATTCATATAATGAAAAGTGACTTCCTCGCCGTTTTTTAATTGTTCTACGATTTTTGGTGTGTACTGTGACGCATGCTGATCAATTATAAAATCTAAAGCTTCAATATTATTGGAATAATCAGGAGAAATAACCTGCCAAGAATCTTGATCAGATCCTCTAAACATAATATTGTTAGGCATAAAAAGTTTTTTTCCAGATGCATATGGGTAAATGTCTTTTATTTCATCAAAATACAGTTTTTTTTCGACTGCATTAAACGACGAAACGATTCCATTTTGATATAAAGAAAAAACAGGCTTTTTGGAAAGATAAATGGCAACTGACAATAACAAAATGCCAATCCCCATAAGAAGGGCAATTGTTTTGTAAATTATGAAAACATCACCGCTAAAGTGCACACTATCAATAGGGAGAATCGTTGTAAAACAAATAAAAACTGAAGCAGCTGTAAAAAGTATAAAAACCACAATAGCAGTTATCAGCAAAATTCTTCCCGGTTTGCAGGTAAAAGCAAGGTTTCCTAAAGTATCATTTATCATGGTAGTCAGATTTTAAAATGACTGCAAAAGTATTTTTTAAAATCCCTTCGATACTACCACAATACGTTTTTAAAATAACATATTAAGTTTTTTATTTAGGATATAATCTAAAGAATATATGTTTTTATTTTTGAAGTAAATTAATTTCTTCTTCTGTTTTTTCAACGTAAACCGACATTTCTTCGTAGTTCCATTTTCCTCTTTTATGAGCTACCACAAATAAAGTTCCTTTTCCTTTTGGACCTTTTATAGGAATCTGCAGATCGCATTCGCCTTTGTCGCCGCTTACGTTTATGCTGCCAGAAATCATTCCGTCGGTTTCAATTGGATTTCCTAGTTTTTCGGTTACAATTTTATTCTTTTTTACGGCTGCTATAGATTCTTTGTAAGCATCAGAGTCTTTCATCATTGAAGTAACGCCAAAGAAAATTCCGGCAATAAACAATCCAAAAAGGATAATAAGGCTTAAACATCCAGTTGGAACAAACCATTTCCAGTTTCTGTCCCACCAGTTTTTTCTTTGTATCAACTCATTAGAATCTTCCATAAAATTGTTTTTGGTTTAAATTAGTTGAGGCTAAAATAAGAAATTTATTGAGTCTTAAAAGTTATGTCGTAAATAAAAAAATCACCTATAAATTTAAAGGTGATTTAATTTTGAAATGATGTTACATCTTATCGATTACTAAGAGCAATTTCTTCTAAAGCTTTAGGATTGCTAATAGCTTTTGAAACTTCTTGTTTTCTTAAATTGTCATGATCACCTGTTCCAGTGCTTAAAATTAATTTTTTAGGAATAATAGGCTTTTTATCAAATAGGGTGACATACAATAAAACTGCCTGTAAAAATCCGCCATCATTTAAAAAATGAAGTGTACTTTGGCCAAAGCGAAGATTATCTTTGTTGTTTTTCAAATACTGATAGCCATGTTTTCCTTCGTAAGCATCTGTAACAGCATCACCAACTCTCAGCATCCCTGCATTTTTTATGAACGCGGTCGCTAAAATTGTATTTTTTCGCAATTCTTTATAATACTCGTTATAATCAGAATTTGTATAAGGTAGAGGAGGTATGTTTTGATACACATAAATTGCCGCATCTGGGCTGTTTTTATGTATTTTTTCTGCAATCAGTTTTAGATTTGTTCTATATTTTTCCACATTTGTTAATGCGGTTGGCGTTGATTCCTGTAAGACCACATAATCATAATAATTTCCATCTTTATCTATATTTGAAAAATTCTGATTGGCTTCTGTCTTATTGGTATAATATACTTTGTCAAGTCCAACTCCCATCGTTATCAATTGTTGCACATTTATATTTACATTATTCGCGTTACATAATTCTTGAAATAAAGTGGGAGCGCTTACAAAATATTCTATCTGACTATTGCCTATAAATAATATGCGGGGAGGACCTATAGCTTTTGGGGCTTTTGGTTTACGTATTCCATCTGCTGAAATTGGATTCTCAGAAGTAAAGTTATTACATGAAATAAATAGGAATGATGCAATACTACTAAAAAAGAAAACGTGTTTTTTCATTATGATTCATTAAAAAAAGATTGTGCAAATCTCATTCTAACTAATCACGTTCTCTGCCTCAAAAAGATTTTAAAATAATAATTTAAGGTAAAAAAGTTTTTACTGCAGATATTGAAGATCGGGACGATAAACCGGATTGTTATTTTTTAATTCATTCAATATATCCTGAGTATAATCTTTTCCGCCTTTAATTAAAAAATAAATGGATTTAATAACATATATTGGACCATACGGAATAATACGCCAGCTTAATGATAAATTTAAAAAGAAATGCTTTAAAGCATATTTGAAAGTAGTTTCGTTTGGGCGGATAAAATAAATATTCGAAAGTTTAAATTTTTTAAAGAGTTTTGAAATGGTATTCGGAAAAATTACGAATTTCCCGCCTTGCTGCACCAATAGATTTATTTCGAATAGGGTTAAACCTTCTGTATTATTTGTTTTCATGCTGAGTAAATTTAAAATAATAGTTGGGTATGTAATCTTCTGTAAAAGTCCGAAGAAAAAAATGTCCTGCTGGGAAAAAAAGTCTAAAAAACACTAAAATAAGCTTTTTTTTAAAAGTGATAAAAAAATCGGAAACCCAATAAATGAATTCCCGATTTGTTTTATTTAATAGTAAATTAATTTGCAGTAAGAGTTTTTTCTGGATTTAATTCAGCGTCTTTTTCATAGACATCCGGAAAGAAACCTACTTCTCCGTTTTCGTTAACCAATGAAGTAAAATAACAGATGTAAATTGGCACTTTTTTAGAAAGTTTAAAACTGTTTTCTACTTTTCCTGCCATTGCTTTGTCGATTTTTTCCTGAGTCCATTCAGGATAATCTTGCAACATCGCTGCGGCTAATTCTTTTGCCATTTTCACATTAATACAACCATGGCTGAATGTTCTTTTTTCGAAATCGAATAAGGTTTTAGACGGTGTATCGTGCATATAAATATCATCTGGGTTTGGGAACATGAATTTTACCAATCCCAATGAATTTCCAGGTCCTGGTTTTTGTCTTACCTGACCGTTCACGACTTCCATGTTATGTTCGGCTAGATAATTTTTATCGGCTGCGATTTTCAATTTCAACTCATTGTCAACAATACTTTGAGGTACTGTCCAATATGGACTAAAAACAATTCTGTCAATTTCTCCGTTAAAAATAGTAGTTTTAGTTAAAGGCGATCCTACGAATACACTTGATGTTAAAACGACTTTTCCATTTTTTACATAAATCAATTCATAAGAAGGCACGTTTACCATTACAAACTCATCATTATTAACCAATTGAGGAGATATAGCTCTAATTCTTTCCATGTTCAGCATCAATGTTTTTACCTTATCTGAAACTGGAATATTCATTTCTTTAATGTGTTCTTCGGCCAGAATATAGTTGGGTTTAAAACCATTACGAACTTTATATTTCATAACAGCATCCATCAATTCACGATCATAAAAATCACTTTTAGAATCTTGTTTTAAATCGCCTAATAAATATAAGCGTGTTCTAACTTGTGCAATAGTGCTTGAAACAGCATCTGGACGTAACTCTTTATAAGGCACTTCGGTTACGATAGGTTTCCATTTGCTTGATCTTTCAAGTTTTTTATATTTTTTTAAAACATCCTGAAGTTTATAATATTGGTCGTATAAATTTCCGTCGTCTTCCACTTTAGCTGTTGCTTCTTCGATTGTACTGTAGTTCAGAAAATCTTTAAGCATAGCATCATAAGCTATTTTTTTCTTGTCAGCGTTATTTTTTTTGGTGTACACTACATATAAAGAACTTAGTAACATATCAGCATCTGTTCTGGAAAAATTGGCATCTGATGAAGAATCAAATAACTGATCTATTTCTTTTTGATATGGAATAACCAAATCATTTGTTTTTTTTGCTTTTTGGTATAAAATACTTCCAAACTCGTTGATCTCATCTTCATCATACCAAATGGTTCCAAGAGTTCTGTTTTTATATAATGACATTACTTCAGATTTATACTTTTTTAAATCAGAATACCTCTTGAAGAAGTCATTTGAAATGTTTTCTTTTACGTCATCATTATCTGAATTTTTAAAAGAAATGGTGTTTGATGTTTTTTTATATTTTAAATTGTCATTTTCAATTGTTGCAAAAGAAGATACAAAAAAACTCAAACCTAAAATTACGGTGAATGAATAAAATGTTCTCATTTTTAAAATTTTTACGTTATACTTTTTCATGTTTAAGTCGTGGTAAAAATTTGGGGCTTTTCAACAATGCTAAATTAATTTAGGAAGGCTCAAAAGATGTTTTCAGATTTTAATTAAATGTTGCGAAATTGCCATGTCTTTAAGCTTTCCTTAACTATATCAGTTAGTTACGCAAATTGTTACCTCTTTGGTTTACGAAATCGATTTAATTTTGTTAACATAAAGCTATAGCCTTCATCAAATATTAAAATATTTTGTACATTGGTCGCATAAAATTATCATATTCATAAAATGGAACAACAAATCCCATATATTCCTAAAAATAAAGTAAGAATTGTTACTGCTGCTTCGCTTTTTGACGGACATGACGCGGCCATCAATATCATGCGTCGTATCATACAGTCTACGGGCGTTGAAGTGATTCACTTAGGCCACGACAGAAGTGTTGAAGAAGTGGTAAATACCGCCATTCAAGAAGATGCCAATGCGATTGCCATGACTTCTTACCAAGGCGGACACAACGAATACTTTAAATATATGTATGATTTGCTTCGCGAAAAAGGAGCAGGGCACATTAAAATCTTCGGAGGCGGCGGCGGCGTTATTCTGCCAAGCGAAATTGAAGAATTACATGAATATGGTATCACCAGAATTTATTCGCCAGATGACGGCCGTTCTTTAGGACTTCAAGGAATGATTAATGATTTGGTACAGCGTGCCGATTTCCCTATTGGAGATCAATTAAACGGAGAAATCGATCATATCGAAAATAAAGTGCCAACAGCAATTGCACGTTTGATTTCGGCAGCAGAGAATTTCCCAGAAATTGCTAAACCAGTTTTTGATAAAATTCACGATAGCAACGCTACTTCTAAAATTCCAGTTTTAGGAATTACAGGAACAGGCGGTGCCGGAAAATCTTCTTTGGTGGACGAATTGGTTCGCCGATTTTTAATTGATTTCCCAGAAAAAACAATTGGATTGGTTTCTGTCGATCCTTCAAAAAGAAAAACAGGAGGTGCACTTTTAGGAGACAGAATCCGTATGAATGCGATTAACAATCCTCGAGTATATATGCGTTCGCTGGCGACACGTCAGTCGAATTTGGCATTGTCTAAATATGTAGCCGAAGCGATTCAGGTTTTGAAAGCCGCAAAATACGATTTGATTATTTTAGAAACTTCCGGAATCGGACAGTCTGATACCGAAATTATGGATCATTCAGATGTTTCTTTATATGTAATGACACCAGAATTTGGAGCGGCAACGCAATTGGAGAAAATCGACATGCTTGATTTTGCTGATTTAGTGGCTTTAAACAAATTTGATAAACGAGGCGCTTTAGATGCTTTACGCGATGTTAAAAAACAATACCAGCGCAATCATAATCTTTGGGATAAAAATCCAGATGAAATGCCAGTTTTCGGAACCATTGCTTCTCAGTTCAACGATCCCGGAATGAACACGCTGTATAAAGCAATCATGGATAAAGTAGCAGAAAAAACGAATTCGGACTTGAAATCGACTTTTCAGATCACCAAAGAAATGAGCGAAAAGATATTCGTAATTCCGCCGGGAAGAACACGTTATTTATCTGAAATTGCCGAGAATAATAGAAATTATGATGAGACTGCAATTGCACAGCAAAAAGTAGCTCAGAAATTATACGGAATCTTTAAAACTATAGAATCGGTTTCTGGAAAAATTCCGCAGATTACAAAAGCAGGAATCGATGACAATAGTGTCATCCAGAGCGGAGTCGAAGGACTTGACGAAAACAGAATCTTCTTAAATCTTTTACTAAATCAATTTGATAAAGTAAAAATGGATTTAGATCCGTACAATTGGGAAATTATTCTGAATTGGGCTGAAAAAGTAGCCAAATACAAAAATCCAGTTTACAGCTTTAAAGTTCGTGATAAAGAAATTAAAATCGCGACCCATTCTGAAAGTTTATCGCATTTGCAAATACCAAAAATTGCTTTGCCAAAATATGAAGGTTGGGGCGATATTTTGCGTTGGAATTTACAGGAAAATGTTCCAGGAGAATTTCCTTTCGCTTCTGGATTATATCCGTTTAAGCGTGAAGGCGAAGATCCGTCAAGAATGTTTGCGGGCGAGGGTGGACCAGAAAGAACCAACAAACGTTTTCACTATGTAAGTGCGGGAATGCCTGCAAAACGTCTTTCAACCGCTTTTGATAGTGTAACTTTGTACGGAAACGATCCCGATTTACGTCCGGATATTTACGGAAAAATCGGAAATGCGGGAGTTTCAATCTGTTGTTTAGACGATGCTAAAAAACTATATTCAGGTTTCGATTTGGTTCATGCTTTGACTTCGGTAAGTATGACGATCAACGGACCTGCGCCAATGCTTTTAGGTTTCTTTATGAATGCCGCAATCGATCAGCAATGTGAGATTTACATTAAAGAAAATGGTTTAGAAAAAGAAGTAGAGGCTAAAATCAACAAATTATATAAAGATAAAGGAATTGAAAGACCGAAATACCAAGGCGAACTTCCAGCAGGAAACAACGGTTTGGGATTAATGCTTTTGGGCGTTACGGGAGATCAGGTTTTACCTTTGGAGGTTTACAACGAAATAAAAGTAAAAACGTTAGCACAAGTTCGTGGAACGGTTCAGGCCGATATTTTAAAAGAAGATCAGGCGCAAAATACGTGTATTTTTTCAACTGAATTTGCGCTTCGATTAATGGGAGACGTTCAGGAATATTTTATTACTAAAAACGTTCGTAATTTCTATTCGGTTTCGATTTCAGGATATCACATTGCCGAGGCAGGAGCAAACCCAATTACGCAATTGGCGTTTACGCTTTCAAATGGTTTCACTTACGTGGAATATTATTTGAGCCGTGGCATGAACATCAACGATTTTGGACCAAATTTATCGTTCTTCTTCTCTAATGGAGTAGATCCAGAATATTCGGTTATTGGACGTGTGGCGCGTAAGATTTGGGCAAAAGCCATGAAACTGAAATACGGAGCCAACGAAAGAGCGCAAATGCTGAAATACCATATTCAGACTTCTGGACGTTCGTTACACGCGCAGGAAATTGATTTCAACGATATCAGAACCACTTTGCAAGCTTTGTATGCGATTTACGACAACTGTAATTCATTGCACACAAACGCTTACGACGAAGCGATTACAACACCAACAGAAGAATCGGTGCGTCGCGCGATGGCAATTCAGCTGATTATTAATAAAGAATTAGGGTTAGCGAAAAACGAAAACCCAATTCAAGGTTCGTTCATCATCGAAGAATTAACTGATTTGGTTGAAGAAGCTGTTTTACAAGAATTCGACAGAATTACAGAAAGAGGCGGAGTTCTAGGCGCAATGGAAACGATGTACCAACGTTCTAAAATTCAGGAAGAAAGTTTGTACTACGAAACCTTAAAGCACAACGGAGATTTCCCAATTGTAGGTGTAAATACTTTTTTGAGTTCAAAAGGCTCGCCAACGGTAATTCCGGCAGAGGTAATTCGTGCCACAGAAGAAGAAAAACAATACCAGATTACAATGCTGGACAACCTGCATAATTTCCACGAAGCAAAAGTAAACGAGCATTTAAGCCAGTTACAAGAAGCCGCCATTAAAAACGAAAACTTATTCGATTATTTAATGGAAGCTACAAAGGTTTGTTCGTTAGGGCAGATTACTTCGGCGTTGTTTGAGGTTGGTGGGCAGTATAGGAGAAATATGTAGAAATTTAATTATATCAAAAAACCTCTCAGATAATGAGAGGTTTTTTTGATTATAGATTTTCTTCTGGTGAAAGATCAATTATGATGTCTTTGTCGAGAACTGAATCAGGATCAATTAGGGGGATAAATATTCCATTAATATCAGTGCCCTCTGTCTTTGCGTGTAAAATTCCACGAGCCACTCCGATTGCTACTACAAGCATTAATCTAGCTGTAGCGAAAGGTAAGGTAAATGTTTTTTTCTTTTTATTTAGAAGTTTTTTAAAGCCTTCTTCGTCTGCTTTAAAATGAGCTCCTGCTTCTATAACTAAAAGCTCATTACTGTCTTTTTTTATTTCAAATTTAAAGAGACACCCTAATATTGATTTCGAAGCATCAACGCCTAACTGTATCGTATTATTCATCGCCCCTTCGGTTTTGTTAAATTCAGAAAATAGGTTTTCTGAACAAAAAAACTGTTCTGTGGTGAGTTTTAGCAATGATACTTCGAGTTTACTTCGTGTAGCCATTTTGAGTTTAATTGTTTTTGATTCGGATAAGTAATTTTTTCAACATAAATATTATTAGAACCAAGTGTCTGTCTCTTGCTCTCTAATTTAATAGTTATTTGTGCTTTTTCTTGTTTTTTAGGGTTTAACTCAGGTATTTCAATTAATTTTACCCCTAATACTTTTTGAATCTTGAATATTGTTTCAAGACCTAAATTTTGTTTTGATCTTAATAGCTTTGAAACATATTGTTTTGTAACTCCAAGTTCTTCAGCTAATTTTGATTTTTTCCAACCAAGTTCTTCGAGTCTTGTTATAATTCTCAAAGAAAGTTCAAAGAAGAAATCTTCTGATTCTTCATTTTCCAATTGTAATTGAAACTCTTCTTTCCAAGAATGTTCGGAAGTAGATTCTTCAATAAGCTGTTTTAGTATTTTATTGTTTTCCATAATAAGTTATAAATCGAGATAACACAAGTCAATTTGGTCGTCATCTCCAGACCTTAAATATTCTTCAGCCTGTTTTAATTTTAGTTTTTGCTCCCTCAAATGTGGTGGAGACATTCCGCTTGTAAGTTTTATACCTCCCCCCGTAACAACGTAAGTGTTTTTAGAACAGCGAATGGCATAAATTCTTAGCCAATTATGATGTAATAAGCCTTTACCTTTATCCCATTCTAAATCCCGAATATTGCCATCAATTAAAGGTTTAAAGTAATCTGAGAGAATTTTAAAATTATTATTTTTTCCATCGGTAATAGCCAAAATAGCTTTTTTCATTTCTTTTGCTTGGACACGTGTATTACGAACAGCGTTAGCAACTGTAATACCTCCCCAAACATCTCTTTTGAGATCAGCTAGATTTGCTGAGAAAAATTTATAAAGCCAATATGGATCATCCCAATTTTTAAACAGTTTCTGAAATTCATTTTCACTTTCACCTTCATACTTAACGGAATATAATATGTCAGGTACTAAACAAACAAGTTTAAATTTACGATAATTACTCATAAAAATCAACTTATAGGTTTATTTTTTGCACAAATATTGATTAATAAAATGGTATTAGCAAATTTTTATTCGTCAAATTCTATAAAATTTGTTATTAAGATTTTATCCATTTAACAATTCTCTGAAAAAAAAGTAAAATGTTTTTTATGAATATGATATTTTAAATAGGTTTGGACAAATATATTTATTCGGTAATCCATTTAAAAAAATGATGTCAGTGTCTATACAAACCTGTTCGAAGTCTTGATATTAATGTTTCAATGTAAAATATTATTGCTTTTGAAAATTCTAATGGACTCTAAATTTTTACCTTTCTATTTTTAATTTGTAAATGTAAAAATAGAAGAGTACTTAATAGATTTTTTAGTTTACTGTTTTCTTTCTTTTCAATAAATTTATATTTACTGCTAACGCAATAATCTCGCTTGTAAAACCAATATTTGCCATTTCCCTCGCTAGCACGAACGTCTCACTCGTGAACACAAAGTAATGCACGAGCGGGACGCTCGCGCCAGCAGACGATTTCCCCTGCTAGCGCGAGTGTCTCGCTCGTGAACTCAAAGGTTATTAAAAAAAATATAATAGCTAAACAACATGTAAGTTTCATTCTTAAAAATTTTTAAAAACGCATTTGGTTAATTAAATTGACTAAATGCGTTTTTTTATTTGAGAAATATTTCTTTTAAACGATATATTTACATCATTGAAAATTATAGGAAAATTAAATTTATGAATGAAAAATTTACTTTAACAGGCGGAGCAAGAATAGGAACGGCAAACGCAAGTTATCCGCTGGCTGATCTTTATGTGGATAAAGAGGTTTTAAAAATCAATGCATCAATTGTTGGAAATTTAATTTTTCAGCCAAAAGATATCATTTCTATAGAAGAGTATCATTCAATTCCTATAATTGGAAACGGAATTAAAATAAATCACAGAATAGAAAAATACAATCCAAAAGTTATATTCTGGACTTTTAAAAATCCTGCTACAGTTATTAATGAAATTAAAAAAACGGGATTTTTAGAAAATACAAATTCAGAAATAAGTACTGAAGATTTGAAAATTCTCGAAAGACAAAATCAAGGAGGATTTCCTATCAAAAAACCTGTTGTTGTAATTTTTGTAGTGTTATGGAATTTACTTTTTTTGTTGGACATTATTCCTTTCTTTTTGCAAGATAAACCAGAAGGTTTTCCAATTGGAATAGGCATGAATATCGCTATTGGATTAGCTTTCTTGAGTTCAATTTTACTATTGATATCAGAAAAATTCAGAAGCTTGATTCTAAAAGAAGGAAGAGAATTTGACGATATTAAGAAATTTGCATATCTGCTTGCCTTTGTAAGCGGGATGATGTTCGTTCAGTTTACAATTATGAATCTTTAACACTTACAAATTAAAACTATTCCACAACCTCCCCAACATACCCCAAAAACTCCATTTCATCTAAAGGAAACAATTGCAAAACCGTTTCGAGAACCAAACCTACATTTATAGATTGTTTTCTCTTCTTTTCTACATTGTGCATATCGTGATCGAGGGCGAGTATGCAGAGTTTCAGCATATCGGTAATGAGACAGCCGAGTTCAAAATAATTTAAAACCTTGATTTTGGCGGTGTATTCGTTTGGTGTGTCGTTTACGGCTTGTAACGTACGGAAATGTAAAGCAGTTAATTGTTTTAGATATTCTAGATTTTTAGTTTCCATAAGGCATATATTTTTTAATTGGTGTTTCTATAAATGGCTTTACAATTTGACTTCTGAAAAAAATATTATAAGAAAAATTGTACTTTTGTTTTGGTTTGGCGAAGGAAGAAATAGATTGTATCGTACCGAACCGTTTTGGCTGGTATCGAACTGATCAAATTAGTTTTTTACCAGTTAAAGTTTCTCACACTTAATTATTATCTTTGAATTATGAGCACACTAACAAAACCAAACCATTTAGGACGAAAAATAAGCCGTATTCGTGAACTTCGTGATATGAAACAGGAAGCTTTAGCGCAGGCTTTGGGAATAAGTCAGCAAACTATTTCGGCTATTGAAAACAGTGAAACTATAGAAGAAGATAGACTTATTGAAATTGCAAAAGCTCTTGGTGTAACGGTTGAGGCTATTAAAAGTTTTTCTGAAGAAGCTGCGATTAATTATTTTAATACTTTTACCGATACAAAAGATAGCCAAATGAATTTTGGATACGGAAACGGAAATCATTGTACTTTCAATCCATTAGATAAATTAGTAGAATCTTTCGAAGAAAATAAAAAACTTTACGAGCGTTTGCTTCAATCGGAAAAAGACAAAATTGAATATTTGGAGAAATTACTAAAAGAGAAATAACGAGCATTTTACAAGCATAGAAAAACTTTTCAGAAATGAAAGGTTTTTATTTTTAAAGAAAGTTAAAGAATAAATTTACCCATAGTTTTCTCCTTTCGTCGAAATGACAATATTGTGGTTCTATAAAAAGTTCCAATGGAACGAAACATATTGTAAATATGGATTTTACTCCATCATAAAAATCATGAACATAAAAAAAGCAGTTCTTGGTAAGAGAACTGCTTTAATCGTTTTTTGTGGGGGCAAAAAAAGGTGGTTTAACGACGAAATCCTGGACTATAGTTTACAGATTCGTCTAACTTAACTGTTTTTACCCTCTTGGCAGCAACTTTAATTTCGTGTTTAGCAACTTTTTCGTTTGCTTTTACTTCCAAAACGTAAGTTCCAGCAGGAAAACCTTCTAGACTAATTGTTTTAGAGATTTCTAATTTGTTTGCTGCAGACTCGCCCGCATAAAGTAAATTGTGATTTTCGTCAAAGATAGAGAATGATGCATTTTCTACTGTGTCTAAAGTAAAGCTAACTACTTTTCCTTTTCCAGTTTTAATGTTTAAAATGTAATCTCCATTTCCATCAATGGCATAAGTAAATACTGTTGCTAAAAAAAAGGCCGCAACCAAACCTGCTTTGGTAAATTTTGTCATGTTTTTTTTGAAATTAATTATTAATATTACTAAATGTGGAACGTTATAAAACTACAAATAGAAATTTAATTTTTTGCAAAAATAATATCTTTTTTGATACTTAAAATGCTGAATTAAAACTCTTTCGACGTTTTATTTACGCTATGTACGTAAATAAAGGGCTTACGGATTATTTTTTTTTGAATTTTTTAATGGTGTAGAAATCAAGGGAATACATTTATTAAGAATAATTTTTCAAAAAAAATAAAAATGCATTTTTTGCTTCAGTAAAATGTAAAAAAAAACAGCTCAATAACCACAAAGAGCTGTTTCTAAAACAATCACGTTTTTAACTTTACTAACTATCTAACCTTGTTTTATACTTATGAGAAGTATAACTTTTTTAGCGTACTGCTACGCTTGTATTTTTAGCAGAAACTCCTGCTTTGTACACTGATGATATTGCTTTTGAAGATAAAACAGTATTTGTATCAGTAATTTTAATTTCGTGTTTTACTTTTTTTACGTTGTCTTCAACTTCTAAGAAGTAAGTTCCTTCTGGAAATTCTTCAAGGCTGAATGTTCGTAAAATTCCATCTTTACCTGAAGCAGTTTCAGAATAAATTAGAGAACCGTCTTTATCATAAATCGCAACATTTGCTTTTTGCACTCTGTTGATTGCAAAAGTGATTAGCTTTCCGTTAGCTTTTATAACGTGAAGATTAAAATCTCCATTTCCATCAATTGCATACGTACTTCCTGTAAAAAGTACTGCACATACTAAACTCAATTTTAAAATCTTTTTCATAGTTCTTAGTTTTTAAATTATTAGTTTAATTCTCTGATGTAAAATTACTACAAGAAGGCATGTTTTTTAGTTGCTCTATTTTCCAATTTCGATGCTGTATTCTCATTTACGAAACCGTTATAGGTTAAAATTTGAATTATTTTTATCGTTTTTGTTAATTCGGCTATTTTTTTTCAACGTTTTTGCAAAATAATAATTTTACGTTGAACTAACTTTTGGGTAATACCTTGCGAGTAAAAATTAGGGCTTTGTAAACTTGGTTTTACCCGAAAGTAAAGAGCAAAAAAAAACAGCTCAATAACCACAAAGAGCTGTTTTTAAAACTTACGTTTTTAAACTTTACTAACTATCTAACCTCATTTTATACTGTATGAACAAGTATAAGTTTTTAGCGTTTCCGCTATATTTTTACAGAAAATCTGTTATTATTTTTGTAATGCTTTTGGCGACAATACTGTTGCAGAAGCAGTAACTGTGATTTCGTGTCTTGATTTTTTAAAATTGTCTTGAATTTCTAAAAAGTAAGTTCCGGTTGGAAATTCTTCAAGACTGAAAGTTCTTAAAATACCTTCTTTACCAGAAGCATTTTCAGAATAAATTAAATTATTGTCTTTGTCATAAATGCTAATGCTTGCTTTTTGAACTTGGTTCATGGCAAACGTGATCATTTTTCCATTTGTTTTCAATACATGAAGGTTAAAACTATTTCCTCCGTCAATTGCATACGTACTTAAACCTGAAAGGAGCACTGCCGCTACTAAACTTAATTTTAAACTCTTTTTCATAACTATTTGTTTTTGTTGTGTTGTTGTGTCTAATTCTCTGATGTAAAATTACTTTAGTTATGCTTGTTTTTTATCAACTCTATTTTCCAATTTCTATGCTATATTCTCATTTACGAAACCGTTATAGGTTAAAATTTGAATTATATTTATCGTTTTCGTTAATTCGGTTATTATTTTTCAACGTTTTGGCAATATGCAGGTTTTGTACTTGATAAGAAAAAATAGAATATCACAGTTTTTTTTCAACCGCTTTTAACCGCAAAGTGCGCAAGGAAAAAAGCGCAAAGTTCGCAAAAGCTTTATATATAAACTTTGCGAACTTTGTGTAAAATCTTTGGTGTCATAGAGGTTCAAAAAGAAAAAAGTATAGAGCAAAAAAAAACAGCTCAATAACCACAAAGAGCTGTTTCTAAAACTTACGTTTTTAAACTTTACTAACTATCTAACCTTATTTTATACTTATGAGAAGTATAACTTTTTAAGCGCAAGGATAACGCTTGTATGGTATAGCAGAAAATCTGCTTATTTCATTCTTAAAGAGCTTTTGCAGATAAAACAGTGCTCTCGTCTGTAATGGTAATTTCGTGTCTTGATTTTTTAGAATTATCTTGAATTTCTAAAAAGTAAGTTCCAGCTGGAAATTCTTCTAAACTGAAAGTTCTTAAAATACCTTCTTTACCAGAAGCAATTTCAGAATAGATTAAGCTTCCGTATTGGTCATATATACTAATATTTGCTTTTTGAACTTGGTTCATTGCAAATGTTATTTTTTTTCCGTCATTCTTTAATACGTGTAAATTAAAAGCATTACCACCATCAATTGCATATGTACTTACAGTTGTTAAAAGTACTGCTGCTACTAAACTTAATTTTAAAATCGTTTTCATATTCACTTATGTTTAAATTCTTAGTTCATTTCTCTGATGTAAAATTACTTCGGAAGTTCAATTTAAAACACAACTCTATTTTCCTATTTATGTGCTATATTCTCATTTACGAAACCGTTATAGGTTAAAATTTGAATTATTTTAGGTGTTTTTGTTAATTACGGTATAATTTTTCAACGTTTTTACGAAAACGATATTTTTTGAAAATTTCTATATTTCCTACAAAAATGTGAGATTGGTATAAATTCATTTTATAAAATGCGATATGTTAAAAAAAAATGGGATAAAAATATCAGTCAGAGAAAAAATGGTTGTTTTGATTGTTAATTTTAAGCTGTAATTTTTAAATTTTGATGAAAAATTCTCATTTGCGAAACCGTTATAGGTTAAAGATTGCGTTTTTTTAGATGTTTTTGTTAAATTTGCTATTATTATTTAAAGATATTTATCATGAAAACAGTTGCCCCAGCTCTTGAAGTGATAACTAACTCATACGGAAGTTCTTTTACCTACACCAAACACGCCGAAAAGACCAATAGTAAAGCTCATTTATGGCATTATCATCCAGAGATTGAGTTGGTGTATATAAATGGCGGGGCAGGAAAAAGACAAATAGGAAGCCACGTTTCCTATTATACAAATGGTAGTTTGATTCTGATAGGCTCTAATTTACCGCACTGCGGTTTTACAAATGAACAAACGGGAAATATAAATGAAACCGTTATTCACATTAAACCTGAATTTTTAGGAAATGGTTTTTTTGATGTTCCTGAAATGAGAAAGATTCAAAATATTTTGAGTCAGGCCAAAGGCGGAATTGCTTTTGGAGGAGATACAAAAAAAAGAATAGGAGATAAGATCGAAATGATGGAAACCCAGCAGCCATTTGAGCGCTTGCTGACACTTTTGAGTATTTTAGATGAATTAGATTCGTCTGAAGAATACACCATGCTCAATGCCGATGGTTTTACGATGGAACTCCAAACACAGGATAACGACCGTATGAATGTAGTCTTTAATTATGTAAAAGATAATTTTCAGCAGTCTATTGCCATCGATGAGGTTTCAAATTTGGTAAGCATGACCACGCCATCATTTTGTCGTTATTTTAAAAAGATTTCCAATAAAACCTTTACTGAGTTTGTAAACGAATACCGTTTGGTGCACGCTTCAAAACTTCTGGCCGAGAAACCAATGAGTATTAACGAAGTTTGTTATGAAAGCGGATTTAATAATTTCAGCCACTTTAGTAAATCTTTCAAGCAATATACAGGTAAAAGTGCTTCGCAGTACCGCCTTGAACACAAGATAATTATTCAATAGTTATTGATTGTATTGTTATAAAAATTATATTTACTCCTTATTATTTTAAAAACGTAACAAGTTAATAAGGAGCAAAATATAACCTAACAAAAAACCAAGAACTAAATGAATTTATTCAGAAAACCTCTTATCTTCCTGTTTTTAGGATTGGCATTATTTAGCTGTAATAAAAAAGAAACAGCATTTTCAGACCCTTTACTTACCAATCGCGATACGACTGTTAATCCAGCAGATGATTTCTTTACGTATGCAAATGGCGGCTGGTTCAAAAAAAATCCAATTCCCGGCACCGAAAGCAGTAATGGTATCATGAAAATTGTCATGGATACTATTAACAAGCAAATCAAAAACATTTGCGAAAAATCAGCAGAAGAAAACGCTCCTAAAGGAAGCAACAAACAAAAAATTGGTGATTTTTATGCTACAGGTATGGATACTCTTGCAATTGAAAAAGCAGGTTTAACTCCTTTAAACGCCGAATTCCAAAAGATTAATGACATAAAAGATGTTTGCGAACTGGTAAATGTAATTGCACATTTGCAGACAATTGGCGCCAATCCGGCATTTTCATTTTATGTTTCCCAAGATGATAAAATAAGCAGTAAATATGCATTGTTCTTCAATCAGGGCGGACTTGGGATGAAACAAAGAGATTATTATCTTGATAATGACAAGCGTAATGTTGCCATCCGTGCAGAATATATGAAACATCTTAAAGCGATGATGCAATTTACAGGCGAAGAGGATGCTGCGGCTTCAAAAAATGCCGATGTAATTATGAAGCTTGAAACGGAATTGGCAAAATCTTCAAGAAAATTAGAAGAATTGAGAGATCCTTTGAAAAACTATAATAAACTTAGCGTTGATAAATTCAATACCTTAACTTCTAATATTGACTGGAAAAAAGTCTTGCCAGTTTTAGGTATTGCAAAAGCAGATTCTGTTATCGTGGGTCAGCCTGAGTTTTTTAAAGCTCTTAATGGAACTTTAAAAACATATAGTATAAACGACTGGAAAACCTATCTAAAATGGAATTTGATAAATTCATATGCTGAATATCTTCCTAAAAAATTTGAAAAACAGGATTTTAAATTTTTCCGTACCGTTTTAATGGGCGTTACCGCTCAAAAACCACGCTGGGAAAGGATAGTTTCACATACAGATGATTACTTAGGCGATTTAATTGGTCAAGTATATGTTGCCGAATATATGCCAAAAGGGGTAAAAGAAAAACTGCAGGAAGTAGGAAACAACATTCGTGATGTATTTGCAGACCACATTAAAAAGCTGGACTGGATGAGCGAACCTACCAAGAAAAAAGCATTATACAAGTTAAGTAAAATTGTAATGAAACTGGGATATCCTGATAAATGGAAAGACATGAGCCAGCTTTCGATTGACAGAACTTCGTTTTGTGGGAATGTTTTAAAAGCGAATAACTGGGCTTACAAACATATGATTAATAAATACGGAAAACCTGTTGATAAAAACGAATGGGGAATGCAGCCTCATACTTATAATGCATATTATAGTCCGAGTAACAACGAAATTGTGATTCCGGCTTGTAATATAATAGTTCCAGGATATGAAGGACGTATGCCGGATGATGCTATTATATATGGTATAATTGGAGGTTCGTTTTTTGGACATGAAATCACACACGGCTTTGACGATCAAGGAAGTCAGTACGACGAAAAAGGAAATTTAAATAATTGGTGGACAGCAGAAGATTTGAAAAAGTTTAAAGCCAAAACAAAATTAATCGTTTCTCAATATAGTAAGTATTCTATTTCAGGTAAAAATGTAAACGGCGATGCTACCCAAGGTGAAAACATTGCTGATTTAGGTGGAGTAGTAATGGGATACGAAGCTTTTCAGAAAACAAAACAGTTTAAAGAAAATGAAAAAATAAACGGATTAACTCCAGATCAGCGTTATTTTCTGGCATATGCATATTCCTGGATGATTAACCGACGTGACGAAGCGAAAATTAATCAAATCATGACTGATGTTCATGCTCCAGAACAATTTAGAGTTAACGGACCTATGAGCAATATTCCGCAGTTCTATAAAGCATTTAACGTAAAAGAAAACAATAAAATGTATTTGCCTGATAGCCTTAGAGTGTCAATCTGGTAAGCTGCATCGCAAAATCATAATTGTAAAAACCATCAAATCTTTTTGATGGTTTTTTTAATGGAAATTACGACAGAAAAGCAAGTCGGATTTTTCAGATAGTTTATTGAGAAAAAGACCTATATTTACAATCCTTAATCGAAAAACTATCAAAATGAAAAACCTTAAAATTTTAGTATTTGCAGTTTTGCTTTTCGCTTCGTCAATGTCCTATGCAGCAAAAGTAGACACTTTACAAATTGCAAGTACGGCAATGGGAAAAACCTATAAAGCGGCTGTCGTGCTGCCAAATACCTATGCCAAAAGTAAAACCACTTTTCCGGTGATGTATTTGTTACATGGAGCTTACGGACATTTTAGTGACTGGTTAAAAAATACTCCAAATAAGAAATTGGTTCAAAGCTTATCAGATCAATATAACTTGATTATCGTAATGCCAGAAGGTGAAACATTCAGCTTTTATCTGGACAGTCCTGTAAATAAAGAAAGTCAGTTTGAAACTTTCATTACACAGGAAGTAATTCAAAAAGTAGATCAGACCTATAAAACCATCAGCAATCGAACAGGACGTGTTATAACAGGACTTTCAATGGGCGGACATGGTGCTTTGTACCTTTCAACCCGACATCCAGATTTATTCTGTGCTGCAGGAAGTATGAGCGGCGCTGTAGATATGGGAGCAATGCTTAACAGAGATTCTTCGGCTCAGGTGGTAAAATTAATGCAGCCCGTTTTTGGCGATAAGAGCGGCAGTACCGAAATGTATGAACAACATGCTGTTTTAGGAATGTTGGATAAAATAAAAGCCAACAAACTTCCTTTAATTATTGACTGCGGTGTTGATGATTTCTTGATAGAACCAAACAGAGAATTACACAGAAGAATGGTTTACAATAAAATTGAACACGATTATACCGAACGTCCAGGCGCACATACATGGGAATATTGGGAAAATTCTTTACCATATCACGTATTATTTTTCAGCAAAATTCTGCTTAAAAACCAAACGGTTACAAAAAAGTAAGAAAAAAATAGCGGATTTTAAGACTTAACATTTTTTTTGGTTTGATTTTTGGAATACCTTTATAATACAAACCTTAAAAAATAATTATTATGAAAAAGATACTTACCTTATTTGCAGTTATTGGATTAGTTGCATTCTCAAGTTGCGAAGGACCAGAGGGGCCTCCGGGACAAGATGGAATAGGAGCTCAAGCATTTGAAATTTTGAATACAAATTTTTCGTATAATGCTAATGACGGTTATTTTATATCTGGAACTTTTCAAAGTAAAGTTGGGGGTGATTTATTTGATGATGAAACAGTTTTGATTTATAGATTGAAAGGAACAATAAATTCTCAAACTCCAATTTGGCAATTAATTCCAACTACACTTTATTTTGATAATGGAGATGAAATAACGTATGATTATGATTTTAGTAAAAAAGATTTTCAAATTTATGTAGGAGCAAATTATAATCTAGCAGAAACTCCTAGTTATATAAATAGCCAATCTTTTCGTATTGTTATAATTCCTTCTGCTTTAGCTTCAACAATAAATAAAAATAGTCTTACTGATGTAATGAAGGCTGCAAAATTAAGCGAGAGCCAAGTCCAAAAAATTAAACTTTAATATTTTGGATATATAAGTAATTAAAAAAGGGAATCGAAAGATTCCCTTTTTTAATTTACTGCTTAATAAATGTTTTTTGAGCAATTCCTAAATTTTGGTTTTCAATAGTAATGAAGTATGTGCCAGCGGGTAAACTTGCGACATTTATATTTATCAATTTTGAATTTAAAATAGAGTAATTGTTTGAATTTACTGTATTCCCCATAATATTAGAAACTGTAACTTTTGCATCTGATATATCTACTGTACACTCAATATTTAGAGTTGAAGAAGTTGGATTTGGATATATTTGAATAAACGGTACTGATGCCGTGCCATCTAAAGATACTTCGTTACTATAACTGGAAACAGTTCTATTGATTAATCTGTTGGTTACAATTGAATAGTTTATTTTAGTAATTCTTCTATATCTATATGTTGTTTGAAAGGCATAACGAGGGTTTCTCATATTTGAAACAACCGTAAGTGGCTGTGAAGGAAAATAATCTTTAGAAGTTGCGTTTGGAATATCTGCCCAAACAGAAATTGAATTTCCTCCTTGAATATTTTGGCTTTGCCACTGATAGTTAAGCGAATTTATAGCGAAATTATCACCTGCTTCTATTGGGGAATCAACGCCGGCAGTTGAACCAGTAATTATTTTAGGATTTTCAAAGCTGGTTTCGGATTGAATCTTTAAAATTTGATCACAACAAATAGTATTGTTAAAGCGTAACCCTCTTACGAGAATTTTTAATTCGTTACTTACTCTTGAGATGTTTTTATAAATTGCAATCCTTCTAATGGAATAATTTATATCTTCTGAATTTGAGGCTTGTGATAAAGTAGCTGAAAAATTAATATCTGCATTGTTTTCATTTGGTATTGTAATCCATGGATTAGAATCCAAACTTGTGTTTTTATATTCCCATTTATAAGAATCAACGCGTACTACATCATCTCCTCTTTGATTTATATGATTTGGATCTTGTAGCATATTCAAATTAATCATTGATGTAAAGCCATATAAATTAAGTGTTTTAACACTTGATAATTCATAGATTCCATCTGAATTAGGAGTGTCATTGGTGGTAATTGTATTTGTTAGTATAGGTGAGGGTAATACAGTTATAGTTACAGCGTTGCTTTTATTTGGTTTGGTCGAAGTACCTGCGTAACCCAAACTTCTTGTTACGGTAAAATTTTTTAGTTCTGCTATATAATCAAAAGTTAATACTTTGTTTGCATTGTCGACATTTAAAAACCTTACCGATGGATTTCCATTTGCTTCCCAAGAAGCACTTATACCGTATGTTTTGCCTTGGTATGGATTTAAGTATTGAGAACCAGTTATGGGTGTTGGTCTATCTCCTAATCTAACAGTTTGGTTGCAACACAGTGTATTTGTAATTTTTGCAGGATCAGGAGCGTCGGCTGGAGGATTTACGCCGCCGTTCATTGTTGCACTTTTGGTTACGGGAACATAGGAACTCTTATAGACTACGCCACCCGGTGTTTTGTATTCTGCATAAATTTGACCTCCAGAAGTAGAAATGCTATTCCAATCAATGTTTATTACGAAACTTTGTGTTGCAGTTTTTCCTTCTCCAAAAAAGAGCATTGTACTGCTTCCTCCAATTGATATAGTAGGGGTTAAACCACTTACTGTATATACAGTAACAGTTCCGGTATTTCCTGGGATAGTTGGCATTTCAACTCGAACACTCAAAGCTACAGTAGAGTATGGTGTTCCTCCTAGATTAACAGAAGTACCATTAAAAGCGTTTCCATTTACAGTTGTTGGAATTAATGTAACTTTTTGAGCAAATGACCCAAGAGTAATAAAAAATAATAAAAAAAGATAATTGTACTTTTTCCTCATGATTTAAAATAATATAGGATTAATAATAAAGCAAAAATATATTTTAAATACGAAATACCTTATTTTTTATTGTTAAAAAGTATGAAAAGTACTAATTTTTTATGATCAAAGGTAAAAAAAAAGGAATCGAAAGATTCCCTTTTTTTTATTACTTATATATTTCTAAAACTTATTCTTCAGTAGAATCTGAATCCGTAAGTTCTTTTTCTTCTCCAAATTTTAAAGAAACTAGAATTCCAACTAAAAGAGAAAGGGCAATAAATCCTAAAGAAGCCCATTCTGGTACGTGGATCCAATCGTGTAAAAGCATTTTTAAACCAACAAATGCCAAAATAGCGACTAAGCTGTATTCTAAATAACTGAATTTTGCCAGCATATTGGCTAAGAAAAAATACATAGAACGCAATCCAAGAATAGCAAAAATATTAGAACTAAATACTAAAAACGGATCTGAAGTAATGGCTAAAATAGCAGGAACACTATCGACTGCAAAAAGGACATCCATAACTTCAATTACAATCAAAGCAACAAATAATGAAGTTGCCGCTTTTTTTCCTTTTTCGGTTCTAATGAAAAATTTCTCGCCGTCAGTCTCTGAAGTAATTGGTATAATTTTTCCTAAAGCCTTATATATAAAAGAATCTTTTGGGTGAAAATCCTCATCTTCTCCAGAAAACAGCATTTTTACAGCGGTAAATAACAAGAACGCACCAAATAGATAAGTCGTCCATGTAAATTTATTAATCAGCATTACCCCAAAGAAAATCATTAATCCGCGAAAAATAACAGCTCCCAGAATTCCCCAGAATAAAACACGGTGCTGGTATTTCTGTGGAATTTTGAACGAAGCAAAAATAATAGCAATAACAAAGATATTGTCAACACTTAACGAAAGCTCGATCAAATATCCAGTAATGAATTTCATGGAAGCCACTGCCGGTTTTAACTGATCTGGATTTTCGATATAATCGGTCGTGTACAACCAGTATATAACACCTGAGAAAATGAAGGATAAAGTTACCCAGATTAGAGTCCATTTACTGGCTTCTTTAGTGCTGATGATATGTGGGGTTTTATTAAAAACTCCCAAATCCAAAGCAAGGATAAAAACAACTGCCAGTAAAAACAAAGTCCAGACTATCATAATGATTTTTTTAAATGATTTACAAAGATAACTTTTGATGTTTAAATTAAAAATTAATTAGTACGAAAGGTACTTTTAAAATTTTTGGTTGATTGTTGGTGGTTGATGGTTGTGAATTTTTAATTTTTAATTTTTAATTTTTAATTCTTAAAATAGATATCCTTATTGTTTCTAATAAAAAATGCCTGCAGTTTTTGCAGGCATTTTTAGAAAATATATGGTAAGCTTTAAATTATAGAGCTGATTTAACAGTTTTGATAATTCTAGCAGCAATTTTGTATGGGTCTCCGTTTGAAGCTGGTCTTCTGTCTTCTAGCCAACCTTTCCAACCTTTTTGAACAGTCATTAAAGGAATTCTGATAGAACATCCTCTGTCTGAAACTCCATAAGAGAAATCATTGATAGAAGCAGTTTCGTGTTTACCAGTTAAACGCTGCTCATTGTAAGCTCCGTAAACTGCGATATGCTCTTTAGTAACAGGACGGAAAGCTTCACAGATTTTCTCGTAAGTTTCTTGAGAACCACAAGTTCTAAGAACTGAGTTAGAGAAGTTAGCGTGCATTCCAGAACCATTCCAGTCAGTATCTCCTAGAGGTTTTGGGTGATATTCAATATAGTAACCATATTTCTCAGTTAAACGGTCTAATAGGTAACGAGCAACCCAGATTTCATCTCCAGCTTTTTTAGCTCCTTTAGCGAATAATTGGAATTCCCATTGTCCACAAGCAACCTCTTGGTTGATTCCTTCAAAGTTAATTCCTGCAGCGATACATAAATCAGCGTGTTCTTCAACTAATTTTCTACCGTGTGTGTTTTTTCCACCTACTGAACAGTAGTACATCCCTTGTGGAGCAGGGTATCCTCCAACTGGGAAACCAAGTGGAAGTTGAGTTTTAGTATCCATGATGAAATACTCTTGTTCGAAACCAAACCAAAAATCATCATCTTCATCATCAATTGTAGCTCTTCCGTTAGAAGGGTGTGGTGTTCCGTCTGCATACATAACTTCAGACATTACTAACCATCCGTTGATACGAGTTGGATCAGGATAAATTGCAACAGGAACTAAAAGACAGTCAGAAGAACCACCTTCAGCTTGTTTAGTTGACGAACCATCAAATGACCAATTTCCAAGTTCTTCTAATGTTCCTTTGAAATTTTCGTGCTCTTCAACTTTAGTTTTACTTCTAAGATTTTGAGTTGGTTCGTATCCGTCTAACCAAATGTACTCTAACTTAATTTTAGCCATAATAATATAAATTTATTTTTTTTGTTTTTTCGCTGGGTCAAATATAGATTTATTTTTTTAGTCCTAAAAATTAGGGGGCTATTTTGTTTTGGCGAGTGTGATTTTTTGGAGAAGCGCAATTTTCGAAGGGGTATATTTTAAAATAAGTAATTTTTTATGGGGTAAAAAAATAAATTCGTAATAATTAAGGGGTATTTTTGATTTTTTGGGTTAAGGAATTATGAAAAAATGTTTATTTAATGAATAATATTGCGGTTTTTTGTTATATTTCTGCATACGACAATGTATATTCTCTGAAAAAACCGTCTTTCATTGTGAAATTAGAGTTCAAAAATCTAAATTTTATATTCTAAAAAGGGACTTTAATTGTTTATATTTGTTCCTCATTTTTTTAATGAAAATTATTACGAATTTAAAATATATAACCAATGTCAACATTACGTTTCCAGGCTTTACAAGAAGCTTCTAATAGAAAGCCGCTGCATTTTGAAGAAATGGACCGAAAATCAAATCTTTTTGGCTCAAATGTGTTTAATGAAAAAGCGATGAAGCAGTACTTAACTCCCGATGCTTTTAAAGGAGTAAGAGATGCCATTCAGCACGGAACTAAAATCGACAGAAAAATGGCCGATTATATCGCCATGGGAATGAAAGAATGGGCTCTGGCAAAAGGAGTTACACATTATACA
This sequence comes from Flavobacterium sp. H4147, assembly GCF_029360735.1. Classification (NCBI taxonomy): domain Bacteria; kingdom Pseudomonadati; phylum Bacteroidota; class Flavobacteriia; order Flavobacteriales; family Flavobacteriaceae; genus Flavobacterium; species Flavobacterium sp. H4147. Next base: position 1,064,087 of record NZ_JARKNB010000002.1, on the reverse strand, counting down.
CACTGGTTTCAGCCGCTTACAGGAACAACCGCAGAAAAACATGATGCCTTTTTTGAAACGTCTTATGACGGAAGCGATCCTGTAGAAAAATTTGGAGGGGCACAATTGGTACAGCAAGAACCAGATGCGTCAAGTTTTCCAAATGGAGGAATCAGAAATACTTTTGAAGCAAGAGGGTATACCGCTTGGGATCCAACTTCGCCTGCTTTTATATATGGTACAACTTTGTGTATTCCAACTGTATTTATTGCATATACAGGTGAAGCTTTAGACAATAAAATACCTTTATTAAGAGCTTTATCTGCAATTGATGAAGCTGCGACAGAGGTTTGCCGCTATTTTGATAAAAACGTAAAAAAAGTAACTGCAACTTTAGGATGGGAGCAGGAATATTTCTTGATTGATAAAGCTTTGGCAAATTCTCGCCCTGACTTAATGATGACAGGAAGAACTTTATTAGGACACACTTCTGCAAAAGGACAGCAGTTAGACGATCACTATTTTGGATCTATTCCAACTCGTGCTCTTACCTATATGAGAGATTTAGAGCAGGAATGTATGCTATTAGGAATTCCGGTAAAAACACGTCATAATGAGGTTGCGCCAAATCAGTTTGAGTTAGCGCCGATTTTTGAAGAAACCAACTTAGCCGTAGACCACAACTCTTTATTAATGGATGTAATGCAAAGAGTAGCTGAGCGTCATGATTTTAAAGTGTTATTTCACGAAAAACCATTTAAAGGAGTAAACGGTTCAGGAAAACACAATAACTGGTCATTGGCTACTGATACTGGAGTTAACTTATTAAGTCCGAGTAAAACGCCAATGAGTAATTTACAGTTTCTGACTTTCTTCATTAATACGATTAAAGCGGTAAATGATAACGAAACTTTATTAAGAGCTTCTATTGCAACTGCAAGTAACGATCACAGGTTAGGAGCAAACGAAGCGCCGCCAGCTATTATGTCGGTTTTCATTGGAGCACAATTGACTAAAGTTCTATCAGAATTAGAGAGCGTAACGACAGGAAAACTTTCGCCAGAAGAAAAAACAGATCTTAAATTAAACGTTGTTGGTAAAATTCCAGATGTATTATTAGACAATACTGATCGTAACAGAACTTCCCCTTTTGCCTTTACAGGAAATAAATTCGAATTTAGAGCAGTTGGTTCAAATTCAAACTGTTCAAATGCGATGACAACTTTAAATGCAATTGTAGCAAAACAGTTAATCGACTTTAAAAATGAAGTTGAAAAACTAATTGATACAAAAGACATGAAAAAGGACGATGCTATTTTCAACGTACTAAGAGAATACATCAAACAATCTAAAAAAATCCTTTTTGAAGGAGATGGTTACAGCGAAGCTTGGGAAAAAGAAGCGAAAAAAAGAGGATTGAGCAACTTTAAAACAACTCCAGAAGCAATCAAAGCAAAAGTTTCGAAACAAGCGTTGGATTTATTTGCTGAATTAGGAATCTTTAATCATGTTGAAGCTGAAGCCCGTTATGAAATTGAATTAGAAGAATACACTAAAAAAATCCAGATTGAAGGACGTGTTTTAGGTGATATTGCTAGAAACCACGTTATTCCTACTGCCATTCGTTACCAAAATACTTTAATTGAAAATGTAAAAGGTTTAAAAGAAATTTTCGGAAAAGACTTTGAGGACATTGCACGAGAGCAGATTGTTTTAATTAAAGAAATCTCAGGTCATATTGAAGGCATCAATTCTAAAGTATTAGCAATGACTAACGAAAGAAAAAAAGCCAATCAATTAACAGACGCTCAAAAAATGGCCGAAGCCTATTGCAATAATGTGAAACCATATTTTGAAGATATTCGTAATCACTGCGATAAGCTAGAACTTTTAGTTGATGACGAAAGCTGGACTTTAACTAAATACAGAGAATTATTATTTACCAAATAATAGTTTTCTGAAACCCAATTTACAAACCTGTCTTTTATAAGACAGGTTTTTTTATGCCAAAATATTTGATTTTTTTCGAAACCTATATTTGAATAAGCCAAAGAATTAAAAAAAGGGATTATCTTTGCACCACATCAACACAAACTAATTTTCATGAGTTCAGATTCTAGTAAAAGATATGCACAAAGAGGTGTTTCGGCATCAAAAGAAGACGTTCATAACGCTATAAAAAACATCGACAAAGGTTTATTTCCGCAGGCATTCTGTAAAATTGTTCCTGATTATTTAACTCAGGACGACCAACACTGCCTTATTATGCATGCCGATGGAGCGGGTACAAAATCATCTTTGGCTTATATGTATTGGAAAGAAACCGGAGATCTTTCGGTTTGGAAAGGAATCGCCCAAGATGCCTTAATCATGAATATCGACGATTTGTTATGTGTTGGTGCAACAGATAATATTTTACTTTCTTCTACTATTGGAAGAAATAAAAACCTAATTCCTGCCGAAGTTATTTCGGCTATCATCAACGGAACAGAAGAATTAATCAATGAATTAAAATCATTCGGAGTTACGATTCATTCAACTGGTGGAGAAACCGCAGATGTTGGAGATGTAGTTCGTACAATTATTGTTGACTCTACTGTAACAGCTCGTATGAAACGTGCAGATGTTGTAGACAATGCAAACATCAAAGCGGGTGACGTAATTGTAGGTTTGGCTTCTTTCGGACAGGCAACTTATGAGAAAAGTTATAATGGAGGAATGGGAAGTAACGGACTTACTTCTGCACGTCACGATGTTTTCGGGAAATATTTAGCTAAAAAATATCCAGAAAGTTATGATGCGGCAGTTCCTGAAGAATTAATTTATTCTGGACAAGTTAATTTAACAGATGAAGTTGAAAACAGTCCAATCAATGCCGGACAATTAGTGCTTTCTCCAACGAGAACTTACGCACCTATTATCAAGAAAATTTTAGACAAATACACTCCAGAAGATATTCATGGAATGGTACACTGCAGCGGTGGTGCACAGACTAAAATTTTACATTTTGTAAAAGATTTACACGTTATAAAAGACAATTTATTTCCAGTTCCGCCATTGTTCAAATTAATTCAGGAGCAGTCAAAAACAGATTGGAAAGAAATGTACCAAGTTTTTAACTGTGGGCACAGAATGGAGCTTTACGTTCCGGAAAACATTGCAGAAGATATTATCGAAATTTCGAAATCATTCAATGTTGATGCGCAAATCGTAGGTAGAGTAGAAGCTTCTGAAGAGAAGAAACTTACTATTACAAGCGAATACGGAACATTCAATTATTAAAAAATACTTAAACCATATAAGTTATATAAGTTCATTTTAATTTGACAGATCAGATTTGTCAGGCTGAGCGAAGTCGAAGCCCAATTTTGATTTGACTCTTCAATTTCATTCAGAAAGAATTTATATTTACTTATATAACTTATATGGTTTCAAAAAACACATAATATGTACGAATTACTTTTTTGGAGATATCTAGACGAAATGTATCTGAACAATCAGGAAGTTTATGAAGCTCTTGTAGAAAAACAAGAAGTGGAAGGTCTGGCTGTTCTTCAAGTCGAAGTAATCGTAAACAGAATCAATTCGGTCTTTTCTGAATGGGAAAGAGTCGATGAAAACAGCTGGAAAAATCCAAAAGGAAAAGGCGCATTTCAAGTTATTACAACACCTCAAAGTATAAAAATCGACTGCTACGGTACAGAAGGAAAAACCATGAATAAATTAGTAGATATCATGGAAGAATTCAAATGTCCGCTTTACGACCCGCAAGTTCCGGAACGTTATGACGAAATGAGTGAGTAGGTTTTGTTTACTGTGAATGTGAGATGAAAAAAGCCCTTATTTTTGTTTGTTCGATCCTTTTAAGCATTATTGTAGCTTCACTTTTCGGGATTTTACATAATCAATTTACATTTACCATTTCAAGCGAATTTTTTACCGAAGTATTATTTGAAAGATTCGGTTTTGTAGAATACGGAAGAACTACTCCAAGATTAACCGCTTCACTAATTGGCGTATGGTGTGTTTGGTGGATTGGATTATATGCTGGATTTATCTTTGCATTTATCGGTCTGTTTTCTGCTAATGCAAAAGCAATGATAAAAAGCATTAGTTATGCCATTCAGATAATGCTGACTACCACTACAATAATAGGTTTATTAGGTTTATGTTATGGTTTTCTTGGTTTTTCAAATTTAGAATCAAATTGTTGTTTCCCTCTTCAAATTATAAATGTGAAAAATTTTATTGCAGTTTCTGAAATGCATAGTTTTAGTTATGCAGGCGGAGGAATTGGTGTTGTAATTGCAGTTATATGGCAGTTAAGACAACTGAAAAAAAATAGAATTTTTAAGAGTTTAAATAACGATATATAAAGACTAAAAAATATGAATACAGCTTCAAATTTCAGTTTCTCCGATAAGGTAATTTTAGAAGATAATTTAGTTTTACTGCGTCCTATTCAGGAATCAGATGTTGAAAATCTTTTGGAAATCTCAATCAACGAACCTGAAACATGGAAATATTCTTTAGTTGGTGCTGAAGGAAAAGAAAATTTGATTCATTATATTCAATTAGCAGTAAAAGCTAGAGAAAATCAAAAAGAATTTCCATTTATTGTATTCGATAAAAAATCGCAAAAATACGCTGGATCAACTCGTTTTTATGATATCAATTTAGAATTTAAAACACTTCAGTTAGGCTACACTTGGTACGGTTCAGCTTTTAGAGGAACCGGTTTAAACAAACACTGCAGATTTTTATTATTACAATTCGCTTTCGAAACTCTTAAAATGGAACGAGTAGAATTCCGCGCCGATAATAATAACGAACGAAGCATTGCCGCAATGAAAAGCATTGGCTGTAAAGTCGAGGGCATTCTACGAAGCAATATGCCTACAAGAGAAGGTAATATCCGTCGCGATTCCATAATTCTAAGTATTCTAAAAGACGAATGGTTCGACGAAGTAAAGGAAACCTAAAGAAAAAGCTTTAGATCCTAGTATTCAATAATTAAATATATTCCGTTCCTACGGAACTCAATTTCTGTTGCTATTATTTTTTCAACGGATTTTATCCGTTGCTACAATAGTAATCATTTTATTACAATTAGATTAAAATTCATAACTCACAACTCACAATTCACAATTTATAACTCATAACTCATAACTCACAAAGAATCTTACCCATCCTTCAAAATTAAATTCTGCTCTTTTCTCAATTTCACAACCAATTGATCCACATACGTTTTGATTTTCTGCGGAAGCGAATTCCAATTACTGTCCTTTTTAAAACTTCTGCAATAATCTAAATCACATTCTACAGCACGGATTGCATATTTTTTGTTTTTGTAAACTGTAATTATTTTTACACGTCTTGTATAATCGTCTTCAGTTTTTGATCCATATACAATTACAGGATCAGCATAACCATCTCCATCAAGATCTTTTGCACTGCAATATTTTGTCCAAAACCAAATACTGGTTTCTTTCGGATCAGTATCTTCTAATAAATCAGTAATTCTCCATTTTTCTAAAAAACCGCCATGATCATTAATCACGCAAATTGCTTGAATTTTGGTATTCAAAGTATCTTTTTTAGAAATTGTTTTTTGGTTTTCGGTGAAAACTAAATCATAAACTCCGCCTTTATCGCTGAATTCGATTGCTTTGTAAATTGGAAAATCTGCAATTTCGTTAAGTTCTCTTTGCGAAATTTGTTCTTTAGTCAATTTATAGCTTTCTATTTTTTGAGAGAAAATAGAAGCTGAATTCATTAGTAAAAAAATTAAAAGGACTTTTTTCATTAGGCATATATATTTTAACAATCAAAGATAAACGGAAATTAGTTTAAAATTTTTTAGAAACTCTATTTTGTCGTAATTTTCTAGCTTTAATTATTTTGCTACATTTTTTTATTATGAGATTATTTTTGTTGGGTTTTATATTCTTCTCTAGTCAGCTTATTGAAGCCCAAACCATCATTTCAACAGAATTTAATGAACCCGTAGATTTTGTAAATCCATTAATAGGAAGTGATTCTAAACCCAGTCTTTCAAACGGAAACACTTATCCCGCAATTGCACTGCCATGGGGAATGAATTTCTGGACACCACAAACAGGAAAAATGGGCGATGGATGGATTTATACCTATTCAGCTGATAAAATCCGTGGATTCAAACAAACACATGCGCCTTCGCCGTGGATGAACGATTACGGACAATTTTCGATTATGCCCGTAACTGGAAAACCTGTTTTTAATGAAGATGAGAGAGCAAGCTGGTTTTCGCATAAATCAGAAATTTCAAAACCCTATTATTACAGCGTTTATTTAGCCGATTACGATATTACGACTGAAATAACACCGACTGAAAGAGCGGCTTATTTTAAATTTACTTTTCCTGAAAACGATAAATCGTATGTTGTTATTGATGCATTCGACGGCGGTTCGTATATAAAAATCCTTCCGAAAGAAAATAAAATCATTGGGTATTCTACCAAAAACAGCAAAGGCGTTCCTGCAAATTTTAAAAATTACTTTGTCATTCAGTTTGATGAACCTTTTGAAGAGATAAATACTTTTAACCGAAAATCCTTAAGCAAAGCCAGTGAAGTAACAAACGATCATGTTGGAGCTGTTGTAGGTTTTAAAACTAAAAAAGGTGAAATAATTACCGCAAAAGTTGCTTCTTCGTTTATTAGTATTGAACAAGCTGAATTAAATCTGAAAGAAATTGGTTCTGATGATTTCGAAAAAACCAAGAAAAAAGGAAGAGAAATCTGGAACAAAAGCCTAGGCGCTATTATTACTGAAGGCGGTACAAAAGACCAGAATCAAATGTTTTATTCTTGTTTGTACAGAACGATGCTTTTTCCAAGAAAGTTTTACGAACTTGATAAAGATGGAAATATTATTCATTACAGTCCTTACAACGGAAAAGTATTGCCGGGATATATGTTTACCGATACTGGATTTTGGGACACTTTCAGGGCGTTATTTCCGCTGTTAAATATAATGCGTCCGAATTTGAATGCCAATATTCAAGAAGGACTTATAAATGCTTACAAAGAAAGCGGCTGGCTTCCAGAATGGGGAAGTCCCGGACTGCGTAATGTAATGATTGGAAATAATTCTGCTTCGGTGGTTGCCGAGGCTTATCTTAAAAATAAAGACACCTACAAATACGATATTGAGACATTGTATCAAGCATTAAAGCACGGAGCAAACAGCGAAGGTCCGCTTAATGCTGTTGGACGATTTGGAGTAAATTATTATAATAAATTAGGATATGTTCCGTATGATGTCTCCATTAACGAAAGTGCAGCCAGAACATTGGAATATGCTTATGATGATTTCTCAATTTACCAGCTTGCAAAAGCATTAGGAAAACCAAAAGAAGAAATCGATTTGTATAAAAACAGAAGTTTGAACTATAAAAATCTGTTTGATCCTGAAACGAAATTAATGCGCGGAAAACTGGAAAACGGAAAATTTACAAGCCAGTTTAATCCTTATAAATGGGGAGATGCTTTTACAGAAGGCAACAGCTGGCATTATACATGGTCGGTTTTTCACGATGTCCAGGGATTGATTGATTTAATGGGCGGTAAAAATAAGTTTGTAAAAAAACTGGATCAGGTTTTTTCACTCGAACCTATTTTTGATGAAACGTATTATAAAAGTGTGATTCACGAAATCCGCGAAATGCAGATTGCCAATATGGGACAATACGCTCATGGAAACCAGCCTATTCAGCACATGATATATTTGTACATGTACGCTGGTACACCATGGAAAACGCAATACTGGGTGCGTGAAACCTTAAACAGAATGTACAAACCAACACCTGATGGATATTGCGGAGATGAGGATAACGGACAAACATCGGCTTGGTATGTGTTTTCTGCTTTAGGATTTTATCCCGTTTGCCCAACCTGCAACGAATATGTTATTGGCGCACCCCTCTTTAAACGTGTGACAATTAATTTAGAAAACGGAAAACAGATTGTAATCAATGCTCCAGACAACAGCCAAGAAAATAAATATGTTCAGAATATTTTTCTGAATGGAACAGAATACAATAAAAATTATTTCAGCCATCAAGATTTAATGAATGGAGCTGCCATACATTTTGAAATGAATAATTCCGAAAATAAAGACCGCGAGAACCGCAAAAGTGAAGTTCCATTTTCACTTTCAAATGAAAATAAATTATAGATAAATGAAAAAAAGTATTTCAACGATTTTAAGAGAATGCAAAAGCATTTTGGTTTTTTCAGTTTTACTGTTAAGCATTGGAAATGTAAATGCACAGAAATTAAAAAACCTAATTCAATATGTTGATCCTATGATTGGAACTGCGAAAATGGGGCATACGTATCCAGGAGCAACAGTTCCTTTTGGGAGTGTTCAGTTAAGTCCCGAAACCGATACAATCGCATACGGTTTAAATGGAAAATACAATGGAGAAGTCTATAAATACTGTGCGGGTTATCAATATGAAGATAAAACCATTGTAGGTTTCAGCCACACCCATTTCAGCGGAACTGGACATTCTGATTTAGGTGATTTTTTAATTATGCCCACAACAGGAAAATTGCAGCTAAATCCAGGAGTTGCTTCAAAACCATTATCGGGTTATCGATCGGCTTTTTCACATTCAACAGAAAAAGCTGAACCAGCATATTACAGCGTTCTTTTAGAAGATCATAACATTAAAGCCGAACTTACAGCTACAACAAGAGTTGGAATGCATCAATATACTTTTCCAAAATCAAATGAAGCTCATATTATTCTGGATTTAACTTCTGGAATTTACAATTATGATAAGAAGAATGTTTGGACTTTTGTTCGTGTTGAAAACGATACTTTAATTACCGGATATCGTCAGACAAATGGCTGGGCAAGAACCAGAACGGTTTATTTTGTAATGTCTTTCAGCAAACCCATAAAAAGCTACGGACAAGCGCCATTAGAAAAAAGTGTTTATCGAGGATTTTGGGGAAGATTTGATCAAACCAAAAACTTTCCAGAAATGGCAGGGCAAAACCTAAAATTGTTCTTTGATTTTGACACACAAGAAGGAGAAAAAATCAAAATAAAAATGGCGTTATCGCCTGTAAGTTCTGCAGGAGCCTTGGAAAACATGAAAAAAGAAATTCCAGATTGGGATTTCGAACGCGTGAAAAAACAAAGCCAGGAAATCTGGAACAAAGAACTGAATAAAATTCAAGTAGAAACTATTCAAAAAGAAGATTTAGTAAATTTTTATACCGCAATGTATCATGCCTTTTTGGGGCCTACAGAATACATGGATTTAGATGGAAATTACAAAGGTTTGGACATGAATGTTCATAAAGCAGATAATTTTACCAACTACACAAGTTATTCCTTATGGGATACTTACAGAGCGCTTCACCCTTTATTTAATATTGTACAGCCTTCTAGAAATTCAGATATGATTAGTTCTATGCTGGCACATTCAGATCAAAGTGTTCATAAAATGCTGCCAATCTGGTCACATTATGCCAATGAAAACTGGTGTATGATTGGTTACCATTCCGTTTCTGTTGTTGCTGACGCAATTGTAAAAGGAAATGGTAATTTTGATGCCGAAAAAGCACTTCAAGCCTGTGTAAATACAGCAAAAGTGCCTTATTTCGACGGATTGGAATATTACATGAAAAAAGGCTATGTTCCTGAAGATAAAAATGGTTCATCGGTTTCTAAAACTTTAGAATATGCATATGATGACTGGGCGATTGCACAAGCAGCAAAGAAATTAGGTAAAACTGAAATTTACAATGAATTTATCGAAAGATCGAAGAATTATAAAAATGTGTACGACGAGAAAACGGGTTTTATGCGTCCGAAATTAAATGACGGAACTTTCAAAAAAGAATTTGATCCGCTTGATACACACGGACAAGGTTTTATTGAAGGGAATTCATGGAATTACAGTTTATATGTACCGCAAGATCCGGCTGATATGATCAATATGATGGGAGGAAATGATAAGTTTAAAGTGCGTCTGGATTCGTTGTTTAATATGCATCTTCCAGATAAATATTTTGAAAATACAGAAGACATTACAAGAGATGGAATTATTGGAAATTACGTTCACGGAAATGAACCTTCACATCACGTAGTATATTTATACAATTGGACAGATTCGCCTTGGAAATCGCAGGACAAAATCAGAATGATTCTGAAAAAAATGTATAGAAATGGAGCCGATGGTTTGGGAGGAAATGACGATTTTGGGCAAATGAGTGCTTGGTACATTTTCAGCAGTTTAGGATTTTATCCGGTTGCGCCGGGTTCTGATGAATATGCATTGGGAAGTCCGCTGATTAAAAAAGCTATTTTCAATTTAGAAAACGGAAAAAACTTCGAAGTTGAAACGGTAAATCAATCCGATAAAAATGTTTTTGTTAGCAAAGTTTTATTGAATGGGAAAGAACTTTCAAGACCTTTCTTAAAACATGCTGATGTTGTAAATGGAGGGAAAATTACTTTTTATATGACATCAAAACCTAATAAAAAGAATTATAAAAGTTAAGTTAAAGCTTCGACTCCGCTCAGCTAGACAATAAGACATTTAAAAATTCGAGAAAATTTGTGTAATTCGTGGCAGAACACCAAAAAACTTCACGAAATTTGCATTTCAAATAAAGAAAACGAAATATGAAAATAAATTTAAAATCAGGAATTGATAAATTATTATTCGGAATGAAGCAGAATGATGTTACAGCTGCTTTAGGAAAACCTGATAAGAACTATAAAGACGAAGACGAAAATGTGATTTTTGTGTACAATGCGCACAAAATGAGATTGACATTTTATGAAGAAGAAGATTTTAAATTAGGGTATATTGTGGCTTCTAGCAACAATCTAGAAGTTTTCGGATTCAAAATTATTGGAAGAAAAATCACTGATGTAAAGAAAGATTTCGCTGCAAAGGGAATCACAAAATATAATCAGGAAACATTTGACACTTTCGAAAACTATTTCAATGAAGACAATTGGTTCATTCTTCAAACTGAATTTGATGAGGTTGTAAAATTCGAAATAGGAGCAATCATCAACAATAAAGATGAATTTGACTGGAAATTTCCTGTGAAGAAATAAGAATATAGAAAATAGAATATAGAAAATAGAATATAGAGGAAAGAAGTTGAATCTAGCATTGTCAGGCTGAGCGAAGTTGAAGCCACACAAACTGAATCAGAGTGTTAGATTTCGACTTCGCTCAGTCTGACAAAAACATAAAAAAACCGACAATCACTTGTCGGTTTTTTATTTTATAAACTGAAAAGATTATCCTTTCAGCCATGCATTTTTAAGTTTTTCTTTTGAAGCATCAGTAGCTTTAAAAGTTTCAGATTCTTCGTAAGGAAGTTTTACAGTTCCTTTAATAGTTTCTTCTTTCCCGCCACGTTTCACTTTTAAAGTAATAGGATCATTTTCTTTCCAATTTTCACTTTCACCAATTAAATCGTAAATGTTGTCTAAAGAATACGCTTTATTGTTGATTGCTAAAATTATATCGCCTCCTTTTAAATTTAAATTTTTAAAGAAATCATTTGGCTCAATATCAGGACGAACAGCAATTTCTTTTGTTTGCTTATCAATTTTGATATATGGAGTTTGTCCTTTCAAGAAAATTGCCCCCGCTTTTTTCTCAGTAGCTTTTGTTACACCCACTTTAGCCAAATAGAAATCATACGGAATTGGCGTTGTTCCTTTTACATATTTGTTTAAGAAATCGCCAACTTCCGGATAAGTAAGCTGCGTTATTTTTGCGAATAAATCCTCATCATTAAATGGTTTTTCAACGCCGTATTCCATTGATAATTTATGCATTAAGTCAAGAATTCCTCTTTCTCCATTGCTTTTTTCTCTAATGATAATGTCAATGCACATTCCAATTAAAGCACCTTTTTGGTATACGTTTAAGTATTGGTCTTTATAAGGCTGCTCCAATACATTTTTACTCATTACTGTAAACGACATCGTATCGTCTAATCTTTTTGACTGCTCGATTTTATCAGCAATACGAGTGTAGAATTCAGCTTCGTCAATTAATCCTTGATTGATCTGGAAAAGATTCGCGAAATATTCTGTAACTCCTTCGTACATCCATAAATGTTCAGACATTTGTGGAGCGTTATAGTCAAAGTATTGGATTTCTTTTGAGTGAACCGTTAATGGTGTTACGATATGAAAGAATTCGTGAGAAACCACGTCTTTCATAGATTCAACCAATTTTTCTTTTGGCATTGACTCAGGAAGCACAACTGTAGTAGCTGTTGGGTGTTCTAACGCCCCAAAACCATGTGCATCGTCTTTTGCCATACTTGACAAGTACAATAAAACAGTATATTTTTTATTAGAATTTACTTTTCCTAAAAAGTTTTTCTGAGCCGTCATCATCGTTTTCATTTCCGGTGTGATGCTCTCTGCTGTAAATTTTCCTGTTGGAGAATATACAGCAATCAAAATATCCATTCCGTTTACGTTGAAAGTAGTATAATCTGGTTTAGAATACATAATTGGGTTTTCAACTAAAACAGCATAACGTGGAGTTGTAAAAACATCGCTTGTTTTGCTCGCATCTTGGTCTGTCATCGAAGTCGCTCCCCAAAGTGTTTCAGGATGTGTAATGGTAACTTTGTACGGAATTTCTAATTTGTCTTTAAAATATCCAACAAAACCGTGTGTGTTAACCATGAAATTTTCTCCGGCTTTAATGTTAGTTCCTGCTGGTGAGAAAACGTCATCATTACCAAATCCAGTTCCTTTTTCAGTATCAAAAGTGTCATTGACTAAATACGTGATTTTATGTAACGCCTTAGCATTTGAAATGGACCATGAGTTATCATCAAGTCTTTTTACGGTTAATGGATTTCCTTTGGCATCAAAAGCTCTAAAATCTTCTGAATATTTTCCGTAGTTGTCAGTAGAATACGTTCCAGGAACAGTTTTAGGAATGCTGTAAACCACTTCGTCAGTTTTAATTGGTGGAGGAGTTACAGTTACTAAAACTTTATCATCTTTTACGTCTGTTAGATTGATATTAACTTCTACGACATTTTTTCCGCCGGCGGCAGAACTACCCGTTTTACAGCTCCAAAATGTTACCGCAAGAGCCAGGGTGTAAAGTATTTTCTTCATCTGTTTATGTTTAGTTATAGATATTTGACTTAAAAAATATCAAAAAGTTACAAAAAATTGAATATAATAAAAAAACTCCTGATTTACAGGAGCTTTATATTAGTCAAATTTATTTTTTATATAATATTTTCCGTCTAGATCTTCATCAAAATCATCAATTTTAATTGGTTTTGGTTTTGGTTTATTCGCAATAGCCTTCTTTTTCCACATCTCAAATTTTTCAAGAGGCATTTTCTTTTTCATGATTTCAAGAACTTCTTTTTCTGCCAATCCAAATTCTTTTTTGATAATTTCAAATGGATTTCTTTCTTCTAAGGCTAAAGAAACAAGCTTCTCAGTTTGTTCCACAGTTAACTCTTTGCGGTTACTCTTTTTCATCTCGTGAAAATTAATTCAATAGTGGGTTAATGTTTAATAGATTGACTTTCATTTTATATTTCAATATTAATAAAAAAAATAATTAGTTGGTTCGCTGCATTGCATTTTTTTAATGATTTTTCATGTTTTTTGCTGATCTTGATTTTTGAAACGGAATTTGCAGTAAATTTTTCAATTGATTGTTTTCTTCTGCCAGCATATGCGTGTCAACTCCATACATTATTTTCTCTTTTGGAAGAGAGGTAAAAGTGCCAAAAATACGATCCCAGACAGAAAAAATATTTCCATAATTACTGTCGGTGTAAGGCAGAACATAATGATGGTGCACCTTATGCATATTTGGCGATACAATAAAATAACTTAAAAAAAGATCTACTTTATGGGGCAGTGAAATATTAGCATGATTGAATTGCGAAGCAATAACGGATAAGGATTGATACAGGAAAACCATCCACATAGGACTTCCAACGACAAGAACTCCGAGTGTTGTAAAAATAAAACGGATTACGCTTTCGCCCGGATGATGCCTGTTAGCACTTGTGGTGTCAATCCAAGTATCGGTATGATGAATAAGATGAAAACGCCAAAGAAACTTTATTTTATGCTGCACCAAATGTGCTAAATAAGCCCCAATTAAGTCCAATAAAAGCAAACCGATAATGGTGTAAATCCAGAGCGGAATTTCAGGAATCCATTGAAGAATTCCAAAATGATTTTCGGTAGTCCAGTTTGCCGTTTTGATTAAAATAAAAGCCAAAACAAAATTGACGATTATTGTAGTCAGAGTAAAGAAAATATTGATTCCCGCATGATGCCATTTTCGATACTGCATTTGAAACAATGGAAATGTATTTTCAATCATCCAGAAAATAGTAATTCCTCCAATTAAAATTAAACTCCGATGCGAGGAAGGAATGGTACTGAAGTAAGAAATAATTTCGTTCATAACAATAATATTTGGAGTGAAATGACGATTTCCTTTTCCGATTTTATCCAAAGAAAAAGAGAAAATCAATATAAATATATTTGATTTTCTCCTTCCATTTTAAATTTTATGAAATATTTTTAAGCTTCTTCAGTCTTCTGCAACAATGTTTTATAAATAAATCCAGCTGCTATCGCACCTAAAATAGGCGCAACTAAAAACAACCAGACTTGCGAAAGCGGTTCACCGCCAGCAAAAATAGCTTGAGAAAGCGATCTCGCAGGATTAACAGAAGTATTGGTAATAGGAATACTAATTAAGTGGATTAAAGTCAATCCCAAACCAATGACAATACCGCAGAAACTAGTATTGGCAAATTTATCTGTAGCTCCTAAAATTATCAATAAGAAAAATAAAGTCAGCACAAACTCAGCAATGAAAGCGGATTGCAATGAATAGCCATCGGGAGAAAAAGCTCCATAACCATTTGAGGCAAAAGCTCCAGCTTTGGTATTATCGATTACAAAACCTGCTTTTCCGGAAGCAATTGTGTATAAAGTCCCGGCCGCAGCAATTGCTCCAATACATTGAGCAATGATATACGGAATGAGTTCTTTGGCCGAAAATCTTCCGCCAGCCCATAATCCAAATGATACAGCAGGATTAAAATGCCCGCCTGAAATATGCCCTACAGCATACGCCATGGTTAAAACGGTCAAACCAAATGCTAATGCAACACCTGCAAATCCAATTCCTAATTCAGGATACGCTGCTGCAAAAATGGCACTTCCACAGCCTCCAAACACCAGCCAATAAGTTCCGAAGAACTCTGCAAACAATTTTTTCATAGTAAAATAAATTTAGATTAATAGATTTGATTGTTATAGGGTATACTGATAAGCCCAAAAAATCAAAACAATTTGTAAGGGCAAACGTACAAATAAAATCCATTTTGGCAGACCAAAACCTGCTTTTTTATTTTGAAACATGAATAAATTTGCCGGAAACACGGCTATAAGCAGCACAATGATGCCCCATGCTGCCAATTGGCTTGTAGAAGAAATCATAAGAAGAATGCCTAGTATGATTTCGGCGGCTCCACTAATGATATTTATTGTTTTAGGTTTTTTAAAAATCGGGGGAATGATCCTAATATACATTCCGGGTTTTCTAAAATGATTAACTCCAGCAAGTATATAGAGAACGGACATTACATATAGATGCCAAGGTAAATTCATAATAGCTAATTATTTATAACGAAATTATAAAAAAATTAACAATTATTGCACTACAAAGCTTAGTTTTTTAATGAGCGCTAAAAAGTCTTAAATTTTGCGTTTAAAATTGACATTCATAATGATGATGGCAAGAATAATTAAAACAATTCCAAGCCATTGCGTCAGAATTACTTTTTCATCTAACAAGATAAAAGCCATCATAACTGATACAGGAAGTTCTAATGCCGAAACAATACTTCCTAAACCAATTCCGGTTAATGGAAAACCTAAATTCATTAAAAGCGGTGGGATAATCGTTCCAAACAGTGACAATACAATTCCCCATTTTAAGAAAATTGCCAGATTAAAAGGAGTTACCTGCGTAAAAAAGCCAAAAGTAAAAACAATTACTGCTCCGCCCATAAGCATGTATAAACTGCGTTGAGCCGAAGAAATTCCAACTGCCACACGATTTGCCGTAAACATAGTAGTAGTAAACGAAGCTGCGGCTAAAATTCCCCAGACAATTCCGCGCCAGTCTAATTTGATATCATTGTTTAGGATATTCGTTGCTAGAACAGTTCCTGTAAGTACTATAAAAACAGCGATTACTTTTTGTTTGGAAGGTAATTTCTTTTCTAGAATCATTTCGAGTAGAACACCCATCCAGACCGTCTGCATTAATAAAACTATTCCAATAGAAACAGGAATGAATTTTACTGCCAGATAATAAAACAAACTTGTCATTCCCAGTGAAGTACCAGCAAGCATTAAACTAAAGATGTTTTTTCTAGTTGCTTTTACGACTTTATCTTTGTTTTTAGCTTTTTGAAAAGCGTTAATGATCAAAATACCAATTAGTCCAAGTACAAATTGAGAGGTAGTTACTTCTGCAGTTGTATAACCTTCTGAATAGGCCATTTTGACGAAAGTGGCTAACATTCCGTAAGTTGTAGCTCCTAAAGCAACTAAAAATACTCCTTTTAATACGTTATTTTGTGACATTTTGATAATTTGTTTTAAAAAAATCAAGCCGGCAAAGGTAAGCTATTTTATTTAGGAATTAATAGAAAATATGCGCAAACGTTATCATTGTTTGTGTTTCAGAGCATTTGAAATGTTGAAATTTGAAGATTCAGCAGAATGCTGAAAATTAAAAAAGCCATCAAAAATTATTCTGATGGCCTTTTTAAATGTTTGAAACCGAGATTATTTCACCGGTTGATTTTGATATGTTTCTATTTCGAAAATTAAAGTAGCGTTTGGCGGGATAACACCTCCAGCACCTTTTTCTCCATAAGCTAAATTAGAAGGAAGGAAGAAAATCGCTTTTTCACCATCTGTCATCATGTCTAATGCTTCGATAAATCCAGGAATCATTCCGTCTTTTTTACCCACTGTAAAAGGGAAAGCTTTATAACCGCCTTGTGCATCTCTGTTTGGATCGTATTTTCCATAAGCTTTAGCTACTTCTGACATGCTGCTGTCAAAAAGATTTCCATCTTCAAAATATCCTGCGTAGTGAAAGTAAATAGTTGAACCTTCAGCTCCTTTTACGCCAGTTCCATTTTTAGTAATTACATATTTTAAACCAGAAGCAGTTGTAGTCGCTTTTGCTTTTGTTGCTGCGAAGTAAGCTGCTTTTGCAGTTACCACTTTTTTAGCTTCTTCTTTTTTAGCCTCTTGTTTTTTTACATCTTCAGCAAAAACTTTAACAGCGTCGAATTTCTTTGCCGCAGCGCCTTTGCGCGTAATGGTAATTTTTGTCATCACATCGTCTTGAACAATTTTGTTTACATTGTCCATTCCTGAAACTACATGACCAAAAATCGTGTGTTTTCCATTTAACCATGGCGTGTCTTTATGAGTAATGAAAAATTGGCTTCCGTTTGTTGCAGGTCCTGAATTGGCCATTGCCAAAACACCGCCTTTTTCAAAACGTAATTCTTCTACAAATTCATCCTTAAAAGAATAACCTGGGCCTCCAGTTCCATTTCCTTCCGGATCTCCTCCTTGAATCATGAAATCATTGATAACACGGTGGAATTTTAATCCATCATAAAATGGTTTTCCTTTTAATCTTTCCACTTTTACGTAAGGATTCTTACCTTCTACAAGTGTAATAAAGTTTGCTACTGTTACTGGAGCTTTTACATATTCTAATGCTACTACAATATCGCCTTTTGTGGTTGAAATTGTAGCAAAAATTCCGTCATTTGGATCTGTTGCGGCTACTGTTTTTGCTTTTGCAGCTGTAGGTTTTGCAGCTGGTTTTTTAGTTTGTGCCTGAATATTTACAACAGCCAGACAGAATAAAAATAGAAATTTAAATTTCATCGTATTCGAATTTAAGTCTTTAAATTATACTGAGATAATTATGGTTTTTCTAATAATTGAACTTCAAAAATAATATTTGCATTTGGTGGAATTACTCCTCCAGCACCTGCTTCTCCATAAGCTAAATGAGATGGAATAAAAAGAACAGCTTTGTCTCCAAAAGAAAGTTTTTCGATACCTTCAATAAATCCCGGAATCATACCGTCTTTACGGCCTGCTTGAAAAGGAATTGGCTGGTAGCCATGTTGTTCTGCTCTTGCGGCATCAAATTTTCCAAATGTTTTATTTACTTCTTCAATGCTTGAATCAAATAAGGTTCCGTTTTCTAAGAAACCTGCATAGTGAATGTACAATTGAGCTCCAGTTGCTGGTTTTTTTCCAGCGCCTTTTTCTGTAATTACATATTCTAATCCGCTTGCTGTTTTAGTAGCTTTTGGTTTTAAAGATTCTAGGTATTCTACTTTTTGTTTTTGGGCTAAAGTATATTTAGAAGCTTCTCCAAAATAATCACGTAATACTTTTACAGCATCGAATTTTTTAGCTGCTTCGCCGCTTCTAATGATGTTTACAGAAACAATAGTATCACCTTGAACCACTTTGTTTACCACTTCTTGTCCTTTTTCGTCAACTACATGTCCAAAAATAGTATGAAGATTAGTTAACCAAGGAGTTTCAACGTGTGTAATAAAAAACTGGCTGCTGTTGGTTCCTGGACCATTGTTTGCCATTGCTAAAACACCAGCTTTGTCGAATTTCAAATCTGAAAATTCGTCTTTAAATTTATATCCTGCATCTCCAGAACCTGTTCCTTCAGGATCTCCTGTCTGAATCATGAAGTTTTCAATCACTCTGTGGAATTTTAATCCGTCGTAAAAGTGTTTGTTTTTTAAATAATCTTTTGTTACAAATTCGTTTTTACCTTCTGCTAAGGTTACGAAGTTTGCCACCGTTACGGGCGCTTTTTTATAGTCTAATTCAACAAGGATATGTCCTTTATTCGTTTCGATATCAGCATATAAACCATCAGGCAGATTACTGTGTTCGTCCTTGCATGAATAAAACGAGCTAACGGCTAATAACAATAGAAAAATCTTCTTCATTTTTTAATACGTTTTTTATGGGTTTAAGGTATCTTTTTTAGTTTGGGCTGCAGGTTTTGCAACTGCAGGTTTTGATGTTGGCGTAGTCGAACCAGAAGGTTTTACAGCATTAGCAGAAGTTGGAGCTTGCGCTGGATCTGGAACAAAATTTCGTAAAGTTACAGTGCAGATTAATGACTGATTAGGTCCAATCTTTTTGTTGTCACCATGATAACCGTATGCCATATGCGATGGAAACAAGAAAGTAACCACTTCATTTTTCTTCATGTATTTAATTCCGTCGCGTAATCCCATCATGATGTCTTGTTTGTCAACATAATACGTCTGCGGACCTAAATCGGCTTCAGAATAAATGATTTTACCTGTAATGTCTTTAATTTCTAAATTGAAGTAAGCAATATCTCCTTTTTTTGGAGCACCAGTTTCTGCATTGCTTTTTTCGTCATAGCAAAACCAATATCCTTTTTTAGTCGCATAGTACTTTACTTTTGGATTGCTTTTGATGATTTTTTTAATAACATCTTCTTCACTTGCTACCAGTTTTTTATTTCGGTCGGCAGATTTTTTCATGAAAGAACCAGACGCTCTCGAAATGGGTCTGCGTGCTTCTTCATGGTGCTTGCATCCAGCCAATATAACTGCCAGAAGCAAGGTGTAAATACTAAGTTTCAAGTAGTTCATATTGGGGCTATAATTTTAATTTAGTTACTAAATCTTCAAACTTTTTAACGGTTTCTTCCATTGAAGCTTCAGATCTTCCGCCTGCGGCATTCATGTGTCCGCCTCCGTTGAAGTGATCTCTTGCAAACTGGTTAACATCGAATCCTCCTTGCGAACGGAAAGAAATCTTGATTATTTTTTCATCTTTATTTTCGATAAAGATAGCAGTAAAAACTATTCCACGAATGCTCAAACCATAATTAACAATTCCTTCTGTATCACCTTTAACATAATTAAAAGAATCTAGTTCTTCCTGCGTAAGGGTTGTATAAGAAGTTTTATGTTCTTCAAAAATTTTCATGTTTTGAAGTCCGCGTCCTAAAAGCTGTAAACGGCTGAATGAGCTGTTGTCGTATAATAAAACCGGAATTTGTGTATTCTCAACTCCTAAATCAATTAATTCAGCAATAATACGGTGTGTGTTTCCTGTAGTTCCTGGAAAACGAAATGAACCTGAATCGGTTAAAATTCCTGTATAGATACAAGTAGCAATGGTTTTATCGATGTCTTCTTTTTTGTTTAGGAAAGAAATAAAGTTATAAACCATTTCACAAGTAGAACCATACGATGTATCAGAATACATATAAGTCGCATAATCGTGTGGTTTTTCATGATGATCGATCATGATAAACGGAGCAGTCAGTTTTGCTAAAGTATGCTCCATTTCGCCTGTACGATGAAATGCATTAAAGTCAAGTGTAAAAATTATCTCGGCTTCTTCTAATATTTTAGTGCAGTTTTCGGTATCTTTTTCAAATATTTTCACTGTTTCTGATCCTGGAAGCCAAGCTAGAAAATCTGGAAAATCATTAGGAGCAATCACGGTTGGGTGGTGATTGTTTTTTAGTAAAAAATGATATAAACCTAAAGTAGAACCCATGGCATCACCATCTGGTCCTCTATGTGGAATTATGACTATTTTCTTTGGTGTTGCAAGCAATAATTGTATCGCCTGAATATCTTGTATTTTCATAGTGTGCGAATTTACATTTTTTTAATGTAATGCTGAAAATATTTTTAGTAGGCAGCGATAGTGTTCAGTGTTCCGCATTTTTGTGTTCAGTCTCATCAAATGTTTTTTTAATTTTTTATATGCTTAATATTGAACGCTGATGAAAAGGATTCGCTATCGCGAAAACGCTGATTTAAACGGATTTTTATTTATAAAGTTTCTAAGTTCCGTAGGAACGTTTATTTTGTAGCAACGGATTTTAATCCGTTGAAAATATAAAAGTGTCGTACAAAAGTTCCATAGGAACGAAACATATAAATTGAAGGAATTTGAATTTTAAATTTAGGAATTTTTGAAATTTCAATTTTTTTAAAGATTCTCTAATTCTTTTTTCTGAAATCTTTGATACAATTTGTATTTGGGACCTTTTACAATTTGAGATTTGTAAATCCCCACAGAACCTGATGAAAAATAGGCCACAATACAAGCAATGGCAATAAAAATTCCCGGAGCAATTCCAAATAATTCCATTCCCATAATCGTGCAGGCGATAGGAGTGTGGGTGGCGCCTGAGAAAACAGCAACAAATCCAATTCCGGCTAAAAGAGCAATTGGCATTGGAATAAAAACCGATAAAGCACTTCCTAAAGTAGCTCCAACAAAAAATAACGGTGTTACTTCTCCACCTTTAAAACCAGCTCCCAATGTAAATCCTGTAAACAAGATTTTAAGCAGGAAATCGTACCATTCATTTGGTGTTGAAAAAGAATCTACGATTACAGGAACGCCAAGTCCAGAGAATTTAGTAAATCCCAATCCTGCAATTGCAATAGCTAAAACCGCACCGCCTATAACAGGACGAAGCGGCGGATATTTAATATTTTTTGAAAAAAGAGATCCCCAGAAATGAGTGCTTCTGGCAAATAATAAGGCAGCAAATCCAGATAAAATTCCAACAATTAGGGTAAAGAATAAATTGTTTACACTAAGTTCAGGAATAACAGGAATGCTGTAATGTGTGTGTTTGATTTCCCAAAATTCTACGCTAAAATAAGCGGCGTAAGCGACTAAAAAAGAAAGGAGGATGCTTTTGAAATTAATTTTACTGAAGTATAAAACTTCTAAGGCAAAAATAGCTCCTGCCAATGGTGTTCCGAAAACTGATGCAAAACCAGCACTGATTCCTAAAATGATTAAAATTTTGCGTTCGGTATTCTTGAGTTTGAAAATTTTCGTGAACTGATCAGAAATAGCGCCTCCCATTTGTACTGCTGTTCCTTCACGTCCTGCTGATCCTCCAAACAAGTGAGTTAACAAAGTTCCCAGAAGGACTAAAGGTGCCATTTTTAACGGAATTACTTTATGTGGATTTTCATATTCTTCCAATAAAAGGTTATTTCCTTTCACGACAGATTCTCCCCAGTAATAATAGCTTAAACCTACTAGAAATCCACCCACAGGCAAAAGCCAAATGATCCAATCATGCGCCATTCTGAATTGTGTCACCCATTCTAAAGAAACTAAAAAGAAAGCTGAAGCCGATCCTGAAAATATACCGATTAAGAGACAAATAAGAATCCATTTCGGAATATCAAGCAGTAATTGTTTTGGATTTGGAGTATTCATTAATATGAAGAGGCTTTTTTTTTGCCACGAATTCACAAATTTAAAAAATTACTATAGAATACTCGTTGGAAATTATTTTCAACACATAGAAACATAGTTTATCTAAACTTAAAAAAAAGGCGTTTCACTAGTTTAAATGCACATAGTTTAGCTATGTTGGAAACTTGTTTCTTCCATTTTCTTTTTCGACACAAAAATCTGTGTCCCTATGTGTTAAAATATTTGAATTTTTTAATTTCACCCAACGGGTTATAGAATATAATAATTCGTGAATTCGTGGCTATAAAATAATTACTGAACCACAGCAGTAAATTCTATTTCAACCAAATATTCTGGAGCAACCAGTTTGCTGATTCCATAAAAACCAGTTGTAGGTTTTACATCTTTAAAAAATGCCGAATGCGCTCTGGCTACTTCTTCAAAAGTAGAAACATCTGTTGTGAAAATTCGGGTTCTGATAACATCTTTAATGCCTACATTTAAGTCTTCTAATACTTTTTCGACACGCTCTATAATATTATACGTTTGTGCATAAGCATCATCGGCTTTTACTTTATCGCCGTCCACAATCGCAACAGTTCCCGAAACTTCAATAATATTACCAATTCTTACAGCGCGGCAGTATCCCATTTTGTCTTCCCAAGGTGATCCTGTTAAGATGTTTTCTCTTTTCATTTTATGAGTTTTTTTGAATTCTTTCTTTAGATTTTAGAAACAAATTCAGATTAATTAATGCGCTGCAATTTATGAAATAAGGCTCGTATAAAAGAATTATAATAAGTTGAAATCACATTATAAATGGTTCTTTTTTGTGATATTTATTCACTTTGGTTTTCTTCGTAAATCCGGAGTTTGTTTTGTGTATTGGTTAAATGCTGCTGCAAAACTTCGATCTTGTTTAAAAGGTGATAAATAGCATCAATTCCTTCCATGTTGATATTGAGGTCATAATGCATACGCATCATTTTTTCTATTGCCGGCAGTTGTTCCGACTGTAGAAATTCATCATTTTCTTGAATAATAATTTCAACCAGACCATAATTATTAAGGTCTTTTATAAAAGTATTTTCAATTTCGTGATACAGACAAAATTGTTTTATTTGAATTAAATTTTTACTGCTCATGACTTTCTAATTTTAGATAATTCTTCAAATAACTCTTTTTCTTTTTGCGATAGATTGGTTGGGATTTTTAAATTATAAGTCACATACAAATCACCAAACTGATTTTCTTTTTTATAAACCGGAAAACCTTTTCCCTTTAATTTGATCTTAGTTCCCGGCTGAGT
The DNA here is from genome assembly GCF_029360735.1 of Flavobacterium sp. H4147. Taxonomy (NCBI): domain Bacteria; kingdom Pseudomonadati; phylum Bacteroidota; class Flavobacteriia; order Flavobacteriales; family Flavobacteriaceae; genus Flavobacterium; species Flavobacterium sp. H4147. The sequence goes on along the minus strand of NZ_JARKNB010000002.1, from coordinate 1,040,389 downwards.
TTCGGCAGGAACTTTGATTTTTACCTTTCCATCAAAAGTTTTAATGTTAATTTCACCGCCTAAAATTGCCGTGTATAAATCCAGATCAACATTTGAATACAAATTATTGCCTTCACGTTTAAAATCGGAGTTATTATCGATTAAAAAAGTAATATATAAATCACCATTTGGACCACCATTAACACCTGGTCCGCCATGTCCCGGAATTTTTATAACCTGTCCGTTTTCAACTCCAGCCGGAATAGTAATTCTGATATTTTTTCCGTTTACGGTTAAATTTTGTTTGTGAGTGGTATAAGCTGCAGTCAAATCCAGTTGCAGTTCGGCATTAAAATCTTGTCCTCTATATTTGGATTGACTTCGACTGCTTCTTCCAGATCCATACATAGAATTGAAAAAATCTGAGAAATCGCTTCCTGAAAATTCATCACCAAAACCTGAAAAATCCTGACTGCTTTGTCTTGAATATTGTCTTTGCTGTTGCTGGTTTGGATTGTAACCGGCTTTTTCAAATTCGTCTGCATGCTGCCAGTCTTTTCCGTACTTATCGTATTTTTTTCGGTTTTCGGGATTGCTTAAAACTTCGTTTGCTTCATTGATTTCCTTGAATTTTTTTTCCGCTTCTTTGTCATTAGGATTCAAATCAGGATGATATTTACGTGCCAGTTTTCGATACGCTTTTTTTATTTCGGCTTCCGTAGCAGATTTTGTAACATCCAATACTTTGTAATAGTCAATATAGTCCATCTTGTTTGTATTTTAAGATAAAATAAATTTGATAATGAAGTTAAGAATAAGTTGGTAAGAATCAAAATGGTGTGTTCTTTTTAAACAAAAAAATAACGAAATGCCCCTGCAGGTTTGAAATTTAATTTTTTTGTCTTAAGAATTAATCATTGGATTTTTGGCAGGTTTTTTGATTCCAAAAAATAGCCTAATATATTGTTATAATAGTCTTAAAGTTGTCGCGCCAAATTTATTTATGTTATTTTTGTGATGTACTTGATTCTATTAAAAAATTAAAAGCCCATTCGATAAAACTTTTTCAATGAAGCATATTTTATTTTTCATATTATTTTTTGCTGCTGTAACGGTTTCAGCACAAACAGAATTTGGAACCAAATACAAACCTATCGCTGCACCGAAATTTAGTGCAAAACCCAAAAAAATTCCCACTCCTGTAAAAGATCCCCAAGCAGAAACTACAGATATGCCGAGTATAAAAACGCCAAACGTTTTTGATAATACCAGCATAACGCCAAAATCTCAATTGCAGGTTGGTGCAGAGAAAAGCAAATTTTCGATGTATGAAAAAAATGAATTTGCGAATCCAGGTGATCAGTATGTAGCAAAAATGGAAAAAGATGTAGACAAAGCTTTAAAAGATGCGGGTTTGCGTGAAGGTCGCGGTACACTTGTGAAGAAGAATATTTCATTAGGAGACTTTAAAACAAAAGCCGAATATTTTATTGTCAAATTCCGTGATTTTGGAGCAATTGATGGCGATTTGGTGAAAGTTTCTTCAAATGATATGGTTATTGCAGAGCGAATATTATTAGATGCAAACTTTAAACAAGTAAAAATAAATCTAGCCAATGGTTTCAATAAATTAGATTTCGAAGCTTTAAACATTGGAACTTTAGGAGGAAATACAGCTGAAATTCAGGTTTACGATGATAAAGGCCAGTTGGTTACCAATGATTACTGGGATAATCTAGCAGCAGGATTTAAGGCATCGATTATTGTTACGAAAGAGTAATTTTTATAGTTGCAAAGCGACAAAGGTTCAGAGAAGCAGAGTTTTACACTTACCTCTGAACCTTTGTCGCTTTGTTGCTTTGGGCCTAAAATTAAAATGGATCTGCAGTCACTCTAAACTTCATATCTGCTTTTACCGTTACGTCTTTAGTTAAAGTTTCTTTTAAAGTAACCTGTGTTCTGATTTTGTAACTGTCTGCTTTAATATATTCATCCAGTCTTTTATCCGTACAGATTAAATCAATCGTGTTTGAAGAGGTATTGATATTGTCTTGATACGCTAATTCTATTTCGTTAGAATTGTTGGTTGAAATATAAAGATGTACTGATTTCAAAAAAGTAAACGTTTTGTCTGAAGGATCAGAGATTGATAATTTCAACGATCTGATTTTTACATCTTTTACCAGACTTGCTTTTGTTTTGTTGTTTGCAAATTCTGCTGAAGAATTGGTGGTAACTTCTGGTGTGATAATTTCCGAAGGCAGATTAATAGGCGATGTACTCTGGATTTTAATCGAAGTTTCATTCGAAATAGTAAAAGATAATAAATCATCGACTGCATTACAAGATGAAAAAAATACTGACACAAGAACTGTCAGAGCAATAAGTTTTGATTTCATAGTTAAATTTAAATGGTTTTTCTGTAGATACGAATTTTTGAGTGGTTTGGATTTTCTGTAAAGTTACAAAGTTACAAAGGTCCAAAGTTACAAAGGTTAAGGTTCTTTAAATTTTGCCTAGGAACCTTTGTCACTTTATCCCTTTGCACCTAAAAATCGGACGATTAAAAAAAAATAAATTTTTTCATTGTTCCGATTTTTCAATTTCGAATTTAAAAAGTATTTTTGCGCATGCAACACAACGTACTTATTTTAGATTTCGGATCGCAATATACACAGCTTATTGCGCGTAGAGTTCGCGAATTAAATATATTCTGCGAAATTTTTCCTTACAATCACATTCCAAGTGATTTATCAAGTTATAAAGCCGTAATTTTAGGAGGAAGCCCTTTCTCTGTTAGAGGAGAAGATGCGCCACATCCTGATTTATCGCAAATTAGAGGTAAAATGCCTTTGCTTGCCGTTTGTTACGGAGCACAATATTTAGCGCATTTCAGCGGTGGAGAAGTAGCAGCTTCAAACACTAGAGAATACGGAAGAGCCAACTTGTCTTATATTAAAGAAAATGAAACTTTTTTTGAAGGAGTTTCAGAAAACAGCCAAGTTTGGATGAGCCATAGCGATAGTATCAAAGCACTTCCAACAAAAGCCGTAAAATTAGCAAGTACGCATGATGTAGAATACGCAGCTTACAAAATTGAAGGCGAAACTACTTATGCAATTCAATACCATCCAGAAGTTTACCATTCTACAGATGGATCAAAAATGTTAGAAAACTTCTTAGTGAAAATTGCTGAAGTTCCTCAAAACTTTACTCCAAACGCTTTCGTAGAAGAAATGGTAGGAGAATTGAAAGAAAAATTAGGAAACGACAAAGTAGTTCTTGGTTTATCTGGAGGAGTAGATTCTACTGTTGCGGCAGTTTTATTAAACAAAGCAATCGGACAAAACTTATATTGTATTTTCGTAAACAACGGACTTTTACGTAAAAACGAATTCCAAAATGTATTGGATCAATACAAAGGAATGGGATTAAATGTAAAAGGTGTTGACGCTGGAGACCGTTTCCTTTCTGAATTGGCAGGAATCAGCGATCCTGAAACCAAACGTAAAACAATTGGTCGTGTATTTATCGAAGTTTTTGATGATGAATCACACTTATTAGAAGACGTAAAATGGTTGGCGCAAGGAACAATTTATCCAGACGTTATCGAATCGGTTTCTGTAAAAGGACCATCAGCGACCATTAAATCGCACCACAACGTTGGTGGATTGCCAGATTATATGAAATTAAAAATTGTAGAACCACTTAGAATGCTTTTCAAAGATGAAGTAAGACGAGTGGGAGCTACATTAGGAATAGATCCAGAATTATTAGGAAGACATCCTTTCCCTGGACCTGGATTATCAATTAGAATTTTAGGAGATATTACACCAGAGAAAGTTAGAATTTTACAAGATGTAGATTCTGTTTTCATCGAAGGATTAAAGTCTTGGGGATTATATGATAAAGTTTGGCAGGCTGGAGCAATTTTGCTTCCTGTAAACTCTGTTGGTGTTATGGGTGATGAACGTACTTATGAAAAAGTAGTGGCACTTAGAGCGGTAGAATCTACAGATGGTATGACTGCTGACTGGGTTCATTTACCGTATGATTTCTTGATGAAAGTATCGAATGATATTATTAATAAAGTAAAAGGTGTGAACCGTGTCGTTTACGATATTAGTTCAAAACCACCAGCAACAATTGAGTGGGAATAGTAGCATAAATTAAAATTAAGGTCTTACATTTGTAAGGCCTTAATTTTTTATAACCTACTATTTATGAGAGAACTTTTAACGATTTCTCTTGTGTTTATTTTGTCTTTTAACAAAATAGCTGCGCAAGATTCAATTATTGAACATACAATTCAAAAAGGAGAAACCGCTTATTTTATTGCCCAGAAATACAAGGTTTCTATTGACGAGATTTACAAACTCAACCCAGAATCTCAAAACGGAATCAAAGACAATCAAATTATAAAGATTCCAGTTCATTCCTCAGAAAATACAAATTTAAAGCAGCAAACCCATATTGTTGCGCCAAAAGAAACACTCTTTGGTTTGTCTAAACAATATAATGTTTCGGTTGAAGCTATTCAAAATGCCAATCAGGCTGTTCTTGTAAACGGACTTCAAATCGGACAAGAATTAATTATTCCCATTATTGTAAATTCATCTAAAACGGAAAATGCAGCTCCTTCAAAAACGACACATCACGTTGTAGCAAAAGAATCCTTGTTCAGCATTGCTAGAGAATACAATGTTTCGGTTCAGGATTTAGAAAGCCTCAATAAAGATATCTTGGTAAATGGCTTACAGATTGGTCAGACAATTACCATCCCAAATAAACGAAAAACAGTAGACGGAAGAGTTCGTGTAATCAATCAAGAAACGGTCTTTCATGTTGTAGAACCAAAAGAAACTAAATTTTCGATTGCTAAGAAATACGGAATTTCAATTGATCAATTGGAATCGCAAAACCCTGAAATCGTAAACGGATTGATTGTTGGAAACAAGTTGGCCATCAATACTACAGCAATAAAACCAGCAAACGAAAGCGAAGAATTAATGCTGGCTCTAGCCGAAAAACAAGTTGTAGTTGAAAAAACAAAAGCCAAAACGGTTGAAATTGAAGATTTAAAAGACCGACTTGTGGTTCAAAAAGAAATGAACCAGAAAATTATAAAGATTAACGATTTGAAAGTGAATCTGAATGATATGAATGGTTCAAAAGAAAATTCGGTTGAAAAATTACGTTTGGTTTTAGAAGCCAATAAAAATGTTCAGGACATTTTAATGGCAAAATTAGATTCATTGGTAAATGCCATGAACAGCGATTTGAAAGAATTAAAACGCATGGATATCTTGAATGTAGATGAATCTAAACGTTTAGAAAAACTTTCTTATGAAAGCATCGGTAAAACAAGTTATTTGTCTTCTCAGCTAAAAAAAGAATTGGCAGAAAACAGAAAAGTGTATGCTGGTTTAATGAATAAAGTAGAAAAAATAGCTGTAGAAGAAAACCAGGAGTACAAGAAAAAAGTCCGCGAAAGCGAAAAAAATAATAACGTAACCTCGTTACAACAGCGACTTTCGTTAGAAGAAATTAAACGTTATAAAATAGATCAGGAAAAAGGCGACGCTCAAAACCAGCTTTTAATTGCCAAGATAGATTCTTTAGATACTCAAAAACAAATTGAAGTAAAACGTCACATCAGTAAGGCTTCTTATTATAGTATGGAAGCCCGGAAATTTAATGATAAACTGGCTTTGGTAAAACTAAAAAAATACCAAGGCGAAGCCATTAAAAAGCAAAATAAACCAGTTTCTGAAGAAATTTCAAAAGCAATTTCGATAGAAGAAATGCGCAAAGAGTTGAAAGAAAACCCATTTAAAAATGAAAAAAATATAAAGATTGAAGTTTATGATAATCTTAAAGAAGTTTCGAATGGCTATTACTTAGTTTTGGGTATATTTACAGATTCAATGATGAGAGATAAGTTAATTATGAAACTCATTGATTCAGGCGATTTTAATGCTAGTTTTTTCTTCAATGTAAACAGTCTTTCGTATTATGTTTACGCAGATAAGTTCGAAAACATAGAAGAACTTTTGTACCAATGCAAGAAAAAAGAAGAAGATGAGTTATATAAGAACATTATTATTGCTAAGTTAGATGTCGATCTTCGATAATATTTTTGAAGAGTAAACAAATGGCGTGAATCTTGTATAAGAGGAAGTATTAACTTGTGAATTGAATTAAAAATTAAATTGTTTTAAGCCATATTATGAAATATTTTTCAACATTAGTATTCTTTGTTTTTTTTGTAACCTGCTCTGCTTTTTCACAGGGGAAAGTAGTTAAATACACTGTTTCGAGTGGTGAAACAATCAATCAGATTGCTCAAAAATTCAAAGTTACCCCTTATGATATTTACGAATTAAATCCTGATGCAAGAAGCGGCATAAAACCTAATACTGTTTTATTGATTCCGTCAACAACTAATAAAGGTGTGGATAAAAAAGAAACAGCTGCGGTAAAATCAGCAGGTAATTCAAAAGAAATAATTCATGAAGTGCAGCCAAAAGAAACATTTTGGAGCATCGAACATAAATATGGTATTTCAGATGAAGCCTTAAAAGCAGCAAATCCGTTTTTAGAAAAAGATGGCATTCAAACAGGACAGAAATTAGTGATTCCTGCAAAAGGAAGCATGCCAAAAACAGCTGTAACAGTTGATAAAAAACCGAAAGAAAGTGGATCTGAAAAATATGTTTTTCATGATGTTCAGCCAAAAGAAACCAAATTCGGTATTGCTAAACAGTATAATATGTCTGTTGAAGAATTAGAAAAACGTAATCCGGATATTGTTTCAGGTCTGCCTGTTGGATATAGACTGACTATTAAAGGTAAAGCGCCAAAAACAGAAACAACAACAACGGCAAAAACTGAAGAACCTAAAAAAACTGCTGAGACTTCTAAAAAAGCAGTTAGTTATATGGAATATCAAGTTAAGCCCAAAGAAACTTTTTATAGTTTAGGACGCGTTTTTCATCTAACACAAGATGAACTAATCGCTTTAAATCCTTCACTTTCTGAAGGAGTAAAAGAAGGAATGGTTTTGAAAGTTCCTGCTGGATATGTAGCACCGCAGCCAATCGTAACGCCACAAGAAAAACCATCTGAAACGATAGCGACTAAAGAAGTTGAAAAACCTGCTGAAAAATCATATGAAAATACTGGTGGCGGTATTAAAATTGTAGATAAAGTAAAATCAGAAACCGTTTCTATTGATCCTGAAATTGTAGAGCTGACTAAAAAAAGAGGTCAGATTGATCGTAAAAAAGTTGTTTTATTACTGCCATTTAATTTAGCAAAATTACAAAGCGATACAACTGGAATGGCTGCCCGATTAAAAACAGATAAGTTTTTAAATATGACCCTTGATTTTTATTCTGGAGCAATGATGGCGATTGATTCGGCTAAAACATTGAAACTGCCAATTGATGTTTCGATTTATGATTCTCAGGAAACGAAAACAACTTCTAATGTTTCAAGTTTAATTGCTCAGAATAAATTACAAAATGCGGATGCCGTTATCGGACCATTTTATCAAAATAATGCTGAAGCGACAGCGAATTCACTTCGTTTGTTTAATGTTCCCGTAATTTCTCCATTGTCTAAAGATGTTGCAAATCCTATTGATAACTTGTATCAAACGATTCCGTCTAATGATGTGGTTCGAAATGCAATTTTTGATTACATGAGATCTAAAAACGGAAATATTGTAGCTGTTGTAGATAAGAAAAAAGAATCCGTTATCAGTTATATCAAGCAAAACCAAAGAGGAGTTGTTTTTGCATCTTTAACAGAAACTGGTGCTTTAGATGCTGCTAATCTAAAAAGTTTGCTGCTGCCTAATAGAATGAATTATGTGGTAATGGAAACTGGAAATACAGCTATGATTAAAACGGTGATTAAAGCTTTAATAGATGCTCAGAAAACCTGTCAGGTACAGTTGGTGATTCTAGAACAAAACAGCACATTAGATACAGATGAAATTAGTTTTAACAATCTGGTAAAATTAAAATTGATGTATCCTTCAGTTACACGTGACAGCGATGAACAATCGGCATCGATCTTTAAGAAAGAATACAAGCTGAAAAATAAAACGTATCCAAATACTTACGCAACCAGAGGTTTTGATGTTACTTTTGATACAATGATGCGTTTGGTTCAAGGAAAAACATATCAAGAAACAACAGATTTAATGACTACGCAGCAAGTAGATAATAAATTTCAGTTTTATAAAAAAGAAGATGGAGGGCATGCCAATAAAGGCGTCTACATTTTATATTACGATTCAGACTTAACTTTAAAAGTAGCAAATTAATGACATCAAAAGTAACCTATTTAGGCGATTTAAGAACGAAATCAGTTCATGTGCAGTCAGGAAGCGAAATCGTTTCGGATGCGCCTTTAGATAATAACGGAAAAGGAGAAGCTTTTTCTCCAACAGATACAGTTGCTAATGCATTGGCTAGCTGCATGATGACCGTAATGGGAATTAAAGCTCGAGATATTGAAGTAGACTTCGTTGGTTCTACTGCAGAAGTAACCAAAATCATGAATGCAGAACCTCGTCGTATTGGCGCAATTGAAATTGTTTTTGAAATGAAAAGCAATGCAGATCAAAAGGCAAGAACAATCTTAGAACGTGTAGCCATGACCTGTCCGGTGTTTTTGAGTTTAAGTTCAGAAATTGAAAAAAAGATTAGTTTTAACTGGAATTAATACTTACAAAAAGAAAAGCCATACATGATTGTATGGCTTTTCTTTTTGTAACACATTCAATACAATTCAAACGAATATTAACAAAATATTCATATCGAATTTGGGAAATTACTAATAAATTGAATTATCTTTGCTTTGCAAAAAATACGCATTTCTATGCAAAAATAATGCAGTATATCAAAGCGAAATGAGATTCAGTTTTGATAGATAATTTTATCTTTATAGGAAAGATAAAAAATAATATTCTGCTTAAAATCAATAATTTATACTCGTATCGCATATAAAGGTTTTATCTTTATAAGATGAAATACGCATATCAGCTAATAGAATAAAAAAAACTATATCATGTTAAAAAGTAAAATAGACAAAGCGACAGGATTTGAAAAACGCTTCGAAAACATCAATACGGTTGTATTTGAAAATTCGGGTGAGGCATCAAAAGCTGTTGCGCAGGAAATTGCCGCTTTAATCCAGTCAAAACAAAAAGAAAACAAACCGTGTATTTTAGGTCTGGCAACAGGATCTTCTCCGAAAGGACTCTATGCCGAACTGGTGCGCCTTCACAAAGAAGAAGGTCTTAGTTTTAAAAACGTAATCAGTTTTAATCTGGACGAATACTATCCGATGGAGCCGAACTCAATCAACAGCTACGTGCGTTTTATGAAAGAGCTTCTGTTTGACCACGTCGATATTTTACCTGAAAACTGCCATATCCCGGACGGACTTTTAACCAAAGAACAGATCGCAGATTACTGCCATGAATACGAAGCCAAAATCGAAGAACTGGGCGGAATCGATCTGCAGATTCTGGGAATCGGAGGAAACGGGCACATTGGTTTTAATGAATCGGGATCGCTCCAGAACTCAAAAACACGTCTGGTGGCTCTGGACCATATCACAAGAGTGGCAGCAAGCAAAGATTTCTTTGGATTGAACAATACGCCGAGAACGGCAATCACACTCGGCGTGAAAAAAATCATGGAAGCGAAAAGAGTGATTTTACTGGCCTGGGGAGAAGGAAAGGCGAATATTGTTAAAAGATCAGTTGAAGATGAAGTAACGAACAGAGTTCCGGCTTCATTTTTACAGGAACATGATAATGCTGTTTTTATTCTGGATAAAGAAGCTTCTTCAAAACTTACCAGAATCAACAAACCGTGGCTGGTGGAGAAAATTGTGTGGACAGATAAACTGACCAGAAAAGCGGTTTTAGGTCTGGCATTAGACCTTAAAAAACCAATTTTAATGCTTACCGATGCTGATTATATCGAAAACGGAATGAGCGACCTGCTGGCAGATTCAGGTCCGGCTTACGATATCAATATCAAAATATTCAACAAACTGCAGAATACCATTACGGGCTGGCCGGGCGGAAAACCCAATGCAGATGATACCAACCGTCCGGAAAGAGCAGAACCGGCAAAAAAACGTGTCCTGATCTTCAGCCCGCATCCAGATGATGATATTATCAGCATGGGAGGAACCTTTATGCGTCTGCAGGAGCAGGGGCATGAAGTGCATGTTGCGTACCAGACCTCCGGAAATATTGCAGTTGCCGATGATGAAGCGCTCCGTTTTGCCAGATTTGTGATTGACTACAATGAAAAATTCGGAATTAAAAGCGAGGAAGCCGACAGCATCTACAAAAAAGCGCAGACTTTCCTTGAAAACAAAAAGAACAGCGAGATTGATATTCCTGAAGTCCGCTATATAAAAGGACTGATCAGAAAAGGAGAGGCAAGGGCAACGAGCCATTTTGTGGGGCTTCCGGACGAGCAGATCCATTTTATGGAACTTCCTTTTTATGAAACCGGAACTATTGAGAAGAAACCAATCGGACAGGAAGATATCCAGATTACGATGGATCTGATTGAAAAAATCAAACCGCACCAGATTTATGCGGCAGGCGATTTAGCAGATCCGCACGGCACGCATAAGGTATGCCTTGACGCGATTTTTGAATCGGTTAAAAACCTGAAACCGAAAGCATTCATGAATGACTGCTGGCTGTGGCTGTACAGAGGCGCATGGCAGGAATGGGGGATTGACGAAGTGGAAATGGCAGTTCCGATGAGTCCCGACCAGGTTCTGGCGAAACGCCACGGAATCTTCAAACACCAGTCGCAGAAAGACGGTGTTGTTTTCCAGGGAACTGACTCTAGAGAGTTCTGGCAGAGAGCCGAAGACAGAAACCGCGAAACCGCTGAATTGTACCACCAATTAGGTTTAGCGACTTATGCGGCAATGGAAGCATTTGTGAGATGGCATTACTAAGAAGGTTCTAAGGCGCTGAGGGGCAAAGGTGCAAAGGTTTCTAATCTTTGTGTGAATCTTTGGCTTTATGTGAATTTATAATCTTAAGCAAAAATTTGAAGCAGGAAAAGAGAATTGAATAAGTTCTTTTTTCCTGCTTCTTTTTGTTTAGATGCTAAGTCACTGAGATAGTGATATGCTAAGTTTTTAATCTGATAATTTTTTATTCCTAATAGCTATTGGGAGTGGCAAAAGGAAAAATAAGTGATAATTTTGCATGAAGAAAGGCGTGAAGTCTTTATTCTTTCATCTAGTATATTTCTTCTAAAAAAATGGATCAAGACAAAAAACAACTTATAAAATTAGCACACGCCAAAATGCCTTTCGGGAAATACGAAGGGCGATATTTAATTGATTTACCGGAATATTATGTTGTTTGGTATCATAGTAAAGGATTTCCAAAAGGAGAATTAGGACAGCAATTGCAACTTATTTATGAATTGAAACTAAATGGTTTAGAAGAATTGATCAGAAATATAAAGAAGCAGTATCCAAAGCCTTAAAATAATTAGATAATGGAAATTTAGAAAATTAGATAATGTTTTAGAGAGATAACATTAAAATGTTGCTTTAAAGTGAATTTAATTCATTGTTTTCTAATTATAACTTATCTATTTCTTAAATTTTTTAATTGGTAAATTTTCTAATTAGCAAATTGTCTAATTAAATTTGTACTTTTGCCAAGTTTTTTACACAACTACTTACAAACAAACAACAGAATGAATCAAACAAAATATATTTTTGTTACAGGAGGTGTGACCTCTTCATTAGGAAAAGGGATTATCGCGGCATCTTTGGCAAAATTGTTACAAGGAAGAGGATACCGTACAACTATTCAGAAATTTGATCCATACATTAACGTAGATCCGGGGACACTAAACCCGTATGAACACGGAGAATGTTATGTAACAGATGATGGAGCTGAAACTGACTTAGACTTAGGACACTATGAGCGTTTCTTAAACGTTCCTACTTCTCAGGCTAATAACGTTACGACAGGAAGAGTTTATCTTTCAGTTATTGAAAAAGAAAGAAGAGGAGAATTTTTAGGAAAAACGGTTCAAGTTGTTCCTCATATCACAAACGAAATCAAAGACAGAATGCAATTGCTGGGAAAATCTGGCGATTATGATATTGTTATTACTGAAATTGGTGGAACTGTTGGTGATATCGAATCGCTACCTTATATAGAATCTGTTCGTCAGTTAGTTTGGGAATTGGGCGAAAACAACGGAATTGTGATTCACTTGACATTAGTTCCATATTTGGCTGCTGCAGGTGAACTAAAAACAAAACCAACACAGCACTCTGTTAAAACATTAATGGAGAGCGGTATTAAAGCCGATATTTTGGTTTGTAGAACAGAGCACGAATTGTCTCAGGAATTACGCCAGAAATTAGCTTTATTCTGTAATGTGAAGAAAGAAGCAGTTATTCAATCTATTGATGCTTCTACAATATATGAAGTTCCAAATTTAATGCTTGAAGAAGGATTAGATGTTGTGGCTTTAAAGAAATTAGATCTTCCTAAGAAAGCATCTCCAGATCTTAAAACTTGGAATACGTTCTTAAAAAGATTAAAAAGTCCAAAACAAACTGTAAACATTGGTTTGGTTGGGAAATATGTAGAAATGCAGGATTGTTACAAATCTATTTTAGAGGCGTTCATTCATGCAGGTGCTGCAAACGAAACGAAAGTAAACGTGATTTCTATTCACTCAGAGCACATCAATACTGATAATGTTGAAGAAAAATTAGGTTCTCTTGATGGAGTTTTAGTTGCTCCAGGTTTTGGAGAAAGAGGAATTGAAGGAAAAATAGAAGCAGTGCGTTTTGTGCGTGAAAACAACATTCCTTTCTTCGGAATTTGTTTAGGAATGCAGATGTCTGTTATCGAATATTCTAGAAATATTTTAGGGTATGCAGAAGCGAATTCTACTGAGATGAACGAGAAAACCACTCATCCAGTAGTAAGTTTAATGGAAGAGCAGAAAAACATAACGGATAAAGGTGGAACAATGCGTTTAGGTGCTTGGAAATGTGATATTAAACCAAATACTTTAGCATACAAAATTTACGGAGAGAAAACAATCTCTGAGCGTCACCGCCACCGTTACGAATACAATAATAAATATGCTGATGAATTGCAGAAAGCAGGTTTAAAAGCTTCTGGAGTAAATCCAGATACAGGATTGGTAGAAATTGTAGAATTAGAGAATCACCCATTTTTTATTGGAGTACAATACCATCCTGAATACAAAAGTACCGTTGCCAATCCGCACCCAATTTTTGTAAACTTTGTGGCTGCAGCTGTAAACGCACATAAAAAATAATAATTCATTCTAAGAGGTGTAACATTTAAATTAAACGAATACTAATAACCTCAAACGAATAACTTTTTTTAAAATAATGGAAGAAAAAAAATTAGATCTCAATTCGATCATTGGTTTTGTATTGATATTTGGACTTTTGATTTGGATTATGTACCAAAATCAACCGTCTGAAAAAGAAATCGCTGCTGAAAAAGCCAAGAAAGAATTAGTAGCTAAACAAGAAGCTCAAGCGAAAGCTGATAAGGCAAAAACTACATCATTACCAGCTGCTGCTGTAACTCCTGGAGATACAGTGCAATTGGCGCAATTGCAAAAAACATTAGGTGGTTTCGCTTATTCTGCGACACTTCCTTCTGCAAAAGAATCTTTTACGACTATTGAAAACGAAAAGATCAAACTTAAAATTGCTAATAAAGGTGGGTACATTGTTGAAGCAACTTTAAAAGAATTTGAGAAATTTAGAAAAGGATCAAAACAATTAGTAGAGTTGATTAAAGACAACAATTCTAATTTAAACCTTCAGTTACAAACTACTGATAATAGAACTTTAAATTCGAAAGATTTGTTTTTTGAACCTACATTAGAAAAAGTAGGAGCCGATCAAGTTTTATCTATGCGTTTAAAAGCAGGTGTTAACGAATTTTTAGAATACAAATACATTTTAAAACCAAATGATTACTTAGTTGGTTTTGATATTCGTTCTCAAGGATTAAACCGAGTTCTAAATTCTTCTAAACCAGTAAATTTACAGTGGGATTTAAAAACGTACAGAAACGAAAAAAGTGTTTCGTATGAAAACCGTTATGCTGAAATTTATTATAACTATGAAGATGGAAAAGAAAGTTATGTAGGTCAAGGAGACCACAAAGAAGAAAATCCTGAAAAAGTAGATTATATCGCTTTCAAACAGCATTTCTTTGCTACCATCCTTCAAACGAATACTGCTTTTGCAAAAGCTGATTTAGTATCTCAGAATTTAGTAAAAGACGAAAAAATTGATACTGTTTTCACCAAACAATTTAATGCTACAGTTCCTTTAGCTTTTACAAATGGTGAAATCGATTATAAAATGAACTGGTATTTTGGACCAGCAGATTACAAAGTATTAAAATCTTACGATAAAGATTTCCAAAAAATTATCCCACTAGGATGGGGAATCTTTGGTTGGATCAACAAATTAATTTTCGTTCCGTTATTTGGATTCTTAAGTTCAACAATTGGATTGTCTTTAGGAATTGCGATTATTATTTTTACCATTATTATCAAATTGGCTATGTCGCCAATTACCTATAAATCATTCCTGTCTCAGGCTAAAATGAAAGTTTTAAGACCTGATATTAATGAGTTGGGCGAAAAATACAAAAAAGACCCAATGAAAAAACAGCAGGAAACTATGAAACTGTACAACAAAGCAGGAGTAAACCCAATGGCAGGATGTATTCCAGCATTGATCCAGCTTCCTTTTATGTACGCTTCGTTTCAGTTTTTCCCTGCTGCATTTGAACTAAGACAAAAAGGCTTCCTTTGGGCAGATGATTTATCTTCTTTTGACTCAGTTGTAAAATTACCTTTCCATATTCCATTGTATGGAGATCACATTAGTTTGTTCCCAATTTTGGCAGCAATTGCGATTTTCTTCTACATGAAAATGACTTCAGGAGATCAGCAAATGGCAGCTCCACAGCAGGAAGGTATGCCGGATATGGCGAAAATGATGAAAATCATGATCTACGTATCACCGTTGATGATGTTAATTTTCTTCAACAGCTATGGAGCAGGATTGAGTTTGTACAACTTTATTTCAAACTTAATTACAATCGGAATTATGTTTGTAATTAAAAATTATATTGTAGACAGTGAAAAAATTCACGCTCAAATTCAAGAAAACAAACAGAGAGAGCCTAAAAAACCAAGCAAATTCCAACAACGTCTTCAAGAAGTGATGGAACAGCAGGAAGCGGCTAAAAAAGCTCAAAATAAAAAGAAATAAAAACTTAAAAAATCCCGTTTTATCGGGATTTTTTTTTGAAGAAACTTTTGTGATATAAAAGTAAAATCAAAATTTTAACTTTGGTGATAGTATTGTATACTTTCTGAAGCTAAATTTCGTTAAAGTTTAAAATTGATTAAAACATGACTTCTAAAAGAATTTTAATAGTATTGGCATTCATAAATGTCTTTTTAGTAAATGCTCAGACAGAGTTTAATAAAGTAGATGCTGATGGTAAAAAGGATGGTGTCTGGAAAGGATTTTACGAATCAAAACGTCCAAGATATGAAGGAACTTTTAGTCATGGAAAAGAGACCGGAATATTCAAGTTTTTTGATGATACTAAAAAAGGCGATGTAATTGCAACACGTGATTTTACAGCAAATGATGGCAGTTCGTACACAATTTTTTACGATCAGAGTAAAAATAAAGTAAGTGAAGGAAAAGAAATTGGAAAAGACAGAGAAGGGGAATGGAAATATTATCATAAGGCTTCTAAAGTTCTAATGATTTCTGAAAATTATAAAAAAGGAAAACTTGACGGCCCGAGAACTGTTTATTATCCTAATGCTAAAGTTGCTGAAGAAATGACTTATGTTAATGGCTCAAGAGAGGGAACCTATAAAAAAATGGGTCAGAATGGTACGCCTTTAGAATTAACCACTTATAAAAACAACGAATTTAACGGCGATGCTGTTTTTTATGATGCCGATGGTGCTGTAGCTTCGAAAGGAAAGTTTGTAAACGGAAAAAAAGCTGGAATATGGCAATTTTATACTAAAGGCAAATTAACCAAAGAAGTTAACATGAGCGATCCGAAAAGCAGTTACCAAGCCGATTCAAAACCTAAAAATAAATAGGCGGATATAAAAGAAACAATTTCCAGCCACGAATTCACGAATTTATTTAAATATAAAAGATTCGTGAATTCGTGGCTGATTTTTTTTAAATTTGAACTCAATTATACTTTGATTGAATGGATTTAAACGAACTTGTCGGACGATTTTTATTATTGTTTTTTTCGATTTTGGTTTTGTATTTTTTCTCCAACAGAAAAGACAATGAAACCATAAATCCGTTAATGGTTATTGTTGGATTGTGTACTTTTTCGCTTTGCTATTTGTTCACCAAAATCGAAATTGGCGTTGGCATTGGATTTGGTTTGTTTGCGATATTTTCAATCCTGAGATTTAGAACACAATCCTTTACCGTAAATGCCATTATTTTTCTTTTTGCAACCATTACACTTTCTATTCTCGATATTATGTATCCGTTTGAGAAAATAGAATTACTGCTCTTTTTTCAAATTATAATCATTGGTTTTTACATTGCAGCTTCGGTGATTGTAAATAAAAAAGCCTCAAAATATTTAAATACTGTTGATGTCAAAATAGCCCTGTCAAACGGTTTTTCCTTAGATCATAAAACCATTAGAAAAAACATTCAGGAAAAAATTAATATTGATGACTTTGAATTCAAGATTGTACTGATAAACACCGTTTCCAATGAAATAGATGTATTGGTTTTTTATTGATTAGTCATTAAATGGACGAACCTGTTTGATATACAAATCACGACTTTCTCCCACAATTTTAAATTCAATATCTACTGGATGAAATGCGTTTTTTCGCCAGTAACGATACATTTTTTCTTCAATTTTCTTGCTGACCATAAAAAGATGGCTCATTTCGGTTCTGCTTAATAATGGCTCATTGTTATTAAGATTAGAATTGGAAGTATAATCCACATCAAAATCTTCGTCGCTCGTTCCTGAGTTAAAGTGATACGCTACAAACTGCTCGCAGACTTCTCCTTTTTCAGGTTTTACAACTGAATTCTCACCCTTTTGAATGTTGACCGTAATTCCAGGAAAGTTTTGTCTGAATATATTCTTGGTAATAATAACGCCATTGGCCAGTTCATCAGGAAAAGAACGATGAACCAAAACGCCCATCGCAATATTATGCTGGTCAATGCCGTAAATTTCTCTTTCATTATAAGAAGCTTCATTCCATACACTTGCCCAGACTTGTTTAATTGCTTTTTCAAATGTTTTGATGCTGTCGCCCATAATTCCGGTTTTAGAATCGTATAATCCAGCACCATTAAAATCATCTAAATCTTCGGCATTTGTAGAAGATCGAAATCTGAAATTTTTAAACTTAGCATTTTTAAATTCGAGATTTAACTTCGAAATTAATTCTGGATCAATAGATTCTTTTTTAATAGCGTCACGAATTTTTTTCAGCTGATTGTTTATCCAAGCAATCGAATCTTTCTTGGGAAAAGCCAAAAGTTCCTGTATTAAAGGTGAAATCGATTTTTTCTGAATGTGTTTGGTATAATAATAAAACGGAATCGCATGTGCGTTTTCTGGAACTTTAAAAGGAATTTCTTTTGAAACTGCTATTAAATACGCCATATTCTGCGCTTTCGATCCAATATAATTAACCCCTTTTTTAGGAATTTTAGACAAATCGACCAAATTGGTAATAGTGGTATCGATTGTTAATTTTTTCTTTTTGGAATTTGTTTTCAGTGCTATGTTCTTAGTACTTTCTTTAATGAAAAATGTATCAACTTCGATTTTTAATTCCACTTTTTTAGAAAGAAATCGGCTGATATTTTGATCCGTAAAAGCTTTTGTATATGCCATAATTGGAATTTTTCTGTTTTTACCTAAAAGCACTAAATGACTTAAAGGTGTCTGCAGTTCAGTCACAATAATTCCACGGACATTTGGAAGGATATCTGGTGTTCCGTCAAGAATTACAATTTCATCAGGATTGGGTTTAGTTTTTTCTAAATCATTGATTTTGTATTGCTTTAAGATGCCAACATTTGTTCCGCCTACAACTTCCTGATATTTTAATTCATTAAAAATATAATCTGATTTGACACACGGAATTTTAAACTTTTCCAATCGGAACCATTCCATTTTTTCGGGATTGTTCAAATAGAACTTTAAATTATCTCCAATAAAAGTGGATTTTTTAACGAGGTAAAAAAAGCGTTCAATCAATTCAATAGGCATGTAATCTGAAGCTGCCAGTTCGAAAATCCATTTATCAGTTCCTTTAATATGATTAAGGTTTCCAAGAAGAAAATCACGATTTTTCTCTGTATTACTGTAATTTTCATTATTAAAAACTTCTAAATCATGATTGTAATGCAGATAATTTGTAACAAAATCATAATGAAGCGAAATCAATGTACTGTTGAAGTAATACATTTTTTGTTTTCTTAAATCATAAATCACTTTTACAGATTCAATATTCGAAAATTTATCCGATAAAGGCTTGCCTCTAAATGCTTTATACGCTTCGTAATCAGCTAATGATGACGAATATCGCTGTGCACTTACCGACAGTAAAGTGAAAAATAGAAATAAACTGTAAATGTATTTTTTCATAATACTTTATTTGAATATTAAAAGTAAGTATTTAAACCATAAGTTTTATCTACCGCTGGATTATATAAACTAATTGAAAGCCCTTAAATTTTCTAAAATATGACGTACCTTTGCACCCTTATAAAAAATTAAAAGTTTTAAAATGAAACGAGTAGTAGTTGGTCTTTCTGGTGGAGTAGATTCTAGTGTTGCCGCTTATTTATTGCAGCAGCAAGGATACGAAGTTATTGGGCTTTTTATGAAAAACTGGCACGATGATTCGGTTACAATCTCTAATGAATGTCCTTGGTTAGAAGATAGTAATGATGCTTTATTAGTAGCCGAAAAACTTGGTATACCGTTTCAGACTGTTGATTTAAGCGAAGAATACAAAGAAAAAATCGTTGATTATATGTTCAACGAATACGAAAAAGGAAGAACTCCAAATCCTGACGTGCTTTGTAACCGCGAAATCAAATTTGATGTTTTTATGAAAATCGCTTTAAGTCTTGGTGCTGATTATGTGGCTACAGGGCACTACTGCCAAAAAAGTGAAACTGAGGTTGACGGAAAAACTGTTTATCAATTAATTGCAGGAAACGACGTTAATAAAGACCAGTCTTACTTTTTATGTCAGTTGTCACAAGAACAATTATCAAAAGCGTTGTTTCCAATTGGAGCTTTAACAAAACCTGAAGTACGCGAAATCGCGGCTGAAATGGAATTGGTAACAGCAGAAAAGAAAGATTCTCAAGGATTATGTTTTATTGGAAAAGTACGTTTACCGGAATTTTTACAGCAAAAATTACAACCAAAAGAAGGTAAAATAGTTCAAATCGATAAAAACGACCCAATTTATAATAATGAAATTCCAGCAGGAATATCATTAGAAGAAGAATTAAAAATAGAAGCTAAAAAACTAGAATATCTTCCAACAATGGGTAAAGTTGTGGGAAAACATCAAGGGGCTCATTATTTTACAGTTGGACAAAGAAAAGGTCTGAATGTAGGAGGAACTACAGATCCGTTATTTGTAATTGCCACAGATGTCGATACGAATACTATTTATACCGGTTTGTCTAGCAATCACCCAGGTTTATTTAAAAAAGCGCTGTTTGTAGGTAACTCAGAAGTGCATTGGGTTCGTACTGATATGGCTTTAAAACCGGGAGAATCAATGGAAGTAATGGCCAGAATCCGTTACCGCCAGCCTTTGCAAAAAGCCGTTTTATATCAATTTGAAGACGGAATGTACGTTCGTTTTGAAGAACCTCAATCGGCTATTACAGAAGGACAATTTGTAGCTTGGTATTTAGAAAATGAATTAGTTGGTTCGGGAGTAATTTCTTAGCTTTATACTTTCTTAGGAAGAAATTCCGCTAAAAAGTATGCTATGAAATATACCTTTACTTTTCTTTTAGTATTTGTTTCGTTTTCAATCTTCGCACAGGAAGATGCATGGGTTTATTTTACAGGAAAACCCAATGCTCAGGATTTCTTCAATAATCCGTTGCAAACACTTTCGCAGAAAGCTTTAGATCGTCGTACAAACCAAAATATTACCTTGGATATTTCCGATGCGCCGCTTGAAATCACATATGTAAATCAAGTGAAAGCTAGTACTGGAATTACAGTATTAGCACAATCTAAATGGATGAATGCGCTTCATATAAGAGGAACTCAAAGCGATATTAATGCACTTGCATCACTTTCTTTTGTAAACAAAATAGTTTTTGCCAATAAAGCCTTAAATACAACGGCTAAAAAAGTTTCTGAAAATTCAGTTTCCAAGGTTAAAGACAAATTGAAAACCACAATCGATTACTCTTACGGAAATTCATTAAATCAAATCCAGATGTTAAACGGACAAGTTCTGCACCAGCAGAATTTTACCGGAACAGGAAAAATAATTGCAGTTCTCGATGCAGGTTTTCCAGGTGTAAATACTGCTCAACCATTTCAGAGATTACGAGATAATAACCTGATTTTAGGCGGATACGATTTTGTTAACAGAAACGCCAATTTTTATTCAGGAAACGATCATGGCACCGAAGTGCTGTCAACTATGGGAGGTTATAAAGAAAATGCTTTAGTGGGAACTGCGCCAGACGCTTCGTATTATTTATTTATAACTGAAGATAATGCTTCCGAAAATCCAGTTGAAGAATCTTATTGGGTAGAAGCCACAGAACAAGCAGACGCTTTAGGAGCTGATATTATAACTACTTCTCTAGGATATTTTGCTTTTGATAATGCCAATTACAGTCATACTTACAGCGATATGAACGGAACGACAAATTTCATTTCAAAAGGGGCGGAAATCGCTTTTAGTAAAGGAATGATCGTTTTGGCCTCAGCAGGAAATGAAGGAAATACAACAGAAAAACATATAGGCGGACCCGCAGATGCAGTTTCGGTAATAACAGTAGGATCAGTAACTTCTGCGAAAGTAAAATCAAGTTTTAGTTCCATCGGACCAAGTTATGATAATCGAATCAAACCTGATATTATGGCTCAGGGAACTGCATCTGTAGTTTCAGATACTTCGGGAAATATTGGTACTGCAAACGGAACTTCATTTTCTTGTCCAATTATGGCGGGAATGGTGGCTTGTCTTTGGCAGGCTTTTCCAAATAAAACCAATCAGCAAATCAGACAGATGATTTTGGCTTCTTCCGACCGATTTACCAATCCAGACAATAATTATGGCTACGGAATTCCAAATTTTGGATCGACTTTAAGTGTAGAAAGATTTCAATCAGATTCAGATTTTTCGGTGTATCCAAATCCTGCAAAATCAACTATTTCTTTTTCATTTCAAAATGATACAGCTTCTGTAAGTGTTTATTCTATTTTAGGGCAAAAGCTGATTGAGAAACAGATAACAAACCAGAATCCGGTTCTTTCGGTAGAAAACTTAACAAGCGGACTTTATTTTTATACTTTTGAATCAAATGGTCAAAAAAAAACCGGAAAAATACTAAAACAATAAGCGTTTTTGATGAATAGAATTACGAAGCTTTTCAATATAAAATATCCAATTATTCAGGGAGGAATGATTTGGAACAGTGGTTACAAATTAGCATCTGCAGTAAGTAATGCTGGAGGTTTAGGGTTAATTGGAGCAGGATCGATGTATCCAGATGTTTTGAGAGAACATATTCAGAAATGCAAAAAAGCAACCAATAAACCTTTTGGAGTGAATATTCCAATGTTGTATCCTAACATTGATGAAATTATGAATATTGTGGTAGAAGAAGGCGTGAAAATCGTTTTTACTTCTGCCGGAAATCCCAAAACGTGGACTTCATTTTTAAAGGAAAAAGGAATCACAGTCGTACACGTTGTCAGCAGCAGTATTTTTGCGTTAAAAGCACAGGAAGCTGGAGTTGACGCTATTGTTGCCGAAGGTTTTGAAGCAGGCGGACACAACGGCCGTGACGAAACGACGACTTTAACGCTGATTCCCATGGTGAAAGAAAAAATCCAGATTCCTATCATCGCTGCCGGCGGAATTGCCACAGGAAGAGGAATGCTTGCCACAATGGTTTTAGGTGCCGACGGAGTTCAAGTAGGAAGCCGTTTTGCTGCCTCAATTGAATCATCAGCTCACAATAATTTCAAGGAAACAATAGTTAGTATAAAAGAAGGTGATACTCAATTGACATTGAAAGAATTAGCTCCAGTTCGGTTAGTAAAAAATAAGTTTTATAATGATGTTCAGGCATTGTATGAAAAATGTCCTTCAAAAGAAGATTTGATTCAGTTATTAGGCAGAGCAAGAGCTAAAAAAGGAATGTTTGAAGGAGATCTTGAAGAAGGAGAACTTGAAATTGGCCAGATTGCCGGTTTAATTCACGAAATTCTGCCTGTAGAACAAATAATTCAGGAAATGATGTCTGATTTTAAAAATGCCTGCGAAGAAAAAGCTACATTTGACTTTTAATTGCTGGTAAGAAATATTTTATGAATTCTATACGAATATATATACTTTTTTTGTTTTTAGGTTTTGGCGTACACAACGTTCAAAGCCAGAGTTATCATTTTAAAACATCAGGATTTAGCGTTTTAGAAAAAACAGAAAGAGGGAAGTGGGGCAAATGGTCCGATCTTGACTTGGTAAACCTTTCAGTTGTTCTAGACACCGATAAACACCGAATTGTGGTCTATTCTCAAGAAATACAGTTGTATAACATTTTGGATTACATCGAAAGAGAAGAAAATGAAACCGATATTGTGTACTCATTTATGTGCAAGGACAATGACGGACGTGAATGTAAGCTTTCTATTATCACCAGAAAAAAACAAGATTACCGCAAACAGCTTTATATCAATTACGACGATCATATTATAGTGTATAACCTTTTTATGGTATAAAAAATAACCCCGGCACTATAAATGTCGGGGTTTTTTGTATAAGACTTAAAAATTTTACACTTCTATATCTTTAATAAACTCGTCGTATTCTAGATAAAACATTTCAAGAGCATGCATTTTTTCATTAAAGAAATCAAAAATAGCATCCCAATGATTTCTATTACTGAAACCAACATCCAGTTTTTCAACCCAAATTCGGCTGATTGTTTTACCACTTTCAAGAGTATAATTTTTCTCAAAAACCAAATCTTGAATAAATTCTTCTTCCAAAATACCTTTTAAAGCTTCCAGTTTTTCAAAGTAAGCATTTCGTTTTTCGTCGCTTCGGTGTTCAATGTCAATTAAAACCTGTGCTTTTTTATTATCAACATAAAACTTAAAAGAGAAATCTTTTATTTTGGTATCATACAGCACCCATTTACGAGGATATTTTTCTGCAAAAGCTACCCAAAATTCTCTTTTTATTCGTTGTGATTCTTCTCTGCTGTACATTTTTATGGCTTTGTTCCCGAAAACTTGTAGAACCGCATTTTCTGGAGTATATTTATATTTTAATTGAAAGTACAAAAATAAACTTTGAATATGGATTTTCAAGATTTTTTGCAATATGTTCCTAATTTAATTCCAGTTGAACTTCCAGCAGAGCTGTCACATATTAAAATGGCTCCCAAAGAACGCATCCAAGCTTTGAAAAATCTAGATGTTGAAGCAAGAAATCCAAGAATCGCTGCTGTAATGATGTTGTTTTATCCGAAGAATGGAAAAACACATCTTGTTCTGATTGTCCGAAATGCTTACAACGGAGTACATTCTTCGCAGATTGCTTTTCCAGGAGGAAAATATGAAATTTCAGATTTTGATTTCAAAGACACTGCTTTAAGAGAAACTAATGAGGAAATTGGTATTCTTCCAGAAAAAATTGAAGTTATTAAACACTTCTCGCCAATGTATATTCCGCCAAGTAATTTTTTGGTGCATCCTTTTTTAGGAATTGCAAAAGAAGAGCTTTCATTTTATCCAGATGTCCGCGAAGTTGCGGGAATTATTGAATTACCGCTTTCGGACTTCTTAAATGACGATATTATTATTGAAACCACATTGTCAACTTCTTATGCAATTGATGCAGTAGTTCCAGCGTTTGGTATACAAAATCATATTGTATGGGGCGCTACAGCGATGATTTTGAGCGAGCTGAGAGATGTTTTGAAACTCACATTTGAGCAGAAAATATAAAATTATAAAAATAACAATTTGATAATCATGGCAATAGTGATTAATATTAGAGAATCTTTTAAACTATTGCTAAACGAATAAATTTTGTATGTTTGCGACTTAACTAAAAATGTAAAAACAACGTTATGGGATTGTTTAAACGAAATCCTTTTGGACATATATTATTCATCAAGAAATGGTTAATCCGTATTTTGGGAGCCATGACCCACCGAAGATATAGAGGTTTTAATGAATTGCAGATTGACGGATCTGAAATTATTAAAACATTGCCGGACACTAACGTATTGTTTATCTCAAATCACCAAACGTATTTTGCCGACGTTGTAGCGATGTTTCATGTGTTTAACGCAAGTTTAAGCGGACGTCAAGATACGATTAAGAATATTGGTTATTTATGGCAGCCCAAAATGAATATTTATTATGTTGCTGCAAAGGAAACCATGCAGGCTGGATTACTGCCTCGAATTTTGGCTTATGTTGGAGCTATCACTGTGGAAAGAACCTGGCGTTCAAAAGGAGTAGACGTAACCGAAAAACGCGAAGTAAACCCAAATGACACTGAAAATATCCGAATTGCACTTGAAGACGGCTGGGTAATTACTTTCCCGCAAGGAACTACAAAATCCTTTAAGCCAGTTCGAAAGGGAACTGCCCACATCATCAAACAACACAAACCCATTGTAATTCCTATTGTAATCGATGGATTCCGTCGTTCTTTTGACAAAAAAGGACTTCGTATGAAAAAGAAAAATATCCTTCAATCTTTCATCATCAAAGAACCTCTTGATATTGATTATGAAAACGATACGATCGAACAAATCGTAGAAAAAGTAGAATACGCAATCGAACAACACCCATCATTCTTAAAGGTAATTCCGGCAGAAGAACTAAAAGCTCAGGAAGAACTAAACCAAATGAGACGCTGGGATTATTAAAAATTTTAGATTTCTGATTTTAGATTTATTTTTTTAAGTCAAATCGCCTTTAAACCTTTGTTCCTTTGCCACTAAAAAACTTAGCGCCTTAGTATCTTAGGGTATCTCAGAACTTAATTAAAAATCAATCTTCTTCAGCTCTTTATAATTCACATACAATCTGCGTAACAGAGTTCCGTAGAGCAATCTGTAGAAACACCAGAACAATCCAAAGAAACCTAATATTACCAATAGTAATATCCCTATTGTGGTAAACATCGCTTTTCCGCTTAAGGCTAATTTATCTCTTAAAAAAGCCATATCAGGATTGTAGACAAAAGCAATAAAGAAACTTAAAATAGAGGTCACTACAATCATTCCCAGATTGTACCATACATAATATTGTACCGTTTTACGAGTTCTTAAAATTGCACTCATTAACGATTTGGTAGCGACAGTTGTCGAAATCGTCGTGTAGTTTTTATAGAAGATAAATACAAAGACAAGACCCACTAAATAATTAAAATACGTTAAATATTCAAGTGTCGTTACAATTTCTGGATGATTGATTTTTCTAAGAACATCATCAGTATTAATGAAAATATTAGAAAACGTCCAAAATGAAATCTCCAAAATACTGATAATCAAAATCCATTTTACAATAGAAGATGATTTCTTGTGAATCATTTTGTAGATTTCTTTTTCAGAAATTTGTTGAAAAGAATCCGAGTTCTTTTTCCAGTCTTTTTTTAGTAAATCCAGTTCTTTCATAATACAATTTAAGGATTTAATATTTTTTTCAGCTTTCCTTTAATTCGGTTCATTTTCACGCGGGCATTTACTTCGCTGATACCTAAAGTTTCGGCTATTTCTTGATAATCTTTGTCTTCTAAATACATAAACACTAATGCTTTTTCGATGTCATTAAGTTGGTAAACAGCTTTGTACATCAATTTTATCTGTTCTTCCTCTTCATAGTTGTAATCAACATCTTTTACAAAATGCTGATGACTTTCATAATCTACGGTAGATATGGTTCTTTTGGTTTTACGGTATAAGGTAATGGCAGTATTTAAGGCTACACGGTATGTCCAGGTTGAGAACTTGCTGTCGCCTCTAAATTTTGGATAAGCCTTCCAGAGCTGAATGGTAATTTCCTGAAATAAATCTTTATGTGCGTCTTCGCCGGCAGTATATAATCGACAAATCTTGTGGATTATATTCTGATTTGCCTGCAATTGCGCAACAAATGACTGTTCTAGATTTTCGCTCATAAAAGTATTAGTAGTATTGAAATCATTTTTGTTACAGTTGGAATTTAATTTTTTTACTAAGATTAATCAATTTACAGCTGTCTAATAAAAAATTATAATTCTCTGGTTTTGTAATAATTCACCATCAGATCGATAAATTTACTGTAACTTTCCATGCCGTCTTTTTGATTGTTGGTTTTCAAGAAACTATCATATAAAAAATGAAAACCTTCATCGATAAAAGTGTCGTATTTTTTCCAGAAATCTTTACTTTCCTGATAATTTTTCAAAATTCCAACGTTTACTTGTTTTTTTAACTGGTCAAACAGTTTTTCATTTTTAAATTTCCAAATACTAAGGCAATAGCGCAAAGCAAAACTATAACCCGAATATTGAAAATACAAATTGTCGTTGTTTACACAAGCCAAAACGCCAATGAAATTACATTCGCTTTCGCTGGCAAAACCAATTTGATGTGCCATTTCGTGAGCACTCGTAAGCGGAAAATTATACATTGGCAATAAATCATTAACCTGAGCTTCATTGGTAAACGGATTTAAATAACCGCCAAAACCCATATAAGTCAATGGCACGCTGAATAATGATGGCTTAATGCTTAAAATCTCATATTTGAAATACGGATGCTCTTTTGATAGATTGTTATATCCGTTTACATTCATTGTGAACACTTCTTTCTGATAATACGGAAGAACAATTTTTGCGCTGTCATTTTTTGTTATTTTCAGCTGAATTTCATTAGTTTTTGCAATTAATTTTTTCGTAAAAACTAATAATTCGGCATCTGTATATTCTCTTTTAATATCCATTTTTTGGAAAAGAGGTTCACGATAATAATTAAATGCCCAAAGCAGGTGAAAGAAAAAATAAAAAACAGAAATTTTGCCTGTTATTTTTAAAAGATGGTCTTTCCAATCTGTTTTCCATGTTTTTCGAATCTTCCAAAACCAGCTAATAATGGATAAAATCAAAATCGCATAAATGCAATCGCCAACCGAAAATGGAAATCTTCCTAAAACAGATCTTGAAAAATGCGAAATTCGAATGTAGAGATTGTTGCTGTAAAAACCTTCTACGAAATCCAGAAAAAACGGAAGTATTTTGTAAAAAATGATCTGAACTAAAAGAAATAAAGGCAGGATGTATTTTCGTTTTAACATTTTAAAAGAATATAATTATCGTAAATATAATAAACTATTTTGTACTCTTTTTATCATTATTTTTGCATATATAGTTTTGTAGTATGTAAAAGGGAAGAACATGAAAAATGAAATTCAAAATATATGGAAAGATTTTCATTTAGAACTTCAAAAATTTATTTTTTTGAAAGTAAAGAACAAAGAGATAAGTGAAGATATATTGCAGGATGTTTTTTTGAAGATTCAGTTGAACGTTCATACTTTAAAAGATTCTTCGAAGTTAACTTCGTGGGTATATCAAATTACAAGAAATAGTGTTATCGATCATTTTCGAAAAAATAATTCAGTTTTATTTCTTGATAATAATGACATGGCGGAAGATGAAGTAGATTTAGATTTTTCGAGATTGTCTGATTGCATTAATAGTAAAATAAATAATCTTCCTGATAAATACAAACAAGCTTTATTGCTTACTATTCTAAAAGATTTTTCTCAAATTGAATTAGCCGAATATCTTGGAATATCTCATTCTGGCGCTAAATCAAGAGTTCAGAGAGGAAAAGAAAAAGTAAAAACACAAGTCTTAAATTGCAAGAATAAAGATGAAATGAATCTTGATGATTTTTCTTTACAATAATTTTGCGTCTTTTTACGATATACTGCGTCTATGGTTTATGAATGTATAATTAATTCAAAATTGCAAAACATGAATAAACTTAAAAAACTTAACGTACAAATAGTAAATGCTTTTGTTCGTGAAAACAAAGGAGGTAATCCAGCAGGCGTAGTTCTTGATGCTAATGATTTAACAAATGAAGAAAAACTGCTTATTGCTGCAAAAGTTGGATTGTCTGAAACAGCCTTCGTTTCGAAATCAGCTAAAGCAGATTTTAAACTCGATTTTTTTACTCCAAACAGACAAATCGCCCATTGTGGTCATGCGACAATTGCAGCTTTTTCTCATTTAAGTCAGTTGAATAAAATAAATGGTTTTCAATCTTCAAAAGAAACCATAGATGGAATAAAAGAAATCATTCTGAAAGGAGAGCTCGCATTTATGGAGCAACAAGCACCAAAATATGTTGATGTTTCAGAAAAAAGAAAATTAATTCTAGAATCTTTATCCTTAAATGAAAATGATCTTATTGAGAATGCGCCAATTTCGTTGGTAAATACAGGAAACTCGTTTGTTATTATTCCTGTATTAAATTCAGAAATTCTAAAAAAAATAAAACCTAATTTCGATTTGATTAATGATATCAGTAACGATTTAGATTTAATAGGATATTATGTTTTTACCAATAGTGAAAATTCTGAAAGTGATGCAACAACAAGAATGTTTGCTCCTAGATATGGTATCGAAGAAGAATCTGGAACAGGAATGGCGGCTGGACCTTTGGCTTGTTTTTTATATGATAAATTAAATAGTAAGAAAAATAGTTTTCTAATAGAACAGGGGAATTTTATGTCTATTCCATCTCCAAGTTTGATATATGTTGATTTAATTATACAAAATGAACAAATTACAAAACTTATGGCAGGAGGAAAAGGAATAAGTGTTTCTCAAAAAACTATTAAAATTTAAAAAAATTAGATCATTGTTTTTATCTGTTTTAATACTGGTTTTCAAAAAAAATAGTGGCAAAATAGAAATTAAACTTTGTAACTTTGACATTCTTAATTGTTAAACTTCAAACAAAACATAATGAGTCAAGAAGTAAGAAATCTGGAGCCAAAAGCACTTTGGAATAAATTCGCAGATTTAAATGCCGTTCCGCGTCCGTCTAAAAAAGAAGAACGTGTTATTGAGTTTATGAAAAACTTTGGTAACAGTTTAGGTTTAGAAACTTTTGAAGACGAAATTAGAAACGTAATCATAAGAAAACCAGCAACTCCTGGGATGGAAAACCGTAAGCCAATCGTAATGCAGGGTCACCTTGATATGGTGCACCAAAAAAATGCCGATACTTTTTTTGATTTCGATACGCAGGGAATCGATATGTATGTGGATGGTGACTGGGTTCGTGCAAAAGGAACAACTCTTGGAGCTGATAATGGGCTGGGAGTAGCGACTATTATGGCGATTTTAGAAAGTAAAGATATTCCGCATCCAGCAATCGAAGCTTTGTTCACAATTGATGAAGAAACGGGAATGACAGGAGCTTTAAATCTTAAAGGCGGAATTTTACAAGGTCAGATTCTTTTGAATTTAGATACTGAAGAAGATGACGAAATTGATATTGGATGCGCCGGAGGAATTGATGTAACAGCAACAAGAAATTATAACGAAGAAGAAGTTCCTGAAGGTTCTGTTGGATATACGATTACCGTAAAAGGTTTAAACGGTGGGCATTCTGGAATGGATATTCATAAAGGTTTAGGTAATGCCAATAAAATCATGAATCGTTTATTATTTGACGGTTTTGAAAATTTTGGTTTACAGATTACTGAAATTAACGGTGGAAGTCTTAGAAATGCCATTCCGAGAGAAAGTACTGCTAAAGTTATTATTTCTCAGATGTTTGATGAAGCGTATGTGTATGACATGCAGGAGATAATTTCGGATATTAAAGCAGAATACAAAACAACTGAACCCAACCTGTCTATTGAAATTGTAAAGAGCGATTTACCTGAAAAAGTAATGGATTTAGGTGTTCAAGAAGGTATTATAAGAGCTATTTACGCAGCTCATAATGGAGTTTACAAAATGAGTGCTGATATGGCCGATTTGGTTGAAACTTCAAATAACATTGCCCGTGTGGTTATTAAAGACGGAGAAATATTAGTGGGATGTTTGACAAGATCTTCTGTTGAATCGTCAAAATTTGATTTAGCAAATTCTTTGCGTTCTGCTTTTGAACTAGTAGGCTGCGAAGTAGAACTTTCTGGTTCTTACCCAGGATGGACTCCAAATGTAAATTCTGAAATATTAGAAGTTTTAAAAGATATTTACGAAAAACAAAACGGTGAACAACCCAAAGTGGTAGCTTGTCACGCAGGTTTAGAATGTGGAATTTTAGGAACAAATTATCCTGATATGGATATGATTTCTTTTGGTCCAACTATTCACGGAGCTCACTCTCCTGATGAAAGAGCAAGTATTTCATCTGCTCAAAAATATTGGAAATTTGTGTTGGAAATTCTTTCGAATATACCGGTTAAATAAGTTTACAGTATTCAGTCTCAGTATTCAGTCTCAGTATTCAGTATTTAGTCACAGTTTATGGTCTGAGTGCTCAGCTTTGCGAAACTGAAAACTGTGACTGAAAACTAAAAAAGAGAGCAATCATTAATCATTATAATTGCTCTCTTTTTTATAACTGATCATCGTATACTGCGACTGAATACTGAATACTGAATACCGTGACTAAAAATTCTCTAATTACGTTTAAGTACTTTATATTGTTCGTAGCATCCGCTGATGGCATCTAAGATTTGTAAGTCATTTGCGGTTTGGATAAAGGCATCTGAATAACTGCATCGCTGTAAAATTTCAGGAATTTCATCTTTACTAATTCCTAATAGTACAGCTATAGTTTCGCGATCGTATTTCGTTTCCAAAAGGTTTCTAATCGTATCGTCTTTTTTCATATCCTTGAGCTTTTTGAGCTCTTTTCCATTTTTTCCAAAGAAATTGTACAACATATCTGCAGGGTTGAAAATAGAACCTAATACTTTACCAAAAGCATTTGGAGAATATTCGCCGGCCTCGTAACCTTGTGTTAGACCCGAAATACTGTAACGGTAATTTTCTTTGGTTGGAATTAATTTAGAATCGATTTCAAGATATCCTGTTAAACTGAAAGGAGCAATAATAACCTCTTCAAGCGCAATTGCTTTTTCGGTAAGCTGAATTCGAGTTACTTTATTTTTAATCCAGTCATTTGTTACTCTAATTCGGAGGGATTGAAACCCTAAAAGAGAAAAATGGATAGTATCATTTGGCTGTACATCAATTTCAAAATACCCTTTTGCATCTGATTTTGCGCCACGTACTTTGTTGGTGTTAATGATATTTACATTTGGAAGAGGTTGTTTACTATCATCGTTTATAATATAACCCGAAACCCTTTGCGGTGTAGTAGATTCGTTGTCCTGCGCAAAAGTAATCGTAGAGAATAGTAAAAAAAAGAAAACTGCGAAATATTTCATATCCTGATTTAAAGCACTAAAAGTAGTAAATCGAGATTAAATATTTCGCAGTCTATCAATATAATTATAAGAAAATTAACAAAGGCATTGATAACATAGTTAGATATAAGAAAAAATCCCAAATTCCAATTATATCTGGAATTTGGGATTTGTATTTTAAGGGATTAAATAAGTTTAATCTCTTCTTGGTCTTCTTGGTCTTGATGAATCTCCGAAGCTTTCAGAACGTCTTGGAGCTCTATCAGAACCTCCTTCGTTTCTTCTGAAACCTCCTTCTTTTCTAGAAGAAGAATTTCTGTCGCCTCTGAAACCTCCGTCACGAGAACCTCCATCTCTAGAAGAATTTCTATCGCTTCTAAATCCGCCTTCACGTCTTGGAGCAAAGTTTCCATCTCTTCTTGAATCTCCTCCAGAATTACGTCTTCCGCCACGGTTGTTGTGATCGCGTCTTCCGCCACCGTCATTTTTAGAAATCTCAACATTAATGCGACGTCCTTCTAACTGAGTATTGTTTAAGATGTCCATTACTTTATCAGTATGCTCTGGATCAGTATTGAAGAAAGAGAATCCTTCTTTTACATCTACTTTGAAAACATCGTCACGACCTAAGTCTAATGTTTCTTTTAAGTAATCTTTTAACGACATCCAGTCGAAATTGTCTCTTGAACCAATGTTTACAAAGTAACGAACTGCTCCGTTGTTGTTGAATTCTCTTGGCTCAGCATCACCTCTTTCACGTCTCTCGCTAGAAGATTGAACAGAAATATCTCTATTTTTCTTGTAGTAAGTAATGAAACGATTAAATTCTACTGAAACCATTTTCTTGATCAACTCTTCTTTCGATAAATCTTCAAGAACATTGTTGATTGCTGGTAAATAGTTATCAATTTCGTGATCAACCTCGGTATCTTTAATTTTGTTTGCTAAGTGCAATAACTGAATTTCGCAGATTTCGATTCCAGAAGGAATAGTTTTTTCAACAAACTTTTGTTTGATGATTCTCTCAATAGAAGAAATTTTACGCAACTCACTTTTTGTAACTATAACAATAGAAGTTCCTAATTTTCCAGCTCTACCTGTACGTCCAGAACGGTGGTTGTATGTTTCAATTTCATCAGGTAATTGGTAGTTTACAACGTGTGTTACGTTATCAACGTCAATTCCACGTGCAGCAACGTCAGTAGCAACAAGCATCTGAATTTGTCTTCCACGGAATGATTTCATTACACCATCACGTTGTGCTTGAGATAAATCTCCGTGCAAAGCTGCAGCGCTGTATCCGTCTTCAATTAATTTCTCGGCAATAGCCTGAGTGTCTCTTTTTGTACGGCAGAAAACTACAGAAAAAATGTCTGGATTAGCATCAGCCAATCTTTTTAAAGCTTCGTAACGGTCACGAGCGTTTACTAAATAAAATTCGTGAGATACAGTAGAAGAACCTGAGTTTTTAGCTCCAACAGTAATTTCTAATGGTTCGCTCATGAATTGTTTTGCAATTCTAGCAACTTCTTGCGGCATTGTTGCAGAGAACAACCATGTGCTTTTTTCGTCTGGAGTATCTGATAAGATAGATACGATGTCATCATAGAATCCCATGTTTAACATT
Source organism: Flavobacterium sp. H4147 (assembly GCF_029360735.1). Taxonomy (NCBI): domain Bacteria; kingdom Pseudomonadati; phylum Bacteroidota; class Flavobacteriia; order Flavobacteriales; family Flavobacteriaceae; genus Flavobacterium; species Flavobacterium sp. H4147. Next base: position 1,006,955 of record NZ_JARKNB010000002.1, on the reverse strand, counting down.
TCGTCAGCCTCATCAAGAACACAGTAATCTATGTTTTTAATGTTTACTAAACCTCTGTTAATCATGTCTTGCATTCTTCCTGGAGTAGCCACAATAATTTGTGCTCCTCTTTTAATTTCTCTAGCTTGCTCTGTTATACTAGCTCCTCCGTAAACTGCTACCACATTAATACCTTTTTCGTATTTTGAGTAGTTTTTAAGTTCGTTAGTAATCTGTAAACAAAGCTCCCTTGTTGGCGATAAAACTAATGCCTGTGTATTTCTGTTGTCAGCATCAATTTTTTGGATTAACGGAAAACCGAAAGCTGCTGTTTTCCCTGTCCCTGTTTGAGCCAACGCAACCATATCCGTGTCTTTTTCCAATAATAGGGGAATCGCCTTTTCCTGTACCTCTGACGGATTTTCAAATCCTAGATCTAAAATCGCCTTCAGTAACGATTCATTCAATCCTAATTGTTCAAATTTGTTCATATATGTTTTTAAAATAGGGTGCAAAATTACTTTTAATTATTCAGATATGCTAATGCTATTTTAAGATTTATGTATTTGTTATGTTTTGATTATCAAAAAGTTACATTTTTGCTAAAATCATTTTTGTGTGAGAATACCAAATTGCTCTAAAAAACACGTCGTGAAATATCAATTTTAAACACTAAAATGTTGTATTTTAAACAATTATTTTCTTGCGTTCAGAAAATCAATAAGTTGCTCAGTTGCTTTCGCGCGATGACTGATTTTGTTTTTGATTTCGGCAGATAATTCGGCAAAAGTTTCATGATAATCTTCAGGCTGAAAAATTGGATCATATCCAAAACCATGATTTCCAGTTTTATCTAAGGTAATATTTCCCTGAACCAGACCTGTAAAAAGATGTTGTTCACCATTTAAGTTTAAAGCGATAACGGTCTTGAACTGAGCACTTCTGTTTTCTTGATCTTTTAAAGCTTCTAGAAGTTTATTCATATTGTCATCGGCATTTTTCTGTTCTCCGGCATATCGGGCAGAATATACGCCAGGTTCTCCGTTTAAGGCACGAACTTCTAATCCTGTATCATCGGCAAAACAATCATAACCGTATCTTTCGGTCACATAATTGGCTTTTAAAATGGCATTCCCTTCAATGGTGTCAGCAGTTTCTGGTATATCTTCGTGACAGCCAATATCTTCTAAACTTAATAATTGTATAGTGCCATTTAGAATGCTTTGAATTTCTTTGATTTTATTTTTATTGTTTGATGCAAAAACGAGTTTCATGATTATGATATTTTAAAATGAGTCTTTCGATTGAAAATATAAATAGAATTCCAAATGTATAAGCCACGATATCAGACCATAAAAATCCCTGTCCGAGAACGTACCGCCCCAAAAACGTTTTCCTAAGTTCTATCATCCATTGACCTTGATAAAGCTGTAAAAATTCTATACTATAACAAGTTAATGCTGAAAATAATAGTACATAGAAAGCTTTTTTACTAGGAAAAACTACCCGTATCAAAATGTAAATCATGACAGCATATAAGAAATCACCAATCCATAAAGGAACAAATGAAATTTTTCTGGACATGATTCCAAGAAAGATTACAAATAGAAATGAAATGAAATATGAAATTCTGGATCGGCTCAAATTTGATTTGACTTAAGAAAAATTAGTACATTTTTGGTTAAACAAAAATACAAAGATTCAAATAGGTTTGGTTTATTTTATAAATTTATCGGTTCAATAAACTATCTATCTAAAAATAACCACATGAATGTAAAATTTTTTACACTGATTACCGCTTTGTTTCTGCTTGCAAATCAGGGCTATTCTCAAAAAGACAATTCTTTTAATATCAAAAAACAATTGGATTACTGTGCAGAACAGGCTTCAAAGACTTTAAAAGTTATTCCAAATGACGGAACTTCGCCAAGAACGGTTCCAAACGGGAGTAAAGAATGGAAATTTGTAAATTATAAAGATTGGACAAGCGGATTCTGGCCAGGCGAATTATGGTATTTGTATGAAGCAACAAAAGATAAAAAATGGGAAAAAGAAGCTGATAAATTTTCACGTTTCTTAACGCCGTTATCAGTTAGTAAAGCGGCAGACCATGATTTAGGATTTCAGGTATTTAATAGTTTTGGAAACGGATATCGTTTGACTAAAAACAAAGAGTACAAAGAAATCATTCTAAAAACAGCTGATACTTTAGCAACACTTTTTAATCCAAAAGTGGGAACAATTCAATCATGGCCTCATAATAAAATGGGCGGACACAATACGATTATTGACAATATGATGAATTTGGAAATGCTGTTTTGGGCTTCAAAAAACGGAGGCAGTAAAAAACTTTATGATATTGCTGTAAAACATGCCGAAACCACAATGGCAAATCATTTTAGACCTGATAATACATCGTATCACGTTATTATTTATGATTTTGAAACAGGAAAAAAAATCAAAGGAAGAACCGCTCAAGGTTATAGCGACGACAGTATGTGGGCTAGAGGGCAAGCTTGGGCGATTTATGGTTTTACGATGACGTACAGAGAAACGAAAGACACGAAGTTTTTAGATTTTGCTCATAAACTAGCAAGAGTATATCTGGATAAATTAACAACCGAAGATTTGATTCCGTATTGGGATTTTAATGCGCCAAATATTCCAAATGAACCAAGAGATGCTTCAGCCGCTGCGATTGTTTCTTCGGCACTTTTAGAGTTAAGTTTATATACAAAAGACAAAACTTTGAAATCAGAATACCTGACAAAAGCAAAAAAAATGATCGTTTCGCTTTCAGATCAATATCAAAGTCATGATGTAAATTCGGCATTTCTGCTTCATTCAACTGGACATAAACCTGCAGGAAGTGAAATTGATTGTTCTATAAATTACGCAGATTATTATTATCTTGAAGCACTTTTAAGACTTCAGAAAATAAAATAATAAAATCATGAGAAAGAAAATAAGCTGTATTGCATTTGCTCTAATAATGATATTACTGATGGTAAGCTGTAAAAATACCAAACAGAAACTTCAGGAATTTGTAACTACTTACAACGCTTCTGCTGCAAACTTTAAAGCAGATAATGTTACACTTACTACTGCCAGAGGATACATAAATGATAACAAAATCGAGTTACGGTTTGAAACAGGCTTAGAATTAAATGAAGCAAATAAAGTGAAGGCGAATACTGATTTTCCTGCTTTATTGAAAGATCTTATCAATAAAGATCAAAATCTAAAAGAATTAATAGACGAAGGAGTTGAATTTCATGCTTATTATTTAGCAAGCGACAATACCGTACTTCTCAAAGAAATAGTAAACAAACAGACTGTCTCAGATTTGTTGAAATAAAAATTAAATTATACTTAAAGCCTCTTTATAACTGATTAAAGAGGCTTTTTTATGTGTGTTTTTTGTTTGAAATTGCAATGATTTTGTTAATGTGATGTGAATACTTTTTTAATTTAATTAATTTGTAGTCAAATAATTACATAATTAACTTTAATCTTGTGAATGTTGTTTTTGTGTTAAAAGTTTGTTATGTTTGAGTTACAAGTTTAACTATAAAACCAAAAACTATGATCAAAAAAATTACCCAAATCGCATTTGCTTTTGCCTTTGCATTACTGCTGGTAAGCTGTAAGAACACCAAGCAGAAAATTCAGGAACATGTAAGTGAGTACAATAATTCGTCTTCTATTAAGGGGCACGGAATTACAAGTACAGCTGCAAAAGCTTTTTTAAATGATAATAAAATTGAAATAAGAATCGAAACCAATCTTGAAGAAAACGATTCGAATAAAGCAACATATAAAGATTCATTTCCTGATTTGTTACGAGAAATGATTAAAAACGACCAAATTTCTGCTTCTTTGATTGATGAAGGGGTAACATTTGATGTTTACTTTTTGGCTTATAATAACGCTATTCTTGCCCAGCAATTGGTAAATAAAGAAGAATTAGCGGTATTAGAAGGAACCGCAGAACCTAATAAAGAAACCGCTAAACTTTAGTTGACAATTCGGATTCGGAACTTTCGTAAAATGTAAAAACAGTCTCTTTTTATAACTTTAGGAGACTGTTTTTTCTTTTGTTAAGAAAAGAATTTTGGTTTGGTTAACTGTTACTATTCCAGTATGTTTGTGTTATACCTAAATAAATTTAAACCTATGATCAAGAAAATTACTCAAATTGCATGTACACTTGCCATCACATTATTTTTAATAAGCTGTCGAGATACAAAACAGAAAATTCAAGCATACGTGAATACCTTTAATAACTCTTCTGAACTTTTTAAAAGTGATATTATAAGCGGTGCGGCTGCAAAAGCATTTTTAAACGAAAAAAAGGTGGAGATAAAAATTGATACTAATCTAGAACCTAATCCATCTATGAAATCGATATATGCTCAGATGCTTCCCGGTTTGATGGGAGAAATGCTGGGTAAAGATCATGCTTCTATGGATTTAATAGAAGAAGGTGTATTGTTCGAAATTTACTTTTTGGCCAATGATGCATCAGTACTTGCCGAATCTAAAGTTGACAGCAAAGAATTAAAGAAAATTTTGAGCACAAAAAAATCAGAACCTAAAGGCATAAAAGATATATTAAGTCCAGAATCAAGTGCAGATTCAGAATTACAGCAACTACTGACAGTAATGAATAGAAGCATGCCGATTGTAAATGAAGATGGAACTAAAATCATTAAAATAGAAGTAAACAAAGAAAATCAAGTAGTTTATAAAATAGAAGTGCCAAAACAATATGCTTCGGTTTTAAAAGGAGAAGGAGCTAAAGCAATTATGAAAGAAAGTATTTTGAGAAGCAGTGACTTAAAAACTATAATAGGTTCTATTAAACGTTATGGGATTTCGACTATAAAATATGAATATATAGATGATAAAGGAAAACCGGTAAACGATGTTATCCTGACTGAAAAAGACCTGAAATAATGGAAGAAGGGTCTACATGGAGAAGTGTACTCAGTATACTAGCAGTAATATTTATAATCATCAGATTATTGTTTACGTGCTCAAATATGAATAAATCTACTTCTAGGGAAATTGATCCGGTAATGCAGAATTTTCAAAATTCACAGCAAATCATGCAGGAAAATTTAATTCGCCAGAGAGAAGCGCAGAAACAGCTTTCAAATACAGTATTATATTCGAGTTATCAAGGTCTGGATAGTTTATCTACTTTGCAGCGTGAAAATTTTGGTATTCGAAAACTCGAAAAAGATTCGTTGATTTATATAGGATTAAATACGCAGATGAAAATCTTAAAGAATTATTTTCTACAGAATAACCATGATGATTCCCTGCGAATAGCCTTTAAATCACCCGATAATCTAACGGTTTTTATTCATGATTTCGAATCCAAAGGTGATTTGGTCCAAAATCTTAAAAGTTTAAAAAGAGGAAGTGATTTCCTGAAACATAAAGTTGAAAATACGATTGGGCAACTCAAAGCAATATCCTATAAAATTAAGAGAGGAAATAAAAAATACAATGGATATGTACTTTGTTTTCAAGCAGCCGATTTTCAGAATTATTATGAATTTGAAAGTGATCAGCTTACACCAGCGACTTTAAAAATTAGGGCAATCGATTTTTTTGCTCAGAATATGAAAGAAACTAAAAAATAGATATAAAAACAAAAGCCTCTTTGTAAATGCAAAGAGGCTTTGTTTTTAGTTTCGTTTCGTAACATTTGTCAAGTTATCAGGGAAATACAACTCTGATAAATTGGTAAATTCATCACCGCGCATAAAGATGTTAATATCAACATCTGCAAATGAAGTTTTTCCGGCTGCGGCCAAAAGTTCATTGGCAGAATGAAGTGTATTTTTATGGAAATGGTACACACGGTCCGATTTATCGGTTACTACTAAACCTTTCATCAGCATTTTGTTTTGTGTGGCAACTCCTGTTGGACATTCGTTATTATGACAACGCAAAGCCTGTATACACCCTAAAGAGAACATAAAACCTCTTGCGCTGTTGCACATATCAGCTCCCAAAGCAATAGCATGCAGAATTGAATATCCTGAAATAATTTTTCCGCTTCCAATAATGCGTATTTTATCACGGATATTTAAACTTACTAAAGTTTTGTTTACAAAAATTAAAGCCGGTTCAAAAGGCATTCCAACACCATCAGCAAATTCAAGCGGCGCCGCTCCGGTTCCGCCTTCAGCACCATCAACAGTAATGAAATCAGGATACGTGTCTTCGTTTATCATTTCTTGGCAGATTGCTTCAAACTCGGCAGTATTACCAATGCATAATTTAAATCCAATTGGTTTTCCGTTTGATAATTCACGTAATTGTTTAATAAACTGAATCAATCCTTTTGAATCAGAAAAGGCCGTATGTCCAGGAGGAGAAAGAATCATGGTATGAGGAACAACACCTCTAATTTTAGCAATCTGTTCTGTATTTTTAGCAGCAGGTAGCACACCTCCGTGACCTGGTTTTGCGCCTTGCGAAAGCTTAATTTCGATCATTTTTACATTTGGAAGATTGGCTTTTGCCTTGAAATTTTCAGGACTGAAATTTCCTTCTGCATCACGGCATCCAAAATACCCTGTACCAATCTGCCACGTAATATCGCCTCCGCCTTCTAAATGATAATCCGTTAAACCTCCTTCACCCGTATTCTGATAAAAATTTCCTTTTTGAGCTCCAATATTAATGGCTCTTACTGCATGTTCACTTAACGAACCAAAACTCATAGCCGAAACATTAAATAAAGAAGCAGAATAAGGCTGTTTGCAATCTTTTCCGCCTACTATAACACGAGGTAATTCTTCATTTACTTTTGCTGGAAAAATAGAATGTTTTATTCCTTCGTAACTTTCTGTATTTAAGTTTTGCTGTGTTCCAAAGGGAGTACTCGAATCAATATTTTTAGCTCTTTGATACACCAAAGAACGTTGGTTTCTCGAGAAAGGTTTTCCATCAGTAGATCTTTCAATAAAATACTGCTGGATTTCTGGCGCAATCATTTCAAATAAATATCTAAAATACCCCAAAACAGGAAAGTTCCTTAAAATAGCATGTTTTTTTTGCGAAGCATTATAAGCTCCAATAATCAGTAAAATAGGAAGAATAAACACTAAAAGGTAACCTCTTCCGGTGTAATAGTAAATTGCAGCAACAATTAGAAACAATAAGAATCCGTAGATAAAGAATTTTTTTCTCATGTTTTTAAATAATAATAATAGGTAATAAATAATTAGTTGAAACGTAATCGGACATAAACATGTTTAATGCCTTTTTTATCCGATTCCCTTTCATCGATTTCTAGAATATCTGTCAGCGATTTCAGCATTGGCGTAAGCTTAGTATAACCATAATTTCTAGGGTCAAATTCTGGTTTTTTCTTTACAATTAGGTTTCCAACATCTCCTAAAAATGCCCAGCCGTCATCATCTTCGATATCTTCAATTGTAGATTCTATAAGCTCAATAGTTTGTTTGTCAACTTTATGGAGTGCTTTTTCCGCAGGTTTTTCAATAGGTTTTTTGGTGTCCGCCGCTTTTGGTTTTTTCTTTTGAATAGCGCCATCCAAAACCTCCAAATAAATAAATCGGTCGCAGGCAACAATAAAGGAATTTGGTGTTTTCTTTTCGCCAATTCCAATAACTTTCATGCCAGATTCTCGTAAACGAACCGCCAGACGGGTAAAATCGCTGTCGCTCGATACAATACAAAAACCATCTAGTTTTCCTGAATAAAGCAAATCCATGGCATCAATGATAAGAGCAGAATCAGAGGAATTTTTTCCAACTGTATAACTGTATTGCTGAATAGGAGTAATGGCATGTTCCAGTAAAACGCTTTTCCAGCCATTAGCATTTGGTTTGGTCCAGTCGCCGTAAATCCTTTTAGTGGTAGGAGTTCCCAGCTTTGCAATTTCTTCCATCATGCCTTTTACATTGCTGTACGGCACATTATCAGCGTCGATAAGAACCGCAAGCTTTAAATCTCGTGAGCTGCTTAAAGCCATTATTTTTAAATTAGAAATTTGTACTCTCAAAGTTAAAACTAAAATTGGTTTTTAGATGAAATCATAACCGAATAAGTGATTTTTGCGACACTAATTATTTTCATTATAAATAAGGATTTTCTTTAAGAAATTAATTAAAGATAAATTTGTCTTTTATGCAAAGACTCTATATTTTTGTAGAGAATTAATAAAAAAATGTATGTTTTCAAAAGCGTGCGAATACGGAATCAGAGCTTCAATTTTTATTGCATCAAAATCTTCGAAAGGAATTAGAGTCGGCATAAAAGATGTTGCAAAAGAAATTGACTCTCCAGAACCATTTACGGCCAAGATTATGCAGATTTTAACTAAAAGTGGAATCATATATTCGGCAAAAGGAGTGGGTGGTGGTTTTGAAGTCTCTCCCGAAGCTTCAAGATCCATAAAACTAATTCAAATTGTAGATGCCATTGACGGAAATAAAATTTACAGCGGCTGTGGTATTGGACTAAAAGAATGTTCAGAAGAACATCCTTGTCCGGTTCATTATGAATTTAAAAAAATAAGAGAACTTCTTCTTGATATGCTTACCAAAACTACTTTGGAACAACTTGCTTCTGATGTAAAATCAGGTGGTTTTTTCCTTAGAGCAATAAATACAAATAATTAATATTAAATAAATATCTTAAAAATGAATGCAAAAACTAAAACTTCACTAGTAATCCTAATAGGATTTTTAGCGATAACTTCTTGTGGTAAAAAGGAAACCGCTCCTGCAGAAGAATCTGTGGAAGTTAATGAATCTGCTGCAGAAACAACAGCTTCAAAAGCAGAAGAAAACGTACTGGTTATTGAAGGAAATGACCAAATGCAGTTTAGCACAAACGAGTTGAAAGCAGTTGCAGGAAAACCAATCAAATTGACGTTGAAACATGTGGGTAAAATTCCAAAAGAAGCAATGGGACATAACTTAGTAATTTTGCAAGAAGGAACAGATCAAGCTGCTTTTGCTTTAAAAGCAAACGATGCCAAAGCAACGGACTACATTCCTGAATCGGAAAAAGCTTCAATTATTGCTCATACTAAATTATTAGGCGGTGGAGAAGAAGACACTATCGAATTTACAATTGATAAAAAAGGAAAATATCCATTTTTATGTTCTTTCCCTGGACACGTTGCCATGATGAAAGGTATATTAATTGTTGAATAAATAGTATAAGCTCCAAATTTTGAAAAGAAATTTGGAGCTTTTTTATAGTAAAGGGATTATTTTATTTTATAGAGGTAGCAATGATGAATCTAGTTGGAATTAAATTAAAGCAGTGAGTGTTGAGGCTAGATGTTCTGTACTATTTTGATTCTTTGAAGATTGGAAATAGTTTCTTTTCTAACCCTATTAAATAAAAAACAAGAGTCGATCCATTCCTAAAATCTCCTCTTGTTTTTCTGACTAATCAACCTATTTATGTAATGAAATTTGATTTTTTAAATGCCTAAAGGGTGTTTAACCTCAATCTAGCTATGTGTAAAATCTATTTTCTATGTGTTTTAAAAATTAGATTTTTCCAGCTTCCTGATTTATTGCTTCAATTGTTTTCTCATTATTGACACCTAAACCTTCTTGTTGAAAGATTAGTTCTCCTTCAGGATTAAAAACACTAATAATGTTTGAGTGTGAAAAATCGATAGGAGAAATTTGTTTATAATTCACGGCCAATACAGCGGCAAATTCACGAGTATTTTCTTCAGATGAACGAAGAAAAGTCCATGGTTCCTGATTCATGTGGTTTTCAATTGCGAAAGCTTTTAATCTTTCAGGTGTATCTGTTTTGGGATCAATGCTGACTAAAATAAGTTTTACGTTCTGCTTGGTCTTTTTATCAAGTTTTGATTCGATGTCGCGCATATCGGCTACCAGCCTCGGGCAAGCTGCTTTACAACTCGTATAAATCATTACCATAACCAAAACATTCCCTCTAAGACTTTTTAATTCTATATCTTTTCCGTTTTGAGTAGTCCATTTTGAAGGCAGATTATAAATTGATAAATCGCTGATTTCTTTTTTAGTTTCTGCTTTAATTTCTTTTTTATCGGCTTCTTTGCAACCGAATATTGAGAATAAAAAAGCAAAAGCGATTATAGTTTTTTTCATTAGTAATTGATTAAAATTAGAATTTTGGTTTTGTGGTACTGGCACATCTAAAACCAAGATTTCGGGTTGAATATTGTGCTTTTAAACTTCCTCTGAAAGCATAACGCATAAATGCCGCATAATCCATTAAATCAGTTGCATTTACGGATCCGCTTCCGCAGAAAAGGTTTTTGTCGGTACTTTTATCTTTTCTAGATTCTCCAGATAAAAAAATGCTGTTGAAGTCAGATGTCCATTCCCAGACTAGACCATGCATGTCATACACTCCCCAATAATTTTTGAAAGTTTTTCCAATTTCATTTTCATAGGTTTTCGATTTCTCATACCATGACAAAATGTATTCGTTGAATTCTTTTTTGGTTCTGGCATCGATTTTTTTGGTATCGGCCATTGCTACATATTCCCATTCATCCATTGTTGCCAATCGTTTTCCTTCGCATTCGCAATACTTTTTGGCAGCAAACCAAGACACACTTGTAACTGGAGCATTTGGTTTAGCATTACCAAAATCAAAATCAGTTTTCCAATAAGACAAATAGCTTTTATCAGCAAAAATCCCTTTAATTTTAGATTTTTGGTAAGAAGGATTCTTTTTGACAAATTCTAAATATTCACGATTTGTGACAGGGTAAACATCCATATAGAATGATTTTACCACAACAGGCTTTTTGGAAACGGCTCCATAAAGAGGGACAAAAGATCCCTCTTTTATGAGAACCATTTCTGTTTCCTGTGCCTTCATGACATTAAACACAGAGAAAAAGAAAATTGTAAGTATGAAAATGTATTTTCGCATTTATTTTTTTGCTTTATCTTAAAGCCTTTACCATTTCAGGTGTAATTTCTGTTTTGTTATTTCCCCAGCTGCTATAAATGTAAGTCAGTACATTTGCGATTTCATCGTCAGATAAATTCTGCGCTGGCATTACGTTGTTGTATTTTTTACCATTAACGGTTACCTCTCCGGTTAAACCATGCAGAATTGTTTTAATAGCACGTTTAGAATCGGCATTTAAATAATCTGATTTTGCCAAAGGAGGGAAAGTACTTGGAATTCCTTGTCCTTCAGATTGATGGCAGGCAAAACAAGTTGTGCCAAAAATTTGTTTACCAATTTTTACTTTTTCCTCAACAGTACGTTTAGGAGTTTCAGCTTTTGCAGCTGTATTTCCTGGCATTTTCTGGATTGTTCCGCCTTCAGGTAAATAAATACCTTCTTGAATAGTTCCAGAATAGATGCTTTTGTTTTCTTTACCTTCAACTTTCAGCATTCCCAAAGCTCCTTTATTAAATGCTCTGAAAATAGAGTGGTCAACCAAAATGAAAGTTCCCGGAGTTTCGACTTTAAAATCTACAATTGCTGAACCACCGGCAGGAATTAAAGTCGTTTGAACATTTTTGTTGGTAGTGCTTCCGCCTTCAATATGAACTGTGTCAAAGATTTCTCCAATTACGTGGAAAGATGAAACTAAATTTGGCCCGCCATTTCCAACAAATAAACGCACTGTTTCGCCTACTTTAGCAGTTAATTCATTTCCATTTGTCAATGAACCCACTTTTCCATTAAATACAACATAATCAGGAGTTTCTTTCACGGCTTTGTTCATGTCAAATGGCTGAAGACCTTTTGCTCCATATTCACCTTGAGTGTAAAAATCACCCTGCATTACATAATATTCTTTGTCTACAGGAGGAAGTCCGCCTTCTGGTTCAACCAAAATTAATCCATACATACCGTTTGCAATGTGCATTCCCACAGGAGCTGTCGCACAGTGATATACATACAATCCGGGATTAAGAACTTTAAAGCTAAATACTTTTTCATGTCCCGGTGCCACAAGAGAAGATGTTGCTCCACCGCCAGGACCGGTTACAGCATGCAAATCGATATTATGTGGTAATTTATTGTCTGGATGGTTTTTTAAGTGGAATTCTACTTCATCACCTACACGTGTTCTGATGAAGCTTCCCGGAACAGAACCGCCAAAGGTCCAATACGTATATTTTACACCATCAGTCATTGTACCTTCTTGTTCTTTGATTTCCATGCTCACTTTTAGTTTCATGGCTACTCTGTTGCCAATAGGTTTTGGTACATGTGGTGGAGAGGTAAGTTCAGCTTGCATTTCGCCTTCCGTTGTAATATCGGCATAATTTTTAGCCTCGTCTTTTTTACAGCTTCCTAATAAAAGAATGGAGAATAAACACACCAAAATATGCATCTTCATTTTGAATTTGTTTCTAATTTTCATAATACATTGGTTTTTATTTAAGTTTGAATTTGAATCAAAAGTAAAAGACTATTTTGTCCTTTATTATGATAAAAATCATACTTGTCTCCAGAATATTGATTTAAATTGCAATTAGTATAGTATCCTTAAGAGTTGAGCGCAGTTTGAGAGGATCTTTTGAATATTTTTCAATAAAAATAAATGAGGTTCTGAATTTTAGAATAATAATGATTATTTTTGCTCGCTGATTAAAGTAAAAAAAACTACTACACTATATTATGGTAAAAGATTTATTCGAAAGAATTCAGGAAAATAAAGGACCATTGGGAAAATGGGCTTCTCAAGCAGAAGGTTATTATGTTTTCCCGAAGTTGGAAGGTGAGCTGGGGCCTAGAATGCAATTTCACGGAAAGAATATTTTAAATTGGAGTTTAAATGATTATTTAGGTTTAGCTAATCATCCAGAAGTTCGTAAAGCAGATACAGAAGCGGCAATTCAGTTTGGTGCGGCATATCCTATGGGAGCTCGTATGATGTCTGGACACACTACTTATCATGAGCAATTAGAGAATGAGCTTGCTTCTTTTGTAATGAAAGAATCTGCTTATTTATTAAATTTCGGTTACCAAGGAATGGTTTCTATTATTGATGCTTTGGTAACAAAAAACGACATCATTGTATATGATGTTGATTCACATGCTTGTATCATTGATGGTGTTCGTTTACACATGGGTAAACGTTTTACGTACAAACACAATGATCTTGAAAGTATGGAAAAAAACCTGCAGCGTGCTACAAAAATGGCCGAAGAAACAGGCGGAGGTATTTTATTTATTACTGAAGGTGTTTTTGGAATGCGTGGTCAGCAGGGTAAATTAAAAGAAATCGCTGCATTAAAGAAAAAATACAACTTTAGATTATTAGTTGATGATGCACACGGTTTTGGTACACTTGGAAAAACAGGTGCCGGAGCAGGTGAGGAGCAGGGAGTCCAAGACGATATTGATGTTTACTTCTCTACTTTTGCAAAATCTATGGCTAATATTGGTGCTTTCGTAGCAGCAGATAAAACAGTTATCGATTACTTAAAATACAACTTACGTTCTCAAATGTTTGCTAAGGCATTGCCAATGATCCAGACAATTGGTTCATTAAAACGTTTAGAGTTATTACGTAATTCTTCTTCAATTAAAGACAAACTTTGGGAAAACGTAAATGCGTTACAAAACGGTCTTAAAGAAAAAGGATTTAACATTGGTGATACGAATACTTGTATTACACCAGTTTACTTAGAAGGAAGTATTCCAGAAGCAATGGTAATGGTTAACGATTTAAGAGAAAATTACGGTATTTTCCTTTCTATCGTGGTATATCCAGTTATTCCAAAAGGAATTATCCTATTGAGAATGATTCCTACGGCTTCTCATACTTTAGCAGATATCGAAGAAACTTTGACAGCTTTTGAAGCAATTCGTGAAAAACTGACTAACGGAACTTATAAAGAAATTGCTGAACGTACTACAGTCGACGTTTCGTAATCACTTATAAAATTATATTCCTGAAAGTGGGAATTATGTAAAAAATCCATTCGTTATGCGAATGGATTTTTTTTTATTTGAGGTAACTTTATGTCATAATCAACAAAATAAAAATAAAGAGCTATGAAAAAAGTATTAGCAATATCGAGTCTTATTGTGACAGTTCTCGTTTCTTGTAAAAAAGAAATTACCACTACAGAACCAGTACAAATTACACCAAGTCCACCAAAAGAAGCTGAAATTGTAGAACCAGCTGGAGATCAATGTTATGAATGGAGTTCAAAAGGAAATGTAATCGCAATGAGCTTTAATGTAAATTCTCATCAGGAAGTAAATGGGAAATTAAGATATGATTTAGTAGGAAAAGATAAAAACGAAGGAACTTTGATTGGAAACATGAAAGGTGATACTTTAATTGCCGATTATACGTTTAGTTCTGAAGGAGTTTCATCTGTAAGAGAAGTAATTTTTCTTCAAAAAGACGGAACTCTAATTGAAGGCTACGGAGAAGTAGTAACAGCAAATGATAAAGTTTCTTTTAAAGATAGAAAACAGATAAAATTTGATCAAAAAAATACTTTAGTAAAAGTAGATTGTAAAGTAGAGTAATAAAGTGTTTATGAAAATGAAAAATCCATTCGTTTGGGGGCGAATGGATTTTTTTATGTTTTAATTTTTAGTAACGGTTTAGCTTAAGTGATTACTAAATCAAAGATTTTTCAAATACGTTTTTCTTTGGCAGTGGATCTTTGGGTCAAAGTTTTTCCACAACAAATGGATGGCATTATTCTCTAATAATTCAGGAGTTCTAATGCAGTTTTTAATTCCTTTTTCTGAAAACGTTTTATAGTATTCATCAAAAATGATGGCTGTTACACCTTTGTTCTGATACTCTGGATGAATTCCGATAAGATAGAAAACAACATCTTTACTGTGTCTTTTCGCCTTTAATAATTGAAGAAATCCAAAAGGGAACAGTTTTCCTCTTATTTTTTGCAATGCTTCGGTAAAACTTGGCATTACAATGCTGAAAGCTACAAGATTATCATTTTCGTCGAGAACAAATTTGATGTATTCCGGGTTGATAAAGCTGATGTATTTCTTTTTAAAATATTCCTTTTGAATGTCAGAAATAGCCACAAACGACGCTAGTTTGGCATACGTTTCATTAAACAAGTCAAACATCTTGTCTACGTGAGGCATTATGTCTTTTGTTTTGGTGAAATTAAGCGGTTTTAATCCATAACGCTTTTTGATTAATGCTTGAGCTTTTTGAAAGAATTCTGGTTTTACATTTGAGAAAGGAAAGATACTTTCGATATATTGTTTTTCTACCTGAAAACCCAATTGCTCTAAATGAGTTACATAATAAGCATGATTGTACCAAGTAATCATGGTTCCTACTTGATCGTAACCTTCGGTTAATAAACCCACTTTGTCTAGATTTGAGAATCCCATAGGGCCTTCTACATGTTCTAAATTGTGTTTTCGGCCTAATTCAAAAACTTTTTCCAGAAGTGCTTTTGTTACTTCGATATCATCAATAACATCAAACCATCCAAAACGGACTTTTCTCTTGTGTTGATTATTAACCTCAGACCAATTGATAATGGCTGTAATTCTGCCCACAATTTCATTGTTTCGGTAAGCCAGATAGAAGTATGCTTCTGCATTGTCAAAAACAGGATTTTTGGTTTTATCAAATGATTCTAATTCATCAGCAATAATAGGCGGTACCCAATATGGACTGTCTTTGTATAATGAAAAAGGAAATTTGATGTATTCCGTTAATTCTTTTTTGGTTTTGGCTTCTGTAATTGTAATCATTTAAGATTGATTAAGTCTCTTATTTAGAGTTTTGTTAATGAATGTTATTCGTATTTTGCCTTACGTTTTCTTTCTTTTTCCTGATAATCTATGGCTTTTTCATTATCTGGATTCTTTTTAGCTCTGTCTCTGGCTTTATTTTCGTCTTGTTTATTTTTATACCATTGATCATATCTCCATGAAAACCCAACTCCGCCATACAAAATCGATGGTGTGTTTTTAAAATTGGTACTTATAGATGCATCAACTTGCATATTTGGGGATAATAGATAAGCAGCTCCTCCACGAACAATAGCATCGCTGTAAAAATCACTTTTATATCCTTGATTTTCTACAAAACCAGACCATTTTGCATTAAATCCGTGTGTTAAAGTCAAGATGTAACCATAACTTGGATAATCTGTTCCGATGTAATCTGCAATAATATTGGTTACAAAAACCCATCTTCCGCCTCCAAATAAATTTTGGGTTACTAAGGCCACTTTAGGAGAAATGGCACCATCGGGTGAAAAGTAATACGGATTATCAGCACCCACAAAATTTGCTCCTGCAAATATAGAAACTGCTGGGATTAATTCACGCCATTTAAAGCTGTGATTAGCTCTGTAACTGTAAATATTGGCTTTTTTACTTGGATTTTTATAAGGATCGTAAATTAAATACTTAGCTCCTAAAACGGTTTGTCTGAAATTATTTTTTTTATAACTGGTATAGGGTGTGTCAAAGTTTTCCATTTGATACTGTAAATCAAGAATAAATTCTAATTTTTCTAAAAAAGCACCGTATCTAATGCTTAAATCGGTACCAAAACCGCTTGCGTCATAATTTAACAAATCGTGTTTTTCTTTAATACCATAAACACCAATTTCGCCCTGAATAACTGATTTTCCAACTGCATAAGCCGACATTGTCTCGCCTGGACGATTAGAATTAATCACATCAGTGTATTGTGCGAAAAAGAATTGAGGTAAAAGTAAAAGTAGTGCAAAGAGTAAATTTTTAATTTTCAACATAATAATTTGGGGATTAAAAATATAATAACGCATTTCAAATGTACATATTTTATTATTTATTTAAGATTGTTATTTTAATTTTAAACAACGGATTTATTAATTTTGAAAAAAATTATTGATTATGATTATGCAAGAAGCATCAATGACAGGATTAAGATTTATTATTGGCATTATAGCCTTTTATTATATTTTTAAATTTTTAGCTAGAATCTTTTTTCCAATATTGGTTAAAAAGGCTGTAGAGAATGCGTCAGAAAATTTTCAAAGACAGCAGCAGCAATATCAACAATACGCTCAAGGCAATACATGGCAGAACAATACTAATAATGACGAAATAATTATTAATACTGCAAATGCCAAAAACCCGCGCGAAACCAAAAAGGTGGGAGAGTACGTCGATTACGAAGAAATAGATTAAGTTTGTATCCTTAATAAACAGGATTCATCATTAACCAAACCAGCCAAAATTGAAAATAGTAAATAAGTTCTATCCGCACGCCCTTGTAATTCTGGGCTTTATTCTCGTTTCATTAATTTATTTTTATCCGGTTCTGCAGGGAAAACAAATTTTCCAGTCAGATATTGCTCAATACACCGGAATGGCCAAAGAGCAAAATGATTTTAGAGCTGCTGAACATACAGAGCCGTATTGGACAAATTCTGCTTTTGGCGGAATGCCGACTTACCAGTTAGGGGCTAATTATCCATACGATTTTGTGGGTAAAATTGATGATGCTTTACGTTTCCTTCCTCGTCCTGCGGATTATCTTTTCTTATACTTTTTCGGTTTTTACGGACTACTTTTGGTTTTAAAAACAGATCCGTTAAAAGCATTTATTGGAGCAGTGGCGTTTGGTTTCTCCACTTATTTGATTATTATTTTGGGAGTTGGACATAATGCAAAAGCGCATGCCATTGCTTATATGCCTTTGGTAATTGCCGGCTTTATACTTGTATTTCAGAAAAAATATATTTGGGGAGGACTGCTCACCATGTTTGCAGTTGCATTAGAAATTAATGCGAACCACTTTCAAATGACGTATTATTTACTGATTTTCTTATTGATTCTTTCAGGTTATTTTGCTTTTACTTTTATAAAAAACAAAGAATACAAACCGCTTTTAATAGCCATTGGAACGCTGGCTGTAGCCGGAATTTTTGCAATTGGCTCAAATGCCACAAATTTATTAGCAACAAGCGAATATGCTAAATTTAGTACCCGTAGCAACAGTGAATTGACTTATAATCCTGATGGGACAAAAAAGGAAAATGAGAATGCTTTAAGCCGTGAATATATCACAGAATACAGTTACGGAATTGCTGAGAGTTTCAACTTGATAGCTCCAAGACTTTTTGGAGGTTCTAATCACGAAAATTTAGGCCCAGATAGCAGAATGTATTCTTTTTTCCTTGAAAAAGGAGCTTCAGAATCAGATGCGTTGAATTACGCTTCAGCAATGCCGACTTATTGGGGAGATCAGCCTATTGTTGCTGCTCCTGCATATATTGGTATAGTAGTATTCTTTTTAGCTGTTTTGGCATTATTTATTGATAACAGAAGAGTAAAATATGTATTCCTTGCAGGCGCTTTAGTTTCTTTAGTGCTTTCGTGGGGGAAAAACTTTTCATTACTAACGGACTTTTTTATCGATTACGTTCCAATGTACGATAAATTCAGAGCAGTATCTTCTATTCAGGTAATTTTAGAATTGTGTTTTCCAGTACTGGCTGTGATGGGAATCCAATCCTTTTTTAAAGCAAAAGACGAACCTAAATTACAGCAGAAAGCTTTAGTGCAGACAGGAGTTTTTGGTTTAGGTGTGATTGTAATTTTATTTATTGCGAAAAACTTTTTCCATTTCTCAGGCAGCAGTGATAATTTTTATGTACAAAATTATGGCGCGGAATTTATCGATGCTCTTAAAGAAGACAGAAGATCTTTATATTCTGCCGATTTATTGCGTTCAGGATTCTTTATAGTAGTGATTTTTGGTATTTTATGGATGTTTATCAAAAACAAACTATCACAAACTACAACTTTAGTCTTTATTGCACTATTTATGATTTTTGATCTGTTTTTTGTAGATAAAAAATACGTTTCGGCTAAAGATTTTGTAAGTCCAGTTCAAATCGCTGCTCCTTTTCAGGAAACAGCTGCCGATGCTCAAATTTTACAAGACACAACACATTATAGAGTTTTTGAATTAAATGGAAATATGTCTAGCGCAAGAGCTTCTTATTTCCACCATTCAATTGGAGGTTATCATGCTGCAAAACCTAGAAGAATGCAGCAGTTATTTGATTATCAGATTGCTAAAAACAATTTGGAGATACTTAACATGTTAAATGTTAAATACGTTATCCAGACAGATAAAGAAGGAAAAGAAATCCCAACGATTAATCCTGATGCTAACGGAAATGCATGGTTTGTAAGCAGCGTAAAACTGGTAAACAAACCAGACGATGTGATGAAAGCTTTGGATCATATTGATACGAAAGAAGTAGCTGTTTTTAACGTTCGTGAACACGAAGGGAAATTCAGAAATGCCCGTATGAAAAAACAATGGGATACTACTGGAACCATAAAAGTAGTACAGTACAAACCGAATTACATCAAATATCAATCAAATAATGGTAAAGATGGTTTAGCGGTTTTCTCTGAGATTTATTATAAAAATGGATGGAATGCTTATATCGACGGTCAATTAACAGATCATTTCCCTGTTGATTATGTTTTAAGAGCAATGGAAATTCCGGGAGGAAAACATACCATTGAGTTTAAATTTGAGCCTCAGGTAATCAAAACGGGAGGAACAATTGTATTAGCAAGTTCAGTTGGAATGTTCATACTTTTAATTGGAGGTGTTTATTTTGAAAGAAAGAAATTTAGTAAACAGCCTCAGTAATTAGTTTACATTTTAAAATAATAACGATTTTCATTGGAACAAAAAAAGCTTTTAATAATTACCTATTACTTTCCGCCTGCTGGAGGACCAGGGGTACAGCGCTGGCTGAAATTTGTAAAATACCTTCCTGAATTTAATGTTCAGCCCATTGTATATATTCCTGAAAATCCAACTTATCCAATTGTGGATGAAGGATTGGTAAGCGAAATATCAGATAAAGTTATTATTCTTAAAAACAAAATATGGGAGCCGTATCAATTGGCTTCTGTATTTTCTAAAAATAAAACCAAGAAAATCAGCTCAGGGATTTTCCCTCATAAGAAAAAACAAACCTTTCTTGACAAACTGTTTCTTTGGGTTCGTGGTAATTTATTTATTCCAGATGCTCGTGTTTTTTGGGTAAAACCTTCTGTTTCTTATCTTGAAAAGTACATTCAAGAAAACAATATTGATACGATTGTAACTTCTGGTCCGCCACACAGTCTGCATTTAATTGGATTGGAATTAAAAGAGAAATTAAATGTAAAATGGTTTGCTGATTTCCGCGATCCTTGGACTACAATTGGTTATCATAAAGCATTACGTCTTTCATCTTATGCCGATAAAAAACACAAAAAATTAGAACATAAAGTACTGAATTCCGCAGATACTGTTATTGTAACAAGTAAAACTACAAAAGCAGAATTTCAGGCTATAACTGATAAGCCCATTTCAGTAATTACAAATGGTTACGATATTGAAAATGTAGACAAACAGCCATTAGATTCTAAGTTTACATTGGCACATATCGGATCATTTTTATCAGACAGAAATCCTAAATTTTTATGGGAATGTCTGGTTGAACTGCTAAATGAAATTCCCGATTTCAAAACCCATTTAGAAATCAAATTAATTGGTGCTGTGAGTCAGGAAGTATTGGATTCTATTTCAGAATTTAAATTGAATGATTATTTGAATCTTTTAGGTTATGTTTCGCATAATGAAGCTATTGCGCATCAAAGAAAATCTCAAGTATTGCTTTTAATTGAAATTAATTCTGAAGACACTAAAAGTATTATTCCAGGGAAATTGTTTGAGTACATGGTCTCAAATCGTCCCATAGTGGCAATTGGTCCTAACGGTTCTGACTTTGCCGATATTATAACTGAAACGAATACAGGTGTATTTTTTGATTATTCAGAAAAAACGAAATTAAAAAGTGTAATTTTGGACTTTTATAATCAATTTTTAGAAGGAAATTTACAAGCCCATGGTGTTGGTTTACAACAATATTCAAGAAAAAACCTAACAAAACAACTAGCACAATTGATTAAAGAATAATCAACAATCTGAATTCAACAATTTTTAATATCAAAAATGGGTATTGTCTTAAACCAGTCTTTTAAAAACACTATAATAACATACGTTGGTTTTGCTATTGGAGCCATAAATACACTATATCTCTATCCCGTTTTTCTTGGGGCAACTTATTACGCACTAACAAATTATATAACTTCTGCGGCAAACGTAATTATGCCATTGTTTGCGATTGGCATGCAGAATACGCTGGTAAAGTTCTATTCGCAATATGAAACAGAGCAGGAGAGAGAACAGTTTCTGTCATTTACCGCCTTATTTCCTGTTTTAATGTGTATTCCGCTGGGGTTAATTGGGATTTTCTTTTATGATGATATTACCGATTTTGTTTCAAAAGAAAACCCAGTTGTTAGAGAATTCATGCTTTTAATTCCTTTTATTGGGATTTGCATGGCTTATTTTGAGATTTTCTATGCTTGGGCAAGAGTTCATATGCATTCCGTTTTTGGTAATTTTATTAAAGAAGTTGGATTGCGATTGCTTTCAACAATTGCTTTAGTTGGCTTGTATTTTAACTGGATTACTTTAGTACAATTTGTGTATGTTACTGCAGCCATTTATTTTATGGCTTTTTTGGTAACGATGTTTTATGCATTTTACATTAAGAAACCTAATTTCCAAATTACTATTCCTGAAAATGTGAAAGCGGTAATGGAATATACTTTTTACATTATTCTATCAGGAAGTGTGGCAAATTTACTTTTGGATGGTGATAAATTGATGCTGAACCAATACATGAAAATTGAAAACATTGCCTATTATTCAGTAGCAACGTATATTGCTTTAGTGATTTCTGTTCCAAGCAGAGCAATGCATCAAATCGTATATCCGATTACAGCAAAATTAATGCATGAGAACAAACACGATGAATTGAACCGACTTTATAAAAAGACTTCGATTAACCTTCAAATTGTCGGTGGATTTGTAATGCTTTGTATTTTTGTGAACATTAATCAATTATACGAATTGGTTCCCAAAGAATACAGCGGTGGTATTGCGGTAGTATTTATGATTGGTTTATCTAAATATTTCGATCTTATTTTAGGAAACAACAATGCCATTATATTCAATACCAAATATTATAGAATGGTATTGTATTTAGGATTGATGCTGGTTATTTTAACTGTTATTCTAAATATGATTTTTATTCCAATTTTTGGAATATTTGGTTCTGCGTTTGCGACCTTATTATCTATTACTTTATATAGTTTGGCCAAACTTCTTTTTGTGGTTAAAAAGCTTCATTTGTATCCGTTTACAAAAGAAACGATTTCTTCAATGATTTTGACCTTTGCGTTATTTTTGGTTTTTTACTTTTGGGAATTCCCATTTTACCAGCTAATTAGCATCGCTTTAAAATCTATTTTGGTAACTATTTTATATGTTTACTTAAACTACCGCTTTAATATTTCTCCAGATATTAATAAAGTGATCGATACTATCTTAAGAAAGATTGGTATTAAAATATAATTTTAAAAGTATAAAATTCAATTTTAAAATTTTTTAACCATTCTTTTTTGATATCATTAAAAAGGGATACACTTTTTTGTTACATATTAAAAATGTAAAAGTAATCTTAAAATTTAGAAGTTTTTTCTTTGTAATCTGATTTTTAAAAATTAACTTTAATTGATTTTTTAAACACCATTTATTGTTTTAGGTAAAAAAACATTTACAAAACACAATAAAATCGTAACAGAAGTGTTTAAAATTGAAAATCAAGTTCTTATACTTAAATGTTAAAATTTAAGAGTATCACATGCAGACAAACTCAAACAAATGATTATGAAAAGCAATCCGCTTAGCCAGGAACAAAGTGTACAGGTGTTTTCCAATATGATCTCTAACAAAGTTGATAATGGATTTACATTAGAAGAGAGAAATGATGAATTACTTTTTGCTGTTCTTTCTAAAGGAGGAAAAGTAGTTAACCACGGTCTAAATTTCATTATTTTTTGTTTAACCCTCGGATTATGGTCATTCGCATGGCTGTATCTTACTTTCGAGGCTTCGAAACAGAAAAAGGTTTTAGTAGCTATTGACGAAGATGGTTTCCCTTTTGAGGAAAGATGTTTAGTAGCATAAAAAAAGATTGAAAATTAAAAAGCCCTGAATTTATATTCAGGGCTTTTTTTATGGATTGAGTTTATAATTTATCCTTCAAATAAATTCCAGTAACAGATTCTTTTATTTTTGCCACTTCTTCCGGAGTTCCTTCAGCCAATAAATGACCGCCATTTTCTCCGCCTTCAGGGCCTAAATCGATAATCCAGTCGGCACATTTAATTAAATCGAGATTATGTTCGATAACAATTATAGAATGACCTTTTTCGATTAAAGCATCAAATGAGGCTAAAAGTTTTTTAATATCGTGGAAATGCAGTCCCGTTGTAGGCTCATCAAAAACAAACAATGCTTTATCTTTTGTGGCACCTTTTACAAGGAAAGAAGCCAGTTTAATACGTTGCGCTTCACCACCAGAAAGCGTAGAAGAAGACTGCCCTAACTGCACATATCCCAAACCAACATCCTGTAATGGCTGTAATTTCTGAGTGATTTTAGATTGTTTGTTTTTCTCAAAAAATGCAATCGCATCATCAATAGTCATGGTTAGAATATCGTTGATGTTTTGATTATCAAAAGTAACCTCCAAAATCTCTTTTTTGAATCGTTTTCCGCCACAAGTTTCGCAAGGCAGAGAAACATCGGCCATAAAGACCATTTCAACGTTTATCGTTCCTTCTCCTTTACAAGTTTCGCATCGGCCGCCGTCAACATTAAAAGAGAAATGTTTTGCCTGATAACCTCTTATTTTCGATAATTTTTCTTTAGCATATAAATCACGAATATCATCATATGCTTTTATATATGTTACAGGATTTGATCTTGAACTTCTTCCAATCGGATTCTGGTCTACGTATTCAATATGTTTTATTTGGGAAAAAGAACCCGATAATTCAGTAAACTGACCTGCTTTTTCAGCTGCATTTTCAAGTTTTTTCTGCATAGCTGGAAATAAGATCTTTTTAATCAAAGTACTTTTTCCACTTCCAGAAACACCTGTTACTACCGTTAAAACATCAAGAGGAAAAGTAACATTGATGTTCTTCAAGTTGTTTTCTCTCGCACCGATAATATCAATATGATTTTTGAATTTTCGTCTTTTCTTTGGAACGCTGATTTCTAAATCACCATTTAAGTATTTTGAAGTAAGCGAATCTGATTTTAAAATCTCAGGATAAGTTCCTTGTGCGACCAGTTTTCCTCCAAATGTTCCTGCTTCAGGTCCAATATCAATAATCATATCCGCGGCTTTCATGATATCTTCATCATGTTCCACCACAATGACCGTGTTTCCTAAATCACGAAGTGAAAGCAATACTTTAATCAGTCTTTCAGAATCTTTTGGATGCAGACCAATACTTGGTTCGTCCAGAATATACATCGATCCTACTAAACTACTTCCTAAAGAAGTTGCCAGATTAATACGCTGTGATTCTCCTCCAGAAAGCGTAGAAGAATTTCGGTTTAAGGTAAGATAATCCAAACCAACTTCTGTTAAAAATGACAAACGATTGTTGATTTCAACCATCAAACGTTTAGCGATTTGCTGTTCGTACGGATTTAATTCTAAATTTTTGAAAAAAGTTACCAAATGTCTTATTGGAAGATCTACTAAATCAGAAACCGTTTTGCCTCCAATTTTTACGTAAGATGCTTCTTCACGCAGACGTTTACCGCGACAGGCATGACATTTGGTTTTTCCGCGATAGCGCGAAAGCATTACTCTATTCTGGATTTTATAATTTTTCTCTTCAAGTTCTCTAAAGAAATCATTTAAGCCTTGAAAATACTTATTTCCAGTCCAGATTATATCTTTTTGATCTTCTGTAAGTTCAAAATAAGGTTTATGAATTGGGAAATCGAATTTATAAGCATGTTTAACCAATTCGTCTTTGTACCAGCTCATGCTGTCACCGCGCCATGGATAAATAGCACTTTCGAATACAGATAAAGAAGTATTTGGAACCACTAAATCAGCATCAATTCCGATAATATTTCCGTATCCTTCACAAACCGGACAAGCTCCGTAAGGATTATTAAAACTGAACAAATGAACATTTGGTTCCAGAAACGTGATGCCATCCAATTCGAAATTATTAGAATAAGAAAATCTTTTATCTGAACCTACTTCCTGCAAATAACAAATTCCTTTTCCTTCAAAAAAAGCCGTTTGCACAGCATCGGCAAGGCGATTATAGAATTCTTCTTCCTCTTTAACCACGATACGGTCAATGATTAGTAAAATATCTTTATTGTCCAGATTGTGCATGTTATCCGATGAAAATTCATCCAGACGCACCATTTCTTTGTCGACCAGAATACGGGCAAAACCTTGCTGCAAAAGTATTTTTAATTTGTCCTCTAACTGTCGTCCTTCTTCAAGATGAATAGGGGCTAGGAGAAGCCATTTGCTGTCAATTTCCAATGTTTTTACATCGGCAATAACATCAGTAACGGTATTTTTTTTGACTTCCTGACCAGAAATTGGTGAATACGTACGGCCAATTCTGGCGTACAAAAGTTTCATATAATCGTAAATCTCTGTAGAAGTTCCTACAGTTGAACGTGCATTGGTTGTATTTACCTTTTGCTCAATAGCAATAGCCGGCGCAATACCTTTGATATATTCAACTTTTGGCTTGTCTAAACGTCCTAAAAACTGACGGGCATACGACGATAAACTTTCTACATAACGACGTTGTCCTTCAGCGTAAAGCGTATCAAAGGCTAGACTTGATTTTCCTGATCCTGAAAGCCCTGTAATAACAACCAATTTATTACGGGGAATAGCCACATCTACATTTTTTAAATTATGTACCTGCGCTCCTTTTATTATAATATTTTGTTTTGGGTCTAATTTAGAAAGATCACTCTGCATAAAAAAAGTCAATTTTCACAAAAGTAATCAATTTTGAACAGAGTTCTGTTATGGATATTGTTCCAAATCTTAACATTATGGGTTTAGCCCGATCCAATTTGCAAATACACTTTTTTACTAAAAATGTTATTGTTTCAATATAAAATGCGTTATTTTAGGACTGTTTTATTACTATTTAATACCACTTCCAAATTTGAAAACGAAACTTTCTGCCTTATTGTTTTTAATGAATTTCATGCTTTTTGCGCAGGAATTCCCGCCTATTATTAAATATTCTTCCTCTGTTTATGGTGCAGGAAACCAAAACTGGATGATTTCGCAGGATGATAAGAATTATTTGTATTTCGCCAATAATGACGGTCTTCTGGAATACAACGGAACCAGCTGGCAATTATATCCTGGCCCCAATGAAACTATTATTCGTTCCGTGAAAGTGATTGGAAATAAGGTGTATACAGGAAGTTATATGAATTTTGGGTATTGGACTCGAAATGCCAACGGAAAACTAAAATATACTTCGCTGAGCGACGGTATAAAAAACAAAATTCTAGACGATGAACAGTTTTGGAATATCTTGAAATACGATCAATGGATTTTATTTCAGTCGCTTAACCGAATTTATATTTACGATACCAAAACGAAAAAGTTTAAGATAGTCGCACCACGAAATGGCGTTGTAAAATCATTCTCGCAGAAAAATGCGATTTATTTTCAAACCATGAAAGAAGGACTTTTTGAAATCGAAAGCGGAGAGGCTAAGTTGGTTTCAGATCATCCTATTCTTAAAAAGTTTACCATCGCAAATGTGTTTACAACCGATGAAGGATTAATTCTTCAAACTCAGTTAGACGGTATTTATAAACTTGTTGGGAATTCGCTTACGAGAATTGTAACCGATATTGATTCGGAACTAAAATCAGATTTTGTGTACAGCAGCCAGCGTTTAAAAGACGGTAGTTTTGCTTTGGGAACTGTTTCAAACGGAGTTTTTATTTTAACCGATAAAGGAAAACTGCGATATCATCTTTCGCAGCGAAAAGGATTAAGCAACAATACCGCTCTGTCACTTTTTGAAGACCGAGATCAAAATTTATGGATTGGTTTAGATAACGGAATAAACTGCATTAATGTTCAATCTCCTGTACATAGTTTTACTGATGATACAGGAGCTTTAGGAACCGTATATGCATCGGCTGTTTATAACGGAATGCTGTATATAGGAACCAATCAAGGATTGTTTTGTAAACCGACAGAAAGCAATTCTGATTTTAAATTTATTAGCGGAACGAAAGGTCAAGTCTGGTCACTTTTTAAATATGATAATACGCTTTTCTGCGGACATGATTCTGGAACTTTCATCGTTTCAAATGATACCGCAAGACCTATATTTTCTGCTTCCGGAAGCTGGAAATTCGAATCGGTTCCCAATCATCCTAATTTGCTTCTTCAAGGGAATTATTTTGGACTTTCTGTTTTGGAAAAAATCAATAATCAGTGGGTTTTCAAAAATAAAATTAATGGGTTTGATTATTCGTCACGCTATTTTGAAATCACTAAAAATCTTGAAATATATGTGAGCCATGAATATAAAGGGATTTTTAGATTAAAACCAGATGCGTCATTTTCGAAAACAAATGGTTTTTATGCCTATAAAAATCCAGAGAAAGGACAGAGCGCCAGTTTAACTACTTTTAATAATCATATTTATTACGCTTATAAAGGTGGTATTTTCAAATTAAATCCCAAAACAAGATTATTTGAAAAAGACAGCCTTTTGAGTTCTATTTTTGAAAAAGATGAATATACGTCAGGAAAATTAATTGTAGACAATTCGAATAAGATCTGGTTGTTTTCTAAAAATTACATTCATTATTTCTCTGCCAGTAAACTCAGCAATCAGCTGAAACAAAATATAATTCCAATTCCGTCTTCTTTGACCAATTCGATGCTTGGATATGAAAACATTACCCAGATTTCGAAATCAACCTATTTAATAGGAACAACAGATGGTTATTATACCCTAAATATAGATGATCTGAGCTTTAAAAATTACAATGTTTTAATTACAGACATTACGACAAACAAGCAAAACGAAACGTTTAATAATGCGGCGATATATCATGAAGGCAGTTTCCATTCCAACGAAAATAACATTACGCTCAATTATACTGTTCCAGAATACAACAAATACATCAATTCTGAGTACCAATATTTATTAGAAGGCTTCCAGAACGAATGGAGCGAGTGGAGTACCAAAGCAACAGCGAATTTTAAAAATCTTCCGCCAGGGAAATATACTTTTAAAGTACGAGCAAAATACGCCAATACCATTCTGCCGAATATAGCAGTTTATAATTTCGAAGTTCTAAAACCGTGGTACAGAACAAATCTTGCTTTGTTTGTGTATTTTCTTTTAGCGGTTGCCATTGGTTATTTCATTAATAAAGCCTATCGAAACTATTATCAGAAGCAAAAAGAAAAGCTAATTGAAGAAAACAACCTTTTATTAGAAATTCAGGAACTTGAAAACGAGCAGCGATTGATGAAACTTCGCAACGAACAGCTTTCTCAAGATGTGGATAACAAAAATCGCGAACTGGCAGTTTCGACAATGAGTTTGAATAGTAAAAATGAATTACTGGCATTTATTAAGGAAGATTTAAAGAAAACAGCTCAAAATGACAGCTCAAATATTAAATCTGTTATTAGTACCATCAATAAAAATATTACAGAAGAAGATTCTTGGAATGTTTTTAAAGAAGCTTTTGATAATGCCGATAAAGATTTCTTAAAACGTATTAAACAGATGCATCCCGCCCTTACGCCAAACGATCTTCGTTTATGTGCTTATCTCCGATTAAATCTGTCTTCAAAAGAAATTGCTCCACTATTTAATATCTCTGTTCGCAGTGTTGAAATAAAACGATACCGATTGCGAAAAAAGATGGATTTGCAGCACGAAAACGGTTTAGTAGAGTATATCTTATCTGTATAGGAATTCAAAAATAGGCTCAAAAAAACTATACATTACCACAACATTAAGCTTTTGTTGGGAAATTTAACCTTAAACGTTAAAGAAATTAACATTCGTAATATATAGTTAAATGGCGGTGTTTTTTGTTATATCCTGATTTTGTACTGGTTTTTTTTATGATGTATGTTTTTTGTTGAGGTTAATTTTATCGTTTTCATAAACGGAACAAATAATTTTAGCTTTCAATAAAAACTAACTAATTATGAAATCTAGATTATTACTAACAGTACTGTTACTGTGCACAGGTTTTGTATTCTCGCAGAATCAAGATGTATCAGGAACGGTATTAGATGCCTCAGGATTATCATTACCAGGCGTAAATGTAAAAGTTAAAAATTCGTCCAAAAGTACAACCACGGACTTCGACGGATCTTTTAAACTAACGGATGTTCCAAAAGGAACTTCAATTGTTTTCAGTTATATAGGATACAGAACTCAGGAAGTTCTGGTTTCAGGACCCAAAATGACTGTAAAAATGAGTGACGATGCAAAATCATTAGATGAAGTCGTTGTAATTGGTTACGGTAGCCAAAAGAAAAGAGAAGTTACTGGAGCCGTGTCTGTATTAGACAGTAAGACTATCGATGTTTTGAAACCAGCAAGAATCGAACAGGCATTACAAGGAACTATTTCGGGTGTTAACGTAACAACGCAGTCTGGTGCTCCGGGTGCACCTCTTGATATTCGTATACGTGGTATAGCTACGAATGGTGAAAACAGACCGACCGTGATTATTGATGGATATGTTGGAGATTTAGGACTATTAAACCCAAGTGATATTGAAACGATTACTGTTTTAAAAGATGCCCAGGCTGCGATTTACGGAACTATTGGAGCAAACGGTATTATTTTGGTTACGACCAAAACAGGAAAAAAGAACTCTAAAACCAGAGTATCTTTTAACAGCTATACAGGTTTTCAGCAGACTTCAAGAAAACTGCCTACTTTAAACGCTACAGAATATGCTTTACTATTAAATGAAAGCTACGCAAATGGTGGAAGACCAATTCCGTATCCAAATGTAAGCGGATTAGGAAAAGGTACAGATTGGCAGGATGAAGTTTTTCAAAATGCACCCATCATTAGCAACGACTTAAATATCTCTGGAGGTTCTGATAAACTTACCTATTCTGTGAGTGGTTCGCACTTAGATCAAGAAGGTATTGTGGGCGGAGATAAATCTGGGTTCTTAAGAAACACTGCCAGAATTGCCCTTGGAGCTGATTTAAGCGATAAAATTAAATTAAAGACTAACGTAATTTATACCTATTTTACCAGAAATACATTAAATGAAAATGGTTTAGGATCTGTACTTTTTAATGCATTAAACGTTCCAGCAACTTTAAAACCGTATAATGCTGACGGAACCTACACTTTAGTACCAAGTACAACAGGTTTAGGAACTGAAATCATTAACCCATTGGCACAAATTGCGAATACGTATAATGATTACAACTATAAAAAACTGAACGGAAACTTTGGTCTTGATTATAAAATCTTCAAAGGATTTACATTATCAGGATCGATTGGTTTCAATACTTCGAACAGCGAATCAAAAACTTTCGGAAAACAAATCAGCTACGGCGGAAAAGTATTTGACGTACAAAGAAGTTCTGTTACTCAAGGAGCTGTAAACGACAATAACTACTCATTTGACCTCTTCGGAACATATTCAACAAAAATTGCAGACAGCCATAATTTAGTGGGAACTGTTGGTACAACTATCTTCAAAGAATGGGGTAACGGTTTGTATGCTACAGGTTTTGATGTTCCAAACAATTCATGGGATTATGCTGATATTTCTTTAACAAAAGGAATTTCTGAAACACTAACAAACAGTTCTTACATCTACGATCAAAGAAGACTTTCTTATTTTGGAAGACTTCAGTACGATTATAAAGGAAGATATTTACTTTCTGCAATGTTAAGACGTGATTCTTCTACGAAATTCGGTCCTGGAAACAAAGTTGGATATTTCCCTTCTTTCACCGCAGGTTGGGTAGTTTCTGATGAAAATTTCTTCGGACAGCCAAAATTCATCAACTTCTTAAAATTCAGAGCTAGTTACGGAACATTAGGAAACGACCAGATTCCAAATTACGGTTACCTAGGATTATTATCTGGAGAAGCAACATATGTTTTCGACGGATCTTTAGTAAATGGAACAGCAACTGGACAAGTACCAAACCCAGATTTAAAATGGGAAGAAGCACAGAAATTTGACGTTGGTCTTGACTTAAAATTATTAAGTGATAAAGTTTCTGTTGTAGCCGATTACTTTATCGATACCAGAAAAGATTTATTAATACCAAATATTCCAGTTTCAGGGATTAACGGTACAGGCGCACCAGGAGCAAGCGCACCAACATTAAACGCAGGAACAGTTAAAAACTCAGGTTTCGAGTTTGCGATCGATTATAAAGATAAATTCTCAGATGCATTTTCTTTCAGCGTAGGTTACAACGTTACTTTCCTTAAAAACAAAGTAACGGAAGTAAACAACGGAACAGGTTTTATTGAAGGAGGAGCTTTTGGAGTTGGACAGCCTGCACCATCAAGAATGGAAGTTGGAAAACCAATGGGATATTTTTACGGATATAAAACAGACGGAATCTTCCAGAATCAAGCAGAAATTGATGCACATCCTTCTCAGTTAGCTTTAGGAGCAAATGCTGCGCCTGGAGATATTCGTTATGTAGATGTAAACGGCGACGGTGTAATTGATACAAAAGATAAAACAAACATTGGAGATCCAATTCCCGATGCTACAATGGGTTTCAATTTACAATTGAACTACAAAGCACTTGATTTTGTTGTGTTTACATTCGCTTCAGTGGGGAATGATATGGTACGTAATTATGAAAGAACACTTTCTGATGCCAACCGTATCAACTATGTATTAGACAGATGGACAGGACCAGGAACAAGTAATTCTACACCAAGAGTTACAACTGGAGCAACTGCAAACAATGTTTTCTCTAATTATTTTGTTGAAGATGCTTCATACATCAGAATTCAAAATGTGCAGCTTGGATACACGCTAAATCCAAATATTTCCCAAAAAGCTGGAATTACAAAATTAAGGCTTTATACGGGAGTAAATAACCTTTACACATTTACAAAATACAAAGGTTTTGATCCGGGTGCTTCCAACGGAGCTCCAATTGGAGGCGGAATCGACTACGGTTTCTATCCAATCCCAAGAACCTTTTTATTGGGCTTAAATGTTAATTTTTAATTTGAATTAAAATGAAAAAGTATTTTATAAAATCCATTATAGCACTAGCTCTGATTTCGGCGGTAACTACTTCCTGTTCAGATGAGTTTGTAGATCCAAAACCTGAATATTCAATAGATTCAGAGAATTATTTTAATTCTAAAGAAGAGTACGATAACGCTTTGATTGCCGCTTACGATTTGCTTCAGGCTTCTTATGTAAATGTTTTATTAGGCGAAATTGCTTCAGATAATACACTTTGCGGTGGAGAAAGCCCAACAGACGTAATTGGTTTCCAGCAGATTGATGATATGATTCATACTCCTGTAAACAGTAACTTAAGAGATATTTGGAACTGGATGTTTGCTGGAGTACAAAGAGCAAACTATATTTTAGAATTCAAAGACAAAACAGATTTTCCTGGAAAAACTCAGGTAATTGCTGAAGCTCGTTTTTTAAGAGCTTACTATCAATTTGAATTGGTAAAATGGTTTGGCGGAATTCCAATGAAAGGCGATGCGAGATTTAAAATTGGAGATGAGAAAACAATCGGACGTTCTTCTGTTGCAGAAGTATACGCTTCAATCGAAGCCGATTTGATTTTTGCATCAGAGAATTTATCTCCAAATGCGGCTCAAAAAGGAAGAATTACAAAAGGAGCTGCTCAAGCTTTACTAGGAAAAGCCTATTTGTATCAAAATAAATTTGCACAAGCAGCTACAGCACTTGATGCTGTAATTACTTCAGGAAAATACACATTAGTGTCTGATTATAATGCCATGTTTGAAATGGATGGAGAAAACGGATCAGAATCTGTTTTTGAAGTGCAATACACAGACGTAGAAGGAGCAGGATTTGGATGTTTACAATGTAGTGAAGGAAACGTAGCAGTTGGTTTCAACGGTATTCGTAACTATTCAGGACCATTATTTTCTTCAGGATACAGCTTTAATATTCCAACTCAGGAATCTGCTGATGCTTTTGAAAGCGGCGACAAACGTAAAGATGTTGCTATTTTAGATATCAATGCATGGGCACTGGCAAATGCTTCTTATGACAATGGAAACGGAATTACTTTCGGAAAAGGAAATGAAGATACAGGTTTCTTCAACAGAAAATACCTTCCTAGAAAAAGAAGTTCAGCAGCTCAAGGAGATTTAAATCTTACGAATCCAAACAATTACAGAGCAATTCGTTATGCCGACGTTCTTTTAATGGCTGCAGAAGCGTATAACAGAGGATCAATCAACGATGCAAAAGCGAGAACATATTTAAATGAAGTAAGAAGACGTGCTTTTGGTGATAACAACCACGATGTAACTGCTTCTGGAACTGCTTTAAC
Organism: Flavobacterium sp. H4147; assembly: GCF_029360735.1. Lineage (NCBI taxonomy): Bacteria > Pseudomonadati > Bacteroidota > Flavobacteriia > Flavobacteriales > Flavobacteriaceae > Flavobacterium > Flavobacterium sp. H4147. Next base: position 973,419 of record NZ_JARKNB010000002.1, on the reverse strand, counting down.
AGAAACTATTTTAGCAGAAAGAAGAGTAGAACTTTTTGGTGAAGGACACCGTTTCTTTGACCTTGTAAGAACTGGAAAAGCTGCCGGAACAATACCGGGCTTTAAAGCGAATAAAAACGAATTATTCCCGATTCCTATTGAAGAAATTCAGTTTGCAAACGGAAACTGGGCACAAAATCCTGGATACTAAAAAACAGCAATTATGAAAAAGATATATTTTATTATAAACCTATTCGTTTTGGCCACAATTATGGGTTGTGCAAACGATGATCTGGATATTGATTTAGATGGTATAGCAGCTCCTGCCAATATTTCGGCCTTAACAACCGTAACGCAGGACAATACAGGAAAAGTGACTTTCTTACCAAAAGGAGAAGGAGCAACACAATACAAAATCAATTTTGGCGACGGAAGTCCTGTTTCTGATTATGTATCAATAGGAGGAACCGTTTCTCACGTTTATAAAGAAGGAGTTTACAAATCTAAAATTATTGCTTACGGATTAAACGGAAAAACAACTGAAGTTGAGAAAGAAGTAGTAGTTTCTTTTAGAGCTCCTGAAAATTTAGTAGTTGTAGTAACCAATGACTTATCAGTTTCTAAAAAAATAACTGTAACAGCAACAGCAGATTTTGCTTTGTTCTATGATGTTTATTTTGGAGAAACTGGACATCCAGATCCTATTTCAGCTAATAATGGCGAATCAGTTTCATACACGTACCAAGAAGCTGGAACATATACTATTAGAGTAGTTTCTAAAAGTGCTGCTATTAAAACGACTGAATATACTCAAGAAGTTACTGCTAAATTGGTAGTGGCGCCATCTACATCGGCACCAACTCCTCCAAATAGACAAGCTTCTGATGTGATTTCAATTTACGGAACAAAATATGCAAATGTTGCTGGAACAAACTACTTCCCAGATTGGGGACAGGCAGGACAAGGAAGCAGCTGGGCTGAATTTGACTTAAACGGCGATAAAATGCTGAATTATATCAAATTAAGCTATCAAGGAATTGCTTTGGCAGACAATGTAACAATTGATGTTTCTGGAATGGAATATTTCCACATGGATGTTTGGACACCAGATTTGCAAAAAATTGAAACATCTTTAATCAGTAAAACAAATGGTGAAAAACCAGTTGTAAAAGATTTAACAGCAAACCAATGGACAAGCATTGATATTCCGATTTCGGCATTTACAAGCCAGGGATTAACAGTGGCTGATATATTTCAATTGAAATTTGTGGGAACACCATGGGCTGGCGGAACTGTATTTATTGATAATATCTATTTTTATAAAACTCCAGCAGAATCAATTGCATTACCACTTGATTTTGAATCAGCAAACCTAACCTATACTTGGGGCGGATTTGGAAATGTGGATGCTTCGGTAGTAACAAACCCTAATAAAACGGGATTGAACGTTTCAAATAAAGTTGTAAAACTAGACAAAAAATCAGGAGCAGAAACTTGGGCTGGTGCAAGCTTGAATTTAGAAAATACTTTAGATTTTACTAAAGGAACTAAAGTAAAAGTATTGGTCTGGTCTCCAAAAGTTGGAGCTGATATTTTATACAAAATGGAACTTTCGACTTCTCCAAAAGATGGAAACGGAAATCCAAGTGTTAATTTTGAAGTACACGCAGCTACCACAGTTGCCAATGCATGGGAAGTATTGACATTTGATCTTACTAGTGCAGCTTCATTCAGTACAAGCATTAAATACGACAGAGTAATATTGTTCCCTGATTTTGGACAAAACGGAACGGGAGCGACTTACTACTTTGATGATATCAAACAATCCAACTAAAACAAGAAATCATGAGCAATAAATTAATTATAAAGATAGTATCCTTATTTACGATTCTCTTGATGACGGGTTGTCAGAAAGATGATTATACATTCGGATCAATAAATGCACCATCTAATCTTAAGGTAACAGCCGAGATTGTAGGTAAAACAGCCGATGATCCTTACGGAGACGGTTCTGGAACTGTAAAATTTACAGCGGCAGCAGATAACGCAATTTCATACAAATATGTGTACAGCGATGGAACTTCTGATAATGCACCAAATGGTAAAATCACTAAACGATTCACTAAAACCGGAGTTAATACCTATACTGTAACTGTAGTTGCTACCGGAAAAGGCGGATCTGCAAGCAACACTACAATTGATGTTGAGGTAAAAAGTGATTTCAGTGACGATCAAGCAGTACAATTGTTAACTGGTGGAAGTTCTAAAAAATGGTATTGGGCAGCAGGTGAGCCGGGGCACTTAGGTGTTGGACAAAATGATGGCGATGCGACCAAAAACTTCTATGCTAATTACTATCAAGCAGGACCATTTGAAAAAGCAGGTTCTCCAACAAGCAGCTGTTTGTATGAAAATGTATTGACTTTCTCTTTAGATGGAGAACAATTGAAATTTCAATTAGACAATGGCGGATCAACATTCTTTAACGCAGCTTTTTCAAGCGTAGCAGGAGGAAGTGGACCAGATGATGCTTGTTTATCATATAACACAAGCGGAGTGAAAACAGTTTCATTAAGCCCTTCAGAATCAGTTGTAATGTCTAATCCAGATCATGCAACACAAACAAGAGGAACAACAATGAACTTCTCAGATGGTGGATTTATGGGCTACTATATCGGACAAAGTTCGTATGAAATCCTTTCTATCACAGCAAACCGTATGGTTGTTAGAGCCGTTATGGGAGGAAATCCAGCATTAGCTTGGTACCATATTTTTACAACGACACCTCCAAACCAAAATCCAACTACGGATTACACCAATTTAGTATGGTCAGAAGAATTTAATACTGACGGAGCACCAGATCCAGCAAAATGGGGTTATGATTTAGGAAGAGGTAATAATGGTTGGGGAAATAACGAACAACAAAACTATACTAATTCAGCGTCGAACATTGTGGTACAAGGTGGAGTTCTTAAAATCACTGCTAAAAAAGAAGCTTCTGGCGGAGCAAATTATTCTTCAGCAAGAATTAAAACGGATGGAAAATACTCCTTTACCTATGGAAAAGTTGAGGTGCGTGCTAAACTTCCAGCAGGTGGAGGAACATGGCCGGCAATCTGGATGTTAGGACAAAATTATGCTACTAAAATCTGGCCGGAATGCGGAGAAATTGATATAATGGAACACGTAGGAAACAGTCAGAATCTGATTCACGGAACTTTGCACTACCCTGGACATTCTGCTGGAAATGCTAACACAGGCTCTAAAACAATTCCGAATGTTTCAACAGAATTCCATATTTACAAAACAATATGGAGTCCAGCATCTGTAGCTATTTACGTTGATGATACATTGATACATACGGTGCCAAACGATGCATCACTGCCTTTTAACAGCGACTTCTTCCTAATATTGAATTTTGCTATGGGAGGTACTTTTGGAGGTAATATTGATCCTGCTTTTTCACAGGCAACTTTTGAAGTTGATTATGTTAGAGTGTATCAATAGGTTAATTAATTAGTAATTTTAAGTAAGAAGGTCAGTTTTGCGACTGGCCTTCTTATGTTTTAAAACGCAATCAAATAACATGAAAAAAGTAATTTTGGTTTTATTAATCAGCAGTTTCGCTTTTGCACAACAAACAAAGAGAAAACTGGTATGGGAAGAAAATTTCAACAAAAAAACTTTAAACGAAAAAGTCTGGAATTTCGAACTTGGAGACGGCTGTCCAAATCTTTGCGGCTGGGGAAATAACGAAAGACAAATTTATACCAAAAACAACCACGAGTTTAAAGACGGCAATTTAGTAATCGAAGCTAGAAAAGAAGGCGAAAAATATACTTCAACTAAAATTACAACCAAAGGAAAAAAAGAATTTAAATACGGCAGAATAGAAGCAAGAGCAAAGCTTCCTATCGGGCATGGTTTATGGCCGGCATTTTGGATGTTAGGAGCCAATATCGACGAAGTAAAATGGCCAAAAACAGGAGAAATTGATATTCTTGAGTACATAGGAAGAGATCCTCACATGGTTTACACTACCTTACATACTCAAGACAGTCACGGAAATACAATCAATACAAAACGAACTGAATTTCCTACTATTGAGGAAGGATATCACGTTTATGCCATAGAATGGGATAAAGATAAAATTGAGTTTTATGTAGATACCACTTTGGTGTATACTTTTAATCCTGAAAATAAAAATGAAGATACCTGGCCTTTCGATAAGCCGTTTTATATAATTGTGAATCTCGCAATAGGAGGTAATTTTGGCGGACCTGAAGTCGATGATTCGGTTTTACCGCAAAAATATTATGTAGATTACGTTCGCGTTTATCAATAATATAGTACAAAACAGCCAAAAGCTGGACAGAACAGTTGTAATCTTCTTTAAGTCTTTTATTGTTAAATGTTTACAACTGTTTTAAAAGCTTTTTAGTAGCCTGTTTTTCGCATTATTTTTTAACGATTTTGACTAAAAAACAACGCTCCAATAAAAAACTTAACGATTTATTGTTAATTATTATTGCTTTTGTTTGCTTTATAAAATAAATATTTGTTAAATTTGGTTCAGAATATTAACATAACCCAATAAAAGATACGCCTATTATATAAAACTACTTTTTAGAAATTACTCCAAATTATTTAAAACTAAAAAAGTAGTATTATGGCAGATCTGCACATTCCAGACGCTCTATTAGTGAAAAATTATGTCGAAGGCAACGAAACTGCCCTTGCGACATTGATTAAGCGACATGAATCTAAAATATATGGATTTATATATTCAAAAATTGCTGATAGAGATATTTCAAATGATATTTTTCAAGATACTTTCATTAAAGTAATCAAAACTTTAAAAAGCAACTCCTATAATGAAGAAGGTAAATTTCTTCCGTGGGTAATGCGTATTTCACACAACCTGATTGTGGATCATTTCCGTAAAACTAAAAAAATGCCCATGTACAGAGAAACCGAAGAATTTTCGATTTTCTCTATCATGTCTGATGATGCATTAAATGTAGAAGGGAAAATGATTTTAGATCAAGTTGAGGTAGATCTAAAAAGATTGATTGAAGAACTTCCTGAAGATCAAAAAGAAGTTTTAATCATGCGTATGTATCAGGATATGAGTTTTAAAGAAATATCAGAATTAACTGATGTAAGTATCAACACCGCATTAGGAAGAATGCGTTATGCGCTAATGAATTTGAGAAAAATTATCGACAAACATCAAATTATTTTGACCAACTAATACTAATTTGAAAATAAGTCCGTTATACTTGGTATAAACATTTTCATAGTATGGCGAAAATTTACTCAAAGAAAGCATTAGCTTCAAACGATTTAAAACCTAAAAAAGAAGTTGTTTCTTTTTTGCTTAGTTATTCACAGGCTCTAAAAGTGGTGAAAACACAAGACAATAAAAGTTTTGAAATCATGGCTAATTAAACAGCCCGCCGCTATGGTCGGATGTTTATTCTGATAAAACCAAATGGTCGTTTTGGTTTAAAAGCTCACTATTTGTATGCAAATACAGATAGTGAGTTTTTTTATGTACACCTCTTCGTAATAAGAATTAACTCAAGATGTAAGTTTTTTGGTTGTATTTTAATATTTATTGTTAAAGTTTTAAATTTTTTAATGTATTTATTACTTTATTCGATAATTAATTTTATTTTAGTTAAAAAGTAAATTTTATCTCATACAAAACGAGGATAAGCTATTTTTAATATAATTGATAACCAAAACCAAAATAAAAATTTTAACTAAAAACCAGTATTTATATGACAAAAAACTACTCACCTGCATTTCTGTTTTGTTGTTTGTAGATCCTAATTTTTTATTATGATCTAGATTTTACATCTGTAAAATCTTTCCCAAAAACCTAATCTATTTTAAATAACAAAACCTAACAAGAAATGAAAAATAACCTTAGAATGTTATCAATTTCATTATTGGTAACCATTGGAGTATTTGCTCAAAAAGAGCAAATTAAAGAAGCGCAAGCTTTATATGATAAAGGAAAAAACGAAGAGGCATTGGCAGTTTTGAAAAAAATAGAATATCTCATCGTAAACGCTTCTGATACTGATAAATCGGATTTCTTTTTTATAAAAGGAAATGTTTGTAAAGATTTAGCAGCCAAAAACATTGATGCTGTTACTAATTTCGCTTTAGCATCGAGTGCTTATCAGGATATCCTTTTGTATGAAAATGATTCCCGAAATTACAAGTATGCGTTTAAAGCTAATCAAGCGTTAAAAGCAATGAAATCAACATTAGTAGATGGAGCTTTTAATGATTACAATGCTGGAAAGTTCAAAGAAAGCGCGGCTAAAAGTTATGAAGTGTACCAAATCGATAAAAAAGACACTTTAAACTTAATGAACGCTGCTGGAGCGGCTCTTTCAGGTAAAGATTATGTCTCGGCAATAAAGTATTTTGATGAACTTAGACGAATTAATTATACCGGAAAAGGAGTCGTTTATTATGCAACAAACAAAAAAACAAAAGTAGAAGAAGCTTTTATTTCGTATAGTGCCCGAGAATCAAACATTCAGGCAGGACTTTATGAAAAGCCAAGAAACGTTTATCCTCCTTCTAAAAAAGAAGAAGTATTAACCTCACTTGCCTTCTGTTATCTTGAGCGAAATGATTATGTAAATGCGGCGAAATATTATGAAACAGATTTGCAGTTAAATGCAAATTGCATGGATTGTTATATTAACCTCACGTATGTAAAAATGCAGCAGAAAAAGGAGTTGGTCAATCAAATGGATCTTTTGGGAAATACTCCTAAAGATTTAAAAGAATACGATAAACTGAATGCGCAAAAAGATGAAATTGTAAAAAGTGCTATTCCGTATCTTCAAAAAGCGCTAACAATAGAACCTAAAAATGAAGATGTTATAAAATCTCTTTTAGGTGTTTATCGTTCGTTAGATATGATGAACGAGTATAATGCATTAAAAAACAGTAAATAAAAATAAAAAAGAAGCTGCTAAACTTTCTTTTTAGCAGCTTCTTCTAATATTGATTTTTTACCAATAGTTCTGGTAATAATATCTCTTTCTAAATTCCATCCTCTTGCTGGAGAATATTCACGTCCATACCAGATTATCTGTAAATGGAGGTCATTCCATAACTCTCTTGGGAATAATCGTTTAGCATCTTTTTCTGTTTGAACGACACTTTTTCCATTAGAAAGATTCCATCTGTGCATTAATCTATGAATGTGCGTATCAACTGGAAATGCGGGCACTCCAAAAGCCTGAGACATTACCACACTGGCCGTTTTGTGTCCAACAGCTGGTAATGCTTCAAGTGCTTCAAAACTCTGAGGAACTTCGCCATTATGTTTTTCAATTAAAATTTCGGACAAACCATGAATTCCTTTTGATTTCATAGGAGACAGACCACACGGACGAATAATTTCCTTAATTTCTTCAATCGTCATTTTTACCATATCATACGGATTATCTGCTTTAGCAAATAACAAAGGTGTAATTTGATTTACACGCACATCTGTACATTGCGCAGAAAGCAGTACGGCAATTAATAATGTATAAGGATCTTTATGGTCAAGCGGAACAGGTATAGTAGGGTAGAGTTCTTTTAAAGTGTCAATAACAAATTGTACACGTGCTTCTTTGTTCATTTTTGTAATTTAAATATTGGTAAAAATAAGGAATTATAGTTTATAAGTTATCTTTGTGAGTGAATCTAAAATCAACAATCTAAAAATAGAAATTATGACAACATTAAAAGCTGGAGACAAAGCACCTAGTTTTTCAGGAACAGATCAAGATGGAAAAACTCATAAATTATCTGATTATGCAGGAAAGAAATTGGTAGTTTTCTTTTATCCAAAAGCAAGTACGCCAGGCTGTACAGCTGAAGCTTGCGATTTAAGAGATAATTTTCACCGTTTTCAAGCCAATAATTACGAACTTCTTGGAGTAAGTGCCGACAGCCCAAAAGCACAGATAAAATTCAAAGAAAAATATGAATTGCCATTTCCCTTATTAGCTGATGAAGATAAATCGGTAATTAATGCTTTTGGAGTTTGGGGACCAAAGAAATTTATGGGTAAAGAATATGACGGAATCCACAGAACTACTTTCGTAATAGATGAAAAAGGAATCATTGAAGAAGTAATCGAAAATGTAAAAACAAAAGAACATGCTTCGCAGATATTGAAATAGTTTTTTATTTGAGGTTTCAAGTTTCACGTTTCAAGTTATTGTTGTAGCGGATATTTTTTTTACCGCAAATTACGCTAAGTTTTTTTACTTAAGTTTATGCTAAATACGCAAAGTTCGCAAAGCTAAATCTACACAACGCTTTGCGAACTTTGTGTTTATATTAAGTTTGGCTCAAAAGAAAAACTTAGCGTGCTTTGCGATAAATTAAACATCAAGTACACAACTTGAAACCTGAAACAAAAAAAGTCCCTTTTTCTGGGACTTTTTTTATTACGTATTTTGTTCTAATTCTTTCTGTGGATGATATCCAAAAAGATGATGTTCTTTGATGATTTCCGAAATACCCGGCGGGAGCATTGGTTCCCAGCCTTTTTTTCCTTGGTTGATCATTTTTAAAACCTCACGAGAGAAAACAGATAAATTATCAGGATCATAATCTTCAATATCCACAACTTTTCCATTAAACTTGAAGAACTTGTATAGTTCTTTCATTCTCGGATGCACTTTTAAGTTGTTTGAATTCATTAATACACCATCTTCATCTAACATTGGATACAAGAATACTTTCATATCGCGGTAGAATAATTTTCCAAAAGCTTCCAGAATTCCTCCACTTAAATGACGGTAATATTTCTCATCAAAAATGTCAACAAGATTATTGACACCCATTGCTAATCCCATACGAGATTTAGTATAATTAGCGAAGTATTCAACCACTTTGTAGTATTCTTGGAAATTCGAAATCATAACCGTTTGTCCAAGCGAACAAAGTAATTCAGCTCTGTCCATAAAATCACGTTCGTCGATTTCTCCATCAGAACGTAAATTCGAAAGCGTGATTTCAAAAACAACAAGTGTATTATTTTTTTCAACTTTATTTTCTTTGAGAAACATTTCTAATGATTTCTCATACATATCCATGTTCACTTTTGTAACAGGGCGGAAACTTCCTCGTAAAGCTAAAAGGTTCTTTTTGTAAAGAATAGCAGCCGGAAGAATGTTTTTTCCTTCAGGATTGAACATTACGGCATCAGTCATTCCGTTTTTAACCAACTGTAAACTCATCAAACGATTGTCAACATCGGCAAAACGAGGTCCAGAAAAGTTAATGGTATCGATCTCTAATTGGTCTTTGTCTAAGTGATCGTATAAATAACGCAGTAAACGTTTAGGATCGTTGTATTTGTAAAAAGCACCGTAAATTAAGTTAACCCCTAAAATTCCCAGTGTTTCTTGTTGTAATCTTGCGTCGGTTTCTCTAAAACGAATGTGAAGAATAATTTCGTTATAAGCTTCGTCCGGCTCTATTTGGTATCGAATTCCAACCCAGCCATGGCCTTTAAATTGTTTGGCAAAATCTATTGTGGCAACTGTGTTGGCATAACTAAAAAAAAGTTTTGTAGGGTGTTTTTCTCGGCTTAAACGCTCTTCGATGATTTGTCCTTCATGAGTAAGCATTTTTTTAAGACGCTCTTCGGTTACATATCTTCCATCGGTTTCGGTACCATAAATGGCGTCGCTAAAATCTTTATCATAGGCAGACATTGCTTTTGCAATTGTTCCCGATGAACCTCCGGATCTGAAAAAATGTCTAACTGTCTCTTGTCCAGCGCCAATTTCAGCAAATGTTCCGTAAATATTCTCGTTTAAATTAATGCGTAATGCTTTGTCTTTTATAGAAGGAATCTGTTCGATGACCCTGTCACCTTTGAGTTTTATTTCTGTACCCATTTTATTTTAAATAGATTTGTTACAAAGTTAGCAAATTAGGCTTCTAATGAAAGAGAAATAATCCTATTTTTGTAAAAAAATTAAGTTCAATTGAAGGTCTATTTTTTAGGTACTGGTACTTCCCAAGGCATTCCGATTATCGGAATCGATCATCCCGTTTGTAAAAGCACTGATGCTAAGGATAAAAGACTCCGCGTATCCATTTGGATTTCGTGGGACGAGCATTCCTATGTAATAGATTGCGGCCCCGATTTCAGGCAGCAGATGCTTTCCTGCGGCTGCCGTAAACTCGATGCGATTTTGTTTACACATGAACATTCCGATCACACTGCTGGATTGGATGATATACGTCCGTTTAACTTCAGACAAGGCGAAATTCCAATTTACGGACACAAACGCGTGTTAGATAATTTAAGACGACGTTTTGATTATGTTTTCGAAACTGTAAACAAGTATCCAGGTGCGCCAAGTGTAAAAACAATCGAAGTTCTAAACGACCAACCATTTGAGGTTGGCGATAAAATGGCCATTCCAATAAACGCCATGCACGGAGATTTACAGGTTTTTGGATACAGAATTGATGATTTTGCTTATTTAACTGATGTAAAAACAATCGAAAAAACCGAAACGGATAAGCTAAAAGGCTTAAAAGTTTTAGTCGTAAATGCGCTGCGCGTTGAACCTCATGACACGCATTTTAACCTGCAGGAAGCACTAGATTTTATTAATCTGGTTAAACCTGAAAAGGCGTATTTAACACATATTAGTCATGTATTAGGCTTTCATGAAGAAGTACAGCAAAAACTTCCTGAAAACGTCTTTTTGGCTTACGATAATCTTGAAATTACAATTTAATTATACCACAAAATGAAAAAATCCTTAATGCTTTATCTTTTTATCCTTGCGATATTAATGAATGTTTTTACCTATATGTTTTACAGCCGTGAGGTAAAATTTGAGCAGGATAGATATGAAAAGACGACTAAAAAGTTAAGAGACAGCATTACTCTTGTGTCAACAAAACTAGCTGAAGCAGATTATTTTTCTTTAGAACACAATGAAAATGCACAAAATTATTTCGATAACAGTGCTTCTGGAGGAAAAATAATTTTATTCGAAAAACTGATTCCAGTTGTAACAGAGAAATTATTAGATTTCAACTCTAATCCTAAAGGGAATCCTTATACTGGACAAGACCAGATTGGTCCCAATAAATTTATCATTAATAAAGTAAAAATCTTAAACCATAGATGGATTATTGCAGATTACAGCAATGGAGAATTATGGGGAGAAGTCTTGTTAAAATACTTTGTTGACGATAAAGAAAACATTACTTTTGAAGTAAATCAAACTTGGTTATATCAAAAATAGGATTTTAAATCCTATTTTTTTTGACCTCAAAATAAATAGGATATATGAAAAAGATGTTTTTGTTTTCGATTATGCTTACCGCTGCAATTTCATGTGGTAAAAAAGTTTCCCAAGAAAATATAACTTCAAAAGAACCTCAAAAAGAAGCAATTGTAGGAGCAGATTCCGATTCTCATGGTTGTAAAGCTTCTGCTGGATATAGTTGGTCAATACTTAAAAAAGAATGCATCAGAGTTTTTAAAGGAACAAAATTGTCACACTACGATAATGGAAAATCCTATACCACCGCATCATACGTAATTTTTGACGGAAATAAAGCTGAACTTTTCTTAGATATCCAAAAAGAATCTATCATTTTAGAAAGAAAATCCGAAGGTGATTCGTGGGTTAATGGCGATTGGCAATTAATTCCTTGGAAAGGTTATGTGCTTAAGAAAGGAAAAGATATTCTTTATACAGGAGAATAAATTTAAATTGCTTCGCCTGTTCGCTATCGCTCGGGTCCAATTTTTTGAAATTCCAAATTCCAAAGTTGGAACCTGAAAAACTTTGACAAAGTTCTAAAAATTCTAGGTTGAAAAATCTTAATCTTCTTCGACCAATTTCCAGTTAAGAAAAGTTGCGATTTTATTAAATATATTCAATAGTTTAATGAAATTCTCATTGTTATCTTTTACGCAAACAATGCTTATTAAATTTGTGGTATTTTCATCTGTGTCGCGACTAGACCAACTATTAAAGCTTTTAGCATTTAATAGTGTTATATCTGTAAAGGGAAAATTGATTTGATTTTTGAAATTAAAATCTGATTTCTGTTTTAATTCTTTAAACGATAAAAGAAATTTTCTTATTTCAGCAGTTTTTATAGAAGAGGTTAATTCTTCATCATAACAAATATTGAAATAGTGATAGCGATCTGACCACATGATTTAAACAATTCCTTTAATAAAATCAGAAGTTACTACTTGGGCAAATTCTTCGTTCAAACTTGCTAAAGCGGTTTGGTGAATTAATTCAGCAGAGAAAACTTCACCGTTTATCCCTTTTTTATTGAAAGTTGCTGTAGCATCAGAAACTAAATATACGTTGTAACCAAAATTTCCTGCCATTCTTGTCGTGGTAGAAACACAATGATCTGTAGTTAAACCTACAATTACAAGATTCGTTATTTTGGCATTATCAATAAGTTCTTTTAAATTGGTTCCAATAAAAGAGCTGTTGACATTTTTTTTAATAATGGTTTCTCCTTCAAGAGGTTTTACCACATTTTGAAATTCATTACCTGGATTTGATTCATTTAAAATCGAATTCGGATTTGAAGAACAATGTTTTATATGAAAAATAGGGAGTTTTTTAGTTCTCCAGATTTTTAAGAGTTCACCTGCTTTTTGCTCAGCATTTGTATTATTTCGATCTCCGCCCCAATAAGCGACGTCAAGAAATCCTTTTTGAATATCAATTAAAATTAATGCTGGATTGTCAAGTTTTGAAATACTCATTTTATTACAAAGGATTTAGTTAAAAACTGTGACTGAATACTAGCCAATCAGCCAATTTTTAAAATCAAAGAAATTTTGTGGCGAAACTCCATGGCCAACAGGATATTCTTTGTAAACCACAGGAATGTTTAGCTTCTCTAAAATAGCTGGTGTTTTTCTTGCCCAATCAATTGGAATAACTTGATCGACAGTTCCGTGTGAAGCGAATATTTTTAGGTTTTTAAAATCGTTATTTTCAAATCCTTCTTTGATGATTTCTTCATTGAAATAGCCACTCATCGCGACAATTCGCTGAATTTTTTCTGGATAAGAAAGTGCTGTTGCATAACTTAAAATCGATCCTTGGCTAAATCCTATTAAAGTTACATTATTGGCATCAATTGGATAATTTGCGACTAATTCATCAATGAAAGAAGCGATTCTGTCCCTAGAAGTTTTTGCTTGCTCATTATCCGAAAATTTATTTTGATCAGCATCAAAGTTGATGGCATACCAAGCATAAGCTCCATATTGCAAATCGTAAGGTGCTCTTGCGGAAATGATATAATAGTTATCAGGAAGTTCTGAAGCAAAAGAGAATAAATCGGCTTCGTTGCTGCCGTATCCGTGTAATAAAAGTAATAACGGATTTTTATCTAAAATTACTTTTGGTTCTTGTATTTTATATTCTAAAGATAGATTCATTTTAGAGGGGGTTATGAGTTTTGAGTTATAAGTTATGAGTTTCCTTTTGTGGAACTTTGTCAAAGTTTTTAATTTCCAAGTTTTAGCTTCCAAGTTTGGAATTTGGAATTTTTGTATTGGAATTTAAAAAATTACCCAATCTTTTTAAACCATTTTTGAAATAATTCTCCAACTAAAGGAATTGGTCTCATTTGACCTTGAATGGCATTAAAAATACCAAAAGTCCACAGAATTGAAATACAAATCCACATTGGGAACGTGATGAAAAAACTATCGAAATTACTGATGATGGCTCCAAAGGAGATAAAAGTTAAAGACAAACCTAAGGCTTGACGGATATGAAAAGAAGCAAAACTATTTTTGTTTTCAGAATTCATACTCATAGCGATTAAAACGCCAATAATTAAAATGTAGCTGGTTATCGCGATTGATTTTCCTTCTTCGACTGAATTATTCATTGTATTATTTTGTAACAAGTTGATTTTGATTTAAAATTCCATAAACAGAACCTTTGATTTCAGTTCCTAAGAAAGCAGAATTTTTAGATTTTGAAAGAATGTTTTCTTTTGTAAAAGTTGATTTTCCTTCAGTTGAAAATAACGTAATATTCGCTTTTGCACCTTCTTGAATAACAGGGTTTTCAAGACCAAAAACACTTCTTGCTGCAGTAAGTTTTTTTATTATAGTTTCTACTGGTAAAACTGTTAATAAAGCCCCAAAAGCACTTTCTAAACCAATAGTTCCGTTTTTGGCTGTATCGAATTCCATTTTCTTGAATTCGATATCGATTGGGTTGTGGTCTGAAGTAATTACGTCAATTGTTCCGTCAGCAATTCCATTTAATAAAGCTTGTCTGTTAACTTCAGTTCGTAATGGAGGTGTCACTTTAAAACGAGTGTCAAAGCCGTCTAGTTTTTCATCGGTTAAAATCAAATGATGCACAGATGCGCTGCAGGTTACATGTAAACCTTTTGCTTTCGCTTCTCTAATTAATTCCACTGATTTAGCTGTAGAAATAGTAGGAATGTGAAGTTTTCCGCCTGTATATTCTAATAAAAATAAGTTTCTAGAAATCTGAAGTTCTTCGGCTAAATTTGGAATTCCTTTTAAACCTAATCTTGTAGAGACAATTCCTTCGTTTGCCACACCATTTCCTTTAATGTTTGAATCTTGCGAATAAGCGATTACCAATCCGTCGAAATCCTGTACATATTGTAAAGCAATTTTCAGAATATTGGCGTTGTCGATGCTTTTGTTGTAATCTCCAAAAGCAATCGCTCCAGAATTTTTCATGTCAAAAAGCTCCGCCATATCTTTTCCTTCACTAGCTTTTGTCAAAGCACCGATTGGGAAAATTTCTGTAGCAAATCCATTTGCTTTATTTTTTACAAAATTTACCTGAGATTGATTGTCAATAATTGGTAATGAATTGGGTTGTAATGCAATTGCTGTAAAACCGCTTTTGGCTGCAACTTGTAATCCGTTAGCAATAGTTTCTCGGTCTTCGTAACCTGGCTCGCCCAGTGAAACACTGCTATCAAACCACCCTTGAGAAACATGAAGATCTTCAAAACGAACAACTTGAGCATCATCATTTGGAAGAGAAACTCCTATTTTTTCTATTACACCATCTGCAATTAAAAGATCAACAGTCTGATTGTGAAACGGACTTTTTGAGTCGATAATTTTGGCGCTTTTGATGATTAGTTTCATATTTTGGATATTTATTTTATTCAAACATTAAATGTTTTTTATTTTCTACCATGAAGAAATTAAGTTCATAAAGAGAAAGAGCTTAATTCTCTGGACATTTATAATAAGATCATAAAGGAAAAACTTAATAATCTTAATGTCTTAATGGTAAAAAAAATCATTTTACAAATTTTATAATTGCTATTTCTAATGCTAAAAATAACAGTGCAAAGATAACAAACCATTTCCAAATCTGGCTGTCGGTACGTTCAGTTTGTAAGGTGTTAAAAATGGTCGAAATCGTATCGGCCGTCTTGAAATCAGAAACTACATTTGTGTTTATTTGACTCAAATCGCTTTCAGTTCTTTTGTAATTAAAACTTAAATTTTCAACCCATTCTTTTTTGTCAAAAACACTATAATTTCCAGCTGTTTCAGGAAAATCATTGAAGGTGAGTTTGACTTTATTATTCAATATCTGCTGGATTGGTATAAATTGATCGTCTGTGCCTTTTACTTCAAGAATGGCATCTTTTGTCAATAAAACATCAACAAAATAAGGCTGATTATTACCAATAGTTAAAGCATTTACACCAGTTTTCTGATTGTTTTGAGCGATTTTATAAAATAGCGGAACAATTAAAGGCGATTGCTGAAAATTGGAATTGCTGCTGTTTATTGGTGCCGAAAAAACAGTAATTCCAGCTGTTGGGTTTTGAACTGCAGTTACAAAAGCACTTTGGTCTTCGTAAGATAAAACGGCTGGATATGGACTTGATATATCAAAAGAAGAATTCGTTTTTGGATATTGGAAATTCGTGATTTTATTCTCAAAAACACCTGAAAATAAAGGGTG
This sequence comes from Flavobacterium sp. H4147, assembly GCF_029360735.1. NCBI lineage: Bacteria > Pseudomonadati > Bacteroidota > Flavobacteriia > Flavobacteriales > Flavobacteriaceae > Flavobacterium > Flavobacterium sp. H4147. The sequence goes on along the minus strand of NZ_JARKNB010000002.1, from coordinate 957,400 downwards.
ATCAAAATTGATTTTCGTAATCAGTTTGCTTTCAGTTTTAAGATTGTTGAATTGGATTTTTCCAAAATTCGCCAAGAAAGAATTGAAGTTAGAAACCGAACTTTTCTCGGAAGGAATCACAACCAAATTGCCTCCTTTTGCAACAAAAGCTTTTAAAGTGGTTTGTAAAGCCTGAGGAATTTCGGCTAATTCATTTAAAATAATCGTGTTTTGTTTTTCTAAACTATTATAGTCTAAAGAGCCGATTGCGTAATTGTTGTAATTGAATTCGGCGGGTGTATAAATTCTAGATAAGAAATTGCTTTTTTCAGGTTCGCCAATACTGATTACGTTTGTTTTTTTGTTTTTAGAAATACTGAAAAACAATTTGTTGTCATAAGCCAATCCATTGTCTTCTATGGAAACATAACCGTGAAAAGCTTCTTTTGGAATGGTAAAATTGATTTTCTTTTTCTTTGCGTCAAAATTGATAATCGTTTTGGCAATTAATTTATTTTGATTGTACAAAGCCGTTGAAACAGGTTTGAAATCTTCACCATATGCCGATAAATTCACACCAATTTCGTAGAAGTTTTCTAAAGTTTGATTGATGTACACGCTGTCAATCGAGATGTTGTTTTTCTGTTCAGCTTCTGGAATTATGAAATAAGGCTTTTCTTCAAAATCAATATTTTTAGTGTCTTTTTCACTTAAACCAACAGCATCAGTAATAATTACGATATCTTTTTTATAGGCTGATTTATGTGCTTTTACTTTTGCCAATATGGACGAAAGTTCAAATGGTGTTGCGCTGTATTTTAGGTTTTGTAAAGCGCTTTTAGATGATTTTATATCGGTATTCCAGTAATTTTCGGTGTTGGTTAAAAGGGAGAATTGAGCGGTTTCGGGTGTGTTTTCTAATAATTCCTGAACGGCACGTTTCAGTAATTCGCCTTTTTTGCCTTTTGCCTGCATACTGAACGAATTATCCAGAATGATGTACATTTCGTTTGTGGCATTTTTGCTGTCTTTTGCTTCGAAAAATGGTTGGGCAAAAGCGATAACCGCACACGTTAACAGTAACAAACGGGTGGCAAGCAATAATCGTTTTTTGATTTTTGAACTTTTACGGGTTTGAACAGCAAGCTCTTTTAAAAAACGAACGTTCGTAAAATATGAAGTTTTAAAACGTCGTAATTGAAATAAATGAACCAAAATTGGAACAATCAATAAAAATAGAAAGTATAGAATTTCGGGATGTTTAAAATGCATTCTGACTTCGATTTACTTCGCTACGTTTTGTTTTTCGCGAAGATGCTGGTCAAAAATACGAATTAAAAATTATTTAAACCCTATAAGTTCGCATAAGAGAGAAAAGAGAAAAGAGAAAAGAGAATAGAGAATAGAGAATAGAGAATATTGCTTATACATCTTAAATGAACTTATATGGTTTAAAAGGCGTAAAAATGTAACTTTTGTAATTTCTTTTGTAACAAACAAACTATTACAAAAAGATATTAATGCGTATTTTAGCTAATTCTAAAAAACAAACTATGAAAAAAATATCTTTAATATTATTCTCGGCTTTGGCAATCACAACTACAAAAGCTCAGAATAAATTTAACTTGTTGGTTGGAACGTATACTAATACGTGTAAGAGTAACGGAATTTATGTTTATGAATTCAATTCGGCTACAGGTGATTTTAAATTAAAACAATCTTCTGAAAATGTTGTCAGTCCAAGTTATTTATCAGTTTCTGCAGATAATAAATTTTTGTATGCTGTAAACGAAAATGGAACTCAGAGTACCGTGAGTGCTTTTAAATACGATTCAGCTTCGGGAAAAATAAGTGTAATTAATAAAAATGACGCATTAGGAGCAGATCCATGTCATTTGATTAATGATGATAAAAATGTAATTGTTGCGAACTATTCTGGCGGAAGTATTGTCGTTTACAAAAAAAAGGCAGACGGAGGAATTACAGAAGTTCAGCAGTTAATTCAGCATGAAGGAAAAGGACCAAATGAAGCACGTCAGGAAAAAGCTCACGTACACATGGTGACTTTTTCTCCAGATAAAAAGTTTGTTTTGGTAAATGATTTAGGTTTGGATAAAGTATTCATCTACAAATATAATCCAACTTCAAAAAACGAAATACTGACTTTAAAAGGAAGTGTTGACGTGAAAAAAGGAAGCGGACCAAGACATTTAACTTTCAGTAAAGACGGGAAATTTGTGTATTTGCTTCAGGAATTAGATGGTACATTGACGACTCTAAGCTATGATAAAGCAGGAAGTCTAAAAATTATAGCTGAAACGAGTATTCTTGCCAAAGATTTTAAAGGTGGAACTGGTGCAGCGGCGATTAAACTTTCGCCAGACGGAAAATTTTTATATCTTACAGATCGTGTAGATGCTAATACTATTTCGATTTACAAAATCCAGAAAAACGGAAGTGTTGAACTAGTTGAACAGCAAAGTACTTTAGGGAAAGGGCCAAGAGATTTTGCAATTGATCCAACAGGAAATTATGTTTTAGTAGGACATCAGTACACCAACGATATTGTCATTTTCAAAAGAAACGCCACAACAGGAAAATTAACAGATACTGGAAAAAGAATCGAGTTGTGTTCGCCGGTTGGGTTGGTGTTTACGAAAATTTAATTTTAGGTTTAAAGTAACAAAGGCTCAAAGGTGCAAAGGTTTTTAAACCTGCACTTTTGAGCCTTTTTAATACTTTGCCACTTTGGTCCTTTGAACCTCTGTGCCTATGAGAAATTATTTATTTTTCTTTTTCTTCTCGTTTCTTGTTTTCAACATATTTCTATTGACAGAACCGTGGGTTTTCTTTTTGGTTTTTGATGGTCCGCCCAGATTGACTTTTTGATTCTTTTTTGATTTTTCATGAAAAGCACCATCACCTTCTAGTTTTGGTTTTTTCATTAAAAACTTTCTTGGCAATTTGTCTTTTTCAGGTTCGATTAATTTTTCTGAAACTTCAACTTCTTCAGGAAAATCAACGATTTTAAGTTCCTGATCCATTAAAAGTTCAGTTTCGATTTTATATTCTTCTTCTCTTGGAGTAACAAAACTAATTGCAGTTCCGGTGGCATCGGCACGACCTGTACGCCCAATTCTGTGCATGTATAATTCAGGTTCTTCAGGAAGTTCGAAGTTAATTACGTGAGTAATATTAGAAATATCCAAACCTCTTGCCATAACGTCGGTTGTAATTAATCCGCGAAGATTTCCTTCTTGAAATTCAGCCATCGTACTCAAACGGTAATTTTGAGATTTATTAGAATGAATTACACCAAATTGTCCTTCAAAAAGCTCATCAATACGATTGAAAAGCATATCTGAAATCTTCTTGTTGTTTACGAAAACCAAAATACGACTCATACTTTCGTCGGTTTCCAATAAATGTTTCAGCAGATTTACTTTAGTATTGAAATTCGGAACATTATAGGTAAGCTGTGTAATTTTTTCAAGCGGAGTTCCTGACGGAGCCAAAGTAACTTCTTCGGGAAAATCGAAATAATCATTCAAAAGATTATCAACTTCATCTGTCATAGTTGCTGAGAACAGAATATTTTGACGTTTGGTTTTCATCATCGCAAAAAGCGCAGTCAATTGAGGTCTGAAACCTAAATTCAGCATTTCGTCAAATTCGTCTATCACAAGTTTTTGTGTTTCGTCAAAGCGAACTACAGCATCAAGCGCTAAATCCATGGTACGGCCTGGCGTTCCTACTAAAATATCAACACCTTCGTAAACGGCTTTTTTTTGTGTATTGATGTTAACACCTCCGTAAATTCCAAGGGTTTTAACGGACATGTATTTGGTCAATTTTTCTACTTCTTCAACCACTTGAACAACTAATTCACGTGTGGGTACCAGAATTACGATTTTTGGTGTATTGGTATTTGTGAATTTGTAAAGCTTTAAGAGAGGCAGTAAGTACGCAAATGTTTTACCAGTTCCGGTTTGTGCAATTCCCATCATATCACGTCCAGACATGATTACAGAGAAAGATTTTTCTTGAATAGGAGTAGGCGTAACAAATCCTAATTCGTCAACGGCTTTTTGTAATGATTTTGGAAGATTGAATTTTTCGAAAGTGCTCATCTGCATAAAATTTTTGCAAATGTACGTTAAAATGATGGTTTTTTGTTGAATTTGTAATTTTAGATGTCTTTTTGTCTCTCTGAGCAAAGTCGAAGAGCATTTCAATTGGAACGTGGGCTTCGACTTCGCTCAGCCTGACAATATGTGATTTATGTGATTTTGTAAAGTTTAAAACCCTTCAAAAACGCCTAATCCAAATAAAGCAAAATCGTATTTTACGGGATCTAAAGCATCCATTTCGCGGAGTTTTTTGTCTAATTCGGCTAATGCTTTTGCATCGTTTTGTTTTCGTTTCAAGATGTTAAGTTTGCGGGCTACATTTCCAGAATGCACATCAAGCGGACAGGACAATGCGGCTGGGGAAATACTTTTCCAGATTCCTAAATCGACACCTTTTGCATCCTGACGAACCATCCATCGCAGGTACATATTAATTCGTTTTGCCGCCGAATTGTTCATTGGGTCTGAAATGTGTTTTTGTGTTCTGGCTAAATGATCGATTTCGAAGAATATTTTTTTGAATTCGCTGATGCTTTTCTGTAAACTGTTATTTTCTTGATTTTTGGCAAATACGGCTTCCAATCCGTTGTGGTTTTTATAGATATGCTGTAAGCCTTTAATAAATCCGCCAAAATCTTTTCCGTTGAAGGTTCTGTGAACGAAATTTTCAAGATCAGCGAGATTTTCTTCAGAATGCGACATAACAAAATCGTAAGGTGTATTACCCATCAATTCCATCATTTTATGCGCATTTTTGATAATCATTTTTCGGTTTCCCCAAGCAATAGAAGCACTTAAGAAACCAGCAATTTCGATATCTTCTTTTAGCGTAAATAAATGCGGAATCTGCACAGGATCACTTTCTATAAAATCCTGATTGTTATATTGAATGACTTTTTCGTCAAGAAATTCTTTGAGTTCTTTTTGATTCATGTGAAATGAAATGTTCTTATTATTCGAGTGCCCTAGCCCTGATGGAAGCGGCATCCTTTTACTGGCTTCTTTAGCAAGTAAAAGATATAGCGGACAGCAGGAAACAGCTTCTAATTACTAATCTGCCCGTCGACCATAACTAATTTTCTGTCGGCCATATTGGCTAATTCTTCGTTATGTGTTACGATTACAAAGGTCTGTCCGAATTCATCACGAAGTTTAAAAAATAACTGGTGGAGGTTTTCGGCTGAATGGGTATCGAGATTTCCAGAAGGTTCATCGGCAAAAATGACATCAGGTTTATTGATTAAAGCTCTGGCTACGGCTACACGCTGCTGTTCTCCGCCCGAAAGAGCGCTTGGCTTATGATTAATTCTATGGGATAAACCTAGGTATTCTAATATTTTTTTGGCTTCTTTTTCAGTTTCTGCTTTTGGTTTATTGGCCATAAAAGCAGGGAGACATACGTTTTCTAAAGCAGTAAATTCGGGTAATAATTGATGAAACTGGAAGATAAAACCTAAATTCAGGTTTCTGAAATCAGATAAGATTTTATCTTGTTTGCTTTTTTTAGAAAAATATCTGTTGTAATAAATCAGCATTAAAATTATGGGAAGTATTAATATGGCTGTTGTTACGTAACGCATTGTGTCATCGAAGATTTTACCTCTAAAAAACAATAAAAAAAACGCTAAGGCTAGAATATAAATTAATCCTGACCAAGTAATGATTTTAAAAGTTCTTTCTTGTTTTGAATTGTCGTTCTCGACATCTTGCAAAGCAAGTACATTTTTACCGTTTATAGTTAATGATGAATCAGGATTGCGTTCGGGTTTATCTAAAGTTCCTAAAATTTGTAACAAAGTGGTTTTTCCGGCACCTGATGCCCCAACAATCGAAACAATTTCGCCTTTTTTGATATGTAAATCAACTCCTTTTAAAACTTCAAGTTTATCGTAGAATTTATGTATGTTTTTTGCTTGTATCATGTAGTGAAACTGTTTTTACAAAGAAACGAAGATTATAATCAATATTCAAATTCTGAATTCCAAATGGTCTAATTATAATTCAAAATCTAAAGTCTACAATCTACAATCTAGAGTCTACAATTACTAAATCGGTATGTTTCTTGATATGGGAATTTAGAAATTAAATTTCATAATGAAATAATATTGATTTCGAGTATAATTTTTAAATTCGATTAAACTTTAAATAATTGTAATATGCAAGATTTGAAAGTAGTAGAAGATAATAGAATGTCAAAATTAATTATTGGGCTAATTTTGGACGGAATTGGTATGATTTCTTTTTCGATTCCATTACTTGGAGAGTTTTCGGATGTAATCTGGGCTCCAATTGCAGGTATTATTATGACTAGAATGTATAAAGGCAGAGTAGGAAAGGTAGCGGGAATTTTGACTTTTCTTGAAGAGATTATTCCGTTTACAGATGTGATTCCATCTTTTACTTTAACTTGGATTTACACCTATTTTTTTACAAGACAGCCTAATGATTTTGAATAAAATCTATTTTTCTTAAAAATATAAAGGTTTAAACTTTGTCTTTAAATAAAAATCCAAGTCCCATGTTTTTAAGCATTTTCTTTTCAAAATTCCAGAAGAATTTAAACTGCCCAAAAATAGTTCCAATAAAAACTAGTAAAACTTGATAAATTGGGAATATAATAATAAGACGAATTAGGGTAAACCAGCCTCCAAAATCTTCTTTGGTAATACCCAGCCAAACACAGAATGGTTTAGACAGCCAAGCAGATGCCGATCCTGTAATGGCAAAAACGATAAATATAATTATGGCTTGTAAATTTGAGGTGATTCCCCAGCGTTCTTTTAGTTTGTTCATCGCTATTTGTAATGATTACAAATATAGTATATTATCTTGATGGAACATAACCCCAAAGCTTTTGTTTGTAAGTATTTTGAAAATAAATCATGTAATTGTAAATTAAATAATTTACTTCATAACCGTAATGTATGTCCGGACGATAATTAATCGACATTTCATATAAGTTTGGATTATATCGCTGTGGTTGTAAAACTCGATTATTCCACTCGGTTACATATAAATAGTTTTTATTTTCAAGGTATTGTAATGAATAATAATTTCTTGGATAGGCTCTTGAAGCAAGCCAATTGGTAAACCCGTTATCAATTATGATGACTTCGTATTCTAATGAATCATTTGCGATTCTTACGGTATCATTTCCTTTTTTAATTGGCGTCGTATCTGTACTAGCAATATTCTGCGAAGCTGTAGAACATGCTATAATTGTAAGTAAAACAATCAATATGGAAATGCATTTTTTCATAATCTGAGTTTAGAAACTTAAAATTACGAATAAAATGGAAAGGGGAGATGGATTTTAACAGTTTTTAAAGGAGCAAAGGAACAAAGGTTCAAAGAAGTAAAGGTTTTAAGATCAATTTTTTAAACTTTGAACCTTTGTCGCTCTGAACCTTTGCGCAAAAAAAACTATTTCCCAAACAATTTCCCGAAAAGTCCAGAAATTCCTCCTTTACTTTTGGTAACTGCTATGGCATCTTCTAAGTCTACTTTTCCGTCTCCGTTTTGGTCAAGTCCAAACTGCATTCCGTATTTTGAAATGGTATCCATTATACTTGACGCTTGTCCGCTGTTTCCTGAGATGGAATTGATGATATCTGAAATTTGAAAACTTCCATCGTTTGGATCTTTTGCCTTATTTACTAACGAGCTTAAAATTTGTGGAATCATACTTGAAGCAACTCCCGATGCATCTGAACTGCTTAAACCGTATTTTTCTCCTAAACTGCCGCTCAATTGCTGTGAAATCTGCTTTACCACAGGATTAGAATTATCAATTGATGCATTTCCGTTGAATAAACCGGCAAGTTGTTCTACTCCTCCTTCTGAAGCTATTTTTTGCAATCCTGAGAAAATAGACGAACTGGTTTCGTTGATTACAGCTTCATTGTGTTCATTTGGGACAGCGGCGTTGTTTACAACTGCATCACCTCCGTACTGCTTTACTAATTGGGTTAATTGTTCAAACATAATATCAAGGTTTAAATTATACTCCAAAAATAACAAAAAGAAAGGGATTTACTACAAAATTGTAATAAATCCCTTTAAAGATAACTTTTTTATTTTATCTAGCTTAACAAAGTAATAATTTGTGAAGCTAACTCAGTACCAATTCTATCTTGTGCTTCTCCAGTTGCAGCTCCAATGTGAGGCGTTAAAGAGATTTTAGAGTGCATTAAAATTGCCATTTCTGGTTTTGGTTCGCTTTCGAAAACGTCTAAACCTGCAAAAGCCACTTTTCCTGAATCTAAAGCTTTTACTAATGCTACTTCATCAATTACACCACCACGAGCACAGTTTACGATTCCAACACCGTCTTTCATGATTTCAAGTTCTTTTTCGCCAATAATGTAACCATCTTGTGCAGGAACGTGTAATGTAATGAAATCAGCTTCTTTGAATAAAGATTCTAAAGATTGAGAAACGATTGTAGTAGTAATTGATTGTCCGTCGAAAAATTCAACTTTTACATCAACTTGAGGAATAAAGCTATCAGCAGCGATAACTTTCATTCCAAGGCCAAGAGCCATTTTTGCAGTAGCTTGTCCAATACGGCCAATACCAACAATACCTAAAGTTTTACCTCTTAATTCAGTTCCGTTAGCATATGCTTTTTTCAAACCTTCAAAGTTAGAATCTCCTTCAAGAGGCATATTTCTGTTAGAATCATGTAAAAAACGTACACCAGAAAATAAGTGTCCGAATACCAATTCAGCAACAGATTCTGAAGATGAAGCCGGAGTATTAATTACATGAATTCCTTTGCTTTTAGCATAATCAACATCGATATTATCCATACCAACACCACCACGACCGATGATTTTAATACCTGGGCAAGCATCGATAATATCTTTACGAACTTTAGTGGCACTACGAACTAAAATTACGTCAATATTGTTTTCGTTTATATAGTTAGCTACTTGTTCTTGAGCTACTTTTGTAGTGATAACTTCAAAACCACCTTTTTCTAAGGCTAGAATTCCGCTTTTAGAAATTCCGTCATTTGCTAATACTTTCATTGTATTTTTATGTTTATTTGGTTAATCGTTTAATCGATAAACCAGTATTTGATTTTTCTTTTTTGATATTTTAAAGGAAATATTTTTACGATTAAACAGTTAAACAAATTAACGATTAAACGTATAAACGGTTAAACTTTAGATTCCAAAGCTTTCATTACATCAACTAAAACCTGAACACTTTCGATAGGCATAGCGTTGTAGATTGAAGCTCTGTAACCACCAACAGAACGGTGCCCAGGTAAACCAGAAATGTTTGCTGCTTTCCATAAAGCGTCAAAAGTTTCTGTGTGTTCTGGATTGTTCAATAAGAAAGTCACGTTCATGTTAGAACGGTCTTCTACTTTTGCAGCACCTTTGAATAATGGGTTTCTGTCGATTTCAGTGTAAAGTAATTCTGCTTTGGCGTTGTTTAATTTTTCAACAGCAGCGATTCCGCCTTTTTCTTTAATCCATTGCAAAGTTAAAAGAGAAACGTAAACTGCAAATACAGGTGGAGTATTGTACATACTTTCTCCTTTAATGTGTTTAGCATAATCTAGCATACTAGGAATAGTTCTTCCATTTTTGCCTAAGATTTCTTCTTTAATTACTACTAATGTCGTTCCTGCAGGTCCCATATTTTTTTGAGCTCCAGCATAGATTAAATCAAATTTAGAAAAATCTAATTCACGTGAAAAAATATCAGAACTCATATCGCAAACAACAGGAACATTTGTTGTTGGGAATTCTTTCATTTGTGTTCCAAAGATGGTATTGTTACTTGTGCAGTGGAAATAATCAGCATCAGCTGGAATTTCGTAACCTTTAGGAACATAAGTATAATTGTCTTCTTTTGAAGAAGCTACGACAACAGTTTCACCGAAAAGTTTAGCTTCTTTAATGGCCGCAGTTGCCCACGTTCCTGAATCTAAATAAGCTGCTTTTCCGTTTTCTTTTAATAAATTGTATGGTGCCATTAAGAATGCTGTACTTGCACCACCTTGTAAAAATAAAGCCTGATAACCTTTTCCTTGAAGACCTAATAATTCTAAAGCAAGGGAACGAGCTTCCTCCATAACTGCAACGAAATCTTTGCTTCGGTGCGAGATTTCAAGAATAGATAACCCTGAATCATTAAAATTTAAAATTGCTTTTGATGCCTTCTCAAAAACTTCCTGAGGTAAAATACTTGGTCCTGCGCTGTAGTTGTGTTTTTTCATGGTTGTTGTTAATAGTCGAAAATTTTAAAGACGCAAATTTCGGTAATAAGAGCCGAAAAAGCGTTAAAATATTCGAAATAATTAAACAATTTATTACTTTGTTGTTAACAAAAACGTTATAGTATCGACATTATCTGCGTAATCCCACAATTGCGGTTTTTGAGTTTTTCCGAATGGGATGCTATGGGATACAAAATCGTTTCCAACGATGCATTGAATTTGATCCTGATCTGCCTGAAGACGCTTTTCTAGTTCTTCTAGATTTTCATAATATTCATAAAAAACACTCGAAATAGGAGAGGCATAACTCGAATCTTCTTTTAATGTCAGAAAACCGTTGTCGATAAGTTTAAAATTACTCATTAGGAAAACAGCTTTGTTGTAATCGTAGTTGTTGGCGTATTTTTCGTATTGAATAACATCTTGATATTTGAAAACGGCTTGAAAAAAATCATCAAAAGAATACCCTTTTGGAACAAAAAGTTTAGAGACATTTCGGCATCCTAAACCAAAATATCTAAAAATATCTTCTCCTAGAGCTTCTAATTCTTCTTTGGTTTCTTTTCCGTTTAAAACAGCTGCCGAATTTCGGTTTTTGCGGATAATTGAAGGTTTGTCTTTAAAATAATATTCAAAGTAACGAGACGTGTTATTACTTCCGGTGGCTATTACTGCATCGAAATTTTCTAGTTTTCCTTCCACGAAAGTGATTTTATCTTTTAAATTTTCATCAACAGCAATTAAATATTTTGCCAAGAATGGCAATAAATGCTGATCGTTTGACGAGGTCTTAACCAAAGCTTTGTTTCCAGTTATTAAAACCGATAGAAAATCATGAAAACCAACTAACGGAATATTTCCTGCTAGAATCAAAGCGACAGTTTTTGGATTTTCGTTATTCTCATCAATTTTATAAGCGGAAAGCCATTTGTTGATGTTTTCTTCTGTCAACGCTTCTGCCCACGATTGTACCGAAAAATACACTTGTTCTGGCGTATACCAGCCATTGTGGGATTGTGATAGATGAATCAGCTTTTCGAAATCATCAAAAAAGATATCATTATATAAAACGTCGGATTTCTTCGTGGAATTTCCTTCAGAAAACTGACTTAAAAATTTTCCTAATTCAACAAAAACACTTTTTTTTGTTTCTAATGTCATAATGTTTGCTTATGAATTGTTTTGATTGTAATTTTGCAACAAAAATAAGCATAATTAAGTCGAAAGTCAAAAGCCATAAAGTCAAAAGCGATGCTTGTCTTTATTTTGACTTTGGAACTTTAAGACTTTTAACTTTAAGATCAATAAACGATGGCAATAATTATAACTGACGAGTGTATAAATTGTGGGGCTTGCGAACCGGAATGCCCTAATACAGCAATCTATGAAGGAGCAGATGACTGGAGATATAAAGATGGAACAAGTTTAACAGGAACTGTAGTTTTACCTGACGGAACTGAGGTGGATGCTAATGAAGCTCAAACTCCAATTTCTGACGAAATCTATTATATCGTTCCAGGAAAATGTACAGAATGTAAAGGTTTCCATGACGAGCCTCAATGTGCAGCGGTTTGTCCAGTTGATTGTTGTGTACCCGATGATAATCACGTAGAAGATGAAGAAACGCTATTAAATAGACAGGCATTCCTGCATGGCGAGTAATCTTAAGCTTCTTAATATATCTATAAAATCCTGAGTTTTCTCAGGATTTTTTTTATCCTGAAATCAGGTATTTTTTAAAGTTAGTTTACTGATAACGAATGTTTTATTTATCGAGTGTTGCTTTATTGTTAAAAAAACTATACTTTAGTTGAAAAAATAATAACGCCTATGAAGAAATTACTACTCTTATTTGTCGTTTTACTCAACTATGTAAGTGTTTTTGCTCAAAATGAAGAGTATTCTATAATTGTAAAAGATATAGAAACGCTTCAGCCTATTGAAAACGCAACGGTTGTTATTTTGAAAACCAAGCAGATCTTATCGAGCAATAAAGAGGGAAAAGTTACTTTTATAGTAAATGGTGCTTCAAATGTTGAAGTTTCTGAAACTAATTATGAAAGTTTAACGATGCGTTGGGCATCATTAAAAGAAAATGGTTTTGTTGTTTATCTAAATAATAAGGATAATAAACTGGATGAAATCGTATTGTCGAAACAATCTCCTCAAAAAGTACTTCAAAAAATCGTTTCCAACTCAGCGAAAAAATTAGCTTCTTCGTATCGTTTAAAAGTATATGTAAGAGAGTTTTTTATGCTGGATAATAAATATTCGTATTATAATGACGGATTAGTAAATTTTCAATTCAGCGGAAAATCGGGAACTACACTTTTGGTCGAGCAGAACAGATCGTATGGTTTATTAGAAACTGATGTCAGTTCAGATTTACGAGGTTATGATCTCAATAATATTATGAGCAATTATACGGATTTGAAATATTTTGATCCGCTTTTAGATCCGAAGGCGAAAAAGGAATACGATTTTATTATTCGCGGCCACGATAAAAACAAGGATTATTATGTAATGTATATTACGCCTTTGGACAAAGCAAAAGAAGCCGTAGATAAATTTGAAATTGTTTACGATCCGGAAAAGAAACTTATCATTGAATTTTCAATCGATATAACGCCTCAGAACCTCGATAAGATAGAAGAGAAAACAGCGGTGAATTCTAAAAATATTACGAAATCATTCATCAAAGTAGATTACAGACTTGATGGTGAAGATTATTATTTGCTTGGTTCAAATGAAGAAATTGCTTATAATCTTATTTTAAAAGAAGGAAAGAAAAAAATCCACGTTAGAAATAGTTTTACAACTACGGGTTTTAACAGACAAAATTTCACGTATAAAGAAAGCGACGTTTTTAAAGAGAAATCTCTTTTCAATAAAAGGAATAAAATCCTAACCAATTACTGGGATATTTCGGGCTTTGTAGCTACTGATGAAGAAAAAGCAATTATTGCATCTTTAGATTATAAATTATAGTTTCAAAAAAAAGCAGAAATTAAAAATCCTGAGCTTTCGGCTCAGGATTTTTTTATGATTTAAATTGTTTTTTAGAAATTAAATCCAAGTCTGGCATAGTAATAAGCACCGCTGAAACCCATTTGTACAGCATCCCAATAACCACCAGCTTCTGTGTTTCCTTGTTCATCCTGTTTAGTTGGATATACATTAAATAAGTTGTTGCTTCCAATGCTTAGTTTCAAACTTTTAGTGAATTGATATCCTAAAGTAAGATCTGTAATTAATCTTGGATTATAAACATCGTCTTCATCAGCATAATCAACCAAAACTACTTTGCTGAAACGTGTAAAAGCTAATCCTGCATCGAATTTTTTGAAAGTATAATTTAAGTTCAATCCAAATTTATTATCAGGAGCTGAAGCTAATAAAAATGCTTTTTCACGTTTTCCAAAGAATGTAGCTTCATCAAGCGAACCATTCTTTACTTTGTCGATTTTCATATCGTTGATGTTTCCAACCAAAGTGGCACCAAACTGAGAAGAACCAAATTTTTTCTTCCATGATAAAACCAAGTCTAAACCGTGTGTGCTGGTGTCTACACCATTGGCAAAAAACTGTGCTTCAGAAACACCAAGATTTAAAGAACTTGCATCAAAATATCCGGTTAAAACGATACGGTCTTTTACCTGAATATAATAACCATCAACAGTAGCTGTAAAATCTCCGAAAGAAGCTGTAAAGCCTAAAGAAGCATTTGCTGCTTTTTCTTCATTTAATTTGTCAATTCCAAAAGCTCTGGTTACAGGACTGTTATTTGGAGCCAATAAAACTTCGGTGGCACCGCTTGAGTTAAAGTTGGTAAAACGTAGATTGTAATAAATCTGTGCTAGAGAAGGTGCACGAAAACCTGTACTGATAGATCCTCTTACATTAATATGATCTGTAATTTTAAGTCTTGATGCTAATTTTCCGTTTACAGTACTTCCAAAATCGCTGTAGTTTTCAAAACGGACTGCGGTACTTACCATTAAAGCATCGGTAATATCTAACTCACCATCAGCATATAAAGAAAAGTTAGTACGGCTTTCATTTACTTCGTTGGCAGGACTGTAACCTGGAAAACCTTGCGAACTTCCCGGTCTTGGGTTTCCAGAAACAGGATCTATGGGAGCACTTTGTGTAGTTGGATCGGTTATAGGTTTTCCATTGGTGTCATAAGTAGTATAGGAACCTTCTTCACCAGCAAAAATTTCAAACTTTTCCACTCTGAATTCAGTTCCAAAAGCAATATTCAAACCATTCAGAACACTGTCGTAGTTTTTAGAAACATCAAAATTAGTTGTGTTTTGAAGCAGGCTATGTCCTCCGGCATCGAATTCGTGCGGTGATTTTTCTTCAAGAGAGGCATTGATAGTTCCTTTAATATCGTACTGAAATTTATTCATTCCGAATGTATTACTTAAATCAAATTTCCATCCTCCCGAAGACTGAGTTCTGATTCCAGCCGCAACTGAATTATCATTTATTTTTGAAGTGATTCTTGGAGTATATCCACCCGGATAAACCGATTCTACTACTCGTTCACCATCGTTACGTGTAAAAGCATAAGCATCAGTATCTCTAAAGTTGCTGCCTCCGAAAGCATAAAATTCGGTTTTATCAGCAATAGGAATCGCCAGATTGGCAAATAAATTAACGCCTCTCATTTCGGCATCACCAAAACCTTTTCTAAAATCGTAAGCTGGACGAAGTGTTTTGTTTTTGTTTAGGAATTCTCCTGTAAGGTTTACAAAACCGCCTTTAGTTCCAATTGCGGTACCATAGTTCGCGGCAACTCTTACAGAACCTCCGTCAAAATCTTGATCTTTTCCGTATGAATTTCCATTACCATGCTGGTCTAAACGATATCCTTCTGTATTGGGAGTTCCTGGCAGAAAATCGCCTTTTGCATGTGTATTGAAAGCTCCATAGGTGATAGAACCTGTAAGTTCATCTACATTGTCATTTGTTACAATATTAATAACTCCTGCAATAGCATCAGAACCATATTGAGCCGAAGCACCGTCGCGTAGAATCTCGATTCTTTTAATAGACGCTGCAGGAATTGCATTTAAATCTGTTCCAGTATTACCACGTCCGCGAGTTCCAAATAAATTGATTAATGAAGATTGATGTCTTCTTTTTCCATTAATCAAAACCAGCGTCTGGTCAGGTCCCATACCTCTTAAGGAAGCTGGATCAACGTGATCGGCACCGTCAGAACCAGATTGTTTATTGGCGTTAAATGAAGGAGCAACATACTGCAAAAGCTGGTTGATTTCTATTTTTCCACTTTGAGTCGTTACTTCTTTCACATTAATAACATCAATAGGAACTGCCGAATTTACAACAGTTCTTTTCGTGTTTCTTGATCCCACGACAACAACGTCATTTAAAACTTGTCCGTTGCTTTCATCAAGAGTTACACTTAATTGATCTGAAGCTGTTTTTTCTACAGTAGCAAATCCTACATAACTAAAAACTAAAATTGCACCTTCTTTAACTTTAATTCTAAAGCCTCCTTCAAAATCGGTTGAAACACCATTTGAAGTTCCTTTTTCGACAATATTCACACCAGGGAGGGGATTTCCTGTTTTGTCCTTTACGACACCCGAAATTTCTTTTTGGGCAAATAGAAACGCTGAATTCAACAGGAATAATAATAATGCAATCTTTTTCATGGTTGTTGGTTTTTTGGTTTGTTTTTTGTTGGAAATTTTTCTAAAATTACCATTTTTTAACAAAAGCTTAATAAAAAGTTTAAAAATTTTTAGGAATAACCTTAAAATTATATTAATGCACATTTTTACTTCGCTCACGAGGTATTAAATCTTATATTTGCAAAATTTTAAAGCCAAAAAATATCATTTTAGCAGAAAGCAAAAATTATAAATAGGTTATAATTCATTAAATTACAAGTTAAAACGTCCGTGTCTAAGCCTAAAAAAGACCGACTAAAATAAATAGAAACAAACAGATGAAAGCAGGAATTGTAGGATTACCAAATGTTGGAAAATCAACATTATTTAATTGTTTATCTAATGCAAAGGCGCAGAGTGCGAACTTTCCGTTTTGTACAATCGAACCAAATATTGGTGTTGTAAACGTTCCAGACCCAAGAATTAATAAATTAGAAGAATTAGTAAAACCAGAGCGTGTTCAAATGGCAACTGTAGATATCGTAGATATTGCAGGTTTGGTAAAAGGAGCTAGTAAAGGTGAAGGTCTTGGAAACCAGTTTTTAGGTAACATTAGAGAGTGTAATGCTATTATTCACGTTTTACGTTGTTTTGACAACGATAACATTGTACACGTTGATGGAAACGTAAACCCAATTCGTGATAAAGAAACTATCGATATCGAATTACAGTTAAAGGATTTAGAAACTGTTGAAAAACGTTTAGAAAAAGTAAAACGTGCTGCTAAAACAGGAAATAAAGAAGCACAGACAGAAGAAGCTTTATTAAATAGAATTAGAGAAGCTTTATTGCAGGCAAAATCTGCAAGAACAATTGTGCCTCAAAATAATGACGAAGAAGTTTTATTAGAAAGTTTCCAATTGATTACAGCAAAGCCAGTTTTATACGTTTGCAACGTTGATGAAAGTTCTGCAGTAAGCGGAAACAAATATGTAGATCAGGTTCGCGAATTAGTAAAAGATGAAGACGCTGAGGTTATTGTGCTTTCAGTAGGAGCAGAGGCTGATATCACTGAATTAGAAAGCTACGAAGAGCGTCAGGTTTTCCTTGAAGATATGGGATTAGAAGAGCCGGGAGCTTCAGTTTTAATTCGTGCAGCTTACAAATTATTAAAACAGCAAACATATTTTACAGCAGGTGTAAAAGAAGTTCGCGCTTGGACAATCAATATTGGAGCAACTGCACCACAAGCAGCTGGAGTTATCCACACTGATTTCGAAAAAGGATTTATCCGTGCAGAGGTAATTTCATACGACGATTATGTTCAATACGGTTCTGAAGCAAAAGCAAAAGAAGCTGGAAAATTCAGAGTAGAAGGAAAAGAATACGTGGTAAAAGATGGTGATGTAATGCACTTCCGTTTCAACGTTTAGTCTTTTTTTTAGAGAATAGAATAAAGAATAAAGAGAATAGAAAAAACTGCTGGAGAAATTCGGCAGTTTTTTTGTTTTAGAAAATAGTGGAAAGGGGAAAGAGGAAAGAAGAAAGAAATTAGACAAAAGTCATCGTTTGTCAGGCTGAGCGGAGTCGAAGCCCAAGCAAAGATTGTCGATTCTCTCAGTTGAGTTTCTTGTGTGTCCTTCGACTTCGCTCAGGAGGACAAAAATGAGATGAAATATTTTTTCAAATAAACGCAAAGTTTGTCAGGCTGAGCGGAGTCGAAGCCCAAGCAAAGATTGTCGATTCTCTTTGTTGCGTTTCTCGTGTGTCCTTCGACTCGCTCAGGACAAAAAATGAGAGTAAAAAAATTGAAAAAAAAATACTTGTAAATCTGCGCTTTCGCGAAAGCGAATCAGAAAAATCCACATTCTATTTTCAACAAATAAATTTTTGGCTTAAAAATTGGTTACAGAAAAATTAACCAATTACTAATCTAAAATCAACCAATCAAATGCTAAAAAAATCTTTCAAATTTCTAGGCTGGACTTTATTCGGAATTTTCACTTTCCTTGCTCTTTATGTTACATCAGTTTTACTTATTTCAAAAATAACAGTCAATTCAGATATTGCAAAGGTGGAAGAAGAAAATGGGGTTCCTATTTACATTCTTTCCAATGGAGTTCATACTGATGTTGTAGTTCCTATTAAAAACGAAATCAAAGACTGGCGAAATGAAATCCAGTTCAATCAAACCAAATCAAAAGATTCTTCAATGAATTATATCGCTTTTGGCTGGGGTGATAAAGGTTTTTACTTAGACACGCCGGAATGGTCGGACTTAAAAGCAAGCACCGCCTTAAAAGCGGCTTTTGGTGTGAGTTCTTCGGCAATGCACACTACATTTTTTAAACAGTTGAAAGAGGGCGAAGATTGTAAACGAATCTTGATTTCAAAAGAAAACTATCAGAGTTTGGTTAATTATATTTCGGATAGTTTCAGTGATCCTGTTCATCCACAATGGATTGAAGGCCATAGCTACGGAATGAAAGATGCTTTTTATGAAGCCAAAGGAAGTTACAGTCTTTTTTATACTTGCAATACCTGGGCGAACAATGCGTTAAAGGCAGCAAACCAAAAAGCAAGTTTGTGGACGGTTTATGATAAAGGGATTTTTTGCCATTATAAATAGTATGGTCAACCAAGTATAGTTCCTATGGAACATTAAAACCATGAGATTTTTAGTTGTTACCAAAATAAAATCTCTAGCGAGATATATAATTCATTGAAAAAAACTCTGTCAGGAGTATAATATCGGTAGAAAAGATTTTTACACAATTAAATTTGTCCCGTAGGGGCTATATAAGTTTGACATGAAAAAAATGTAAAATCTGAATAAAATCCAAGAATACCGTTTTTTTGATTATTGCTTAAATTTGAGAGTATATCAAAAAAATCAGCAAAATGAAATCCAAAAATATCTTTTCAAAAACATGGTTTCTATTAAAGAATACTTTTTTAGAGTTTAATGATGACAATGCCATCAAACTAAGTGCCGCATTATCGTATTATACCATATTTGCACTTCCGCCTTTATTAATTATTATCATAACAATCTGTGGTTTTTTCTTTGGTGAAGAAGCTGTTACAGGACAGCTCTACGGACAAATAAATGGTTTGGTAGGCAATGGTGCAGCAACGCAAATTCAAGAAGCAATAAAGAATGTGCAATTGTCTGGAAATAATGTTTTTGCAACTGTATTTGGAATTGTAATGTTGTTAATTGGTGCCTCGGGAGTTTTTGCAGAAATTCAGAGTTCTATAAATTACATTTGGGGACTTCGTGCGAAGCCTGATAAAGGAGTTAGAAAATTTATACAAAACAGATTAATGTCATTTTCTATGATTGCATCTGTAGGTTTTTTAATGATCGTCAGTTTGTTTATCAATACAGTATTAGATTTAGTGAGTGCGCGTTTAAAAATATATTTTCCAGAAAGTACCGTTTATTTATTTTATGTAGTTAATATAGTTATTGTGCTGGCTAGTATAACCCTTTTATTTACCATAATCTTCAGAACTTTACCTGATGGAAAAATCAAATGGAAAGATGCCATTATTGGATCGAGTGTAACCGCAGTACTATTTATGATTGGTAAATTTGCCATTGGATTCTATTTGGGCAGTTCTACAGTTGCTTCAGTTTATGGAGCTGCAGGATCTGTAATCATTATTTTAGTTTGGGTTTATTATTCCGCAATAATTCTTTACTTTGGAGCAGAATTTACAAAAGTCTATGCAAAATCATATGGAGGAAAAATTTATCCAAATGAATATTCTGTAGAGATTGCAAAAGAAGTTTACGAAATCGAAGATGTAACCCAAGAATCCACACAACAAAGATTAACAAACGAGAAAATATGAAAATTATAGCCTTTGGAGGAAGCAACAGTACACAGTCAATTAATAAACGTTTAGCAACTTATGCATCAAGTTTATTTGAAAATGCCGATGTTGAAGTTTTAGATTTAAACGATTATGCCATGCCGCTATTCAGTGTTGATTTAGAAAAAGAAGTAGGACAGCATCAAATCGCTCAAGCTTTTTTGAATAAACTGAAAGAAGCTGATATTCTGGTAGTTTCAATGGCTGAAAACAACGGGAATTATTCTGTTGCTTTCAAAAATGTTTTCGACTGGAGTTCGCGAATTGAAAAAGATGTTTTTCAGCATAAACCAATGTTATTATTAGCAACTTCTCCTGGAGGCAGAGGCGGTGCATCAGTTTTAGGAATCGCTCAAAATCTTTTCCCGCGTTATGGTGCCGAAATTAAAGGAACTTTCTCATTACCAGCTTTTGGCGCGAATTTTGATTTACAGGAAAATAAAATATCAAATCCTGAATTGGATCAACAATTAAAAGAAATTATCAAATCAAGTTTTTAAATCGATGCCCATAAAAAAGATTGCTTTTATATTCCTTTTTTTCAACATAATTTTTTTGAATTCCGCTTTAGCGCAAAAGCTAACTGAAGTCGATAAAATTGTTGCAAAATATCCTAAAAGTTTTGCCAGCACAGAAAAATTAGCAGACAAAATCAATAAAGATTTTAGTTCTGACTATGACAAAGCACGCGCTGTTTACAGCTGGATCGCCTTAAATATTAAATACGATTATAATGCATTTCTAAATCCACCTAAAATACAAGGATTTAGTTATTCAACAGAAGCTGAAAAACAACGAAAACTGAAACAGCTCAATGACAACCTGATTCAGAAAGCTTTCAAATCACAAAAAGCAGTCTGCGAAGGATTCACGGCTTTGTATCAGCATTTGGCAGAATTAGTCGGAATTGAATGTGAAATAATAAGAGGGGATTCTAAGACCCGATTGGCAGATATCGGCAGAAAAAATACATCTTCAAACCACGCTTGGAATATTGTTTTAATTGATAAAAAATGGCGCTTGATTGATGTAACCTGGGGACAAGGATATTATGACAGCAGCAAAGGAAGAATGGTAAATGATTTTAATCCAGTTTACTTTGATACTGATCCAGATTACTTTTTCGCAAAACACTATCCAGATTCCGGTACTTATTTAGGAAATAGAATAAGTAAAGATGATTTTTTAAATGGTCCGCTGATTTACAATAAGACTATAGAAAATGATAATAAAATTAAATCCCCAGATTCAGGAATACTGGAAGTAAAAAGTGGCGATAAAATTACGGTCGAAATCAAAAACATTTCTAAATCAGATCAGGTTTTCTATTTAAATAAAAGGAATCAGCCCGTTAAAGTTCAAAACCCGAAAGAGAAAAGAGGCAGCTTGGAATTTCAAATTCTTGCCGATAATAATTTGGGAGATTACATTACTATTTTTGTAAATACCAATAGCATTGTTTCGTTTAAAATAGTTCATAAATAGATTCCTATTCTGTATTGTAAGATTTTCATCTTTCCTTAATTTACCGTACCTTAGCAGTAAATGATTCGAATTTATTGCCATGGAAACTACTTTTTTGAAATCGATTTTAGATAATGATTTCTACAAATTTACAATGCAGCATGCTGTAATAAAACTTTTTCCAAAGGCTAAAGTCCGTTACGGATTTATAAACCGTGGAAAACATATTTTTCCAGCTGGTTTTGCAGATTTACTTCGTCGTTCAGTCGATGCGATGGCAGATTTGAAACTTACCAAAGACGAAAAAAATTATCTGGCGCATTATTGTCCTTATCTTGATCCAACTTATCTGGATTTTCTTCAGGGATATAGCTTTGATCCTTCAGAAGTGCAAATAAGTCAAGAAGGTTCAGAAATTAGCGTTACCGTTGAAGGATTTTGGTACCGAACAATTTTGTGGGAAGTGCCTCTTATGTCTTTAATTTCGGAACTTTTTTATAAAGCCAGCCATTTAATTCGTTTAAATGATGAAGCTATAAAAAATCTGACCAAAGAAAAAATCGATAATTACAATACACTCGGAGTTTCGGTTTTAGAATTTGGTACCAGACGTCGTCATTCATACGATGTTCATAATTTAGTTAATGAAACGCTGAGAACCTACGGCGGACAAAGCTTTATAGGAACCAGTAACGTACATTTTGCGATGGTCAATAATAGAAGACCTTTAGGAACGCATGCACATGAATGGTTTATGTTTCATGCCGCGCAATATGGTTTTAAAATGGCCAATTCAATGAGTCTTGAACATTGGACACAGGTGTATGGTGGAGATCTCGGAATTGCGTTAACAGATACGTATACAACCGACATATTTTTTAACCAATTTGATAAAAAATATTCCAAACTTTTTGATGGCGTTAGGCATGACAGCGGCGATCCTGTAGAATTTGCTCAAAAAGTAATTTCCCACTACGCCAAAATGGGAATCGATCCAAAATCGAAAGCAATTGTTTTCTCGGATTCGCTTAATTATGAAAAAGTTAAAATCATTTCTGATTTCTGTGAAGACAAAATAAAAATGTCTTTCGGAATAGGAACTAATTTTACAAATGATGTAGGATTGCCTTCCATGAACATGGTCATAAAATTAACAGATACAAAACCTGATAGTACACATTGGCAGGGAGTTGTAAAATTATCCGACGAAAAGAACAAAAATACGGGAACACCCGAAATGATTGCGCTGGCGAAGCAAGTACTCGGAATCAAATAGTATTTTTTTGCTGAAAAAGCAGTTTTTTTATATCTTTAGCCCCCGATTTATTTTAAAATCAATTTAAATAGACTTAAACTGTTATTATTCGTAACAAAAAAATAATACGCTTTTATTTTTTACCGATAAATGGTACATTAGCCAAAAATCCTTAATTCATTTATGCTAGAGCAAAATCAATATACCGAAGATAATATTCGGTCACTCGATTGGAAAGAACATATCCGTATGCGTCCGGGAATGTATATCGGAAAACTTGGAGACGGATCTGCACCAGATGATGGTATTTACATTCTTCTAAAAGAGGTTTTAGATAACTGTATCGATGAGTTCGTTATGGGCTCAGGGAAAACTATCGAGGTAAGTATTAAAGAAAAAACGGTTACAGTTCGTGATTACGGACGTGGTATTCCGTTGGGAAAAGTGGTCGATGTCGTTTCGAAAATGAACACAGGAGGAAAGTACGATACTAAAGCTTTCCAGAAATCAGTAGGTTTGAATGGTGTCGGAACAAAAGCGGTAAACGCGCTTTCGACTTATTTTCGTGTAGAATCGGTTCGTGAAGAGAAACAAAAAGCAGCTGAATTTTCTGCTGGAAATTTAGTTTTAGAAGAAGACGTAATAGAAACTACAAAACGTAAAGGGACAAAAGTAACTTTTACGCCAGACGAAACTATTTTCAAAAATTATAAGTTCCGTTTAGAATATGTTGTAAAAATGGTCAAAAACTACTGTTATTTGAACAATGGTTTGACGATTATTTTCAACGGAGAAAAATACTATTCAGAAAATGGACTTCGTGATTTGTTAGAAGAAACCATCAACGAAGAAGACTTAGAATATCCAATTATTCACCTGAAAGACCACGATATTGAGGTAGCGTTAACGCATAGTAAAACGCAGTACAGTGAGGAATATCACTCTTTCGTAAATGGTCAGAATACAACACAGGGAGGAACGCACTTAGCGGCTTATCGTGAAGCAGTTGTAAAAACTATTCGCGAATTTTACAATAAGAATTTCGAAGCATCAGATGTTCGTAAATCGATTGTAAGTGCGATTAGCATTAAAGTAATGGAACCGGTTTTTGAATCTCAAACCAAAACAAAATTAGGTTCAACCGATATGGGTTCTGATGATGGAACTCCAGCTGTTTCTGTTCGTACTTTCGTTAATGATTTCATCAAAACGAAATTAGATAATTACCTGCATAAAAATCCAGCAACTGCCGAAGCTTTATTGCGTAAAATTCTTCAGGCAGAACGCGAGCGTAAAGAATTATCAGGAATTAGAAAACTGGCAACAGATCGTGCTAAAAAAGCCAATCTTCATAATAAAAAATTAAGAGACTGCCGTGCGCATCTTCCAGATACCAAAAATCCAAGAAACTTAGAAAGTACACTTTTTATTACCGAGGGAGATTCGGCTTCTGGATCGATCACTAAATCGCGTGATGTAAACACACAAGCAGTTTTCAGTTTACGTGGTAAGCCTTTGAATTCATACGGGATGAGTAAAAAAATTGTGTATGAAAATGAAGAATTCAACTTATTGCAAGCAGCACTTGATATCGAAGACGGATTAGAAAAATTACGTTACAACAACATCGTAATCGCAACTGATGCCGATGTCGACGGAATGCACATTCGTTTGCTTTTGATTACTTTCTTTTTGCAGTTTTTTCCAGAATTAATCAAAGAAGGACATTTGTATATTTTACAAACTCCACTTTTCAGGGTTCGTAACAAAAAAGAAACGATTTACTGTTATTCTGAAGAAGAAAGAAAAGAAGCAATCGAAAAACTAAAACCAAAACCAGAAATTACCCGATTTAAAGGTTTGGGAGAGATCTCGCCAGATGAGTTCAAAAACTTTATTGGAGATACGATCCGTCTTGATCCGGTTATGATGGATAAACATACTTCGATTGAACAGTTGTTATCTTTCTATATGGGAAAAAACACTCCTGACAGACAAGATTTTATTATTAAGAATTTGAAGGTTGAAATTGATGAGCTTGAGGAAGCTTAAAGAAAATACTTCAGTTAAAATTAAATTGAAAAAATACTGAAATAATTCAGCATAAAAAATGAAAGACGAAGAAGACGACAACTTGATTCCAAGCGACGACGAGAATAATCAGGATGAAAACCAGATTGATGGCAATCAAAATGGAGATGACGATGAAATTATCGACGTAGATGCTAAACATTTTGAAGGACAGCATTTTTACGAAAATCAAGAAGAAGAAGGCGAAGATGTTATTACGAAAGTAACCGGAATGTATAAAGACTGGTTCCTGGATTACGCTTCGTACGTAATTCTGGAGCGCGCCGTTCCTGCTATCGAAGACGGATTCAAGCCTGTTCAGCGTCGTATTATGCACTCGTTAAAAGAGTTGGATGATGGTCGTTATAATAAAGTTGCCAATGTAGTAGGACACACTATGCAGTATCACCCACACGGAGATGCGAGTATTGGTGATGCAATGGTGCAGATTGGACAAAAAGATTTATTGATTGACTGCCAAGGAAACTGGGGAAATATCTTAACTGGTGACGGTGCGGCCGCTCCCCGTTATATCGAGGCACGTTTATCTAAATTTGCTTTGGAGGTTCTGTATTCTCCAAAAATTACAGAATGGGGATTATCGTACGATGGTAGGAAAGCAGAACCTATTAATCTTCCAGTAAAATTCCCTTTGCTTTTGGCGCAGGGAGCAGAAGGTATTGCGGTAGGTCTATCAACAAAAGTTTTGCCGCATAATTTTAACGAATTAATTGACGCTTCGATTAAAATTTTAAAAGGAAAACCGTTTACGCTCTATCCTGATTTTATGACTGCTGGTATAGCCGACGTTTCAAATTATAACGACGGAATGCGTGGCGGACGTGTACGCGTGCGCGCTAAAATTTCGCAGTTAGACAAAAATACATTGGTAATTACACAGATTCCGTTTTCGACCAATACTTCTAGTTTGATTGATAGTATTTTGAAAGCCAATGAAAAAGGTAAAATCAAAATCAAGAAAATTGAAGACAATACCGCTGCCGATGTTGAAATTTTAATTCACCTTTTCCCAGGTGTTTCGCCAGATAAAACAATCGATGCTTTATTTGCATTCACAGCTTGTGAAACTTCTATAGCACCTTTAGGTTGTGTTATTGAAGATAACAAACCGTTGTTTATTGGAGTTTCTCAAATGTTGAAAATTTCAACAGAAAGAACGGTTGATTTACTTAAGCAGGAACTTGAAATTCAATTAGAAGAATTAAAAAATAAATGGCATTTTTCTACTTTGGAGAAAATCTTCATTCGTGAAGAAATGTACATTGATTTCAAATTATATGGAGACAGAGAATCATTATACAAATACTTGTATGACAGATTTGAGCCTTTCAAAAAGTCATTTGTTAGAGAAATCAACGATGATGATTTACAGCGTTTGACTCAAATTCCAATGATTCGTATTACTCGTTTCGATTCTGATAAGGCAGACGAATTGATTTCGAAGCTGGAAGAAGAAATGAAAGAGGTAGAATACAATTTGGAACATCTGACTGATTTTGCTATTTCTTATTTTACCAAATTAAAAGAGAAATACGGAAAAGGACGTCAGCGTCAGACAGAACTTCGTGTTTTTGATAACGTTGAGGCTACAAAAGTAGTTTTACGTAACACAAAACTATACGTAAACCGCGAAGAAGGCTTCGTTGGAACAAGCTTAAAGAAAGACGAATACGTAGCTGATTGTTCTGATATTGATGATGTAATTGTGTTTTTGCGCGACGGTAAAATGATGATTACCAAAGTTGATTCCAAAACATTTGTTGGAAAAGATATTATTCACGTCGCCGTGTTCGATAAAAGTGATAAACGTACCATTTACAACATGATTTATCGTGATGGAAAATCAGGACCATCCTATATAAAACGCTTTAATGTTACTGGAGTCACTCGTGATAAAGCGTATGATTTAACAAATGGAACAAACGGTTCACAAGTTGTTTATTTCTCACATAATCCAAATGGTGAAGCTGAGGTTGTAACGATTTTATTACGCCAAATAGGAACAATTAAAAAACTGAAATTCGATATTGATTTTGCTAAATTGGCGATTAAAGGCCGAGCATCAAAAGGAAACTTGGTAACCAAATATCCAATCAAGAAAATTGAATTAAAAGAGAAAGGAATTTCGACTTTACTCCCAAGAAAAGTTTGGTTTGATGATACCGTAAAACGTTTAAATGTTGATGGAAGAGGAGAACTTCTGGGTGAATTTAAACCGACAGATAAAATATTAGTTATTAGTCAGTCAGGTAAACTAAAGGTGATTATTCCAGAATTATCGACTCACTTTGAGGAAGATATGATTGTGCTGGAAAAATGGAAGCCTAAGAAACCAATTTCTGCCATTTACTATGATGGTGAAAAGGAACGATATTTCTTAAAACGTTTCCTAGTAGAAAACGAAGGAAAAGAGGAAAGCTTTATAACTGATCATCCAAATTCGCAATTAGAAATTGTATCTACAGATTATCGTCCGGTAGCCCAATTGGTTTTTGCAAAAGTAAAAGGAGTTCAAAAAGACGATCTTCATATTGATGTTGAAGACTTTATAGCCGTAAAAGGTTTTAAAGCCTTAGGAAATCAATTAACAACTGATAAATTACGACAAGTCAATTTGTTAGATCCGCTTCCATATGAAGAACCTGTAGAAGAAGTTCCAGAAAAACCAGAAATTTCAGAAGATGATCCAGTCGAAACTGAATTAGATGATGACGGCCAAATCGGTTTGGTTTTAGAATAAAATAAAAAACGCTAAGATTGATTTCTTAGCGTTTTTTATATCTTTCATTTAAAGTTAAAAAACTTATTGTTGTATTTTTTTAACTTATTGTAGACTTTATGCCAAAACTCTAGTTTTATATTTGTTTCTATTTTTTAAATAGAAATTAAATTTAGTATGAAGATCAGATATTTTCTTATTTTAATAGTATTGTTATCCAGTTGTACTAATAATAAATTCTATAGTTATGTTTACGATTATGATACAGATAAACCGATTAAAGATGTGTACGTAAAAGTAAACGGGATTGTGACGAAAACAGACGATCTTGGATATTTTAGTGCCGATGTAAAATCAAATGAAGATTGCTTGATAGTATTGCACAAAGAAGAATATGAAATTAAAAAAGTATATCGAAAACCAGATTCTTTGGGAATGTTCAGTGAAAGAAGTTTAAAAAAATCTAAGATTTATTTGTTTAAAAAAGAAAGTGATTTTTATAGTAATGAATAATTTAGAGTATAATTGCTTTTTAAATAAGCTGTCAGAATACTCCTGACAGCTTATTTAAACAAGAAATTCAAATTAATCGCTTTTTTCTCTCTTAACTTTTTGATAATTTTTAAAAACGCAATAGCGGTAATATAAGCGTCACCTAAAGCATTATGACGGTCTTTTTTTGAAATGTCGAATTTATCAGCAAGATCATCAAGAGTGTAATGATCTTTTCGTTCAAACAAATGCGATTTTATGAGTGTCTTTTTGTACAAATAAGCTGTGTCTAAAGTTTTGTTGGTTAACTGCGGAAGACCATTTCGTTCCAAAGCTTTATTAATCATCGTGATATCAAAAATAGTGTGATGTGCAATGATGATCGAATCACCTAAAAAATCTAAAAACTGTTGCAAAGCTTCTAATTCTGTTGGACGTTGTATAATGAAAGCTTTCAAAATTCCATGAATCTGAGCGGTCGCTTTATCATAATGCTCTTGTTCGAGATAAACTTCAAAACTGTTTTGAACTGCAATAATTCCATTTTGAAGAACCAATGCTCCAATGCATAAAATTCGGTCGTTATCATAATCAAAACCTGTTGTTTCTGTATCTAAAACTACAAAACGTGTTTCTTCGATTGTAATATTTTCATCGAATAGATTCTCTTCTTTTTTCCAAAAATTGAATAATCCCATCATTATACCAGATTTGAAATATTAAAGCGCACCGAAATCAATTCCTGAAGTTCTTTAATGGTTTTAAAAGTACGTTTCAGCTTAATTTTTTCCATTTTGGTTAAAGATTCCAATTCGATAAACTGACCAGAATCATGGTGCAGCAAACCTTGTTTGGTTCTGAATTTCAGTAAGGCTTTAAATGAATACGAACAGGATAAATACAATTCTCTATTATTAGGTTCTAGTTCAGCCAGTTTTTCGAAACGTTCAGCGGTATTGCTGATTCCTTTAACCGAATGTGACAAAATTAAAACTCGTGCAGCATCAGTCAGAGGCATTAAAGCTCGTCGTTTAATGTCAAAATTATCTTTGTTAGCACCATCTTGTTCGACTAAAAATTGTCTGAAGAAACCAGTAGGAGAAGGGCTTTGCAAAGCACCGCTTACCAAATGCATATAAAAAATAGGATTGGCTTTTATAGTTTCAAAAATATAATCCGATAATTGACTCACAATTTCAGTATCGCCATAGGTAGAACTATAATCAAAGAAAATGAACGATAATAAAACCTCATTTTTCCCTGGATTGGTAATCCAATGATGTACCTGACTTTTCCATTCATCAAGACTCATACACCATTTGGGGTTTGATGCCATCATTTCGGCAGGGCAATAATCGTATCCAATTTCAAAAAGACCTTTGTTGACAAGCCCGGCAAATTTTTGAAAATAAACTCTTGTTTCATCTCTAAAAACCTCGTTTACATTTTCGTATACAATGGCATTATCCTGATCGGTATGAAGCATTTGTTCGCCCCGACCTTGGCTTCCCATGGCTAACCAGGCAAATTTAGCCGGTGGCGGACTGCTCATTTTATCCAAACAGATTTCAATAACCCGCGTTGTACAAGCTTCATTAAGTTCTGTAATGATTTTGGTAATCAAAGTCATTGGAATATTTTGATCCAGATAACCTTGCAGTAACTGCATAATCTGGTTACGGATTGGTTTTATTTCTTTGATTTTTTTGGTTCGTTTTAGCGCTTTAATCAATACTGCTGGATTGTTTCCTAGCGCTACCATAACATCATGTTTTGATAGAATCCCAACCGCTTTGGTATTTACCGTACCGTCTTTTGTTAAACATAAATGACTGATATCACTTTTCATCATTGCCATTTGCGCCTCAGTAACCGTCATTTTTTTGGGATACGTAATAACGGGTTTTGTCATGATCGTTTCGGCGGTTGTCGTTATCGGGAAATCTCCCGTTACGATTTTATTTCGAAGATCTTTATCGGTTAAAATACCAATTGGGAGCATTTCATCAACAATCAAAATCGCACCGACTTTTTTCTTGCCCATGATTTTCGCAATGTCCTTTACAGTTGTAGACGGACTGCAGGTTACAATTTTTTTCGAATATTTTATGGGTGTTAAATCGAAAGAGTGGTTACTTGTTTGAAGATTTTCATTCAAATCATCATCTCCGTATAATTTATCTTTATGAATATCAGAATATGGATTTCGGGTGTTCGAAGCATAGCTTTCAATCAGGAAATTGCCAACATTTCTGTTCTCTAGCGCATAAGGTTTAAAAACGGCAATCGGAATCGCATACAAAATACTTTCCTCATGAGCGACTGCTTCCATTATATAGTTTTCCTGTGCCAAGAGCGGACGAAGACCAAAAATATCACCTTCGTCACACATATCTAGAACGGTATTTTTAGTGCTTTTTTTCAAAGCCACTGCGCCTTTATGAACAACATAAAAAGAATCGTGGGTTTTATCATTCTCAGCAAAAATGACAGCGTCTTTTTCTTTGTAGATAATAGAAATCTGTTCCGATAATTTTTCTAAATCTTTTTGATGAAGAAAATTAAACGGCGGATAACTCTTTAAAAAGTCAGCAACTCTTTGCGAAATGGTATTTTTCATTTGGTTAGATTTAGGTTCTAAAATACTATTTAAAATAGAAATGTAAAAGAAACACCTTTTATTTTTTAGTTACAAAGAGACAAAGTTGTAGAGTTATAAAGTTTTAAAAAATGAAGATATTAAACTTTGTGAATTATTGACTTCATAGTTTAAAAAAAGCTCCAAAATTGGAGCTTTAATATATTTCAAATTAGGTTTTAATCCACTTTATGAACGGTGCCTCGTTGTTTTTCTTCAGAACCAACTAAGCCATATTCGAACGTATAAGAATCTTTAGAAGTGGTTAAAATCTTCATGCTGATTGCTTTTTCTTCAGCCATATTTTTGGGATGCTTTTTTTGCAGTATATATTCGCAGTCACTTACCCAGCGGATAGTTGCGGTATCTGTTTTTCCTTCAAAAGTTTCGATTTCAATACTGTCTTTGCGTTCAAAAAAGGTCGTTTTTTTTACTCCGCTGACTTCAGTCTCAAATTTAAATTTTCCGTTTTTGAAATCTTTGCAATTGTGTTCTGCATTATAACAAGATACTAACGCTAGAACTGGAAATAAGAATATAATTTTTTTCATTTTAATTAAGTTATTTTTTAGGAGCTATTCCTGCTGTCCGCTATATCTTTTCCTGGCTAAAGAAGCCAGAAAAAGGATGCCGCTTCCATCAGGGCTAGGAAAGGACATTGTAAATAAGAATTGAACTAATAAAAAGAGCAAAAATAATATTGAGAATCCCGAGAAAAATTAAATTACGTCTTTTATTATCAACAGTTTGTTCAGTTGATAATTCTGTCTGGCAGAATTTAATTATAACCCAATACCAAAATCCTCCTAAACGAACATGATATTCAATCATTTCAACCTTTTTAGTTCGTCATCGGTAAAGTTCTTAATTTCTTTTTCTTTGGCAAACTTTTCAGCGTTGTAATTACTTGATTTATTTTTCGGGATCGACAAGCTGTTCCATTCGCTGTTTTTCAGCTGTTTGGCATAAAAAACCATCTGTCCAACATGATAGGGATAATGCGCTAATTGACGATTTATAGCTTCAATAACCGTATGACCTTCATTTCGAATGTAAATAATATCAGAGAGTTGTTCTGGTTTTAAACTTTCCAATGCATTTTCCAGACAGTCCCAGCCTTTGTTCCAAATTTCTAAAACTTCCTCTTTCGATTGTAAATCATTTTCAAATTCGGCATCGCGGTTTCGCCATTCTTTCTCGCCGTCAGAACTTAGAAAATCGGTCCACCTCGAAAGCATATTGCCCGAAATATGTTTTACAATGGTGGCAATGCTGTTAGTATCCTCATTTACAGTAACAAAAAGCTGTTGAGGTTCTAATTGATCCATTGCTTTTTCGCCAAGCATTTTATAATACAAAAATTGTTTTTTGGCACTTTCCAGATAGGATTGATCTGCGCTCATAGAGTTTAATTTTTAATTAAATCAAACGATTTTAATATCATATTTGTCTAATAATCCAACAATTCCACTGGTAGAAAATTGCGCTTTTCGCATCGGATTAAATTCAGGGTCAATCTTAAAATTGTAAGCTGTTCTAAAATCAACTCCAGCTAATTGGGTTTCATTAAAAATGGCTCCGTCTAAATTACAATTGTCAAAAACCGAACTGGTTAAATTGGTTCCAATAAAGGTTACTTCGCGAACTGAGGAATTAATGAATTTGGTTTTAGGCATTTTTTTATTCGAAAACAACGCATAATCTAAAACACATTCTTCAAAATGAACTTGAAACAAAAAATCGTCGCATTCGTTAAATGCAATCCCTAAAAGTTTGCAGTTTCTAAAAGTGACATTTTTTAAACTCGTTCCAGCCAGACTTGTCATAGAAAGATTGCAATCGATGAATTCACAATCCAGAAAAGTATTGTATCCAAAATTACTGTTTGAAAAGTCGCAGTTTTTAAATACACAATCTTCGAACTCCCGGTTGTTTATTTTTTTATCAATATAAACGACTTTTTCGAATGTTTTTTGAATGTGAATTAGACTTTCCATGAATGTTTTTTGTGGATAATGTGATTAAGGATTTAAACTTATTAGGTTGATTTCTCAATTATTTAGTCGTTAAATATACCTTTCATTATGATTCTCAATCCCAAAAAGATTAAAACCATCGAAGACAAGCAGGCAATAATTCCGATTCCTAAAACCAAATAATGCCAATTGGTATGCTGATTTTGAAATGCGTTGTAAATTAGTGAAGGGCCGATAAACAATAACGGCAATGCACCAGTTAAATATTTTATTCCTTTCATTAGTAATTGTTTGTTTGTTGCCATGTTTTTTGTTTCAGGTTTTAAGTTTCTTTGACTTGTGTTCAACCGCAAAGCACGCAAAGTTTTTTATTAGAACTTTAACTAAAGCGCAAAGTTCGCAAAGCTTTTACAAAAACTTGCGAACCTTGCGTAAAACTTCGCGTGCTTTGCGGTTAAACAAACCTTTTACTTATTATAATTATCAACAGCGTTCCTTACACTGCCATACTTTTTTAATAATTCTGATGCTTCTTCATATGAAACTGGAATTTCTCCCATAATCATTTTTACACCTCGGTCAACTAGTTTAATGTTGCTTAACTGCATATCGACCATTTTGTTTCCTTTTACTTTTCCAAGCTGAATCATTGATGCAGTCGAAATCATGTTTAAAACCAATTTCTGTGCAGTTCCTGCTTTCATTCTTGAACTTCCAGTGACAAATTCGGGCCCAACTACTACTTCAATAGGAAATTTAGCAGTCAATGCCAGCGGACTTCCTGCATTGCACGTTATACAGCCTGTTGCAATATTATTTTCGTTGCAAGTTTCTAAACCACCAATAACATACGGAGTGGTTCCCGAAGCCGCAATTCCAATTACTATATCATTTTGATTGATGTTGTGCGCTTGTAAATCAAGCCAAGCTTGCGTTGGATTATCTTCGGCATTTTCTACAGCACGACGGATAGCGGTGTCACCTCCTGCGATTATTCCGTTTACCAAATCAAATGGAACGCCAAAAGTTGGCGGGCATTCAGAAGCATCTACAACACCTAAACGGCCAGATGTTCCAGCTCCAATATAAAAAATACGTCCGCCCAATTTTAAATTTGACACAGTTTGTGCTACTAAAGCTTCTATCTGCGGTAAGGCTTTTTCGACTGCATGAGGCACAGTTTTGTCTTCGTTATTAATATTGGTCAGTAGTTCATTGACTGACATTTTTTCTAAATGTTCGTATTTTGAAGATTGTTCGGTTGTTTTTGTAAACGTCATTTTTTGTAGAAATAGTTATCCTCCAAAATTAAACTTTTTTATGGCAACTCAGTAAAAAATCAAAGTTAAACTGAGCAAGATTTTTAGCCTTTTTTCAAATGCTTTTGCGTCTTCGAATTGTTTTGAACTTCTGTCTAAATGAAGTAAAATGCTATATTTGTTTTATAATAAACACCAATGGACAAATTAAATTTTTTAAATGTAATCGCCTGGATTGCCGTTTTTGTTTCGCTCTTGCTGGCGTTTTTTCTTTTTACTGTAAAAACACAGAATAAACTGGCGAACCGTTTATTTGCCTTCTTTTTTATTTTAAGTGCGCTGGATCTGAGTGGTTTCTTTTTTTACGAATTTATCGAAGGACAATTGAATCTAGAAGCTTTTAGATGGACAACATGCTTATTAGGAATGCCGTTGTTTTATTTGTTTGTTTTGGCAGTATGTTATTCTGATTTTCAATTAAAATGGAAACATTTATGGCATGTGATTCCTTTTTTGGTTGTGAATTTAATTTTTATTCCCCGATTTTATGCAGCAGATGAATTGCAGAAAATCCAGTTTTTCGAAGTGCACAATCAAATGCCTGAAATGCTGTTTTTTCGTGTTGTAGTCGAAATTCAGTATTTGTTTTACATTGTAAGTGTTTATTTGATTTTAAAGAAGTATAAAGAACTTTATTTAGAGAATTATGCCAGAACAGGTTTTTCAACCTACAAATGGCTTTTTCAAATGACTACGGTTTTTCTTATTGCACATTCAATTGTGGTATTGAAAAATTTATTGCGTTATACAAATTTCAAGGAAACCTTTATTTGGGCTAATGTTTTGGTGGGAAGTATTGCACTGCTCGTTACGTGTTGGTTTATAATGAAAGCTTTAAATCATCCTGAACTTTTTAGAGGCATAAATTCAAAATTAAAACTAGCAAAAGACATTCTTCCGGAAACTGAAGAAAAACAAACCTCTGGTACTTTTGAAAATGACGTAATCAAAAATCAGATTTTGAGTTTAAGAGAATATATGGATCAGAAGGAACCTTTTCTTGATCCTTCGTTGACCATTCAAGAATTAAGTAATCAAATTAATATGCCGGTTCGTGAATTGTCGGTTTTAATTAATCATCATATCGATCAGCATTTTTTTGATTTTGTCAATGAATATCGCATTCAAAAAGCCATGAAGATTTTAAAAGATTCGTCAAAAAGCAATCTTACGGTTTTGGAAATTCTGTACGAAGTTGGTTTTAATTCTAAATCTTCATTTAATACTGCTTTTAAAAAATATACTAATTTAACACCAACAGCTTATAGAAATAGTTGAAAATAAAGGTTTTGTAAAAAGTCGAACTTGATGCTAAATAAAGTCGAACCCATTTCTTGAGAATAAAATGGTTCGACTTTTTTTGTCGGTCGAATTCCGAAAATTTCTGATAGAGCTTTGCTTCAAATTAATCGAACAAGTTAAAATTAGAAATCATGAAAAAATTAAACCTCCTTATTCTATTAGTATTGCCTTTATTTTGTTTAGCACAGTCGGCATTGCAATTAAAAGGGAAAGTATCAAGTGAAAAAGCTCTTTTGGAATGGGCAGATGTTTCGATATTCAATTCGGAAGGAAAAATTATCGACGGAACTACGACCAAACCAGATGGAACTTTTGAAATCGTTCTTAAAAAAGGGAGTTATAAAATTGGAATTAGTCTTTTAGGATTTTCAGAATATCAACAGGAAATTGCACTTGAAAAAGATACTGATTTAGGAATTATAATTTTAAAAGAAAACACGACAAGTTTAAACGAAGTAGTTGTGAAAACGAAAAAGAATACAATTGAACAAAAGATTGATCGTGTTGTATATACTATAGAAAACAATATTTCGGCAGTAAGCGGCGATGCTTTAAGCGCAATTAATAATGCACCTGGTGTTGTGGTGCAAAGTAATGCGATCACTATATTAGGAAAAGGTGCATCGAGAGTTATGATCGATGGCAGAATGATTGAGTTATCTGGTGAAGAATTGAATAGTTTTTTAAAATCTATTTCGGCAAATGATATTAAAAATATTGAAGTTATTGCCAATCCGCCTGCAAAATACGAAGCAAACGGAACAGGCGGAATTATCAATATCATTATGAAAAAAGGGATGGTTAATTCATGGAAAAATACTTCAACTCTTTCATACGATCAGAATAAATACGGAATTTTTACGCTTAGAAACAGCTTTTTCTACAATAAAAATAAATTCAGAATGGCGTTGAGCGCAAATGGGCGAATTGGAAATACAAACAATACAGAAGATTTAGATGTGTATTATCCAACAGGTCTTTGGCAGCTGCGAGATGTTTCAAAACAAAAAGAAAATAGTCTTTCTGGCCGTATTTCGCTGGATTATGATATTTCGGATAAAACAACAATTGGAATTCAGTATTTAAATGAAAATTATACTCCTGATATGAAATCGAATACAATGATTCATATTTTTAATAATGCCAATACCATTGATTCGCTTTTGGTAAATAAAGGTTTCAATAGGAAATATTCAGGAAGCCAGGCGTACAATGCTCATTTGATTTCGAAATTGGATTCTGTGGGCAGAAAAGTAAGCGTTGATTTGGATTATTTTACTTATAATTCAAGATTTGATAAGAACTTCACTGCTACATCTTATTCACCTGAAGTAACTTATAGAAACACGAATCAAGCAGCGAGAAATAATTCCAATCAGAATATTGACAATATTAGTTTGAAAACAGATTTTGATTATCCTTTAAGCATAATGGATTTGTCGTATGGCGCTAAAATTAGTTTTATAAAAAGCAACAGCGACGTGTTTTATTACAATAACATCAGCGGTTCTCCAGAATTAGATCCCAATCAGTCGAATGTGTTTGAATACAAAGAAAATAACCAGGCGGTTTATTTGAACGGAAATAAGAAAATCAATGATAAATTGACATTTCAGTTGGGATTACGATTAGAAAATACGCAGACAAACGGTTATTCTGAAACCTTAAATCAGAAAATTAAAAATGATTATTTAAAGTTGTTTCCGAGTTTTTATATTGATTATCAGTTGAGTGAAAATCATGGTTTTAATTTGAATTATGGAAAACGAATCAATCGTCCGGGATTTGGATTGTTAAATCCGTTTCGTTCGTATATCAACAGTAATAGTTATTCTGAAGGAAATCCTTTTTTAAGACCTTCATTCAGTAATAATTTTGATTTTACGTATACGTTTAAAAAGAGTTTTAGAACGAATATTTTCTTTAATAGAACAACGGATGGTTTTGGTGTCGTTTTTAAATCAAATCCTGAAATCAACACACAGATTATAAGCCGTGAAAATTATTTTAATGAAAATTCATTTGGAATAGGCGAGAGTTATAATGCAGAAGTGACAAGCTGGTTTGAAACGCAGAGTTCGGTTTATCTTTTAGGATCTAAAACGAGTTTTATTTCTCAATTGAATGCTGTTCCTTCCAATACTGAACAGCTTTATTTTACAACCGAAAATACTTTTTCGTTGAATGAAACTTCAAAACTGCAGGTAGAATATTTTTACAGTTCTCCGTTTAAAAAAGGATTATATGAAGTTGGATATATGGCTGGTTTGAATATTGCGGTGAGAAAGAGTTTTCTCCAAAATAGTCTTCAGTTTACTTTTTTGGTGAATGATCTTTTTAATACGTCTTATTTAAAAGGATATAAATCAGTTGTAAATGGTGTTGCTCAGGTATACAGCCAAAATGAAAGCAACCGATTCTTAAGATTATCTGTTGTGTATAATTTTGGAAACAAGAAGATAAAAGTGCAGGAAAGAGATTTTGGAAATAAGGAGGAGAAAAAGCGAGCTGGAAAATAATTAGATAATTTGGAAATGTGGCAATTAGATAATTTATCCTAACAGGTTTTTAAAACTATTTTTCTAATTCTTATTGCGTGAGGGATAGGAGCAAATTACCGAAGTAATGCGGATAGCCCGACAGTATTTACTAAAAGACCCAATGAACGCACAGTTGATTGGGTCTTTTAGTAAATAGTGGCACGCCCTAATTATAAAATGAATGCCAATACTATTCCGAGTACGATCATCGAAACTTTGGCAATATTGAATTTATGTCCTTCACTGCTTTCAAAAATAATAGTTGATGAAATATGGAATAAAATACCAATTACGATGGCAGTGATTTCGGTGTAATATTGATTTAAAAAAGCTAAATATTCGGATGCAATTGTACCAAGAGGCGTCATAAGTGCAAAAGTGACCATGAAGGCAAAAATGGCTTTTTTATTTAAGTCGGCATTGATGAAAAATGTGGTTAAAATAACGGCAATTGGCAGGTGATGAATGGCAATTCCGACCGCCAAACCGTGATGATGACTTACGGGAAATCCTTCTAAAAAGGCATGAATGCAAAGGCTTATAAAAAGTAACCACGGAATCTGAGACATTTTTGCGTGTCCGTGTACGTGACCGTGTTCGGCTCCTTTTGAGAAAAATTCGAGTATGATCTGAAATAAAATCCCGACCATTATAAAAATCCCAATATTGTGATTGTGTGATTCGTAAACTTCAGGAAGAAGGTGCATCACGGTTAATGACAATAAAAAAGAACCACTAAAGGCTAGCAGTAATTTTAAATTGGTTTTGTTTTGAGGTTTTATAAACAAAGCCACACTATATCCTAAAAGTACAGAAAATAAGGGTAGTAAATAGTTCATTTGTATTTGTTTAATCGTTGATTCGTTTAATCGTTTCATTGTTTTTGTGTCCGATTGCACGGTTAAACAACTAAACGACTAACCAATTTACTTAAAAATCATGATTAATCTTTCGCTTTCTGTTTTATGGAATTTTTTGAGTTTGTAATCTCCAAAAATATCCAAAAGGTAAATTCCTGCTTCATCCATTAATTCCTGAAAGTCTTTTAAAGATAAAGCTTTTACTTTTTCGGTAAAATGAAATTTTCTGCCTTGATCTTCAAAGTCAATTTCTTTGAAAATATGCCCGTCTTCAACATATCGTTTAATATGAAAATCGATTCCGTCTACGGTTTTCACTTCTTGAGGAACCAAAGTTTCGATTACCTGATTGACGTTCATAAAATCGATTACGGCAAAACCATAGTCAGATAAACTTTCCTTGATTGCTTTTAAAGTAGTTAGGTTGTCATCGTCGTTTTCGAAATAACCAAAACTGGTAAAAAGGTTAAAAATAGCATCGAATTTTTCTTCAAACGGTTCACGCATATCGTGTACTTTGAAATGCAGGTGATCGTTGCTGTTTTTGCTGGCTTCGGTAATGCTGTTTTCAGATAAATCGGCTCCTAAAACGTCGTATCCTAATTGATTTAAATAAATAGAATGACGCCCTTTTCCGCAGGCCAAATCAAGCACTTTTGCTTTTTCAGGAAGGTTGAGATAGTGGGTCAGATTATCCATAAAAATCTGAGCTTCTCGGTAGTTTCTATCTTTGTATAAAATATGATAATACGGAGTATCAAACCATGACGTAAACCAATTTTCGGTGTTACGGTCTTGATTTGGCGTTGATGAGTTATGTGGTTCTGACATTTATTCTATTTCAATTAATTCAAAGTCCGGCAAATTTAGTGTATTTTTGCCGAAAAATAACTATTAAACAGCGATACGTCAATAATCGTTCGTTAATCAGAGATGTACGGCAGTGCATCTTTTTAAATTTTAGTTTTTTTAATTTAAAAGAAAAGATGGAAGAAAATTTTAGAATGATAGCCAAATGTTTTTTTGGTTTTGAGGAGATATTAGAGAAAGAATTGCGTGCGCTTGGTGCTCAGGACGTTCAAACAGGAGTGAGAATGGTAAGTTTTAAAGGAGATAAAGGTTTTATGTATAAAGCCAATTTATCGCTTAGAACGGCTTTGAAAATCTTAAAACCAATTTATTCATTTAGAGCTAATAATGAACAAGCGTTGTACAAAGGTATTTCGGGTTTAAACTGGTCAAAATATCTAAATGCCAACCAGACTTTTGTAATCGACACAACGGTTCATTCTACTTTTTTTAATCATTCTGAGTTTGTTTCTCAAAAGTGTAAAGATGCTATTGTGGATCAGTTTAGAGAAAGAACAGGACAAAGACCAAGCATCGATAAACAATATCCAGATTTAAGAATCAATGTTCATATCGATAAAGATCAGGTTTCGGTTTCTTTGGATACTTCTGGAAATTCACTTCATCAGCGTGGATATAGAACGGCTACCAATATTGCTCCTATTAATGAGGTTTTAGCAGCGGGAATTCTTTTATTGTCTGGTTGGGACGGACAAAGTCATTTCTTGGATCCAATGTGCGGTTCGGGAACATTTTTGGCTGAAGCAGCAATGATTGCCTGCAATATTCCAGCGAATATCAATAGAAAAGAGTTTGCTTTTGAAAAATGGAAAGATTGGGACAACGACTTGTTTGATACTATTATCGATAGTTTAATGAAGAAAACAAGGGAGTTTAATTATACTATAAAAGGTTTTGATAAAGCGCCAAGTGCGGTAAGCAAAGCAAAAGATAATATTAGAAACGCTAATTTGGAAGATTATATTTCGGTTTCTGAAAATAACTTTTTTGACAGCGAAAAGGAAACAGAAGGGAAACTGCATATTGTTTTCAATCCGCCGTATGATGAGCGTTTGGATATTCATATGGAAAGATTTTACAGTAATATCGGCGATACTTTGAAGAAAAATTATCCAGGAACAAATGCGTGGTTTATAACTGCAAATCTCGAAGCTTTAAAATTTGTTGGTTTAAAACCTTCTAGAAAAATCAAACTCTACAACGGAAGTCTTGAAGCGCGCTTGGTAAAATACGAAATGTACGAAGGAAGTAAGAGAACGAAGTTTCAAGTAAACGAATAGTAAGAAAGAGACAAAGTTACAAAGTGACAAAGGTACAGAGTTAAAACTTTGTCCCTTTGTTTCTTTGTCCCTTTGAACCTTAAAAATAAAAAAAAATGACAAAACTACAAGTAAGAGCTTTTTTATATCAATTAGGAACATTTGCAATTTTATTTATAGCTGGAAGGTTTATAATTGCCATGTACACAGGTTTAACTGGGATTTGGATTCCGATGACTTCTTTTGTTATCGTAACCATTATTGGTCCTAAATTTCAGGCTGTAAAAACAAAAGATGGTGAAAAGCTTTTCATGAAATGGATATTTGTAAAAGGAATTAGAGAAATTGGATAATTTTTAAATCAGCATTATGAAAAAAATTGGACTTATAGGCGGAATAAGCTGGGTCTCAACAACAGATTATTATAAACTTATAAATCTGGGAATAAATGAAAAGCTGGGAGGATTGAATTTCTCAGAATGTTTGGTTTATTCTTTTAATTATGCTGATATTAAAAAGAACAACGACAATAAC
This sequence comes from Flavobacterium sp. H4147, assembly GCF_029360735.1. Lineage (NCBI taxonomy): Bacteria > Pseudomonadati > Bacteroidota > Flavobacteriia > Flavobacteriales > Flavobacteriaceae > Flavobacterium > Flavobacterium sp. H4147. The sequence continues at coordinate 916,207 of NZ_JARKNB010000002.1, read as the reverse complement.
GATTGGGATTCGACTTTTAATATGCTTTTAAAAGGCTGTGAATTTTTAAAGTCGGGTGGAGCAGAAGCAATTGTTTTATGTGCCAATACGATGCACTTAATTGCCGATAAACTTCAGGATGCGATTAAGCTTCCGGTTATTCATATCGCAGTTGAAACGGCTGTTGAAATCCAGAAACAAAACCTTAAAAAAGTGGGTTTATTGGGAACTAAGTTTACAATGGAACTTGATTTCTTTAAAAATAAACTGGCCGAAAAAGGAATTGAAACCATAATTCCAACCAGCGAAGAAGATAAAGATTTTATTCATTATACTATTTTCGAAGAATTAGGAAGAGGAATTGTAACCGATGAAACGAAAAAGCATTATTTAGAAATAGCCAATGAACTAATTAAAAATGGAGCTGAAGGGATTATTTTAGGTTGTACCGAAATACCTTTGGTTATTAAAACCGAAGATTTATCAGTTCCTATTTTTGATACGACACTTATACATGCAAAGGCGGCTGTTGAATTTCAGTTGTCTTGACAAATAAAAAAAGCCTCGAAATAATTAATCGAGGCTTTTTTATGATCTAGAAAACTCTATTTCTTTTTTTTAGGTGCTTCTTCTTTTTTGATTTCCGGTACAATTACTTTTTTCTTGTAAATCGGAATAAAATATGAAACCGTATAGTTGAAGCCTACTCCAAAACTTCCGTCGTAAGTTCGGTTGAAGCCCGGAATATAAAGGTTGTCAAAACCGGCTGGTTTGTTGTTCATAGCTAAAAGCTTTAGCTGCACTCCAAAACCAACAAATATATTATTGAAAACTTTTGCTTTTATTCCCATCGCAACTTCAAGCCAAGCAGCAGAAAGTCCGCTGTGTTTCTCATTTGCAGCAATTGAAGGCTGTTCGCCCCAATACGGATTTGGATTGTAAATCTTATAACTATTTAAATCTTGGCTGAAAGAACTAAATCCTCCGCGAAGACCAATCGTAATTAGGTTTTCCATATCAAGCCAGTTGTCGTACAAGTTGTAATCGAAACCTCCTTTAATATAAGTTCCTGTCGCTGTAGAGTTTAATCGGTCGTCATCAGTAGTTTTATCTTCAAAACCTAGTTCGGCTGCGATATAATATCTTTTAGTCAAACGCCAGTCGGCAGTAAATTCGATTCCTTTATAATCTTTATCGTAAAAAGCACGTGTTAATTTATACAAATCTACACCTACACGTAAACCATAACGATCTGTTTTAGGAGGAACAGGAACACTGTCTTTTTTAACTTCTGGAGTTGCTGATTTTGGAGCCGTTACTTTTGGTTTTTTATCGTCAAGATCTTTTAGAGTTATGGTATCTTTTGTTACTTGAGAATGTCCCAAAAACATTGATAAAAGAAAACAAAGACTAAAAGTATATTTCAAGATGTGTTTCATTTTCTGAATCTATGTTATGGGTTTGTAATAATGAATTCTGTATCCAAAGACCATCACCAGAAGGTCCGTCTGTTAATACATAATCCCATGTATTTCGGTCAGGATTAGTTCTTGAATTTAATGTGAAAATCGTTTTGAAACCGCATGCTCTCGAAACATAAACATTCTGGCGGGTGTAGTTAAAAGTAATTACATCAGTATTTATTGCTGTTGGATCTGTACTTGCAGCATTGTATATAAAACTATAGGTAGTAGAATCAGCATCAATTTTTAACGGAATAGAAATAGTATTTCCGTTTGCTAAATATTTAGCATCTCCAGCAGCAGATTTATTAAATACAATTCCATTTGCATCACCACCCTGTCCAACAACTTTTAAGTTCAGAACATTTTTTGGCGTGGCAGGATCTGCAATATCAAAGAATTTAATTACTAATCGGGGAGTAGTAGGTGTATTTGCATCACAAATATCATCTTTCTCACAGCTGGACAATCCAAAAGTAAAAAGCAATAAAAAAGCAACTATTTTTCTCATTTATAATTTTATAATTAACGAAGTTCTAAAAGTACAACATTTTCAACATGATGCGTCTGTGGAAACATATCAACAGGACGAACACGTGTTACTTTGTATTTTTCATCCATTAAAGCTAAATCTCTTGCTTGTGTAGCAGAATTACAGCTTACATAAACTACTTTTTTAGGAGCAATTTTTAAAATCTGATCAATAACCAGTGCGTGCATTCCGTCTCTTGGTGGATCAGTTATAATAACATCTGGTTTTCCGTGCTGTGCAATAAAAGCTTCATTGAATACCACTTTCATGTCACCAACAAAAAACTCACAATTCGTAATATTATTGCGTTCCGCATTTGCTTTAGCGTCTAAAATAGCTTCAGGAACACTTTCTACTCCAATTACTTTTTTGGCTTTTTTAGAAACGAATTGTGCAATAGTTCCCGTTCCAGTGTATAAATCATAAACTGTTTCGTTTCCTGTAAGCCATGCAAAATCGCGTGTTATTTTGTATAATTCATATGCTTGATCAGAATTGGTCTGGTAGAACGATTTAGCGTTGATGCTGAATTTCAAACCTTCCATTTCTTCCAGAATATAATCTCTTCCTTTGTAAAGTTTAATATCCTGATCGTAAATAGTATCGTTTTGTTTTGCATTTACCACATATTGTAAAGAAGTAATTTGTGGAAATTTTTCATATAAATGATCTAAAATCAATTCACGATTTGCTTTGTCATCTTCAAAAAACTGAATCAAAACCATGATTTCACCAGTTGAAGCGGTACGAATCATTAAAGTTCGCAATAAACCTGAATGTTCTCTCGGATTAAAAAAAGCAAGATTATGCTCGTTGGCAAAAGCCCTGATTTCGTTTCTAATAGCATTTGAAGGATCTTGCTGTAAGTGGCATTTCTCAATGTCCAGAATTTTATCCCACATTTTCGGAATATGAAAACCTAAGGCATTTCTGTTGCCTAAATCTTCTGTGCTCCCAATTTCTTTTTCGGTTAACCAACGGCTGTTTGAAAACGAAAATTCCATTTTGTTTCTATAGAAAAGCTGTTTCTCTGAACCTAAAATATCTTCAAATTCAGGAAGTTCTACTTTCCCAATTCGCTGTAAATGATTTTTTACTTCGTTTTGTTTGTAATACAACTGCTGGCTGTATTTCATATTCTGCCATTTGCATCCGCCACACACACCAAAGTGCTCGCAGATTGGATCAATACGATGTTTGGATAATTCGTGAAATTTCACGGCTTTTCCCTCGTAATAGGCTTTTCTTTTTTTGAATGTTTGTACATCAACAACATCGCCAGGCACTACATTCGGAATAAAGATTACTTTTCCGTCTGGAGCTTTCGCTACTGATACTCCTTTTGCTCCGGCATCTAAAACTTCAATTTGATGAAAGACAACTTTGTCTGTATTTTTTCTTCCCATAGCGCAAAAATAAGCCTTTGTAAACTTTTACAAATTTAATTTTCAAAATATTTTATCAAATTATTGAATTTGTTGGTTTGCTGAACTTTAAAAGCTAACTTTGCCTTAGTATTACCCCAAAATGCTACGATAATAACCTATAGTCTTGTTATGTATTTATGAAGTTATATCATAATCTTTCACAAATTGGCTTTTTAAAGAAAAGCTATGCGTTTAAATTTTTATTTGTCGCATTTATAGGGATTCATATTCCGCTGATTGGGATTTTGTTTTTTGTACTTTTCTTCGAACATACCGTTTCACCAATGTCTATTTTGATTTTTTCTTTAATTATGACTTTATTGGCAACGGCAGTTACACTTTTGGTTTTAAAACAGCTTATTTATCCTATTTCTATTGCATCAAAATCACTGGATGATTACAGAAACAGCCGAAAATTATCCGTTCTGCCAACAGATTATACAGATGAAGCAGGTTTGTTAATGTGCAATATTCAAGAGTCTATTTACGAATCGGAGAGTTTTATAAACGAAAAACAGGATTTGATTTATATGCTTTCACATGATTTAAAAAACTTTGCAGGAAATCCGCAGGGTTTGGCTAAATTAATTTTAAGCGAAAATCCTTCTGAATCTATTAAACATTTGGCAGATTTAATATGCGAATCGACTAATCTGCAATTTCGATACATCGAAAACTTTATTAAGCTTTTAAAAGAGCAGGATCAGGTTGTAAAAGTCAATCAGGAAATCAGGACTATTTCATTCTCAAACGTTGTTCCTTTTATTAACGAACAGGTTGAACAACGCTTGCTGGATAAAAACATAACATTGAATTTAAGTGTAGAAACAGATGAAGCGAGACTTAAAATTGATGAAGGTCTGCTGGTTCAGGTTTTAGTAAACTTAATAAGTAATGCAATCAAATTTTCTTATTTTGACAGTGAAGTTAAAGTACGGATTTACAAAGAAAACTCTCATTTAGTCATAACCGTAGCCGATAAAGGTATTGGTTTTGATAAAACACAAATTGACGAACTTTTTAAGAAGTTTACCAAAATGAGCCGTCTTGGAACCGCAAACGAAACTTCGACTGGAATCGGGCTTTATTTATGTAAAAAGATAATCGAGAAAAATAAAGGAAAACTCAGTGCGTTAAGCGAAGGCAAAAACAAAGGAGCCGAGTTTAAAATTGAATTTGAAATCTAGTTTTTTTTAAGGCTCTAAGGTGCTAAGATACTAAGGTTCTAAGATTTTTAAATAGTTTAAACCTTAGAACCTTAGCCTTTCAGAACCTTAGTCTCTTAAACTACCACAAGTGGTGAACGGAGGTTTTTATATACTTTTCGTAAATTTCATTCATTGCATTAATTTTCTCAGGGGTTAATTGAGGAAAATCATAAACAGACAAATTAGAAAGTACATGACTTTCTTTTGATGCTCCTGGAATAATACAGCTTACATCATTAAAACTTAAAATCCATTGTAAAGCAATAGGAGCAAGGTTTTCGGTTTCTGGAAATAATGCTTTTAATTCTTCAACCGCTTTTAATCCCAGTTCGTAATCAATACCAGAAAAAGTTTCGCCTTTATCAAAAGCTTCTCCGTTACGATTAAAATTGCGGTGATCTTGTAAATCAAAAGTGGTTTTTGCATCAAATTTACCCGTTAAAAGTCCGCTCGCTAATGGTACACGCGCAATGATTCCGATATCCTTCTTTCTGGCTTCTGAGAAAAACAATTGTGAAGGTCGCTGACGGAATAAATTGAAAATAATCTGAACCGTAGTTACATTCGAATACTCGATGGCTTTTAAAGCTTCTTCCACTTTTTCGACACTTACACCAAGATTTAGTATTTTTCCTTGATCTTTTAAACGGTCAAAAAGTTCGAAAATCTCAGGACGATAATATACTTCTGTTGGCGGACAGTGCAATTGAATTAAATCCAGAGTTTCTAATCCTGTTCTTTTTAAACTGTCTTCTACAAATTTCTGAAGCACTTTTGGCTGATATCCTTCATTTACATGCGGATTAATCTGGCGTCCGCATTTTGTAGCCACATAAATACGCTCAGAACGCGAACGAACAACCCTTCCAACAGCAGTTTCGCTTAATCCGTTTTCATAAACATCGGCAGTATCAATAAAATTAACACCATTGTCAATTGCCGTATTGATAAGTTCGTCGGCAGTTTTATCATTAAATCCTGATCCCCATTTTCCTCCAACCTGCCAGGTTCCAAGTGAGATTTCAGAAATATTAAAATTGGTTTTTCCTAGTTTTCTGTAGTTCATTTTTTTCTTTTTAGTTATAAAGATACAGAGTTGCAAAGGTTCAAAGGTTTCCATTGAGATTAAACTTTGTCCCTTTGAACCTTTGCCTCTTTGAGCCTTTTAGTCAAATAAATCCGAAGACAAATAACGATCGCCTCTGTCGCAGATTACGGCAACCACAACTCCTGATTCCAGCTGTTCTGCTATTTTTAAAGCCACAGCAACAGAACCTCCGCTGCTCATTCCGGCAAAAACACCTTCTTCTAGTGCTAATCTTTTGGTCATTTCGCGTGCTTCTTCTTCGCTTATATCAATAACGGTATCAACTTTAGAAGCATCAAATATTTTTGGTAAATATTCCTGAGGCCATTTGCGAATTCCCGGAATTTGAGATCCGTCGCTTGGCTGTGCGCCAACAATTTGAATGGCTGGATTTTTTTCTTTTAAATAAGTCGAAGTTCCAATAATGGTTCCTGTAGTTCCCATTGCCGAAACAAAATGAGTTACTGTTCCTTCTGTATCATTCCAGATTTCGGGGCCTGTAGTTTTGTAATGCGCTTTCCAGTTGTCGTCATTGGCAAACTGGTTTAGCATTAAATAACCGCCTTGCGCGACTTTTTTATCAGCATAATCTCTAGAACCAATAATTCCATCTTCGGCAGGCGTTAAAATAACTGTCGCGCCGTAAGCACGCATGGTTTGTGTGCGCTCTTTTGTGGAATCTTCTGGTAAAACCAATTCGATTTCTATTCCAAATAATTGAGCAATCATTGCCAGAGCAATTCCTGTATTTCCGCTGGTTGCTTCAATAAGTTTATCCCCTTTTTTAATTTCGCCTCTCTCAAGAGCAGCGGCAATCATGTTGTATGCAGCACGGTCTTTTACACTTCCTCCGGGATTGTTTCCTTCAAGTTTCAGTAAAAGTTTTACGTTTTTATTTTTAACCAAATTGACTGTTTCCATCAATGGTGTATTTCCAATCAGGTTTAATAATTTCTGTGGACCCATTTTATTTTTTTTCTTTTATTTTGACTTCTGTTGTGGTGGTATTGGTAACGATCGAATCTTCGGGAATAGATTTGGTTACCCAAGCATTTCCGCCAATAATACTATTTTTCCCTATGGTTGTTTCGCCTCCCAAAATTGTAGCATTGGCATAAATGCATACATTGGCTTCAACGGTTGGATGTCTTTTAGCGTTTTTCATGTCTTTGCTTACGCTTAAAGCTCCCAATGTAACTCCCTGATAAATTTTTACATGTTTTTTTATAACGGTTGTTTCACCAATTACAATTCCAGTGGCATGATCGATAAAAAACGGAGAAGCAATATCGGCACCTGCGTGAATATCAGTTCCCGTAATTCGGTGTGCATATTCGCTCATCAGCCTTGAAAACAATAGTAAATCCAAATGATATAATTCGTGGCTCAATCTGTAAATTGCAATGGCATAAAATCCCGGATATCCTAAATATACCTCATCGATGCTGTTCGACGCCGGATCGTTTTCTAGAATATATTCGGCATCCTGATTTAATTTTTCTAAAACTCCGGGAAGTTTTTCAACAAATCTGTCCCAGATAGAAGCGCATAAATTTTGAGGTTTTTTGCAGGCCAAAACAGCAATCTCTTTGAATCGGACTTCAAGGTCGTCGATGCTTTCGTCCAAAGCAGCATTTGAATCAAAAAGAGTGTAAAAAAGCTTTTCTGTAAAGTCTTCGGTCTTGGTTTTAATACCGTAGTTTATGTTAGAATGACTCTTTAAAGCCTTTATGTTTTGTATGATATTTTCTTTTGTCACAATTGAAAAATTGAGTGGATAATTTAAAACGCTAAAATTAAGGTGTTTTTTGTTAATAAGGACATGAATTGTATAAAGAAATTTTGCTCTAATAATTGGATTTGTGATAATTCAGGGATTTTTAAATCTAGATATTTTATAGGATTCTTAAGAACTTAATTGTGTAAATTAGCAGATAAAATTTCTAAAAAAATGAAAAATAATGCAGTTTTTAAAAGTGCAATTTCCGGTGATTCTTTTTCAGAAAGTGAGAAAATCTGCGGAAAAGATATTCATAATCCTATTTTAAGCCTTATTGTAAAAGATCATCCTTCTTTTTGTGATACAGATTGCATTTCGGTTCAAGAGCTGAATGAATACCGACAAAAATACATTTCGAATTATTTGTCTACCGAAATTGGAATGCTTTCCGACTTAGAGAAAAGTGTGATTGCTTCTTTAAAAGAAGATAAATCGATTGTAAATATTGTTGAAGACGAAGAGGAAACAAGGAACATCGGACAAATTGTAGCAGATAAAGTGGCCGATTTTGGCGGAAGCTGGACTTTTATTATTTCATTTGTAGTTTTTATTGCTGTTTGGATTGGCTCTAATGTTTACATTTTGATGAATAAGGGTTTTGATCCTTATCCGTTTATTTTGCTCAATTTAATTTTATCTTGTATTGCAGCGCTTCAAGCTCCGGTAATTATGATGAGCCAGAATCGTCAGGAAGAAAAAGACCGAAATAGAGCTAAAAAAGATTATATGATTAACCTGAAATCTGAGTTGGAAATTAGAATGATTCATGATAAAATTGATCATTTGATTATGCATCAGCAGCAGGAATTAATCGAAATTCAAAAAGTACAGATTGAGATGATGAACGATATTTTGAATCAGATTAAAAAATAGAAAGCTATAAATAAAAGTGTTTATAGTAATATCCAATGCACATAAAAATAAGATTTATGCCTGCCGCTTTCCAGATTATTTTTTGATAATTTCTGGACTTGTCCAAAAAATATAAGGCCAATAAAATTAGAAATAAAAGAGTAGTGTAGAGAGCCGGATACATTTTAAAAGCGGCCGAAAATTCACCCTGAAAAATTAAGACAACTGAACGCTGAAAACCACAGCCCAAACACTCAATTCCGAAGAACTTTTTGAAGAGACAGGGGATCATATATTTTTCTAAATTCACAGGATAATTTTTTTACAATTTTACAAAAATATTGCATAACATTTCAGAAGAAGAGGAACTTCTATTTTAAAGTTTTTTACTTTTGAAATCTCAAACTTTTGAAAAATGAAAATCTTTAAAATTTTAATCATGATTCTTGCTATTTCAGTTGCCTTGTATGAGCAGGTTTCTGATGATAAAAATGTGTATATAACGGTAGTTGCTATTGTCGTTTTTATGTACGGAATGATGCAGCTGAGTGCAAAAACACCAAGTAAGAATCAAGAAAAAGAGAAGCAAGATGCTGAGTAAAGGAGATAAGGTTTCGGTTTTAGACGAAGCGATTAATGGAACCGTACTTTCGGTTAAAAATAACGAAGTTTCGATAGAAACGGAGGATGGATTCATGATGACATTTTTCGTCAATGAATTGGTTAAGATTCAAGATTCCAGTGATTTAATGAATTCTATTAAAAGAATTAATTTAGAAGAAGTGACCAAGGAGAAAACGGAGCCTAAACCACGTAGTTTTGTGAAAGAAAAGAAAGATAAACGTGATGTTGCGGTACCGGAATTTGATCTTCACATTGAAAAATTAGTTCCCAATAAGCGCGGCATGACGAATTATGATATTTTGACTTTACAGACTGAAACGGCAAAACGACACATTGAATTTGCGATTAAAAACCGCATTCCAAAAATCGTTTTTATTCACGGTGTTGGCGAAGGCGTTTTAAAAGCAGAGCTTGATTTTTTATTAGGCCGTTATGACGGAGTTGATTTCCAAGATGCCAATTATCAGAAATATGGTCTCGGTGCAACCGAAGTTTATTTCAGACAAAACAATAGATAATACGATTATTTTCAGGTTTGAAAATTTAACTTAAAAGCATAAAAAAACGTCTGTTTTTTATCCCGGTTTTATTATGAAATCAGAGATGAAAAACGGACGTTTTTTGTAAGAATAAAATTCAGATTTTATATCTGTAAAAAATGTCTTTTAGTTACTTGCAGACGTTTCGGTTATGGTACCTAAAACGAAACTATTGGCTAGGAAAAATTTCGTATTCCCTTTTTTCAGAGTAACATTTTTCAGTGTTATAGTATGCGTATACGTAATGTTAGTTGTTCCTGCTGTTACGGTAGTTACTTCGATGGTTCCTGAAGTATCTGTTGTGCCATCCCAAGTTCCAGAAATTGTTGGAGTTGAAGGTACAGGACTAACACAGAAATAAGACGAAGTCAAAGTTCCTGTATTTGATTTGAAAGTCGTATAATTTACTTTATTGGTTGTCGATGAAATTGGAGCACTTCTTGTTCCAGCTTGTTTTACAATAAGATCTGCATCAAGATTGCTTATCATTAGATAAGATGTTGAGTTAAAATTGTAAACGTTTTTCTTATCGGAGCATTGCGATGCATTTTCAGGAAATGTAAAACTCATGTTTTCAGGAGAAGTTTTGTAATCTCCAAAAACAAATTCTTCTTCAGTTTGAGGTCCGGCCGGTTTTAGGAAAGTTATATTTCTAAAAATAATATTATGTGTATATCCAGTAATTCTCGTGCTTCCATCTGTTGGACTTGGATCTCCTATATTAGCAATTGATTTAATGACAATTTTTCCTGCAGTTGCCTGCCATTCTTCTGTAATATTTGGAGTCCTAGGCGGAATTGTTCCACAAATGTTTTCAGTGCCTACAGTACCATCATATGCTCTATAAACAACACGATACGTTGAATTGTTAATGTCATATACAATTGAATCATTTACAGGGGTAGCATCATTCGGAATGCTGTTTAATGGCAATTGAAGTATTAACGATTCCTGTGATTTGGTTTTATATATTAAAGTATTAATATTATTTTCAGGACAGCTTGCTGCAGTTGCAGCATCAAAATCGATTGTATCAACAGTTAGGTCGCCGTCGTCACAGCCGTTTAGTAAAAGAGCCAGAAATAATAGGCTTGCATATTTTTTCATCGTTGTTTTATTTGTGCCAAAAATAGTGAAAAATTTGGCAAAAGATATTTAAGATTCGACAATTGATATTTTATAACTTTGCAACAATGAAAAAAGTATATCTCGATAACGCCTCAACAACTGCTATGCGACCTGAAGTTATTCAGGAAATGACAAAAGTTATGACAGAAGACTTTGGTAACCCGTCTTCTACACATAGTTTTGGCAGAAATGCAAAGACCATTTTAGAACTTTCCAGAAAAAGCATTGCCAAACATTTTAATTGTGCTGCACAGGAAATTATTTTTACTTCTGGCGGAACGGAAGCCGATAACTGGATTTTAAGATCGGCAGTTGAGGATTTAAAAGTCGAACGTATTATCTCTTCTAAAATTGAACATCATGCGGTTTTGCATGCGATTTTAGCATTGCAATCCGATTACAATATTCAAGTTGATTATGTGAATGTAAAGGAAGATGGAAGTCTTGATTTGACACATCTTTCTAATTTATTATCTCAGGAAAAGAAAACCATTGTCAGCTTAATGCATGTTAATAACGAAACGGGAACAATTCTAGATTTAGAAAGAGTTGGAACGATTTGTAAACAATACAACGCATTATTTCATTCAGATACGGTTCAATCTGTTGGTAAAACCGAAATCGATCTTCAAAATATTCCAGTTGATTTTATTGTAGCAAGTGCTCATAAATTTCACGGACCTAAAGGTGTTGGTTTTGCTTTTGTCCGAAAAAATACAGGGTTACAACCTTTGATTTTTGGAGGCGAACAAGAAAAAGGTCTTCGTGCCGGAACAGAAGCGGTACATCAAATTGCAGGAATGGCAAAAGCACTGTCTCTTTCGTATGAAAATTTAGAAGAAGAAAGAAGTTATATTTCAGATTTAAAAAAGTATTTGATCGAACAATTGGAAGTTCATTTTCCAGGTTTCAGAATCAATGGGAAAAAAGAAGATTTTTATAATATTATTAATATCACACTGCCTTTTTCTTCAGACAAAACGTCGATGCTTTTGTTTAGTTTAGACATGAAAGGAATTGCCGTTTCAAGAGGAAGTGCTTGCCAGTCAGGAAGTATTAAACCTTCTCATGTTTTAAAAGAAATGCTTTCCGAAGAAGATTTAAAATTACCAAACCTCCGAATTTCTTTTAGCCATTATAACACAAAAGAAGATATTGATTGGCTGATTGAGAGTCTGAAAAGTGTTTAGGGAAAGGTGCAAGGTTTGAAGGTTCAAAGAGGTAAAGGTTCAAAGAGGTAAAGGTTCAAAGGGGCAAAGGTTAAAGTTTATAAGAAAAAACTCCGTTCAAATTGAAAATTTGAACGGAGTTTTTTCTAAAATCTAAAATCTAAAATCTAAAATCTAAAATCTAAAATCTAAAATCTAAAATCTAAAATCTAAAATCTAAAATCTAAAATCTAAAATCTAAAATCTAAAATCTAAAATCTAAAATCTATTTTCTGATTATTTTTACTTGTGAATCTTTAGTCAGTTTTATGATCGTTGACGATTTTCCGGAAACTTTATCCTGATTTAATTTTACGACATAATCAACGCCATTTATGATTTCTGGACTAATATCTTTAAACGACATTGGAGTAGGTTGTCCTGAAATATTTGCTGATGTAGAAACCAAAGGCTTTTTCATTCTTTCCATTAATTTGTAACAAAAAGGTTCTTTTACCAATCGTACTCCAAGCGATTTATCGGCAGAAATAACGTTTGGTGCTACATTTCTGGCGTCATCTAAAATAAGTGTCGTTGGTTTTTCAGATAAATCCAGAATCTGCCAAGCAACTTCAGGGATTTCTTTAAAAACGTTGTACATCATTTTTTCACCATTCATCAAAACGATCATACTTTGTGTTTCGGCACGCTGTTTTAGTTTGTAAATTTTAGCTACAGCATCAGGATTTGTGGCATCACAGCCAATTCCCCAAACTGTATCAGTTGGATAGAGAATGATGCCGCCTTCTTTGATAACTTCGAAAGCGTTGTGAACTTCGGTATTAATATCTTGATTCATAATTTAATAATGTTTTTATACGGACAGCAAAAATTACTGTATTTGTGTGTTTATAATTTGTGTGATTTTTTCTAAATCTTCTTGTACCATACCAACATAAAGTGGAAGACATAAAATTCGAGATGCAATCGATTCAGATATTGGCATTTCTTTTCCTTTGGTATAATCAATCGTATTTAAAGAGGGATAAAAATAACGCCTTGGTATAATATTTTCTTTAGCTAAAGCCTCTATGACCTTTAATAAAGTTTCTTCAGAATCAAAAACGGCAGGATAATAACTGTAATTCCATTCTGTGTTTTCTCTTATTTTTAAAGGTTTTACCTTTTGTAAATCAAGATGTTCGTTATAAAAATCAACCACTTTTTTTCTCTCTGCAAAAATATGATTTATATAAGGAAAAACAGCCAGTCCCATTGCCGATTGTAATTCAGAAATTTTAGCATTAATTCCTAATCCATGAAAAGCCAAAGGGCCATTGTGTCCAAAATTATGGCTGTAATATAATTTGTGATACGTTTCGGCATCGTTGCAAAACATGGCACCGCCTTCGCCTGTATGGAATATTTTCGTAGCATGAAAACTACAAGTGCTTACATCTCCATAATTAAAAACAGATTCGTCATTGTATTTTACACCAAAACAATGCGCCGCATCATAAATCACTTTTAGATTGTGTTTTTTAGCGATTTTTTCAATTTCAGTTACATGACACGGATTTCCGAAAACATGTGTTGCTAGAATTGCTGTCGTTTTAGGTGTTATGGCAGCTTCTATTTTGCTTTCGTCAATAGTTAAATAATCAGGGTCGATATCTACAAATACAGGAGTACAGTTTTCCCAAACTATAGCCGCTGATGTTGCTACATACGAAAATGGAGTCGTAATTATTTCGCCTCCATTTCCAAAAAGCTTTAATGCAATTTGAATAGGAATCGTACCGTTATTAGTAATAATTATAGAAGAACTGTTTAAAAATGTTTTCAGTTTTTCTTCTAATTCAAGGGTAAGTTCACCTCGATTGGTAAGCCACACTTTGTCCCATGCGCGTTTTAGGTGAGAATTGTATTCTTCTTGCGGAGGAAGAAAAGTTTTGGTTACAGCAATCATTTTATTACAGATTTAGTGCGTTTAATTTATCTTTGAGGGTAACTATTGTTATATTTGTGCGGTAAAATTAGGAAAAGAAACCTTAATTTTTGATATAACTAAATATTATAACATTTTAAGAATTAAAACTTCTAGATAACAGTATTGGTTGACAGTACATTAGATTTTTGATGATAGTACAAGAATGTTTTTTTGATATTTGGTATGATTAATGTGAAAAAAGAACACAAAATAAATTTAAGATTACTATGGAAATCAATGCCTTTTTGAAAAATTTTGCAGATATTTTAGATGATACAGATGCAGCTTTAATTACACAGGAAACTGTTTTTAGAGATTTAGACGAATGGAATTCGTTAACGGCTCTTTCATTAATCGCTATGGCTGATGAAGAATATGATGTAAAATTAACAGGAGATGATATTAAATCTTCGAATTCTTTACAAGACATTTTTGAAATTATTAAAAATAAAGCATAATTAAATGGCAGCTTTTTCAGTAAATGATGTTGCAATAAAAGGTATTTCATGCAGTGTTCCTAAAAATAAGGAACTCAATGTAGACCTTGATATACTAACACAAGAAGAAATTCAAAAATTTATTGAGGCAACTGGAGTTGAAGAACGACGTATTGCCCCAAAAGATCTTTGTACGTCTGATTTATGTTGCGAAGCTGCTGAAAAATTAATTACAGATTTAAATTGGCAGAAAAGTGAAATAGAAATTCTGGTTTTTGTTTCGCAGACTGCTGATTATATTTTGCCTGTTTCTGCTGCTATACTTCAGGACAGATTAGGACTTTCTACAGACTGCATTGCTTTTGATGTGCCTCTGGGATGTTCCGGTTATGTGTATGGAATCTCTATTATTGCCGGAATGATGAAAGCTTCTGGTTTAAAGAAAGGACTTCTATTAGCTGGTGATACTAGCAGTAAATTACTTTCGAAAACTGATAAAAGTACCGTTCCGCTTTTTGGAGATGGAGGAAGTGCTACAGCATTTGAATTGGATGAAAGCGCAGAAAGCTTACAGTTTGATTTAGGTACTGATGGTTCAGGCTATAAAACGATTATGATTAATGACGGAGGTTCAAGAAATAGAATTAATTCTGACTCTTTAATTTATCAAACAATTTCTCCGGGAATTGAAAGAAATGCATGCCAGCTTATTTTAGATGGTATGGATGTTTTTGGTTTTGGTATTTCGCAAGCACCCAAAACAGTAAATAAACTTATTGAAAAATTTAAAATCGATAAGGACAATATCGATCATTTTGTATTTCATCAGGCCAATTTGATGATGAATAAAATGATTGCCAAAAAATTAAAATTACCTGCAGAAAAAGTACCATACTCCTTAAAAGAATTCGGAAATACTTCTTCTACAACAATTCCGTTAACAATAGTTACGCAATTAAAAGACAATTTAGCCAATACTTCTCAGAGTTTAATACTTTGCGGTTTCGGCGTTGGTTTATCTTGGGGAACAGCGAAAGTAAAGCTTGATAATATTGTGATTTCAGATTTAATCGAAATATGATAAAGAATTTAAATTACATAGACGAAGAAATTTACCTGAAAGAGAAGTCTTTATTTTTAAATGAATCCTGGATTTTAGCCGCGCACAAAAACGAATTACTAAATAACAACGATTTTGTAACTTTTGAGTACTACGAGAATAAAATTTTTATTCAAAATTTTAACGGTGCGATAAAGTCTTTTCAAAATGTTTGCCTTCACAGGTTTAATACCATTCACGAAGAACCTTTTGGGAATCGTGTTTCGTCTTGTTTATACCACAACTGGACATACGGAAAGAAAGGAAATGTAATTGGTTTAATGTGTCGAAATTCATTTGAAAGGGATCATATTAACGAATTGAAATTAAAAGAATACGAAGTGGCTCAATGTGGCGATTTTATATTTTTAAAATTGAATGATCAATTCAATGAAACTTTAGAAGAATATTTAGGAAATATTTATACTCCGCTTGAAGAAATAAGCAGGCATTTTGGATCAAAAACAATTGATTATTCTATCGAACATAAAGTAAACTGGAAACTTCTGGTTGAAAACGTTTTAGAATGTTATCATTGTACGGCAGTACATGAAAACTCATTTGCAAAAATGGGATTTGGTTCTTTGCCACCCGAAAAATTCGATTTTTATAATGCACACAGTTGGTGTGAGTTTCCGAAAGGAGAAGATGTAAAACCAAATAAAATTATAGAAAAAGCCCTTTCAGCAAGAACTTTTAAAACACAAGGATATCTTCATTTTCATATTTACCCCAATGCTTTTGTAAGTACTGTTGAAGGAAAAGGATTTTATTTAGGTTTTATGCTGCCACAATCTCCATCGAAAACAATTTTAAGAGTTCGTTATTTCGCTGCAAAATTTGAAAAAGAATTAAGCGAATCAGAACAGAATATTATTGATTTTATTAATAATAGTTCAAATGAATCCTTGGATTTGGTTTTAAATGAAGATAAAAAAATCATTGAAAGCGTGCAGTCAAATCTGGCAAACTTTAAAGATCATTCGCCAATATTTGGTGAAGAAGAATTTAGGATTTTAAAGTATTACGATTATTTAAACACAAAACAAGAATTAAAATAACAACAATGAACCCATTCGATTTATCAGGAAAGAAAATTTTAGTAACCGGAGCCTCTTCTGGAATTGGCTTTGAGACTTGCCGTGCCATTGTAAGACAAGGCGGTACTTTCGTCGCTGTGGCCAGACGTACTGATTTTCTTGAAAAATTAATCAAAGAATGTGGTAACCAGAATAGTTTTATAGCTGCTGATTTGTCTCAAATGGACGATATAAAAGCTATTGTAGAAACAATTGAAAATATAGATGGAATTGTACATTCGGCTGGTATCGTTTCTTTAGCACCAGTTAAATTCTATTCAGAACAGTTAATGAACGAAATGAGAAGTATCAATTTCGATTCTATTACCTATCTCGTTAATTTGATTTTTAAAAAGAAAAAAATAAACAAAGGAAGTTCAATTGTTTTGGTTTCATCTGTTGCAGGTTTATTCGGAATGAAAGGAAACGGAATTTATGCTGCCAGTAAAGGAGCTTTAATTGCGATTTCAAAAGTCTGGGCAAATGAATTTGCAGTCAGCAAAACCCGTGTTAATTGTGTTTCGCCTGGTATGGTAAAAACAGAAATAACTTCAAAGTCTATTGAAAATTTATCTCTAGAAGTAATTCAAGAAGATGAAAAGAAATACCCGCTGGGTTATGGAACACCTGAACAAGTTGCTTATCCAATCGTGTTTTTACTATCAGATGCTTCGAGCTGGATTACAGGTCAGAATTTAGTTTTAGACGGAGGAAGAACTTCAACAATATAAATCAAAGATGAAAGCGAATATAAAAGCCATTTCGTATTATCTGCCCGAAGCAGTTTTATCAAATGATTTAATCAACAAGGATTTTCCAGAATGGGATATTGAAAAAATTAGTTCGAAAACCGGTATTAATTCCCGTCATATAAGTGCTTCAGATGAGTTCTCGTCAGATATGGCTGTAAAAGCAGCTGAGAAGCTTTTTGCAGAACATCATATTGATAGATCAACGATCGATTTTTTATTGTTCTGCACGCAGAGTCCAGATTATTTTCTGCCAACGACAGCTTGTATTATTCAAGAAAAATTAGGTTTAAATACTTCAATTGGAGCATTAGATTATAATTTAGGATGTTCTGGTTTTGTATACGGATTAAGTCTGGCAAAAGGATTAATCGCTGGTGGAATGGCTAAAAATATTCTGCTGATTACCTCTGAAACCTATTCTAAATTCATTCATCCAAAAGATAAAAGCAATAAAACCATTTTTGGAGATGCCGCTGCCGCAACGCTAATATCAAGCGAAAAAGGCTTTTGTTCGATTGGTGATTTTATTTTTGGAACAGATGGAAAAGGAGCTGAAAATCTTATTGTAAAACAAGGCGGAATGCGTTTTCCAGTTTCAGATAGTAATGACATTGAAGATGAATTTGGAAACATCCGAAACGATAAAAACCTATACATGAACGGAACAGAAATTTTCAATTTTACAGGAGAATTTGTTCCTAAACTTACCGAATCAATTCTGGAAAAATCGAATTTATCAAAAGACGATATCGACCTTTTTATTTTCCATCAAGCTAATAAATACATGCTTAATCATTTAAGGAAAAAGATAAAAATTCCTGAAGATAAATTTTTCATCGCCATGGATCATTGTGGAAATACCGTTTCATCGACCATTCCTATTGCTGTTTATGAAGCTCAGAAACAAGAGAAGTTAACAGATATAAAAAATGTAGTATTGGCAGGTTTTGGCGTGGGATATTCGTGGGCAGCTTGTAATTTAATTATCGAATAATGAAGAATTTAGTAATTGTAGGAGCAAGAGGTTTTGGCAGAGAAGTTTATGATCTTGCCACTCAGTGTGCTGGTTTTAATATAGAGTATATTGTAAAAGGATTTTTGGATGATAAATCCGATGCTCTAGAAGAATTTGCAAACTATCCGCAGATATTATCTTCTGTAGAAGATTATAAAATTGAAGAAAACGATGTTTTTGTCTGCGCGATGGGATCTATAAAATGGAAAAAACATTATGCAGAATTAATTCTTGCAAAAGGAGGGAAGTTCATCAATTTAATTCATCCTTCGACTAAATTAAATACTAATGCAGTCGTAGGAACTGGTTTGCTGGTTTTTATGTATGCTAACATTAGCAATGATTGTATTATAGAAGATTTTGTCACAATTCAAGGTTATGTAGGTTTAGGACACGACACAAAAATATGCAAATGGGCACATTTAAGTTCCTATTCTTTTACAGGCGGTTTTGTTGTTTTGGAAGAAGAAGTAACTTTAAACACAAGAGCTACAGTATTGCCAAACGTTATTGTTCGAAAAGGAGCTACAGTTGGTGCAACGAGTCTGGTTATTAAAAACGTCAAAGAAAATACAACTGTTTTTGGTATTCCGGCTAAGAAAATAGAATTTTAAATTTATTTTTTATAATAAAATTCTTATAAATTCGTTTAAGAAAAACGTTTTTATAATAAGAATATAGTGAATAAAAATAAAACTGTTTTAATGATTTGTTCCTGGCTTGATTACAAGCTAAACTTAGGAAGTTTTTTTATGGAACAAGCTGCAATATTAAGTAATGAATTCAATTTTGTCTTAATAAATTTTAGACCGGTCAAATTTAAAATTAAAAATTACAAGAAGTTTTTTAAGATAGAAAAGAATATCTATGAGAATAAAATTAGTATTCTGTATTTATACTATCCATCGTTTAAAATTTTAAAAAATAAGTATTTTTTAAAATGGATTGAAAAGAAAGCTTTTAGAGTTTTACATCAGTACTTAAAGAAAGATAATATTACAATTGATTTAATTCATGCACAAAGTGTTTTTGACGCTGCATTTTGGGCTTTAAGTTATAATCAAGAATATAAAACGCCATATTTGTTAACCGAACACAATCAATTTACATTGAGGAATGTTGATAAGCAAAAGATTAAAAAGCTGGATATGGTTTTGAAAAAATCTAAATTTAATTTAGTTGTAAGTAATGATGTAATAAGACAATTTGCAACAAATTATTTTTTTAGCGATTTCATAAACATTGGAAATACAGTAGATGAAAAGCTATTTAATAATTGCAATAGAATGAAAAGTAATTTTTTTGAAATTATAACTGTTGGCGCATACGCACCAATAAAAAATCAAATAAAGGCTTTAAGAGCACTAAAGATCATTGATGATTTAAATTACAAAAATATTAGATTCACTTGGATTGGTATTAATGCTTGGGGAAATAATTGCAAAGAAGAAGTTACTAACTTAATCCAAAGTTTTAATTTTAAAAATATTAAAATAAAAGTAGTAGAAACAGCTTCAAAGCAAGAAATCGTTTCAGCATTACAAAAGTCAGATGTTTTTGTATTTACAAGTTTATGTGAAACCTTTGGAATCTCACCTTTAGAGGCTTTGTTTACTGGAGTGCCAGTAATTACTACTCAATCTGGAGGTGTAAATGAATTTATCAATGAAGAAAATGGAGTTATTGTTCCTGTCAAGGATTTTAAAGCCATTGCAGAAAATATTATAAAAATATTGAATAATGAATTAAAGTTTAATTCAGAATTAATATCTAAAAATGCTATTGCAAGTTTTGGAATCAAAGCATTTAAAGAAAAAATAATTCCGATATATAATAAAACTATTAATTCATGAATATTCAAAAAGTAAAAAGCATCTAATAATATGAGAGATCAAAATGCCATTATTTCAAATTGGGAAAATAATGATGCAAAACCAGTAGTCAGCATTTTATGCGATGCTTATAATCATGAAAAATTTATTAAAGAAACTCTGGACGGTTTTCTAAGTCAAAAAACAACTTTTCCTTTTGAAATAATTGTTCATGATGATGCTTCGACAGATAATACACCTGCTATTTTAAAAGAATATGCAGAAAAATATCCGCAGATTGTTAAATGCATTTTACAGAAAGAAAACCAATATTCTAAAAAAGTAAATTTTTGGAGTGATGTCACTTTTCCTATGGCTAAAGGGAAATATATTGCGTTATGTGAAGGCGACGATTACTGGATTGATGAATTTAAATTACAGAAGCAGGTTGATTTTTTAGAGAACAACAACGACTATGTTATTGCGTGGACAGATTATCTTAACAGAAAAGATACTCAATTAGTTCCAAATGATTTTAAAGATACTTTGCCGGAAGTCTATACAATAGATTTTAATACTATTTTACAACCTTATTGTACATATACATTGACTTGTGTTTTCAAAAAAGATGCGGTTGATCCATTGGATTATAAAAAATTTAAATACGGAAAAGACAATACACTCTATGCATTGGCACTTTGCCACGGAAAAGGCGCTTTTATGAATTTTCAAGGAGGCGTATACAGATTGCATTCAGGAGGAGTATATTCGTTAAAAACACCATTTTTCCAACGTTATTCCTCATATTTAAATATTAGGGAAATATTCGAAAATATCCCTCAGTCTAGAACTGCGAATATTAAAAAAGTGATGGGTTCTTTGTTAAAAGCTTCGGCTGTTGAAGCTTTAAAACTTCGTAAGAACGATGAATTTAAAAATGCCGAAGAACCTAAAAAAGCGATTGACGAATTTTTAGAACAAGCATCTTTACTGGTAAAAATTAAATTTTTGTGGCGTTATATAAAATCAAATCTATAACGCTATTTTCCTTTTAAAGATTTAAAATAAATAATCGTTCTGTCCAATAAACTGATTTTGCTGAATAATGAAGCAGCATCATTTTTAAGAAATCTATAAAATGACTTATTATAACTTGCAGCATTTCTTATAGAGCGTATTAAAACCTTATTGATATGTTTTTCAAATAATTCCTGATTGAAATATTGAACCTTAGCGTTTTGAGAAACAAGATATTTAGAAGCATTTATGGCTTCTATAATTTCTTCAGGAGAAAGTTTTTTCTTTAGAGAAACAGCATTTAAGTAAGCATCAATTTTCGGATCAGAATCTGAAATCTCTAAATGTTTAAGCTGATTTATTTTTACTCTTCTTACAGATCGATTTACATTATCGATTTTTGTTTTACTGATATTGGTATTGTGCTGTCTGTAATTTAATAATGATTCAGGAATATTATAAAAGTTAGTTTTAGCCAATAATCGGCTCCATAAATCATAATCTTCAACAGGAACGTAATCATTGTCGAATTTTAAGTTTCCTAAAACTTCTTTTTTAAACATAACGGTTGGATTTCCAATGTTACAACTGTGTAAAAAAGATACTTTTATAGCGTCGCTGTCTACAGCGTGTTTAATAGTTTTGCTTTCAGCTCCAAAAAAAGTAAACCAAGTGCCGCAAAGCCCAATTTCTGGATTATTTTTTAGAAATGTGAATTGTTTTTCAAAACGATTCGGCATCGCAATATCATCGGCATCCATTAAAGCAATATATTCTCCTTTTGCAATATGTATTCCTTCATTTCTAAGATTTGCAGGGCCAACATTTTGTTCTTTATCAATCAAAACAATTCGGTTGTCTATAGCCTTAAATTTGTTAATTATTTCTAAACTTTCATCTGTAGATTTATCGTTTAAAATTATAAGTTCAAATTCTGAAAAAGTTTGGTTCAATATACTTTGAATGCTTTCACCTAAGAAAGGAATTGCATTAAAAACGGGCATTATTACAGAAATTTTAGGTTCTAGCATGATTTTTGTTTTGATAAAACAAAGGTAATATTTAAGTTAAAATTATCTTAAAGAATAAACAGTAATTTTCATTGATAATGTCAGAATGTTATTATCTTTGCCCTAACAAATTTAATTAAATGAAAAAAATTCAGGTTGGATTTTTAGTGTCTTACGACTATGAATTGCTCAAAATTGCAATACCCCAAATTTACAAAGAATCCGATTCGATTTTTTTAGCAATTGATAAGCAGAGAAAAACCTGGAAAGGAGAAACTTTCGAAATAAAAGAAGATTTCTTCGAATGGATAAAATCGATTGATGTTAATTCTAAAATTGAGATTTTAGAAGATAATTTTTATCATCCAGAATTAACAAGCATGCAGTGTGAAGTTTTAGAACGAAAAGCACTTGCAGAGAAAATGGGTATAGGTAATTGGTTGATTCAATTAGATGCAGATGAGTATTTTTTAGATTTCAAAGGATTTGTAGATTTCCTGCGATCTAAAAATCATTATCTTGATAACCCGCAGAAAAACCAAATTCAAATATCTCCGTACTTAATTAATCTTTACAAAAGGGTTGATGATGGTATATTATATGTGGAAAGACCAACGAAAATTATGGTTGCCACAAATTTTCCAAGTTACCGCGTAGGTAGACAAACCCGCAAAAGAATAATTTATTATAAAGGAGCAGTTCTGCATGAATGCATTTCGAGAACAAAAGAAGAACTTGAAATGAAATTCAATAACTGGGGGCACGACACCGATATTAATAAAGAAGAGTTTTTAGAAAAATGGGAAACCGTAAATGAGAGTAATTATAAAACGATGAGAAACTTTTTTTATATGGAACCCGAAAAATGGAAAAAACTGGCTTTCGTAAAAGGCACTACTTTTAATGAAATCGAGAAAAATTTAGATTTTAATGAAGTATTGCCCTCAGGCTTTTACATTTGGAAAAAGAACTTCGGGCAATGGTTTAAACATTTAACTAAAAAATAGTTTATTTCAAGATCTGATGATAAACATTTAAATATTCTGCAGCTGCAATTTTCCAATCGAAACTTGCAGCTCTTTTTTTCAATAAAGGCTCGAGTTCGCTTTTATGATTGTTGAAATGCTCTAATCCTTCAAAAAGAATATTTTTCATGTATTCAGGATCAAAATCACTCCAATAATTAGCGATATCTCCTCCAATTTCAGGAAGCGAAGTCTTGTCTGATAAAAACACGGGCTTTCCAAAGCTCATAGCTTCAATAGGCGGAAGTCCAAATCCTTCTCTTATGGACGGGAAAAGAAATGCAGTACAATTTTTCATGTAAAATTGCTTGGCTTCATCACTTACTTTTCCAGTTAAGAAAACTTGATTCTGCAATCCATTATCATCAATTAATTTTCGAATAACACCACCATATTTTTTAGTATTGTTTCCAGAAATGATTAAATTAAAATCTTTTACCAATTTCATCATGTTCACGATCGAAACATAATTTTTTCGTTCTATAAAATCTCCAATGGTATAAAAAAATGGTTTATCTACAGGAATGTTGCTTGCAAAATTTGTAGTGTCAAGTAAAGTAGATATTGGATTTCCGTTGTAAATGATATGCTCAGGCACATCAGGTACTTTAAAATATTGATGTGTTTGTTTTTTGGCAAACTCAGAAATATAGGTAATAGCAGTTGCCTTATTCAGTTTTTCGATGAATAAACGATTACGTTTATGATTCATATCTGCAGATATTTCTTCTACAAAATTGACATCATGAATCGTAAGAAGGTACTTAGTATCGGTTCTGGGTTCTAATTTAGAATTCTGGTTTACAGAATGCCATAAATCAAATTTATCAAGAGGTCTGAAAGGCTTGTATCTGTGAAAAGATCTGTATTTGTGATATTTAAATTTATCACCAAACTCGTCTTTAAGCAATTCGGGTTTACCTGCGTTTAGGTGAATTTGTAAATCATCAAAAGATAATTGATTTAATCCTTTAATAAGTTCATAATTAAAAGTGCCTAAACCAGTAGCTCGATTGTTTATGTTGTGAGTTTCTAAAAAAACACTTTTCTTTTCTGACATATTTTTTTTAAACGAAAATACAATAATAATTTGAAGTCTAAAATTCTATGTGTATTTTTGTTTATATATAAATCTACTGATGAATTTTAAAGTAAATCCCATTTTTGAAGCTAGTACAGCATTAATTCTTGATAAAATTAAAACGTTTAATACTTCAGGAACTCTTTTTGGTAATGGTGATCGAAATAAAATAAAGCTTTTCAGCCTTGATGATAAAACGATTAATATCAAATCGTTTAAAATTCCAAACCTTATTAATAAAATAGCTTACCGTTATTTTAGAAAATCAAAAGCAAAGCGCTCATTTGAGTTTGCTACTATTTTATTAGAAAAAGGAATCGGAACTCCACAGCCCATTGCATTTCTCGAGAATTTTAATTTAATAGGATTAAAAGATAGTTATTATGCAAGTGAGCACTTAATTACAGAACTCACGTATAGAGAATTAGTTGAAATTCCTGATTATCCGGATCATGACAATATCTTAAGGCAGTTTGTAAAATTTACTTTTGATCTTCATGAAAAAGGAGTTGAATTTTTAGATCATTCTCCAGGAAATACTTTAATTAAAAAAATAGACGATTCTAAATATGAGTTCTTTTTGGTTGATTTAAACCGAATGAATTTTCATAATGCAATGTCTTTTGAACAGCGAATGAACAATTTCAGCCGTTTAACGCCTAAAAAAGAAATGATTGAAGTAATGAGTAACGAATACTCAAAATTCTATACTAGTAAATCTGAATCTGAAATCTTTGAAAAAATGTGGCAGGCGACTTCTACTTTTCAAGAGGAATTTATGAGAAAGAAAAGATTAAAGAAAAAATTGAAATTCTGGAAAAAGTCTTAATTCTTTTTCTTTATTTTTTTTAACTCTCGAAAACGTTCTGCGACACTCAACGCATTTAGATAGCAGATTATAATGCCTTTTTTGCCGTCTAAAAATCCAAAACGAAAAATATATTGATTCAAAAATTGATAAGCAGGTCTGATGTAAAAATGAAAAAACGTTGGATTGGTATTTTTCATTAATTCTTCCTGTGCTTTTAACTGACCGTAAAAGATCATTTTTTGCTTGTAATCTTTGTAATTAGAATAGGAGTAATGCGTTAATCGGTTTTTAAGTATTTTAATTTCACCTTTTACGATTAATTTTTCGTGTACAATTTTATTTAAATTGTAAGCTGCATTTTCCTTTTTAAAAAGACGGATAATTTTATCAGTCTGCCAGCCGCTGAAGCGTAGTTTTTTATCTTCAAAAATAAAATCACGGTACATAAAATAAGCCGCGGCGCTTTTTTCTTGATTTATAACCGTATTGATTTCCTGCTGAAGTTCAGGACTAACTCTTTCATCAGCATCAATAAAAAGTATCCACGGATTTGAAGCAAGTGCGATAGTGTAATTTCGCTGAAGGGCAAAATTATCAAAAACACGTTGGAAAGCTTTTACATTCTTATAGCTGCAAGCAATCTCAAAAGTTTTATCAGTGCTAAAAGAATCAACAACAATAATTTCATCGGCGAAAGCCAGATTGTCAAGAACCTCGCGTATATTAGGTTCTTCATTATGAGTTATTAATAAAGCCGATAATGATTGTTGAGCAGTCATTTTTTTAGCGGATGTTTTTTTCTAGAAATGACTCGATTTTATCCTTAAAATATTCAGGTTTAAATTCCTGATACAAAGACAATGCTTCTTTTTTTAGTGTTTTTTCAGATTTACCTTCAAACAAATCTTCATGATAATCTTTTAAATGCACAGAGAGATGGTGAATTCCATCTTCAAAAGTAGCCCAGATTTTCTTTTCAATCCAAGGAGAAAAAATGATAAATGAAGGTTTTTCAAGTGCTTTTGCCATATTAATTGCACCACCATCATTTCCTATAATAAGATCACATTGATTTACAATACCAATAAATGAGCGAAGATCGCCTCCTAGTAAATCAAAATAAATTTTTTCCTGAGTTGATGGTTTACAGGCATTAAAAACCGTTTTGGCTTCTTCTAACTGTTTTGGGAAGTAGTTAAAGAGAATGTTTACATCAGTAAAATCAGCAATATAATCCACTACTTTCGACATGAATTCTAATGGATACGTTTTTAGTTTTTCACTTCCTAAAAGACTTATCATAACTGTTTTTCGGTCTTTACGTACCTGATGTTTTTCGAATATTGCAATGGCTTCTTGGTTCTCTTTTTCAGAAACAAATAATTTAGGAACAGGATCAATTTCTATCTTTAAATCAAGTGGTTCTAATAACGATAAACGTCTTTCGATTGCCAATCCTAAATTGGTTTTAGGAAAAGGTTCAAAAGGCACATTATCGGTATACAGAAAACTTCTGCCGGGTTTTTTATAGGAAATTCTTCTTTTGGCGTTGCTTAAAAATACCAAAATCCAACTTTCTAGTTTAGAATAAGCGTCAATTACTAGATCATATTTTTCTTTTCTAATCTGTAAGCCCAGATTTAAGAGCTCTTTTTTACTTTGACGATGCTTTTCTTCGAATAAAATGATATTGTCAATATTTGGATTTCCTTCTAAAACAGCAGTTGTAGAAGCGTAAACCAGATAATCTATTTGCGCATTTGGATAAGCTGTACGCAGATTATTGCATATAATACTGCTGACCAAAACGTCGCCAATCATTTTTTGTTGAATAACAAGTATCTTCATGTAAAACTCTTAATCGGATTAAGTGGTACAAATTGAAGCAAAAAAAATCCAAATTCCAATCATTACAATTGGAATTTGGATTTTTTAGTATGTTTTTCTTTAAATGTTAAACCGCAACATCGTATTCACGAAGTGCATTGTTTAAAGAAGTTTTTAAATCTGTAGATGGTTTACGAGTACCAATAATTAAAGCACAAGGAACTTGATATTCTCCAGCCGCAAACTTTTTAGTATAACTTCCAGGAATTACTACAGAACGAGCAGGGACATAACCTTTCATTTCAACTGGCTCATCTCCTGTAACATCTATAATTTTTGTAGATGCAGTAAGACATACGTTTGCTCCAAGAACTGCTTCTTTTCCAACGTGGACACCTTCAACAACGATACAACGAGAACCAATAAAAGCACCATCTTCAATAATAACCGGAGCTGCTTGTAATGGCTCAAGAACACCACCAATACCAACACCACCGCTTAAGTGAACGTTTTTACCAATTTGAGCGCAGCTTCCTACAGTTGCCCACGTGTCAACCATTGTTCCTTCGTCTACATAAGCACCAATGTTTACATAACTTGGCATTAAGATTACACCACTCGAAATGTAAGCTCCGTAACGCGCAACAGCGTTCGGTACTACACGAATTCCTTTTTCAGCATAATTTCTTTTTAGTAACATTTTATCATGGTATTCAAAAATACCAGATTCCCATGTTTCCATTTTTTGAATTGGGAAATACATTACAACGGCTTTCTTCACCCATTCGTTTACCTGCCATTTGTCACCAACAGGTTCAGCAACACGTAATTTTCCTGCGTCTACTAATTCGATAACTTCTCTAATAGCATCTGTTGTAGTAGTTTCTTGTAATAAAGCTCTGTTTTCCCAAGCTTGTTCAATTATAGTCTGTAAAGAATTCATAGTTTAAATTTTTGGCAAAGATAAGGTATTTACAGAAAAGCAAAAAAGTTAAACGGTTTGAAAGTGTTACAGATTTAACTTTTTGTTTTTAATTTGAGAAATAAATTATTCTCAGAATAGTATAATTGGATTTAATATACCCCTAAAAGTTTTTTTTATATCAAAATATGATAAAAATCAGATTTTGACCTTTTTGTTCTCTCTACTTTTGACCTAATAATTCTTACGAGCTAGAATTAAGAAACATTAATTTAATGGATTAGATATGAATCAGGAAAATCAGCCTCGAACTCCAGTTACCATTATTGATAAAGAAGTTACCTGGGACAAAACACAAGTAATTATGAGTAAAACAAATGCTTTTGGTATTATAGAATATGCCAATGAAGTTTTTGTTGATGTTTGTGGTTACGAAGATTACGAATTGATGGGGCAGCCCCATAATATTATTCGTCATCCGGATATGCCGAAAGTTATTTTTAAAGTACTTTGGGAAAATCTTAAAAATGGAAAAAACTTTCACGCTATTGTAAAAAATCTCGCAAAATCAGGAAGATACTATTGGGTAATTACTGATTTCGATATTGCAAGAGATGAGAATGGAGTGATTGTAAATTACTTTGGAAGAAGACAATCTGTTCCTCAAGAAGTAATTGCCATGCATATTGAGCCATTGTATAAAAAGTTACTTCAGATAGAAGCAGCAAGTGGAGTTGAGTTCAGTGAGAAATATTTAATTGGGTTCTTAGAAGAAAAAAATAGAACGTATGTTGAATACATAAAGGAGTTAATTTACGAACATGAAAAGAATCAAGCAAAATTTGCTCATTATGAAGAAGAGAATGATGAGGAAGAGGAGCATAGAGGTTTTTTCAGCCGTTTATTTAATCGATAAATCAGAATAATTTTTTAGGTTTTAAATATTTAGGTTCAGTCCGCTTTGGAATTTTTCAGGGCGGACTTTTGGATTTTTATATTTTAATTAATATCCTCAATCTAAGTTAAATTCAAATAAAATGTATTTGAAAAGGCTTATATTTGTATACTAAAGAAAATGTTATGGAAGCGATTAGATTGGAATTTCAACCGGAGATTAAAGAAAAAATATTGAAAGTATTGAGTTCTTTTTCTTCAGATGAATTAAAGATAATACCGGAAGATCCTGATTTTGATAATAATAAAAAGAAAGTACATGAGGCATACACCAAATTGAAAAGCGGAACTTCAAAATTGTATACTGTAGAAGAAGTTGATGAAATTCTGGAAAAAACAATTTCTAAATATGAAGATTAGTTTTACTGAAGATTTTTTGTTTGCTTTAAATAACCAAGTTCATTATATAGCCAAAGATAAACCAAGAGCGGCTAGAAAATTTAAAAATGATTTAATAAAAAATATAAAGAAAGATATTCAAAACCCTTTTCATTTTAAAAAATCAAGATACTTTGAAAATGAAAATATTAGAGATTATGTTTTTAAGGGATATGTTTCTATCTATGAGGTAAATGTTGATGAAAATAAAGTTGTCTTCTTTGCTTTCATTAAGTATAGAAATTCTTTATAAGTTTCTGAAATTTCCTTTCTATCTTTGATAAAAAAATCAAAATGCCAAGAATTCTTTCTATAGACTACGGACAAAAACGCACAGGAATTGCTGTTACTGACGAAATGCAGATCATAGCATCTGGTTTAACCACAATTCCAACACATACTTTAATAGACTTCTTAAAAGATTATTTCTTTAAAGAAAAAGTAGAAGCAGTTTTAATTGGCGAGCCTAAGCAAATGAACGGACAGCCATCTGAAAGTGCATCAGTGATTAATGGATTTGTAACTCATTTTTCAAATATTTTTCCAGATATGAAAGTAATTCGAGTAGATGAACGCTTTACTTCAAAAATGGCATTTCAAACTATGATAGATAGTGGACTTAGTAAAAAACAGCGCCAAAATAAAGGGTTGATTGATGAAATTTCCGCAACAATTATGCTTCAAGACTATCTTTCTTCTAATCGATTCTGACTTTACAGCCGATTAATTTCACTTTATTTAGAAAAAAATATGATTTTCTAACTTTTATCATGCAGATTTTAGTTTTTTTTTGCGTTTGAAAAAAGTACCTTTGCATTTTTAAAAACAAATACTGTTATGCCTGACAATACAATACGTTCCAGTAGTGATGTAGTGCTTATTGGAGCTGGAATTATGAGTGCAACTCTTGGAGTTATTTTGAAAGAGCTGCAACCGGATATACAAATTGAAATCTACGAAAGATTAGATGTTGCAGCAGCCGAAAGTTCAGATGCTTGGAATAATGCCGGAACCGGACATTCTGCTTTTTGTGAACTTAATTACACGCCTGAAAAGCCTGACGGAAGTATTGATCCTAAAAAAGCAATCAGTATTGCAGAATCTTTTGAAATTTCACGTCAGTTTTGGGCATATCTTGTAGAACAGAAAAAAGTTCCATCTCCTGAAAATTTTATAAAAAGCGTTCCTCACATGAGTTTTGTTTGGGGAGATAAAAACGTTGAATACCTTAAAAAGAGATTTGAAGCACTTCAAAGTAATCCAATTTTTGCTGACATGACTTTCAGTACAGATCCTGAGCAGTTAAAAGAGTGGATGCCGCTTGTGATGGAAGGCAGAGATGAAGGAGAAAAATTAGCTGCAACTCACATGGAAATGGGAACAGATGTTAATTTTGGAGCTCTTACCAGAAGTATGTTTAATTACCTTGAGAAGTTAGATGGGGTTAAATTATTCTTCAATCACGAAGTAAAGAAATTAAGACAGCGCGAAGATAAATCATGGAGAATTAAAATAACCGATATTGCAACCGGACAAAAACGTAAAGCATATCCAAAATTTGTCTTTATTGGAGCTGGTGGCGGTTCATTACCATTGTTGGAAAAAGCAAATGTACCTGAAGGACACGGTTACGGAGGTTTCCCTGTAAGCGGTCAATGGTTAAAATGTACCAACCCTGAAGTTATCGCAAAACACCAGGCAAAAGTATATGGAAAAGCAAGTGTGGGCGCTCCGCCAATGTCTGTTCCGCATATTGATACTCGTGTAATTGATGGCGAAAAAGCGCTTCTTTTCGGACCTTTCGCAGGATTCTCAACACGTTTCCTTAAAAATGGATCGTATTTAGATTTACCTTTATCGATAAAAGCAAATAACTTAATTCCGATGTTATCTGCTGGATATCATAACATTCCTCTAACGAAATACTTAATTGAGCAAGTACGTCAGTCACCAAAAGACAGAATGAAAGCGCTTCGCGAATATCTGCCTACTGCACGTTCAAAAGACTGGAAACTGGAAAGAGCAGGACAACGTGTTCAGGTAATTAAAAAAGACGAAAAAGAAGGTGGCGTTTTAGAATTTGGTACAGAAGTAATTAATACACATGACGGAACTTTAGCTGTTTTATTAGGAGCTTCTCCGGGTGCTTCAACAGCTGTAGCGATTATGATTGATTTAATCAGCAGATGTTTTACCAATCAAATTAAAACCCCAGAATGGGAAGCCAAAATGAAAGAAATGATTCCTTCTTATGGTAGAACATTAAACGATAAACCTGAACTTTTAGCAGAAGTAAGAAAACATACTGCAGAGGTTTTAAAAATAAAATAATTGAGTTTACAAACTCTATAAAAAAAAGCAAATCCAGATGAATTAATCTGGATTTGTTGCTTTTAGTTCTTTCGTAATTTTTAATATTTTTTCGGCTAGATTACTCATCCAGATTAACTGCTCGATTACCATCTGTGCTTCCTGCATTTTTGCCTGACGGGTTTCTTTATCCAGTTCGTCATCGGCAGCAAGACGATTGAAATTTCTACGTTTTAATTCTTCAAATTGCAGCGTTACATCTTCTTTATCAAAAAACGTATCTGTAATAATGGTTTCATTTCTTAAAATTGAAATAGAATGTTCTAAATTCAATAAAATCGTTTTAATAATATAATTGAATGATTCTGATGCAGATGTAGTTTGATGCGACTGAATATAAGTTGAAAGTGATGCCAAAGCCGATAAAAGCGAATGATTTAAAACCACAAGTTTATTAACTAGAGGCATTGTTTTTTGTTTCGATTTAGGCTCCTGCATCATTCGTTGAAACGATGTCATTAGATTTCCAATCTCAACAAAAGCATTTTTTCTTGATAAGCGGTAAGAAGTTGGTACTTCTCCTTTTGCATTATAAAAATCAGCAATCTCTTTCAGATAATTTTTATTGGCTCTTATCGAGTTTTCCAAGTGAATAGGGGTATTGATAAACTCCCAAGCCGGCCATAAAAACTGATTAGCAATAAAAGCCAAAGTAGCTCCAGTAAGAGTATCTAATATTCTAAACTGAATCACTTCAACCACATTTGGTGTTAAAATTCCATAAATGAAAACCACATACATTGTTACAAAAGTAGCGCTGATTTTGTAGTTGATTTGCGTGAATGAAATTCCGAGAAGCATACACACAATTGAAAAAATACTTAAAACAACATGATTTTGAATCACAGAAACAATTCCGAAAGCCATTAATCCGCCCAGGATAGTTCCGAACATACGATTGTAAGAACGTTCTTTGGTTAAACCATAACCTGGACGCATGATAACAACAATCGTTAATAAAATCCAATACACGTTTTGTAAATCCAGCATTTCACCAATAAACAAACCTACTAAAATGGTAATCGTTAATCGTAACGAATGTCTGAATATAGATGAAGAATAACTAAGGTTTTCAATTAAAGTTCGGATGGGATAATATTGCGGTGTCAGGAACTTTTCAAGCTCTTTATCTTTGTCTTTCAGTTTATAAGACTGCATAGCGAGCGATAAAGCACGCTGAATAATCTTGATTTTACCGACTTGATTTTTAGCATATTTCAGCATATTGGTCAGCATCAAAACTCCTTCTGCAGCTTCTTCTTTTCCTAACGTTTTTTCATAATCAAAAATCGCAAATTCAAGAGCGTCTAATTCATTTTTAAGATCGTTCTTGTCAACATATACTGCTATATGATGTACGTTTTTTGAAAGTTTCTTTAAAGTAGAAGCCAGTTTATAAGCGACATTTTGATACGTACGCAGAACATCAGGATGTTTGGCAAATTTCTCGTGAAGCTTACTATGGTCAAATGAAGTATAAAGTGCCAGCTCCTGAATTTCTACCAAAGTAATAAACACCAAAAGCATTTTACGATTCTGGCTCGTAGTTCCAGATGTATTTTGATTGCCAATTAGCATTTTACGAAGATCCTCATGAATTAAATTAAGATCGACTTGTATTGCTAATTGCTTTTCAATAATCTTTTCACGATTGGCTTCTGGGCTCCATAAATCGCCTCTTAGTTTTAAATATTTTGCGGTCAATTTTATTCCTTCAGCAATTTGTAGCTCTACATATTTATAAGGTTGTACAAAATGAAATATAAGAGAAACAATCAAGTATAAAATTCCACCTATAAATATATAGCTAGAATATTGTAAAGCCTCTAATCCTTGATGTAAATGTCCAAATGAAAGAGAAATAGACAATAAAGCAGAAAACGATACCAAAGTTGCTCTTTGCCCATAAACCGAAATCATCGAACATAAAAATAATAGAAATCCTAAAAACGGGTAAAATAAAACCGGATAAGGATAAGCAAGATTTACCAATAAATTAACTCCCGAAACAATTAAAGAAGCTACAATGAGCCCTTTTATTTTATGGCTTAAAGAACTCGGAATATCACTTGGATACGTATAAAAAGCACCTAAGGCAATTGTAAAACCAATTTCAAAATGTCCTAAAAAGTTCAAAACCAGCACAGGCACAACAGAGGCAATAGTGACTTTTGATGCGTTTAAAAAAGAAGTACTGTTGGTGAATTTTGAAATACGATCAAACATATAGAGAGGTTTACTAGCAAAGTTAAGAATTGTACGAAATATTTTGGCATAATTATAGATGAGTTTTTCGAAGCATATAAAAAATATGTTATAATATAGCTTTACGGCTAATCGTTGACTATTTTTTACTATTTTTGCCAGCTGAATTACGCAAACTTTTAATACAGTTTTCGTTAGATAAAACATTAAATAAACACAAATGATTTTACCAATTGTAGGATATGGTGATCCTGTTTTAAGAAAAGTAGGTACGGCAATAACACCCGATTATCCAAACCTTAAAGAAACGTTAGCAAACATGTATGAAACCATGTACAATGCTTCAGGAGTTGGACTTGCTGCACCGCAGGTAGGTCTGCCAATTCGCATTTTTGTTATAGACACAACACCTTTTAGTGATGATGAGGATTTACCAGCAAACAAACAAAAGGATTTAAAAGGTTTTAAAAGAACTTTTATCAATGCTAAAATCGTTAAAGAAGAAGGTGAGGAGTGGAGTTTTAACGAAGGATGTTTAAGTATTCCAGATGTCCGCGAAGATGTGTACAGAAAACCTACCGTTACTATTGAATATTGTGAAGAAGATTTTGTAATGAAAACTGAAGTTTTTGACGGTTTGATTGCAAGAGTTATTCAACACGAATACGATCATATAGAAGGAATTTTATTTACAGATAAAATATCGTCTTTGAAAAAGCGTTTGATTCAGAAAAAATTAAAAAATATCACTGAAGGCAAAACGTTTCAAGACTACAGAATGAAATTTGCTGCTGCTAAAAAAGGCAGATAATGTTCTTAAAATTTAGAGCATCAAACAAAAACTAGAAAATTCTTAATACTAATTTTAATAAACATGAATTTAGACAAAATTTTAGCCATTTCTGGGAAACCAGGTTTATATGTATTGAAAGTTCAGACTCGTACAGGTTTTGTGGCAGAATCATTATTAGACGGAAAAAAAATTACAGTAAACTTAAAAAGTAACGTAAGTTTATTATCAGAGATTTCAATTTATACATACGAAGGAGAAAAACCATTGACTGAAGTAATGCAGAAAATTGCAGTTAAAGAAAACAAAGGTCAGGCAATCTCTCACAAAGAAGATAATGCAACTTTGAACGCTTACTTTAAAGAAATTTTACCGGAATATGATGAAGAAAGAGTTTATCCTTCAGATATTAAAAAAGTATTAAACTGGTACAATACTCTACAAGCTAAAGGTTTAGTGACAGATTTAGCTCCTGCGGCTGCTGAAACTCCAGAAGAAGCTCCTGCTGCTGAAGAAAAACCAAAGAAAGCTCCAGCTGCTAAAAAAGCAAAAGCTAAAAAAGAAGAATAGTAGTTCATTGAACTCAAAATATATTAATCCTGTTAAGACATTTTCTTGACAGGATTTTTTAATTTTACATCATTCGTTACAACCCAGAAAAAAACTTCACAATGAGCAAAGAACTTCAATTAAAAGCTTTCGAAAGATTATTAATTATTATGGATGAACTTCGTGAGCAATGTCCGTGGGATAAAAAGCAGACTTTGCAAACCCTTAGACATCTTACCATTGAGGAAACCTATGAATTAGGAGATGCTATTTTGGACAATGATTTAAATGAAGTGAAAAAAGAACTAGGAGACTTATTGCTCCATATTGTTTTTTATGCAAAAATAGGTTCAGAAACAAATGATTTCGATATTGCAGATGTTTGTAATGAGATTTGTGATAAATTGATTCATCGTCATCCTCATATTTATAGTGATACAGTGGTAAAAGACGAAGAAGAAGTAAAGCAAAACTGGGAAAAGCTAAAACTAAAAGAAGGGAAAAAATCAGTTTTAGAAGGAGTTCCAAGAAGCCTTCCTGCTTTGGTAAAAGCAAGCCGAATTCAGGACAAAGTAAAAGGTGTAGGTTTTGACTGGGAAGAACCACACCAAGTTTGGGATAAAGTTCAAGAAGAATTAGAAGAACTTCAAGTAGAAGTCAAATCTGGAGATCAGGATAAAATAGAAGCTGAATTTGGAGATGTATTATTCTCTATGATCAATTACGCCCGATTTTTAAATGTAAACCCAGAAGATGCCTTAGAACGCACAAATAAAAAATTTATTAAACGTTTTCAGTATCTTGAAAGTAAAGCAAGTGAATTAGGTAAACCTTTAGCAGATATGACTTTGGCAGAAATGGATGTTTTTTGGAACGAAGCTAAAAAGCAATAATTATTCAGCCATTTTTTTTAATGCTTTTACATTTTTAAGCATTATTTTTTTACCCACTAATTCAATCAATTCCATTTTATTAAAATCAGATAATAAACGGATACAGCTTTCGGTTGCTGTTCCAATTATTCCAGCAAGTTCTTCTCTGGTAAGCTGTACTTTTAAAGTTTTATCAGGATTCTCACCAAAATCATCATGAAGCTGTAATAATGTTTCAGCCAGACGTTGTTTTACCGTTTTTTGGACTAAAGCAATTTTGTTATTCTCAGATTCTTTTAAATCCTCGCATACAGATTGCATCAAGTTCAAAGAGAATTGATTGTTATGATTAAAAAAATGGATAATTTCTGATTTCGGAATAAAACAAACCTCCATATCGGCGATTGCTTTTGCAGATAAATTGGCAGGTTCATTGCTAATCATAGAACGCTGGCCTAAAAGTTCACCAGATTTTACCAGTTTTACAATCTGGTCTTTCCCATTAGCACTTAATTTAGAAAGTTTCCCAACTCCATCTTTTACACAAAAAACACCATTAGTAACATCGCCTTCTTCAAAAATAGCTTCACCTTTTTTAATAGAGTAAGTCGTTTTACTGCTAGCGAGTTTCAAAACTTCATCTTTGTTAAGAGCTTTTAACGAAGAAAGCTGTCTTACAATACATTGATCACATTTACTCATAGCAATTAAAAAAATTCAGGTGCAAAATTAACAAAAATTATCTTTCATTGGTAATTTTATAACCTAAAAAATACTTAAAAAAGGGATTATCGATGTTTGGTCGTTTTAATTTGCTAAATTAGAACTTTGAATCCATTTATAACATGATAAATATCATAGTTATTACCATTCTTGTTTTGGAATCTTTGCAGGATTAAAAAAGACAAATTATGAGTGAGCAGAATTGTTTTCATTGTGGATTAGTAATTCCAAAAAATGAAGAAATCAATTTTGATGAGAAGAAGTTTTGTTGTACCGGCTGTAAAACGGTTTACGAAATTTTTAGTCTAAATGATTTAACCTGCTACTATGATTTTGAAAAATCGCCTGGAGCCACACCGCAGGATATTCAAGGCAAATATGACTTTTTAGAAAATGAAGCTATTATTTCTAAAGTGCTAGAATTTCACGAAGGAAATACTGCAATAGTTTCATTAAATATTCCACACATACACTGCAGTTCATGTATTTGGATTTTAGAAAACCTTAATCGTCTTCAGTCTGGAATTACTACATCACAAGTAAATTTCCCAGAAAAAAAAGTCCGAATCACATTTAATTCTGAAACGGTTTCTTTAAAAGAAATCGCTTATCTGCTCAGCTCAATTGGTTACGAACCTTATATTAGCTTAGAAAATTATGAAACAGGAAAAAACAAAATTGATCGTAGTTTGACCTACAAACTTGGGGTTGCTTTCTTTTGTTTTGGTAACATCATGCTGCTTTCATTTCCAGAATATTTCGAAATAAAAGAATTTTGGCTCGATAGTTACAAACCGTTTTTCAGACTTTTGATTTTTCTTCTGGCATTGCCAAGTTTCTTGTATTCTGCCAGTGGTTATTATGTTTCGGCTTATCACAGTATTAGAACCAAAATGTTAAACATTGATATTCCAATTGCATTGGGGATTATAGTCATGTTTATACGTAGTTCTTACGACATGCTTATGGATCATGGACCTGGCTTTTTTGATAGTTTAGCCAGTTTGGTTTTCTTCATGCTTCTTGGAAAAATGTTCCAGATCAAAACCTATAGTTTTTTAAGTTTCGAAAGAGATTTTAAATCCTATTTTCCTATTGCTGTAACAAGGATTAATTCTGATTTATCTGAAGAAAGTGTTCCTATTTATGATGTTTTAAAAGGAAACAGACTTTTGATTAGAAACCAAGAATTAATTCCGGTTGATGGTATTTTAATTAGTGAAAAAGCAGAAATCGATTATAGTTTTGTTACAGGCGAAGCGGTGCCAATTACTAAAGTCTCTGGCGATAAAGTATTTGCTGGTGGAAAACAGATTGGAAAGGTAATCGAAATGGAAGTATTGCATTCTGTTTCACAAAGTTATCTTACTCAATTGTGGAGTAATGAGATTTTCCAGAAAAAAGTAGATCAAAAACATAAAACTATTACAGATAAAATAAGCCGTTATTTTACCCCAATATTATTGTTGATAGCCTTTGTAGGTTTTGGTTATTGGATATTTTTTGATGCTAATACGGCTTTTAATGTTTTTACCGCTGTATTAATTGTGGCTTGTCCATGTGCTTTGGCGCTTACCTCTCCATTTACTTTTGGGAATATTCTGCGTATTATGGGAAAACAGAAAATGTATCTCAAAAATGCTTTGGTAATTGAGCAATTGGCAAAAGTAGATACCATAGTTTTTGATAAAACTGGAACTATTACCACCAATAAAAAATCTAATATTGAGTATGAAGGAAAAGAACTTTCAGATCAAAATTATGAATTGATTAAAAATGTACTGCGAGGATCTAACCATCCGTTGAGCCGTATGTTATATGATTTCTTGCCTGAATATGGTAGAATTAAAATAGCAGAGTTTGAAGAAATTACTGGTAAGGGAATTTTAGCTTTCGCAGATAATAAACAAGTAAAAATTGGCTCCGCTTCTTTTGTAGAAAGTTCTGTTTTAGATACCTCAGAGATCGAAAAAACCGCTCTTCATATTAAAATTGATAATGAGTATTATGGAAAATTTGTGTTCCAAAACCAATATCGTGATGGATTAGAAGAACTTTTTAAAACACTTAGCAAATACTATGATATAAAAGTACTTTCGGGTGATAATGATGGAGAAAGAGCAAATCTCGAAGCCATTTTACCACAAAACACCGAATTGATTTTTAATCAAAAACCCGAGCAGAAACTAGAATTTATCAAGAAACTGCAGGAAACAGGAAAAAATGTTATGATGGTTGGAGATGGTTTAAATGATGCTGGCGCTTTGGCACAGAGTAACGTTGGTATTTCTGTTTCTGAAAATGTAAATGTCTTTTCACCAGCC
The DNA here is from genome assembly GCF_029360735.1 of Flavobacterium sp. H4147. Lineage (NCBI taxonomy): Bacteria > Pseudomonadati > Bacteroidota > Flavobacteriia > Flavobacteriales > Flavobacteriaceae > Flavobacterium > Flavobacterium sp. H4147. The sequence goes on along the minus strand of NZ_JARKNB010000002.1, from coordinate 877,399 downwards.
TGCGATGCCATTCTTGATGCAGGCGAATTTTCAAGACTGGATTACTTCCTAAAGTTGTCTCATAAATCCATTTTAATCATTAAAATGAGTTTTACTTTATCACTGCTTTATAATGTCGTTGGACTTGCATTTGCAGTTACTGGAAACCTCCTTCCGTTAGTAGCTGCTATCATTATGCCATTAAGCACCATTACGATTGTAAGTTTTGTTACGATTATGTCTAACTATTTCAGCAAGAGTAAATTAAGTTGATAAAAAGTATTTTTGAAGATTTTTTTTATTAATTTTAACATTCTTCTTTGACTATGATAATTATCATATTTTAAACGCCGATGACCTAGTAATTTTGTCCTTATAAATTTACGGTATGAGTGTTATTTATCTTTTAATTTCAGTAAGTATTTTCGTGGCAGTTTGCTTCTTTATTGCCTTTGTTATTGCCGTTAAGTCTGGACAGTATGATGACGATTATACACCATCAGTCAGAATCCTTTTTGATGATGAAACCAAAATTATTTCCCAAAATAATAATTCACCAATTGAAGAAAAACAAGTATAAATTATGGAAATGGAACAGTTTTATTACGACAACAAAATTGTAAAAAAATTCATTTACGCCACTATTCTTTTTGGGGTAGTGGGTATGTTAGTGGGGCTGACCTTGGCGGTTATGTACCTTTTTCCCAACATTACAGATGGGATTTCGTGGCTTAGTTATGGTCGTTTAAGACCATTACACACCAATGCTGTCATCTTTGCTTTTGTTGGAAATGCTTTTTTTGCAGGAATGTATTATTCGATGCAGAGATTGCTTAAAACCAGAATGTTTAGTGATTTTTTAACTAATCTGCATTTCTGGGGCTGGCAGTTAATCATCGTTGCAGCAGCAATCACACTGCCTTTAGGATATACTTCGTCAAAAGAGTATGCCGAACTTGAATGGCCTATTGATATTGCAATAGCGTTAATCTGGGTGGTAATGGGGATTAACATGATTGGAACAATGCTAAAACGCAGAGAACGTCATTTATATGTTGCCATTTGGTTTTACATTGCTACGTTCGTAACAGTTGCGGTTCTACATATTTTTAATAACATTGAAATTCCAGTTTCTGGTTTAAAAAGTTACTCAGTTTATGCAGGTGTTCAAGATGCACTTGTACAATGGTGGTACGGACATAATGCGGTTGCATTCTTCTTAACAACACCTTTCTTAGGATTGATGTATTATTTCGTTCCAAAAGTAGCAAACCGACCTATTTACTCTTATAGATTATCAATTATTCACTTCTGGTCTTTAATCTTTATCTATATCTGGGCTGGACCTCACCACTTATTATATTCAGCTCTTCCAAGCTGGGCACAAAACTTAGGAGTTGCATTCTCGGTTATGTTAATCGCTCCATCTTGGGGAGGTATGATAAACGGGCTTTTAACTTTAAGAGGAGCGTGGGACAAAGTACGTGAAGAACCTGTTTTAAAATTCTTCGTCGTAGCGATTACAGGTTACGGAATGGCGACTTTTGAAGGACCAATGCTTTCTCTTAAAAATGTAAACGCTCTCGCTCACTATACTGACTGGATCGTAGCTCACGTACACGTAGGAGCTTTAGCATGGAACGGATTTATGTCATTTGGTATTATTTATTGGTTAATTCCGAGAATGACCAAAAGCACCTTGTTTTCTAAGAAATTAGCGAATTTCCACTTCTGGATTGGAACATTAGGGATTATTATTTACACCATTCCATTATATGTAGCAGGTTTTCAACAAGCTTCAATGTGGAAACAATTTAATCCGGACGGTACTTTAACTTACGGAAATTTCCTTGAAACGGTAACTGCAATCATGCCAATGTATTGGATGAGAGCAATTGGAGGAAGTTTATACCTAATTGGTATGTTAACATTGGTTTACAATATTATAATGACTGTAAAAGCAGGTGAAACAATTGAAGACGAATTGGCACAAGCTCCAGCTTTACAAAAAATAAAAAGCAATAGATTGAGCGGAGAAAAATTCCACTCATGGTTAGAAAGAAAACCAATCCAGTTAACCATTTTGGCTACTATCGCGATTTTAATTGGAGGTATTATACAAATTGTACCAACTATAATGGTTAAAACGAACATCCCAACTATTACTAGTGTAAAACCATATACACCTTTAGAATTGGAAGGACGTGATTTATACATTAGAGAAGGCTGCGTGGGCTGTCATTCACAATCTGTACGTCCATTTAGAAGTGAAGTAGAACGTTACGGAGTTCAATCAAAAGCAGGAGAATTTGTTTATGATCATCCATTCTTATGGGGTTCAAAACGTACAGGGCCAGATTTATTGAGAGTAGGTGGCAAGTACAATGATAACTGGCACTTTAACCACTTCTGGAATCCGCAAAGTATATCTACTGGATCAATAATGCCAGGATACAAATGGTTATTTGATAATAAACCTATGGATATTTCATTGACAGAAAAGAAAATGAAAGCAATGAAAACCTTAGGTGTGCCATACTCTGATGAACAAATTGCAAACGCACAACGTACTTTAAGAGAACAAGCCGTTAAAATCGAAAAAAGTTTAGAAAGCGATCCTGACTTTGTCAAAAGTTACGAAGAAAGCCGTAAAAAAGCTGAGGCAAAAGGAGAGAAATTCGTTCCTATGAATGAAAGAGAAATAGTTGCTTTGATTGCTTACATTCAAAGACTTGGTACTGATATTAAAGTAAAAGAAACTAAATAACAGCATTATGTTTGAACAAATAAAACACAATATGGAAACGATATCGGGTATAGAAATTTACCCGATTATTTCCCTTTTGATTTTCTTCCTTTTTTTCGTAGGATTAGGCTTTTGGGTGTTCTCTTATAGAAAAGAAAAAATTCAGGAAATGAGTAATATACCTTTAGATGAAGGCTTAGTGTAATTGAAAAGATAGATAAAAATGAAAAAGTTTTTCCCAGTATACGTTAGAGTACCGTTGATTTTCTTCATCGTATTTGCTTTAATGGAATTTTTTATAGACTCAGGCGATAAGCCAGCTTTTATAAAATATCCAATGGTGTCTCTGTTTTTGCTTCTCTTTTTATTCATTTTGATTGCAATCGAAATTACGCTAAGTGCTGTAAATAGAGTGCTGTATCAATTAATGACGCCAGAAGAAAAAGCGAAATTAGAATATGAAAACAGTTTAAGCTTAAAAGAAAGTACCTGGTTCAAAGAATTAATGCATAAGCTTACTAAAACTGAACCAATGTCTAAAGAAGCTGATTTGTTGATGGATCATGATTATGACGGAATCAAAGAACTTGATAATAATTTACCGCCGTGGTGGGTGTATTTATTCTACATCTGTATCTTCTTTGGAGTTGTGTACGTAATTCGATATGATGTTTTAGGAGCGGATGATCAAGAAATGGAGCTTAAAAAAGAATTAGCCCAAGCAAAAATTGATGTTGCTGAATATATGAAAACCGCACCTGATTTAATGGATGAAAAAACAGTTGTTTTACTTACCGATGCCCCAAGCTTAGCAGAAGGTAAAACGATATTTACAACAAATTGTGCTGCCTGCCACCGTGCCGATGCCGGAGGTCAGATTGGACCAAACCTTACAGATGACCGTTGGATTTTAGGAGGAGGAATTAAAAACCTATTCCACACCATTACAAATGGAGGACGTGACGGAAAAGGTATGATTGCTTGGAAAGGAACCTTAAAACCTAAGGAAATTCAAAAAGTAGCAAGTTATATCCTGTCTTTACAGGGAAGTAATCCTAAAGATCCAAAAGCCCCTGAAGGAGAGGTTTGGGTTGACGATGCCGCACCAAAATCAGACGCCGCAGCTAATAAACCAGCTGATAGTGCCGAAGTTAAAAAATAATTACAATAAAATACCATGTCAAATTTACCAGACGAAACTTTTAGAGACAGTATAGGAACCATCGATGAAGGTGGTAAACGAAAATTTATATTTCCTAAAAAACCGTCTGGTAAGTTTTACAATTACCGCAAAATAGTCAGTTATGTTTTATTGGCTATTCTATTTGTAAATCCCTTTATAAAAGTAAACGGAAACCAATTTATGATGTTCAATATTTTAGAACGTCGTTTTAATATTTTCGGATTCCCCTTTTGGCCTCAGGATTTTTACCTCTTCGTAATTTCAATGCTTGTTGGCGTTGTATTTATCATCTTATTTACCGTTGTTTTTGGAAGAATCTTTTGTGGATGGATTTGTCCACAGACCATTTTTCTTGAAATGGTTTTCCGTCGTATTGAATATTGGATTGATGGCGATCGTGGTGCACAATCGCGTTTAGCAAAACAAGAATGGAATGCTGAGAAAATCAGAAAAAGATTGACTAAATGGACAATTTTCTTCCTGATTTCCTTTCTTATAGCCAATGTATTTCTGGCTTACTTGGTAGGAAGTGATACTTTGTTCTTAATGATTGAGCAAGGACCTATTCAAGAAGCAAGCAATTTTATAGCACTGCTTATTTTTACAAGTATTTTTTATTTCGTCTTTGTTTGGTTTCGCGAGCAAGTATGTATTATCGCTTGTCCGTATGGAAGATTACAAGGAGTACTTTTAGACAATAAATCAATTAATGTTGCTTATGATTTTGTACGTGGTGAAAAAGAAAACGGACGTGCTAAATTCAATAAAAAAGAAGACAGAGCTTTAACTGGAAAAGGTGATTGTATCGATTGTCTTCAATGCGTTCATGTCTGCCCAATGGGAATTGACATTCGAAACGGAACTCAGCTCGAATGTACCAATTGTACTGCCTGTATTGATGAATGTGATCACATTATGGAAAGCGTAGGATTGCCAAAAGGACTTATTCGTTATGCTTCTGAAGATGAAATTGCAAAAAAAGAACCTTTCAAATTTACCACAAGAATGAAAGGATACACAGCAGTTTTATGTATTCTATTAAGTATTTTCGTGGGAATGCTCTTTTTAAGAACAAATGTTCAAGCTGTAATTTTACGTTTACCTGGACAACTTTTCCAGCACCAAGGTGAAAAAATAAGTAATGTTTACACCTATAAAATTGTAAACAAAACCATGAAAGACTACAATGATATTCACTTTGAACTAATTGATCAAAAAGGAGAGATTGATAATGTTGGAAAAAAACATTTTAAAGTCGCAAAAGAAGGGATATCACAAGGAACTTTATTCATCAAAATTGATGAAGTATTATTAGAAAGTGATAAAACTAAAGTTAAAATAGGAGTGTATAATGGTTCTGAACTCCTCGAAACAACAACCACGAATTTCTTAGGACCACGAAGTTTTAATTAAAATTATATATCATGAAAATTAATTGGGGTACCGGAATTGTCATTGCATTTGCACTGTTTATGACATTTATTTTATATTTTGTTTTTGAAGTACAATCAAATTCTAAATACGATAATGAGTTGGTTGTAGAAGAATACTACAAACACGATACGCATTTTCAGGAAGAAATGGCCAGAATTCAAAATGCACACGATTTGCAACACAAACCATTAATTAAATATACAACTGACAATGGTTTGTCAATAACTTTTCCTGCAGGTTTTAAAAGTGACAAGATAAAAGGAAATGTTCAGTTATACAGACCTTCAAATAAAAAATTCGATTTTAATACCCAAATCGCACTAAACAATTCTTCATTAATTATTCCACAGAATAAATTGATTAAAGGACGTTGGGATGTCAATATGGAATGGCAGTATGAAGGTAAAAGATATTTAACTAAAGAAGTTATTTACGTCAATTAAATAGATACAAAATGTTATTTTCATCTTTATTTTTGGGTCTTATCAGTAGTCTTCACTGCGTAGGAATGTGCGGTCCAATTGCTATGATGCTTCCTGTAGATCATCAAAATGAGGCTAAAAAAATAACACAAATTCTCACCTATCATTTCGGCCGATTAACCGCTTATGGAGTAATTGGTTTAATTTTCGGATTATTGGGTCGTGGTTTCTTTCTGGCAGGAATGCAGCAAAAAATGTCTATAATTATCGGAATTGCGATGATTGTAATTGTTTTGATTCCAGAGAAAGTTTTTGCTCAATATAATTTTTCAAAACCCGTTTACAGAATTATCTCAAAAATAAAATTCCATTTAGGAAGCCAGTTTAAAAAGAAAAGTTATAAATCTCTTTTTACGATTGGCTTATTAAATGGTTTTCTGCCTTGTGGAATGGTTTATGCGGCTTTGTTTGGTGCAATTGCCATGCAGAGTGCTGGTCTTGGTGTAACGTATATGCTGCTTTATGGATTAGGAACGATTCCATTAATGACTACAGTAGTTTACGTAAAATCATTATTAAAGTTACCATTTCGAAACAAAATTCAAAAAGCAATTCCGTATGTTGCCGTGATAATTGGAATATTATTTATTCTAAGAGGTTTAGGTTTAGGAATTCCTTATTTATCTCCTTCTAATATGAGCTTGTTTGTTCAAGGAACTCCTAATTGTCATTAAACCGTCATTGAGAATAAATTCGTTTCAGGAGATTTTCTTTTGAGGTGTAAATCAAAAGCCATACAAATATTACGTACGAATGGTCGTCCTGCTTCTGTAATTTTAATCGAATTCTCTCCAATTATAATTAATTCATCGTTTTCTATTTCTTTTAAAGACAATAAAACCTCAGGAAGTTCTTCAAAATATCCTGTTTCATTATTCCAGGAAGTTTCAAGTTCGCAGGCAAGATTCAGAATGTGTTTTCGGATAATAAGATCTTCTTCATCTAAAATATGACCTTTTACAACTGGCAATTGATTCCATTCTAGAATTTGATAATAATCTTCTAAATTTTTAGTGTTTTGAGCAAAACCATACCAGCTGTCACTTATAGAAGAAACCCCTAAACCAATCATAAGTTGTGTTTTAGAAGCACTATATCCCATAAAATTTCGATGCATTTTTTTGTTTTGAGAAGCATGAAATAAACTGTCAGTTTTTAAAGCAAAATGATCCATACCAATTTCATGGTAACCATTTGCAGAAAGCAGAATCTTTCCAGTTTCATAAAGCTGTCTTTTTTCAGCATCCTTAGGAAGATTTTCTTCGTTGAAACCTCGCTGTCCATTTCCTTTTATCCAAGGCACATGTGCATAACTATAAAATGCTAATCGGTCTGGTTTTACAGAATTTGTTTTTTCTACAGTATCGATTACATCTTCTATTGTTTGAAATGGAAGTCCAAATATAATATCGTGCCCTATTGAAGTATAGCCAATTTCTTTTGCCCAAAAAGTCACTTTGGCAACATTATGAAAAGGCTGAATACGATTAATCGCTTTTTGTACTTTTTCGGCATAATCCTGCACGCCAAAACTCACTCGACGAAAGCCTAATTCATATAATTTTTTAAGCTGTTCGTAAGTAGTGTTATTAGGATGACCTTCAAAACTGAATTCATGATTTTCGGCTTTATTTGCAAAACTGAAAATGCCGTTAATAAGATGTTCTAAATTATTACTTGAGAAAAAAGTTGGAGTTCCTCCGCCTAAATGGATTTCTTTAATGAGAGGACGTTCAGGAAGTAAGCTGCAGTATAAACTCCATTCTTTTAAAACGGCTTTGATGTATTTTTCTTCAACAGAATGATTTTTTGTAATTCGTTTATTGCATCCGCAAAAAGTGCACATACTTTCGCAAAAAGGGAGATGGATATATAAACTGATTCCGTTTTCTGAATTACTCTCCGAAAATGCTTTTTGAAATGATGATTTCCATTCTTCAACTGTAAAAGCGGCTTCATTCCAATAAGGGACTGTAGGATAACTGGTATATCTTGGCCCAGGTACATTGTACTTTTGGGTTAATGAAATTTTCATAAAGATGGATTTAGATTTCACCAAAATTACTATTCCAAAATGGGCTATAAAATGACAAATATCATATTAGTAAATAAAAAAAGAGACCCGAAAACGAGCCTCTTTTGCTGAATTAAATAACTAACACTATATAGAATCTTGTATGATTTTAAGCCATTTTTTCGCAAACATATGATCTTGATAAGCACTAATTTGTTTAATGCGGTCATCATCAAAATCATAGAATGGAATTGTTATTTTTTTAGATGTTTCTCTATCTTGAAACTCGTAATCAATCTTAATAATGGTATCTGAAGCACCTTCGGTTGTTAAAACCAATTTACAAGAAGAAACGCTTTTTAAATCGACATAAGTTGATTCTTGTTGGTTTGGGTTGAAATTCATTAATATGAATTTTCTATTTTTTTGATCTATCGTAAGCGTTTTATTGCTTTGCGTTTCTGTTAGATCAAATTCTTGTGGATTATTGGGGTTAAATTTCTTTTTGATATTTAAGATTCTCGATTTGTTTGCAGCGCTCGATCGTGCTGAAAAATAAATTGGGATGGCTACTATGATTGCGATCACAATACCCATTATAGTTACAGTTGTATCCATTTTTTGATTTTTAATTTGGTAAAATAAACATGAAATTATAAGCGGTTTTCAGGTGGAAAACGGCTTAGTGCTATAAGAAGAATGAATTCTTCTCAATTAAAATTTCAAGGATTTATTTACCAGAAAAAATGGAAGGCGTAGAGCATCAATGAGATTTTTCGGCTCTGCGTAGTAAACTGTTTAGTAAAGTTAAAGCAAGATTTAACGGTTTCATGCTGCGGTACAACAACTAACAGTGAATCAAACCATTTGATAACTACAGGGTAGTCTGTTTTGATATTCGCAGCAAACTGATAACTGCCTTGCGGCTGAATAAAAGCCGAAGAATCTGCAATATCTTTACTGAAATTAGAATCGGTTTTTTGACTTTCAGTTATTTGTACAGGAGTATCGTTTGCTTGAACAGCAAAAAATGCGATAACCAGCAGGGATAAAAATAGTACAGTTTTACGAATCCAATTCATGGGGGCGAATTTAGTTCATAAAACACAATAAAAGAAATTTTAAAGTGCTAATTAGTTCTTAAAAATGCTTTTTTGTTTCATTCTCAGCTTAATTACTTAAGCTGAGAATGAAAAATATATTTTATTTATTGCTGCATTTTAAAATAATAATCGGCAGAATGTTTACCGCCTCCGTAAAATAAAAAGAAAATACAAAGCAGTAATACCAAAATGGCGACCATAAGACTTTCAGAGTGCATTTTTCCCATGAAATTTACGAGAACTGCCCCAAAAAGAATTGGAAGCTGTGCCGCAATTGCCCAGCGCGTAAGTAATCCAAAAACAATCATTATTCCTCCAATCATATGCGCGGGCGCAATATAATGCAAGAGGAACATACCGCCTCCAAATTGATCAATTGGAGAAATTAAATCATGTAGATATTGGATATTTGTTACAAATGAAATGCCTTTCATAAATAAAAAAACACCCAATATAATACGTACTAAATCTACTGGTAAATAAGTATGCGAGTTTGCCCACTTATTCAAGCTTTTAACATTTTCCATGATACTACGTGATTAAGAATTGTACATTAAAATTAGTAAATTTTAATGACATTATTAAAATAAGTATCTGAAAATGAGATTTTTGATTTTTATTTAACGCATTCTGAGTCTTGAAAACGACTTAAACCTGAATTACGCCTAAATTAAATGGTTTTTCGATAGGAGCATGATTGGCAGCTTCGATTCCCATTGAGATCCAAGTGCGCGTATCTAAAGGATCAATAATCGCGTCTGTCCATAATCTTGAAGCTGCATAATAAGGTGAAACCTGCTCGTCGTATTTCGCTTTAATTTTATTGAATAGTTCTGTTTCTTTAGCTTCGTCAATTATTTCTCCTTTTGCTTTAAGCGAAGAAGCTTCGATTTGTGCTAAAACTTTTGCCGCTTGTGTTCCGCCCATTACGGCAAGTTCTGCACTTGGCCATGCAAAAATTAATCTAGGGTCGTATGCTTTTCCGCACATCGCATAATTTCCTGCGCCATACGAATTCCCTACAACAACCGTAAATTTTGGTACAACAGAATTACTTACTGCATTTACCATTTTTGCGCCATCTTTTATAATTCCGCCATGTTCTGATTTTGAGCCTACCATAAATCCGGTAACATCTTGCAAAAATACCAATGGAATTTTCTTTTGGTTACAGTTGGCAATAAATCGAGTTGCTTTATCGGCACTGTCAGAATAGATAACACCGCCAAATTGCATTTCGCCTTTTTTGGTTTTAACTACTTTTCGCTGATTTGCCACAATTCCCACAGCCCAGCCGTCAATTCTGGCATAACCAGTAATAATGGTTTGTCCGTAACCATCTTTGTAAGCTTCAAATTCTGAATTATCGACCAGACGCTTGATAATTTCCATCATGTCGTATTGTTCTGAACGCGATTTTGGCAGAATTCCGTATATATCATTAGGATTTAAAGAAGGTTTTTCAGCTTTAATTCGGCTGTATCCAGCTTTATCAAAATCACCAATTTTATCAACTATATTTTTAATTTTATCCAAAGCATCTTTATCGTCTTTGGCTTTATAATCCGTAACTCCAGAGATTTCGCAGTGTGTTGTTGCTCCGCCTAAAGTTTCGTTGTCAATTGTTTCTCCAATTGCAGCTTTTACCAAATAACTTCCCGCAAGGAAAATACTTCCGGTTTTATCTACAATTAAAGCTTCGTCGCTCATAATAGGCAGGTAAGCACCTCCAGCAACACAACTTCCCATAACGGCCGCAATTTGCGTGATACCCATACTGCTCATTTGGGCATTGTTTCTAAAAATTCTTCCGAAGTGTTCTTTATCAGGAAAAATTTCATCCTGCATTGGCAGATAAACTCCTGCACTGTCAACCAGATAAATAATTGGTAATCTGTTTTCGATAGCAATTTCCTGCGCACGAAGATTTTTCTTTCCTGTAATTGGAAACCAAGCTCCGGCTTTCACAGTTGCATCATTAGCAACAACAATACATTGTTTTCCTTTAATGTAGCCAATTTTTATTACAACACCGCCAGATGGACATCCGCCATGTTCAGCGTACATTCCTTCGCCGGCAAAACCACCTATTTCAATACGATTTGAATCTTTGTCCAATAAATAATCGATACGCTCACGTGCCGTCATTTTGCCTTCTGAGTGTAATTTTTCGATTCTTTTTTCGCCTCCGCCTAGTTTTACTTTGGCAAACTTTTGTTTTAATTCTGAAAGGAGTAATTTATTGTGATCTTCGTTTTTATTGAAGTTTAAATCCATGATATAATATTGATTTTACAAAATAGTGTTGGCTAATTTACAAAATCAATTGAAATAAACGAAGATGCTTTTGCGAAAACGAAAACCTTTTCTGTAGTTTTTAAAATCAAATAATTTTCTTTAATTTGTTTTTTATACTAATTAGTATTTTTTATGTCTAAAGCCGCAAATACCAGACTCACTATTCTTCATAAAGCATTTGAACTGATTTATACAAAAGGATATCAAACAACGAGCATTGACGAAATTATCGCTACAACCCAAGTAACGAAAGGGGCTTTTTATTACCATTTTAAAACCAAAGATGAAATGGGAGTTGCTATAATTGAAGAAATTTTGAAGCCTACAATGCAGGAATACTTTATAAAGCCGACAGAAAATTCACGTAATCCAATTGAAGATTTTTACAATATGATTTCTTATTTACTGCTGGAAGATCCTTTTTTGCAAACGCAATATGGCTGTCCAGTGGGTAATTTGACGCAAGAAATGGCTCCATGGAATACTAAATTCAGTCGTGCTTTAACCGAATTGGTTAATTTATGGAAAGAGAAGATTGTAAAAGCAATTGAAAAAGGGCAGGAGCAGGGATTAATTAGAAAAGATGTCGTAGGAGAACAGGTCGCATTTTTTATCCTTTCCGGTTATTGGGGAATTCGTAATTTTGGAAAACTTCATAATGATAAAAAAGTGTATTTGGTTTATTTACAAGAGTTTAGAAATTATTTGAATGGACTGAAATAATTTTTTTCTTTAAAAACATACTAACTAGTATGTTTTTAAATATATTTGCATTGTCTTTAATCAAAAAACGATGCATCAATCTATTTTAATCTGCCATTCATTTATGAGATGGCTCGTATTGTTGAGCTTATTATATTCAATTTACAGAGCTTACAAAGGATATTTTTTCCAACTTTCTTTTACCAAAACAGACAACCTCATCCGGCACTGGACAGCAACAATTGCCCATATTCAGCTTCTTTTTGGGATATTGGTGTATGTGCAGAGCCCTATTGTGAAATATTTCTGGAGAAATTTTAAAGATGGAATTCAGAATTTGGATATGGCTTTCTTCGGGCTTATTCACATTGTTTTAATGCTTGCTGCGATCATTTTTATTACAATTGGTTCTGCTTTGGCAAAAAGAAAACTTTCTGACGGCCAGAAATTCAAAACCATGCTTATTTGGTTTACCGTTGCTTTAATTATCATTTTTATTGCCATTCCGTGGCCATTTTCACCTCTTGCAAACCGACCTTATATTAGATAAATCATGAAAAATTTACTGCATACTACTACTGGACGTTTACGAATTATTGGGTTTCTGGAAGGAACTTCACTCTTGATATTGCTTTTTGTTGCAATACCTATGAAATATATTTTTGAAATGCCATTTTTAACCAGAACCATTGGCACTATACATGGCGCTTTATTTTTGCTTTTTATTTTTAATACCTTAAGTGTAGGTGTTGAACAAAATTGGAAGTTTAAAGATACAACTTGGAAAGTGCTCGTGGCTTGTATGATTCCTTTTGGTACTTTTTATATTGATTCTAAAATTTTAAGTAAAATCAACTCATAATCCTTTAAATTATGGTTTTGGTATTTAAAACAAATGTTGACAGTATTGCGAAAGTAAAGAAAGCAACTCCAAAACTCAATAAGATATTTCCAGATTCAAAGTGGAATTTTGATCTTGAAGACTGTGACAATATTTTACGATTTGAATGTAAAGATGATATTCTCGAAAAAGTAATTTTTTTAATGAAAGTAATTGGTTTTGAGTGCGAAGCTTTATAAGCAAAAAGCCAGAAGATTATCTTCTGGCTTTTTTTATGATGACTATTTTACTTTAGAAAGTGAAACCGCATTAATACAATAACGTAAACCGCTAGGAGGCGGCCCGTCAGGGAAAACATGCCCTAAGTGTGCATCGCAGACATTACATACAACCTCAACACGAATCATTCCGTATGATTTATCAGCGTGATACCCAATAGCGTTTTCTTTGATAGGCTGCGTAAATGATGGCCATCCTGTACCGGATTCAAACTTTTCACTTGCATCAAAAAGTACTGTTCCGCAGCATTTACATTCGTAAATACCAGGATCAAACAAGCTGCACATTTCTGAGCTGAATGATCTTTCGGTTCCTTTTAAACGTGTTACCTGATATTCTTCTGGAGTCAAGATTTGTTTCCATTCTTCCTCCGTTTTTTCCACTCTTTTATCTGGAGTTGGATTTCCTTTGTTTGTAAAATGAATTACATCTGCCCATTTGATCATAACTTTTTCTTTTTAGTTGAATGTTTCAAGTTTCAGGTTTCAAGTTACTGCGACTGCAAACTGCACTGAACACTGATTATTATTCTTCCTCTTTTTGTCCCATCATCATTAAATAGGCTTTAAGGAATGGGTCAATATTTCCGTTCATTACACCATCAACGTCGCTGGTTTCGTAACCTGTACGAACGTCTTTTACTAATTTATAAGGCTGCATTACATAATTACGAATCTGCGAACCCCATTCAATTTTCATTTTTCCAGCTTCAATATCGGCACGTTGTGCTTGTTGTTTCTTCAGTTCGATTTCATACAACTGCGAACGAAGCATCTGCATAGCTCGCTGTCTGTTATCTTGCTGAGAACGTGTTTCCGAACACTGAATCTGGATTCCTGTTGGTTTGTGAACTAACTGAACTTTTGTTTCAACTTTATTTACGTTTTGTCCACCAGCACCGCTCGAACGAGAAGTTGTAATTTCGATATCGGCAGGATTAATGTCGATTTCGATACTATCATCTACAAGCGGATATACATAAACTGATACGAATGAAGTATGACGTTTGGCATTACTATCAAAAGGCGAAATTCGAACCAAACGGTGAACTCCATTTTCTCCTTTTAAATAACCAAAAGAATAATCTCCTTCGAATTCTAAAGTTACGGTTTTTATTCCAGCAACATCACCTTCTTGAAAGTTAAGTTCTTTGATTTTATAACCATAACTTTCTCCCCACATCATATACATACGCATCAGCATTCCAGCCCAGTCACAGCTTTCAGTTCCTCCAGCTCCAGCTGTAATTTGTACAACCGCACTTAAACTATCGGCTTCATCAGAAAGCATATTTTTGAATTCGATGTTTTCTATATGAGTCTGTGTTGTGTCATATTGTTCATCTAGCTCGTCAACAGAAAGTTCCCCTTCTTTATAAAAATCATAAGCCAGCTGTAATTCTTCTGTAAGAGTAGCAGCTTTGTCATAATCTTCAATCCATTTTTTCTTATTTCGAAGATTTTTTACAATGTTTTCGGCTTCTTTAGGATTATTCCAAAAATCAGGAGCAAAAGTTTTTTCTTCTTCGTTTGCAATTTCGATTAGCTTGGCATCAACGTCAAAGATACCTCCTCAACGCACCAAGGCGCTCCACAATACCTTTTACTTGTTCGGCTGTTGTCATAAATTAATAACTTGTTTTTTAGATGTTTTTTGTTGGTATTATATATTAGTCTGTGTTAAAAGTCTAATAAGTAATTTCGTGCTACAAAAATAAGATTTAGTTTTTAGAATTCAGCAATAAATTACTGAGCAAAAAAGGATAGATCTCGTAGTATTGATTCTAGAGTATCTGCAATTGATTTGAAAAATAAGAAATCAATTTTTGAATTATTAATGATAGTTTTATATGTTTTTTACAAATATTACGTTAATTTGGTTGTGTAGTAATCTTAAGTTAAAATTTATTAAAACTTACGATTAATAACTAACAGTAATACGTAATTTTGCTGTCGAAAAATATATAGTTATATATGGAAATAAATTTAATTAGCGATACCATTACAAAGCCTACATATGAGATGCTTCAGTATATGTTCAACGCTCAGGTTGGCGACGATGTATACAAACAGGATCCTACGGTTATTGAACTAGAAACAAGAGTAGCCGAATTTTTTGGTATGGAAGCTGGACTTTTTTTTCCGTCTGGAACTATGGCAAATCAAACTGCCATTAAATTGCATACGCAGCCAGGAGAGCAATTAATTGCCGATAAATATGCACATGTTTTTCATTACGAAGGTGGAGGCGTTTCCTTTAACAGTGGTGTTTCCTGTTGTCTTCTGGATGGAGACCGGGGAATGATTAATGCAGCTCAAGTCGCAGCAGCAATCAATGATCCTGAATTTTATCACAGTCCGTTAACCAGTTTAGTTTGTGTTGAAAATACAACAAACAAAGGTGGAGGAGCTTGCTACGAATTAGAAGATTTACGAGATATAAAAAGGGTTTGTGACGCTAATAATTTGAAATTTCATTTAGACGGCGCAAGAATCTGGAATGCTTTAGTGGCTAAAAGACAAAATCCGAAAGAATTCGGAGCTATTTTTGACACTATTTCAGTTTGTTTGTCTAAAGGATTAGGTGCTCCAATTGGTTCTGTTTTACTTGGAAGTAAAGCTGATATTCATAGGGCGTTGAGAATCAGAAAGATATTGGGCGGTGGAATGCGTCAGGTAGGTTATTTGGCTGCAGCGGGTTTGTATGCTTTGGCAAACAATATAGAAAGATTAGCCGAAGATCACCGCAGAGCTAAAGAAATCGGAGCGATTTTAAGTACGAAATCATGGGTGGCAAGTGTAGAACCTGTAGAAACCAATATTTTGATTTTTTCTTTGGCAGAAGGTTACAGCGATACGCTTTTAATCGAAAAATTAAAACAAAAAAATATTTTAATCAGCTCTTTAGGACGTAATAAACTTCGAATTGTAACGCATTTGGATTATAAAGAAGTCATGCATACATATGTGATGGAGACTTTTTCGAAAATTTGATTTTTACTAGATGAAAAGGTTCTGAGGTTCTGAGTTGCAAAGGTTTAATATAAGCGTACAATAGTGCGCTTTTTTTATATAAAAAAGGTTCAAAGTTTTCATGTGTATAATAAACTTTGAACCTTTGCATCTTTGTTCTTTTGAGTCTTATTTAAAAAGATTATCCATTCCTGGGATAGTAGGCATGTCCATTCTTGCTACAGCATCAATTTCTCTTTCGTTTACACGAGTTGCTTTTTCGATAGCTTTATTTAGAGTTACGATCAAATAATCTTCTAATTGCTCTTTATCCTCAAATAAAGAATCATCGATTGAGATTGTTTTTATGTTTCTGTTTGCTGTAATTGTAATTTTCAATAATCCGTCAGCGCTTTCTTCATCGATTAAAACGGTATCTAAGCGTTTTTTTGTGTCTTCAATTTTTTGCTGGGTTTCTTTAAGTTTACCCATCATTCCCATTAAGTCCATTTTTATTGATTTTTTAAATTATTTCAGACAAAATTAGTATATTGCTGTGTTAATTCAATAGAATATTTTATGAAAAAAATAATTTTGTTCTATTGTGTTTGTACTATTTTTGCCTCTCCATGTTTAAAAATTAATGCTCAATCAATGCAAAAAAATATAACGGCTCCAAAGGCCCAAATCATACCTAAAACTTTAAAAAAACATAAGCAAACCCGTATAGATAACTACTTCTGGCTAAATGATAGAGAGAACTCAGAAGTAATTGATTATCTAAATAAAGAAAACGAATATTATCAGCAAATGACAGCTCATACAAAAGACCTGCAAGAGATTTTGTATGAAGAAATGAAAGGGAGAATTAAAGAAGATGATTCATCTGTTCCGTATTTTTACAACGGATATTATTATATCACACGTTTCGAAACCGGGCAGGATTATCCTATTTTTTCAAGAAAAAAAGGAAGCCTTTCGGCAGATGAAGAAATTTTATTTAACTGCAACGAACTGGCAAAAGGACATGCTTATTTTAAATTAGGCGGATTGAGTATTAGTCCTGATAATAAATTTGCAAGTTTTGGAGTCGATATCGTGGGAAGAAGAATTTATACCATTCAAGTGAAAAATCTTCAGACGGGTGAAATTCTAGCAGACAAAATCGAAAATGCAACTGGAGGATCTGTCTGGGCAAACGATAACAACACTTTGTTTTACACCAGACAAGATGAGGTTACTTTAAGAGCCGATAAAATTTTTAGACATAAATTAAATACAGATTCCAAAAACGATGTATTGGTTTATCATGAAACCGATGATACATTTAATGTTTCTGTAAACAAAGAAAAATCAAAAAAATATATTGTAATCAGTTCAGGAAGCACATTGACGACTGAATACAGAATTTTAAATTCGGATAATCCAGATGGAGAATTTGAAGTTTTTCAACCTCGCGTGCGCGGATTAGAATACAGTATTTCGCATTATGAAGATTCGTTTTACATCTTAACCAATAAAGATAAAGCGACGAACTTTAAGCTGATGAAAACGCCGGAAAACAAAACAGGAAAGAAAAACTGGGTAGATGTTATTCCGCATAGAGAAGATGTTTTGCTGGAAGATATTGAAATATTCAAAAACTTTTTAGTGGTTGAAGAGCGCTCAAACGGTTTAAATCATATCCGGATAATGCCTTGGAATGACGAACCAGATTATTACCTGCCATTTGGAAGCGAAACCTACAATGCTTATACAACTACTAATATCGATTTTGATACTGATATTCTACGTTACAGCTACCAATCGCTTGCAACGCCGTCATCTGTAATTGATTTCAATATGAAAACTAAAACCAAAGAAATTCTAAAAGAACAACAGGTATTAGGAGGAAAATTTGATAAAGAAAATTATGTTGAAGAACGTGTTTGGGCAACAGCCAGAGATGGTGTAAAAGTGCCCATTTCGATGATTTACAGAAAAGGTCTTCAGAAAAACGGAAAAAATCCTTTGTTACTGTATGCTTACGGCTCTTACGGTATTACGATGGATACTTATTTTTCTTCAACAAGACTTTCTTTGTTAGACCGCGGATTTGTTTACGCAATCGCGCATATTAGAGGAGGAGAGGATTTAGGAAGACAATGGTATGAAGATGGGAAACTGTTAAAAAAGAAAAATACCTTTACAGATTTCATCGATTGCTCTAAATTTGTAATAGACGAGAAATATACTTCTGCTGAACATCTTTATGCCGAGGGTGGATCTGCAGGAGGATTACTGATGGGAGTTATTATAAATGAAGCTCCAGAATTGTACAATGGTGTTATTGCTCAAGTACCTTTTGTAGACGTTATTACCACAATGCTGGATGACAGTATTCCGCTTACAACTGGAGAATATGATGAATGGGGAAACCCAAATAATAAAAAATATTACGATTACATGTTGTCGTATTCGCCTTACGATAATATAAAAGCACAAAAATATCCTAATATGTATGTATCTACCGGATTACACGATTCTCAGGTACAATATTGGGAACCAGCTAAATGGGTGGCGAAATTGAGAGAATTAAAAACAGATACCAATCTTCTGTTTTTAGATACTAATATGGATGCCGGACATGGCGGGGCTTCAGGGCGATTTGAAGCTTTAAAAGACTTAGCAAAAGAATTTAGTTTTTTATTAGATTTAGAAAAAATTAAAAGCTAATTAGATTTTTTTTGTTAAATTTGCAACCTATCAAGGTTAATTTAAAAATGCCTTTGATTAACTATTTTTTTATGAAAGAAGAAATAAACGCTTATAACAATGTTTTAGAGTTAATAGGTAATACCCCACTTATTAAACTAAATAAAATCACCGAAGAGTTAGAAGGAAATTTCTACGCAAAGGTAGAAGCTTTTAACCCAGGTCATTCTTCAAAAGATAGAATAGCGTTATATATAATTGAAGAAGCCGAAAGAAAAGGAATACTTTCTCCAGGCGATACTATTATTGAGACTACATCAGGAAATACAGGTTTTAGTCTTGCAATGGTAAGCATAATAAAAGGATATAACTGTATTTTAGCAGTAAGTTCAAAATCATCCAAAGATAAAATTGACATGTTGAGAAGTTTAGGCGCTAAAGTATATGTCTGTCCGGCTCACGTTTCTGCAGATGATGAAAGATCATACTATAATGTAGCCAAACGCCTTCACGAAGAAACAAAAGGTTCAGTTTACATTAATCAATATTTCAACCAATTAAATATTGATGCTCACTACAACACTACAGGTCCTGAAATCTGGGAGCAGACAAAAGGAAAAATCACACACTTAATTGCCTGCAGCGGAACAGGAGGAACTATCTCTGGAACCGCAAAATTCTTAAAAGAACAAAATCCAAATATTAGAATCTTAGGAGTTGATGCTTTTGGATCAGTATTGAAAAAATACCACGAAACAAAAGAATTCGATAGCAAAGAAATTTACCCATACCGTATTGAAGGTTTAGGGAAAAACTTAATTCCTTCAGCAACAGATTTTGATATCATTGATAAATTCATGAAAGTAACCGATGAGGAAAGTGCTCATTCGGCAAGAGAAATCACTAGAAAAGAAGGACTTTTTGTTGGATACACGTCAGGAGCAGTAATGCAGGCGATTAAACAATATGCGGAGGAAGGTGAGTTTACAAAAGACAGTAATATTATAGCTATTTTCCCAGATCATGGATCACGTTACATGAGTAAAGTATTTAGTGATGACTGGATGAATGAACAAGGTTTCTTTGATAGTGTTAATGAAGAAGAAACTCAAAAAATTGAATTTGTAAAGTAATATAAATTACTTCCTAAATATTTGAAACTCCATTCCATTTGCGAATGGAGTTTTTTTATGATTTTATAATTCAATTAGAAGCAAAAATGACGATCAAGTGATTTTAACGAGTTTTTGAGCTAATTGTCGGTTATACTTTTCAGAAACGATATAATATAATAGATTAGTGGGAGTAAATTGATACACTGCTTCTAGAATAAGCTAAAAATGTAAGCTTGTAAAGAACGAAAGTTATAAAAAACAATTCTATGATTATAAATGATCTTCCAAAAACTTATTTACTGAAAATAACAAAACGCCATCTTAAAAATCACTTCCAAATACGGTTCTGATATGTTATTTAATGTTAGCTTTTATATGCCATTACAGTAATTAAATATTTTTGGAATAGTTGAAAAGCCTTCTGAATTTTTAGAAGGCTTTTTTTCGAATTCAATTTTTTGTTTCCATCTAAATAATTTAAAAAGTATTTATAAAGAATCTTAAAAGACTACTAAATTTTTTTTGTGAGAATTATTTATTTACGTGTAGGAATTGTTTGGTAATGGTAGATAAAAATTATAGTTTTAACAAAATTTATAAAAATAATAAACAAAATATTGAAATTTGATTTTTCAGATTTGCAATAAAATATTTGCCTAAGCCCCCAAACTATTCAAATGAAATCTATAAAAAAGAAAAAAGTATTATTCGTTTTAGTGTTATTTATTTTTTTTAAAGCAAATGCTCAAAATCCGGTACAGGAATTTAATTTCAACGGGACTCTAAACAGTGCTGATAATACAGTTTCATTTCTTGGCACACCTGTTTTTGTAAATGATAGAATGGGAACTCCTAAAGGTGCTTTACGATTAACCAATAAAGCATATCAGGGTGTTGTGGGCGATCTTCCTCAAGGCAATAAACCAAAAACAATTTCGATCTGGGTAAAATTCAATGCTGTAAATACTGCTAATTACATTTTTAATTATGGTACACCAGTAAACGGACAATATTTTGCATTATTACAACAGCCGGCTTCTGGAGGTAATTCAGATTTAAGTTTGATTGGCTGGGGAGATACAAACAATATTACAATTTCCGTTCCTCTTGTAAAAGATACGTGGTATCTGTACAGTGTTACATACGATGGAAATGTAACTAAAATTTACCGTAATGGTCAATTACTGAAATCCGTCTCAGACATTCAGCGTTCAGCTAAAGGTTATATCTTAAGTATAGGAAAATTAAATACTTCTACTGCTATAAATGCAGATATTGATGATCTTAAATTATATGTAGTAGCTATGACAGATGAACAAGTTTTAGAAGCTTATGAAAGCTCAAAACCTACTGGGAAGGTAATTGAAACATCAGCGGTTAATAACTCTAAAAAAGTAAGTAATCCGACTGTAAAAACATCATCTGCTGAAACAAGTAAAAATATTGAAGTCTATTCTGATGGGAAAAAGATAATGGAAACTAATGGTTCTAATATTAGTGATTTGCCCGAAGGAACTTATTTAATTAAAGTCATAAATAGCGCTGGGAAAAAATAAATCAGCAATTTTTACAAAAAAGAAGCCTTCTGAAATTCAGAAGGCTTTTTTTATCTCTTTTTCTGCTGACCTGGAGCATACGCTTTTGCGCTTTTATCTCCTGATATTTTTTTAGCTTGCCCTGGAGGTATTCTTTTACCGCTTGCTGGTCTAGGATGGCTAGAATGAACATGTGTGCTGCAGCTTATTACGCTTAATACTAAAAATAGAAGTACCAATACTATTACTGCAATTCTTGTAATTTTTGATGTTTGCATTTTGTTGTTATTTGAGGTAGGGCAAATATAACTGTAAATATTAATTTTTTAAATGGGTAACCCTAGTTTAAAATGATTTCAAACAAAAAAAGCTCCGAATCCGGAGCTTTTAAATGTATTATTAAAGGAAAAAATTATTCTTCTTTCATTGTGTGATAAACGTTCATTACGTCATCATCTTCTTCGATTTTTTCAATTAATTTTTCAACGTCAGCGATTTGAGCTTCTGTTAACTCTTTAGTGATTTGCGGAATACGCTCAAAACCAGAAGATAAAATTTCAAGCCCTCTGTTTTCTAACTCTTTCTGTAACGCACCAAAACTTCCAAAAGGAGCATAGATTAGAATTCCATCTTCATCTTCGAAAACCTCTTCAGCACCAAAATCAATAAGCTCTAATTCTAGTTCTTCTGCATCAATCCCGTCTTTAGCAATTCTGAAATTACAAGTATGATCAAACATAAACTCAACAGATCCCTGAGTTCCCATTGTTCCATTGCATTTATTAAAATAACTACGGATGTTGGCTACAGTTCTGTTATTGTTGTCAGATGCAGTTTCAATTAAAATTGCAATTCCGTGAGGAGCATATCCTTCAAACAAAATTTCTTTATAGTTGGCAGTATCTTTATTGCTGGCATTTTTAATCGCACGCTCCACATTGTCTTTAGGCATGTTGGCAGCTTTCGCGTTTTGTATAACCGCTCTTAATCTAGAATTGGCATCAGGATTAGGACCGCCTTCTTTAACGGCCATAACGATATCTTTACCAATTCGGGTAAATGTTTTGGCCATTGCAGACCAACGTTTCATTTTTCTTCCTTTTCTAAATTCGAACGCTCTTCCCATTTCTAATTTTTTATTTTGTGATGCAAAAATAAAAGTAATTCCTTATTTATCCAAAATCAAAATTTAACTTTTTAAAGGTTTTCAAAAGTTTTTTGATCGTTTTAAGTTTTATAAAGAAGACTGTTTCAATTAAAAGATAATCCGAAACTTAAAACTTGGAAATCAATAATTATTTCGATGAATTAAAATCGACAATTATATTTACAGCTTCGTTTAAATAAGGATTAATTTTTAGCTGATCCATTTGATATTGATTGATAGTTTTCTCATTAGGATAGGCGCCTAATAAAAATTGATTTACTGTAGAATTATAAACATCCAGTGGATTATTTTCATCATTAAAAGTATTGATTTCTTTCCAAAGAGAATCTACCATTTTCTTTTGCTGGAAAACAGCATCGAGATTCATAGGTAATTCTGCCTTTGGAGTATTTATCAATTGATCGATTTTCTGGTTGATCCTTTTAATGTCATTAAAGTAATAATTGCCAGCAAGTCTTGCGCTGCTTTTCTGCGCTATTTTATCGATTAAACTTCTTTTTACATAAGGTTTGTATTTCAAAAATGGTGCTATGCTGTCATTTTTTATTGCAGTAGGAAAGTCACTTTCTTTTTGGTAAACATCTTCGTAAAATTCAGGAAGAACTACGTCTGGAGTTACACCAATATATTGATGACTTTTTCCAGTAACACGATAAAACTTATTAATTGTAATTTTAAGAAAATCAGTGTTTTTAGTTTCGTCAAGCGAAAGAATGGTCTGCATGGTTGCTTTTCCAAGTGTATTGCTTCCTAATAAAAGTGCGCGGTTATAATCCTGCATAATAGAAGAGAAAAATTCACTGGCAGAAGCCGTATTGCTATTTACCAGAATAACAATTGGACCTCTATAAATAACACCTTTAAAAGGATCGTTTATTACCGTTTTCTCCTGTGTATGATCTATTACAATCGAAATTGGACCATAATCAACAAACATTCCTGCTAGTTTAATCGCTTCTTCCATCGAACCGCCACCGTTGTCAATTAAATCAATTACAAGACCTTTAATGTTATCGCGTTCTAATTTAATGACTTCACGAGCTACATCATCGGCGCAGCCTTTACGGCTGTTTCCGTCTAAATCGGCATAAAAACTTGGTATTTTGATGTATCCAATTTTACTTTCTTTACCAATTATAAAGCTGAAAACCGAATTTTCTTCATCCTTCATAACCTGCTTTTCAATGTAAACATCAAAGTTTTTTCCAGAGTTTCTTTTCAGCGTAAGCGTAAGACTTTTATTGGCTTCTGATAAAATCATCGTCGAAATAGATTCCAAAGAAGAACAAGAAACCTGAAGTGTTTCCTTATTATTGGAAACCGAAATAATCTGATCGCCTTTTTTTATCTGCCCCGTTTGGTATGCTGGGCCATTTGGATCAATTTCATGAACAATAATTTCATTTTTCTCATTTAAATTAACCGTCATACCCAAAGACAAATGCTCTTTAGATAATGAAGCTACAAAACTTGATTTAGAATCGTCGCTGAAATAGGCTGTATGCGGATCAAAATACGTACAGAAAAAATTATACAGATTTTCGTCCTGTTTGGTTTTTGTTTCTAAAAGCGTACTGATTCGGCAGATTTCATTTGATAAAATTAATTTTCGGGATTTCTCTTCAATCGTTTTAAAATTAGCTTTGATAGAATCCAGATTATCACTGCTTTCAGCTATATCGTCCAAGATTTGGTAGCGTATTTTTTTCTGCCAAACTTTCTCTACATCTTCTTTTTTTAAGTAAAAAGGAAATGTTTTTTTGTAAAAGCGTATGGTATCTTTTTTAGAATAATCAAAGGGAACATTTTGCATTTTTTCCAAAACCTCTTTTGTTCTTTTTAAACCGGCAATATATTTAGAAGTTATATCGTTTAAAAAACTGCAATCATTTTCGAGAATAAGATCATCTAAATTCAAGCGGTATTTAGCTGCCATTTCATCATATTCAGTTTTATAAAAGATATTCCTAGAAGGATCTAACTCATTGATCAAATTATCAAAAACATAAACAGATAAGCTGTCATCGACAGGTTTAGGACGTAGATGTTCCGTTTGTATAACAGCATTTATTTTGTTGAGAATATCGCATGTCTGGGCGCTATTTTGGCTAAATAGAAAAGTGGTAGTCAATAAAAAAAGCAACCCAATTTTTTTCATAAATCGCAGAATCAAGATTTATATTAAAATTACGGTATTTTTTTTATTTCGGTTTATATTATTCGTAAAAAATCTTACATCCTCAAAACTAGATTCATACGGTCTTTCATCGGTAAAATACATATATAATCGGAAATTTTATGAATTTTATAAATAAAAAAGCCTTACAAAATTCTCTGTAAGGCTGTTATGTTTTATATCAGTAAAATTTATTTCTTATAAAAAGGCAATTTAACCACTTTGGCAGGAACGTCATTTTTTCTAATTCTAATAAAAATATCGCTGTCTACGGCGCTGTTTGCTGTTGTAACATATCCTAAACCAATTCCTTTATTCATAGAAGGTGACATTGTTCCCGAAGTTACAATTCCAATCACGTTTCCTTCACCATCCACAATTTCATAATCATGTCTTGGCACAGCACGTTCCTGCATTTCAAAAGCAACTAATTTTCTAGTAACACCAGCTTCTTTTTGTTTTTTAAGCGCTTCAGAATTAGTGAAATCTTTTGTGAATTTCGTAATCCATCCTAAACCAGCTTCAAGTGGAGAAGTAGTATCGTTAATGTCATTGCCGTAAAGACAGAATCCCATTTCAAGACGTAAAGTATCACGAGCAGCAAGACCAATTGGTTTGATTCCGAAAGAAGCTCCAGCTTCAAAAACCTTATTCCAAATTTGTTCTACCTCATTATTTTTACAGTAAATTTCAAAACCGCCAGAACCTGTATAGCCTGTAGCAGAAATAATTACATGTTCGATTCCTGCAAAATCACCCACTTCAAAATGGTAATATGTAATGGCAGACAAATCAACCGAAGTTAAAGACTGCATTGCTTCAACTGCTTTTGGGCCTTGAATGGCTAAAAGAGAATAATCATCAGACAGATTTCGCATTTCAACGCCCAAATCATTGTGCGAAGAAATCCAGTTCCAGTCTTTTTCAATATTAGAAGCATTTACAACCAGTAAATACTGCTCTTCTTTCATTTTATAAATAATCAAATCGTCAACAATTCCGCCTTCATTATTCGGAAGACAAGAATATTGCGCTCTTCCAATTGTCAAAGTCGAAGCATCATTTGAAGTCACTTTCTGAATCAAAGCCAAAGCATTTGGACCTGTTAACAAAAATTCACCCATATGCGAAACGTCAAAAACGCCCACACCATTACGAACAGTTTCGTGTTCAGCATTAACTCCTTCGTATGTAATAGGCATGTTGTAACCTGCAAAAGGCAGCATTTTCGCTCCCAAACCCTCATGTATGTGCGTAAGCGCAGTATTTTTCATTGTGTTGTTTTATAAAATTGTTCTGCAAATCTATTCAAAAAATATCGAATTTAAACAGCCTAAATTATAAATTTCGCAATAATTAGGAGCTATTTCCTGCTATCCGCTATATCTTTTACTTTTTAAAGAAAAAAGTAAAAGGATGCCGCTTCTATCAGGGCTAGGAGCGACGTTTTCAAAAGAAGATTAAGGATTTCAATTTTTTATGTAATTTTAATATAAAATCTAGTCCTTTTTTAAATTCAGCTAATTTGCATTTAAACAAGTGAAATGCCTTTAAGCGCAAAGAAAAGCTATGATTCTATGTGTTTAAAATTAAAACGCCAGCAAAAATGAAATCACCGTATCTAATAAATAAAGAAGAAATTCTAAAGCTATACAAACCAATAGATTCCAAAGCACATAAAGGAACACAAGGTCACGCGGTGATTATTGCCGGAAGTTATGGCAAAATAGGAGCAGGCGTTTTAGCTTCAAAATCCTGCTTAAAATCAGGATGCGGACTCGTAACGACTTTGATACCTAAATGCGGTTATCAAATCCTTCAAACTTCCATTCCAGAAGTAATGACCGTAACCGACGAAAATACCAATTTCATTACTAATATTCATCTGCCGCTAATTCCGCAAGCCATCGGAATCGGACCAGGAATAGGAAAGGAGTTAGGCACACAAAAAGCCTTATTTGAATTTTTAAGAATAAATAAAGTACCTCTAGTTTTAGATGCCGATGCCTTAAATATCATTTCAGAAAATATATCTTGGCTGGAATTAGTTCCCGAAGACACGATTCTAACACCTCATCCAAAAGAATTAGAACGCTTGATTGGAAAGTGGAATTCAGAATCAGAGAAATTCCAAAAAACAATCGCTTTTTCAGAAAAGTACAAAGTCATAGTAGTAATGAAAGGCGCTCCAACATTCATTATAAACAAAACTTCAGTTTACGAAAACACAAGCGGAAACGCTGCACTCGCAACCGCAGGAAGCGGCGATGTTTTAACCGGAATCCTCACTAGTCTTTTAGCACAAGGTTACGAACCCAAATACGCTTCAAAATTAGGCGTCTACCTCCACGGATTAACCGCAGATTTAGCTTTACCCAAAACTGGTTACGAATCTTTTACCGCTTCAACTATTATTAAATATCTTGGAAAAGCTTTTTTGAGTTTACAGGTTTAACCGCAAAGGACGCAAGGAATTACGCAAAGCACGCAATTTTTAACCATATAAGTTATATAAGAAAGTTTAAGTCTAAACTAATAAATCTCGCAAAGTCGCAGAGTCGCAAAGTCTTTTGTTTTTTTGCGCCTTCGCGCCTTTGCGAGATTAAAAAAACTTTGCGAACCTTGCGTAAACCTTAGCGTTCTTTGCGGTTTAGAAAAATTCGTAAGTTTGTACTATGAAAAACTTCGATCTCAGAACGGTAAACGTTACCCGTTATATAACTCCATTACGCGAAGGCGGTTCGTTGCCAGCCTTAGCAGAAGCCGACGACGATTTTAAATACGTTTTAAAATTTAGAGGTGCCGGACATGGTGTAAAAGCCTTAATAGCCGAATTAGTTGGCGGACAAATCGCAAAAGCCTTAAAACTACAACTACCAGAATTAGTATTTGCCAATCTCGACGAAGCTTTCGGAAGAACTGAAGCCGATGAAGAAATCCAAGATTTATTGCAAGGAAGTCAGGGATTAAACTTGGCGCTTCACTTCTTATCTGGTGCCATAACTTTTGATCCTGCGGTTACAACTGTCGATGCAAAATTAGCTTCACAGATTGTTTGGCTGGATGCTTATATCACCAATGTTGACCGAACTTTCAGAAACACCAATATGTTGATTTGGCACAAAGAATTATGGTTGATCGATCATGGTGCGTGCTTGTATTTCCATCATTCTTGGAGCAACTGGGAACAACATGCTAAAAGTCCGTTTGCGTTGATAAAAGATCACGTTTTATTACCTCAAGCTTCACTTTTAAAAGAAGTCGATGCTGAGTTTAAAGCGATTTTAACGCCAGAAATTTTAGAAGAAATTGTAAATACCATTCCGCTGGACTGGCTGCAGTGGGAAGATGCAGACGAAACTCCAGAAGGATTGCGAAACGTGTATCTGCAGTTTTTAAAGACAAGATTAGCCAATTCAGAAATATTTGTAAATCAGGCGCAAAATGCAAGATAATCACTTATACGAGTATGCTGTGATTCGTGTTGTACCAAGGGTAGAGCGCGAAGAATTCCTGAATATTGGAATCATTTTGTTTTGTAAAAAAGCCAAATTTATAAAGGTTCTTTTTCACGTAAATAAAGAAAAAATACAAGCGCTTTCTGCCGATTTCGACATTGAACAGCTAGAATGTAATTTGACTTCTTTAGAAAAAATAGCAAAAGGAGCCAGAGACGGCGGTCCAATTGCTGAATTTGAAATCCCGGAACGTTTTCGCTGGTTAACAGCTATTAGAAGTTCAGCAATTCAAACGTCAAGACCTCATCCGGGATTGTGTGAGGATTTAGAGAAAACAATTCAGAGATTATTTGAAGAATTGGTTCTTTAAAAAGGTACAAAGGTACAGAGTTACAAAGCGACAAAGGCTTTCTGTAGAGACGCACAGCAGTGCGTCTTTTTCTTTTTTAATAATATTTTCATTCCTCCTTCGTAGGAATGACAAACTAGGCGATTAAACCTGAAACCTGAAACCTGAAACTTGAAACCTGAAACAAACTAAACAAACAAAAACTAAAAAACCACGAATTACAAAACTGCAATCCGTGGTTCTAACTAAAAACTAACTTACTTTTTTATTGTAATTCTATTAAAAAGAACCACAGATATTACCGCCTAAAGTAGCTCCTGCATTGGCAGAAATATCAGCTTTAACAGCCGTTTTATTTAATTTTACGATAGAATAGGGCGGCGTAAAAGCTGTACCGCTTCCAGCCTGAGTTCCTGTCACACTTGTAAATACATTATCAGTAACGGTAACGGCAGTATAACCACTCATTAAATCGATTGGGTTTTTCACACCTTCAAAAACGTTGCTTTCTACACGAATATTCGCTTCAAAACCTGCGGCAACACATTTGTTGCTTACAGTACTATTGAAAAAGCTATTTACAATATGAACTTGTCCAAAACGAACTCTAGGCATTCTTTCTTTACAGCCTGGAGCCCACCAGCATCTTGCAAAAGTGATTCTTAATTTACCACGGTCACCAGTAGCGCCGTCGCTTGAGCCTATTAAGTTAGAATATCTGTGATCGTCTGATCCTCCAGAACCTCCAGCTTTTGGTGGTTTTAAATAGTGGAATTTAGAATACGTAACCGAAATATAATCTGATTTATTCTTGATGTCGAAATTTCCGTCAACACCATCTCTAAATTCGCAGTGATCAACCCAAACGTTTGTACATTCATCCAGAATGGCATTGTCCCATCCGTCAGTGTCATAAGCGCCTGGGCCTTCAAAAATTAAATTTCGAATAATGATGTTTTTACATCTTTTGATGTTAATGATTCCAGAACCGTCTTTAGTCTGGTTAGTGGAAACCAATTTTGCACCATTAGCGCCATAAATTGTTTTTCCAGTTTGATCTTGGAAAGACAATCTTGTGGTAATGGTAATTGTTCCCGAAACCTTAATCACTTTTACAGTTGTGTTTTCGATCGCTGATTTCAGCTGTGCATAAGTAGTGACTGTTGTTTCAGCCGAAGAACCTCCTCCGGTCGTACCTCCGTTTTGTGAAGCCCAGCCCGGAACTTCAGCGCAGTTTCCAATTTTAGCCGTCAGATTGCTGTTTGTTGGAGTTGTTGTTTCAATTGCTGCGCTTTGTGAATCTTGCGCTGATCCGATTTCCTCAGTATTACATGCCGTAAAACCAAGTGCCAATGTTAAGGCAAACATTGAGATTGTTACATTTAATTTCATAGTTTAAGTTTGGTGGTTTATAAAAATTTAACGTTACAAATCTGATTATAATTTGCACGAAAAAAATTGAACAAGTTCAAACTTTTGCAAAAAAATCTACGAAATGTGTTTTTTTAACAGTTGTAAATTTACAAAAATGCATTTTATGTTTACTTTTACGTAATCGATTACATTATTTAAGCCCCTAATTAATAATGAGTTGAAAAACAAATTTATTCCTCACAAAAACCACAACATGTACAACCTACTTAGACAAAACATTGAGCGAAAAATTCCGCTCACGGATGAAGAATGGGACATTATTGTTTCAAAGGCAGAACTCATTAAACTCAAAAAGAATCAGTTTCTTCAGATTCAAGATTCTAATAATAGTTATGAGGGATTTATTTTGAAGGGCTCTTTTAAAACTTACATTTTAAATGAAAACGGAACCGAAACCGTTATTTTCTTTTCATTCGAAAACGAATGGATGTGTGATCTGGAAAGTTTTTATCACCAAAAACCAACCACATACAACATTAAAGCCATTGAAGACAGTGAAATAGTCGTGATCAATAAAAAGCAAAAAACGTATTTGTTTGCCATGATTCCAAAACTGATTAAGTTTCATGTTCTCATGATTGAGCGCGCGAATGTTGCGATTCAACAGCGGCTTTTGGATGTTCTCAATAAAACCTCAAAACAACGTTATTTGGATTTTAAAGAGCGTTATCCGCAAAAGATAAGTTCGATAAACAACAAGAATCTCTCATCGTATTTGGGCGTTTCGCACGAGTTTCTTTCTAAGATTAAGAGAACGGTTTCTTGATTAGGTTAAAATAAAATCTCGCAAAGTCGCAGAGTCGCAAAGTTTTTTGAACCATATAAGTAATATAAGTTCAAGTAAGCAGAAAACTTAAAATTCTTATAGTACTTATATGGCAGTTTTTCAGTTAAACTTTGCGTCTTCGCGACTTTGCGAGATTAAAAAAATCTTAGCGAACCTGGCGTAAACCATTGCGTTCTTTGCGGTTAAACTTTACGCAATGCTTTTCTCCAAATAAACAAACTCCAAAGGAACTTCAGAAACCGTAGTATGAATTTCACTTTCAGGAAAAGCTTCGCGTTTGCCTGTATCAACATAACCGTGACGTTTGTACCAAGCCACCAATTCTTCGCGAACCGAAATAACCGTCATAATAATACTCGATAAACCAAGAGACTTAGCATGATCTTCGGCTGCTGCCAAAAGCTTTTTCCCGATGCCGCTGTTTTGAAGTTCTGGCGAAACCGTAAGCATTCCCAAATACAATTGATGTCCTTTTTCTACCAATAAAACCGAACCGATAATGGTATCATTTTCTGTAAACTTCAGGATTGTATTTTTTGAATCTAGAAAGATTTCGGTCATTTCCTGTTCGTCGGTTCTTTTTCCTTCTAGTAAATGCGCTTCGGTTGTCCAGCCTTTTTTAGACGATTCGCCTCTGTATGCTGAATTTATTAAGGTTGTTAATGCGGGAATATCTTCTAGTAATGCTTTTGTAATCATGTTATTTATAAAATATTTTGAATTGTTTCTTGCTTTAGCCAAGAACATTTGAATTGCCCACAGCTTTAGCTGTGGGAGACAAAGTTATAGTAGAAAATGGCTTTAGCCTAATCTTTTAAGTTTTTTGGCTAAAGCCGACTTTATACTGCAAAATAAAAACCTCCAGCTAAAACTGGAGGCAATTGAATTTAATATTGTGCGTATTTGCTAGCTAGAGAATTAATTGTTTTTCTGGGATTCTATCAAATGTAAACGATTTTGGATTCGTTCAATAATATCTAAATCATTGTCACCATGAATATCTCTTATGTTATAATTCGGATTTCTAGGGTCAGTAGTTTTCTGAAATTCATTAATATTGAGATTGAACAATGCCTGTCCAAATCTCTGACTTGGATTCTTTTCTAAATAAGATTCTAGCAATTCAAGGATAATTTTATGTTCTTGTTTCATTTGAATTATTTTTATTTAAATCTTCGAAAAACTGTATTGGGTCATTAAGAAATCGTGCAGCATTTGAAGTTTTAATACTTTCTAAAATATCTTCTAAATTTGGTTCGAAAATTTTTCCTTTTAAGTCAATTAAAACAAAATTATGTTTTTTGCAAAGGTCTAATATTGAGTGAAGAGTATTTGTAATATTTGATTCTTTTCTCAAATCAATTCTGAAAGTCAATTCTTCTATCTGACTTTTATCATCTGTTAAGCTAATATGGCCATCATTATCTTCATTGTTTTTATCATCGCCTTTCCAGCTTACAAAAGTATCGGTGCTCCAATGTGCTCTTGGAAGAATTTGATCAAGTTCTGAAATAATATCGCTAGTACTGCCAACAAGATTTTCCCAATAAGAATTAGTGTCTGGTAAAAATTCAGTTTTGTTATTTTCAAAAATATTATAATTCTGATCAATTGAATTTTTAGGAACTACAATTAAAAGATATTGCCAGATTGCCATTTTTGCAATATTATTAAAATTAATTATTACTCAAATATTCCCCAAATATACCTATCGTCTACAATTGCATTTGGGTTTTCACTTACTTTCTCTAAGAAAAGACTAAAATTGCTATAAGTCCTTAACTTATAAATTATTTGCTGACCAGAATTATTAATAATTATTTTCCAAACTCTTCTTTTGTTAATCGTAACCATTGTTCTTCTGGCTTCTATAATTGATGAAAGAGGATATTTAATTACAGGTTCATCTGATTGTATTAGGTATAAATTATTTTCATCGAAGTAAAAAATAGTTGTGTTAAAGATGAATTTTTCTAAACCCCAGAAAAATGGTGTAGGTGCTGATAATCTATAAAGAGACCACAAATCAAGACCTGTTCTTTTTTTAAACTCTATTGCTCTTTGTTCTTTATAATAATCAACCCAGGATTGAATTTTCGGGTAACAAAGAAGAGAAATAATAAGTAATACTAAAAAGATCAGAACAATGTTTGTGCCCATATTGAATTTAGTTGTTTTTTAATCAAACATAGTAAACTTATTCAAAACTGAAAAAGAAAACTACAAACGAAACAATTTTTAAATGTATTTAAATTGTAAGTTTGATAAACAATTGTTTATACAGGAAATGAAAAGCGTATCTTACAAAAATAGCTTTGTTTTTTACCGAAATTGAGTTTCGTTTAAGAATTTTAAATATCTTTGAATTATGAGTACAGCAATAAAACCAAGACATATCGGCAGAAATATAAGCCGTATTAGAGAGCTTAAAGATATGAAGCAGGAAGCTCTTGCTTATGCTTTAGGAATAAGTCAGCAGTCAATTTCAATATTGAAAACAGCGAAACGGTAGACGAGCAAAGACTAATTGAAATAGCAAAAGCTCTCGGAGTTTCTGTTGAAGCCATTAAAAACTTTTCGGAAGAAGCGGTTTTTAATATTATTGGAAATACTTTTCAAGATCACGGTACTATTCCTATTATTACAACAGGTGATTACAACTGCACTTTTAATCCTTTAGATAAAGTAGTTGAACTTTACGAACGTTTGGTGCAAGCTGAAAAAGATAAAGTGGAGTATTTGGAGAAGTTATTGAATGGGAAATAATTGTTTTTGAAGATATATTAAATTGAGAAGAGACCTTTTATGAGGTCTCTTTTTTATTTATTATGTTTACGAATTGAATGCGCGAGTTAATGGAGAATAGATTATTAATTTACGAGTTTCCATTTTCTAGATTCATTATTGTTTAATCTTTTTAGAAATTCTGATTTAACAGCACAGTTTGTATGATAATAACCAATTAAATCATGGAATTGATTAGTAGAATGCTTCATTATTTTTTTTAAATTTTCAGATGAATATTCTGTAACTCCAACGGCTATAAGTTTATCTTGATTGTTAAAAATACCTACAATTGCTCCAGGTGTAAAAAAACCTTCAATTGAATCTATTCCAACTGGAAGTAAATTAACCCAGAATTTTGAAAGTGCCTTTTCTGCTCCAACATCTATGGTGATTTTACCATAATATTTTAATTCCGAAAAAATAGCCTTTCGAAATAATTTAAACTTATCAGATCCATTTGATTTTTCAAATTCTTGTATTGTCCTTCTGTATTTCTTAATTTCATTCTCTATAGAATGACCTTTCAATAATAATAGAAATCTTTTTCTATCATTATCATCCGAAAGTAAATATATCTTTTTGATAAAATTACCTCCTTTTTTTTCTATAAATATCGACAATGAATTTTGATTTATTGATGTCGATATTGTCAATAGTTTAAGTATTCTATTAGGAGTAAAGTAACTATCGTTTTTATTGTTAAAGGCATTTTCCCAATCTATTTCGTTAGTCAAAGATGAGTTGAATTCAATTGGGGAGTTATTTATATATCTCTGACATAAATTTAATTTTTGTTCCAAATCGTACCAATCTTTAAAATGATTGTTTATATCAGTCACAATTTCTTTTAGTGAATAAAAATGGCATGCTAGTTCAAAAAAATCTTCATTTTTTGTTAAATAGAAAGTGGAAATTAGTTTTTGACTTAACGTCATTCTTAATAATTGATCTTCAATTCTTGAATTTGATTCGTTAATATGATTAATTAATAATAATGACACATCTGGATTTTTTATTACAAATCTATTAATTACATTGTAAGCTATTTTTAAATCCAGCTTAGCTAATTCTTGGATTATTGCTTTAGCTATTGTTTCACAAGTGCTATCAGAAGTTATTAAATTAGATAATGCTTCTTCATAAATTGGATGAGCAAATTTGTATGCAGTTCTATTGTATCCAAATTGCTCTATTCTATAGCCTATTTGAGAGCGCATTTCAATATTAAATGAAAAACTTGTAATTGGAAGGTTTAACTTAATTAATTCCTTTGCTGTATCTTGATAAAGTTGCGACAAAAAAGGTTTCCCTTTAAATCCACTAAAATAAGTCAAATATAAAACTAATTTGGTCGTTATTGATGATGCTAAAATTTCTAACGCAAAGACTTTTGTTGTCTCATTTGTTCTTCTTTCAATTTGTTCTTGTAATAATTCTTTTGTTTCAGTATTTTTTGAAACAAAAACAAGATCTCTAATCGCTAGAGGTGTTGTGAGTCGTCCTTCTTTTATTGCTATATGAACTAAACTTGTAAAATCATCATTGCTATACCAATCACAAAATAAAACAGAAAGTTTTTTGAAAATTTCATATAATAATTGTTTGTCATATGAAGGATTGCTGACATTTAATTCTTTTTTTATTTCAAGAATTTCTTTTTCTAATAAACTTTCTTTTGTAAAAGTTTCGAAAATTTCTTTTCTCGAAGTAATTATTATTTTGCAATTAGAACTTCTAAGTTTGTCCATCAAAGGGCTAAAAATTTGAAATAAACTGTCTCTTTTTTCAAAAGCAGTTCTTCCAAATGGGTCTTCAAAATATACGATTTGATTTGCTGTCGGCTCAAAATCTCTTAATACTTTACTTTGTAAGTCTCTTTCTTCTTTTTCTAATCCTGCAATCCAAATAGGCTGAAAGCCTTTCTCGTAATAAGTTTTTAAAATTTTTACCGCTGTATAAGTTTTGCCAATACCTGGATCACCAATTATGAAAACTATATTTTTTTCATCAATTATTTTTAATATTTCATCAAACTCATTTGGTTTGACATACAATTCGTCAATCCTTTTGTATCGTTCATCATCATGAAATATTTTTTTTATAAATTCAAGGTCCTTACTTCTAGTTTGAGTATTTATTGAAAGGATATGTACATTAGGACTTGTATTAATGTTTCGATTTGCAAATGGACGTTTATTATTCAAATTAATATCTGCAATGAGATATTCTGTCATCTCTGTAAATTGAAATATCTTTTTATTTGGATTCAAATCCGTATATCCTGCGTCTTTAATTTTTTCTAGATACATTCTGTCCATCAAGCCAAATAGTGAAGAATTTCCATCACCATATTTTTTATTTAAGAAATTTGAATAAATTATAAAAATACCGTCTTTAGAATTTTCACATTCAGTATTCATTCTTCTAAAATATACTTCAGAATCTCTTTGGTAAGAAGGAACACAAAGAAAATCTAATGATTGTAAGTCAAGTTCATCTTTGAGATTTTCTTCTAAATAATCGGAACAAATTAATACTGCAAAATTCCCTACAAAAGTATTTACAAATTTTAAAACTTTTGTTCCAGAAGATGCTCCTTGATTCATTATAGGAGATTTTTCTAGAGGTGATAAAAAAATCTTTTCAGTAAAAAAAACTTCTCCTTTTATAATGATAGGACTTCGAGGTATAAATTTGCCATTGTTATTGCTGTAGTGACTTCCACAAATTATTATACTTTGTTGTTCCTTTGACCATTCTTGCAATTTTTCAATTTGTTTTTCAGGAATCGATAATTCTGGAAAAAGTATTAAGTCAACTGAATTTAATTTTGCAATAGATAAAATATCTTTAATCTTTAAAGATATTTTATCATTATTAATCATAAAATATAAACCATTTTTTAATTCCCAATCAAACTCATCTGAATTTAATTGACAAATCATTATTCGACAAGTTGTTTGTTTTTCCTGATTTAAATCAATTACTTCTACCATAAAATGCTAAAAATGTTTAACTCTAATTTATAATACACTAACAATTTTTTTTGTAATAATATCAAACATACTAATTTTACGTACAAAAAACTATTTGAAATATAATTAAAAAAGCCATGAATTAAATTAAATCCATGACTTTATTTTTTTAAGAAATAAGTATTTAATTTACCCCAAGAAACCCTTCAACTCCTCATAACTCCCAATCTTCACACTAACTTTCTCCTCATTGATAACACTTTCAATTTGTGTTGGAATAGGAAGCGTAATTTCTAGCGCTGGTTCAACCACATCTAAGAATTTAATTGGGTGAGCGGTTTCTAAGAAAATACCAATGGCGTTCGGGTATTTTTCAAGCTCTTTTTTCAAACCTAAATAACCAACCGCCCCGTGAGGTTCTGCGATGTAACCGTCGGTGTTGTAAATTTGTTTCATGGCTTTTAGCGTTTCTTCGTCGGTGTAGCTGTACGAGGAGAAATCTTTTTCAAAAGCCTTTAAATCATTATTGTATAATTCCTGAATTCTAATAAAGTTGCTTGGGTTTCCAACGTCCATTGCGTTAGAAATTGTCGCTTTAGAAGGCTTCGGGTCGTATTTTCCGTTTTCTAAGAATCTTGGAACCGTGTCGTTTACGTTTGTCGAAGCAACAAAATGTTCAATTGGCAAACCTAATTTTTTTGCCATAATTCCGGCACAGATATTTCCGAAGTTTCCGCTTGGGCAAGAGAAAACCAAAGGTTTGTTTTGGCTCTTCAACGCTTTGTAAGCAAAGAAGAAATAAAACATCTGTGGCAGCCAACGTGCAATATTTATAGAATTCGCCGAAGTCAGGTTTTTGTGCGCTAAAGTTTCGTCTAAAAACGCTTTTTTCACCATATCCTGACAATCGTCAAAAACACCATCAACTTCAAGCGCTTTAATGTTTTGCCCTAAAGTCGTCAATTGTTTTTCCTGAATGTCGCTCACTTTTCCTGACGGATATAAAATGACAACATCAACGCCGTCAACGCCTAAAAATCCACTTGCCACTGCGCCTCCTGTATCTCCAGAAGTCGCTACTAAAACGGTGTTTTTAGCGTCTTTTTTGTCTTTATTGAAATATCCCAGACAACGAGACATAAATCGCGCTCCAACGTCTTTAAAAGCCATTGTTGGTCCGTGGAATAATTCTAACGAATAGATTCCGTTTTCTACTTTCACGACAGGGAAATCAAAAACTAAAGTTTCAGCGATGATTTCTTTTAGTTTTTGTGCAGGTATTTCATCACCAACAAATTGTTTAATTGCTTCATACGCAATTTCTTCGTGGCTTAAACTTTCGATTTTATCAAAAAATGAAGGATCAAGAGGCGTAATGCTTTCTGGGAAATATAATCCTTTATCACTCGCTAATCCTTGTATTACAGCTTCCTGAAAAGAAACTTTTGGGGCATTATGGTTTAAACTGTAGTATTTCATTGGTTGTTTTTATTTAACCGCAAAGAGCGCAAGGAATGGGTTTCTTTTGAAAACGCAGAGAACGCAAAGCTTTGTGGTACTTTTTTTTATTTCAATTTTTTTTAAACGCATTTTTTTGTCATTTCGACGAAGGAGAAATCACACGCGAGAATCCGCATAGAAACTCGCCAATCTTTGTCGACAAAACTAGTGTGATTTCTCCTTTCAGTCGAAATGACAAACTAGACTCGTTTACTGTGCGTGGGCTTCGACTCCGCTCAGCCTCACAAACGTAGCTTACAATTTTTAATTCTAAATTTTTAATTTTTAATTGTTTTAAAGAATTCTCACGCCGTCTGGGTTTATCTTCGAAACGTGAATTTCATAGGGTAAATTCATTTTTTCGTAAACGTCGCTCATGGCTTTGGCGATTTGGTCTGCGGTTTCTTTTCCTCGGCTTAAAGCAAAAATCGACGGACCAGAACCTGAAATTCCAGAACCTAAAGCGCCGTTTTCGTAAGCCGTTTGTTTGATTTGGTCAAAACCTGGAATTAAAACACTTCTTAAAGGTTCTACGATTTCGTCATGAAGCGATCTTCCAATCAATTCGTAATCTTTGGTGTAAAGACCCGCTACAAGTCCGCCCACATTTCCCCATTGCATGATGGCGCTTTTTAGGGAAACGTTTTGTTTTAAAACCGAACGAGCGTCAGACGTTTTTAACTCAATCTGAGGATGAACGACCGTTGCATACAATTCTTCCGGACTGTCGATTCTGATAATATCCAATGGAGCATAACTTCTTACCAAAGTAAATCCGCCCAAAAGGGCAGGAGCAACGTTGTCGGCATGTGCGTTACCGCTAGCTAATTTTTCACCCTGCATCGCAAACTGAACCAAATCTTTACGAGAATACGGTCTTCCTAATAATTCGTTGATTCCGAAAACCGCTCCGGCAGAACTTGCCGCACTGCTTCCGATTCCGCTTCCCGCTTTTATGTTTTTATAAATTTCAATTTCAAATCCGAAATCTAGTTCGTCCAAAGTTGCTAACATCGCCAAAGCAGCCACACCCGAAACGTTTTTCTCGGTTTCAAGAGGCAGATCAGCACCTACGATTTTAGTAATTCGAACTCCTTTTTGATCTGATTTTCGAACAATCATTTCGTCACCCGCATTGTCTAAGCAAAGTCCCAAAACGTCAAATCCGCATGAGAGATTGGCGATAGTTGCTGGGCAAAATAGTTTTATTTCCATATTTTTGGTTTTTGCCACGAAGGCACAAAGTCACAAAGTTTTTTTTTAAAGGCTCTCTTTTTTTGCCACGAAGGCGCTAAGGCGCAAAGATTTTTATTTTTACTACTTTTTAAGTCTCAAAGAAAAACTTAAAAAAACTTAGCGCCTTAGTGCCTTTGCGGCTAAATATTACCTATTCGAATCACGTCAGCAAAAATTCCTGATGCTGTAACCGCTGCACCGGCTCCGGCTCCTTTGATTAATAAAGGCTGATCTACGTAACGATCGGTGTAGAAAAGCACGATATTGTCTTTTCCTTCTAAGTTATAGAAAGGATGATCTTTTGGAATGAATTGAAGACCTACGCTTGCTTTTCCGTTTTCGAATTGCGCTACGTATTTTAGTCTTGAATCTTTGGCTAAAGCTTCTTTGTAAATGTTCTCGAAATGAGAGGCATGTTTGATTAGCGAAGCAAAGAAATCATCGTTGTTTGTTGTTGCCAGACATTCTGCAGGCAGGAACGATTCGTTTGCAATGGCGTCAATATCCATTTCATAACCGCTTTCGCGAATTAGAATCAGGATTTTACGCGCTACGTCGATTCCGCTTAAGTCAATTTTCGGATCTGGTTCTGTGAAACCTTGAACTCCTGCTTCTTTTACCACATCATGAAAAGAATTATTCTCATCAAAATTGTTGAAAATAAAGTTCAAACTTCCCGATAAAACTGCTTGAATTTTATGCACTTTATCGCCGGATGCAATCAGATTTTTTACGGTATCGATAATTGGCAATCCCGCACCAACATTCGTTTCAAACAAGAAAGGAGCGTTGTATTGACGAGACAGGTTTTTTAGTTTTTTATAATTGTCGTAAGCAGATGAACATGCAATTTTGTTGCAAGTTACAACCGCAATACTTTCTTTTAAGAATTTCTCATACATTTCAGAAACGCTTGCATTTGCTGTAATATCTACAAAAATGCTGTTTCTTAAATTCAGTTCTTTAGCACGAGCTATAAATTCTGTTGCAACGGCATGTTCTCCTTTTTCAAGAGTCGACTGCCAGTCTTTTAAAGAAATTCCGTCTTCATCAAATACCATTTTTCTTGAATTTGATAAAGCAATAACACGAACGTTAATCTTTAAAACGTCTTTTAAGAATTTCTTCTGGTTGTGAATTTGCTCGATGAATTTCTCGCCCACATTTCCAACACCCATTACAAATAAATTAAGCTGTTTTGTATTTTCTTCAAAGAAGTTTTCGTGTAAGGTGTTCAACGCTTTTTTAACGTCTCTTTCGTTAATTACAGTTGAAATATTTCTTTCAGAAGCACCTTGCGCGATGGCACGAATGTTTACGTTGTTTTTTCCTAAAGTGCTGAACATTCTACCGCTTAAACCTTGGTGGTTTTTCATGTTTTCACCCACCAATGCAATAATGCAAAGGTCTTTTTCGACATAACAAGGATCGATTTTGTTCTGCGAAATTTCGATTTCAAACGCTTTATTGATGGCAGCTTCAGCATTATCAGCATCCGAATTTAAAATTCCAATACAGATTGAATGCTCTGAAGAAGCTTGA
The DNA here is from genome assembly GCF_029360735.1 of Flavobacterium sp. H4147. Taxonomy (NCBI): domain Bacteria; kingdom Pseudomonadati; phylum Bacteroidota; class Flavobacteriia; order Flavobacteriales; family Flavobacteriaceae; genus Flavobacterium; species Flavobacterium sp. H4147. The sequence goes on along the minus strand of NZ_JARKNB010000002.1, from coordinate 836,631 downwards.
GTAATAAAAATAACATTGATTTTTTCCTGAGATAATACTTCAAACAAACGTCTGGAAGAACCCGCAACTCCAATCATTCCTGGACCTTCAAGCGTTAAAAGCGAAATATTATCGATGTGGCTGATTCCTTTTACAACAGTATCTTTTGATAAAACAACATCAGAAATTAAAGTTCCTTCCGCTTCTGGCTCAAAAGTATTTTTGATTAAAATGGGAATGTTTTTTCTTAAAACCGGCTGAATTGTTGGCGGATATAAAACTTTTGCTCCAAAGTGCGACAATTCCATTGCTTCCTGATACGAGATATTCGCAATTGGCTGCGCTTGTTTTACGATTTTCGGATTTGCAGTAAACATTCCGTTTACGTCAGTCCAGATTTCTAGTTGTTCAGCATCAATTGCTCCGGCGATAATGGCTGCCGTGTAATCAGATCCGCCGCGTCCTAAAGTTGAAGTAATTCCGTCTAAAGTCTGCGCGATAAATCCAGGCAGAATATTGATTTTTGCTTTATTTTCAGCAAAGTATTCTTTTATTAATTGGTTTGAAATTTCGAAGTTTACCGCCGCTTTTCCGAAGTTATTATCAGTTTTAATTAATTCGCGGCTGTCTTTGTAAACAGCATCTTTTTCAGTCTGTTGAAATGCCTGAGCGATGATAAATGAAGAAAGTAATTCTCCGAAACTTAAAATAGTATCGGCTGTTCTTGGAGATAATTCACCCAAAAGGAAACATCCGTCTAATAAAGTTTCTAAATGATTGATGATTCTTTTTACATGGCTTAAAAGACTGCTTTGCTCGCTTACGGGAATTAATTCTTTTAAAGTGTCAAGGTGTTTTTTCTCGATTTCAGCAACTACTTCTCTAAAGCTTTCGTCGTTTGCTGCTGCTTTTGCTGCTGCCGACTGCAATAAATCAGTTACTTTGCTTAAAGCTGAAACTACTACAACTAATGGATCATTTCCTGCTTTTTGTTTTACAATTTCGAGAACGAGTTTTATATTTTGAGCATTGGCTACCGAAGTTCCGCCAAATTTTAATACTTTCATTTTTGATATTTTTATTTTCTTAGAATGCAATAGTTTTCATGTATCCATTACCTTTCTTCTTTTGCGAAAAAAGTATAGACAAACTGGATTATATGTAAAAATGTATACCCCTAAGGGGTAGTAGTTGTTGTAGTAGAAATTGTGGTAGCAGCAATTGCAACTCCTGTTTGAGTTGTAATAGTTGTAGATTGATATTTTATGCTGTTACTTTTCATTTTTGATTTTTCAAAAGTACAGCTTTTTGTAAAAGTTAAAAACTTCAAAAGCCTTTTTGCGAATATTTTAATAATTCAAATCTCAATTATTCAATATTGAGTTTTTGTTAAAATTAAATATGTTAAGTTGCTGTTTTAATATATTTCAGATTATATAATACATCGTTTTTATGAGACAATGGTTTGATTTTAAAGAGAAAAATGATTTTTAAACTGTAAAAATCTGCATTTTTAGGATTGACAATTAAATAATCCTTACGAATGACATGTGAAGAAATTTTAATTATTGTGATAAAATGTTGCTTTTTAATGTTGATTTGTTGAATTTTGACGTTTTAAATTTCAAATCATCATGAGAGAAGTCCATTATATAAGTACTGAAACCATTACTTTAGAAACATTACACGAAATTTTAAGCTTTAATAAAACGCTGGAATTATCAGAAGAAGCAAAAGTAAATGTTCAAAAGTGCCGTGATTATTTGGATAAAAAAATGGCATCGCATACAGCGCCAATTTATGGAATCAATACTGGTTTTGGCTCTCTTTATAGCGTAAAAATCTCTAATGAAAACTTATCGAAACTTCAGGAGAATTTAGTAAAGTCTCATGCCTGCGGAACGGGAGAAGAAGTTCCTGCCGAGATTGTAAAAATGATGCTTTTGTTGAAGATTCAATCTTTAAGCTACGGACATTCTGGTGTACAGTTAAAAACTTTAGAACGTTTAGTAGACTTCTATAATAATGATATTCTACCTGTAATATATACTCAAGGGTCGCTTGGGGCTTCTGGTGATTTAGCGCCTTTGGCTCATTTATCTTTACCATTAATAGGTGAAGGAGTGGTTCTTTTTGAAGGAAAAAAAATGGCTTCTGCCGAAGTTTTAAAACATTTTAATTGGGAACCAATTGTTTTACAGTCAAAAGAAGGTTTGGCTCTGTTAAACGGAACGCAGTTTATGAGTGCTTACGGAGCGCATATTTTAATAAAAGCCTATAAATATTCGTATTTGGCAGATTTAATTGGAACGATTTCTCTAGAAGGTTTTGATGTAAGAATCGAGCCATTTAACGAATTAATACATTATATACGTCCGCACAAAGGACAAATTGTAACGGCTCAAAGAATTACTGAATTCTTAGACGGAAGCGAAATTATTGCTCAGGAAAAGAAACACGTTCAAGATCCGTATTCTTTCCGTTGCATGCCTCAGGTTCACGGTGCTTCAAAAGATGCGATCGATTATGTTCGCAAAGTATTCAAAACAGAAATTAATTCAGTAACCGATAATCCGAATATCTTTATAGAAGCCGATCAGATTATTTCTGGAGGAAATTTCCACGGACAACCTTTAGCTCTGGCTTTAGATTTTCTGGCAATTGCTCTAGCAGAATTAGGAAGTATTTCTGAAAGAAGAACGTACCAGTTAATTTCTGGACTTCGAAATCTTCCAGCATTTTTAGTTGATAATCCGGGATTAAATTCAGGATTTATGATACCGCAGTATACCGCAGCAAGTATTGCCAGCCAGAACAAACAATTGGCAACTCCGGCAAGTATTGACAGTATTGTTTCAAGCAACGGTCAAGAAGATCATGTGAGTATGGGAGCAAATGGCGCTACAAAAGCCTTACGAATTTTAGATAATATAGAACGCATTTTAGCAATCGAATTGTTAAATGCTTCGCAGGCTATTGCGTATAGAGAACCTCTAAAATCAAGCGATTTCATCGAAATGTTTTTAAGCAGTTATAGAGAAGTTGTGCCTTTGGTAAAGGAAGACAGAATCTTACATAATGATATAGAAAACACCGTATTGTTCCTTAAGAGTTTTCAAATAGAAAACGATTTGTTAACAATGGCTTAACATTGTAAAGTATTAATGGAAGTAATTTTGCACTATCAAAAATATAAAAATGTCAATAAACAGTATTTTCCAATTTTTAGTGCCGAAAGACAAGAAATTCTTTCCACTTTTTGAAGAGGCTTCAAGCAATTTAATTGAGTTAGCTTCTAACTTACACGAAGCTGTAAACCTTCCATTAAAAGAAAGAGAAATTCTTTTTCAAAAGATTGACGAATTAGAACAAAAAGGAGAAGATATTACTCGTCAGACTAACCTTGAGTTAAGCAGAAACTTCATTACTCCATTTGATAGAGAGGATATCCATACATTAATTACTTCTATTGATAACGTTGCAGATTACCTTCACGGTGCTGCAAGCCGAATGAGATTGTATCAAGTTGATAAGATTACAAAATCGATCAGAAAGATGACAGAAATCAACCTTGAAGCTTGCCAAAATATCGACAGTGCTGTAAAAGAGTTGAGAAACTTAAAGAATTTTAAAATTATAAAAGACGCGTGTGCCAGAATTAACAAGCTGGAAAACAAATCTGATAACGTATATAACAAAGCAGTTTTTGAAATTTTTGAAAACGAAACAGATGCTAAAAATATTATTAAATATAAAGAAGTGTTATCTGTTTTAGAATCAGCAACAGATAAATGTAAGAGTGTTGCGAACATACTGGAATCTATTTCTGTAAAACATTCTTAATTCAATTTTTCAATCTGAAGTTATAATTTTATGACGATACTTATATTAATTATAGTATTAGCTTTAATTTTTGATTACATCAATGGTTTTCATGATGCAGCAAATGCTATTGCGACAGTGGTTGCCACAAAGGTTTTGACACCTTTTCAGGCGGTAGTCTGGGCAGCGTTTTTTAACTTCCTTGCTTATTGGGTTTTCGGATTTGGTGTGGCAGATACAGTTGCAAAAACTGCACATACGATGGAAATTAACCTAGTAGTAATTCTTGCCGGAGTTATAGCCGCAATCTGTTGGAACTTATTGACTTGGTGGTTAGGAATTCCTTCAAGTTCTTCTCATACACTTATTGGAGGTTTTGCTGGAGCGGCTGTAGCACATGCTATTGCGGTTCATGGTTTTTCTGGTTATGTTGGAGAAGACGGGACAACGCACTATTGGTACGAAATCGTAAGCTGGTATAAAGCAGGAAAAGATGGAGCCATGCCTTCGGGAGTTTTGATTATTATTGCATTTATTGTTTTAGCGCCATTATTGGGAGCATTAGCATCTTATTTAATTTCGATCTGGCTTTTAAATGCTTCTCGTAAAACAATTGGACCAAAAATCTTTACTGCAGTTTTAATGATAGCTACAATTGTGTTTGTATACTATCAAATGGTGCCTTATGATAAGATAGAAAAACCAAGATTTGATTCTCATTTCTGGAGCGTTGCTTTTGAAGCTCATAATATTAAATGGTTTTTAGTAGCCTTTATTATCTTGACAGTAAGCGGATTTTGTTTAATATTCAGTAGTTTAAATCTTCATCAAGCTGATGCTGCTTTAAAGAAAATGCAGTTACTATCTTCTGCGGCATTTAGTTTAGGTCATGGAGGTAATGATTCTCAAAAAGTAATGGGTATTATTGCTGCTGCTGTAGCAGTGTATATTAATACAAATCCAGGAGTTCATATGGATGCTTGGCTGGATGTTGTGCTTCCAAATGATGATTTAGGTATAAAAGGAGTAATGCCAAGCTGGATTCCATTAGCGTGTTATTCTGCAATTGCGGCCGGAACTTTGAGTGGTGGATGGAAAATTGTGAAAACAATGGGTTCTAAAATCACAAAAGTAAGTTCGTTTGAAGGGGTTGCAGCAGAAACTGCAGGTGCTTTAACGCTGTATTTTACTGAGCATTTAAAAATTCCAGTAAGTACCACACATACAATTACAGGATCTATTATTGGGGTTGGCTTAACAAAACGTGTATCTGCCGTAAGATGGGGAGTTACTGTAAGTTTAATCTGGGCTTGGATCTTAACTATTCCTATTTCGGCTATTTTAGCAGGTTTAGTATACTTTGTTTTAAGTGTATTTATTTAGAAAATGATTTTGCGGAATGTGAGATTAAGTCGCATTTATCAATATAAAAAAAGCTGGTTTCAATTTGAAATCAGCTTTTTTGTTTTTGCGTTATAAATTGTCTTAAAATGAAACTTTAAAAACTTTTAGGGGATATTTTAAAAGTAAAATCAGAAGACCTTTGCAAAAAAAATGAACGATATTTTTTGGTTCAAAAGTTTAATTTAAAATAAAATACAGTGCAAAGATTTAATGATTATTTAGCTGCGATAATTGCTGTAGCATTTACGAGTATTACTTTTTATTCATGTGATGGTAAACCTGATGATAAAAGAAAAGTTTATTTAAGAGAAGATCAAAAAAAGGTTACAGATGCTCCAGATCAAAAAACAGATTCAATTTCGTATTTTCTTAAAGGATGTGTAATTAAAACCTTAACAGGGATTGAAACGGATAAACTTAAATATTATTCAAAAGAAAAAAACGATACCATTCTGATTATTGTTAAAGTTGAAGATATGAAAGGTATTGAAAAATCTTCTAGAAAAGAATTGTTATTTGCTGTTGAAGACTGTTTAAAAGCTGTAGATTATTTTAATACTAAGAAAATTTACATTGATGTGGAGGGGAAATACAATACATTATTAGTGAAGACACCTGTTGAATCTAATTTGTCTGGTAAATTTGCAGATAACAGATTGATACTGCCATTTTATGGGAAATCTGAAATTCCTAATAAGTAATATAGAATCAAAAAGAAAAGACCTAATTCATTTAAATTTGGTCTTTTTTTGTGCCTTTTAATTAAAATTTTTGAAGGTTCTTGCGATTATGTCTGCGTTTATAATGGGTTTGTTTTAGTTTTTCCTGATCTTCAGAAATAATACTGATTGTTCCGTCGATTTCCAGCATGGCTAATTTTACGTTTTTGAAAAATTCTATACCATGTTCTCTCATGGCTTCTTTTAATTCTTCATCCGAAATATCAAGTTTGCTTAAAGCTTTAAAATCTAATTTTCCATCGTGAATAAGAATTTGTGGCTTGTCTAATAATAAATTCCCAACGATTTTGTATTTGTGAGTCAGCTTTTTGATGATATAATTGACAATAAATAAAACCAAAGCAGCAATTAAACCTCCTGATAAGCTCGTATCAGGACCAACCATAGCATTTTGAACAGAGTTGCTGATTAGTAAAATTAAGATTACATCGGCAGTATTTAATTGGGAAAGTTCTTTTTTGCCAAATACACGTAATGCAATTGTCATGAAGAAATAAACAGCGATGCTTCTTAAAATAATATCAAGATAAGGAAAAACCATGTTTTTTATTTTAAAGTTAAATAAAAAAGCTTTGTCAAAGTTTTAAACTTCGACAAAGCTGCTAAATTATTTAGGAGTAATGAAGTTTTAATGAACTTAATTACAATTTAAAATTCTTTTCAATTGCTTTAATCATTTCTCCCGCGACATCTTTATTGGTTGCGCCTTCAATTCCTTCTAAACCTGGAGAAGAGTTTACTTCTAATAATAAAGGTCCTTTTGAAGAGCGAATAATATCGACACCAGCCACTTTTAAATCCATTGCTTTTGCGGCTTTTATAGCGATCTTTTTTTCTTCAGGAGTTACTTTGATTACAGAAGCCGTTCCTCCAAGGTGAATGTTTGCTCTAAATTCGCCAGGCATGGCTTCACGCTGAATTGCGGCTACAACTTTTCCATCGATAACAAAGCACCGAATGTCTTTTCCGTTGGCTTCTTTAATAAATTCCTGAACTAAGATATTGGCATTTAAACTTTTGAAAGCATTAATAACACTTTCTGCAGCTTTTTTTGTTTCGGCTAAAACAACGCCTTTTCCTTGTGTTCCTTCTAATAATTTTACAATTAGAGGAGAACCGCCCACCATTTTGATTAAGTTGTCAGTATCAAGCGGAGAATTAGCAAAACCTGTGGTTGGAATATCAATTCCGCTGTTTAAAAGTAATTGTAATGAATACAATTTGTCTCGAGATTGTGTAATTGCGGAAGCAGAATTTAAACAGAATACCTTTAAAGCTTCGAATTGACGTGTTAAAGCACAGCCGTAAAAAGTAATACTCGGACGAATTCTTGGAATAATAGCATCGAATTGGTTTAGGATTTTTCCGCCTCTATAATGAATTTCAGGTTTCTTGGCGTCTAATTTCATATAACATTCCTTGATGTTTAGGAAATGCATTTCATGTCCTCGCATTTCGCCGGCTTCCATAATACGTTTGTTGCTGTACAATTCAGGATTACTGGCTAAAAGACCAATTCGTAAACCTGTAGTAGCTTTTTCTGAGTTTTGATATAATTCTTTTAAAGTTTCTGGAGAAGGCTGTCCAAGAAGATATTTTTGCTCTGGATCAACCAAGACCCTTCCGCTCATAGCTTCGCGTCCCAAAAGCATTCTGAAACCCATTGAATCACGATTGGTCAAAGTCATTTCGATTGGCCATTTAGCGTCTCCAATTTTAAGATGCGTCTGGATTACATAACGATGTTCTCTAAAACCGCTTGAGCTTTTAACGATTCTTTTGTCAACCAAGGGCGCTTCGCAGTGAATAATAGTTTTAATATTATTCTGAATTGGATTAATATCGAATTTAACCCAATTGGCATCATTTTTTATAAAAGGAGCTATGTTTAATGCGTGCATTGCCGAAGTTTTAGCGCCAGAATCCACACGAGCCTTGATTGTTGGGATTCCTAGTTCTGGAAATGAGCACCATTCTTCGCTGCCTAAAATGACTTTGTTTTGAAGCATATTTTGTTTTTTTATTTATAGAATTAAATTCAAAAATAGCTATTTGCTTTTACTAAAGATAGTAAATTATTTAAAAAAAATGCCCGTTATGTTATGAAAACGTAACGGGCATGTTATTTATGTTATAATTTTTGACTAATTTATTGATTAGTCGGCTCTTCAGCTTTATGTATTTCTACCGATAATTCTTGTGAATCATCTTTTAAATCCATTCTGATTTCATCACCTGAATGTATTTTCGAAGTAATGATTTCTTCAGCTAATAAATCTTCGACATATTTCTGGATTGCTCTTTTTAAAGGTCTTGCTCCAAATTGCTTGTCGAAACCTTTTTCAGCAATAAATGCTTTCGCTTTATCAGTTAGGCTTAACTTATAACCTAGCTCAGCAATACGAGAATATAATTTTTTCAATTCGATTTCAATAATCAAATCAATATCAGCTTTTTCAAGAGCATTAAATACAATTACGTCATCAATTCTGTTTAAGAATTCAGGAGCAAAAGTTTTCTTCAAAGCGTTCTCGATGATGCTTTTTGAGTTTTCATCTGCCTGAGCAGTTCTTGCTGCAGTTCCGAATCCAACCCCTTGTCCGAAGTCTTTTAACTGACGAGCACCAACGTTAGATGTCATAATAATGATTGTATTTTTAAAGTCAATTTTACGACCTAAACTATCAGTCAAATATCCATCATCTAAAACCTGAAGCATCATATTGAATACGTCTGGGTGTGCTTTTTCGATCTCATCTAAAAGAACTACACAATATGGTTTTCTACGAACTTTCTCAGTCAATTGACCTCCTTCTTCGTATCCAACGTATCCTGGAGGCGCACCCACTAAACGAGAGATTGCAAATTTCTCCATGTATTCGCTCATGTCAATACGAACTAAAGCATCTTCAGAATCAAATAATTCTTTAGCTAAAACTTTGGCTAACTGTGTTTTACCAACACCAGTTTGACCTAAGAAAATAAATGAACCAATTGGCTTATTCGGGTCTTTAAGTCCGGCTCTGTTACGCTGGATAGAGCGTGCAATTTTTAGAACTGCATCGTTTTGACCAATTACTTTATTTTGAATTAATTCTGGTAATTGAGCCAGTTTGTTGCTTTCTGTTTGTGCAATTCTGTTTACAGGAATTCCGGTCATCATCGAAACAACATCGGCTACATTGTCTTCTGTAACTTCAATACGGTTGTTTTTAGAATCTTCTTCCCATTGTTCTTGTGCTAGTGCAAGATCTTTTTCGATGCGTTTTTCGTCATCGCGAAGTTTGGCAGCTTCTTCATATTTTTGTTTTTTAACTACCATGTTCTTCATTTCGCGTACTTCTTCTAATTGACGCTCTAAATCCAAAATTTGTTTTGGAACATCAATATTAGTAATGTGAACACGAGATCCAGCTTCGTCAAGAGCATCAATCGCTTTGTCTGGTAAGAAACGCTCAGACATATAACGATCTGTAAGTTTAACGCAGGCTTCAATAGCTTCTGGTGTATAGGTTACATTATGATGATCTTCGTATTTATCTTTTACGTTATTTAAGATGGCAATTGTTTCTTCAACAGAAGTTGGTTCTACAATTACTTTTTGGAAACGTCTTTCAAGAGCACCGTCTTTTTCAATATATTGTCTGTACTCATCAAGAGTAGTAGCACCAATACATTGGATTTCACCTCTTGCTAATGCAGGTTTGAACATGTTTGAGGCATCAAGTGAACCTGTTGCTCCTCCAGCTCCAACAATAGTATGAATCTCATCGATGAAAAGAATAATATCGTCGTTTTTCTCAAGCTCGTTCATTACGGCTTTCATTCTTTCTTCAAATTGTCCTCTGTATTTAGTTCCGGCAACTAAGCTTGCTAAATCAAGAGTTACAACTCTTTTGTTGAAAAGAATACGCGATACTTTCTTTTGAATGATACGAAGCGCCAGTCCTTCTGCAATAGCAGATTTACCAACACCAGGCTCTCCAATAAGAAGCGGGTTGTTCTTTTTTCTTCTGCTTAAGATTTGAGAAACACGTTCTATTTCTTTCTCGCGTCCCACTACAGGATCCAGTTTTCCTTCTTCTGCCATTTCTGTTAAATCTCTCCCAAAATTATCTAAAACCGGAGTCTTAGATTTTTTGTTTGACTTATTGGCGGGATTATTAAAACTGCTTTCTTTTAAACTGTCATCTTGTCCTGAATCGTCATTGTAAGACTCGTTTCTAGGTAAGTTTTCTAAGAATTCTTCTTCGTTTGGCGTCATATTTAAATATTGTTCTTTAGCTATGTCATAATCTATTTTAAGTTTATTCAACAGCTTGGTTGTGGGATCGTTTTCGTTTCGTAAGATACACAGTAGTAGATGGGCCGTACTTATCGACGAACTTTGAAATACTTTAGCTTCTAGAAAAGTGGTCTTCAGGGCTCTTTCGGCCTGTCGGGTAAGATGAAGGTTTTTCTTTTCAGTGTTTATTTCAACGCTGTGATTTGCTGGACTCAGTACTTCTACTTTCCTGCGTAAATGGTCTAAATCAACTGCCAGGTTATTAAGTATATGAATAGCTTTTCCGTTACCATCTCTTAAAATTCCCAGCATAAGATGTTCGGTACCAATAAAGTCGTGCCCTAAACGAAGCGCTTCTTCTTTACTGTACGTAATTACATCTTTTACTCTTGGTGAAAAATTATCATCCATAATATATAATTGGTAATGTAAATTTAATTATTTACTGATTGAAAAACAAAAATCATACCTATTGAGATCTGCTGTCAGCTAATTGACAAAAAAAATAACAATAAAAGCGTTAAAAAACGCTTAATTTATTAACTAAATGTAAAAATAAAGTTGTTAATAAATCATTGAAATTAGTGTAAGGAAATAGCTGAAAAAATTTCAAAAAACCGTATCTTGGCACGCTTTGAAACTAATATAATTATTTAATATAACAACTTATGTCTGAAGGAGAAAAGTTAATTCCTATTAACATAGAGGATGAAATGAAGTCAGCTTACATCGATTATTCGATGTCAGTAATTGTATCGAGAGCACTTCCTGATGTTAGAGATGGCTTGAAACCAGTGCATCGAAGAGTTCTTTACGGAATGTATGATTTAGGTGTAACATCAAGATCTGCCCACAAAAAGTCTGCGAGAATTGTAGGGGAGGTTCTGGGTAAGTACCACCCGCATGGAGATACTTCTGTATATGACGCAATGGTACGTATGGCGCAGGAATGGAGTATGCGTTATTTATTAGTTGATGGTCAGGGTAACTTTGGATCTGTCGATGGTGACAGTCCGGCAGCGATGCGTTATACTGAGGCTAGAATGCAGAGACTTTCTGAAGAAATTTTGTCTGATATTGAAAAAGAAACAGTAGATTTTCAATTAAACTTTGACGATACAATATATGAACCAAAGGTAATGCCTACCAGAGTACCAACTTTATTGGTAAATGGTGCTACAGGTATTGCGGTAGGTATGGCAACAAATATGCCTCCTCATAACTTAACAGAAGTTATTAATGGTACGTTAGCGTATCTTGATAATAATGATATTGAAGTTGACGAATTAATGGGCCACATTAAAGCACCTGATTTCCCAACTGGAGGTATTATATATGGTTATGAAGGTGTTCGTGAAGCTTTTAAAACTGGTAGAGGACGTATTGTAATGCGTGCAAAAGTAGGTTTTGAAGAAGTGGAAGGAAGAGAATGTATTATTGTTACCGAAATTCCATACCAAGTTAACAAAGCCGAAATGATTAAACGTACGGCTGATTTAGTTAACGACAAAAAGATTGAAGGTATTGCCAATATTCGAGACGAATCAGATAGAAATGGTATGCGTATCGTGTACATCCTGAAACGTGATGCAACACCAAACGTTGTTTTAAATACACTTTATAAGTTTACACAATTACAGTCTTCTTTCAGTGTAAATAATATTGCATTAGTAAATGGACGTCCGCAATTATTGAATTTAAAAGATTTAATTCATTATTTCGTAGAGCACCGTCATGATGTTGTAGTAAGAAGAACACAATTCGAATTACGTAAAGCAGAAGAAAGAGCGCATATTTTAGAAGGTTTAATTATTGCTTCAGATAATATTGATGAAGTAATTGCTATTATTAGAGGTTCTAAAAATACTGAGGAAGCTCGTGAGAAATTAATCGAAAGATTTAAACTGTCAGATATTCAGGCTCGTGCGATTGTAGAAATGCGTCTTCGTCAGTTAACAGGACTGGAGCAAGATAAATTAAGAGCAGAGTATGAAGAATTAATGAAGTTAATCGAGCATTTAAAAGCATTATTAGCAGATGTTAATTTGAGAACTGACTTAATAAAAGAAGAACTTACAGAAATCCGTGAAAAATATGGTGATGCACGTCGCTCTCAAATCGAATATTCTGGAGGTGACGTAAGTATTGAAGATTTAATTGCAGATGAGAATGTGGTAATTACAATTTCTCATGCAGGTTATATTAAACGTACTAACTTATCTGAGTACAAAACTCAAAACAGAGGAGGAGTAGGACAGAAGAGTGCGGGAACAAGAGATCAGGATTTCTTAGAGCACATGTTCGTGGCAACCAACCACCAATACATGATGTTCTTTACTCAAAAAGGAAAATGTTTCTGGATGCGTGTTTATGAAATTCCGGAAGGAAGCAAAACCGCAAAAGGAAGAGCAATCCAAAACCTTGTCAATATTGAAAGTGATGATAAAGTAAAAGCTTTCATTTGTACACAAGATTTAAAAGACAAAGATTACATCAATACACATAACCTTGTAATGGTTACAAAACAAGGACAGGTGAAGAAAACCTCTTTAGAGAAATATTCTAAACCTCGTGCTAATGGAGTGGCAGCTATTACTATTAAAGAAGGTGATGAATTACTTGAAGCAAAATTAACAGATGGAGAAAGCCAAATTATCCTTGCAGTTAAATCTGGTAAATTGGTTCGTTTTGAAGAAACCAAAACACGTCCAATGGGAAGAACGGCTTCTGGAGTTCGCGGTATTACGTTAAAAGATGATACTGATGAAGTAATTGGTATGGTTACTGTAGCTAAAAATGATGTAAACGATTCTCAAATCTTAGTTGTAACGGAAAACGGATACGGAAAACGTACCAAATTAGTTGATGACGACGGTGAAGATGTGTACAGAATTACAAACCGTGGAGGTAAAGGGGTTAAAACTCTTAATATTACAGAGAAAACAGGAAAATTAATTTCTATTAATGCCGTTACAGATTCTGATGACTTAATGATTATTAATAAATCAGGATTGACAATTAGAATGGCAATTGAGGATTTACGTGTTATGGGACGTGCTACTCAAGGGGTAAGATTGATTAACTTGAAAGGAAAAGATTCTATCGCTGCTGTTACAAAAGTAATGAAAGACGAAGCGGAAGAAGTGGTAGTTGATGAAGACGGAAACGTAATCGAATCAGCAATCGAAAGAGTAAAACCTGACTTAGAAGTTCTTGAAGATGAAGGATCAGCGGACGATGATGACGATGAAGATTCTGAAGAAGAAGTAGAAGATGAGGATGACTCTGACGATGAAGAAGAATCTGAAGAATAAAACTTGAACTACAATTATTAAATTAAATATACAAATAGAACATTATGAAAAGTAGATATGTAATACTAGCATCAGCATTACTGATCTCTGCAGCTACATTTGCTCAAAAAGATCAAATTAAAAATGCAGAAAAAGCATTGAAAAGCGGAGATGCGCAAGGAGCACTTGCACAGCTTAAAGATGCTGAGAATTTAATAGTAAATGCTAAAGATGTTGAACAAGCTCAGTACTATTTTGTACAAGGTAATGCTTACTTAGACCTTGCAAACAAAAAAGTAGAAGAGAGTAAAAACTTATCTTCAGCTGCAGAGAGTTATAAAAAATTAATTGATGTTGAAAAAGCTTCTGGAAAACAGAAATATTCAACTCAGGCTGCTGCATCAATTACAAACATCAAAGGTTTGTTGATTAACTCTGCAATTGCTGATACTCAAGCTAACAAACATGCAGATGGAGCTAAAAAATTATACGAAGCGTATCAGTTAGATAAAAATGATACAATTAACTTGTATTATGCAGCTTCTACAGCTGTTAATGCTCAAGATTTTGATACTGCTCTTCCTATGTATGAAGAGTTGAAAAAATTAAACTATTCAGGAAAAGGAACTTTATACTTAGCTACAAACAAAGCTAATGGAAACGAAGATAACTTTGCTAATGCTAAAGAAAGAGATTTAGCTATTAAATTAGGAACTCACGAAAAACCTAAAACGGAAGCTATTCCTTCTAAAAGAGGTGAAATCTACAAAAACTTAGCCTTAATATTAGTTCAAAAAGGAAAAATTGAAGATGCAAAAAAAGCAATCGCTGACGCTAGAAAAACAAACCCAGACGATTCTTCATTAATTTTAACTGAAGCGAATCTTTACTTAGAAACAAAAGATTTCGAGCAATATAAAAAATTAGTGGGTGAAGCTTTGCAAAAAGATCCAAACAATGCTGATCTTGTGTTTAACTTAGGAGTATTAAGCGCTAATGCAAAAAACAATGCTGATGCTGAGAAATACTACTTAAAAGCAATCGAAATCAATCCAAACTATACTAATGCATATTTAAATCTTGCAGCGTTGAAGTTAGAAGCTGAAAAACCAATCATCGATGAGATGAATAAATTAGGAACTTCTGCAAAAGACATGAAACGTTACGATGTTTTAAAAGCGCAAAGAGAAGATGTTTTCAAAGGAGTGATTCCTTACCTTAAAAAAGCAAATGAGTTAGACCCTAAAAACGAAGATGTTGCTAAAACATTATTAGGTGTTTACAAAGCTTTAGAAATGACTGCTGAAGCAAAAGCTTTAAAAGCGACAATGAACTAATCTAAAGTTTGATATAAAATAAAAAACCATCAGCCACAAACTGATGGTTTTTTTTATGCATAAATCTTTCGTTTAAACCAAAGATGCAGATAAAGTAATAGTTGTGTTTAAAAGTTTTGAAATAGGACAGATTTCTTTTGCTTTTGCTGCTGTTTTTTCAAATTCCTCGGGTGATATTGAAGGTACTTTTCCTTTTAAGTCTAAATGAATTAGCGTAATTGTACCATCTTCAAAAGTTACGGTTGCTTCTGTAGTTAAATCATCTGCTGTAAATCCTGCTTCATTTAGTAAAAAGCTTAATTGCATTGTGAAACATCCAGAATGAGCTGCAGCAACCAATTCTTCAGGATTTGTTCCAACTCCGTCTGCAAATCTTGTTTTAAAAGATAATTGAGCGTTATCTAAAGTAGTACTTTGTGTGCTTATGGTTCCTTTTCCTTCCATTCCGGTTCCTTGCCAGTTGGCGTGTGCTTTTCTTGTAAATTTCATTTTCTTAGTGATTAAAAATTAATAGCTATATACTATATTGATTATCAATAAATAGTGGTTAATCAAATATAACGAATATTTTTTAGTATTAATTTACCAATTTGTTATTTGAAAGTAAATTCATAAAAAAAGATGTCATGAGACAATCATACATCTTTTAAAAATTACAGCAAAAATAAAATTCCAAATTCCAATTGAATATGTTTTCAATGGAATTTGGAATTTAAAATATTGGAAATTTTACCAGTTTATTCCTGGTTTAAATTTCTAAGTTGTTTTAGTTTGTCTTTCCAAACCTCAAGGCTTTCTTTGTGAATCGCAATATTTTTGCGAACTTCAGTAACTATTGAATTCTCTTTTTTAGAATTTTTGGTATTGGCAAAGAACTGAATGTTGTTTTCTAACTGGAAAATTTCATTTTGAACTTCTTCAATTTTACGCATAATAAAGATTTTCTCATTGTCTAATTTGCGCGTATCGTTGCTGTCAGATAAAGAATCGATACGGTTTGCAAAACGCATCATTTCAGATTCTTTTTTGCTTAAACTTAATTTTTCAAAAAGAGCATCTAAAATTTTATTGAATTTACCTTCGATATGACGTCTCGAAAAAGGAACTTTTCCATATCCTTTCCAGATTTCAATATGCTGTTTTATGGCGTCTAAATCTGTTTTGTGATCTCCAGTTAATTGATAAGCTCTTAAAGTTTCTAAATAGGCTTTTTTGTTGTCAAAAGCAGCCACCTCATCAGCGTTTTCTTCTGATTTGTGTTCTTTTAATTTATCAAAATAATGGTTGCAGGCATCCTTAAATTCTTTCCAGATTTTATCTGAATATTTTTTAGGTACATGACCAATTTGTTTCCACTCTTCCTGAATTTGTTTCATGATTGGAGTAGTAGAGCTGAAATCTGTACTTTCTTGTAGCTCTTTTGCTTTGGCAACAAGAGCCATTTTTTTGTTTAAATTATCGTTTTGATCTTTTTTAATGTCTTTGTAAAACGAATTTTTGAAAGCATTGAAATTTCTAACAGCAGTTTTAAATGCAGCCCAAGTTTCTTCGTTTACTTCAGCAGGAACTTTTCCAGTCGCAAAGAAATCATTTCGTAAAGCTTCTACTTTTTGAATCTGAACCAGCCACTGCGAATGTGAGTTTACTTTTTCAGTTCCTAAAACTTCAATTTTAGCAATGATATCTTTTTTAACTTCAAGATTTTGTTGTTCGTTTGCTCTTTGGCTTTCGAATAAAAGTTCTCTTTTATCGTGGATTTTTTTAGTCAGTTCACTGAATTTGTTCCAGATCGAATCACGGTATTCTTTAGACACTGGTCCAATTTCTTCTTTCCAGATTCGGTGTAAATCTTGCAATTCACGGAATGCTTTTGCAACATCAGCTTCGTTTACTAATTCTTCAACACGAGCAATAATTTTCTGCTTTTGCTCTAGATTGTGTTTAAAGTCTAAATCTCTTGCTTCACGATCTAAATGCAGGTAGTCGTAGAAATTCTCAACATGAAAATGGTAGTTGTTCCAAACGTGATTGTATTTGTCTTTTGGAATTGCTCCAGCATTTTTCCATCTTTCTCTTAAATCATTAAAATGCTTAAGAGTATCTTTTATATTTTCTTGAGGATTAATAAGTTCTTTTAATTCCTCAACTATAGCAAGTCTGTTTTCTAAATTTGTTTTTAGATTGGTTTGTAAATGCTTAAAGTGTGCATTTCTTTTTTCTCTGAATACATTATAGTACTCGTCAAATTTAGATTTTAAAGGTGAGTGGTATTCAAATTCTTCATTCGGATCTTCTTTTGAAGCATTGAATTCCTCTCTTTTTTCATCTAAAAGATGATTGTATTTTGATAAAAATGATTTTTTTATTTCTTCGATATGATCTTTTACAGACATTACTTTGTCTATAGTAATCAGCTTTTTCAATTCATCTACAAGTGCATCAAGCGATAGAGTGTCATAATCCTTCATAGGAATATCATGACGCTCTTTCAGTGTTTCGTCTTCACTTTCTTCAGCGTTTGAATTGGTTATGGCATCGAGTGCATCCTGATGATCTGCTTCTGCTGGTATTTCAGCTTCAATTTCATCATTTGAAACGGCATTTATTTCTGCTGTTTCAGTTTCTTCACTTTCGATGGCATCGTTTTGCGCAGCACTGCTGGTATCGATTCCTAATTTTCCGTCTGCTTCATGCAGGTTATCATTCTTTTCTTCTAACATTTTTAAATGTATAAGGTTTTACTTTAAACAGAGCGAAAGATAGTAAAGGTGTTTCTAACTACAAAATAAATCGTTTGTTTATACCGAATTTTACGATGAAATTCTTATTCTTTACTCTACTTTATAACTATGATATATTAATTTTTATTGTTTTTTTGAAAGAAATAAAAATTCTGATTTCATATAATTTTTAGATAAATTCATGTTTATAGGTATCAAAAAGGGGATAAAAATAAATTAAAACAATACCAGAATTCCTATTTCTAAACCAAAATTATAAGTTTTTTGTCCTCCAAAAGCATAACTCGGGTGAATATAAATCAAATCATCGGCAGATATTTTTCTTCCGTATTCTAAAAAAGCATTATTTTGAAATCCTTTTACTGTGTTATTATAACGGAAAGCTGCATCGGCTGAGATCCAGTTTCTTCCAAAGAAATATAAAACTACATTTTCATAAGCTGTTATATTAATATCGCTGCGATCGCTTTGACCTGCAAAACTAGCTTGATATTCTAAAGAAGAAATCCATAGAAATTTTTTGGTTTTGAGATATCGGGCATAAAAAACGGTGGGAATAAAAACCCATTTTCCGCTCCCGAAATTAGGATCTTGCGCTGAATTTGAAATCACTCTGGCTCTTATGGCAAGTCCGTTGTTGTTTTTAATGAATGGAATGTAACTTATACCTGCTCCAATGTCGCCAATACCAGTTTTGTTGACAGAGTTAGTGTTGGCAGATATTAAAGGGACATCGAATCGAAGATTCCATGCCTTATTTCCTATAGGATATAAAAGTCGTAATTGTGTAGTATTATACGAACCGTTGTCTGTATCAAGATATTCGTTAAAAAGAATTACGGTTTTAAGAAAATAATGGTAACGAGCTTCAGCAAACGGATTGTTAGTTTTGGTAGTATCCGAAACCTGAGCTTTGGTGTAAAATGAAATGAAATAAAATATGCAGAAGTAAGGTATAAATTTTTTCATAACTATCTACAAATGAGTAGACTAATTTACGAAAATTACTTTTGCATATTTTATTTTGCAATATTTTTTATTTGTTCCAGATTTTCCAAGCCTTTTCTGCTTGGAAAATAAGCATATCATATCCGTTTTTGATTACAGCACCTCTTTCGTTGGCATTTTTTAAGAATTGTGTTTCCGCTGGATTGTAAATTAAATCGTAAGCGATGTGTTTTTCAGTGAAAAACTCATATGGAAGGTCAGGGCAGGCTTCAATGTTTGGACTTGTACCTACTGGTGTACAATTGATGATAATTTGAAAATTGTCAAATGTAGTAGCATTTATCAAATCATAATCGATAATGTTTTCTTTGGCTTCTCTTGATACAAATGTGTATGGAATATCCAATTCGTCTAAAGCAAATGCAACTCCTTTTGAAGCGCCACCAGTCCCTAAAATAAGGGCTTTTTTGTGATGCGGTTCTAAAAGCGGTTTTAATGATTTTTTGAAACCGTAATAATCAGTGTTGTATCCTTTTAATTTTCCGCTTTTGGTAAATTTAATAGTATTTACAGCGCCAATTAAAGAGGCTTTTTTTGATAGTTTATCTAGATAAGGAATAATCTGTTCTTTATAAGGAATCGTAACATTTAAACCCTTTAAATCTGGATTGTTTTTAATTAATCCTGTAAAATGGTTGATTTCAGAAATATCAAAGTTTTCATAGGTGTTGCCTGCAAAGACTTCATTGTTGAATTTTTCTGTAAAATAACCTTTTGAAAATGAGTAACTAATATTACGGCCTAACAAGCCAAATCGTCTTTTTAGAGTATCTATCATTATTATTTTCTATGTTTTTCTATATAATTTCTAACCATTTTTTTGGTCCACACTACCGGAAACAAATCTTCAATTATAATGTAATTGTCGAAGTTTAATCTCAAACCATTGCTTAAGTGGAATTTGGCTTTTGTATTTTCCTGAATCATGAAATACAATCCAGCCAAACGATATTCAATTTCGTTTTCTTCTGGAAAATATTCTGAAGCCTGCAGTAAAGTTTGGATTGCGCTTTCGAATTCTCCTAGAAACTGAAGTATATCAACCCAAAATAACCATGTATCCAAAGCATAATCACCAAATTCTACTGCTTTTCTATAACCAAATTCAGCTTCTTCAAAAAAGTTCATTTGTTTATTGATGGTAGCGTAGCGTTTCCAGTACAAACGATTTTGATTGTCAATCGCTAATGCCTTATTGACAAAGAATAATGCTTTTTGGAAATTTTTCTGGCGCATATGAAAGTCAGTAATTGCAATCCATCCTTTGTCCAAAAGAGGATCTTCATGAACAGTTTGATTGTAATACTGAAGTGCTTTTACAGCATTTCCAAGTTTCTCATAGCATTTTCCAATTCGCAGTAATGCATACGATGTCGCGTCGTCTAATTCAATAGTACGGTTGTAGCTTTCGATGGCTTCGTTGTACTTTTTAAGACGTTCGTATGCCTTTGCTTTTTCCATAAAAGCACCCAAAAATTCGTCGTCGATTAGGGTTGCGTAGTCAAAAGCACGAATGGCGTTTTCGTATTCTTTAACTCCATAATGAAGTCTTCCAAGCTGATGCCAGGCGATTTCACTGTATGGATTTCTATTAATATATTCGTTAAGATAAACGATAGCTTCCTGATTTTGATCTAAAAATTCAAAACAGTAAACCACGTTGTACAATGCAGACTGATCTTCTAAATCTTCTTCAAGACATTTGATGAAGCTTTCTTTTGCCAGTTCGAGATTGTCCATAAAAAGATATTCCATTCCAATAAGATTGTACACATCGGCGTAATCATCTGTATATTGCAGAGCAATTTTAAGAAGTTCTACTGCTTTTTCGTGCTGGTCTCTTTTAGAGCAGATATTGGCTTTTTGAATATAGATTTCCTCGTTGTTCGGTTCGATTGCATACAACTCGTTTAACAGCTTCTCAGCAAGTTCGAGTTTGTCTTCGTAAACCAGCATTTCTACTTGTACTAATTTTAAGCCTGTAGATTTCGGATGCTGATCTAATGCAAGTTTTAAGGCCTTTTTTGCTAAATTAGCCTTACCTATGTCTAAATAATGAAGAATGATTTCCTCAAATTCTTCAGAATCAAAAAAGAGCACTTTGTTCGTTTTTAACATCGACTCAAATTTGGATAGGGATAGGTTATAATCTTCTTCTTCGTTGCTTAATTGCATACTTTAGTTTTATTTGAAATTAGCCTATTATAAATTTAGGCATCCATGTCATTGATGTTAGGCTGTAAATTTAATTGTTTTGAACAATTTAATTAACAATAATGGCACAAATTATGTGTTTTTTAAGTTGTAATCTTTTGATATATAAAATATTAACCAGATTACCGCTCTTTTTATGACAGCCAGAGGTAATGAGTTGAAGTTTTTGAAGCTCCTTTATTACAATTGCTGGTTTTTTAATATGTCATCCATGACACTTAAAATTATAGCACAGCCTTCTTTTATTTCTTCTTCAGAAATGGTTAATGGTGGTGTTATTCTGATGGCGCATCCTTCAAACAAGAGCCAGAATAATATTAAACCTTTATCCTGACAATTTAAAATAACTTGATTGGTAATATCTGCTGTTTCAGTCATTGCTGCCAGCATTAATCCTTTTCCTCTTACTTCTGTAATCAAAGGATGTACCAAAAGTGATCTGAAGAGTTTTTCCTTTTCTAGAGTTTCTTCCATCAGATTCGTTTCAGTTAATTCCTGCAAAGTAGCTAAGCAGGCTGACGCAATGACAGGGTGTCCTCCAAAAGTCGTGATATGTCCTAATTTCGGATTTTCGGTTAAAAGGTCCATTTTTTCAGCAGAGGCAGTAAAAGCGCCAACCGGCATTCCGCCTCCCATACCTTTTCCCATTACTACAATATCTGGAACAACATTGTAGTTTTGAAAACCAAATAGTTTTCCAGTTCTGCCAAAACCAGGTTGAATCTCATCAACAATCATTAGCGCACCAACCTCATCACAGCGTTTGCGGACTTTTTCAAGAAAATTATTTTCCGGCTGAATAAATCCTGCTCCTCCCTGAATAGTTTCTAAAAGAATTGCTGCCGTTCGAGTGGTTATTTTTTCTAAATCTGCTTCATTATTAAAAGTGATAAAATCAACATCTGGAAGCAGTGGTCGAAATGCTTGTTTGCGTTCTTCAAATCCCATAACGCTCATAGAACCCATTGTGTTACCGTGATAGGCGTTATAACATGAAATAAGCTGACTGCGTCCTGTAGTTCTTTTAGCAAGTTTTAAAGCGCCTTCAATAGCTTCTGTACCTGAATTTACCAAATAAGTTTTGTTTAATGATTCTGGAAGCAAAGAAGCCATTAATTTGCAGTACTGAACCGCTGGACTCTGCGAATATTCTCCGTAAACCATAACATGAGAATATTTGTCCAGTTGATCCTTTATAGCCTGATTTACTCTTGGATGCTGATGTCCTAAAGTACAAGCCGAAACTCCGGCTACAAAATCTAAATATTTTTTATTGTTGTTATCATAAATATATGAGCCAATGGCATGTGACACTTCCATTCCTAATGGGTAAGGAGAAGTTTGTGCCTGATATTTTATAAAATCTGGATTCATTTTTTTTAAGGTGCTAAGTTGCAAAGGTGCTGAGGTACTGAGGTTTCTAGCTTTGCGTTTTATTTTAAAGCTCAAAGTTGCAAATGTACTGAGGTACAAAGATTTTAACTTTATGCTTAAGTTAATTCTAAAAGTTTAAAATTGTAAAGTTTCAAAATCATAAAGATGCTAGCTGTTACTAAACTCGAAACATTTAGATAAATACTGTAAAACTGCGACTGAAAACTAAAAAACTATTTCTCTTTAGGCTTGGCTTCTGTTTTAGCTGCTGGTTTCTTTTTGTCGTAATTCAAAGTTTCCTTTCGAACTTTCAGCGGAACGTTTTTACCTTTTTCTTCCTCGTCTTTTCCTTCTTTAATCAGTTTATCATTCAGTTCATTATCTTCTTCAGAAAAAATGTCATCTTTAGATTTTATTCTTTCATCGCCTCGCCAGACAAAACCTCGAAGTTTTCGCGCATTTTCAGGCAAATCAGCTTCAGGATAAATATCTCCGTCTACACGATTGAAAAATGTGATGTTGTCTACCGCATTATTTTCAAGAATCATATTGATTTTACTGCTCACATTTTTATTAATACCAATTAGCTCATTGGCATCATTTCGCATAAAATAAATTACTTCAGTATTTTTGATGACATCCACATCATGGAGTTTTCCTTCCCGAAATTTTCCAAACAAATTGAGTCCCTTGACCTGATTGTATCCGGTGCCGAGAGTATCTTTTGAGATTATAAAAGTATTGTTGAGTACTTTTAAAGAATCCAATTTTCGGGTTTTATTATCACCAATTAGGTGCATAATATCACCTGTAATCTGGCTTTCGCCATTCCATAAAATTGGATGACCAATTAGTTTGGTTAAAGCTGTTTTTGAATTGGAATGAATCGAATCGCATTTTCCGCTCATGTCTGTTTTATAGAAACGAACATTATTAAAAGCTCTTAAAATACGTTCGCCTTCTTTTCCAGTAACCATTAATTTTTTTCCGTGAATGTAAACCGAATCATTTTCGACTAAATTAATCGCAACGGCTCTTTTGGTTACAAACATTGAATCTTTTAGTTTGTAAATTTCGGCATAATGTCCTTTTACGAGTCCGCGGTTTATCGAATCGGTAATTTTTACATTTCGTGTTGCCGATGCAAATTCGATGTTTCGGTTGTAGTATAAACTATCACCTTCAATAAGTCGGTCGTCGTATTTTATGTATGATCGCCTCAGGAAATGCGCAAGATTCTTTTTGGTATCATAAAACCCTTTTTCAGTATAAATGTAATTGGCTTTACTCGTAATCGTTGAAGGACCAAACAAATACGTATGTCCCGAATTGCTGTAATAATCCAAATGATTTGATTTTATAACATATTTCGGATTCGTTATGATAACTTCGGTCAGGAACTGAAATTTCTTTTCGGCTACATAATATCTTCCTGATTTACTTACCAATGTGTTGTCTTTATTGACGATTGTACCCTTGGTATTGTAAAAAACCTGCTGTATGTTTCGGTCAAAATTGATTGTGTCGGTCTGCAAAGTAGCATCAGGAGAAGTCATAACAGCATCGCCGGTTGCAAATGCTTTCTTGATATTACCACTGTATTCGGCATATTTACTATTCAAAAACAAAGTATCACCTTGTACCAATTGTACGTTTCCAAAAGCTTTCAAATAATTTTCTTTCTGAAAATAATACGCTTTATTACAAGTAAGAACCACTCCGTCGTGATTTACTTTTACATTTCCGGTAAGCAAAATTCCATCGGGAACTAAAACCTGATCAACATCTAAAAAATCAGAATGTTCGATATTTATTTTCTTTGGAGCCTGCGCATTTTTAGGTGCTTTTGCACTTTTTGGCTTCTGGGCAGAAATGAATTGTGTGCCTAAAAACAGCATACAGAATATGAAAAAGAGTGATTTCTTCAAGTGATTAAATTTTTGTCAAATTTATGAAAAAGGTTACAACCTTATATTGTTATTAGCATTAATTTATAATTCAAAATTTATAAGGTAGTGCTGTGTGTTTTTGATAATGAATTTATCAACAAAACCTAGAACTCTCACGTTGTAGTGGCTTATTTTTCAATTATGATGAGCCAATAGGAGAAGAGTTTCTTTTGAGTTTTAAAAAATAAACTAAATTTAATAACTGATATGAATTATAAATTCATGTTTTAGATTTTAAAGTAAGTTTATAAAAATAAAATATGATTAAAGTTAGATTTATTACAGCAGGAATCGCACTGGCCATGCTTTTTTCTGGATGTAAAACAAAAGATTTAAAAATGAGTGAAGCAAAAGAAGATCATTCTAATGAGAAGAAAGTGGTCGTTTATCAAGTTTTTACCCGTTTATTCGGAAATAAAAATACAACTAATAAACCTTGGGGAACAATAGAAGAAAATGGAGTTGGAAAATTTAATGATTTTACAGATAAAGCGCTTCACGAAATTAAAGATTTAGGTGTTACTTACATTTGGTATACAGGCGTTCCCCATCATGCTTTGGTGCGTGATTATACTGCATACGGAATCTCAAACGACGATCCTGAAGTGGTTAAGGGACGTGCCGGATCGCCTTATGCCGTTAAAGATTATTACAATGTAAATCCTGATTTAGCTGAAAATCCAGCCAATAGACTACAGGAATTTGAAGCTTTGATTGCTCGTACCCACAAAGCAGGTTTAAAAGTGATTATTGATATTGTCCCGAATCATATTGCACGAAAATATGAAGGGAAAAATAATCCTGAAGGGGTAAAGGATTTTGGTGCCAATGATGATGTAACGGTTGAATACAAACGCGACAATAATTTCTACTATATTCCCAATACGCCTTTTGAAATCCCAGATGGAATTAATCCTTTAAATGGAGAAAAAAATCCTTTAATCGATGGAAAATTTGATGAAAATCCTGCAAAATGGACAGGAAACGGATCGCGTAAAGCAAAACCGGATCAGAACGATTGGTATGAAACGGTAAAAGTAAACTATGGTGTTCGTCCAGATGGTACTAAAGATTTTCCAGAACTTCCGGCTGGTTTTGACCAAAAATCAGACAAAGAACATTTTGCTTTCTGGCAGGATAAAGACGTTCCAGATTCTTGGAAAAAGTTTAAAGATATTGCTTTGTATTGGACAGCAAAGGGTGTAGATGGTTTCCGTTACGATATGGCCGAAATGGTGCCGTACGAATTTTGGAGTTATATGAATTCAGCCATCAAAACTAAAAATCAAGATGCTTTTTTATTAGCAGAAGTATATAATCCGAATGAATATCGAAATTATATTCGTTTAGGAAAAATGGATTATTTGTATGATAAAGTAGAAACATATGATAAATTAAAAGATATTATTCGCGGAAAAGCTTCTCCAGATGATTTGTCGAACATTCAAAAGGGCATGGAAGATATTGAACATCATATGCTTCACTTTTTGGATAATCATGATGAACAGCGTTTGGCTTCTCCAGAATTTGCTGGAACACCAGAGCGAGGAAAACCATTAATGGTAGTTTCTGCAACCATAAGCACATCACCAACGATGATTTATTTCGGACAGGAAGTTGGAGAGGCTGGAAATGAAAACGCAGGTTTCGGAACTCGTTCTCGAACTTCTATTTTCGATTATATCGGAGTTCCAAGTCACCAAAAGTGGATGAACGACGGAAAATTTGATGGAGGAAAATTATCTGAATCAGAGAAGAATTTACGAGACTTTTACAAACAATTATTAAATTTCTCTATTAAAAGCCCTGCTTTAATGGGTAATTTTCAGGAAATTCAATCTGTAAACCGACAAAATGCAGGTTATGATGGTTTGCTTTATTCATATGTTCGCTGGTCAGGAAAGCAAAAGTTGATTATAATTGTAAATTTCTCATCAGAGAAAACAAATGAATTTGAATTGAAAATTCCGTCTGATGTAATTTCAAAATGGAATTTAAAAGACGGGTCTTACGTACTTTTAGATAAATTGTATCAAGAAAGTAAAACATATTTCACCGTTAAAAACGGAGAAGGAACTGCTAGAATTAAAATTCAGCCTTCTGAATCATTTATTTATGAAGTAGAATAACTTCTTAAAAACATAAAAAAACTCGTTTGGATGTTCTGTCTAAACGAGTTTTTTGTTTTTATATCTTTTGAAGCAGGGATAGAATTTCTCTAATTGAAAAATGAGCGCCACAAACAAATTCATCCGAAGCACCATAATAAACTGTGAGTGTATCGCCGTCTGGTTCTAATATATGACCGTTTGTAAATACAACATTTCCGAAAAATCCGCTTAATTCATAATGAGTTTTAGGAAACATAATAGGAGTTTCGGTTCTTGAAATGACTCTGGACGGATCATTTAAATCCATTAAAAAAGCACCTAAACAATATTGGTGAAATTCATTCGCGCCATGATAAATTTCGAGCCAGCCAAATTCTGTTTTAATGGGAGCAGCGCCAGCGCCAACTCTTTTGCTGTCCCAATGATTTTTTCGAGTCTTTATAATACATTTATGATTTCCCCAGTGAAGGCCATCGGGTGAAGAAGCAATCCAGATGTAATTCCCGCCAATATCTACGCTGCTCGGACGATGTAAAGCATAAAATAAGCCGTTTATTTTTTCTTCAAAAATGGCGCAGTCTTTATTGTGCGGCGGCAGAATCATCCCTTGTTTTTGAAAGTTTTTCCAATCAGTTGTCGTACGAAGTCCAACGCCAACACCATTTCCAGAAACTGATGTGAATGTCAAATAATATTTTCCTTCGATTAAAGAAACACGACAATCTTCTATTCCGAAAGTTTCTAAAATTCCTTCACCTACCAAATACGGATAATCTTCTGGTTCGTAAAAGTGGCGTCCGTCGTCGCTGCATAATAACCGAATATGCGATAAAGTCGTCAAATAATCAATTCCTTGGTAATTAATTACTCGTGCATCTGTTGCGGTTAGTTCAGGATGATCTTTTAAAATTTCGATAATTTGTATAGTTCCGTTTTCTGTTAAAATAGGGAAGGAGATAATATTTTCTGCCTGTTTGGGTCTTTCGGCAACTCTCACTGCGAGCCAGATTTTATTTTGAAACTGAAATACACCTGGATTTAACAGACAGGTAATTTCTAATCCTTCTCTGCTTGGCGGTAGATCTGATGGCGATAACAGAGGGTTTTCTGTAAAACGATTTGCAATATCTTTCATATCCTTAAATTTCTAAAAGTACTTTTAAGGTATAAAAAAAAGCTGATACTTAATTCGTACCAGCTTTTTTATTAGACTTTTTTAACCTTTTTGAGGGCTTCTATATAATATTCGTTTACTTTTTCCCAATTAATATGTTCGTAAAAAGCATCGATATAACTTCCTTTTCTGTTTTGATAATCCAGATAGTAAGCATGTTCCCATAAATCAATACCTAAAATTGGCGTTCCCGGAATCAATGCATTTTTCATTAACGGATTGTCTTGATCTTCAGTTGTTGTAATTTGTAATTTTCCGTATCGGTCTACTACTAGCCAAACCCAGCCAGATCCAAATTGTTTTTCAGCCTGCGCTTTAAACTGATTGGTAAGATTATGAAACGAACCAAATTCTTTATTAATAGAACCTGCCAAAGTATCTTTTGGAGTTTGTTCTTTTTGAGCCAAAACATTAAAATAAAGCGTATGATTGTAATATCCTCCGGCGTTCTGACGAAGTTTAGCGTTATTAAGGTCTAGTTTTTTCAAAATATCCTCAATAGGCATGTTTTCGTATTCAGTCGAAACAATCTCTTTATTAAAGTTATTGGTATACGATAAGTAATGTTTAGAATAATGTGTTTCTAAAGTTAAGGATCGTATTGCAGGACTTAAACCATCGTAGGCAAAAGGTAATTTAGTAAGTTCAAATGAACCCGGATCTGCTTTTACATCGTTTGGTGATCCAATTGTAATTTTTTCTTCTTTCGTTGGCAGCGGCACCTCAACTACTTCAGTCAATTTATTGTTATCATTACAAGAAAATAATAGAAAGAATGAAGCCAAAATACCGAAACGAATCATGTTATTCTTCATAATAATTTATTTTGATGTTAGTGAATTGATAATTTCGATATAATTCTCTTTTGCTTCGTCTACTGATAAATGGCTGATCTGCATCCAAGCATTTGTTTTAAAAGCATTTCTTAAATCAAAATTGTCAGACTGATTGTAGACAGCTGTTCCAAATGTAGCTTGTTTGTAAAACGCATAAAGTCTTAACTGCACATCTTGCGGCAGAGAGGCTTGAGTCATTTTTAAAGCAGTTTCTACAGCCTCAGAAAAACGTGTATCTAAATCTTTTTCTGTCATTTAAGCTTTAGTCGCGATAATAGTTTTACCTCCAATTGCTTTTTGGCCTAGAACCACATCAATTGGTGTACCTAAAGGTAAAAATAAATCTACTCTAGATCCAAATTTAATAAAACCTGCATCCGTTCCTTGAACCACTTGCATTCCTTCTTTAGCATAATTTACAATTCTACGTGCCAAAGCACCAGCAATTTGTCTGTAAAGAATTGCTCCAAAAGTATCATTTTCGATCACAACAGTCGTTCTTTCGTTTTCCTCACTCGCTTTTGGATGCCAAGCTACCAAAAACTTTCCTGGATGGTATTTACTGAATTTTATAATTCCGTCCATTGCGTAACGTGTAACGTGTACATTGATTGGTGACATAAAGATAGAAACCTGTAAACGTTTGTCTTTGAAGTATTCACCTTCGTAAACTTCTTCAATAACTACCACTTTTCCATCAACTGGAGCAAGAACGTGATCGCTGTTTCGAATGGCAATTCTTTTTGGGTTTCTGAAAAATTGTAGAATAATAATTAAAACTGCTAAAGCAAAAATCTGCAATAGTTTTTGTAACCAATAAATATTAATAAACTGGTCAGCTAATAGAACTACAATAACAGTAAAAACTACACCTAATAAAATAGACGGGCCTCCTTCTTTATGAAACATAATATAAAATTTGATAAAATAAAAATATAATTGGTGCTACAAATATAACACTATCTAATCGATCTAAAATACCTCCATGACCGGGCATGATTGAACCACTGTCTTTTACGCCCGCAATTCGTTTGAATTTGGATTCTATTAAATCACCGATAGTTCCAAAAAAACTCACGATAAGTGCAATAATCATCCAGATTAAAATTGATTTACTGCTGAATTCAGGTTTGGGCTGGATGTATAATTTTGAAATTAAATATCCGGCAAAGGCCGCGAACACCATTCCACCCACAAAACCTTCAATGGTTTTTTTAGGAGATACACGCTCAAAAAGTTTGTGTTTTCCCATTGATTTTCCAACCAAATAAGCAAAAGTATCATTTGTCCAAATCAATACAAACAAACCAATAATGATTTTCGGATTGTAATTGTTTGTTCCAAATGAAATTTTTACCGTAAAAATAAAAGGAAGCGTAATGTATCCTAATAAATACAAATATTTTGATGAAGTGCTGATTTTTTGAACAGAATCATAAAACAAAAAAATAATACATTTTATCGATACGACAAGTGTAACAGCGAGCAGTATTAAATCTAGTTGTTTAATATTTACGTTTAATATCAGGTTTGAATTAAAAGTTGTATTTAGGAAGTTCTCAGTCTGTAAATTGTAATGACTGATTAATATTACCGATGAATAAAGTATTAAACCAAATAAAATTGAGGAAATTTTATTCAGATTTACAATGTTGCTGAATTCGTAAATCGTAATGATTAAAAAAAGACCAAAAAGAAGAATAAAGCTTTCGGTAGAAAACAATATCGAAGTTAATAGTAAAGCGATATAAACAGCACCAGAAATGGTTCTCTTCAGTGTTTCATTCATCTTAAAGATCTTCTAAGAGCAATAAATATAAGTTTTTAGCAACACTTCCGTATTGGGTAAAATCTTCTTCTTTTGCTTTTTCGAAATATTTTATTGTGGTGATATTAGTAGGGTAATCTCTTTCGTATTTACGTTTAATGGCGCTTAGTCCATCACTTTTCATGGGAAGAATTTGACTTGTTGTAGCAAGAATAACAATATTTGCTGGTAAATCGTTTGGTTTGTTTTGTCTAATTTGTCTTGATGAAAACAAGATAGAGCCTTCATCTGCAATTAAATTTTCGCAGCTTGCTAAAAGAAATTTCGGATGAGAAGGAGCGATATAAAATAATTTGTTTTCTTCTAATAAAGGAAAAAGAGCTGATTCATAGCATAAAACTTCATTTTCGAACCAGTCATTTTCTTCTAAGATGTTTTCAAATTGTTCTACAACTTCATCTTTATTTTCACAGTATAGAAATTTACCTCCATTTTTCTTGAAATTGAAAATGAATTGTTCATCTAAAGACAAATGACTATTCGGGGCAGAAGAAGTTCCTGAATATTCGCTTTCGTGTTCTTCGTCAGAAGCAGATTCGCCGGAACCAAATATTTTTTTGAAAAAATTCATTTTTATATGAAATGCTTTACATGTTAATTGAAAACGTTCAAAGATAAAAAAATCTTAATTCAAAAGGGTATTTTGAATTAAGATTTTAAAAAATATTACTTATTTACTGAATAATTTACGAAACGACTTCCTCTAAATTTTTATCAAAAGTACGTTTTCCGAAAATTGCTTCTAAATCATCTTTAAAGATAACTTCTTTTTCAATCAATATATCAGCAAGCTGATTTAGCTTGTCTTTGTTTTCTTCAAGAATTTGAATGGCTCTTTGGTATTGACCTTCAATTAGTTCTGAAATTTCAGCATCAATAATTTTTGCTGTTTCATCAGAATATGGTTTTGAGAAATTATATTCGCTTTGTCCTGTTGAATCGTAATACGTAACATTTCCGATTTTATCATTCAAACCGTAAATCGTTACCATCGCACGAGCTTGACGCGTTACTTTTTCTAAATCGCTTAATGCTCCAGTCGAAATTCTGTCAAAAGTTACCTTTTCAGCAGCTCTTCCTCCCATAGTAGCACACATTTCGTCTAACATTTGATCTGTTCTTACGATTTGTCTTTCTTCTGGAAGATACCAAGCAGCACCCAAACTTTGTCCACGAGGAACAATTGTTACTTTAATAAGCGGCGCAGCGTGTTCTAACATCCAGCTTACAGTAGCATGACCAGCTTCGTGAATTGCAATTGCTCTTTTTTCTTCTGGAGTAATGATTTTATTTTTCTTTTCAAGACCACCAATAATTCTGTCAACTGCATCAAGGAAATCTTGTCTGTCAACTGCAGCTTTGTTGTTACGAGCGGCAATAAGAGCGGCTTCGTTACAAACATTAGCAATATCAGCACCCGAGAATCCTGGAGTTTGTTTTGCTAAGAAATCAAGGTCAAGACCTTCGACTTTTTTAATAGGAGCTAGGTGAACTTTAAAAATTTCAGCTCTTTCTCGAATGTCTGGTAAGTCAACAAAAATTTGTCTGTCAAAACGTCCTGCACGCATTAAAGCTTTGTCAAGAACATCAGCTCTGTTGGTTGCTGCTAAAACAATTACGTTAGAGTTAGTTCCAAAACCATCCATTTCTGTTAATAATTGGTTCAGGGTGTTTTCTCTTTCGTCATTTCCGCCAGACATGTTGCTTTTTCCTCTTGCTCTACCTACAGCATCAATCTCGTCAATGAAAATGATTGCTGGAGATTTTTCTTTCGCTTGTTTGAATAAGTCACGTACACGAGATGCACCAACTCCGACGAACATTTCAACGAAATCAGAACCAGATAATGAAAAGAACGGAACTTGTGCTTCACCAGCAACTGCTTTTGCTAATAATGTTTTACCAGTTCCCGGAGGTCCTACAAGTAAAGCTCCTTTTGGAATTTTACCTCCTAGATTGGTATATTTTTCTGGATTTTTAAGGAATTCAACAATTTCCTGAATTTCTTCTTTTGCACCTTCCAAACCAGCAACATCTTTAAATGTAGTTTTGATATCTGTTTTTTCATCAAAAAGTTTGGCTTTAGATTTTCCAATGTTGAAAATCTGTCCGCCTCCGCCAGCGCCTCCGCCAGACATTTTACGCATAATGAAAATCCATACACCAATGATGATGATAATAGGAAGTAAGCTGATTAAAATATCGCTCCAGTTATTTTTCTGAAGGAAATTGAAGTCTTTTAGTTTGCCTTCTCCAACTGCTTTTTCAAGTTTAGTTTGGAAAATTTGATCGTTACCAATTTCTAGTGTATAGTGAGGACCTTTGTTTGGTCTTTCAAAAATATCTTTAGCAACTTTTTTATTAGCAGGGTCTTTCAGTGCTGCAGTATTTAAATACACCTCAGCTTCAGCTTTATTGTAAACGATCACTTTTTCAATTTGTCCTTTTTCTAAAAGTGTATTGAATTTAGAAGAAGTCAATTGAGCAGGTTCGCTTAAGTTAGATCCTCCGGTAGCAAAACTTATAAATAAAAAAACTAAAAGTATTGCGGTATATATTAACCAGGGACTTATTTTAAATTTACTCGGATTTGGATTATTATCTTTAGCCATTTAGAAAAATTTTTCTTTTAGTATTTGTTTTCGATTGTAGTTATTTTGGCATCACCCCAAAGGCTCTCGATATTGTAATATTCACGAATGTGTTTTTGGAAAACATGCACCACAATATGCACATAATCCATTAGAACCCACTCCGCGTTATCGGTTCCTTCTACGTGCCAAGGTTTATCTTTTAAGTCTTTTGATACAGTTTTTTGAATTGAGTTTACAATGGCGTTAACTTGGGTATTTGAGCTTCCGTTGCAAATTACAAAATAGTCACAAACTGCTGTGTCTATATCTCTTAAGTCAAGAATGTCGATGTCATTTCCTTTTACTTCCTCAATCCCTTTGATTATGTTCGCCAATAGAACATCATTATTAATAGTCTTTTTCGCCATGAATTATTTTATATGTGAATTTGTAAAGTTACCAAATTTTGTGATTATTTTTGAACCTTAACAAAATATTAAATTAAGTTATTTAAATTATTTTAATGAGACTAATCAAACTCGATGCCATAGATTCGACAAATGACTTCCTAAAATCGTTGTCGAGCCACGATGAACCAGAGAATTTTACTGTGGTAACAGCTGAAAATCAGACAAAAG
Organism: Flavobacterium sp. H4147; assembly: GCF_029360735.1. Lineage (NCBI taxonomy): Bacteria > Pseudomonadati > Bacteroidota > Flavobacteriia > Flavobacteriales > Flavobacteriaceae > Flavobacterium > Flavobacterium sp. H4147. The sequence goes on along the minus strand of NZ_JARKNB010000002.1, from coordinate 803,325 downwards.
GCAAAGGACAAATGGGAGAGAAGTGGAGCTCTGAAGCCGGTAAAAACTTAATTATGAGTGTTTTGGTAAAGGATTTTCTGTTTGATAATGAAAAGGTTTTTGATTTAAGTATTGTGGTTTCTTTAGCAGTTACAGAGGTTTTAAAATCGTTAAATATTCCTGATATCTGTATTAAATGGCCAAACGACATTCTGTCATACAATAAGAAACTGGCTGGCATATTAATCGAAAACACTATAAAAAGTGATGGCAGGATTTTGTCAGTTATAGGAATTGGAATGAATGTTAACCAAACAGATTACAGCGAACTGCCAAATGCTTCCTCTCTAGCTGTTATTTCGGGAAAAACCTTTAATAAAGAAACACTAGCAGTTTTAATTGTCGAAAAACTGCAGGAGAAAATTAAGTTTTGGGAAACTTCTGCTGAGAGTTTTCGAAATGATTATTTTAATTCTTTATTTAAAAAAGGAGTTCCAATGCCTTTTAGAAATCAGAATGACGAAAATTTCATGGGAATCATTCAAGGTGTTTCTCCAATTGGAAAATTGCAGGTTTTACTTGAAGATGATTCTGTAGCGGAATTTGAAATTAAAGAGGTTAAAATGCTTTATTGAGAGTGGCAAAGGCTCAATGGTGCAGAGGTTCAGAGGTTTTTAGATGAAAAACAAAAAAAGTCCAATCGCTTAGATTGGACTTTTTAATTTATAATTCACAACTTACAATTCACCATTATAACTTGTGCATATTGTTTGCTAAAGTTTCGATAAACTTACTGATTGGACCTTTAACCATCATTGCCATCATAGCGTTGAATTCTCCTTCAAAGAATAATTGAACCGCACTTTCTGAATCAGAAATGGTGTCAATGTTTGAAGTTAAAGTGAAAGGAAGTTTATCACTTGCTGCACCCAAAACAATTTTGTTTGGAGCAACTTTATCTTTCATTTTTAATTTGATTTCCGGCATCCCTTTCAATCCAAAAATAAAAGCGTCTTCGCCAGTCACTTCAAATTTAGCAATATTATCTGGCATTAATTTTTCGAAATTCTTTACGTCAGTCAATTGATCAAATAAATCTTGAGCTGATTTCTGAACTGTAACTTTTGGACTTTCTAAGTTCATATTTGTTTGTTTTTATTATTTAACCGCAAAGGGCGCAAGGTTTTTTTTATATAGTTTGACTTTATTAACGCAAAGTTCGCAAAGCTGGAAATTAAAATAAGTTCCAATTTTTAAAATCCAAATTCCAAAAAAGAGCGAAGCGATTTTTAGAAAATCTAAAATCTAAAATCTAAAATCTAAAATCTAAAATCTAAAATCTAAAATCTAAAATCTAAAATCTAAAATCTAAAATCTAAAATCTAAAATCTAAAATCTAAAATCTAAAATCTAAGATTATTCCTGTCCCCAAGTCGATGGGCTTTCGCTCCATTCAAGCAGGGTCGATTGCTGATCTTCGGTGATGTATTGTTTTTGAACCGCTAAGCTTAAAAGATTTTCGTAGTTGCTTAAAGTGAATAAATCAAGGTTAGCTTCTTTGAAATTTTCTTCGGCAACACCAAATCCGTAAGTGAAGATAGCGGCCATACCTTTAATGTTAGCGCCTTCATTGCGTAAAGCTTCTACAGCAAGTAAACTGCTTTTTCCGGTGCTGATTAAATCTTCAACCACTACAACATTTTGACCTTTTTGTAAAAAACCTTCCACTTGGTTTTGTCTTCCGTGTTTTTTTGGTTCTGGACGTACATATACGAATGGAAGACCTAAACTTTCGGCAACCAAAATACCAACTCCAATGGCTCCAGTGGCAACACCAGCAATGACATCAGGCTTTCCAAATTGTTTTTCGATGTTCTTAGCAAACTCATCACGAACATAATTTCTGATGCTCGGAAATGAAAGAATTAACCTATTATCGCAATAAATAGGAGATTTCCAACCAGAAGCCCATGTAAAAGGATTTTCGGGATTCAATTTAATTGCATTTATTTGCAAAAGCAATTCGGCTGTTTTTTCGGCAGTATCTTTATTAAAAATCATAGTACAAATGTATAAAGTTTTTGTAAACGACAAACCACTTTTTTTGACAAATGAAATCTCAAAGGAAACAGATTTTCAATTGTTCTTGTTGGAAAGTATTGATATCGAACAGCTTATTATAAAAATTTTTCAAAATAAAATTCAAAAAGCAATTCTATATCATCCCGACGAAAGTGAGATCATGAAAACCCTTAAAGCCAAGATTCCGGTTAACAAAGCCGGCGGTGGTTTTGTATATAACAAGAAAGGCGAGGTCTTATTTATCTTTAGAAACGGAAAATGGGACCTGCCAAAAGGAGGAATCGAGAAAGGGGAAGACATTGAAGAAACCGCTATGCGTGAGGTAGAGGAGGAGACAGGGGTTAACAAGCTTCGTATTACGAATAAACTTCAAAAAACCTATCATATCTTTAAACGCAACGGAAAGTACAAGCTCAAAATCACGCATTGGTTCGAAATGCAGTCTGATTTTGAAGGAACGCCACACGGACAACTAGAAGAAGGAATCGAAAAAGTGGCCTGGTTAAACCCAGAACAAATTAAAGAAGCACTTACAAACTCTTACGAAAACATCAAATTATTGTTTGAAGAAGAAAAAATTCCAACGGATAAAAAATCGATGGAAAAATTTCAATAGAAAAATTTCAAATAACAAAGCTATTTCAAGTTTAAATTGGAATTTAAATTATTTGGTCGTGCCACCAATTAAAAAAGACTTTGGCAGCTTAGCTCAATCCCTCACGCAATCGTATATTTTGTTCAAGCTGAAAAAGAAAAAGTGGAATTTTTAGAAAAAATATTGAAGGATAAATAAGTTCTTTTTATTCTTTCTACAATAATGAAAAGCCTAATAACATAATGTTTTTATTAGGCTTTTTTGTTTAGTTTACTATCGTTAGCGTGAAGAATTTTAATTTCGGATTATTCTTTAATTTGCCCTTGTAATTGAAACAATCCACTTAATTTCATGCCGATTTCTAGATTTTCAAAACTCATATTTTCTTTGTTTACAAACATTTCTATAGTAAAGAAATCTGGAATATCGTTATTAGTAATTAACCTGATTTTTAAAATATAACCTGACGAAGGTCTGTTATCAAGAATATCAATTTCTCTAAAACTTTCTAATTGTCCTATGAAGTCAAAATAACCAAATTCGGACCTTTTACTATTAGGCATGTACATCGTAAAATCTTCGCTGTAATTTGGTCCGTCAGCTGTTGTTTCTGGCATGTTGCTAATCTCAAGAGTGTAAATTATACCGCTTAATTCAATGTTTAATTTCTTATTAGAATGGTATTTTTCTTTATTTATTGCATAGTCGGTTGCAAAATAAATTAAACCAAAAGTATCTCTTCCGTTTCCTGTTATTACTGCTTCTAGATTATCAATATTATCCCATTCGTTTATTTGTTTATTTATAACATCGACAAAAAAATCAGTTTTTAATACAGGAAAAGCTGTGCGGGTTGTATTATAAGTTTTTTTAACGCCTCTAAAAATTATATTATCTGAAGCGTATTCAGAAATTAAAACTTCATTATTTGATTTTACAGGTTCTTGAAATAAAACAAATGTAGAATGAATGGTTAGAAAATTTCTGCCTTCCTCACTGTTTAATCGATCAAAACCAAAAACTCCTGCCCACATGTCGCCAACAGTTCCATTGTTTACTTTTTTTATTTTTAATCCAATTTCATTTTCGATTATTTGTTCTTCAATAATTACTCTTTCTTGAAAATAATCTTTTCCTTCTTTTAATTCCGTCTTTAAAATCAAATTATTTTGTTCTCTAGAAAAAGTTGAGATACCATCAAATGATATTTGGTCTTCATTAAAAAAATAACGCAAACCTAAATTGCCTTTAAGATCAGTCGTTTTATACTTGATCGAAATAGCTGTAAATTCATCATTTTTTTTTGATACAGAATGATTATTATCGTCTTGAAAGTTAGAATGATAAAGAATCACATAAGATTTTATAGATTTTTCATTCAGTCTTTTTTCAAATTCAATTTCCATATTTGAAATTACTTCAGCAGCAGAAAGATTATAACTAATATCTTTTGCAATGTATAAGTAGCCAATTATTTCTCCATCAGTTTTTTGATACGCTGCAATTGGTGCGTAATTATTTTGAAGTTGCATTCCAATAAACCGAACAATGTATTCGCTGTAGATTCTAATCAATAGAAAAACTTCATTTGGGTTTTTAGTAATTTCTATATTTTGTTTTTTTGCATAAATTTCATTCAAAGATTTTCCACTTTGTTTAATCGAAGAAACTGTGTTTTCTTCAATTTCTGTAGTTTCAATTTTTTGTTTTTTCTTAAAGAAGTCAAAAAGTCCCATTATGATTTTTTATTAGTTAGTGTTCTGATTATAATTCAACTTTGACAAAGTTTTTAAACGTACAGCTTTGCGCTCTTAGTGTTTTCTCAACCCAATCAAAAGCAAAAAAATCTTTGCGTTCTTTGCGGTTAAAACTACAAAACACGATAAACAGGATACTGCATATGAGCTTTTTCATAGTAAACCGAATGTTTGTAAATCCAGTCTAATTGTGCTTCGGCGCTTTTTGCAAATTCGCGGTCATTTTGTTTTTTGGTTTCTAATTCTGCTTTTAAGGCTGGATTATCTTTTAAAAGCTGAGCTGCAGTATCTTCAAAAATATATTGGGAATAATGTTCTTTTTGCTGTAAAATAGCATCGAAGAAATTCCAGTTAAAGAACGAATCGACACCTTCTGGTTCAAAAGCTTCTAGAAGATATTTTACGCCTTTTTGGTTCGTTGGAACGTAATAATCTCCTTTAGCGAAATTCATTTTTACCATTTTAGAAGTTATGGTTGTATTTCGGTGCAAATAATGTCCTTCGTAAGCAGATGGAACTGTTTTAAAGTCAGCAATTCTATAACTTTCAACCTCAACAACTGTATCGTTTTTAAATTGCCTGAAAGAGATGTTATTGTTTTTCAGCAGCTCAATAATATTCCAATAACCACGCGGAATGATATAAGCAGAAGGTATAATAACCTCTTTTTGTGATTTGAATTCCTTGATGTACGGAACGTCTTTTTTATACGGTTTGCTTCGGTCGTAATACAAACGATTGCCTGTTGTGGCTTCACTTTTTTTGTAACCTGCTTCGTAACCCCAAAAGGTAAATTTGGTTGCTTTCGTACTGTCCATTTCCCATTTTAAAGTATAGGATTTTTTAGGCTGATATTGTTCTAGATTCTTTACTCGTAAATCTTTTATCTTTTGATAATTCGCATCGGTAAAATCCATAGTTGTTTTCATGTATTCGTAGGTCATTTTTACACGTTCGGCATATTTTTTTAGCATGTGCGTTTCTACCACAAAACCAATCGTATTAAACAATGAAGTATAACCCGTAGTATATCGCGGACTGTCAACAAACTGTCCGAAACCTTTGTCAGGTGTATCTTTAAACGAATCAACATAAGGAGTCGTTTCGATTTTCTTTTTCTGAAGATCTTTCACCAAAGCCGGCATCATTTCGTCATTCATAAAATCGCCCAAAACAGTTCCGAGTTTGTTGTGCTGCGTAATGATATACGTCAGCTTGTATTGGTAATCAGAACCATTGCTTACGTGATTATCGATAAAAACATCGGCGTTTATTTTTTGGAAAATCTCTACAAAGCTTTTAGTATTTCGAGTATCGGATTTCATTAAATCGCGATTCAAATCGTAGTTTCTAGCGTTTCCTCTAAAACCATAAATTTCTGGTCCATCCTGATTCGCGCGTGTTGTCGAATTTCGATTTAAAGCGCCGCCAATATTATAAACCGGAATGGTAACCAAAACAGTGTTTTTTGGCGCTTTCATTTTTCCAGTTGCCAAATCTCTGTAGAATTGCATAGTCGCATCTATTCCGTCAGGTTCTCCGGCGTGGATTCCGTTATTGACAAACAAAACGGCTTTGGTTTTCTGAATTTTATCAAAATCAAATTCCTTGTCAGGATTAAAAGTAATCATGTGCAAAGGTTCACCAGAATCTGTCAATCCCATTTCTTTCATCTGAATGGTTGGAAAATCAGCAGCAAGCATTTTAAAATAAGCAATGGTTTCCTGATAAGATGCGGATTGATTTCCGTTTCCTTTCTCAAAAAAAGTGTCGTATTTTTTAATGTTTTGAGCAGAAATAGAGATTGTGAAAAGTGAAATGAGAATGGTAAAAAGTTTCATGGTTTGGGTTTTTATGGAATCAAATATAAGTTTTTTATTTGTTTAAAAGTTTCAAGTTTCAGGTTTCAAGTTGATGTACTTTTTCTATATTTTTTTAACCGCAAAGGTGCTAAGGTTACACAAAGTTCGCAAAGCTTTGCGTGCTTTGCATTTGCTCAACTAAATCTAAAACAAAAAACTTTGCGTGCTTTGCGGTTAAATCACCACCATAACCTGAAACCTGAAACAAGAAAAACTAGAAACAAAATTTTAGTTACTTTTGCAGCATGAAAAAACACCATTCTAACGATATACTTTCGAATTTAGGGATTCAGAGTCTGAACGAAATGCAGGAAATGGCACACGATGCTATTTTAAACGAAAACAATACTTTATTGCTTTCTCCAACTGGATCGGGTAAAACATTGGCTTTCCTGCTTCCGATATTAGAATTATTGCAGCCGGAAATATTATCGGTTCAGTGCTTGATTTTGGTTCCGTCACGCGAACTTGGACTGCAGATTGAACAGGTTTGGAAAAAAATGGGAACGCAATATAAAGTCAATATTTGTTATGGTGGGCATTCAATTGAAACTGAAATCAAGAATTTAAGCAATCCGCCGGCAGTTTTAATTGGAACGCTAGGAAGAATTGCCGATCATATTGACCGTGAAACTTTCAGAACCGATAAAATCCAAACTTTGATTTTAGATGAGTTTGATAAATCGCTGCAATTGGGTTTTCATGAGCAAATGTCTTTTATTATTGCAAGATTACCGAAAGTTAATAAACGAGTTTTGGTTTCGGCAACTTCAGATATTGAAATTCCAAAATATACAAAGGTCATCAACCCAACCGTTTTAGATTTTATTCCGGAAGAAGAAAAGAAAACGAATCTTTCGATGAAAATGGTGATTTCGCCAGCAAAAGATAAACTGCAAAGTTTGTTCCATTTGATTTGTTCTTTAAAATCAGAATCAGCTATTATTTTCTGTAATCATCGCGATGCTGCAGAACGTATTAGCGATACTTTGAACGAAAAAGGAATTTATTCAGTGTATTATCATGGCGGAATGGATCAGGAAGAGCGGGAGAGGGCTTTGATTCAGTTTAGAAATGGAAGTGTTACGTATTTAGTCACAACCGATTTGGCTGCGAGAGGTTTGGATATTCCAGAAATGAAACACGTTATTCATTATCATTTGCCTTTAAAAGAAGACGAATTCACGCATAGAAACGGACGTACAGCGCGTATGCAGGCGACGGGAACGGCCTATATAATCATTCACGAAAGTGAAAAAGAATTGGATTATATCGATTATGAAATGGCTGTTTTAGATGTTGAAGGAAAAGTTTCGCTGCCAAAACCGCCACAATTTCAAACTATTTATATCAGCGGAGGAAAGAAAACAAAACTGAATAAGTTTGATATTGTAGGTTTCTTTTCGCAAAAAGGAAAATTAGAAAAAGATGATTTGGGGTTAATTGAAGTAAAAGATTTTGTATCGTTTGCTGCTGTAAAATACAATAAAGTAAAAGACCTTTTGAAGAACGTAAAAGACGAAAAAATGAAGGGTAAAAAGTTTAAAATTGAAGTAGCCCGAAATGTTATTAAAAAAGAAGAAGAAAAAAGTAAGAAATTTTAGTTTTTTTTGAACTTTTAAGAAGTCTTTTGTTTTTATATGATGTTGTAAATCAATTTATTATGTAATATTGAACAAGTTTTACAATTTTGTGTTAAAAAAATAATGCTTTGATAGGTGTTTTTTCAATATTTCTATGTTTTTTTGTTGCAGTAAAATTGTAACCCCAAATTCATTATGAAAAAGATTATTACCCTTGCTATTTTGTTCTTTAGCGTTGTTTCATTTGCACAGGTTAAAGTTCTTGAAACAGTTCCTGTTGAGAAATTAGGAAAAGTAAATAACAATTACATTCAGAAAATTGGTGACGAATACACTGTGTATTACACTATTGTTCAAAGTGATGATGATTCGACTTTGAGAAAATTTTCATTCAAGAACATAGATAATGCTTATAACTCTTTATACAACATTATCATTGGAGGATTTACAGCTTCTCCGTTGTACGATATCAAGTTAGAGTTACCTAACAATTACATCTGGTTACACTACACAGGAAATGTAGTTCCAGATAAGGCTACAGTTCAATTTATGGTTTCTGGTAAAGAAAGAGACGCAGCAACAAACAACGTTTCTGAGCCATTCGTAAAAGATCAAATCAACAAATTATTCCAAAAATAATTCTTTTTTGAGGTTCAAAGGCTCAAAGAGATAAAGGGACAAAGTTTTTTAAACTTATCCTCTTATATTATAAAGAAAAGCTGTTCTTAATTGAACGGCTTTTTTGTTTTTAGGCTCAGAAGGTCAGAGCAAAAAAAGGTTCAAAGGTTGATTTCAATTAGAAATCTTTGTCCCTTTGAACCTTTGTCCCTTTGTTACTCAAAAAAAGCTATATTTTTTTCACGTATTGTGTAATAATCACAATTTGCTGTCCGTCTACTTTTCCTTCGATGTATTCTGCATTTTCGTGATCTAATCGGATGTTTCTAACGGCAGTTCCTTGTTTGGCTACCATACTTGATCCTTTTACTTTAAGATCTTTGATTAAAACTACAGAATCTCCGTGTTGCAAAACTACTCCGTTACTATCACGGTGAACTAGTTTGTTTTCGTCATCTTCGCCTTCGCCAGTTGCTTTTGCCCATTCAAGAATATCCTCTTCTAAATACATCATGTCAAGTAATTCTTGAGGCCATCCGGCAGAGCGCATACGGCTTAACATTCTCCAAGCGACCACTTGTACTGGAATGTTCTCATTCCACATACTGTCATTCAGGCATCTCCAGTGATTTAAATCTACTTTGTCAGGATTTTCAATTTGGTCAATACAAGTATTACAGGCTAATATACTTTCATCAAGTCCTCCTTTTCTAGTTGGTAATACTTGATAAACTTTTAGGTTTTCTTCAGCTCCGCAAAGCTCACATTTAGATCCGCTTCGTTTGCTTAATTCTCTTTCGATGCTCATTATGATTGTTTATTTTAAAAATGCGAAATTACTTATAATTTGCTTCGCTGGCAAATTTATGATTTTTATTTCTGAACCCTAACTGCATCTGGAACCAGCATTTCATATTCGCCTCCATGACGCAGTACATCGCGTACAATGCTTGAACTGATAAACGAGGTACTTGCAGCTGTCAGTAAGAAAACAGTTTCTATTTTCGATAGTTTTCTGTTGGTGTGTGCGATCGCTTTTTCGAACTCGAAATCGGCAGGGTTTCTAAGGCCTCTTAAAATAAAATTGGCTTTTAGTTTTTTGGCCAGATCAATTGTTAATCCTTCATACGTAATAACCGAAACTTTAGGCTCGTCTTTGAAGGTTTCTTCAATAAAGCGTTTTCTTTCTTCGAGAGAAAACATGTATTTTTTTTCGGCATTTACACCAATTGCAATTATGATTTCATCAAACAAAGGAATTCCTCTTTTGATAATATCTTCGTGTCCAAGTGTAATGGGGTCAAATGAGCCCGGAAATATTGCTTTTCTCATTTTTTTAAGGTTCAGAGGTTTAGAGTGGCAAAGGTTCAAAGGATTAATTTGAACTTATTTTTGGAATTTGGAATTTATTTTTTGGAAATTTTTATGTTATTCTCTTGGTGTTTATAGACGTAACCCATTCGTCTCTTTTACAAACTTTACAATTTGCTGTTCCAGTTTTTTGCTCTTGCGTATGTCCACAGAAACTACAAGAATAAATTCCGTCAGCAGGAATGAATTTATTTTTTGTGTAAAATAACGAAGGCAGAATAGGTAATCCATATCCAACATCTTTGTCATCGTAATAAAAAACGCTGATTTCACCGCTGGTTTCAATAAAAGCATGTTTGACTTGACCTAAATGTTCGATTGATTTGATTCTCAATTCAGCAAAGAATTCGTCTTGTGCCAGACTTTCTTTTTTAAAAGTTGATATAGAGAACTTACCATCATTTATTAGACATTCGGTTTTACCTTCTATAAATTCTTCAAATTTTTTGCTTTTTCCTGTCAGCCAAGTTACAGAGCGGTATAAAATGATTATTGTAGAAAAAACTATCGCTGCGGGAATGATTCCAACATCTTCATAAAACATTGGGTCGCCAGCGGCTGAACCTAATGCTATAATAATTACGGTTTCGAAAATCGATAATTGTTTTACACCTCGTTTTCCAGCTAATTTTAGGGTTAGAAGTAAAATAGTGAACATTACCGTTGAACGGAAAATAACTTCAAGGATAAATGATTCTGGAAGGTTGTTGTAAAACAGTCTATTCCATTCAAAGATTTCTTTCATTTTTTTGGAGGTTCTAATTTTGAGATTCTAAGGTACTAAGTTTTTAGGTTGAAAGGTTCATAGGCTTGGATTTTGCCCAGCCTGACCATCAAAAAATAAAGGTGCTAAAACTTAAAATCTTAGCACCTTAGTGTCTTAATATCTTATTTTAAAGCCAGCTCAATTGCATTTGTAAACAAATCTTCCAGAGAAATTCCAGCTGCTTTTGCTTGCTGCGGAATCAAACTTTCTGTTGTAAGTCCCGGAATCGTGTTCATTTCGAGCATATAAGGTTCGTTGTCTACGATAATAAATTCGCTTCTTGAGAAACCTTTCATTTTTAAAACTTCGTAAGCACGTTTGGCTGTTTCTCCTACTTTTTGTGTCAGCTCATCAGAGATTCTGGCAGGAGTGATTTCTTGTGATTTTCCTTCATATTTCGCTTCGTAATCGAAGAAATCATTGTCGGATACGATTTCTGTAATTGGTAAAACGATGATTTCGCCTTTGTAGTTTATTACACCAACAGAAACCTCCGTTCCGTCAAGGAAACTTTCGATGATGATTTCGTTGTCTTCTTTGTAAGCAACTTCAATTGCGATTGGTAATTCGGCTTCGGTTTTTACTTTTGAAATTCCGAAACTAGAACCGGCTTTGTTTGGTTTAACAAAACAAGGAAGCCCTACTTTTTTAATGATTTCCTGAGTATTGATAACATCGCCTTTGTTTAGGTAATATGAAATGGCAGTTTTGATTCCGTAAGGTTTTAAAACCGACAATAAATCTCTTTTGTTGAATGTCAATGCTGATTGATAATAGTCACAAGAAGACTGCGGAATTCCTAATAATTCAAAATAAGCCTGCATTAATCCATCTTCTCCCGGAGTTCCGTGAATGGCGTTGAAAACACAGTCGAAAGTAATTTTTTCTCCGTTTACTGTAACTGAGAAATCATTTCGGTCGATTGGGAATTCGGTATCGTTGGCGTCTACATAAACCCATTTTTCTTTGAAAATATGAATACGGAATCCGTTGTATTTTGTTTTGTCAAGATATTGGTATACAACGTTTCCGCTGATAAGGGAGATTTTGTATTCGCTTGAATATCCGCCCATTATGATGGCAATGTTTTTCATTGACTTTTGTTTAATTGTTTAATCGTTATTTTTTGAATCGAAATTTTCTTTTGAAAACGAATGCCTAGCCCCGATAGAGCCGGTATCCTTTTTGATCTCATCTTTTATGAGAGCAAAAAGATATAGGCGAAAGCGGGAAAATGCTCCTTCCTTCGACTAGGCTCAGGATGATGAATAGAGGCTTTCTTGTTTTAAACAAAATTATCATTTTTTTTGAAATGAAATACTTTATCTTTGCGTTCAACTAAAAATAAATTTATGAGTTTACGTAAGTATTTAACCAGCCGAGTGTTTTTTTTACAAGTATTGGCTGCAGCTGCTATTATTGCGATTTTAGGGTATTTGTTTATGCATTGGTTGACATTTACAACGGATCACGGACACGAAATTGCGGTTCCGAATTTAGCAAGACTGACAGAAGAGCAAGTTGAAGAAAAACTAGACGAGCTGGATTTAGATTATGTGCTGTTGGATAGTGTGGATTATAGAAGTGAATTTCCGAAATACAGTGTTGTAGAGCAGGATCCTCTGCCTGGAACAAAAGTAAAAGTGGGAAGAAAAATATATATTAAAATTAATTCATCGGGATTTTCATCTGTTAAGATTCCTGATTTAATTGAAAAAACATATCGTGAAGCTGTTCCAACTTTAAAGGCTTTAGGTCTTGAGCCGGGAACGATTACTTATATTCCAAATCTTGGAAAAGATATGGTTTTGGAAATGCGTTTGAAAGGAAGAAACTTAAAAGTAGGAGATCGTGTTTTGAAAGCGTCTAAAATTGATTTGGTTTTAGGTGATGGAAAAGCGAGTTATGTAGATGAAAGTCAGGCAGCAGACAGTACTGCGGCGCCTGTAGAAACCCCAAATGATGAACAATAATATTGAAGAAAATTTAGATCTGGAAGACGAATTATTCGAGCATTACAGATTTGAAGTCCCAAAAGGTCAAGCGTTTTTGCGTATTGACAAATATTTGATGTATTTGATTCCGAATGCCACACGAAATAAAATTCAGAATGCGGCAACGAATGGGAATATTTTTGTGAATGATGTTCCAGTAAAATCAAATTACAAGGTTAAACCTTTTGATGTGATAACGGTTATGCTATCGCATCCTCCATTTGAAAACAGGGTAGATCCTGAAGATATTCCGCTGGATATTGTTTATGAAGATGATGCACTTTTGCTGATCAATAAACCGCCAGGATTGGTTGTACACCCAGGACATGGTAATTATACCGGAACTTTGGTGAACGCTTTGGCATTTCATTTTGAAAATCTTCCAATGAACAGCAGTGAACGTCCGGGATTGGTACACCGAATTGATAAAGATACATCAGGACTTTTGGTTGTAGCGAAAACTGAAGCAGCTATGACGCATTTGGCAAAACAGTTTGAAGCTAAAACAACTGAACGCGAATATATTGCTTTGGTTTGGGGTAATGTTGCTGCCGAAAGCGGTACCATTGAAGGAAATCTGGCAAGACATTTAAAAGATCGCATGCAAATGGCGGTTTTTGATGATCCTGAAATTGGTAAACCTGCGATTACTCATTATAAAGTTTTGGAACGTTTTGGATATGTGACTCTGATTTCTTGTAAACTGGAAACGGGAAGAACGCACCAGATTCGCGCGCACATGAAACATATCGGACATCCGTTATTTAATGATGAACGTTACGGTGGTCATTTGATTTTGAAAGGAACGACTTTTACGAAATACAAACAGTTTATTGAAAATTGTTTCAAAGCATTGCCACGTCAGGCGCTGCATGCTAAAACGCTTGGATTTGTTCATCCGAATACGGGAGAATTAATGCGTTTTGATACCGAACTGCCAGACGATTTTAAAGAATGTATTGAGAAATGGCGTAATTATTCTAAGTCGCATAATGTTGACGAAGAGTAGTAATTAGATAATTAGGGAATTTGTCAATTAGATAATTTTCCTTCCTTTATAAAATAGAAAAAGCTCCTTTTTGGAGCTTTTTTGTTTTACCATAATTTTATTCGTTCCAATATTCCGTAGAGGCGCAATGAAGTGCGTCTAACGTATCGTGGATATTCGTTGCGGAGACGCACTGCAGTGCGCCTCTACACATATGCTTTGTGTTATAATTTTCTAATTGACACATTCTCAAATTAACTAATTTAAATAGATTTGATTCTTAAATTGGTTATTTTGACTTCTCCGTTGGTTATGAAGCCTAACTTTCCTTTTTGGTTTAGATTGCTTTTTTCAAGAGAATATTCTAAAGTTGTTTTGTCGTTTACAGAAAAGTACAATTGATTATTGAGGACTTTAATTTTTACGGAATACCATTTGTTGTTTTCCAATTCCATTGGTTTTTTGAACAAGGTTTTTCCGCCTCGTTTGCCATACGAATCGTCTTTTTTATCATATACGCCGTCGCCAATTACTATGTTTTGATCAATTTGATATAAGTAGGTTCTAATGTATTTTCCTTTATCCAGATTGAGCATGATTTCAAATAAAGATTCTTTGGTCATGTTGACGTTCAAATCGACCTCATAATTCTCTGGAAGCTGTTTTTTTGAAACTAAAACACCCCAAGGCGAAAGGGAACCGTTTCCGGTAAGGGTATCACTTTTTAGAATCCATTCTTTAGAATTGATTGTCCAATCTGATTTTAGTTCTTTAGAGTGGTTGAAAGTATATTCTTTTTTTGTTGTTGAAATCGTACTAGAACACGAAATCATTGCTAATTGTAGAACAAGAAATAAGGCAAATTTTGTTTTCATTTAATTTAATCCCGAATGATATTTTAATTTTATTATTGAACCTTTGTGCGGATATTCGTTGCGAAGATGCGCTGCAGTGCACCTCTACAGAAATGATTTGCGTTCTGTTGATAAATTATCTAATTGACAAATTATCTAATTATCTAATTCAATTCCGAATGATATTTTATTTTTCCAATTGATCCTGTTTCTGATGGTAGAAGTTCAAAAACCGAAGTAGGAGCAAGGCCTTCTTCAATTCGGTGGGAAACGTATAAAATGGTAACGTTTGTTTCTTGTTTTATAGTGTTAATAAGCTGAATTACCAAATCAACATTTTCGTCGTCTAAACCTTCTACAGGTTCGTCCAGAATCAATAATGGCGGATGTTTTAAAACGGCACGAACAATTAAAGCAACTCTTTGCTGGCCAATAGAAAGATCAATAAAACGCTTTTTTCGTAAATGTGTCATTTCGATCACTTCCAGCCATTGTGTAACTATATTTTTTTGATGTGTTGTTGGTTCCGTGTAAAGTCCGATCTGGTCAAAGAATCCCGATAAGATCATTTGTTCTAACGTGTGGCCTTTTTGGAATAAATCAGTCATGGAAGTGGTGAAGATTCCGATTTGTTTTTTGATATCCCAAACACTTTCTCCCGTTCCTTTTTTTCGTCCAAATAAATACAAATCCTGTCCAAATCCTTTTGGATTATCACCTGTAATTAGTGATAAGATTGTGCTTTTTCCAGATCCGTTTGGGCCAATTAACTGCCAGAATTCCCCTTGTTTAATAGTCCATGAAATTTTATCCAGAATTTTTCTTTCTTCATAACTAACCGAAACATTGTCGAGTTTAATTAATACACTTTCGTGGAAGTTATGCGGTTCTGCAGCTTTTGGGATTACAGCTGTATTTAAGGTTTTAAAATGTGTATTGGTTTGAGAAAGCGCATGCAGTTCAAACGTATTGTCTTTTATTTGTGCTTTGTTTGGAACAAATGCGAGCACATCGACTACACGATTGACAATTTGTATAATGGCGATTTCATTACTCAGATCTTTTAATGATTCTGCAAGAACTACTCGTGAAGCTTGGTCTAAATGATCAAACGGATTGTCGAAAATGATAAAATCTGGTTTTTGATTGATGCAGTATTTTAAGAATTCTTTTTTTCGTTCACCCGATGAAAAAGTTCGCAATTGTCTATTTGAAGTTGTTGAAGCTTCAACGCTATCGTATTGAAACTCTTTTTCGATGAATTTCTCGATCGCAATGTCAGAGAAAAGAATTCCTTTTTGGTTATTAAAAACGGCTAAATCTCCTTTTGCTTCGCCTGCAAGTAAAGCGTCTATAAATGCTTTTTTATTTACTTGATTTGACAAAAGTATATCCCAGTGCTGCATTGTATTATTTTAAAATATTATTGATTCTCTTTTAACGCCATTTCGCGGTCGTTTCTAGACCATTCACTCCAAGAACCAGGATATAATTTCGGAATTGGAAGTCCTGCATAATCTATGGCTAATAAAGTATGGCAGGCTGTAACTCCTGAACCGCAATGAACTATTGTGTTTTCTGGTTTTTTATCTCCAAGAATGGCTTTATATTTTGCAGCCAATTCATCAGCTGATTTAAACAATCCGTTTTCGTCTAAATTTTCAGTTAACGGAACATTGACCGCCCCAGGAATATGTCCTGCAATTAAATCTAAAGGTTCTGTTAGACCGTCATATCTGTTTTTATCTCGAACATCAATTACGATATTTTGATCATTTTTTCGAGCTTTTTCAACTTCTTCAATATCGGCTAGAAGTAATTTCCATTCTTGAGAAGGGTATGTCGTTGTTTCAAAAGTCTCATTTCCAGAATTTGTTGCAAAACCTGCTTGAATTGCCGCTTGATAACCGCCGTTTAAAACTTGAATTTTTTCATGTCCAATTGCGCGCATCATCCACCAGAATCGTGCGGCGAAATTAGAACCGTTTTTATCATCGTAAACGATAACATGATTTGAAGGTGAAATTCCTAACGCAGAAAGTGTTTTTGAAAATTCTTCGGGTGAAGGCAAAGGATGTCTTCCGCCATTAGCAGGATTTTCTTGAATATGGGCTAGATCACGGTTTAAATCGACGAAACGAGCGCCTTTTAAATGTTCCTTTTGATAGTTTTCAAAAGTATTTGCACCCGCTCGGGCATCGACTAAAATGATTTTTGAAGCGTCTAATTCAAGTAATTCTTGCGCAGTGATTAGTGGAGAAATTGTAGCCATTTTTTTTTTTTTTTTGATTTATTTTTTCTTCGAACTTCCCATCCAAAGCAAGGTGTTTAATAGTAACTGACTTTGTGTTTTGTTTTCGAAAGTGTACGATAGGGTTTTGTTAGTGCCGCCTTCATAATCGATATCATTATGTCCCATGTTTACATACAACATTTTGTAATTTTTATTGGTCCAAACTACCGGATAATAACCGCTATGCCAGATTTCATGTTGTTTTGGTCCTGTTCCTAAAGGGAAACTGCTTTCATCGATTGCCAAAAGAATTTTTATGTCAGGATTTTTGGTTAAATCATTCGACCAGCGGTACCATTCATTTGGAGCAGAAGTAAAAGTTTTAGGAAGCTTTTTAGTTACAGGATGCTGGTTTTCAACTCGTAAAACAGCAGAAGTCGGCCTCCAAGTATTGCTTCCATATTCGCCTGAACCTAAAAAAGTATTGTGATACCAATCCCAGTTTTGCGGATAAGACGAATTATTTAAGGCAAAAGCAGAGAAATGAAACCCAATAAAACCACCGCCATTTTCCATGTATTTTTGAAAAGCTTCACGTTGTTCCTGCGTTTCGGGTCTTGTATCTAGAAATAAAACGACTTGATAATTGGCAAGGAATTTAGCGTTGAGATTGTTCCAATTGTCTGTCGAATCGTAAACAAAGTGATTTTTTTCGGCTTCTTTTGGAAACCATTTATTTGCTTCATGCACAAAACTAATATGTGCCTGATCGTTCTTTGCGGTGTAAAAAGCAATTACTTTAAATTTTGGTTTTTCTTTTTTATCCTGAGAAAATCCTGAAAAAAAAACTAAAAAGAGTATTAAAAGAATACTCTTTTTAGCTGCCGAATGCAGTTGTAAATTTTGATACGACATATTTAGTCTGGAATTTTTTCGATTAATATTTCATTTCCAGCCATATCGAAATAAGTGCAGGTCATTTCTACAATATCAACTCTCCATTTTGCAATACCGCATTGTCCTGCATGATTGCAAAAAGTAAGATAATCAGTTTCTCCATGCTGATGTTTTACCAGAAATTCTATAAAAAGTTCTTTATTAGGAGTTGCAGCAATCGAAATCGGGTTGTATTTTTCGTCAGATGTAACTGAATAGCCGTTTACGCCATAGTATTCAACGTGTCCGTCATTTACGAAAGTGTCGTATCCTTTTACTCCCAGAATTATTAAATCCTGAATGTAATTTGGAAAATCTTCTCCGCTTTTTACTTTAGCATGGGCTTCTTTGATTTGTTCTACTGTAAACATATAATTTTAGTTTTTAGATTAGTATAGTAAAAGGTTTTGTTTCGCGTTAATTGAATTTTGCCTTAAAACCAAAAAGTTATTTCAAAAATACGATTAATGGTTTTATAAATTGGTCAAAAGATTCGATATGGGGTAAATGTCCTGTATTTGGAATTTCGACTAATTTGGAATTCGGAATTGCTTTTTGAGTTATCTTACCTAATTCGGCGTAGTTTCCCATTGTTTTTTGAATTTCGGCAGAAACTAACGGTTTTCCTAAAGCGGTTTTATCTCTTGTTCCAATGAGTAATAATGTTGGGCTTTTAATATTTTTAAATTCATATAAAACCGGCTGCGTAAAAATCATATCATACAAAAGAGCAGAATTCC
This sequence comes from Flavobacterium sp. H4147, assembly GCF_029360735.1. NCBI lineage: Bacteria > Pseudomonadati > Bacteroidota > Flavobacteriia > Flavobacteriales > Flavobacteriaceae > Flavobacterium > Flavobacterium sp. H4147. Next base: position 784,967 of record NZ_JARKNB010000002.1, on the reverse strand, counting down.
AAGCTACTTTATTATAATCTGGAGCTGTTGTCCATCCTGCGCCTAATTCTGCCCATTTTTGGTAATCGGCATTCCATTTTCCATCGTAATAATTAGCCATTTGGTATTTTTTAATGGCTTCATAATTTTGTTTCAATTCTGATTCGAACCACCAATCAACAGGTTTATAAGGTACAATACGTTTCCAATCTTCTAAACCAATTGGATTTTCTAAAATAAGTTTTTCAGCTGTTTCAGGGTACATCAATGTAAATCTTGTGGCCAACATACCGCCCATAGAATGACCTAAAACGGCTGTTTTTTGAATACCTAAATGATCGAGAAGTTTTTTGGTATTTTCGGCAAGCTGCTGGAAAGTATATTGAAAATTATCTGGTTTTGAAGATTTTCCAAACCCAATTTGATCTGGAACAATAACCCGAAAACCTTCTTTTGTCAGAGCTTTAATAGTGGTTTCCCAATAAGCCCCATTAAAGTTTTTTCCGTGAAGCAGAAGTATGTTTTTATTATTATAATTATTAGGTTTAATATCCATATAAGCCATTTTGAGATCTTGGCGCTGATTATTTAGTTCAAGAAAACTAACTGGATAAGGATATTCATAATTGGTTAAGTTGATATCTAATGGCTTTATCTTTTCCTGCGAAAAGCAAAAAAGCGGTAATAAAAGTATGAAGAGTTTTATGGTTTTCATTTTTTGAAGCAGTTTTCAGGTTAAGAATTATAAATTTACCGCTTGCATTTTTAAAACCAAAAAATAGATTCTTAAAGTTATCAGAAAAAAAATGAGAACGGATTTACTTTTTTAGCGTTACCACTCTCTGAGGATACGGAATATCAATTCCAGCTTCGTCAAAACGCTTTTTAATACTTTGCAATAAATCACAGTACAATACAAAAGCATCTGTTGAATTTTTTGCCCAAGCCCAAGCTTTTAAAGTGACATTGGAATCTGCTAGGGCGACTACTCTGGCAATTACCAAAGGTGCGTTTTGTTTTTTATTTTCGGCAGTTCTCGTGTCAATAAACAGCGGATGTGCTGCCACTTCTTCTTTCATGATTTCCAACGCTTTTTCAAGATCAGATTCGTAACCAATACCAATTTCAATTATTTTACAGCATTTGGTGTCGTTCATATTAGTGTTTACAATAATCTGGGCACTGATAACCGAATTTGGAATGATAATGCGATTGTTTTCGGAATCTTTTAAAACTACTTGCCTAAGATTAATATCTTCAACAACACCCACAAAATTATTGATTGTTATTTTGTCATTTATTTTGAATGGTTTGAAAATAACGAGAAAAATACCGCTTACAATATTGCTTAAAGCTTGCTGGGAGGCAAGACCGGCAACTAAAGAAATAACTCCAGCGCCTGCTAAAAACGAATGTCCGATGATTTTAAATTCGGGAATTTGAATCAAAGCAAAAGCAAATCCTAAAATGTATATTACTGTGATAATAAAATGTTTTAGGAATTTAAATCCTGTTACATCATATTCTTTCTGGCTGAGTTTGCGATACAGGAAATAGCGAAGAACTTTGTCTGTAAAAGCACCTAAAATAATGGTAGTAAGGATAATTATTGCAATTATAATTCCTATTCTAAAGTCGGCAGTGAAATCCATTTTGGATGAAAATTGATATTGGATTTATTGTAATTGGATGATCGATTCTATAAGCCAGATTTCATTTGTTTTTTTTAAATTAAATTCAAATGGCGTAACAGTGTTTTGATCTAGTGACACGATAATTTTGGCAGTTGAGTCGGTTATTTCTTTTTCATAATAAACAGCTTTTTTTTCTTTGTTTAAAAACCTCTTTTTTTGATTATCAGTAAGACTTTTTTCCATTTTTTTCAACGTTTCTAAAGTCAGTTGATTCTCTTTGGTAGGAATCAATAATTCTTTAGCGGCTTCAAAATCAAAACGGTTTGTGGCTGCTAAATACGCTTCAACAGTTTCTTTTGGAGATTTTGCTTCTTGATGGGATTTACAGTTTGTAAAAAGTGTCAGAATAACTAAAAAAGAAATAACACGCCTCATAGTAATTATGTTTTAAAATCCCACAAAATCATCGCTTTTTGGGAAAATACTCAAAGCTTGAATAGCAATTTCTGGAGTTGGAGAAGCCAGTTTTCGTAATTTGGTATCCATCCATGCGCCGTCAACAGTAATGGTAGCACAAAGTGTATCATCTTCTCTTCTAAATTCGTGAATAATAGACCAGCGTGAAGCATCAGATTTCATTTTTGATGTTTTGGTATGAATGAATATTTTATCCGAAAGTTTTAATTCTTTTCTGAAAACACATTCTTCTCTAAACAAAACGGGACCAAAACCTTGTGTCTGCATTACTTTTAAAGTTAAGCCCAATTCTTCAAGGATTTCTATACGATGCTGTGCGCCAAAATCGTAATAGGCACTATGACGAACGTGAAAATTTGGGTCAAGATCTGACCAGCGAAAAGATATTTCTTTAACAAATGATGCCATTTTTTCTAATTGTATTTTTTTATTGATAAACCGAAATTACGAATAAAAAATAAACAAACATGACAAAATTACTATGCGTGCATATTTTTTTAAATTGAATTATTATTGATGTTCAATTTTTTTACAATCCATGGCAGTGTAAGTCCTTGTCCAATCAATGTTAAGAGTACAACAGCCACAGAGATGAAAATTATGGCATTCCTTTGCGGAAATTCTTCTCCGTTTTCAAGTACTTTGGGAAGCCCAATCGCAATAGCAAGAGAAACAATTCCCCGCATTCCAGACCAGCTTAAAATAATACTGTTTTTGGTATCGAGAAGTGCATGCTCGCTGATTTTTCTTTTTCGCTTCGTATTCTGAAAAGCTTTTTGCAGATTTACTTTTTGAAGAAATATTCTTATCATTCTAATTAATAGTGCTACAATAGTTATAATTACAGCATAACCAATATAAGGCAGAATCATTTCATCATCTATATTCTTTAATACATAACGGAAATTGAGTCCGATAAGGATAAAGATCAACCCATTCAATAAAAATATGATTATATCCCAAAGGTTTCTGGAATTGTTTTTTAGGCTTTCAGGGAAAATTTTGTTGCTTAAACGTGCAATTTTCAAACCTAAGACTACAACTGCAATTACTCCAGATACATGTAGGTTTTCGGCAATTAAATAGGCTACAAATGGCATTAAAAGCATAAAGCTGATGGTAACATTGGTATTTTTATGAACTTTTTTGAGAATAATCGCCAGTATTTTTGCAACAACCAATCCCACTAAAAAGCCTCCGCCCAATAAAAGTACAAATTCTAAGGTTGCTTTCCATATTATAAAAGTTGAGCCCATAACGGCGGCTACAGCAAAACGGTAGGCAACCAGTGCAGATGCATCATTTATAAGGCTTTCGCCTTCAAGAATAGTCAATGTTTTATGAGAAAGGTTTAAGCCTTTTGTAATGCTTATGGCTGCAACGGCATCTGTGGCAGAAAGTATAGCACCCAGAACAAATGCCAATGGCCATGTCATATTAGGAATCATAAAATATGCTGCAGCTGCGATTCCTGTTGCCGTTAAAAATACAAGCGAAATGGCTAAAGTGCTGATCGTATTGATATTTGTTTTGAAATCTTTGGGAGAAATATTAAAAGAAGCATCATATAACAAAGGCGGCAGGAAAATCAGGAAAATGATTTCGGGATTAATTTCAATTTCGGTCATGGTTGGAATAAAACCAATGGCAACTCCCACAATAACCAAAAGAATAGGGTAGGGTAATTTTGCTTTGTCGGCAAAAGATGATAATCCTATTACGATTGCCAGAATAAAGATAATAATGCTGTAATTCTCCATTTTTGTAATCTAGAAAAATGCGAATGTAAGTATTTCGGGAAATTAAAAATAAAGATTTTGGGTTTTTAATTTCTGTCAGCTGTTAAGAGATAGCTGTCTTTTTTTTCCCATTTTTTATTTACAAAGCTGTATAAATTCGCGTAGAATTCATATTTTCCAGGCTTTGCAATTAAATACAATACTAGAGCATTGGTGTTTTTATTAAAATACAGCGGTTTGGTAAACTGATAAATTTCCTGTTCCTGCAACGGAGTGTTGGCTCTGATAATATCGATTCTTCTTGAAATTAAAGCATCTAAAACATCTTCTGAAGTATCAGCATTCGGAACCACATTCGAACCCAGATTTTGATGCTGATAGGATTTAAGAGTTACAAAAGTAATATCGGTTTGTTCTGGAAATTTCTGCAATGCGTCTTTTTGTATTTTAGACTGGATTGCAATTTTTTCTGGTGCAGTAATTTTTTGTTTGGTGCTGTCTAGAATTTTCCATGTTTTTTCAAGGATTGTTTTCAGACCAATTGGAGTCCCGCCATAAACTTTATAATTCGAAGCGTCAAATGGCTGTTCAAAAACTAAAATATTTTGATTAGGATTAGATTTGCTGGTATTGATTATCTCTGTAAAAGAGAGCGGGAAAGTTATAGACTGTTCTACTTTTGATGTTTGGGCTTTTAAAGTTGACAGAATAAGTAAAAGAATTATTATTGACAGTTTTTTCATAGAATGCTTTTTAAATGATAGTGACTGGTTTTGAATAATATGGCTTAAAAATAACGTATAAATTCTGAAGTTTCAAATAAAAAAGAAGAATCAGGATTTTATTTTCTAGATACTAAAAAGTAATGAGAAGCTTTCTCAAATCAATGACACACAAATTGAGGTTTGCCATACATGTCAGGGATAAAAAATGTCATGTTGTCAGATGATTAATTGGTGTTTACAGTAAAACTGACAATTTACTTTGGTTTTTTATATTGGCACAATGATTGACTTATGCCACCTGAGTTATGAAAATTAAATCAAAATTAAATATATAAAAAATGGGTAAAATAATCGGAATTGACTTAGGTACGACGAACTCTTGTGTTTCTGTAATGGAAGGTAACGAAGCAGTTGTTATCCCTAACGCAGAAGGAAAAAGAACTACACCATCTATCATCGCTTTTGTTGAAGGTGGCGAAATTAAAGTAGGTGATCCTGCAAAAAGACAAGCAGTAACGAATCCTACAAAAACGATTGCTTCTATTAAACGTTTTATGGGACACACTTTTGCTGAAACTGAAGGAGAAGCAAAAAGAGTTCCTTACAAAGTAGTAAAAGGTGACAACAATACTCCACGTGTGGATATTGACGGTCGTTTATATACTGCTCAAGAATTGTCTGCAATGACACTTCAAAAAATGAAAAAAACTGCTGAAGACTATTTAGGTCAAACAGTAACTGAGGCAGTTATTACAGTTCCTGCATACTTTAACGATGCTCAGCGTCAGGCTACAAAAGAAGCTGGAGAGATCGCTGGTCTTAAAGTTATGCGTATCATCAACGAGCCAACTGCTGCTGCACTTGCTTACGGATTAGATAAAAAAGGAAATGATCAAAAAATTGCTGTTTACGATTTAGGTGGAGGTACTTTTGATATCTCTGTTCTTGAATTAGGAGACGGTGTATTTGAAGTATTATCTACAAACGGTGATACTCACTTAGGTGGTGATGATTTTGACCAAGTTATTATTGACTGGTTAGCTGACGAATTCAAATCTGAAGAAGGAATTGATTTACGTTTAGACCCAATGTCATTACAGCGTTTAAAAGAAGCTGCTGAGAAAGCTAAGATTGAATTATCATCTTCTGCTGAAACAGAAATCAACTTGCCATACGTAACTGCTACTGCTTCTGGACCAAAACACTTAGTGAAAAAATTATCTAGAGCTAAATTTGAGCAATTATCTGATTCTTTAGTAAAACGTTCTATGGAGCCAGTTGCTAAAGCATTAAAAGATGCAGGTTTATCTACATCTGATATCGACGAAGTAATCCTTGTAGGAGGTTCTACTCGTATGCCAAGAATCGCTGACGAAGTTGAAAAATTCTTCGGTAAAAAAGCTTCTAAAGGAGTTAACCCAGATGAGGTTGTTGCTATTGGAGCTGCTATTCAAGGTGGAGTTTTATCTGGAGATGTAAAAGATGTATTGTTACTTGACGTAACGCCTCTTTCTTTAGGTATCGAAACTATGGGTGGTGTATTGACTAAATTAATCGAGTCTAACACAACTATCCCAACTAAAAAATCTCAAGTATTCTCTACTGCTGCAGATTCTCAACCATCTGTTGAAATCCACGTATTACAAGGAGAAAGAGCAATGGCTGCTGATAACAAAACTATCGGTCGTTTCCACTTAGATGGTATTCCACCAGCACCAAGAGGAGTTCCTCAAATCGAAGTAACTTTCGATATCGATGCTAATGGTATCATAAAAGTTTCTGCAACTGATAAAGGAACAGGAAAATCTCACGATATCCGTATCGAAGCTTCTTCTGGATTAACAGCTGAAGAAATCGAAAAAATGAAAAAAGATGCTGAAGCTAACGCTGATGCTGACAGAATCGCAAAAGAAAGAGCTGAGAAATTAAACGAAGCTGACAGTACTATCTTCCAAACTGAATCTCAATTGAAAGAGTTAGGAGATAAATTGACAGACGATCAAAAAACAGCTATCGAATACGCTTTAACTGAATTGAGAATGGCTCATCAATCTCAAGATCTTGACGCAATCCAAAAAGGATTAGACAATGTAAATGCAGCTTGGAAAACAGCTACAGAAGCAATGTACGCTCAAGGCGGTGATCAAGCAGGTCAACAAGCTGCTCCACAACAAGAGCAATCTGGAGACAATGTTGAAGACGTTGAATTCGAAGAAGTAAAATAATTTACTCGTAGAGACGCACAGCAGTGCGTCTTTACAATTCAATATAAAACCGAGTCAGAAATGGCTCGGTTTTTTTGTGCTCATTTTTGTGCGTGTTAAACCCGACAGGTTTCTAAAACCTGTCGGGTTTTCTATGCGATTATAGATTCAGATAATTTTCTACAAAACTCAAATTTCCCTTTTCCTCATGATAAGATTTTAAATTGTCAGTATTTTTAAACAATAGAATAACTTCCTCTCTTTTAAGTTTTGTTGGTTTTTCTGAAAGACAAGTAAGATAAGAACTCCACGGATATTCAATAGGATGTTCGCAAAAGCCATGATTTACAGGATTATTGTGGATATATTTTATAACAGAACATAAATAAGACGCATTATCAATTAATTTTCTTTTAAATGGTCGTTCGAATAGCGCTCCATGTCTGCTGTAGCTCTTATTAATGGCTTTTGTGTAAGCATTAAATAAATTTCCAAAAGATTGATGTGGAGCAATTATTTTTACCGTATTCTTTTCTTTCTGATGCTTTAGAATTTCGTCTGTCGTTTTAATTCTTACTAATAGATGAAAATGATTTTTAAGTAAGCACCATGCATATGTTTCTGCAATCGGATCAATGTGTTTGCTATAAAGCATTAAAAAATATTGATGGTTTCGATTTTCTTTAAATAGATTCTCACTATTGATTCCGCGATTGTAGATATGATAGAATTTTCCAAATTCTAGAGATTGTGTTTGTTGCATAATAGTTTTATCAGAAACCCGACAGGTTTTAGAAACCTGTCGGGTTTAATTACGCAAAAGTAATAAAAAGATTACATTGTTAATTAACGAAGCTTTTCCACAAACTGATAATTGTCATTTCCTGTTCAGATTCTTTTTCGTAATATTACTATTGTAAATTTTCATCAATGAGAAAGATCAAATACAAAAAAGGACGCAAGCTGCAACACATTACATTAGAGTATACTGGCGCTCACAAAGAACATGAATCCGAGATGCAGCTTTTTGTGTATAACGATGCAGATGTTGTCGAATATGATAAGTTTACCATTCTAGCTTTAAATTCTTGTTTTGATTACACCAAAAACAATTGGCTCAATATTCACGGTCTAAACGATATTAATCTCATTAAAACCATTGGATCGCATTTTAAATTGGATGATTTTTTATTGGCTGATATTTTAAATACAACCAAAAGAACAAAATTAGAAGAACAGCAGGATGTACTGTTTTTCAATATAAAATCACTGCTTCCTTCCGAATATTCAGATAACATTAGTGTAGAACAAATCAGCTTTATTCTGAAAGATGGAATCCTGATTTCTTTTCAAGAAAAACGAAGCGATTTCTTTACCCATATCCGCGAACGTATCCGTACGCATGCAGGAATTGTCAGAACCAAAAAAGTGGATTATTTATTATATCTGCTCTTAGACGCCGTAATGGAAAATTTCTATATTACGCTGGAAGATGAAGAAGATAAAATCGAAGAATTAATCAATTTGACTAAAATGGATGCCAAACCAATTGTTTTAGAAAAAATTGAAAATCACCGTGATAACTTAAGTTTTTTAAAACGTTCTATTGTGCCGCTTCGAGATTCATTGTATTATCTTAAAACGAAAAAAGATGATGAAGATGAAAACGACTTAATACAAAAAGAAACATTTAATTTTTTTATCAGACTTCATCAAAAAAGTTTGGAACTTTTAGAACAGATTGAATCGGACATGAGCGCATTAGAAAGCGCATCAAACTTTTATTTTTCGGAACAAAGCCGAAAAATGAATGAAATCATGAAAACGCTGACGATTATCTCAGCAATATTTATTCCGCTTACTTTTATAGTAGGAGTATACGGAATGAACTTTGAAAATATGCCTGAACTCAAAACCCAAAACGGATATTTTGTAGTTATGGGTATCATGTTTTTGCTGGTAATAGCCCTAATCATATATTTCAAAAAGCGACGCTGGTTTTAACTTTTGTTTGTCTATAAGAAATTTTGATTTTGTATAAATTTGTTATTTAGAATAAATATAAATAATTATGAGTAAAGCAATATATATAGCCACTAGTGACCAAAATAGTGGTAAATCAATTATAACACTCGGGTTAATGAGTATTTTAATTGGCAAAACGGCCAAAGTAGGTTATTTCAGGCCTATAATCGAAGATTTTGTGGATGGTGAGGTAGACAATCATATCGAAACTGTTTTGTCGTATTTTAACCTTGATATAGCATTTGAAGATGCGTATGCGATTACCAAAAGCAAGCTGATTAAGAAAAAAAATAAAGGAAAAATAGGAGAGGTCTTAGACACGATAATCGAAAAATATAAAAAACTCGAAGAGCGTTTTGATTTTGTTTTAGTAGAAGGAACCAGTTTTACCGGAGAAGGAACTTCTATTGAATTAGACCTAAATGTTTTAATTGCCAAAAATCTCGGTATTCCAACCATTATTGTAGGCTCAGGTGTTGGTAAAACGCTTGAAGAGTTATTAGACAGTTTGTATTTGGTATACGACTCTTTCAAATTAAAAGAAGTTGAAGTACTATCGGTTTTTGCCAATAAAGTGCAACCTGAAAATATAGAACTAGTTACCAATAGTCTGCAGAAAACATTGCCTTCACATGTTCTGATAAATACAATTCCGTTAATATCCACTTTGAATAATCCAACCATGCAGGAAATTGTAAATGTATTGGATGCAAAAGTTTTGTTTGGAGAAAATTATCTCAATAACGAAATCGGTCATTACAGCGTTGGAGCCATGCAGCTTCATAATTATTTGGTTCACCTTCATGATAATGCCTTGGTAATTACACCAGGCGATCGTTCGGATATCATTTTAGGAGCTTTACAAGCCAATGAATCAGTAAATTACCCAACTATTTCGGGAATTATCTTAACAGGAAATATTGTTCCAGAAGAAAGTATTTTGAAACTTATCGAAGGACTTTCTGCCATTGTGCCCATTATCACGGTTGACGGCGGAACATATCACATAACTAATAAAATTGGCTCGATAAAATCTGAGATTTATGCCAACAACACCCATAAAATTGAAACTTCAATAACCACTTTTGAAAAATACGTTAATAACGACGCTTTATCGGAAAGATTAATCACATTTGAAGCAGAAGGTATGACACCAAAAATGTTTCAATATAACATGGTTAAAAGAGCGAAACAGCATAGAAAGCATATTGTATTGCCAGAAGGAAATGATGATAGAATTATTACCGCAGCATCAAGATTGTTAGATATGGATGTGGTTGATATTTCTATCATTGGAGATAAAAAACAAATTGAAAGCAAAGTTCTTGAACTTGGAATTACATTGGATTTTTCAAAAGTAAATATCATCAATCCGAAAGAATCAGAGCTTTATGAAGATTATGCGAATACATATTACGAGCTTAGAAAAGCCAAAAACGTAAGTATTACTATGGCAAGGGATTTAATGGAAGACGTTTCATATTTCGGAACTATGATGGTGTACAAAGGTCACGCGGACGGAATGGTTTCTGGCGCTGCGCACACTACACAACATACGATTTTGCCGGCACTTCAGTTCATTAAAACAAAACCCAATTCATCTGTAGTATCTTCTGTATTTTTTATGTGTTTAGAAGATCGAGTTTCGGTTTTTGGAGATTGTGCCATTAACCCAAATCCAACAGCAGAACAATTGGCAGAAATTGCCATTTCATCAGCTGAATCAAGTTTAGCTTTCGGAATTGAACCAAAAATTGCCATGCTTTCCTATTCTTCAGGATCATCTGGAAAAGGTGATGAAGTAGATAAAGTGAGAACAGCAACTGCAATCGTAAAAGAAAAAAGACCAGATTTAAAAATCGAAGGACCAATTCAGTACGACGCGGCGGTAGATTTAAGCGTAGGAAAAAGCAAAATGCCAGATTCTGAAGTAGCAGGACAAGCAAGTGTATTAATTTTCCCTGATTTAAATACAGGAAATAATACGTACAAAGCCGTTCAAAGAGAAACTGGAGCTTTGGCTATCGGCCCAATGTTACAAGGTTTAAACAAACCTGTAAATGACTTAAGTCGTGGCTGTACCGTTGATGATATTATCAACACAGTGGTTATTACAGCGATCCAAGCGCAGGGAATGTAAATTCAATTACAAATTGAGAATTAAAAATTAAAAAATAGTTTGAGTTTATTAAAAACTCAGCACCTTATAAACTTAGCATCTTAGTACCTTTAAATAAAAATGAAAATACTTATCATAAACTCAGGAAGTTCTTCAATAAAATATCAATTAATGGTAATGCCGGAAAACGAAGTAATTTGTTCTGGAATGATTGACCGAATTGGTTTAGAAACTTCAAATGTAACCTTTAAAACAAAAGCAGCTTCTCACGAAGAAACACTTGCGATTCCGAACCATAAAGTAGGTTTACAAAAAGTAGCCAATATGCTTTTAGACGCTGAAAAAGGCGTAATTAAATCAACTTCAGAAATAGCAGCTGTTGGACATCGTGTCGTACATGGAGGAAGCGATTTTAGTGATACCGTAAAAATTAATGATAAAGTAAAAGAAAAAATTAAGCAGCTTTTTGAATTGGCACCTTTGCATAATCCTGCCAATTTAGAAGGAATTAATGTAGCAGAAGAAATCTTCAGTTCGGCAGAACAAATCGCGGTTTTTGATACTGCTTTTCATCAAACAATGCCTGAAGTAGCTTATAAATATGCTATTCCAAATTATCTTTTAACCGAAAATAAAGTACGTGTTTACGGTTTTCACGGAACGAGTCATAAATATGTTTCTGAAAAGGCGATTAGTTACTTAAAAAACAATTCTAAAATAATTACCATTCATTTAGGAAACGGCTGTAGTATGGCAGCTATTCAAGACGGAAAATGTATCGATACCTCAATGGGATTTTCGCCTTCAAATGGTTTGATTATGGGAACTCGTGCTGGAGATATCGATCAGTCTGTTGTTTTTTACATGATTAAAAATTTAGGCTATACTCCAGATGAGGTTAATGCTGTTTTACTAAAACAAAGTGGTATGCTTGGACTTACGGGCTACAGCGATTTACGTGATATTGAAGCAGAAGCAGAAAAGGGAAATAAAGATTGTAAGCTGGCTTTGCAAATGAATGCGTATAGAATCAGAAAAACGATTGGTGCTTATGCAGCAGCTTTAAACGGTTTAGATGCTATTGTTTTTACTGCAGGAATTGGTGAAAATTCTTCTTTTATGCGTAATTTGATTTGTACTGATATGGATTATTTTGGAATTGAAATAGATGCATCAAAAAATCAAATTCGTTCTAAAGAATTACGAGAAATCAATTCTGAAAACTCTATTGTAAAAGTATTGGTTGTGCCAACAGATGAAGAATACGAAATTGCCAATCAAGTATATCATTTATTAGCCGATAAGCTTTAAAAACATCTCAAACAATGGCAACGATCATTGCAGTACTTTTGTTTTTAGTATTTCTTTTTCTTTCATTACTCCATTTTTACTGGGCTTTTGGAGGAAAGTGGGGAACTGAAGGTGTGTATCCAACTACAGATGCTCAAACTCCGCCTCGAAATCCTGGAATACGATCTACTCTGATTGTTGCTTTTGGTTTGTTTGGTTTCAGTATTTTTTATTTAATAAAAGTCAATATCATTTTTATCGAATTACCTTTATGAATTGAGAAATACGGACTTTGGATTTTAGCCGCTATATTTATGGTACGAGCAATTGGCGATTTTAAATATCTTGGCTTTTTCAAAAAAATAAAAAATACCAAATTCGGACAAAACGATACTCGTTATTTTGCTCCTTTATGCTTTTTAATTGGTGTTCTAACATTACTGATGATCTCTTTCAGCTAAATCCAATCATGTTTTTAAAGCCGAAAATTCAATATTTGTGAGTATCTTTGGATTTAAATCCGAATATCTTGAAATCGATACTTTTAAAATCAGTTTTCTTCTTTTTCATTGCTTTTCACATTCAAGCACAAGAATTACTTCCTTTCGTTGAAAATTACAACAAATCAGATTACCAAGGTGACAACCAGATTTGGAATGTCGCGCAGGGAAAAGATAAAGCCATGTACTTTGCCAATAACCACTATCTGCTTCGGTATGATGGTGTGGTTTGGGAAAAATACGCGCTTCCTAATAAAACCATTATTCGATCCATATTAATTGAAGACGACCGCATTTATTCAGGTTCGTATAAAGAATTTGGCTATTGGAAACGCGAAAATGGTAAAATGAACTATGTTTCGATTACTAAAAACCTCCGCTTATTTGACGAAAAAGACAATGAAGAAATCTGGAAGATTTTCCGATACAAAGGGTCACTTTACTTTCAATCCTTTAACGACGTTTTCATTTATAATGGAAAAAATATAAAAAAAATAAAATTTCCATTTCTAATTTCGTACTGTTTTGTAGTAGATCAGGATTTGTATGTAGCTTCTGTAAATAAAGGATTGTTTAAAATGAACGGTTCTAAAATTTCAAATCCAAAAGGGTGGGATAATTTAAAAAATACAGTTGTGCATGCTGTCGAAAAGCACGATGGACAGACGTACATTTTTACACAAAAACGAGGGATTTTTATTGTCGAAAAAAATGGTTTAAAAGCATGGAATAATCCGTTAAATGAAACCTTAAAATCAAACGGAATCAATGTTGCCAAATTTATTAGAAACAATAAACTCGTTGTGGGAACTGGAAATAAAGGCGTTTTTATCTATGATTTTAAAACAAATTCCTATAAAAATATTGATAGGAATAATGTTTTAATGAACAATTCGGTTTTAAGTATTGGTTTTGATAAAGAAGAAGATTTATGGCTTGGACTCGATAACGGAATTGCACATGTTGAGGTAAATTCACCAATTTCGTTTTTCTATGATAATTCTGGGATTTTAGGTTCCGTATATTCTGTTGCAACGACGAAGAAAGGATATCTAATTGCATCAAATCACGGAATTTTCGAATTCGATTCGGGTAATTTTAAAATGATGCCCAATACGCAGGGACAAGGCTGGAATATTACCAAAATAAATGACAAATATATTATTGGTCATAATGACGGAACTTTCTGCTATGAAAACGGAGCCTTAACCAAAATTAATAATGTAAGCGGAGGATGGAATTTCTCAAAAAGCATTATTAATGATACTTATTTTCAATCAACTTACAGCGGTATTTTGGTTTATGACGATGCTTCAGATTTTAAAAAAAGTAAAGTAATTAATGATTTTACAAAACCCATTAAATACGTAGCTCAAAATAAGAAAAACGAAATTTGGGCGGCCGATAATTATCGCGGATTGTACAGAGTATTACTTAATGATAATTACAAGACAAAGAAAATCGAAAACATTACACAGCAAAGCAAAATTAAAAATGATTTTGGCGTTAAAATTTTCGAGTTTCGAGATGAAATCCTTTTTCTTATAAATAACGTTTGGTACACATTCAATTCGCTTTCAAATAAATTAGAAGAAAATGAATTGTTCAATTCTAATTTCAAAAACATTTCAGATGTCATTGCTATCGACAAAGATCATTTTTTAGTACTTCAAGAGGGAATTTTATATCATATCTATGCTCATGATGGAAAATTTATCTGGAATATTATTCAAGAGAAATATTATAAAGGAAAATTAATTAATGAAAACCTGCGAATTTTTAGAAGCAACAATCATTATTTAATGAACCTTGACGATGGTTTTATTTCACTTCAGCTTGGGTATATCAACAGACAAAATAGAGGGGTAAAAGTAGAAGCTTATAATAACCATGAATTATTGCCTGATGAAGGAAAAATTAAGCACAACACCGAATTAAAAATAAACGTAATATCAGGAATTTACGGAGCAAGTAAACCTAATTTATTTTATCAGATCAATAAAGATAAAAATTACATTCCTATCACAAATGGTTCAATTGTACTGAACAATTTAGGCAGCGGTTCTCATTCTGTTGTGATTTACAAACATGATGGCGCAAACTATGATAAAGTGTCAAGTTTTGATTTTAAAGTGGCACAACCTTGGTATTTTTCATTTTGGATGATTCTGCTTTATCTTTTAGTAATTGCAGCGGTATTATTCTTCTATTATAAATGGAATAAACTTCGTTATACTCAAAAATTGAAATTACAAGCTGAAGAATTGAAGCATCAGCGTGAGATTCTAGAAATGGAATTGAAAAAAGAAAATGAATTAAATAGTCAGGAATACGAAAAGCATATTTTAGAATTAGAACTTCAAACAAAATCATCAGAAGTAGCGGGTAAATCGTTATCAATTGCCAAACAAACTGAGATGATTGATAAGATTCAAAATATTTTAGATTCAGAAAAAGACTTCGGTAAACTAAAGAGTGAAATCAAAAAAGCAATCAAGATAAACGAAGTAAATAAACACGAGTGGGAAATATTTGAAACGAATCTGAATCAAATTCACAACGAATTTATTGTAAACCTTTCTAAAAAATATCCAAACCTAACTCCAAAGGATATAAAACTATGTGTTTATCTAAAAATGAACCTTTCTTCAAAGGAAATTGCCCCTATGATGAATATCTCTTTTAGAGGTGTAGAATTACACAGATATCGTCTCAGAAAGAAATTAGGACTTAATCAAGAAGAAAACCTGTCAAAGTTTTTATTAAGTCTGTAAGATTTGATTTTGTTTTTTGCTGATCTTATATTTTTCGATACCATTTTTTATATAATTCCAATACATCATTACTACATCATAACGTTGTGTTAATGAAATTTAGTTAACATTTAATTGTTTGATTATCAATTTTTTGTAATTATATTTTAACATAATGATGTAGCTATGCTGTAGTGGTAAATGATGTACTACAACGTTGTAATTGCTTAATTTGGCTCTACTAACTTAAACGATTACAAACTGTATGAAAAATTTTATTTTTAGCTTATTTGTGCTATTAATGCTTCCGGCTTATATGTCCGGACAGGCACAAGCAATTAAAGGAAAAGTAGTGGACAGCAGCGGAATGGGAATTCCAGGAGCGATAATTGCTTCATCTGATGCTAGAGCCACTGCAGACGCAGATTTCGACGGAAACTTTACAATCAATGCAAAACTTGGAGACATATTAAAAGTCTCTATGTTAGGTTTTGATCCAGTTTCTGTACCGGCAACTGCCGCACCAATGACTATTACTTTAAAAGAATCAGGTGATACTGAATTAAAAGAAGTTGTAGTTATTGGGTACGGTACAAGAAAAAAAGTGGATAATACTTCAGCTGTAAGTTCTATTAAATCTGAAGAAATTACCAAAATGAAAGTAATTAACGCTTCTCAAGCTATTCAAGGTAAAGCCGCTGGGGTTCAAGTAGCTACTTCTGATGCCCCTGGTAGTACACCTTCAATTGTTATTAGAGGGGTTGGTACTGCATTAGGAGGAAGAAGTCCATTATACGTTGTTGATGGTATGCCTACTGATAATATTAATAATATCAACGCAAATGATATTACTTCATATGAAGTTTTAAAAGATGCTTCTGCGCTTGCTATTTATGGTACGAGAGGTGCTAATGGGGTTATCATGATTACTACTAAAACAGGAAAAGGAAAACTTGTAGTAGATATCGACAGTTATGCTGGTTTTAGATCACCTCTAAAAAAGGTAAAAATGGCCAATGCTGACCAATACATTCAGTATAATAATGCAGCGTTTATCAGCCAGTTTCCTGCTGGTAGATTTTCTCAAAATCAGCTTTATAACACAAATTGGTTTGATGAGATAACAAAAACAGGAGTGTATACTCAAAATAATGTATCTCTTTCTGGATCGGGAGAAAATATTAAATACTTTTTTAGTGTAGGAAACTACGAAGAAGAAGGAATTTTGAAAGGAACTGAATATGGACGTACAACTTTTAGAAGTAATAATGAGTACAAAATCTCAGAAAAACTTAAAATTAGCCAAAATTTTAGTGTTAGTTCTATAAAAAATACACCAAAGCCGATGTCTGCATTTACATCAGCTTACAGACAATCACCTTTAGTTCCTGTACGTTACCCTGACGGAAAATATGGAGTACCATTTATTTTGAATGGTGTTGTTGGTGAAACAGGTGATTCTTTTAACTCAGTTGGTAATCCTATTGTTGCTTTAGATTATAATAATGAGCAGCAAAAAACGGTTATGCTTCAAGGTGGTTTAAGATTAGATTGGGATATAATCAAGTCATTGAAATTCACCTCTCAATTTAATGGAGAATATTACACGTATAAGCAATATAATTTTGTAGACAATTTAGGTCTTTGGTTAGCTGCTGATCCAAGTAGAGTAGAATCTGCTTACGACAAAAAAAGTTTGAATACAAACACATTAACAAGAAATACAGACGATTATTTCAATTGGAATTTATCTAATTATTTTACATATAATAAGGTTTTTGGAGAAATTCACGATGTAGAAGTTACTGCTGGTATCGAAGCTAACGTTTTAGGTACAAGATCTAAAACGACTGCTGATATTAAGAATGTAAATCCTAATAGTAATTATTGGGGACTTGATGGTGTTGCCTATGCACAAAATGGAGGCGTTACTACCTATAAAGCTGTAAACGAAAATCAATCTAGATTAGCATCTTATTTTGCTCGTTTTCAATACAAATTAATGGACAGATACTTATTAACAGGTACTGTAAGACGTGATGGTTCTTCAAATTATTCAAGTGATTACCGTTGGGGTACATTCCCATCAATGGGTATTGGATGGATTGTAACAAAAGAAAGTTTCTTATCTGATATCAAAGGTTTAGATTTATTAAAACTGAGAGGTTCTTGGGGTAAATTAGGAAACCAAAAAGTGCCATTAAATATCCAGTCATTTACATCTGGAGTAGATTATAATGGTGGTTCAGGAACAACTATCAATTCTCAGATTGACCCAAGTTTATCATGGGAAATTGTAGAAGAAGCTTCTGCAGGTTTAGATGTTGAATTGTTTAATAGTAGATTAAAAGGATCATTTGATATTTATAGTAAAAATACTAACAATGCTATTTTGAATGTTAAGCCTTATTCTACATCAGGAATTACATTAGAATCTCCAACACATGTTGGTGAAGTAACTAATAAAGGTTTTGAAATCGCTTTACGTTGGGATGATAAAATTACAGATAACTTAAGTTACTGGGTAGGAGGAAATTTTTCTCATAATAAAAATGAACTAGCTAGTTTGAAAAATGTTCAAATTGCAACAGTAAACGGAGGTTCATTAGGCAATGGTCAGGTTACAAAAATACTCGATAATACATCAGTTGGACAGCCTTTAGGAAGTTTCTATATGTATGAGTATGCCGGCGTTGATCCAGCAAACGGACAAATGTTATACTATACAGCAAACGGAAGTAAAGTGCCTCAAGGAGCTTTAGACCAAACTAAAGACAGAAAATATGTAGGTTCAGTTTTACCGACTTCTAATTATGGAGTTACCGTGGGATTAAATTATAAAAACATTGACTTTTCTGTAGACGGATATGGAGTAGGTGGATCAAAAGTTTATAACGGAAAAAAAGCACAGCGTTTTTATGGAGAAAATGTTGAAGCCTCTTTATTAAACAATATGTGGACTCCAACCAATACAACAGGTACAAATCCTGCACCATTTAATCAAGTTCCAGTAGCGTCAACTTATTATTTAGAATCTGGAGATTTCTTCAGAATCAATAACATTACTTTAGGATATAAGCTTCCTTTAAAAGAAGAAGGTTTCATTAACTACTGTAGAATTTATGTAAATGCTATGAACCCTTTCATTACTCAAAAATATTCAGGATTCTCACCTGAAGTTTTAGGAGATGGTCAGTTAGTAACAGGTACTCAAGGAGTTGAGTTAGATGCTTATCCAGCGTTAAAGACATTTGTAGTTGGTGCAAACTTAAAATTTTAATATCATGAAACGATTATATATATCACTTTTTATACTTTCTGGTTTGTTTGTATCTGGATGTTCAGATGAATTTTTAGATGTAGATCAAACACAAAATATTCCTGCCGATCCTGCTTTAGTAGATAGTGATGCAGGTGCAACCTCAATGGTTGATGCGGTTTATAATATATTTTTATCTTGGGACATGTCTTCTTTTGCTTGGAACGGGGTTACCAGTATTATGACTGATGATGCCGATAAAGGTTCTGATCCTGGAGATACAGGTACTGATAAAGATGTTCTAGATGCTTTAACTTTTAATTCTTCAACACCATCTTTCAGTAGTATTTGGAATTATAATTATGCAGGAATTAACAGAGCTAATCAGGCATTAGCTATGTTTCCAAAACTTACGCAAGTATCTCCTGCTTTAAAAACTAGATTAGAAGGAGAAGCGAAGTTTTTAAGAGCTTTTATGTACTTTACTTTAGTTAAAGGATATGGTGGAGTTCCAATTGTAGACCATTTACCAATACCTGGAAATGATGATGATAGAATCATGCAGTTAACTCGTAAAACTCCAGCTGAAGTGTATGCTTTTATTGAACAAGATTTAAATGATGCTATACAAGCATTGCCATTAAAATCTTCATATAGTGGAACAGACGTTTCACGTGCATCTAAAGGAGCAGCTTATGCTTTATTGGCTAAGGTTAATTTATATCAAAAAAATTGGCAAAAAGTAATTGACAATTGTGATAAAGTAACAGGTTATTCTTTAGTTTCAGACTATTCTTTACAATATAAAAAAGAAGGAGAATTTGGTGCAGAATCAATTTTTGAAATTAATGGAATTGGAGGAACTTCTTCTCCAGGATTCGGAATCGGAAACTATACTGTATCTCAAGCGCCTAGAGGTGCTGGAGGATGGGGATGGGGTTTCAATACACCATCTCAAGGGCTTGCTAATGCTTATGAAGCAGGAGATGTAAGAAGAGCAGCAACGATTATTTTTAGAGGATCAGTTTTATACGATGGTAGAGAAGTAGCATCTACAGTTTCTAACCCAATGTATAATTATAAAGCGTATTCATCAGCATTTTATAACCAAGAATTTACAGATGTAAATCTTAGATATTTAAGATATGCTGAGGTAATTTTAATGAAAGCTGAGGCTTTAAATGAATTAGGACAAACTTCAGAAGCAATTCCTTTAATTAATCAGATTAGACACAGAGCTGGTCTAGGTGACACTCCAGCTACAGGTCAGTCAGATGTTAGAAAAGCAATTTACAAAGAAAGAAGATTAGAATTTGCTTTTGAGCATGATAGATGGTTCGATCTTGTAAGAACTGGACAAGCGGAAGCTGCGATGAAAGCAGATGTAAGCCCAGCTTTCCCTAATGGAAAAACATTTATAGTTGGTAAACACGAGTTGTATCCAATTCCTGCTACAGTTGTTCAGCAATCAGGAGGAGTAACAGTTCAAAACCCTGGTTACTAATTAAATCTTTAAAATCACTTCCTTCGATAGTTTGAAGGAAGTGATTATTTATTCAATATTAAATTTTTATAATGATTAGAATTTCAGTTTTATTTTTAGCTTTTACTTTTTTTAGTTGTGGATCAAATGTAGATAAGTCGAAAGGAAATGAAGAAGAAAATACTTCTGGCGTTGTTGCATTAACAGATGAGCAGCTTTTAGATGCCGTTCAAAAACAAACATTTAAATATTTCTGGGATTATGCAGAACCAAATTCGGGTTTAGCTAGAGAACGTTATCATCCAGATGGAAACTATCCTGAAAATGATTCTAATATCGTAACAACTGGTGGCTCAGGATTTGGATTAATGGCACTTGTTTCAGGAATGTCGCAAGGGTATATTACAAAAGAACAAGGAGTAGAAAGGCTTAACAAAATTGCAGACTTTTTAGGTAAAGCAGACCGTTTTCATGGAGCATGGTCACACTGGATTGATGGAAATACAGGAAAAGTAAAACCTTTTGGAACCAAAGATAATGGAGGAGACTTAGTTGAAACCTCGTTTTTGGTTGCAGGAATGATTACTGTTCGTGAATATCTTAAAGATGGTTCTGAAAAAGAAAAAGCAGTTGCTCAAAAATTTGATGCACTTTGGAAAGGAGTCGAATGGCAATGGTATACCAATCAAAAAAATGTTTTATATTGGCACTGGTCTCCGAGTTATGCTTGGGAGATGAATTTTCCACTACAAGGATATAACGAATGCCTTATCACATATATAATGGCAGCGTCTTCGCCAACTCACAGTATTGAGGCAAAAGCGTATCATGAAGGATGGGCGAGAAGCGGAGGCATAGTTTCTTCAAAAACAAAATATAATATCCCTCTTATTTTAAAGCACAATGGTGCAGAAGAATTTGGAGGTCCGTTATTCTGGGCACATTATTCTTATGTAGGTTTAGATCCAAATCAATTGAGTGATCAGTATGCAAACTACTGGGATTTAAACGTAAATCAAACCAAAATAAATTATCAGTTTTGTGTTGAAAATCCGAATAAAAATGCAGGTTACGGACCAGATTATTGGGGATTAACAGCATCTTATTCTAGAAACCCTGATGGCTCTATCGGATACAATGCGCACATGCCAAGCAATGATCAAGGTGTGATTTCGCCAACAGCAGCAATCAGTTCAATTGTGTATACGCCAAAAGAATCAATGGCTTTAATTCGCAATTTATATGACAATCATAAGCAGGAAACTTGGGGAGATGCAGGTTTTTACGATGCTTTAAGTTTAGGAAATAAATGGGTAGCAAAACGTTACTTAGCTATTGATCAAGGCCCAGAAGTGGTAATGATTGAAAACTACAGAACAGGATTGTTGTGGAAATTATTTATGAACGCACCAGAAGTAAAACAAGGTTTAACAAAACTTGGATTTAAGTCTGGTAAATACGGGATTTAACAATCAGCATGAAATACAAATTAGTTTTTTTACTCTTTTTATTTTCAATGCTTTGCTTTAGTCAAAGTGAAACAATAGGCAAGATCAATACGGTAGTTATGGCTAAGTATGAGCTTGGTTATGCATTGCATCGTCCTGCAAATACAAAGGAGAAAAAACCACTGATTGTTTTTATTTCTGGAGATGGAGAAAAAGGAACTGATATTGAAAAGGTCAAAATTCACGGTCCTTTAAAATATTTAAAAATGCATCAATTAGATGCTTATGTTTTGGCTCCGCAGTGCAAAGAAGATGAAAATTGGGATATAGAATCTATTTATCAGCTGATAGTAAAAATTCAGAAAGAAAATAAAATTGATTCAGAAAGAATATATGTTACTGGTTTGAGCTCAGGAGGCTGGGCTTCATGGAATTTGGCTTTTGCACATCCTGATCTATTTGCCGCAAACGTACCTGTCGCTGGTTTTGTAGATTTAATTCAGTTAGAAAAAGCTTGTGAAATAGCCAATATTCCAACCAGAATTTTTCACGGATTACAAGATAATGTAGTCAATGTGAATTACGCAATTACAATTTATAACGAATTGAAAAAATGCAATGCAAAAGATGTGAAGCTGACTATTTTTGATGATGCAGATCATGACAGCTGGACAAGAGTCTATGACAATCCAGAGATTTACAGCTGGATGTTTCAGCAGAAGAAAACAAATACAAACAAATAAATAAAATAGAATGAAAAACAAATTAGTCTTACTTTTTTTAGGATGTGCTGTTTTGGGTTATGCCCAAAAGAAGACAACTAAAAATACAGTCAAAATTAAACCAAAGTCTGAATTTGTGGCGGAGTTAATGTCAAAAATGACTTTAGACGAGAAATTGGGTCAATTAAACCTGCCAACATCTGGTGATATTACCACAGGGCAGGCGAATAGCTCAAATGTGGCAAAAAATATTGCTGAAGGAAAAGTGGGCGGTTTGTTCAACATTAAATCAGTTCAGAAAATCAAAGAAGTACAGAAAATTGCGGTTGAAAAAAGCCGTTTAAAAATTCCGTTACTTTTTGGAATGGACGTAATTCACGGTTACGAAACAACATTCCCAATTCCACTAGGATTGTCTTGTACTTGGGACATGGGCTTAATCGAAAGAAGTGCGCAGATTGCTGCTAAAGAAGCAAGTGCAGACGGAATCAACTGGACATTCTCTCCAATGGTTGATATTTCTCGTGATCCACGATGGGGAAGAGTTTCTGAAGGTTCAGGAGAAGATCCGTACTTAGGAAGCCAGATTGCAAAAGCAATGGTAAACGGTTACCAGCAGCACGATCTTTCTAAAAATAATTCAATTTTAGCCTGTGTGAAACACTTCGCATTATACGGAGCTCCAGAAGCGGGACGTGATTACAACACAGTTGATATGAGTCACATCAGAATGTTTAACGATTATTTTCCTCCTTACAAAGCAGCTGTTGATGCTGGTGTAGGATCTGTAATGGCTTCTTTTAACGAAGTTGATGGAATCCCTGCAACTGGAAACAAATGGCTAATGACAGATGTTTTAAGAAAACAATGGGGTTTCAAAGGATTTGTGGTAACAGACTTTACAGGTATTCCTGAAATGATTGAGCATGGAATGGGAGACTTGCAGCAAGTTTCGGCTCTAGCGATGAATGCAGGAGTTGAAATGGATATGGTTGGAGAAGGTTTTTTAGGAACTTTGAAAAAATCTTTAGATGAAGGAAAAGTGAAAATCGAAACAATCGACAATGCTGTTAGATTGATTTTAGAAGCAAAATACGATTTAGGATTATTCCAAGATCCATACAAATATTGTGACGAAAAAAGAGCTAAAACTGAAATTTTCACAATTGATAGCCGTAAAGAGGCACGTGAAATTGCAGCACAGTCTTTAGTACTATTAAAAAACCAAAATCAGCTTTTACCACTTAAAAAATCAGGAACAATTGGTCTAATCGGACCATTGGCTGATGCTAAAGAAAACATGCCAGGAACTTGGAGTGTGGCTACCAGAATGGAAAATGCTGTTTCATTATTAAGAGGTATTAAAGAAGTTGCAGGAGCAGGAACTAAAGTTTTGTATGCTAAAGGAAGCAATTTAGATTACGATGAAACTTTTGAAACGAATGCAACAATGTTTGGAAAAACATTACATCGTGATGCTCGTTCAAAAGAAGATTTATTAGCAGAAGCTTTAAAAGTAGCAGAGCAGTCAGATGTTATCGTTGCTGCTTTAGGAGAATCTGCAGAAATGAGTGGAGAATCAAGCAGCCGTACAAACTTAAGTATTCCTCAAGCACAAAAAGATTTACTAAACGCTTTATTAAAAACTGGAAAACCAGTTGTCTTAGTTTTATTTGACGGACGTCCATTGGTAATTACGGATGAAGAAAAAACAGTTCCTGCAATTTTAAACGTTTGGTTTGCTGGTACAGAAGCAGGTTATGCTATTGCTGATGTTTTATTTGGAGATGTAAATCCTTCAGGAAAATTAACTTCGACTTTCCCTAGAAGTGTTGGTCAATTGCCAATTTACTACGCACACAAAAATACCGGAAGACCGCTTTCTAACACAGAAGGGAAATTCGAAAAATTCAGATCAAACTACATAGACGAAAGAAACGAGCCTTTATTCCCATTCGGATTTGGTTTAAGTTACACCACTTTTGATTATTCAAACCTCAAAATTTCTTCTGATAAAATGAACCCATCAGGAAAATTGAAAGTGACTGTTGATGTAACAAATACTGGAAATTTTGACGGAAAAGAAACAGTTCAATTATATATTAGAGATGTTGTAGGTTCTGTAACAAGACCAGTTAGAGAACTAAAAGGTTTCCAAAAAATAACACTTAAAAAAGGTGAAAAACAAACAGTAAGTTTTGATATTACTGTTGAAGATTTAAAATTTTATAACTCTGATTTACAATTCGTAGCAGAGCCTGGGCAGTTCGATATCTTCGTAGGAGGAAATTCAAACGCCGATAAGAAAGTTAGTTTTGAGTTAACTAAATAGTTGGTTTATTGATTAGTTAAAGGCCCTTCATATGGAGGGCTTTTTTTTAAACAGATGAACCTTTTTTGTAATTTTTTAACTACAGATTTTTATGAATACTTTTAAAATATTATGTGCCGTATGTCTTATTGCTTTTTCATCTTGTAAGGCACAAAAAAATGCAATTGTAGCACATCGCGGCGCATGGAAAAAGAATAACCTTCCTGAAAATTCAATTGCATCATTGCGACATGCGATTGATTTAAAACTACCAGGTTCAGAATTTGATGTCTGGAGAACGGCAGATGATTCGCTTGTCATTAATCACGATGCACATTATAACAAATTGCTAATTGAAGAAACGAATTATGCAGATTTAATAAAGTTTAAACTTTCTAATGGAGAAAAACTTCCAACACTGTATGAGTATATTTCGGAAGGAATGCGAAATAATAAACACACACTTTTAGTCTGCGAAATTAAACCTTCAGAAATCAGTAAAGAAAGAGGACAAAAAACGGGTGTAGCAGCAGTCGAAACCATTACAAAATTAAAAGCCAATAAAAATACCTGCTACATCAGTTTTGATTATGATATTCTAAAGAAAATTAGAGAGATTGACCCCAAAACATCTTTACAATATTTAGAAGGAAATAAATCTCCAAAAGAAGTAAAGGCAGATAAAATTAATGGCGTGGATTTTCATTATTCCGTTTTTCAAAAGCATCCAGAATGGATAAAAGAAGCAAAGGATAATAAAATTCTTTTGAACGCTTGGACAGTTAATGATGCTGCAGTTATGGATTGGCTTATCGCTCAGAAATTCAATTACATTACCACAAACGAACCTGAACTTTTAAGTGAAAGATTAAAAGCAAAAAAATAAACTTTCAGACTTTACAAACATTCTTACCATGAAAAAAATATATAAGCAATTTACACCTTTACTATTGTTTTCGATGCTTTTCGGAAGCAGTATTTTAGCACAAAGTTCTAGTAAAACAGAATGGTTTGATCCTAGCAGACCAGCCACAACGTATTGTAATCCAATTAATATTGGGTACAATTACACTACATTTAATCATAACAGAATTCCTGAATCCCGTCGTTCTAGCGCCGATCCTGTAATTATTACTTATAAAGGCGAATACTATCTGTTTGCAACGAATCAGGCTGGTTTCTTTTGGAGTAAAGACATGTCAGATTGGAATTTCGTTTACGGAAGTTTTCAGAGAGAACCGGGCGATGACGATCAATGCGCTCCAGCGGCTTGGGTAGTAAATGATACTTTATTTTATGTGGGTTCCACTTGGAAAAGAGATCATCCAATCTGGAAAACAGCCGATCCAAAATCAGGAAGATGGACTCGCCACGTAGACAAAGCAATGCTGCCAACATGGGATCCAGCAATCTTTCAAGATGATGACAAAAAAGT
Organism: Flavobacterium sp. H4147; assembly: GCF_029360735.1. Classification (NCBI taxonomy): domain Bacteria; kingdom Pseudomonadati; phylum Bacteroidota; class Flavobacteriia; order Flavobacteriales; family Flavobacteriaceae; genus Flavobacterium; species Flavobacterium sp. H4147. Next base: position 758,864 of record NZ_JARKNB010000002.1, on the reverse strand, counting down.
CTATATGTACTACGGTTCAAGTGGAAAATTACCATTAGTTGGAGTAGAAGTTGATTACAAAACTTGGCTTCCAAAAGGAAATCAAGCTGATTATGCGACTTTGTACAAAGCAACAGAAGTAGAAGATATTCAAAAACCTTACGGACAAATTAAAGAAGTGGCAATTCTTGATCCTTCTGCTCACGGTTGGGAGCGTTTTGGTCCAAACAATGATATGGAGCCTGCACCGTGGGGAAATTTCATTGAAGGAGCTTGGATGACCAAACACAACGGAAAATATTATATGCAATATGGAGCGCCAGCAACCGAATTTAAAGGCTATGCAAATGGTGTTCATGTCGGCGATAATCCGTTAGGGCCATTTATCTATCAAAAACACAATCCGATGTCGTATAAACCAGGTGGATTTGTAATTGGTGCTGGACATGGAAATACGTTTGCAGATAATTATGGCAATTACTGGAATACAGGAACTTGTAAAATTTCTATAAAAGACCGTTTTGAGCGTCGTATTGATATGTTTCCTGCAGGATTTGACAAAGATGATGTAATGTATTCTATTACAGCTTACGGAGATTTTCCAATTGTATTGCCAACAGCTCAGCGCGACCAGACAAAAGGGGCTTCTTCTGGATGGATGCTGCTTTCGTATAAAAAACCAGTAACCGTTTCTTCTTCGGAAGAATGTATGGAGGTGGAAACCCACAGAATGGATCACGGAGGAAAAAAAGTGTATGAGAAATTCTGTTACGGGCCAGAAAATCTAACAGATGAGAACATTCAAACGTATTGGTCGGCAAAAACTAGCAATCCTGGTGAATGGCTTCAAATGGATTTAGGAAGACAAATGGAAATCAATGCGCTTCAAATCAACTATGCCGATCATAAAGCTACACAGTATAATAAAGCAATGGATATTTATTATCAATATCAAATTTTCATGTCTGATGATGCCCAAAACTGGACTTTGGTAGTTGATAAATCTAAAAATGATAAAGATGCGCCACATGATTATGTAGAGCTTTCAAAATCAATAAAAGCACGTTACATTAAAATGGTAAATCTTCATAACGCATCTGGATTATTTGCAGTATCTGATTTTAGAGTTTTTGGTAATGGATTGGCCGCGAAACCAAAAGCCGTTACAGCATTTAAAGTTGACCGAAATAAAGCAGATTCACGCAATGCCATGATTTCTTGGAAAAAGCAAGACGATGCTGTTGGATACAATATTTACTACGGAATTTCACCAGATAAATTATACAATAGCATCATGGTTTACGGAGACAGTAGTTATGATTTTAGAGGTCTTGATAAAGGAACGAAATATTACTTTACTATTGAGCCTTTTAATGAAAACGGAATCGGTACAAAAAATAAGATTATAGAAATAAAGTAAATTTTATTTATTGAATTTTTAAAAGCCCTTATTGCAAATTGAAGGATTTGTAATAAGGGCTTTTTTTATGAAAAGCCTGTGGAAAAACTCTGACAGTTCTTTATATTTTTTGTTTCTTTGTGAAATAAGCCGGTAAAACGGAACATAACCCAAAATGTTATAAAAACTATGAAAAAAACGATTCTTTTAACTGCTTTAGTTTTAAACGGATTGACATTGTTTGCGCAGTCAAATGATGAAAAAAACATCAAATTATTTTATAAAAAAGCTTTAACCGAAGCTAAATGTTATTCTTGGCTTGAATATTTATCAAATGATATTGGAAGCCGTTTATCTGGATCAAAAGGTGCTGCAGAAGCAGTTGAGTACACTAAGAGACAATTAGAAAGCCTAGGTTTAGATAAAGTATATTTACAAGAAGTAATGGTGCCTCATTGGGTTCGCGGGGAAAAAGAAACAGCCTACATTCTTGACGGAAAAGTAAAAACAACTGTGCCAATTTGTGCATTAGGAGGTTCTGTTGCAACACCAAAAACAGGACTTACAGCAGAAATAATCGAAGTGCAGGGAATAAAAGAATTAAATGAACTTGGAGCAGATAAAGTAAAAGGAAAAATTGTGTTTTATAACAGACCAATGAATCCTGAAAACATCGAAACTTTTACATCTTACGGAGCGTGTGTTGATCAAAGATATGCTGGTGCAAAAGAAGCGGCTAAATTAGGAGCTGTAGGAACAATTGTTCGTTCAATGAATTTACGTTTAGATGATTTTCCTCATACAGGAGCGCAAAGCTACGGCGATCTTCCAAAAGAGCAATATATCCCAACAGCAGCAATCAGTACCAACGGAGCTGAATTATTAAGTAAATCTTTAAAAGTAAATCCTGCTTTGAAATTTTATTTTAAACAATCTTGCGAAACGCTTCCTGATGCATTGTCATATAACGTAGTAGGAGAGTTAACAGGAACTGTAACACCACAAAACATTATGGTAGTGGGTGGTCACTTAGATTCTTGGGATTTAGCTGATGGTTCTCACGATGATGGAGCAGGAGTGGTGCAGAGTATGGAAGTAATCCGTATTTTGAAAAACTTAAATTACAAGCCTAAAAATACAATTCGTGTAGTGTTATTTATGAATGAAGAAAACGGAGGAAAAGGTGGTGCGAAGTATGAAGAAATCTCAAAACAAAATAAAGAAAACCACATTTTTGCTTTAGAAAGCGATTCTGGCGGATTTTCTCCAAGAGGATTTTCAATTGAAGCTGATGATGTTAATTTGAAAAAAATCCAAGGATATAAAGATCTTTTTGAACCTTATTTAGTACACAGTTTTACAATTGGACACGCAGGTTCAGATATTAGTCATTTAACGTCTCAAGCGATTGTAAAAGCGGGCTTAAAACCAGATTCTCAACGTTATTTCGATTATCACCATGCAGCAAATGATAAATTTGATGCTATCAATAAAAGAGAGCTGGAATTAGGAGCAGCAACCATGACAACCTTGATGTATTTGCTAGATCAAAACGGGATTACGCTTCCAGCAGCAAACTAAAATCCTGAATAAAAGATATTTAAAAAAGCCGCGAAGTTTATTCGCGGTTTTTTTTATTTAAAATTTCATTACAACCAAATAATACAAAAAGATGATAGGTATATTCGAAAGAACCATCAAAATCTTGAAACCAATATCTTTTCGATAATTTGGAAGATGTATAAATCTTTCGGTTAAATGGAAAAGCATAATTAAATTGACAATAATAGCCGACAATGCAAACGGCCAAGCAATAATCAAAACAATCGAATTTTCGTTTGAAATACTATAAAGCATAAACAGAATCGTACTGATTACGAATGTTCCTAAAGCTAATTCAAGAGATTGTTTTTCTTGAAATGGTTTATGAATTGTTTTCATGATTTTTAAATTTTAAAAGTTTGCTGAATAGTTTGAACAGGTATAAAAAGCATTTTTGAAAAATCGAGATAATGAAACGGAAGCGCCTTTTTTCCTCTTTTATACTGCTGAATGAAATAATGCATCCTCTTCGGATAAAAAATAGTTCCAGAGGCAATCACCAAAAACAAATACAAGCTTTTCTTTCCATTTCCTAAGAGATAATATTGCATTCCGATTTCTTCATAAACCGAAATTCCGGTATTCGTTAAAACATGAATGATATCGTGATCTTCTAGTTTTTCCTGAATCTCAAAATGATTTCTATAGAGAAAATTTCCAAGACCAAAACCCAGACTTCCTTCCGGATAATGTAATAAAGAAGCTTGGTCGATATCCCAAGGTTCATTTTTCTTGAAATATTTTTGATAGGGTTTTTTAGAACATTCATACAATTTCTCAATTAGAAAATCTCTCATAAAATAATTTTTAAAAAGTTCTTTGAATTTCAAAGTTAAAAACTGAATAAAAAGCCAGAATTGTAAAAGACCAGCTTTATATAAATTATTGTTTAATATTTATGTTATATAAGCTCTAAATATTCTTTTATAGAACTCGTCAATTCATTTTGATTAATTTCTTTATAATTAATATCGAAAAATGGATAATGCAGTGTTAGCAATGTATTGTTTTCCATATCAATATTAAAAGTAGTATCATTTTTGAATGAAACACCTGTACCATTAATTTTTTCTTTCCAAATATCCAAAGTTTCATTATCTCCTAGAACATTCATAACTGCATGCAGTATAGTATGTGTAAGTTTAATAAGCCTGTTTAATATTCTGCCGTCTTTAGGAAGATCCATAGCAGCAATGCTCATTGGCATGTTGTATTTTTCGAGTATTTGATCTCCAAAATCCTTAAATGTTCTCAATACTTCCAGTTTGCCAGAAGTCTCATATACATTTGATACAACTGTTCCTAGTGAAAAAATATCTACAATATCATGTGCACCTGAAATTACAATTGATTCTATTGCGTGTATTGGAATATATAAAATATTATCATCGAAAATCCATTTCTCTGTGTATAAACCAAATAAAGCAATATTCTCTTTGTTGTATTTTGTAATACTTATATTTAGAATTTTAACATTATAACTCCTTCCCGAAACGGTAACAATTTGTAAAAATGTATCCGGCGATTTCTCTAATATATATTCAAGAAGATTAAATTTATCCGCGGCTGAAAATTGCTGCATTTTATTGTAATCCATCTTACATTTTAGAAGATAAAAATTCAACTAAAAAATTAGATCGATCAGAAACATTATCCATGTTGGTAAAAGGTTCATGATCTATAGTTAATACCTTTTCTGAATATGAATAAGCACTTTCATAATAAGAAACACCTTCTTCATTTTTCACAATAATTTTCTTTAATGTTTCTTTAAGTGCTTCCTTTCCAAGATCGTCCTTAGTAATTTCTTTCAATGCATTTATTACGGGCATGAAATAAACCTTAGTAAATCCTTCTTCAAATAAATGAGAATGGTCATTTACGGCAAGTGTGTCCCACTTTACATCAAATTCAATTTCGTAACCTGCAATTTGATTTATTTCTGATACCAATGCATTATACTTGTTATCTTGATATTCTTTTACTGCTCTTTTTTCTAAAAGTCCCATGATTAAATTTTTTTTAATTATCTGCAAAAGTATTTTGATTTAAAAAGTTTAATCAGACACAAAAGACATAATTATAATAAAATAAGCTTTTTTATCCTCTGGATATTAGTAGGTATCGATTACTGTTTTCAATATATTAGAATCGGCAATATCAGAAGGAGCAACCACTTTTTCTTCCAGTGGAATATCATTTCCATAACGCTCCTTTAATATCTTTTGTACTCTAGGATCTTCCAAATTAAATTCTTTCATTTCACGCAGTTTAGACAACTCAATTCCAGCATTTTTATAGATTTTCCAAATTAATTCAGAACAGTACATTCGGTTATCTGTCCATTCAAAATAGGCATCATATTCTTTACCATCAAACTGCTGACTGTAGTCTTTCATTTTTTGTAAAACAACTGGAGTCAAAACTGAAGCATTTTTTAATCTTTTAACCACATATTTATTTCCTTTCCCATGCTGAATCCATTCTTCCACTGGAGTTAGTTTTACGGGTTGAACAGCTTCAAAGACAAACCACTTTCCGTTGAGGTTATAAATAATTCCACAATGTGAGAACTTCGAATTGGTTGCAATACGAACGGCTTCGCATTGCTTAGATTCAGAAGTTTGAAAAATAAGATCACCGTCTTTAAACTTGCTGGCAACTGTTTTTTCAGGTTTTGTTCCCGTAAATGGATTGTTAGGAAAAACTTTTATGGCCACAAACCAGGCACATCCAAAACTTAGTATAAAGGTTATGAGTGGAAATAGATATTTATTCTTTTTCATAAAGTGTTTTTTAAAGTACTTTGAATTGCAAAGTAAATAATAAAAAAAATAGTTACCAAATAAATGATAACTATTTTTTTTGAATATATTTTGAGACTTTTAGATTCTAAAAATGCCGCCTACAGCCACAATTTTCTGAAAGAAATAAAAGTGCTGAGAAGCTTTATCTTCGTTGCTTACCGTTGTTCTAATGTCTTTCATGTCGATATAACCGCCTTTTAATTCACCTTGAATATAGAAGTGCTTAAAGAAAGTAACATTTAAACCTGCTTTCGCAGAAACTCCGTAACCAGAAGTATGAAAATCGTCATGGCGCTCCTTACCTAAAAGTGTAGTATTGGTTTTAGGATATAAAATTCCAGCTCCAAGACCTTCAGTTAAGTTAATCTGAACTTTATCAATATTAGGAAGACGAAATATTTTTGAAATATCATCGAATCTTGAAACCTCAGTATTAATATAGTTTAAACCATCTGTATGTTCGTACATTAAAAAAGCAGGCCCGTTTGCAGGTGTAACGCCATTGTCATAACCACCTTCTTGAGCTCCACCTTGAGACATGTCTACAGGCGTATGGTTGTAATTACCATTGTAAATATGCGCAGGATCGTCTGCAGGTAGATTGATGTTTCCAGTAACGTTTGCAATTTGGTTTTGTGTCATTACATATTTCATGTGGTCAACACCAATTGTTACACTGTAATGATCACTAAAGAAATAACCCAATCTCAAATTGGTTTGCGGAATAGTCATATTTGCCGGATTAATATAATCAACATGCCATCCTTTTGGTTTGTCATGAGCTTTCATATCTTCAACCGTGAAATTGTAATCTTTACCTCTGAAGTTTACATCAGATTTTGAGTAGCTATCTCTGTTACCGCCCCACATAATAAAGAATTTTCCTTTATTGTGAGCAGTATATTTTTGTACAGGTATTTCTTCCTGAGCAAATGTGTTTAAAGAAACACAAGCCAGTAAGAAAAATAAAAATTTTGTTTTCAAAGAACTTAAGTATTATAATTATTAGAATGAGTTAACGGTTTTTCTAATAGCAACTAATTTATTCATTAAGCCTTCGAAATAATCTAAATGAAGCATATTAGCACCATCACTTTTTGCATTTGCAGGGTCAAAGTGTGTTTCGATAAAAATACCATCTACACCAACTGCAATACCAGCTTTTGCTACTGTTTCAATCATATCAGGTCTTCCGCCTGTAACACCAGCGGTTTGATTTGGCTGCTGTAATGAGTGTGTAACGTCTAAAACGGTAGATGCATATTGCTGCATAGTAGGAATTCCTCTAAAATCAACAATCATATCCTGGTAGCCAAACATGGTTCCGCGGTCTGTTACCATAACGTTTTCATTGTTACAGTCCAGTACTTTTTGAACAGCGTGTTTCATGCTTTCTGGACTCATGAATTGTCCTTTTTTTAGATTAACTGTTTTTCCAGTATTTGCTGCTGCAACAACTAAATCTGTTTGACGAACTAAAAATGCAGGAATCTGCAGTACGTCAACGTATTGTGCAGCCATATCAGCATCTTCGTTTGTATGAATATCAGTAACGGTTGGAATGTGAAAGGTTTCTGAAACTTTTCTTAAAATTTTTAAGGCTTTTTCGTCTCCAATTCCAGAAAAGCTATCAATTCTAGATCGGTTAGCTTTTTTGAAAGATCCTTTGAACACATAAGGAATCTGAAGATTGTCGGTAATACCAACTAATTTCTCAGCAATTCTAAGCGCCATTTCTTCTCCTTCAATAGCGCAAGGTCCCGCCAGTAAAAAGAAATTCCCGCTTTCAGTATGCTTGATTTGTGGAATATGTTGTAAGTTCATAAAATTATTTTTTTGCAATGCAAAGGTAGTTATGATTTATGAGTTTCAGATGAAGATTTAAGATTATTTTATGACTACTAAAAGTTAATTATGTAATTATTTTCTTTCTTTTTTAATAAGGATTGTTTTACGATTCTCCAACTATAATTTTTCTTTCCTCCATTTTTTAATTAAAAATTGAATTAAAATAACCATAAGAAGGACACATAGTAAAAAGAAACAGGCCATGGCAATTCCTAAAAGAGGCATGCCGCATCTGGCTGGATTTGGATATTGTTCGTATTGCTTTGTAAAATTATAATCGGAAATTTTGAAAGCGATATAAGAAAGTATTATATGGGAAATTATAGTAATAATAGAGATTCTGCCAAACTTTAAAGAATTTTTATGCTGAATAGACTTAGTCCCCACTATTAACTGCAATACAAGCGGTACAAGAATTAATATAAATGGCGTAATTTCCAACATATTTAAATATTTTCTTATTCCTTTTTCAGACTCAATCCCATCGGAACCATTAAAATTCCTTTTTCATATACATTTAAATAAAGCGTTATTGGCTTTTTTTGTCCTTCCCAAGTTAATTCGTAAACATTTAAAAATCCAGCTCCCATGTCGCTTCTTTTTGTTGGAAAAGGGCAACAGGTTTCTAAGCGTTTAAAAGTAATTTTTTCACCATTTGGACCCGCTAATGCATTTAAAAAACGTACTTCGTTTTCGGCTTCATTTCTAGTATTTCTGAAGAATATATTTACGGGATAATCAGGATCGTATCCGTATTTTTTGTCTTTGCTGAATTGTGAAATTACAAACGTGTTATTTCTGCTTAAAATTAAATCAGGCGCATTATCATCAACATTTTTTAAAGTAGATTTTGTGCTGATACAAGAAGTTGCCGTAGCTAATAAAACAAGGAATACGATTATTTTTTTCATGGTAGAAAGGTTATTTTGGTCTTACAAATGTAAAAGGTTTTTTTATCGCAAACAGCAAGAGTTAACGTAATTTTTATACAGCTTTAAAACTTGTAAAAATTGATTTAGTCTTTCTCTTTTCGGTTTAGTTTGATTATTCCTGTTACAATCAGATATTGTGCCACAAGATAAGTCAGCATAATAAAAAATGAACTTTTCCAGAGAGGATTGTAAAATTTATTGACGGCCAGTATACTGTCTGAAATGACAAAAAACAAAGCACCCAAAAATACGAATTGATTTGCTGGTTTCGGCCAGATCAAAAGTCCGTTGTAAGCAAACAAAAGCATTATTGAAATAACGGAAGCGTAGACGATTACTGGAATTTTTAAATCACCTAAAGAAGGCAGTAAAATAGAAAGCATCGCAATTAAATAGCCTGCAATGATAATGCTTCCTACAACAAAAAATGAGATGTTTTTTCGAACTCTTTCTTTTATCTGGCGATTAAAAAGAACACAGTACAAGATATGAGCAATTAGAAAAGAAACTAAACCAATAATGAAATAGATTTCTGAAATATCAGCAAAGAGTAAAATAACATCGCCAATCCAAGAGAAAAATAGGGCGGCTAAAAGAATTTTTCGAGTTGCAAATTTTTTATTAAAATAAACACCAATTGTCAGTAAAGGAATTAATATGGGTTTTAAATAATAATCAAAATTTTCGTGTCCTAAGAATAAAAGAAGCAGATAGAGAAAACTAAAGACTGTAAAGATTTTAAAGAAAAGATTTTTTTTCATTGTGGGTTTGGTTTTGATTGGTTTTGAAATCAATTGTTACAAAGTAAATGCTTATCAAAAACGACAAGACTAAATAGCTTAAAACGATATAATTACTTAAATGAAAAATTGAGTTTAAACCAAACCAGTCACCATAATAGGTGATAATACCAATTGCAGATACTAATCGAAAACCTTCCCAAAATATGGCATATCGGCTTTTATCCATAAGTTCAGAATTGCTGTAGATGGTTACCAAAATAAAAAATCCATAGATGAATATATTTGGGAGACCAATTTTGGCAATATTATCAAACAGATAACTCACAAATAAAAGCGTTATCAAAATCTGAATAACCGACCAGTAAATAAGTTTTTTAGAATTATTGGTACCATATTTTTCAAAATCAAATACGTTTTCGATTTTGTATACTGGATATTTTTCATCGAAATCTGCTGGACGCCATCCTGTTGGTTTAAACCAGATTGTCAGTTTGTCTTTCAAGTTTTCGGCGCGCCAGGCATCTTTAATCAATAAAGTCAAATGCTGAAAATTAATTTTTACAGGATTCCATGTATGAGCAGGTCTGGTGATTCCAAACACAGGAGGAACATCATCTAATTCTTCTTGAAAAGTACCAAACCATTTATCCCAAAAAATAAATATTTGTGAATGGTTCTTATCTAAATATTCGGGATTTATAGCATGATGAACCCTATGATGAGAAGGCGTAACAATAATGTGTTCTAGAAATCCCAATTTTTTGATATGTTTTGTATGATACCAAAATTGTAAAAACAAATGCAGTGGAAGAGTGATAGCAATAACAGAAGCAGGAACGCCTAGAAGAGCAGCCGGAATCAGTAAAAAAGTAAATAAATTGGCTAAACTAGCAATAGGCTGGCGGAGTGCGCAGGCCAGATTAAATTCTTCGCTGCTATGATGTATCGCGTGTTTGTTCCAGAAAAAGTTAATTTGATGAGCAAATCTATGGCTCCAGTAACCGTAAAAATCAATTACAAAAAAAGCAATGATGTAAGATATAACGCTAGGCTCTTGATGAAAAATGGCAATTTTGGAAACCATCCATTCATAGGAAAGAAAAGTAACGCTTAAACCTAAAACGTCTTTAACAGAATTGGTTATTCCAGAACTAATGCTCGATACACTGTCGATTAAAGGAGCAGTGTCGTTTTTTTTATAAATGCCGTATATTTTTTCAATAATAATGAGGGCTAAAAAAACCGGCATTGCGATAATTAATATCTTTCCGTATTCTTCCATAAAAAAAGCATTCTATTTATGTCAAATATAGAATAAAATAGAATGCTTTTTACAATATTTTCAAAAACTAAACAATCTCGGCACTAAGCCCAGCTTCTAAAAGAAGTGTACATTGGGGTTTTAATTTGTCGATAGGACCTGTTTTTACAGTGCATTTTCCGTTGTAATGTACAATTAAGGAACATTGTTCTGCTTGTTCAGGAGTGTGGTCACAAACACGCATAAGTGTGTCAATAACGTGATCAAAAGTATTTACATCGTCGTTGTAAAGAACAATTTCGTTATTGAAGACTGTAGCCTGCTTTTCGCGAACTCTTTCTTTTACTTTTTCTTTAGTACTCATTTTTTATAAGTTTTTGTACTTGTTTGTTGTAATTCCTTTATACTAATTTACGTATTTTAATGAAACCCAGTTGTTTCGCTGAAGCTTTTTAACATACGTTAAGCCTTTTTCAGTACATGAAGCATCGATAAAAGGAATGTCTTCTTCATAAAAACCGCTGAATAAAATAATTCCTTTTGGGTTTAAACTATCTACATATGCCTGCATATCGTTTAACAAAATGTTTCTGTTGATGTTGGCAATAATCAAATCGTATTTTTTTCCTGCCAATAATGCTGCATCGCCTTCATAAACGCTGATATGTTTACAATTATTGCGTTCTGCATTTTCGATAGAGTTGAGGTAACACCAATTGTCAATATCGATAGCATCAATAGGTTCTGCGCCTTTCATTTCGGCTAAAATGGCTAAAATGGCAGTTCCGCATCCCATATCAAGAGTTTTTAAACCTTTAACGTCTATCTCCAATAAATGCTGGATCATCATATGAGTGGTTTCGTGATGACCAGTTCCAAAACTCATTTTAGGTTCGATTACAATATCAAATTCAGCATCTGTTTTTTCGTGAAAAGGAGCGCGAACATGGCATTTTCCATCTACATCAATAGGTTCAAAGTTTTTTTCCCATTCTTCATTCCAGTTCACCTGATCGATTTCTTCAATTGTATATTCAATTTTAAACTCTTCAGACTGCAAAATATAAATATCATCCAGAATATTTTCGTCCCATAAATCCTTCTTCACAAAAGCCGAAATTCCGTTTTCAGTCTCTGTAAAACTTTCAAACGCTTTTTCGCCCAATTCAGCAACTAAAATTTCTGATCCAAGTTCTTTTGGCTCTATCGTAAAGTGATATCCTAAATATATATTTGACATAAAAAAAATTTTTGCAAAGGTATGAATCAAATGCAAAAGTTGTTCATAAATAAATCAGAAACTGGAAATTATTAATGCTAACTTTGATCTTCTTTTATAGGAATTTTCACGTTATGAAGAATATGCTTATTATTTTACTCTTTCTTATCTTAAACGGAATGGGTTGTGTAAAAGAACATGATATTGTTCGGTCTTTTTGTTACTGGAAAACAGATTTGTACTTTCAGCAGGAAGATGATTCTTTGATTCATAAAATGGGTGTAAAACATTTATATCTCCGTTTTTTTGATGTAAACTGGAATCCATATTCCAAAGAAGCACTTCCAGTGGCCACAATCAGAAATATAGAACTAAACGAAAGCAATCCGGAAGTTACACCTAGTATTTTTATCGCAAATGATGTTGTTTTGAATACCAATAAAAAACAACTGGATAGTCTTGCTATTAGAATTGCGAAACGCGTGCAGGATATTGGTAAAAAAATGCTCGAGAGTAAGGCTCAAAGAAAAGCATCAAATATTGTTTATACAAGAAGTGATTATAATCAGGAAAACTATAAATCATTAAATTATGATTCAGTACGATCTGCTGAACTGGCTAAATTAAAAGTAGATTTTAAAGAAATTCTGATTGACTGCGACTGGACAGAAAAATCAAAGAAGAACTATTTTTATTTATTGGATAAAGTCAAAAATCAGTTTCCTAATGCTAAAATTGCGTCAACGATTCGTTTATGGCAGTATAAATATGCCACAAAAGCTGGAATTCCGCCAGTTGATAAAGGATTGCTGATGTGCTATAATATCACAAAACCAGATGATTTTCAGACTAAAAATTCAATAGGAACGAGTACAGAATTAGAACAATATTTAACCCATAGTGATTATAAACTAAAGCTTGATGTTGCTTTGCCATTATACAGCTGGGCAGTTGTTTTTAGGGGGAATGAGTTTAAAGGAATTTTGTCTGATTATGAAGATGTAATCAACAATAGGAATAAGTTTAAGAAGATTGAAAATGATAAATACCTTTTACAAGATGATATTTTGGTTGGCGGAACCTATTTGCGAAACGGAGACGAAATCAGAATAGAGAAAATATCTGACACAGAACTCGAAAAAATGATTTCGATTATAAAAAATAAAATTTCAATTGACGATCAGACTAAAATAACGTTTTTCTCTTTTGATAAAAAATACATTAAAGATTATGGAACCGAAAATATATCTAAATACTATGAAAGTTTTTAGCAGTTTGTTTTTGTTATTGGTTTTTCAGCTTTCGTCTGCATGCGGATGGAGTGTAGAACCCGAAACTTCTCGTCTAGCATTGTTTAAAGCAGAAAGAGAAGGTTTTTTTAAACTCACGCCCTTTTATTATTCGGCAGACTTGTATTATTCTACCAATACTATTTCTACAGTCGATTGGGATGTAAATTGTAAAGAATGGCAGAAAAAATTAGGAGAAACCGTTAAACCTGAAGATGTTTATACCATTTTATACGAAACAAATTCTGAGCTGATTGAAAGTGCTTTTGAAAATAAAACATTACAAACAGCATTTCCTAAAAATACTTTTATACAGGCATTATTAAAGTCAAAAAACAAAGCTTATCTCAATTATATTGTATTTGCCAAGAAAATAGAATACAGCAGCAGCCAAGAAGTACAATGGGAATCATGGGGAAATATTGGATATGGAAATCAAAACCATGCATTAGCTGATTTAGGAAGTTTTGATAAAAAAATAAATTCTGCCAAAGATGATTTTTTGAAACAGCGATATGCGTTTTTATATTTAAGATATAGTTTTTATGCCGGAGATAAAAACCAGGTAATCAAATTGTATGATACTTATTTTACTAAAGAATCAAACACCATTTTGAAACCTTGGGCATTGTATTACAAAGCTTTATGTATTACTGATTTTCCAATGCAGAACTATCTTTTAAGCAAAGTATTCGTTTCATGCGAAGAAAAATCATTTGCTGTTTTACAGCATTATAACTGGAAACTAAAAAATGAAACTTTAACGTTGGCTCAAAACGATGCAGAACGAAGCGCTATTCTAACGATCGAAAGTCTTAGAAATCCAGCACCAGATTTAGAAACACTAAAAAAAATACACGAACTCAATCCAAATAGTTTGTATTTGAGTTTTTTGATTGGTAGAGAAATTAATAAGTTAGAAGACTGGCTTTTAACACCGCAATATACAAATAATGGAACGCCTTCTGTTGTATTTGATAGTATGAGTTGGTATGATAATTATGCCAAAGCTAAAGCTGAAAATTACACCAAAGACATTTTTTATTTAAGACAAGTAAGGGATTTTCTAATTAGTATTCATGATAAAACTTCTGGCGAGCAGAGAGATTATTTGAGTGCAGGAATCGCACAAATTTTATTTTTGAATGATGAAATAGATTTAGGAAAGAAATATACTGCTATGATTTCTTCAAATGCTAATCAATCAATACAAATGCAGAAGAACATGTTATTGGCTTTAGTTTCTTTAAAACAAGATGATTTGAAGAATGAAAAAGTACAAAATCAGCTTTATGCGTATTTCAATTCAATTGAAAATTTGGCAGAAAAAGATAATGGATTGTTTAAAAACTTATACAGTTTATATCGAATTGCAAGTGACGAATTCTACAAAAAAGGGGATACTGTTTTAGCAGGTCTCTTAAACATGAAATCTGATATTAAAAATGAAGGTGGATATTCTGTTTACGACAGTCCTTATTTTTATAGTTATATTGGTTATTTTGATCGTCATGCTACTACAGAAGATATAGATCGTTTAATTGCTTTGCAGAAGAAAGATGATAAAACGCCTTTTGAAAAATATCTTTGTACGGGAACCATTGCTTCTGATATCAATTATTATAAAGATTTAAAAGGAACCATTGCTTTCAGAAATAATAATCTGGAATTGGCTTACGAAACATTTGCCAGCATGCCGAAGGATTTTTGGGATAAGAATTATGAGTATAAAAATTATTTGAATGAAAATCCTTTTATACCAAAGATTCTTCAAAAGCAGGAAGAGCGAAAATTCGATTATCACTTCAATAAAACAGATTTTATTGCCAAATTGATTCAGCTGAAAAAACAAAATACAGCATCTAGTAACCTGCAATTAGCGCATGCTTACTTTAATGTTTCGTATTTAGGAAACTCTTGGATGATGAGCGCATACGACTGGACTTCCGGAAATTCTTATGTAGATTACATTTACGGTGACAACTCTGCCAATGAAAAGAAATACCAAAACGGTAATTATTACCATTTGAAAATGGCGAAATTGTATTATGAAAAAGCCTTAAAAATATCCAAAAACAACAACGAAAAGGCAATGGCAAGTTTAATGATTTTCGAATGTAATTATTATGGATATTACGCCGATTTTATCGATGACAACAGACCTGCATTTAAAGCCGGAAAAGAACTTCGTGATTTTTATTCAGTTTATAGTAAAACGTCAATTTTCAAAAAATACGATTGTCCGTTATTGTCGTCGTTTATTAATTAATTTTTTTAATTAAAAATTAAAAATTAAAAATTAAAAATTAAAACTGAGTTGTAGTATCAATAAAAAAAGCGTTCGCTGTGCGAACGCTTTTTTTATATAGCGATTTCAAAATCTAAAATCTAAAATCTAAAATCTAAAATCTAAAATCTAAAATCTAAAATCTAAAATCTAAAATCTAAAATCTAAAATCTAAAATCTTAGATAGCGGTAACAATAGCCAAGAAATCATCTGCTTTTAAAGCAGCACCTCCAATTAAACCACCATCTACGTCTGGTTTAGAGAAGATTTCTTTAGCATTTTCTGGTTTTACAGAACCACCGTATAAAATAGAAACTTCATCAGCGATTTCAGCTCCAAAAGCTTTACGGATAGTTTCTCTAATGAATTCGTGCATTTCTTGAGCTTGTTCTGGTGAAGCAGTTTCTCCTGTTCCAATAGCCCAAACTGGCTCGTATGCTAAAACAATTTTAGACCAAGATTCTTTTGCAATGTGGAATACACCGTCACGTAATTGGTTTTCAACAATGTTGAAGTGATTTCCAGATTGACGATCTTTTAATTCTTCTCCAAAACAGAAAATAACTGTCATGTCGTGTTTCAAAGCAGTATCTACTTTACTTGCGATTAAAGCATCTGTTTCGTGGAAAATAGCTCTACGCTCAGAGTGACCTAAAATTACGGTGTTAACACCAATGCTTGTTAACATATCTGCAGAGATTTCTCCTGTAAAAGCGCCACCTTCAGCTTGGTGAACATTTTGAGCAGAAACTCCAATAGTTGTGTTTTTTAATTTTGCAGCTGCCACTTGTAAGTTTACAAAAGTTGGCGCTACAATTACTTGTGCATTAGTTTTTGCTGGAACTTTAGCAATTAACTCGTTTAATAATTCTTCAGTTTGAGCTGCATTTTTATGCATTTTCCAGTTTCCTGCAACAATCGATTTTCTCATTTTGGTAGTTTTTGTTATTCTTTTAATTTTTTTGTTTGAATGAAGTAAATCAAAATAACGGCATTTTAAGAACTGCCATTAAATTGATTTTATTTTAAGCTTTTAAGCGTTTCATTTATTTTATCGAAATCAGTTTCGATAGCGCGGTATAAAACAATTTTTCCAGTTTTGTCGATAACAATGTATCTTGGAATCCAGTCTAAGTCAATTGCTTTTCCAAAAAGACCTTTCATCCCGTCGTTCATCATATAATGATCGCCTTTGTTTAATTCGTGTTTTTCAATTCCTGCTTTCCATTTATCAGCCGTTTTATCAGCCGAAATAAACAGGTAAGAAACATCAGGATTATTAGCTTGTAATTCTTTTAATTTCGGCATTGCTTTTACACAGTCGCCGCACCAAGAAGCCCAAACTTCGATTACTAATGTTTTTCCTTTGTATTTTTTTAAAATGTTTTTAAAAGTAGTCTGACTATCATCAGTTCCTAATAATTTTTCAGATAAAGCTTCTTTTGAAAAACTGGTTTTCTGAGCTTGAGAGCATGAAAAAGTAATAAATGCTATTACAGCTAAAGCAATTTGTTTCATAGTTATGTCAAAAATTATTTATAGCGGAATTTGAAATTCCACGTTTTGAATTGTGTTTTGCGAGCATTAAAAAATGGCTGCGAACAAAGTTAAACAAACAAATTGAAAGCCAAATGTAGATTAACAAAATTTGAAGAGACGTTTATTTTATAACAAAACAATCGGTTTTGGTTGAAAAAAGAGGAATGAAATCGTAATAGTTGGTTTTAAATTCGGCTTATTTTTGAAATGATTTTTTTGAAAGACGAAAATAAGGTTAAAAAAATAGCATTTTAAATAATTTTAAAGAGAAAAAAACGTCAGATTTGGAATAAAAAAGCCTTCAATAAAAATAATTATTGAAGACTTTTTTTGAGATTTTGATTAATTCAAATCATAATTTCCCGATGCCCATTTTTTGCATGGCACAATCCAGCCGTCTAATGCTTTGAACAAAAATCCATGTTTTAAACCAGTGTTTAGTTCAACTTCTTTAAAATGATTGATTTTCAGTTTTGAAGTTTCTTTTCTTCTTATTGCCGAAACACCATAAATATCTGATTTTTCATAAATTGTCAAAATATTTCCGCAGAAATTAATATCTGGAATTTCCTCAATATCAACATCTCTAAAGCAGCCAATAAAAACAAAATTTACATTTGGATTGGCTAAATACGTTGAAACATATTGTGCAATATAACCGCCTTTAGATGTTCCAATAACCGTTATTTTGTTAGGTGCAACACCTTTTTTTAATAATTCCTGAATCTGCTTTACAATCTTTTGGGCATAGTTTGGAACATTAGTATTTTTGCTTCGAATTTCACTTAAAACAATAAAATTATCTTTTCTAAAAGAATTTAAAATTTCATTGTATTCGGCTTTTCCATATTCTGGGTGAGATTCGTTCAAATTATGTTCTTCAACAAATTTATTATGAAGAAAAAATATATAAGATTGGTCGTTATTTTTTTTCTGCCCAAAACTTATAATACTAAATAGAATTGTAAATGATAGAATAATTAGATGGCAGTGTTTTTTCATTGTGAATATGTATTTAAATTTGAGTAATCAAGTTTAAAGATGGCATTTTAATTTCTAAGTTTTCTATTGTGTATACGAACATTTAGCAATGGCTCATTACAAATTTATTGTCTGAATAAAATTTATTCTGCCATTATTCAAATCTAGGAATATTATTTGCAAAATGAAATTTAGCTTTTTTGGCTGAAAAATAGTTTACAAAAGAAAAGCGCCGAAAAGCTAAATTGTTTTTCGGCGCCTATTTCATATCTATAATTCGATTAAAGACTATATGCTGTATCAGATAATTTTAAATCATCAATATCGTTGTAATGAAGTTTTTGAACTACAGTTCCTTTATGTAAAACCACAATGCTTGGATTGGCTCTTTCAACTGTTTTTAGAGTAGTTGCGTCGCAGAAGTAAAAATCTACATTTAAATTGTAATCTTTTTTAGCTTTTGCGATTTCATCAGCTCCAGATGCGGTCATGGCAATAACTTTATATCCTTTTGCTTTGGCATCTTCTGTAACTTTAGCTAGTTTTTTCATGCCTTCTGGTTTCGATTTGCTTAAATCATAGGTTACAAAAATCACTAATTTTGGTTCTTGCAGCAATTCATCTTTGTGATCAGCATCATCTTTTGTCATCGTAAAATCATGAATTGGCGGAACATAACCTTCTGTAATAACTTTATCTTTACGATCGACGAAAGTAGCGCCTTCTGGAATATTCATTAAATCTTTCTCAGTAAACTCTTTATCAACTCCGTTTACTTTGTAAATGAAAATCATTTCCACCACAGATTTTGGAGCGTCTTCTGGAATTTCCATTCCTTTCTGAATGTTGTTTCCAACTTTATACGGACGAAAATCTTTAATTGGATTATGATTTAAAACCCAATACGCCATAAAAGCCGATAGAACAACGCTTAAATAAACGACAAGATTAGTTTTTGAATTTGAAAATAAAGGTTTTATTAATTTTTGATTGATGAATAAAATCAAAATAAAGAATAATAAAATAACGTCTTTACCAAATGACTGCCAAGGCGTTAAGTGTAAAGCGTCTCCAAAACAACCGCAATCTTTTACTACATCAAAATAAGCAGAGTAGAAGGTAAGGAACGTGAAGAAAACGATTAAAAGTAATAATGCCCAAATAGTTTGTGTGGCTTTATAACCTACTAATAACATAACACCCAGAACGACTTCTAGAATTACTAAAAAAATCGCTAATCCTAAAGCCAGCGGCTCTAAAAAAGGCATATTGAAAACCGGCTCACTAAAATATTCGGCCAGTTTATATGAAAATCCAACAGGATCATTCAATTTTATTAATCCAGAAATAATAAATAATACACCGACAAATAATCGGGAAAATTGAGTAATGATGTTTTTCATGACAAATATTTAGGGTTTTAATTCCAAATTTTTTAAATCCCAAAACCAATTTTAAAGTTGGAATTTGGGATTTTATTTTTTGA
Source organism: Flavobacterium sp. H4147 (assembly GCF_029360735.1). Classification (NCBI taxonomy): domain Bacteria; kingdom Pseudomonadati; phylum Bacteroidota; class Flavobacteriia; order Flavobacteriales; family Flavobacteriaceae; genus Flavobacterium; species Flavobacterium sp. H4147. Next base: position 739,491 of record NZ_JARKNB010000002.1, on the reverse strand, counting down.
AATTTTATTTCGTAATAGGATTAAGGATTAATGCAAAAACAGAATAATTAATCATATCCTGATAATTAGCATCAATTCCTTCAGAAACTAATGTTTTACCTTTGTTATCCTCGATTTGCTTAACGCGAAGGAGTTTCTGCAGAATTAAATCAGTTAAAGAACTTACTCGCATATCACGCCAGGCCTCACCGTAATCGTGGTTTTTGGCTTCCATTAAATCTTTAGTAAGCTGCACTTTAGCATCATACAATTCAGTTGCTTTTTCCACATCAAGATCAGGCTGGTCAACAACACCTAATTCTAACTGAATCAAAGCCATAATAGAATAATTGATGATTCCGATAAATTCTCCTTTCTCGTCTTCATCAACTTTACGGATTTCATTTTCCTGTAAACTTCTAATTCTTTGTGCTTTTATGAAAATCTGATCTGTCAATGATGGAAGTCTTAAAATTCTCCATGCACTGCCATAATCTTTCATTTTATTGATAAACAAAGTTCGGCAGACTGCGATTACATTATCAAACTCTTGGGAAGTATTCTTCATTTATATGCTGTATATTTGCTAAAATTTCTTCAAAAATAAGGAAAAATTAAAGAGTTTCAAGTTTCAGGTTTCAAGTTTTTCTAAACAAATTGTTAACGGGATAAACGTTAAACCTGAAACTTGAAACAAATAAAACAAACAAAACAATGACAATTAACTGTAAAGGAGAACTTATAGATTTGTCGATTCCTAAAGTTATGGGAATCCTTAATGTTACTCCAAATTCTTTCTTTGACGGCGGGAAATATAAAAATGAAAACGAAATTCTTTCGCAGGTTGATAAAATGCTTTCTGAAGGCGCAGCTTTCATCGATATTGGAGCATATTCGAGTAAACCCAGCGCAGAGTTTGTAACGGAACAAGAAGAAATAGACAGAATTGTTCCGGCAATCGAATTGATTTTAAAGCATTTTCCGGAAACTTTGTTGTCAATTGATACTTTTAGAGCAGAAGTTGCCAAAGCGAGTATAGAAAGCGGCGCGGCGATTATAAATGATATTGCGGCAGGAGAGTTAGACGAAAAAATGTTTGACGTAATTGCGCATTACAACGTTCCGTATATAATGATGCACATGCGTGGAAATCCGCAGACAATGCAGAGTTTGACGCAATATGATGATATTAGTAAAGAAATGCTTTTTTATTTTTCTGAAAAAGTAAAAAAAGCGAGAAGTTTAGGAATCAACGATCTCATTTTAGATCCAGGTTTCGGCTTTGCTAAAACAACCGATCAGAATTATGAAGTAATGCAAAAAATGGAACTTTTTAATGTTTTAGATTTACCAGTTTTAGCAGGAATTTCAAGAAAATCAATGATTTATAAAACACTTGATATTACGCCTCAAGAAGCTCTAAACGGAACCACTTTCTTAAATACGATTGCTTTGACAAAAGGCGCAAAAATTCTTCGCGTTCATGATGTGAAAGAAGCTGCGGAATGTGTTACTTTGTTTGGAAAGTTAACTACGGATTTTTAATGTCTATTATTTTAACACATAGAAACATAGATTTTATTGTGTTAAAAGGATTGAAAGAAACAAGTTTCCACACATAGCTCTGTTTGTTAATGTCAGTGAAACGCCTTCTGTAAGTTTCCAAAATCTATGATTCTATGTGTTTAAAATTAAATTGCTTTTTTATGAAATACCTTTCTCTACTTATAATTTGCCTTCTATTTTCCTGCGGAAAAAAAGAAGACGTATTGTTACCAAAATCAAACATTTCAATTGTAAAAGATGTACAAGATCATTCCCCAATTTACCTCTTTTTTAAAGTGGATGGAAAAGATACAATCGCAGATTTAAACCGGAAAAGCGCTATTATTTCAACGAACTGGATTTTCAACATAGACAAACGTTTGCCTTTGAAACTCGTAATTCCTGAAGTAATTAAAATGCAGGAAAAAAAGCGAAATGAAAAAATGCATCAAAATGAGGAATCTGAAAACTATTATTCATATGCAGATTCTGTTGGGAAGAATTTGGCATTTCTGCCTTTTACGAAAGTGTTTTATAAAATGGATAGACCCGAAAGAGGAAATTTTGTTGTGTACTTTAAAAAAGGGAAACAACAGGTTTTTATGGGGAATCAGGAAATAAAAATTTCAGAAATATTAAAACAATTTTATAGTATAAAGTTTGACAGAGTCCCAAATTTGGTCTTTTTATTCGATAAGAATATGAGTTATGAAGAATACATTCAATATAAAATTCTACTTCAAAAAGATGTGACTTATAATCTGGATAAACTTCCAGTAGAATTCATTTTTTAAAATACTGAATACTAAAAACTGAGACTGTATATTTATATTACTGATGATGATAAGGTTCGTTTCGTAAAATCGTAAATCCGCGGTACAATTGTTCGATGAAAAATAAACGTACCATTTGATGCGAAAAAGTCATTAGCGAAAGCGAAACTTTTCCCTGTGCTTTTTTATAAACAGTTTCAGAAAAGCCATAAGGGCCGCCAATTACAAAAACCAAAGTTTTGACACCAGAATTCATTTTCTTTTGTAATTCTTCAGAGAACCCAACGCTTGAAAAAGTCTTTCCATTTTCATCTAATAAAATCAATTGATCTGTGGCAGAAAGTTTTGAAAGAATGAGTTCGCCTTCTTTTTCTTTTTGCTGGCTTTCAGATAAGTTTTTTACGTTTTTGATGTCTGGAATAACTTCCAAATCAAATTTGATGTAAAATGACAAACGTTTAGTATAATCGTCAATCAAAGTTTGAAGCGATTTATTATCTGTTTTGCCTATTGCGAGAAGTTTGATGTTCATTATTTAAGTTTTTTTTGCCACGAATTTAATTTAAACACATAGAAATATAGTTTACTTTATCTGCAAAAGGCGCTTCACTAATTTAAATGCACATAGCTATGTGTTAAAGCTTGCTTTTTATGTAAACTTAAATAGAAACAATAAAAAATCTATGTTTCTATGTGTTTCAATTTTTATGAAAAGCTAATTTTAATTATTGTTTTTTATTTTCAAAAACAGATTCAAAGTGTTCTACAATTGGAAATGGCTCGTAATAATGATGCAAAATCTTTTTCCATTCCAAATACGCTTTAGAAGTTCGAAAACCAATTGTATGATCTTCTAATGTGTTCCAATCCACTAATAAAAGGTATTTGTTTTCAACTTCCAGACATTTTTCCAAACGATGTCCTAAATATCCATCAATTGAAGAAATATATTGACTTGCTTTCGCAAAATCAGCTTCAAATTGAGAGGCTAATTCTGGTTTTACATAAAGAAATGCTCCTTCTAAAATCATAATTTATATATTTTTTTTCACGCAGATTTTACAGATTTAGGCAGATTTTTTGATATTTTAATATAAAAGAAATCTGCGATCATCAGCTTAAATCTGTAAAATCTGCGTGCAATCTTCGCACAGATTAACAAATGTTAGTTTTTAGAAAACTTGGCTTCAAAAGCTTTAAAACGACTATCTAAATCTTTTAGTAATTGTTTTTTAACCGAAGCATCTTGAATAAAACTGTAATTGATGCTGTTATAAACGTATTTTTTTATCGTTTCGTAATTCACATCAGGGTATCTTTTTGCGAGTAAAACATATTGTTCAGTCATATTGCTTCTTAAAATACCCGCGTCGTCAGTGCTGATTACAATTGGCACATTAAATTCTTTGTAAAGTGTAAACGGATGTCTGTTTTCTTTTACTTTCAAAATGAATTCATTACTCACCAAATTAATTTCAATCGGAATATTCTTTTCAGACATATATTTCAGCAAATCATATGAATTGGCTTCGTAAGCAATATCAACTCCGTGACCAATTCGGTTTGCACCAGCAATATAAATTGCATCATTAATATGCCAAGTTAATTCTTCTGGCTGAACCAATCCTAATGTCAATTCGCCCGCATGAAGCGTATATTTTACATCTGGAAATTTTGAGTGGCAATATTTAAACATAACCATGTGAAGCCAGTAATCCTTCATGGAAGTTTTTCCATGTTCTGGAGAAACAATATTTACACCAGCGGTTAGTTTGCTTTCGCTTGACGAAATAAAAGCAATGACCAGATTTTTAAATAAATCTACAGGTTCCATAAAACGAAGCACAAAGTTTTGATAACGCATGGTGAATTTTTCATCATCGATTTTTAAATCTTTATGCAGTTTTGCTAAGAAATTGGTATTGAAATTATCAGCATATTTTTTAGCGTCTTTTTTCTGAAGCGATTTGTATAATTCATCTAAAAGCTTAAGAACAGCTTTTTCGTCTTTTTGATCTGCTGCCTGACGTAATTTCGAGTTGAAATCGGTCAAATCAGAAACATTCATATCACACGGAATTGTACTTAACTGCGTTTCTATATAAAGTACATTTTCAGCGATAGCACGTTTTTTTAATTCCAGCATTCCTTCTGCAAAATGACCGCTGATGGTAGGTTCGAATTTTTGAAAAGAATCAAAAAACAAATCATCAGAAGGTACAGAAACGCCGTTATAATCTTTAGCCGACCAAGTTTGTATGACTTGCTGCTCGTAATAATCTAATTTTCCTTTGGCAGCAAGAGATGAAAAATTTTCCCAGTTTCCTTTTTCGGGTTTGGTTTTAGAAACCGCCATAGTTTCAAGATTCAAATAAAAGTCTTCTGCAATTGCTCTTTCTAAAAGCGGTTCTGCATAAACAGATCCTGAAAAGTGATGGTGTAAATCGCCTCCTTTAGGCATTTGTTGAAAGAAAGCGGTTAAGAGAGCTTCATTATTTCTGATTTTTTCTAAATAACTCTCAGCTGATTGAGAAAAGCCAATTTGTGCTATAAAAATGCAGAAAAGTGTAATTATTCTTGTCATACTCTAAGATTAAATTACGCGCAAATATACGATTTTTATTTGAGGTTCAAAGTTGCAAAGTAACAAAGGGGCAAAGTTTAGAATAAATGAGTAATAGCAAATTAAATAAAAAAGGCGCACTGCAGTGCGTCTAACGTATGGTAGACATTAGTTGTGTAAACGCATTGCAGCGGTGATTTTTTAACGCAAAGTTCGCAAGGTTTTGTTACCAGGTAGACTTGGTATAAACGCAAAGTTCGCAGAGCTTTGTATAAAAAACTTTGCGAACTTTGCGTAATCCTTTTGCACTCTTTGCGGTTAAAAAAGAAAGACGCATTGTTGTGCGTATCTACAATAACCTATGTCCCTTTGTAACTTTGTCACTTTACGAAAAAAGTTTCAATATTGCGCAATGCAGTGTGTCTAACGTATTGTAGACATTCGTTGTGTAAACGTATTGTAGCGGTGATTTTTTAATGCAAAGAACGCAAGGTTTTGTTACAAGGTAGACTTGGTATAAACGCAAAGTTCGCAGAGCTTTGTATAAAAAACTTTGCGAACTTTGCGTAATCCCTTTGCGCTCTTTGCGGTTAAAAAAGAAAGACACGCAGCAGTGCGTCTCTACAATAAACCTTTGTCGCTTTGAACCTTTGTGACTTTGTCCCTTAAGAGAAAAGTACATCACGAATTTCTTCGACCTTATCAAAAACGCTTTTCGCGAAAGGACAAAGCGGAATAATTTTCACATTATTGGCTCTAGCATAATCTACTGCTGCTAAAACCAGTTTTTTACCCACACCTTTTCCATTAAATTCCGGACTCACTTCTGTATGGTCAATGATGAATTTTGAATCTCCTGCCCAAGTGTATGTCATTTTTCCAGCTTCTTTTCCGTCTTCAATAGCGTCAAAAGAACCTCTTCTTGTATCGTTTGTTTGTTGAATTTCCATGATAATTATATTAATGTGGTTTTAATTTCGATTGAATGTGTCAATGTTTTGTGAATTGGACAACTGTTTGCAATCGTCTCTAATCTACGTCTTTGCTCGTCGTCAACTTCGCCTATTACTTCAATTCTTCGGGTAAATGAGGTGCAATTTCGTTCTGAATCTCTTTCAAAATCAATCTTGACATTGATTTCTTCGACGTTCCATTGTTTGCGATTAATATACATTCGCAACGTAATCAAGGTACAAGAAGCCAATGAAGAAGCCAAAAGTTCGGTTGGATTTAAACCTAAATTTTTTCCGCCTAATTGCTGAGGTTCATCTGAAATTAAAACATTTCCACTTGCAGAAGTAATTTCTGTGCGATACAAACGTGTATCTATTTTTGCCGAAACAGTATCCATAATTATTTGATTCTTGGTTCTGGTAATGGTACAAATTCAGTTTCGCCTGGAACTTTTGGGAAAGTCTGAGCTGTCCAATCTTGTTTTGCTTTTTCGATGAGGTTTTTATCCGAAGAAACAAAGTTCCAAAAGATAAAATGTTCTTCAGGAAACGGCTGTCCTCCAAAAATATAAACTGTAGAATTTTCGGAAATTTCAAATTCACAAAGTGTGCTGTCGGTTGTAATTAATATCTGTTTTGGATCGTAAACATGTTCACCGCTTTTGATGCTTCCTTCTAAAATATACAATCCGCTTTCGCCGAATAAATCTTTTCCAATATTAATTTTTTGCGCTTCTTTGCTTTTAATTTCAATAAAATACAACGGACTATAAACTGGAACTGGTGATTTTTTCCCAAAAGCTTCACCAGCAATCAATTTGAAAGAAACTCCGTTTTCTTCCCAAGCTGGAATATCTTGTGCTTCAACATGCGTGAAATTCGGATCCATTTGTTCCAATTCTTTTGGAAGTGCCACCCAAATCTGCAATCCGTGAAGCATTTTATCTGAATGTCTTAAATATTCAGGAGTTCTTTCAGAGTGAACGATTCCTTTTCCAGCCGTCATCCAGTTAACTGCGCCTGGTTTTATTTCTAACTCTGTTCCTAAACTATCGCGGTGCATTATACTTCCTTCAAATAAAAAAGTAAGTGTAGAAAGTCCAATATGCGGATGCGGAGGAACATCCATATTTTCATGGTCACTTAAATGAGCAGGTCCCATATGATCGATAAATACAAATGGTCCAACGGCTCTTTTTTCACGGAAAGGCAATAATCTACCAACCATAAAATTGCCAATATTGGCAGCACGTTCTTCGATAATTAAACTGATGTTTGACATGTGATATTATTTTGATTTGAAAACAAAATTACAATAGCAATACTTGTTTGTAACTTAATTTAGATTAAGAAAAGTTATTTTTGGTATTATCTATAAAAGTAAGGAAAATGTCTAATTTGTTCAAATTGTTGATTTTGAAATATTTGTGTTCTTTTGTCAGGCTGAGCGAAGTGAAGTCCCGCAAAGTGATTCAGCAAATGTGACTTCGACTTCGCTCAGTCTGACAACACTGATTAGATGTCTTTTTTAGAATTTAAATTTTAATCCGTCAATTCAAACTCCAAAACGTCACTTTCAGTCCCGTTAATAATAATTGATAATTGATGGATTCCGGTATGAAAAACACGTGTTGTAATTAATTTAAAAGATTGATTTCTTTCAATCTTTGTTAACTGATTGGGATGATAGATTTTTTCACTGATTTTGAAGACTTTCTTTGCCAAATGTCCTTTTGCTTTTTTATAATGAACGGCATATTCCAAGCGAACTGTTTTGGGTTCTGTGTTTTTATTGTTTAAGTGAAAATGAAACTGCAGATAATCTCCAATTTTTACTTTTGGTGTTTTGATTTCAAAAGACGAAAGTTCGATATTCGTGCTTTCTAAACCATAATGACCTAAAATTTCAGGATGTCCTTGTTTTAATAAAGTGCGGCAGCCATGCTTGATAATTCCATCGGTTTCTTTGCTATGACCTTTCCATCTTGAAGCGATTTCAAGTACGATTTGGGGATTATCTTTGGCAATATCATTTAAATTATTGGCAACGCTTCTGCGAACATATTCTGATGGATCATTTTTTAGATTTTCTAGAATAGGAAGGATAGATGTAGGATCTTTTTTAAGAAACGGAATCGCCATTGCCCAAGGCAATCTTGGTCGTGAACCTTCGCTTGCCAATCTTCGTACGTGATGATTTTCGTGCAAAGACCATTTTATCATCTCGTTGATCATTCTTTCTTTGTATTTTAAAATGAAAGGACGAACCGCAAACTCGCAGCTTATAAATTGTGTAATAGAAACAAATGCTTTTACCGAAGTTTCAAAATCGTCTAAACCGTACATTTCGATATAATCGGCAAAGAAAATGAAAGCAAGATTCCCATCAGTAAAGCTATTTCTCTTTAAGTTTTCGATAATTTTATTAAGTAAAGAAGCGGCTTCAGCAAAATTTTGAGGCATGAATTGATGAAGCACCACGGTTGTATGTTTCATTCGTTCTTTCCATTCTTTCTGCACAAAATCACCTTCGTAAATGGCTTCAATAAATTTCTGTTTATTGAATGAAGGATGCACTTCGGCAACAGCCTGACCAAATTTTTCGTAAAAAGAAACAGAATAAATATCTTTAATTAATCCCATAAATTTTGCATGATTGAGTCTCAAAGATATTTAATGTTTTTCTATTTTTTCACCATTAAGGCATTAAGTTTATTACGGTTTGAGCTTAATTTTTCTTAATCAATAGATTGCTTAAAAGAAATTTTTAAAGCTGATCGTTTAATTAAAGTAGCATTAAGAAGTTTGAACTTAATTTTCTTAATGTCTTAATGGTTAAAAAAGAAAATTTTAATGTTTTAAAATACTTTTCGCAGAAAGGAAACTTTTAAATCCATAAAATAAGTCCTAATTTAGCATATTATTAAAAATAGAAAAATGATAAGCGAAGCTCAATTTCAAGCAGAATTACAACTTTTGATAAGCAATGCCATAAGAGAAGATGTTGGTACAGGCGATTATAGTTCGCTGGCCTGTATTCCTGATACCGCTCACGGTCAGGCAAAATTATTAGTAAAAGACCAAGGAATAATTGCTGGTGTTGAACTTGCTAAAATGATATTTGAACATGTAGATCCAAAATTGAAAGTAAAAACTTTTATTGAAGATGGAACGAATGTAGAATATGGCGAAGTTGTTTTTGAAGTTTCTGGAAGTTCACAATCTATTTTAAAAGCTGAAAGAGTGGTTTTGAATACTATGCAGAGAATGTCTGCGATTGCGACTAAAACCAATCAATATGTAGCGCTTTTGGAAGGAACTGGAGCCAAAATATTGGATACTCGTAAAACCACTCCAAATTTCAGAGTTGCAGAAAAATGGGCTGTAAAAATTGGTGGAGGAGAGAATCACCGTTTTGCGCTTTACGATATGGTAATGTTAAAAGACAATCATATTGACTTTGCAGGTGGAATTACACGTGCCATTGCTAAAACAAAAGAATATCTAAAAGAAAACAATCTGGATTTAAAAATTATTGTTGAAGCTCGAAATTTAGACGAAATCAGAGAGATTTTGCAAAGCGAAGGCGTTCACAGAATCCTGATTGATAATTTTAATTATGAAGATACTAAAACTGCTGTAGAATTGATTGGCAATAAATGCCAGACGGAATCTTCAGGAAATATCAACGAAAAAACCATCCGCGAATATGCTTTATGCGGAGTAAATTATATTTCATCAGGAGCTTTAACGCATTCTGTTTACAACATGGATTTGAGTTTAAAGGCTTTTTAATGGAGCTATAAATTTTGAGTTATACATTTATGAGTTGATTTATATAATCCAAACTCAACAATCTAAAATCAAAAAATATGTCGCAAGAGATAGAAGATCGGATTGAGAAAATACCTGTGGTTCGTTCTATAGCCCGACTTTTTAAAAGAATAAAACTACCTTGGCTGGAAGGCTTTTCGCTGTATGATTTACTCGAAATGTATACTTTAGGAATTCTTGAAGGTGCATTTTCATATCATGCCAGCGCGGTTTCTTTTAGCTTTTTTATGGCTTTATTTCCTTTTGCGTTGTTTATTTTAAACTTAATTCCGTACATTCCGATAGAGAATTTTCAAGATGACTTCCTGCAATTTGTGCAGCAGAATGTACCGCCAAATACTTTTGATGCCATCAGTAAAATCATCAGCGATATTTTAAATAATAGTCATTCGGGCTTATTATCATCGGGATTTTTGCTTTCGATTTTTTTAATGGCGAACGGAATTAACGGAATCCTGAGCGGTTTCGAATCTTCTAAACACGTTTTTGATAAACGCGGTTTCTTTAGGCAATATCTAGTTGCACTGGCAATTTCCTTAATAATGACTTTTATATTGTTTGTAACAGTAGCAATAATTGTTGTTTTTGAAGTATTTATTCAAAAAACAATTATTCAGGATGTTCTAAGTGATCGCATTCCGCTGATTATTTTGGGACGATATTTGTTTGTGGTTTTAATGATTTTGATAACATCTTCAATATTATTGCGTTATGGTACAAAACAATATAATAAAGTGCCTTTTATAAGCATTGGATCTGTTTTTACCACAGTCTTATTTGTTATATCTTCGTTCTTTTTTGGGATTTGGGTTATAAAATTTTCAAAATATAATGAACTTTATGGTTCTATTGGGACATTATTAATTCTAATGTTTTATATTTGGATAAACTGTATGATTCTGCTTTTAGGGTTCGAATTGAACGCTTCTATCAGAAAATTAAAACAAAAAAAAGAAAAATAATATGAAAAATTTGATGCTAACTATCGGAGTGTTCTTCTTTGCCTTGACCATGCAAAGCCAAAGTGTAATTGGAAAATGGAAAACAATCGATGATGAAACAGGAGAAGCAAAGTCTGTAGTAGAGATCTATGAAAAGTCAGGAAAAATTTATGGTAAAGTGGTAGAAATTACACGTGAAAGCCATAAAAAAGACGTTTGTGTAAAATGCGAAGGAGCAGAAAAAAATAAGCCAATTTTAGGAATGGTTATCATTAACGGTCTTAAAAAAGACGGATCAGAATACAACGGAGGAACTATTTTGGATCCTACAAATGGCAAAAAATACAAATGCTATATTTCATTAGAGTCTGCTGATAAACTAAAACTTCGTGGATATATCGGAATTTCTTTAATGGGAAGAACCCAATACTGGACAAGAGTAAAAAATTAAATTCATAACAACTAATGCGAAAATTAGCATCGATAATTTTATTTCTGGTCATTGCTTCAAATAGCTTTGCACAGTCTAAGAATTCGCCATTACAAATAAGTCATCTTACGGGTGACTTTTATGTTTATAAAACCTTTAATGATTATAATGGAGTGAAAATTTCTGCCAATGCCCTGTATCTGGTTACAGATAAAGGGGTTGTGCTTTTTGATGCTCCATGGGATAAAACACAGTTTGAACCTTTAATCGACAGTATAAAAACAAAACACAATAAAGATATTGTTATGGTTTTTGCGACGCATTCGCATGACGATCGTGCTGGCGGATTGGATTTTTATAGAAAAAAAGGAATCAAAACCTATTCAGGAAATTTAACGGACAAAATCCTCAAAGAAAAAAAAGAACCAAGAGCTGAATTTGTATTTCCAAACGATACCACATTTACAGTTGGAAATCATAAATTTGAAGTGTATTATCCAGGAAAAGGACACGCGCCAGATAATATTGTGGTTTGGTTTAACAAAGAGAAAATATTGTACGGAGCTTGTTTTATAAAAAGTGCCGAAGCCGAAGATTTGGGGTATTTGGGTGATTCTGATGTGAAAGAATGGGAAAAATCAATTAAAAAAGTTCAGTCTAAATTCAAGAATCCGAAATATGTTATTCCGGGACATGAAGGCGGAACAACCAGTAAGTCTATAAATCATACCTTAAAATTGGTTCAGGATTATAATCTTTCAAAAAAGGGTTCCCCAAAAACTGGAAAGTAATATTTTTGCCTGTTCATATACCACCATTTGATGCATTTTATTGAAGTCATTTTACCGCTTTCGTTAGCTAAAACATTTACATACCGTGTTTCTGAAGCTGAATTTCATTTCATAAAGAAAGGAATGCGCGTTGTAGTGCCTTTTGGTAAAAGTAAAATGTATACAGCATTGGTATTGGACATTCATCAAAATGCGCCTACATTATATGATGCTAAAGAAATTCATCAGATTATTGATGAAAAACCAATAGCAACTGCAGAGCAAATTAAACATTGGCTTTGGATCGCCAATTATTATATGTGCAGTATTGGTGATGTCTATCGTGGTGCTTTTCCAACAGGTTTATTGCTGGAAAGCGAAACTATTGTCACAACAAAACCCGATACTCTTGTAAATGATTCTGAACTTTCCGATGATGAATTTTTAATTTATGAAGCCCTGCAGCATCAGAGTTCTTTGAGAGTTCAGGATATTGTTTCGATTCTGAATAAAAAGAATATCTTTCCAATTCTTCAAAAAATGATATCTAAAGATATTATTGTTTTGGAAGAAGAAATAAAAGAGACATACAAGCCTAAATTAGTGCGTTACGTGAAATTGCATGCTAAGTATGAATCTGATACTGGTTTACAGGAACTGCTTGAGGTTTTAAAAAGTGCTAATAAGCAAAAGGAAATTGTTCTAACGTATTTTCAGCTTAGCGCTTCTGAAAAGAAACCAATTACTGTAAAGAATCTAACTGAAGCTTCAAATGCGACTCCGGCAACTATAAAAGCTTTAATTGAAAAAGAAATTTTCGAAGAGTATTTTTTACAGCACGACAGGGTTACTTTTAATGGAGAAAAATCAGAAAAAGAACTCCAATTAAGCGATGCTCAAGAAAATGCGTTTAAGGCGATAAAAAACAGTTTTACCGAAAAAGAAGTTTGCCTGCTTCATGGTGTAACTTCGAGTGGAAAAACCGAAATCTATATAAAATTAATTGAAGAATATCTGCAGACAGGAAGACAGGTTTTGTATCTGCTTCCTGAAATTGCACTTACTACACAATTGGTTTCACGTCTGCGTCTTCATTTTGGTGATAAAGTAGCCGTTTTTCATTCGAAATACAGTAATAACGAAAGAGTTGAGGTTTGGAAACAGACACTCGAAAATTCTGAAAAAGCTCAAATTGTAATAGGAGCGAGGTCGGCTTTATTTCTGCCGTTTAAAGATCTGGGATTGTTAATTGTAGATGAAGAACATGAGCAGACTTTTAAACAAACCGATCCAGCGCCAAGATACCATGCAAGAGATGCAGCGATAGTTTTGGCAAATTACCATAATGCCAAAGTTTTATTAGGTTCTGCAACACCAAGTATCGAAACTTATTTTAATACCCAGACTGATAAATACGGTTTGGTAACACTTTCAGAACGTTATAAAAATGTTCGTATGCCTGAAATTGTTTTGGTTGATTTAAAAGATAAACACTTCAGAAAAAGAATGACAGGGCATTTTAGTGATCTATTAATAGAAGAAATTGCCGAAGCATTGTCATTAGGTGAGCAGGTGATACTGTTTCAAAACAGGAGAGGATATTCTCCTATTATAGAATGTCTTACTTGCGGGCACGTCCCTCATTGCCAGCAATGTGATGTGAGTTTGACATATCATAAATTTAAAAACCAGCTTCGTTGTCATTATTGTGGATATTCTATTGCAAAACCAACAAATTGTCATAGTTGTTCCAGTATCGATTTAACGACAAAAGGTTTTGGTACAGAGCAGATAGAGCAGGAGCTTGCTGTGCTTTTTCCTAAGGCGAAAACTGCTCGTATGGATCAAGATACAACGCGAGGTAAATTTGGTTTTGAAAAGATTATCGATACTTTTAAAAACAGAGAAATTGATATTTTGGTCGGCACACAAATGCTGGCAAAAGGTCTTGATTTTGATAATGTAAGTCTGGTCGGAATTATGAATGCAGATAATATGCTGCATCACCCTGATTTTAGAGCTTTTGAACGCAGTTTTCAGATGATGACACAAGTGGCGGGAAGAGCTGGAAGATCAGAAAAACAAGGGAAAGTAGTTATTCAAACCTACAATCCAAACCACAACACAATCCAGCAGGTTACAAACCATAATTATATAGGTATGTACAAGGAACAGTTGTATGATAGACAGATTTATAGATATCCACCTTATTTTAGGATTATAAAACTGACCTTAAAACATCGTGATTATGAGAAATTAAAAGAAGGATCGATGTGGCTGTATCAGGTTTTAAGCCAGAACTTAGGAATGCCGGTTTTAGGACCTGAAGAACCTGCAATAAGCAGAATACGAAATGAATATATAAGGACTATCTTAATTAAGATTCCGCAGAACCTGCATTTAGGTAATACTAAAAAAACTATTCAGAAAATGCTGAATAGTTTTGAGGCTGTAGCTCAATACAGAGCTGTAAAAGTGGTTGTAAACGTCGATTTTTATTAATTAAGACGACGTTGACAATGCTTTTACTAAATCTTCTTTTTTGTTTCGGCTAAGCGGAATTTTGGTAATTCCGATTTCGGCAAATTTGCTGTTAAAGCGTTCTACTTTATCGATATTAATAATATAGGATTTATGAACACGAATGAATTTGTCTTTCGATAAATCATTTTCAAATGATTTCATGGTCGAAAGCACCAAATTACTATCATCTTCTGTAACCACTCTTACGTAATCCCCAAAAGCTTCGATCCATTTGATTTTTGCTGTAAAGATTTTCAGTTTTTTAAGGTTACTTTTAATGAAAATATGTTCGCCTTCTTCTTCTTTTACTTCTTTTTTAAGAAGGTGCATATCAATAGCTCTTTTTACGGAAGCATTAAAACGATCGACCGCAATTGGTTTTTGCAGGTAATCAGTGGCATCATAGTCGAAAGCTTTTAAAGCATATTCGGCTTTAGAAGTAATGAATATAATTTGCGGTTTTGATTTTAAACCATCAAGGAAGTCAAAACCGTTAATAACAGGCATTTCTATATCAAGAAATATTAAATCGATATTATTTAATGAGATACAACTTTTTGCTTCTATTGCATTAGAAAAGTCCCCGATTAAGTGCAAACCTGGGTGATTATTAACTAATTTTGCAATAATTGTCCTCTGTATAGAACTATCATCTACAACAACACAGTTTAGTTTCATAACATTTAAAATTATATAAATTCAGGATAGCAGTAGTAAATGTATTGTTTTTTTATAGAAAAAACTAAAATCGACGGCGATTTTTTGTTTTTAAACGAATAAAAGGAGAAATGTGTTGGATATATAAATTAAATGATTACTTTTGCACCCAATTTTAACAAATAAATTTTTTATTTATGAATCATTATGAAACTGTTTTCATTTTAAATCCCGTTTTATCTGAGGTTCAGGTGAAGGAAACAGTAACGAAATTTGAAGAATTTCTTACTAGTAGAGGAGCTGAAATGGTATCGAAAGAGGATTGGGGTCTTAAAAAAATGGCTTACGAAATCCAAAACAAAAAAAGTGGTTTTTACCATTTATTCGAATTCAAAGTAGCTGGAGAAGTTCTTGTAGCTTTTGAAACTGAATTCAGACGTGATGAAAGAGTTATGCGTTTCTTAACTGTAAGTTTAGATAAACATGCTATTTCATGGGCTGAGAGAAGAAGAGCAAAATTAAAATCTACTAAAGCGTAATTATTATGTCTACAATCGAACAATCTGCAAAAGGGAAAAAAGACGGAGATATCAGATATTTAACGCCTTTAAACATTGAAACTAACAAAACTAAAAAGTATTGCCGTTTCAAAAAATCAGGAATCAAATACATCGATTATAAAGATGCTGATTTCTTATTGAAATTCGTTAATGAGCAAGGAAAAATTCTTCCTCGTCGTTTAACTGGAACTTCATTAAAATACCAAAGAAAAGTTTCTGTAGCTGTAAAAAGAGCTCGTCACTTAGCTTTAATGCCATACGTGGCCGATTTATTAAAATAATTAAAAACTCTAGTCGCTGGTTTCTGTTATGCAGAACCTAACTTCTAAAATTTAAGGACAACAACATGGAACTTATTTTAAAACAAGACGTACAAAACTTAGGATTTAAAGATGATGTAGTATCTGTAAAACCAGGTTACGGACGTAACTTTTTAATTCCTCAAGGATTCGCTACTTTAGCAACTCCTTCTGCTAAAAAAGTTTTAGCTGAAAACCTAAAACAAAGAGCACACAAAGAAGCTAAAATTGTTGCTGATGCTAAAGCATTAGCTGAAACTTTAAAAGCTCTTGAAATTAAACTTACTGCAAAAGCTGGTGGAGAGAAACTTTTTGGTTCTATCACTAACATCGATATCGCTGAAGCTTTAGAGAAATCTGGAAATGCTATCGATAGAAAATTCATCACTAGCGGTGTTGTAAAACGTATTGGAAAATACAATGCTACAGTTCGTTTACACAGAGATGTAATCGTTGAATTACCATACGAAATTGTTGCTGAAAAGTAATAGTTTTAAAATCTATATTAAAATCCCGATGCAAATCGGGATTTTTTTTTGATGTCATTGCACAAAGCAATCTAGTCTTTTAAATTTTAATAAATAGGAACAAGATAAATTCGGTCCTCACAATGATATGAAGTACGCAAGATTAACAAAAGAACAGTTTGATGAACTGCATAATGAATTTGCTAGTTTTTTAGCAACACAGGCAATTGATAAAGCAGAATGGGATTTGCTAAAAGTAAATAAACCGGAAGTTGCAGAGCAGGAATTAGATATTTTTTCTGATTTAATATGGGAAGGTGTTTTAGGAAGAGCTGAGTTTTTGGAGCATTTTTCAAAAAATCATATTTTTTTATTTCAATGTTTTGATACTTATGTCCAATCTATAGTGCTAAAGTCATTAGTTCCTGAAACCGACTTTTTAACGAAAGAAGGTTTGCAGTGGCTGAGCGATAATATGTTTACAGAAAATATCGAAATGAAAGTGGGTAAAAAGGTATTTACTGAAGAAAGAAATGTTTCTATTTTTGAACTTATTAAGCAAGGCGCTTTTTTAAGTGACGGACAATTATTCACTCAAATAAATACAATTTTAGAATCTTAAGTATAAAATTGTAGCTTAAGTAATACAGTAAAAAGATAAACGACTGGTGTTAAGTTGTTTATCTTTTTTTGTGTTTTTAACTTTTGTTTATAGTTATTTCTTTTTTAAAGCCCGTATTTCTACTCGTTTTTTTATTTTTATTCAAAATTTTAAGATTTTGGTTTAAAATGAATTCTATTTTCATTTTATTCTTACAAAACTGTTAAAAATCAATCGTTATAGCTCTTTTTATTGTAGTATTTTACTTTCAAAAATTAATTTTAACATAAAAAAACTAAAATTTTAGTAATTTTTTTACGTTTTATTTTCCTGCTTAAAATTACTGTTTTTTCTTATATTTACTGGGGTTCTGGATTGTTTGAGATTTTTATAAATGAAAAAATATAGGAAAATTACACTTGTTTTATTTTTTTGTTTTTTTTAATTTTAGAATAGAAAAGTTAAACAAAGTTTTCCGCCCAATAAACAGATTTGTTTTTAACTATTACTAAAAATAAAATATACGCATTCATTATAATTAAATCGGATTTTAAATAATAACTTAAAAACGCCTGCTTATGGAACTGAAAGTTACTTTTTTTATCAAGTTTGCAATAGTTCTTCATATTATTCTAGCTTTATTTTTTATTATTTTGAAGAAAGCGAGATTTCTTCTTCCTTTTGATTTTCCTTCAATAATGATTAGCTTTTTTGAAAAGTTATCCATTTTTAAATTTCAGCCTCAAAAGTCTTATATACGATACTGTTGATGTTGCTGAATTATCAGGTTTACATTCTGCCTGACAAAAATTCAAGTAATATTTAATTCATGATGTTTTTTATAACAGATGAAATTTTAGAAGAGTAATCAACTTTTAAAATGGGTAAGCCTTAAATATTATTTTCGACATATAAACCCTCCAGACTTTAAATTTTCTTTTATGAAAATTAACCCAAATCATTCCTCTAGGAAAATTGATGTAGATCAGTATTCCTAAAACTGAATTGTTTTTCATTTAATCAGGATGAAAGCAGTTCGTCAATATGCGCGGCATATTGGACAACTTTATATAGTTGTTTTTAAAGTGTAACTAAATTGTTTTTTAATGTTTTTTTTAATTGTGTAAGCATATATGCTTATTGCAAGAGGTATTTTATTGTCCATTTTCTAATCTTCCAAATTATGAAAAAAAATTTTACTTTTTGTAGTCTCAGCTTTCAGAAGAGATTATTAGGACTATTATTTTTATTTCTGCTATGCAACAATGCATTTTCACAAACACTCTGCCGACCAGTGTCGCAGACTAATAGTGAAGGTGGATTATTGTGTGTGGGATTAAATGTTGATAGTCCAGCCAACGCTTATGATAGTGCTGGCTTGACGACCTTTGCAACTCTAACAAACGCTGTTGGAGTAGGTTGTTTCGTAGAAGAAACAATGACCTTAAATCAAACAGCAAGGGCAGGAGATCAAATTGCCATTTATTTTGGTACCGGAAACGGTTTGCTTGATCTTGGATTATTATCCAATGTATCATTGCAGGGCAAATTTTCGGGTACAAATGTAGGTTCAAGTGTGCCTTTAAATAGTCCGCTGCTGAATCTTAACCTATTAAATGGAAATACAATTGCGGTGGCAAAATTTCCTGTAACAGGCGACACGAATCAAATTCAGATTCAAGTTGGAGGACTTGTAAGTCTTTTAGTAAGCTTAAGAGTTTACGATGTTCGTTTAGAGTTTGCACAGCCAACAGTAACAAATGGTTTAACTCAAACGGTCTGTTCAGGAAATACAATAAGCCTGACTGCAACACCAGCTGCAGGAACTACTCTTGCATGGTATAGCTCAGCAACGTCTACTACAGCGTTAGCAACTGGAAATAATTTTACAACTCCAGCGTTAACTGCTTCTACTACTTATTATATTGGAATTACCAGACAAGCAGGTTGTGAAGGAAATGTCAGAGTACCTGTTGTTTTAAATGTTTCAAATCCTATTGCACCGGCCATTAATACTACAGGAACCAATATATGTTCTACAGGTGCGACACAATCGACTACGTTGTCTGTTTTAAATCCTGTTCAAGGAACTACTTATTCATGGTATGCTGGACCCACAGGAGGAACAGCTTTGGCTTCAGGAAATACATATTCACCAACGGTTTCTTTAGGAACTACTAGTTTTTATGTTGAAGCTTCAATAGGAAGTTGTATCAGTCCTACGCGTACACAGGTGAATGTTGTTTCTACTGCTGTACCTGCTGCACCAACTGTTTTAACACAAAGTGTTACTATTCAATCTGGTCAGAATGCAACCTTAAGTGCTGCAACTTCTGAAGCAGGAGTGCAGCTTAATTGGTATGATGTAGCTACAGGAGGTACAGCATTGGCTGTCAATACGACAACCTATACAACACCTATATTAACCGCTACAAAAACCTATTATGTTGAAGCGCAAAGTTCTAATGGAAATTGTGTTAGTGCAGCGAGAGTTCCAGTAACGGTAACTGTTCAGCCTGCATTTGCTGGAAGTTGTTTAGAAGCAAGCAGTCAGCAGACTGCTCAAAACGGATTGTGTGTATTGTGTAGTTCTACTAATCCTAATAATTCAGTAGATGCTAATGCAGCTACAGCAGCGAGATTAACAGTTCCAGTTGGATTAATCAACGGATGGATTCAACAGACATTACAATTTATCAATCCGGGAAAAGCCGGAGACATTGTTGATGTTGATCTTGAATTACCAGGCGGATTAGCGGATTTATCTTTGTTAGGAGCTGTAAGTTTAGCAACTTACAATGGAGCAACTTACAACAATGATCGTGTTTCTATTAATAATCCGTTAGTAACATTGCAGTTATTGTCGGGAAACCGTTTTAAAGCAAGTGTTGTGGCAGGAGCAAATTTTGATCGTGTGGAAATACGATTGGGAGGATTAGCGACCGTATTAACAACTGTAGATATTTATCAAGCAACTTATAGATTTAAAGCACCAGCAATTACAGGTGATACTACTATTTGCAGTGGACAATCTACTACTTTAACCGCAGCTCTTGCAGTTGGAGAAACCGTTAATTGGTATAGTGCAGCTACGGGAGGAAGTTCATTAGCTTCTACTGCTTCATTTACTACGCCAGCATTAACAGTTCCGACAACGTATTACGTTGAAGTTACAAGAAATGGCTGTGTTAATAGTGAAAGAAATCCAGTGCAAATCTTGATAGATAATCCTATAGCGCCAACCGTTACTACATCGCCAACAACAATTTGCAGCGGCCAGACGGCAACTTTAACCGTTCAGGCCCCGATTGCAGGAACTACTTATAATTGGTATGATGCTGCAACAGGAGGAACTTTGTTATTTACAGGAACTTCATTTACTACTCCAGCTTTAATTGCCAATACAAATTATTATGTTGAAGCTGTCATAGGAACTTGTGCCGCACCAACTCGTACTACAGTTAGTTTAACGGTTAATCCATTACCAGCGGTACCAACTTTTGCATCTTCAAATGTAATTATTCAGTCTGGGCAAAGTGCTACATTGGCAGTTTCAAATCCAGTTGCTGGAGTTACATACAATTGGTATAGTGCAGCTACTGGTGGTACACTTTTAGCCTCAAATACAACAACG
Source organism: Flavobacterium sp. H4147 (assembly GCF_029360735.1). Taxonomy (NCBI): domain Bacteria; kingdom Pseudomonadati; phylum Bacteroidota; class Flavobacteriia; order Flavobacteriales; family Flavobacteriaceae; genus Flavobacterium; species Flavobacterium sp. H4147. Next base: position 718,962 of record NZ_JARKNB010000002.1, on the reverse strand, counting down.
TACACTACACCAATATTAACCAGTAATCAAACGTATTATGTAGAAGCAGTGACTACTGCGACTGGTTGTACAAATTTAACAAGAGGAGCTGTAACGGTAACAGTAATCGCGAGTGCAAGCACTTGTTTACAAGCTAGTTCACAAATAACATCGACAGATGGATTATTATGTGCTCTTTGTACAGATACTGATCCAAATAATTCTGTTGATGGTGATATCAATACATATGCACAACTTACTGTGCCAATTGGTGTAGGAGGATATATTCAACAGCAATTAATTTTTACCAACCCAGGTCAGACAGGAGATATTATTGATGTTGAGTTGGAGGTTCCAGGTGGGCTTCTTGATATTAGTGCTTTATCTAATATTTCGCTTGCAACTTACAACGGAGTAACTTATAATAATGACAGAACAGCAATAAATAATAATTTATTGAATATTCAATTATTATCAGGAAATAAATTTAAAGCCAGTTTTACTGCTACAGCACCATTTGACCGTGTAGAAGTAAGATTGGGAGGTGTCGCTACTCTATTAAGTAATTTATATATTTATCAGGCAGCCTATAGATTCCCAAATGCTGTAATAACAGGAGCTGCAGCGCCAATTTGTGCAGGACAAACAGCTTCGTTAACAGCAGCTGCTTCAGGAACAGAAACGTTTACTTGGTACGATGAGCCAGTAGGAGGAAGTATTGTAGCTGTAAATCCAACAGCGCCATTAACTGCTTCTACAACTTATTATTTACAAGGAACTCGTGCTGGATGTGAGAATAGTTTACGTCAAGCAGTTACGGTTACTGTATTGCCAATTCCAACAGACTCTGATATTTTAATTTCAACTCCAGTCGAAGCTACTTGTGCGGGTACAGCAGTATTAGCACCCTCATCTAGCATTGCAGGAGTTACATTTAAATATTATACAGATCAGGCTAAAACACAGGAAATTATTACAGGAACGGTAGTTGCAGGTCAGCCGGGAGTAACATTTAACAAAGATGTTACAACTGGAGCGCTAACTATAAATGGTTTAAGTTCTACAGGAACACCTTATAATTATTATATTTCGGCTTTAAATGGTGGAACTTGCGAAAATGTAAACGGTACTTTAAAACAAGTAACAGTTAATTTTCCATCTACAACTGTTTTAACCGTAAATTCAACTTTAGCAGGTTGTGGAAGTGCTAATCTAGTAAATGCAATCACTAATTATGACGCCAATACAACTTATACATTTTTTGATGCTTCAAACAATGTAATAACCGCTGATGCTGCTGCTAATATCACAACTAGTGGAGTTTATTCGATTCAGGCACAAAGCAATACTGCAACTTGTCCTTCTGTTCAGCAGTCGGTTACAGTTACGATTAATGCACTGCCAAATTTAGTGGTAACGAATCCTACAGAATCTGTAAGTGTAGGTTCTAATGTTACTTTATCTGCAGTTTCAACAGCAGCGATTTCATGGTTCGATCCGCAGGGTAATCCTATTGCTGGACCTCCATTTACAACAGGGGTTTTAAATACACCTGGAGTTTATACGTATACTGTGGTAGCAAATGACGGAATCTGTTCTACTACGACCACTAAAGTAATCAATGTAATTGATCCTAACAGCTGTCAATCTTTAACAGAAAGAGTATATGCAAACGCACAAACATCTGGTTCGATTGTTACTGGAACTGTTACAGATGGTGCAAATGCAGTTGATGGTGATCCACAAACGTATTCCACTATTACAACTGGTGTTGGACTTTTAGGAGTTGGTACTACTTGGCAGAATTTAACTTGGCCATCAACTATTGCAAAAGGAACTCCTGTAACCATTAAATTAGGTTCAGAATACAGTTTATTAGCTGTTGGGCAAAATTTATCAGTAATTGGAACAATAGGCGGAGTTGATATTGGAACCTTACAGTCGGTTTCAGGTTCATTATTGAATTTAGTTTCAGGAGACAATACGTATGAATTTACTTTTGTTCCTTCTAATGCCTCAGGACCGCAAGATTATGATGGAATCCGAATTCAATCTGCTTCAATTGCAAGTGTTGCTCAAAACACAAAAGTATTTGATGCTCATTATAACAGATCAGTTCCAACTGTAACTTGTACTCCGGGTGATATTCAGGATATTTTTTATGGAGCTACAGATTTAGGACTTCCTGTTGGAGCAGTTACTGCTGCAGTAGGAGTTAGCGATGCTTGGAATATCGCAGATAATGATATTACTACATTTGCCACAATGTATAGTGGCGCTGGAGTTTTAGCAGCTTCTGATTTAACAGTTCAATTTAAAACGCCATCTGTAGTAACAGATACTTTAAGAATTGTAATTTCTAAACCAGCAACACTTTTAGATGTAAATTTACTAACAGGATTCAGCATTCAACGTTATTTAGGTAATGTAGCTGTTGGGGCGCCTATTCAAAATACCAGTACCTTATTAAGTTTAAGATTATTGCCGGGTAATACAATGGCAATGGTTCTTGTTTCTTCTCCTTCAGAATCATACGACAGAGTAAGAATTCGTTTTGGAGGAGTAGCAGGCGTATTAGAATATTTAAGAGTTCATACTGTAGAAAGAGTTGCTAATACAGCCATTATAGGCGGTGATCCTAACAATAAAATTACGGTTTGTCCGGGAACAGATGTCACCTTACAGATACCAGAAGAAGCTTGTTCAACCTACCTCTGGTACGATGCACCAACTGGCGGTAATGTTGTTGCTACGGGAATTACATATACAGTTCCAGCAACTTTAACAACCGGAGTCTATAAATATTATATTCAGCCGGTACGTTACGGTTGTGAAACTTATGCAAGAGGAGAAGTAACAATAGAAGTAAAAGCTTCAGCTCCTCAAAATGCCTTAAATAATATTACTTTAAACGGAGGAACAAATACATCAATTTGTTCGCCTTCTGGAACTGTAACATTAGCTACAGGTTTAAGCGGAACTCCAGTTTTGACCAATCCAGTTTACCAATGGTATAACTTTAACGGAACAACAAGCCAATTAATTCCAGGAGAAACAACATCTCAATTAGTCGTAAACGGATTACTTCCGGGAACTTATACTTATTATGTGGGAGTAACCTCAGATGAATTTTGTACCACTGCAGAAGCAGATCGAAAACAAATTACATTTACCATCCTGCCACCTTCAACCGTAAATGATATTTTAGTTGATGATTTAACAGTTTGTCACAGTGTTCCAGCTTCGCTAACACCAACAGCGCCAACATTGACGAATCCTGTTTTTACATGGTATTTAGATGCTAATAGAACACAACCAATAACAAACGGTTCAGTAATAAGTGGTGTAACTTATACAATAGATGCAGCTGGAGTTTTAACTGCAGTGGGATTAACAAAAGCAGTAAGTCCAATAACCTATTATGTAGCTGTTTCTAGTTTAAATACCTGCGAAAATCTTGCAGGAACTTTGCAAGATGCAGTAATTATAATAAGCGATCCAAATACACCAACGACTACAGATGCTACACAGGACTTTTGTTTGATCAATGCTCCAACAGTGGCGAGTATTCAAGTAAATGAATCAAATATAGTTTGGTATAATGCACCAACAGCAGGAACTGCTTATGCATCAACAGATGTTTTAACAAGCGGCATCTATTATGCAGCAGCAGTAGATGGCGTTACTGGTTGTGAAAGCAGTGTTCGTTTAGCAGTGACAGTTACTGTGAGTGATCCAGGGACACCAAACACTACCGATACAACACAAGATTTCTGTTTGGTAAATGCGCCAACTGTGGCTAATATCCAAGTAAATGCTCCTGCTACGGGTTCAATTGTTTGGTATAGTGCAGCTACTGGAGGAACAGCATTAGCTTCCACTACTGCATTAGCAACAGGAAATTACTACGCTTCTATTTTAGATCCAGCTACAAACTGCGAGAGTGCAGTAAGATTGCTGGTTGCCGTAACAGTAAATGATCCAGGCACACCAACCACTACAGATACAACACAGGAATTCTGTTTAGAAGATGCGCCAACAGTTGCGAGTATTCAGGTTAATGCACCAGCAACAGGTTCAATTGTTTGGTATAGCGCAGCAACAGGAGGAACTCCGATCGCTTCAACCACAGCATTAGCATCAGGAAATTACTACGCTTCTATTTTAGATCCAGCTACAAACTGCGAGAGTGCAGTAAGATTACTGGTTGCCGTAACAGTAAATGATCCAGGCACACCAACAACAGCAGATGCTTCACAGGAATTCTGTTTAGCCAATGCGCCAACAGTTGCCGATATTCAGGTAAATATTCCTGCTACAGGTTCAATTGTTTGGTATAGTGCAGCTACAGGAGGAACAGCATTAGCTTCCACTACTGCATTAGCTACAGGAAATTATTATGCTTCTATTTTAGATCCAGCTACAAACTGTGAAAGTGCAGCAAGATTACTGGTTGCCGTAACAGTAAATGATCCGGGTACACCGACACTAGTAACAGCAGGTACGCAGAATTTCTGTTTAGTAAATGCGCCGACTTTTGCCAGTGTCCAGTTTAACGAATCAAATATTGTCTGGTATACAGCCTTGACAGGCGGAACCGCAATTGCTCCAGCAACAGCTTTAACAAGCGGAACATACTTTGCAGCGATCAGCGATCCAGCAACAGGATGTGAAAGCGCCGTGAGATTATCAGTAACGATCAGCGTAAACGATCCGGGCACACCGACATTAGTAACCGCAGGCACACAAAACTTCTGTTTAGCGAATGCGCCGACTTTTGCGAGCGTGCAGTTTAATGAATCAAATATTGTCTGGTACACAGCCCTAACAGGGGGAACAGCAATCGCTTCATCTACAGCTCTTACAAGCGGAACATACTTTGCAGCGATCAGCGATCCGGCAACAGGATGCGAAAGCGCCGTGAGATTATCAGTAACGATCAACGTAAATGATCCGGGCACACCAACATTAGTAACCGCAGGCACACAGAATTTCTGTTTAGCGAATGCACCGACTTTTGCCAGTGTCCAGTTTAACGAAACAAATATTGTCTGGTACACAGCCTTAACAGGCGGAACAGCAATAGCTCCGACCACAGCTTTGACAAGCGGAACATACTTTGCAGCGATCAGCGATCCGGCAACAGGATGTGAAAGCGCCGTGAGATTATCGGTAACGATCAATGTAAACGATCCGGGCACACCGACATTAGTAACTGCAGGAACTCAGAACTTCTGTTTAGCGAATGCACCGACTTTTGCGAGCGTCCAGTTTAATGAAACAAATATTGTCTGGTATACCGCTTTAACAGGCGGAACCGCAATCGCTCCAGCAACACCTTTGACAAGCGGAACATACTTTGCAGCGATCAGCGATCCGGCAACAGGATGTGAAAGCGCTGTGAGATTATCGGTAACGATCAACGTAAGCGATCCGGGCACACCAACCACTACAGATACAACACAGGAATTCTGTTTAGAAGATGCTCCAACAATTGCGAGTATTCAGGTAAACACTCCTGCTTCAGGTTCAATTGTTTGGTATAGCGCAGCAACAGGAGGAACTCCAATTGCTTCAACCACAGCATTAGCAACAGGAAATTACTACGCTTCTATTTTAGATCCAGCAACAAACTGCGAGAGTGCAGTAAGATTACTGGTATCAGTAGCAGTAAATGATCCAGGCACACCAACAACAGCAGATGCTTCACAGGAATTTTGTTTAGCCAATGCGCCAACAGTTGCGAGTATTCAAGTTAATGCACCAGCAACAGGTTCAATTGTTTGGTATAGCGCAGCAACAGGAGGAACAGCATTAGCTTCCACTACTGCATTAGCAACAGGAAACTACTATGCTTCTATTTTAGATCCAGCAACAAACTGTGAAAGTTCAGTAAGATTACTGGTTGCCGTAACAGTAAATGATCCAGGCACACCGACATTAGTAAACTCAGGCACACAGAATTTCTGTTTAGTGAATGCACCGACTTTTGCGAGTGTCCAGTTTAACGAATCAAATATTGTCTGGTACACAGCCTTGACAGGAGGAACTGCAATCGCTTCAACTACAGCTCTTACAAGCGGAACATACTTTGCAGCGATCAGCGATCCGGCAACAGGATGCGAAAGCGCCGTGAGATTATCAGTAACGATCAATGTAAGTGATCCGGGCACACCGACATTAGTAACCGCAGGCACACAGAATTTCTGTTTAGCGAATGCACCGACTTTTGCAAGCGTCCAGTTTAACGAATCAAATATTGTCTGGTACACAGCCCTAACAGGCGGAACAGCAATCGCTTCAACTACTGCGCTTACAAGCGGAACGTATTTCGCAGCGATCAGCGATCCGGCAACAGGATGCGAAAGCGCCGTGAGATTATCAGTAACAATCAACGTAAGCGATCCGGGCACACCGACATTAGTAACCGCAGGCACACAGAATTTCTGTTTAGCGAATGCACCGACTTTTGCGAGCGTGCAGTTTAATGAATCAAATATTGTCTGGTATACCGCTTTAACAGGCGGAACCGCAATCGCTTCAACTACTGCGCTTACAAGCGGAACATACTTTGCAGCGATCAGCGATCCGGCAACAGGATGTGAAAGCGCCGTGAGATTATCAGTAACGATCAGCGTAAGCGATCCGGGCACACCGACATTAGTAACCGCAGGTACACAGAATTTCTGTTTAGCGAATGCACCGACTTTTGCGAGCGTGCAGTTTAACGAATCAAATATTGTCTGGTACACAGCCTTAACAGGAGGAACCGCAATTGCTCCAGCAACAGCTTTAACAAGCGGAACATACTTTGCGGCGATCAGCGATCCGGCAACAGGATGTGAAAGCGCTGTGAGATTATCGGTAACGATAAATGTAAGCGATCCGGGCACACCGACATTAGTAACCGCAGGCACACAAAACTTCTGTTTAGCAAATGCGCCGACTTTTGCGAGCGTCCAGTTTAATGAAACAAATATTGTCTGGTACACAGCTTTAACAGGCGGAACCGCAATCGCTCCAGCAACAGCTTTGACAAGCGGAACATACTTTGCAGCGATCAGCGATCCGGCAACAGGATGTGAAAGCGCCGTGAGATTATCAGTAACGATCAATGTAAGCGATCCGGGCACACCGACATTAGTAACCGCAGGCACACAAAACTTCTGTTTAGTGAATGCGCCGACTTTTGCGAGCGTCCAGTTTAATGAAGCAAATATTGTCTGGTACACAGCTTTAACAGGCGGAACCGCAATTGCTCCAGCAACAGCTTTGATAAGCGGAACATACTTTGCGGCGATCAGCGATCCGGCAACAGGATGTGAAAGCGCTGTGAGATTATCGGTAACAATTAACGTAAGTGATCCGGGCACACCGACATTAGTAACCGCAGGCACACAGAATTTCTGTTTAGTGAATGCACCGACTTTTGCCAGTGTCCAGTTTAATGAAACAAATATTGTCTGGTACACAGCCTTAACAGGCGGAACAGCAATCGCTTCATCTACAGCTCTTACAAGCGGAACGTATTTCGCAGCGATCAGCGATCCGGCAACAGGATGTGAAAGTGCTGCAAGATTATCAGTAACAGTGAATGTTAGCAATCCTGCAACGCCAACAACAAATGCTGCAGCACAAACGTTTTGTTCAGGAACAGCGCCTACAGTTGCCAGCATCCAAGTGAATGAAGCAAATGTAGTGTGGTACACTGCTCCAACTGGTGGAACAGCATTGGCATCTACAACAGCATTAGCAACTGGAAATTATTACGGAGCTATAAAAGATCCTGTAACAGGATGTGAAAGTAATGTAAGATTACTTATAGCAGTTACCGTTGGAAATACAATTAATCCAACAACTAACAATGCATCTCAAACTTTCTGTTCAACAACAAATCCAACAATAGCAAGTATTCAAGTAAATGAAAGCAACATAACTTGGTTTAGCACTCCAACAGGCGGAACAGCAATTGCGCCAACAACGGCCTTAACTAGTGGAACTTATTATGGAAGCATTATAGATCCTGTTTCAGGCTGCGAAAGCACAACTCGTTTACAAGTTGTTGTTACAGTAACAGATCCAAGTGCGACACCAACAACAACAGATACCACTCAGGATTTTTGTTCTACAGCTAATCCAACAATTGCAAATATTCAGGTAAATGAAGCTAATGTAATCTGGTACAGCACTCCAACAGGAGGAACAGCAATTCCAGCTTCAACAGCATTAACAACAGGAACCTATTATGGTGCTGTGGCAAGCAATACAAATTGTGAGAATCCAGTACGATTAGCAGTTGCAGTAAGCGTAAATACTCCGGGAGTAATTACAACACCAAATGCAAATCAGACATTCTGTCTATCAGTATTGCCAACTCTTGCTAATATTCTTGTAAATGAACCAAATGTAGTATGGTATGCAGCTGCAACCGGTGGAACTCCACTTGCAGCCAATACACCACTTACAGCAACTACTTACTATGCGGCAGCGCTTAGTAATACTACAAATGGTTGCGAAAGTGCAGCAAGACTTGCCATTACCATTACATTCGAAAACGATGCTTTAGTACAGCTTACCACAACAGACGATACACCATGTGTATTCCAAGGGGTAACTTATTCTATAGCTAATGGTAAATCAAATTATGTTTGGTCTGTTACAAACGGAACCATTACTTCAGGAGGCGGAAGCAACGACGGATCTGCAACAATTTCATGGTCAGATGTTGGTCCGGGTAGAGTTGAGGTAACTTACACAAATAATTGTGATGAGACTACTACTAAATTCCTGAATGTTACAGTGGCTACTTGTTCTGATTTGACTATCACAAATGTAGTTGATAATCCAACTCCAAACTTTGGCGACCGTGTTACCTTTACAGTTACGGTAAACAATGTTGGAGAAGGAGGTTTCATAAACACAATTGTGAGTGATTTACTGCCAAGCGGTTATAACCTAATAAGTGCAAGTACATCAATAGGAACTTACGATCAATCAACTCAGCTTTGGACAATCCCAACATTAAATGCAGGACAAAGTGTAACACTTACAATAGTTGCAGAAGTACTGCCAAGCGGAAATTATCAAAATGTTGCTACTATCGAAATCTCAACACCTTTAGATCTAGATACAACAAATAACTCTGCTATGGCTTCTGTAGAACCAATTTGTTTGACAGTTTACAATGAGTTTACGCCAAATAATGATGGAGCCAACGATTTATTCAGAATAGATTGTATCGAATCATATCCTAATAATGAATTGAAAGTTTTTAATAGATATGGTGCACTGGTGTACAGCAAAGTACATTATGAAAACGATTGGGACGGAACTGCAAATGTATCCGGAGTAGTTAATAGAGGAGACATGCTGCCAACAGGTACTTATTTTTATGTGATTACCATTGGAGATGGAACGGTTAAAAAAGGATGGTTATCTATCATGAGATAAACATTCTGTTAATCATCTAATTAATTAAATTAAATAAGTATCGTTATGAAACTATATATAAAACCATTAGAAACGTATTTCATTCTAATATGTTCTTTTATCACAATTTGTGTCAGTGCACAACAAGATCCTCAATATACACAGTATATGTATAACACAATGGCGGTAAATCCGGCTTATGCCGGGTCTACCGGCACATTGGAAGCGACTCTTTTACATCGTTCACAATGGGTAGGAATCTCAGGAGCGCCTGAAACACAATCATTTTCAATTCACGGGCCTCTTACCAATGAAAAAATTGGTTTAGGATTAAGTGTTGTAAATGATAAAATAGGTCCGTCAAACGAACTATATCTTGATGGAAATTTCTCGTACTCACTACCACTGGGATATGAAAAACGATTAGCATTTGGTTTGAAAGCTGGAATGCGTATGTTAAACATAGACTGGTCTAAAGGGAGATATTACAACAGTAATGATGTTTTACTGAATCAGAATATCGACAATCAGATGAAAATGGCAATTGGAGCGGGTGTTTATTACTATACCGAAAAATGGTATTTAGGTTTCTCAATTCCAAGTTTTATCCGAAATGATTATTATGATGATGTTCAGGAATCAATAGACTTTGATCGTCTGCATTATTATTTAATGGGAGGTTATGTTTTTGATTTGAACCCAAATTTGAAGTTCAAACCAGCATTTTTAGTAAAAGCAGTAAGTGGTGCACCGCTCACTGCTGATGTATCGGCGAATTTTATGATTGCTGAAAAATTTGTTATTGGAGGATCATACAGAACAGATGATTCGATAAGTATCTTAGCAGGTTTTCAAATATCGCAAAGTTTTTATCTAGGTTATGCTTTCGATTATACAGTTAGCCAATTAAATAAGTACAATGACGGTACTCACGAATTCATTTTACGTTATTCGTTAAACAAAGGCGCTAACAAAATCAAATCTCCTCGATTCTTCTAAAAATTGTAAGTATGAAAAAAATATATATCCTGAGTTTAGTCTTGAGCATTACGTTTAGTTTTGCTCAAAAGACTAATTTAAAGCAAGCCGATGCGTTGTTTAGAAACTATTCCTACACTGATGCTTCAAAAGCCTACGAGGAATGTTTACAGCATATCAAAAATCCATCGGCTCAAACATTAAAAAATGCGGCAGACTCGTATTATTTTATTTCCGATGCACGAAATGCACTTAAATGGTATAGAAAATTATACGAAGTACAAGGAAATAACTTGACAGACATTTACTATCTGCGTTACATTCAAACCATGAAAGCAGTAATGGATTATGATGAAGCTGATAGAGTGACCAAGGAATATCTCAATAAAAAAGGAGATCAAAAAGAGATCAACCGTTATGTAGCTCAGAAAAAGCAATTGGATAGTCTTGAGAAAGCCAGACCTTTGTATCAGATTAAAAATCTGGATATAAACACCAGCAAATCTGATTTTGGAACCACTTTTTATAAAGAACAGATTGTATTTACTTCTGCAAGAGATACGACGAAATTCAGTGAGAAATTGTACACTTGGAACAATCAGCCTTTCTTGAATTTGTATTTGTCTGAAAGAAATCCGGCTGATGGTAGTTTATTTAATGAAAGTTTGTTTCTGCCAAATGTAATGAGCAAATATCATGAAGCAACGGCTACTTTTGACCCTAGCGGAAAAACCATGTACTACACCACTAATATTGTCAAGAAAAACAAATTGGTTGTAGATGGAAACAAAATAAATAACTTCCAGATTATAAAAGGATCAATCGTTGATAACAAACTTGAAAATCCACAAGGTGTTTTCTTTAATAGTGAAGACTATTCAGTAGGACATCCATGTTTGAGCGATGATGGACAATGGCTTTTCTTCGCATCAGATATGCCGGGCGGTTATGGGGAAACCGACTTGTATGTTGTTAAAATTGCTGATGATGGTACAATGAGTTCGCCTTTAAATCTGGGAGCTACTATTAATACAATTGGGAATGATCTTTTTCCATTTTTTAAAAATGGAATGCTCTATTTCTCTTCAGATGGACATTACGGACTTGGAGATTTAGATGTGTATGAAAGTAAATTTCTGCCTGACGGAACTTTTTCTACACCTCGTAATTTAGGTGCTCCAATAAATAGTAACAAAGATGATTTTGCATACATAGTAGATAAATCAGATAGTTATGGTTATGTTTCATCTAACCGAGCAGGAGGAAAGGGCGATGATGATATTTATTCCTTTGTAAAAGGGAAACCTGTTTGTAACCAAAATATATCTGGTATAGCCGTTGACAGAAAAACAAAACTTCCGTTGGCTGATGTAACCGTTATGGCGTACAATTCTTTTAAAGAAGTATTGGGCGAAACTAAAACTAATTATGAAGGAAAATATGCCATTACAGTTCCGTGTAATAAAATGGTAAACATGATCGCTGCCAAACCCAATTACAGCAGCGACGAAAAATCAGTGCAAACGACAAAAGAAAATGAAGGTGAAATTCCAAACATTAATTTCGAACTCAGCAACTATGATGACTTAGTGGTCAAAAAAAGAGGTGTAGAAATGGTAGATGTCCAGCCTATTTATTTTGATTATGACAAATATGATATTACACCAAAAGCTGTAGAAGAATTGACCAAAGTGGTCTTCATTATGCAGAAATTTCCAAACATCAGAATTAAGATAGAATCGCACACCGATTCTCGTGGAAAAGATGCTTACAATTTAAAACTTTCAGATAACAGAGCTAAATCAACCAGAGATTATATTCTTTCTCAAGGAATTGATGCCTCAAGAATTGAAAGTGCAATTGGTTATGGCGAAACCCGCCTGATCAACAAATGCAAAAATGGAGTGAAATGTACCGAAGAAGAACATTTATTAAACAGACGCTCTGACTTTATCATTATTCAAAAATAGTACTATATTTGCATGCTAATAATTTGATTATCAACATGAAAATATAGAACGTAGAAACCATTTGGAAGTTGGTTTTTTTAAATTCTTTTTTAAGAATAATGGACAAGGAGAAAATCAGGCAGCATGCATTTGCTGTCTGATTTTTGATTTTTACAAAACTTTGGGTTATTAATATTTTTTCAATAAAAATACCCTAATTTTGAGATTCATTATTTTAACAGCAATATCTATTATTTTAATATTTTATGAATATTCAAGAAACCATTCAGGCATTACGAGACGAACTTAACCAGCATAATTACAACTACTATGTTTTAGACAATGCCACCATTTCTGATTACGATTTTGATATTAAACTGAAAGAACTTCAGGATTTAGAAAACAAACATCCAGAATTTTTTGATGAAGATTCGCCAACGCAACGTGTAGGTGGAGCTGTTACCAAGAATTTTAAAACTATTGCACATCAGTACAGAATGTACTCTCTTGATAATTCCTATTCAAAAGAAGATTTACTCGAATGGGAAAACAGAATTCAGCGTGTTTTAGGAAATGTTAATCTACAATATACCTGCGAGTTAAAATACGACGGCGCTTCAATCAGTATTTCATATGAAAATGGAAAACTGGTTCAGGCAGTAACGCGTGGTGACGGATTTCAAGGAGATGAGGTAACCAATAATATCAAAACCATTAAATCAGTTCCGTTGCGATTAAAAGGAGATTATCCTGAAAAATTCGATATTCGCGGCGAAATTATTCTGCCTTATGCCGGATTCGAAAAAATGAATCAGGAATTGATCGAAATTGGCGAAACACCTTATTCAAATCCAAGGAATACAGCATCTGGAAGTCTTAAATTACAAGACAGTGCTGAAGTTGCCAAACGTCCGTTAGAATGTTTATTGTACACCGTAGCAGGAAACAATCTATCATTTGCCACACAATTTGAAGGTTTAGAAGCAGCGCGCAGATGGGGGTTTAAAGTACCTGCCGAAGCAAAACTGGCTAATAATATGCAGGAAGTTTTCGATTTTATTGATTACTGGGATGTTCATCGCCATAAATTACCTTATGAAACCGATGGTGTTGTGATAAAAGTTAATAACATTCATTCACAGCAAGAATTAGGATATACTGCAAAATCACCTCGATGGGCAATTGCTTATAAATTCAAATCAGAACAAGTTTCAACTGTTTTAAAATCAATTTCATATCAAGTTGGACGTACAGGAGCAATCACACCTGTTGCCAATTTAGAACCTGTTCAGCTTGCGGGAACTATTGTAAAAAGAGCTTCGCTTCACAACGCAGATCAAATTCAAAAATTAGACATCCGATTAAACGATACCGTTTTTGTTGAAAAAGGAGGAGAAATCATTCCGAAAATTATTGCTGTAGATTTAGAAAAACGTCCTGAGAATTCCGAAGTAACGCAATACATCACTCATTGTCCAGAATGTCAGACTGAATTAGTTCGAAACGCTGGAGAAGCCAATCACTATTGTCCTAACTTTTACGGTTGTCCTCCGCAGATTATTGGAAGAATCCAGCATTATATTTCAAGAAAAGCAATGGATATTGAAGGACTTGGAGGCGAAACCGTAGCGCTTCTTTTTAAAAACAATTTAGTCCACAATTATGCTGATTTATACGAACTGAAAGTTTCAGATATTCTCCATTTGGAAAGAATGGCACAAAAATCAGCTGAAAATCTGGTAAACGGTGTTGAAAAATCTAAAGAAATTCCGTTTGAAAGCGTATTATTTGCTTTAGGAATCCGTTATGTAGGAGAAACTGTTGCTAAAAAATTAGCTAAACATTATAAAAATATCGACGCCTTAAGCCAGGCCTCTTTAATGGATTTAATTCTTGTTGATGAAATTGGAGAAAGAATCGCGAGAAGCGTTATCGAGTTTTTTGAAAATGAAGAAAATAAAATCATCATCGAAAGGCTTAAAAACTATGGAGTTCAATTTGAAATCGTAGAAAAAGTAAATCCAAATGCAACCGAAAAATTTGTGGGTAAAACCTTTGTGGTTTCTGGTGTTTTTGCACAATTTTCGAGAGACGAACTCAAAAAAGCTATTGAAGACAACGGAGGTAAAGTAGGAAGTTCAATTTCTGCCAAAACTGATTTTGTCGTGGCTGGAGATAATATGGGACCTGCAAAACTTGAAAAAGCAACTAAACTAAATATTCCTATTCTGTCTGAAGAAGAATTTATAACTAAACTAAATGAAAGCGAATAAACCGTCGTTGATTTTATTTTTTTTAGCGCTGGTGTTGACAATTATTTTTGATTGGACAGAACAAGATTTTCTTGCTACCTATTCTAAAGCAATTGTCCTGCCATCGATATTTATTTATTTTTTAATCAGCAGGCAATTTAAAATAAGAAAAATTGAAGGTCTAATTTTTTTATTTTGTTTTATAGGGAATGTTTTTGATTTAATGGATGTCGAAATTTCAGAAATTGGCGGTGTCATCTGTTTTCTGATCGTGTATTTGTTACTATTCAGACTTTTTATTACAGAACATCAAAAAATAAAACTCAAAAAGAAAGATATTCTTCCCGTATCAATTGTCATAATATTTATTGTATATCTGTTGATTTCAGTTTTGGCAATGAAACTTGATAATCTAGATAACTATAATTTTATATATGTCATTTACGGAATAGTTTTAAGCGTAATAAGCTACTTTTCGTTTGTAAGTTACATAACGAAAGGAACGTTTATTACGCTTTTAATGTCTCTTATGATGATGAGTTACATCTTGTCTGATATATTCTATATCTTCAACCAATACTTTTCCTATTCCGTTGTGTTAGTATTAATACAAGACATTACACAAATCTTAGCTTATTATTTCATGGTAGAATATTTCCTTGAAAAAGCAAAGAGAAAAAAGAAAAGAATAGTTATACAATAATAGATCTAGCCTGATTAGTGTGAGCTTTATTGCTGTCAAAATAAAAATCAATTCGTCCTAAATTTATTCCATAACAGCCAACTTGGTTTACCAGTACATTTTCTCCGGCTTTGTTTTTTACAATTGTAGGTTTGTCCAGAAAGGTATGCGTATGCCCGCCAATAATCAAATCAATATCTTGGGTCAGTTCGGCAAACTTTAAATCAGAAATTTTAGAAGCATCGTCTTTGTATTTATAACCTAAATGAGAAAGACAAATTACCAAATCACATTTTTCCTCTTTCTTTAATAAACGAGTCATGTCTTGTGCGATTTCGACAGGATTATTATAAACCGTTTCTTTGTATAATTGTTTGTCTACCAATCCCTGAAGTTCGATTCCTACACCAAAAACTCCAACCTTAATACCGTTTTTATTGAAAATTTTATAAGGCTTTACAAGACCATTCATAACCGTGTTTTTGAAATCATAATTAGAACAAATGAATTCAAAAGTCGCATGCGGCATTTGAGCATATAAACCGTCAAGTCCGTTGTCAAAATCATGATTTCCTATAGTTGAAGCATCATATTTCATCATGCTCATCAATTTAAATTCAAGTTCACCTCCGTAATAATTAAAATAAGGAGTACCTTGAAAAATATCTCCGGCATCTAATAAAAGTACGTTTGGATTTTCCTGACGGATAGTTTCAATAAGAGCTGCTCTTCGAGAAACACCTCCCATATTTGGGTTACGAGGATCATCAGCAGGAAACGGATCGATATGACTGTGAACATCGTTTGTGTGAAGAATCGTTAAATGTTTAATTTCGTTATCGTTACTTTCAAAACTGCTCAATGATAAACCTAAGCTTAATAAAGCGGTACTTGCAGCAGTTTTTTCGATAAATTCTCTTCTTTTCATTTGGTATGTTTTTGGCGTAAAACGCTTGTATTTTTAAGTGTAAATTATTCTTCAGTAATTCTGATGTCTCTCGGCACCGGAATAGTATCAACTTCTTTAAAGTAATCAATTAATACATTTCGCAGTTTATAATTCATATCATACTTCTGTATGTTTTTTGCGAAAAAATACATACTGTCACCGCCATTAGCTAAATAATCATTTGTAGCAACATAATACGTCTTGTTAACATCAAAAGGTTTTCCTTGTATTAAAATGTTTTTGGCAGTATTATCTTTTGCAATTGTAAAAGTCATGCCAGATAAAGGATGAGGTTTTTTCTCCTTAATAATATAAGCAGTCATTTCTAGAATCTGTTCTCTTTTTAAAGCCAGCACAACCATGTTGTTTTCAAAAGGCATAATTTCAAACGCAGATCTTGTTGTTACATTTCCTTTTGGTAAAATCGCTCTAATTCCGCCATGATTTAAAAAGCATAAATCAATCTCCTTTTTTTCTCTGATTTTAAAAACCTTATTACCTTGTTTTAAAGTAACGTCGGCCATTAGATTTCCAATCGTAGTCTGCCATTTTCCTGTACTTTTATCTAGCGTTTCAGGACAATAAGCAAGAACACTGTCTAAATCTTTATTGATATGATCGCGATATGGTTTAATAAACTTTTCAATTTCAGGAGTTTCGGCACTGTTTTGTGTTACCGGAAGTTGTTTTCCTTCTACCTTAGTTACATTGTAAGTCTTATGACTGCAGGAAAATATTGAAAATACTGTTAAGAATATAACAAAAAGTTTTAAAAATCGGTTATACTTTTTTAGTTTTACCATTTTAAATGCGGCTTAAATAATTAATTTTGTAATTCGTAAAAGTACTATGTTTTTAGATTATATAAAGGAATTTTTTGTAAAAAAATCATTAAAAAATAACCTGAATAATGTCAAGAATGAAGTTTTTACAAGTAATATACAAACGATTGGTTTAGTGGTCGATGAAAGTAAATTTCGAGATTCAAAAGCGTTAATAAAAGAACTGGTATCATACGGAATTGCACCCGAAAAGATAAAAATTATTGCGTACAGACGTAAATTCAAAAAAAAGAAAACCTATTCAAAACCTACATTTGGTAAAAAAAATATCAATTGGAAAGGAGAACTGACAGAACCTTTTTTAAAAGAATTTATCGAAACCGAATTTGACCTTTTGATAAGTTATTATGATGTAGAAAACATTGCTTTAATGATGGTAACAAGCAAATCAAAAGCCAGATTTAAAGTTGGTTTTTCATCTGTGAACACTAGATTAAACCGATGGATGTTTAACACGGCAATGGAAGAATACAAACTATTTGTTTCTGAATTGTTCAAGTATTTAAAAAGTATAAAGTAAATTATAAAGAAAGATATGCAATCATTAATAGGAACAGGTGTTGCGCTTGTAACTCCATTTAAAAAAGACTTTTCAGTAGATATCGAAGCGTTGCAGCGAATCGTTAATTTTTCGATCGATGGAGGAGTTGAATATCTTGTGGTTATGGGAACAACAGCAGAAAATGCAACCCTGACGCAAGACGAAAAAGAATTAGTTATAAATACCGTTATAGAAGTAAATAAAGGAAGATTACCATTAGTTCTTGGAGTAGGCGGCAATAATACCATGCAGGTGGTTGATGAATTAAAAACCAGAGACTTTTCTCCTTTTGAAGCCATACTTTCTGTTTCTCCTTATTATAATAAACCAACACAAGAAGGAATTTATCAGCATTTTAAAGCAATTGCAGAAGCTTCTCCTGTACCAGTAATTTTATACAACGTTCCAGGAAGAACGTCAAGTAATATGCTTCCTTCAACAGTAATTCGTCTGGCAAATGATTTTAAAAATGTAGTAGCGATTAAAGAAGCTGCAGGTGATGTGGTACAAGCATTTAAAATTATTAAAGACGCACCAAAAGATTTTCTAGTTATTTCAGGAGATGATATGATTGCACTTCCTATTGTTTTAGCGGGTGGAGCAGGAGTAATCTCGGTTATTGGTCAAGGTTTTCCAAAAGAATTTTCAGAAATGATTCGTTTGGGACTCAATAAAAAAGCCGCTGATGCGTTTAAAACACAATACTTTTTATCAGATTGTATCGATATGATTTTTGAACAAGGAAATCCAGCCGGAATAAAACAAGTTTTCCAAGCTCTGGGAATAGCTGATAATACAGTACGTCTGCCTTTGGTTCCTGTAGACGAATCTTTGGCAGAACGATTAAATGAGTTCGTCAAAAACAGCATAAAATAAGTAAAAGACTCTGTATTTTTGTACACGAAAAAAATATTTTGCAGTCGCTAAATTAATAACTAAATTTGCCACCGAAACTTCGGTGTGATTTTCTTTGGTGTAAAGTCTTAGAAGTCATAATAAAAGTAAGAAAATGAAAAAAGTAGTATCTCTATTAATTGTTGTTGTCCTTTTTTGCTCTTGCAGTGATTACCAAAAGGCATTAAAAAATGAAGACGTAGCAGCAAAGTTTGAAGTGGCGACAAAGATGTATGAGGCTGGAAAGTACAATAAAGCAATACGTCTTTTTGAACAATTAGCACCTTCTTATAGAGGTAAGCCTCAGGCGGAAAAACTTTTTTACATGTTTTCACAGTCTTATTATAAGACAGAACAGTATTATTTAGCCGGTTATCAATTTGAAAGCTTTGTTTCGGGATATCCACGAAGCGAAAAAGTACAAGAAGCAGCTTTCTTGGGAGCTTACAGCTATTCAAAATTGTCTCCTGTTTACAGTTTAGATCAGGCAGATACAGTAAAAGCGCTAGAGAAATTACAGGCTTTTATAGATAATTATCCAAATTCAGAATATCTGGCTAAAGCAAATGAAACAGTTCAGGTGCTAAATGGAAAACTAGAAAAGAAAGCATACGAAAATGCGAAAGGATATAATACTATCTCAGATTATAAATCTGCTTTAGTAGCTTTTGATAATTTTATTGCTGATTTTCCAGGAACACCTTATAAAGAAGATGCATTGTTTTATAAATACGATTCAGCATACAAGTTAGCAATAAACAGTGTGCCATCAAAAATGGAAGAGCGTTTACACGTTGCACAAACAGCTTACGCTAATCTGTTGAAATTTAAAAGCGATACAAAATATAAAAAAGAGGCAGACGAAATGAATGCCAGAGTTGAAACAGATTTACAAAAATTTACTAAATAAAATAAAGTCATGGATTTAAAAAAGACGAATGCTCCTGTTAATACAATAACTTACAATAAAACAGTTATTGAAGAACCAACAGGAAATGTGTATGAAGCAATTACCATTATGGCTAAAAGAGCAAACCAGATTAATTCTGAAATTAAAAAAGAATTAACTGAGAAATTAGAAGAGTTTGCGACTTACAATGACAGTCTTGAAGAAGTTTTTGAAAATAAAGAACAAATTGAAGTTTCTAAATTTTACGAAAAATTACCAAAACCACATGCTTTAGCAGTTCAAGAATGGTTAGACGGTAAAACTTACCACAGAAATTCAAACAAATAATAGTATAGTATAATGTCAGTTTTAAACGGGAAAAAAATTTTACTGGGGGTTTCCGGTGGAATTGCAGCGTATAAAACAGCCTCATTAGTACGACTTTTTATCAAAGCAGGTGCACATGTCCAAGTGATAATGACACCTGCTTCTAAGGATTTTGTAACCCCGCTCACGTTATCTACTTTATCAAAAAATCCTGTACATTCCAGTTTCTTTAATCAGGATGATGAAGATGCCGTATGGAACAACCACGTTGAACTCGCTCTTTGGGCAGATTTAATGCTGATTGCTCCTGCAACTGCCAATACCTTATCTAAAATGGCAACCGGCAACTGTGATAATCTTTTAATTGCAACCTATTTATCGGCTAAATGTCCAGTTTATTTTGCTCCTGCAATGGACTTGGATATGTATAAGCATCCTTCTACTATTTCTAGTTTTACAGCTTTAAAACAATTTGGAAATAGTATGATTCCAGCTGAAAAAGGAGAATTGGCAAGCGGTTTATCTGGCGAAGGCCGAATGGCTGAACCTGAGAATATTGTCGCTTTTCTTGAAGCAGATTTAGAAAGTAAACTTCCACTTAAGGGAAAAAAAATACTAATTACAGCTGGTCCAACATACGAAGCTATAGATCCAGTACGTTTTATAGGAAATCATTCTTCAGGAAAAATGGGATTTGATATTGCTAATGAAGCGGCAAATCTGGGAGCTGATGTAATTTTAGTTTCGGGACCCACGCATTTAAAAGTTAAAAATCCTTCTATCGAAGTTATAAATGTAGTTTCAGCGCAAGAAATGTATGATGCTTGTCATTTACATTTTGGCAATGCTGATGCAGCAATTGCGGCAGCCGCAGTAGCAGACTACAAACCTAAGGAAGTTGCTTTACAGAAGATTAAGAAAAATTCAAGTGAATTTTCAATTGAATTAGAGAAGACAAAAGATATTTTATCTTCATTAGGAAGTATCAAAGAAAAGCAGTTTTTAATAGGATTTGCTTTGGAAACTGAAAATGAAATTGAAAATGCTAAGTTGAAAATTCAGAAAAAAAACTTAGATTTGATTGTTTTAAATTCCTTACAAGATAAAGGTGCCGGATTTAAAAAAGAAACCAATAAAGTGACCTTTATTGATAAAGATTTTAAAATCGAACCAATGGAATTAAAAACAAAAGAATTAGTTGCAGTCGATATTTTAAGCAGACTGATTTTGCATTTTTCGAAATAGCAGTATTTATAAATTCTCAGTAGAATTAAGCTTCACTCATAAAACATAGTTGATATGAATAAGATAGTTACATTTTTAGTATTCTTTATTTTTGGCTTTACTCAGGCGCAACAGCTAAATTGTACAGTAACTATTAACACTGAAAGATTGCCAAATGCCAATCAGCAGATTTTTAAAACACTTCAGACTTCGCTGTCAGAATTTGTTAATAAAACAGATTGGACGGGTTCTTCCTTAAAACAAAACGAACGAATCAATTGTTCAATGTATATCACATTGTCTTCTTATAGTTCAGACCAGTTTACAGGAACTATTCAAGTGCAGTCTTCAAGATTGATTTTTAATTCGACCTATTCGTCACCGGTTTTAAATTTTAATGATAAAGATTTTAACTTCCGTTATACAGAATATGAACCTTTATTATTCAACCCAACTGTTTTTGAATCCAATTTAATATCAGTTGTATCATTTTACAGCTATATAATTTTAGGGATGGATGCGGATACGTTTCAAATGGGAGGAGGAGACCAATATTTTCAAACAGCTCAGAATATTGCAAACGTAGCCCAGCAAGGCGGTTTTAAAGGATGGACACAAACAGATGGACTTCAAAACCGTTATTATTTAATAAACGATATGCTTTCGCCGATGTACAGTGATATTCGTCAGACTATGTTTGCTTATCATACCGCTTTAGATGGAATGACTGCTGACTTAAAATCATCAAAAGAAAAAGTAAAAAATGCAATAATACTGGTTGCAAAAGTAAATTCAGTAAGACCAAATGCATTTTTAACCCGCGTTTTTTTTGATGCAAAATCAGATGAAATCGTTTCTATATTTTCAGGAGGACCAAGTATTCCTGTTACTGACCTTACAGATGTTTTAAATAAAGTTTCGCCTTTAAATTCAGCTAAATGGTCACAAATTAAGTTCTAAATACTTGATTTTTAATTTTCTTTATAACCCTTTTATCTTATTTATCCTTTATGATCACTTCACTGTCAATTAAAAATTATGCACTTATTGAAAAACTTTCTATAGATTTTTCAAAAGGTTTTTCGATAATTACAGGTGAAACGGGTGCAGGTAAATCTATTATTTTAGGAGCAATCGGACTTGTTTTAGGAAAAAGAGCTGATTTAACTTCTTTAAAGAATAAAGAAGAGAAATGCGTTATAGAAGCTCAATTTGATATTTCTAAATATAATTTAAAAGAGTTTTTTCAAGCCAATGATCTTGATTATGAAGATGAAACTATTATTAGACGCGAAATTCTTCCTTCTGGAAAATCGCGTGCTTTTATAAATGATAGTCCGGTAAATCTTCAGGAATTACAGGATTTAAGCTTCTTTTTAATTGATATCCACTCCCAGCAGCAAACACAAGAACTTTCAGATGAAAGTGTTCAGTTTAAAATAATCGATGCAATTTCTAATAATGCCGAAACCATTTCGGATTATCAGAAATCATTAAAAATTTACAAATCAGAGAAGTCGAAATTAAATGCACTTCTTAAAAAACAAAGTGATTCTGGAAAAGAACAAGAGTACAACACTTTTTTACTGAATGAATTAGTTTCGTCAAAACTAAAATCAGGCGAACAAGCAGAACTTGAAGCTGATTATGAAAAGCTGAACAATGTCGAAATCATTAAAGAATCAATTGATAAATCGCTTGCGATTGCAAATGAAGAACAGTTTGGTGTATTTCATAACTTAAATGAAATCAAAACCGCACTGCAGAAAATTGCTCCTTTTTCAACAGAATACCAAAGTTTGTTTGAAAGAATAACGAGTCTTTCTATTGAATTTGATGATATTTCTAAAGAACTTCAAAACTCTTCAGAAAAATTATTAAACGATCCAGAACAACTTGAATTGGTAAGTCAGAAACTGCAGTTGATTTTTAATTTGCAGAAAAAACATCATGTAGATTCAGTTGATGAATTACTTCAAATTCAAGCCGATTTAGGAAATACACTTTTGGAATTGGATAATATTGAAGAAGAAATCGAAATATTATCTAAATCAATTGAACAAAAAGAAAATGAATTAAATGAATTGGCAGGTGTCATTCATGAAAGCAGAATACAAGCAATTCCGGTTTTATCAGATAAATTAATAGCGATATTAGAAACTTTAGGAATGCCAAATGCTCGTTTTAAAATCGAACTTACTACCGTCAATACATATTTCCAAAACGGTAAAGACGAATTACAGTTTCTATTCTCGGCCAACAAAGGAAGTGATTTTGGATTGTTGAAAAAAGTAGCTTCAGGAGGAGAGATGTCTCGTATTATGCTGGCAGTAAAAGCAATACTGGCTCAATATTCAAAACTTCCAACATTAATTTTTGATGAAATTGATACAGGAGTTTCGGGTGAAATTGCAATTAGAATGGGCGAAATCATGAAAGAAATGAGTAAAACAATGCAGATTTTTGCCATTACACACCTTCCGCAGATTGCTGCTAAAGGAGATTCACATTTTAAAGTATCTAAATCAACAATTGATAACGATACTCAATCAGAATTAAAACTTTTATCGCAAGACGACCGAATTATTGAAATTGCACAAATGTTATCGGGTGCAAATATTTCTGATTCGGCATTAAATCATGCGAAAGAGTTGTTAAACTAAAAATAATTATGGAAAGTTTAAGTTTCTATGAAAATCAGTTTATAAAAGCCGATGGATTAATTTCTGAAGGCGATACCGCAGGAGCAAAAGAAGTTTTAGAAGAAATTTTGGCGCAGTATCCTGATTTTGGAAAAGCACACAACCATTTAGGATGGATTCATTATAATAAACTCAGTAATTATGATAAAGCAATTTATCATTATAAATTAGCAATGAAATTTGATCCTAAATATCCTGCCTCATATTTAAATTACACATATTTGCTGGTTGATATTGGAAGATATTCAGAAGCCAAAGAACATATTGCTCATACATTTGAAACACTGGAAAATGCCGATTACTGTTCGTATAACAGTGAGTTAGCCCGAATTGCGGAATATGAAGAGGATTATATCCTGTCGTACAGATTGTATAAAGCCGCTCAAAGAAATGCTTTAAACCCAAATTTTATTGATAATATGGCTGCCAACATGAAAAGAGTTTATCATAAAATGTCTATTTTTGAAAAATTAAAACTAAAATTCAAATAATACAAAAAATTACAAGATGATTATAGAACCTAGAATGAGAGGATTCATTTGTTTGACTGCCCACCCAGAGGGAGCTGAACAAAATGTTAAGAATCAAATTGAATATGTAAAATCAAAAGGTGCAATTGCCGGAGCAAAAAAAGTATTAGTTATTGGTGCTTCAACAGGTTTCGGATTAGCTTCAAGAATTACAAGCGCTTTTGGATCTGATGCTGCTACAATTGGTGTATTTTTTGAAAAACCACCTGTAGAAGGGAAAACGGCTTCTCCAGGATGGTACAATTCTGCTGCATTCGAAAAAGAAGCTCACAAAGCTGGTTTATATGCGAAAAGTATCAACGGAGATGCTTTTTCTAATGAAATTAAAAGAGAAACTCTTGATTTAATAAAAGCTGATTTAGGGCAAGTTGACCTTGTAATTTATAGTTTAGCTTCACCAGTACGTACCAATCCAAATACTGGAGTAACGCACCGTTCAGTTTTAAAACCAATTGGACAAACTTTTAGTAATAAAACGGTTGATTTTCATACAGGAAAAGTTTCTGAAGTTTCTATCGCTCCTGCTAACGAAGAAGATATCGAAAATACAGTTGCGGTAATGGGAGGTGAAGACTGGGCAATGTGGATTGAAGCTTTAAAAAATGAAAACTTATTAGCTGATGGTGCTATTACAGTTGCTTATTCTTATATTGGACCTGCATTAACTGAAGCAGTTTACCGTAAAGGAACTATTGGTCGCGCAAAAGATCATTTAGAAGCGACTGCATTTACAATTGCTGATTCTCTAAAATCTATTGGTGGAAATGCTTATGTTTCGGTAAACAAAGCGTTAGTAACTCAAGCAAGTTCTGCGATTCCTGTAATTCCGTTATATATTTCTCTTTTATATAAAATCATGAAAGAAGAAGGGATTCACGAAGGTTGTATCGAGCAGATACAGCGTTTATTCCAAGACAGATTATACAATGGTTCTGAAGTTCCAGTTGATGAAAAAGGAAGAATCAGAATTGATGATTGGGAAATGCGTGAAGATGTTCAAGAAAAAGTAGCGAAACTATGGTTAGAAGCTACAACAGAAACATTGCCAGCTATTGGAGATTTAGCAGGGTACAGAAGCGACTTCCTTAATTTATTCGGATTTGAATTTGCTGGAGTAGATTATCAAGCCGATACAAACGAAGTAGTAAATATCGAAAGTATCAAATAAAAATAAATTTTACAGACAAAGAACCATCAACCCAAAAGTTGATGGTTTTTTTGTGGAATATACTATATCTTTGTTAAAATTTTTTCACATTAAAAATATACCATTAAATACAGTATTCCCGTTATGATTTTTTCTTTAATTATTCCCGTGTATAATCGTCCGGATGAAGTTGATGAACTTTTAGAGAGCCTTACAAAATCAGATTATGATGAACCTTTTGAAATTGTTCTTGTAGAAGACGGTTCGACAATTCCTTGTAAAGATGTTGTAATGAATTATCAGGGAAAATTGAATATCTCCTATTATGTAAAACCAAATTCAGGACCGGGAGATTCAAGAAATTTCGGAATGCAGAAAGCAAGAGGTGATTATTATATCATTTTTGATTCAGACTGTATTATTCCGCCAAACTATTTAAGTGAAGTACGAAAAGCGTTAAATGAAAGATACGTTGACTGTTTTGGAGGTCCCGACAGAGCGCTTAAAAGTTTTTCAAGCATTCAAAAAGCGATTAATTTCGCGATGACCTCGTTTTTAACAACAGGAGGAATCCGTGGAGGATCTGAAAAAATCAATAAATTCCAGCCAAGAAGCTTTAATATGGGGATTTCAAAAAAAGCTTTTGAAGTTTCTAAAGGTTTTGGAAACATACATCCAGGTGAAGATCCTGACTTATCTATTCGTTTATGGAATCTGGGATTTGAAACACGTCTTTTTTCTGAGGCTTATGTGTATCACAAACGTAGGATTGACTGGGAAAAATTCTCTATCCAAGTCAAGAAATTTGGCATCGCAAGGCCTATTTTAAACAACTGGTATCCAGAACATAATAAACTTACTTTCTTCTTTCCAACTGTATTTATATTGGGGTTATTATTAGCTTTTTTACTATTAATTTTCAATATTGATATTTTATTACAATTATATTTTGTATATTTCGTTATAATTTTTCTTACAGCAAGTATTCAAAATAAAAGCATCAAAATCGGTTATTTGTCTGTCATTGCTGTCTGGAAACAATTTTATGGTTACGGAACTGGTTTTCTGGAATCTTATGTAAAAATTATTTTACTAAAGAAGAAACCACAAGAAGCATTTCCGCGTATGTTTTTTAAAATATAGTATGACAAAAGTTATTGGCTTAACCGGCGGAATAGGAAGTGGTAAAACTACTATTGCAGGTTTTTTTAACGAAATGGGAATTCCCGTTTATATTGCTGATGATGGAGCAAAAAGGGTAATGCAGTCTGCAGAGATTATTGAAGCCGTTAAAACAACTTTTGGAGAGTCGCTCTTTGATAATAATGTTTTAAACAGATCAAAACTGGCTGAAATAGTATTTAAAGATGCCGATAAGCTCGCTAGATTAAATTCGATAGTACATCCGGCTGTTAAAAAAGATTTTGAATCATGGCTTTTAGAACATCAAAGCTATGAATATGTGATCTATGAAGCCGCAATACTTTTTGAAAGCGGAAGATATAAAGAATGTGATTATATAATAACGGTTACAGCACCGGAAGAAATAAGAATAGAAAGAGTTTTAAAACGAGACAATACCACAAGAGAAAACGTCATAAATAGAATGAAAATGCAGTGGAATGACGAAAAACGAATTTCTTTAAGCAATTTTGTTATTAATAACAGTAATCTTAAAATTGCTAGAGAAGAAGTTGTTGAAATTCTTAAAATTTTGAAAATAAAACAAAATCAGTCTTAAATGTTAATATTTGGTTAATGTATTATTTAGTATATTGTTAAAATATTAATTTTGTTTCGATGAATAAATTATTTTTTAGAGTACTTGTTTTACTGATGAGTTTATCCTTGATAGGAATAATTCTAGTGCAGGTATATTGGTTCAATTCTTCGTTCAAAAATAACGACGAACAGTTTAAATACCACGTTACACAGGTTATTGGTAATGTTGCCGATAAATTGGAAAAACAAGAATTGTATAACTACTATGTTGATTATAATAATCTAAAAAAAAGTACAGGCAAAGACCCCAAAAAAGAAGACCTGCTTGAAGTTTATTATGTTCAGAGAAATACAAAAACAAATAAAACGATAGTATACTCAAACACCTTATCATCTGAAGATTACGGTATAAATAATTCATTATTTAACAAAAAATTTTCAAGTGACAGGTTTAAAAGCTTCAATTCAAAAAGAGTAACAGAAGTTTACAGTAACAACAATTTAATCGATCAGAACTCTTTAAGTCAAAGTGTTATTCCAGATTTAAAAATCGAAAAATCAGGAAGCTTAGAAATGTTAAGTAAAGTTCAGAGAGAAATTGCAGTAAAAGATTTTACTGATGTACTTCCAATTGAAGAAAGAGTTTCTAGAGACAAATTGCAAAGTTTATTAAAAAAAGAATTAGCTGAATATGGTGTAAAAACCAAATTTGAGTTTGGCGTACTAAATAATGGTTTGCCAACGAAAATTAAATCAGATAATTTCCATTACGATAAAGATGCAAGTTATCAAGTGCCCGTATTCACGGATAACGAAGGAAATAGTAAATATGAATTGTATATTACTTTTCCAAACAAAAAGAAGTTCTTATTGTCTGAATTGTTGAGTATCACTATTTTATCAATAGTTTTTACTTTGATTATAATTGTGGCTTACACAAGTGCATTAAATCAGTTATTACGTCAGAAACATATTTCTGAAATCAAAACCGATTTTATTAATAATATGACGCATGAGTTTAAAACGCCAATTGCTACTATCAACTTAGCGTTAGATGCAATTAGAAGCCCAAAAGTAATTGAAGATAAGGAAAAGGTATATCGTTACCTTCAAATGATAAGAGACGAAAACAAAAGAATGCATGCACAAGTTGAGAATGTACTGCGTATTTCAAAACTTGAAAAAAGAGAACTTGATATAACTAAAGAACCTACAGTAATTACAGATATAATTGACGACGCTATCGAGCACGTAAATTTAATTCTGGAAGACCGACAAGGTACAGTTGTAAAACATTATAACGCAGCAAGAACAACCTGTTTGATTAATGAAGTTCATTTCACAAACGTATTGGTTAATATTTTAGAAAATGCTATAAAATATTCTCCTGATACCCCGGAAATTGAAATTTTTACAGAAAATGTAAAAGACATGATTCTGATAAAAGTAAAAGATCACGGTTTGGGAATGAGTAAGATAGCTCAAAAACGAGTGTTTGAGAAATTTTACAGAGAACATACCGGTGACCTTCATAATGTAAAAGGGCATGGTTTAGGATTAGCTTATGTAAAAAGAATCGTGGAGGACCACAACGGTCAAGTATATGTAGAAAGCGAAAAAGGAAAAGGTAGCACCTTTATAATAAAAATACCATTAATAAATTAAAATATGGAAAATACTAACAAAAGAATACTTTTAGTAGAAGATGACCTAAATTTCGGGGCAGTTCTTAAAGATTATCTAATGTTAAATGACTTTGAAGTTACTTTAGCTAAAAACGGTATGGAAGGTTTCGAAAAATTCAAGAAAGACGTATATGATTTATGTATTCTTGACGTAATGATGCCTTATAAAGATGGTTACACTTTGGCCAAAGAAATTAGAGAGAAGAACAGTGAAGTGCCAATTATCTTTTTAACAGCTAAATCTATGAAAGAAGATGTGTTAAAAGGATACAAAGCTGGTGCAGACGATTATTTAAATAAACCTTTTGATTCAGAAGTTCTTTTAATGAAAATTAAAGCAATCATCCAAAGAAAATCTGCTGATACAAAAGCTGAACAAGTACAATTTGAATTTAATATTGGTAAATTCCACTTAAATTCAAAACTAAGATTCTTGACTTTCCAAGATGAAGAGCCAATTAAATTATCTCCAAAAGAAAATGAATTGCTTAAAATGCTTATTCTTCATGAAAATGACTTAATGCCGAGAGAATTAGCTTTAACAAAAATCTGGAGAGATGACAACTACTTTACTTCAAGAAGTATGGATGTGTACATCGCTAAATTAAGAAAATACCTTAAATCTGATGAAGATGTTGAAATTTTAAACATTCACGGAGAAGGTTTCAGATTAGTGGTAAAAAGCAAAGTTTCTGAATAATTATTCACCGAAAAATATATAAGCCCTGAGAAATCAGGGCTTTTTTTATGCCATTAACTGAAAATATTTTTTGAACTTTTTTTGATTTAATGTGTTGATTTTTAAAATCTTACTGTTGATTATGAGAACGGTTTAGCTATGCTGGAATTTTATTTTGATGAATTTTCTTAAAAATAATTTGGAAAATCAAAAAAGTATTTTGAATATTTGCACACGAAAAAATTAGTAACCCTTTAAAACGAAGAAATAGTGTTTGTACTTACATTGACATCTCAGAGCTTTACACCAAACGGATTTGGTGAAGCAATTCTTCGTGGCTTATTTCAATCTTAGAAATATACTTTTAGATATATAAAAAAGCCCGAAGACATACGTTTCGGGCTTTTTTTTATTCTAGACTCTTCAAAATTTTCCCGAACATCGATTTTTAGTATTTATCCGTCAGGATAAAATGGTATGCCTTTTTGGCTATTAATTTAATGCACGATAATTTTTTATGGAAAATTATACGGTAGATGAGTATGCTTTGTGCACTCGTTTTAAAAGTAAAAGAAAAAAGAAAAGATTAGTAAAGGAAGATTTTGATAAACAATTAATTCAGTTAAGAAAACTTGAAAAAGAACTTTGGAACAAACGACGTGATTTGCCGTTAGTTCCTCTCGAAGTACCCTATCAAAAAGGTTGGCAGCGAAATTTCAAATTAAGAGATGATATTGTTAGATCAAGTGAGGCTCCATTTTACATAGAATTATTGGAAAAAATAAATACATGGCAGTTTTCATCTGAAAAAGCTTTTAAAAGAAAGAAAAAGAGAAAAAGAAAATATGTTTATATTGAAAAATTCCAAACTGTAAAAGAATTTTCAGAATGGGAATGGAAAAGTTCAAAGTTAGAATTGACCGAAAAAGAAAAAGCGCATTTTTATAGAAGAGAGCGCTGGTGTAGTAACTGGAAACAATATAGAATTCATTATGTATTTAATGAGCCTTGGCGATATGTACTTCGTGTTAGTCCATATATGATAACACACACCAAAATGGTCGATTCGGATTTAGAAAGTCAAATGCAACTTATTGAAAATTATATTGTGAATCATCATTTAAGAGAAAAAATAAACAGATTAGTTAATGGATATTCTAATACTTGGAAATTTTATAGAAAAGAAAACCCAAAAGAGAAAAATCCAATTAAAAATAAAAGTCTGCATGCTTTATATGAGCAGTATGCAGATGAAATGATAGAAAATCATGGGAAATAAACTAACTGGAAAAGACCTGATTAAATTAGGTTTTCCAAAGAACAATTCAATAAATATCGCCTTAGGGCAGATAAACAGATATAGAAAAAGAGAAAAAAAAGAATCTATTCTAACAGAAGCAAAAGACGTGCTGTTAAATCCTGAAAAATATGAAGGAAACGGAACGTGGGGAAAAGTTGCCGAAGGCTTAATCAAACCTGTTCAGGTAAGAATGCATCAGCTGAAAACAACGAGATCGCCTTTTACCATTTTCGGTGAAAATGAAATCGACCAGCAGGCAAAATTTCAATTGTATGATTCTTTGAAACTGCCAATTTCGGTTGCTGGAGCTTTAATGCCAGATGCGCATTCGGGTTACGGTTTGCCAATTGGCGGTGTGTTAGCTACTGATAATGCTGTTATTCCATATGGAGTTGGTGTTGATATTGGATGCCGAATGAGCCTTTCAATTTTTGATTTACCAGCTTCTCATTTTAAAGGAAGAGAACATCAACTAGAAGCCATTTTAAGAGATAATACAAAGTTCGGAATGAACGAAGTACAATCGTCTAGAGTAGATCATGAGGTTTTTCATAAAAGCGAATTTCAAGACATTCCGTTGTTAAAGAATCTTTTACCAAAAGCATATAAGCAATTGGGAAGTTCTGGTGGAGGAAATCATTTCGTAGAGTTCGGAATCGCTAAAATTGACAATCCAGAGAACGAATGGAAACTGGAAAAAGGAGAATATTTTGCCGTTTTATCACACAGCGGTTCTCGTGGATTGGGTGCTAACATAGCCAAACATTACACGTATCTGGCAGCTAAACAATGTCCGTTACCCAAAAATGTGCAGCATTTAGCTTGGCTAGATTTGAATACACACGATGGTCAGGAATATTGGCTGGCAATGAATTTAGCAGGAGAATATGCAAAAGCCTGTCATGATGATATTCACAGACGAATTGCTAAAGCGATTGGAAAAAGAGTAGTGGTTACGATTGAAAACCATCACAATTTTGCATGGAAAGAAATGGTAAACGGTCAAGAATGTATTGTACACAGAAAAGGAGCAACACCTGCAGGCGAAGGCCAGCTTGGGATTATTCCGGGTTCGATGACAGCGCCAGGATTTATTGTGAAAGGAAAAGGAAATGCAGAAAGTTTGAATTCGGCTTCACATGGTGCTGGACGTTTGTTTTCGAGAGCAAAATGTAAAAGCAGTTTTACACAAAGTCAGATTAACAAAGAATTGAAGAAACACGATGTGACTTTAATCGGCGGTAATATTGATGAAGCTCCAATGGCTTACAAAGACATCACAAAAGTAATGGCAAACCAAACGGAATTAGTTGAAGTTTTGGGAACTTTTACACCTAGAATTGTTAGAATGGATCGCTAAAATGAAAAGATTATGGAAAGATTTCAGGATGAAAATAAAATTTTATGGAGTTTTAGTAGTGAAATTTTGGTAAAATGTCCAAAATGTGAATCTAAGGCATCAATTTTAAAAAAGCCTGCAGAAGATTGTAAATGTGGTAAATGTAAAGTAACGTCTTTTGAATGTAAACATTGTTTTACCAAACCTAGGCAGCCAATTATAAAATATGTTGCTTACGGAAAAAGATATTGTATTAATTGCAGAAAATCATATGAGTTTGAGTCACAAGCTTTCAAAAAGAAATCTTTGATTTATAAAACAAGATGCCCACATTGTAATTTTCAGGAAGAAGGAAAAACTAAAATAAAAGAAATTATAGAAGAATCAAAATTTGAGAAAGGATTGATGAGAGAAAGATGGTACAACTTACCACTTTGGTTTCAGAAAGAGTTTGATAACGAGATTTTTTGGGCTTACAATCTGGATCATATTTATTATTTGGAAAGATATATTAATGCAGGTTTAAGAGAACGAAATTCAAAAGTGAATTATACATCAAGTTTAGTGGCTAGATTACCAAAATTTGTAAAAGCAGCAAAAAACAGAGAAAAGCTGCTCAAAATTTTAAAGAAATGGAAAGAATAATTCAAATAACAGCGGGTCGCGGACCTGCAGAATGCACTTGGGTGGTTGCCCAAGTGCTTAAAAAAGTACTCGAAGAAGCGCAGGAACATCGACTAGAAACAGTTTTACTGCAAAGAGAAGCAGGAACTGAAAATGGAACGGTAGAAACAGCTTCGATTGCAGTAAAAGGAAAAAATGCAGATCAGTTTGTGAATTCTTGGATAGGAACCGTTCAATGGATTGGTCAAAGCCAGTTTAGAAAAATGCACAAACGCAAAAATTGGTTTATCGGCATATTTGAAATCGAACATCAAAAAAACAGTTTGTTTTCGGAAAATGATATTCAGTATCAAGCCATGCGAAGCTCGGGTGCAGGAGGTCAGCACGTTAACAAAGTGAGTTCTGCGATTCGAGCGACTCATATTCCAACAGGAATTGCTGTTGTGGCAATGGACAGCCGTTCGCAGCATCAGAACAAAAAACTGGCAACAGAAAGATTAATTAAAAAACTAGAAGACGAGAAATTGCTTCAGCTTAAAAATCATGTGGGAAAACAATGGGAAAATCAGCTTAATGTGCAGCGTGGAAATCCTGTGAGAGTTTTTACTGGAAGTGATTTTAAAAAGAACAAAGTGGAGAAAAGTTACAAAGGAACTCGTCAGAAATTAAAAAATGATTTACGAAATGAAAACAATTGATAAATACCTTTTTCAGGCTTTAGATAATTATCCGTATTCGCTTGAAGAAACTATTGAATCTTTGGATTATGCTTTTTCTTATGATTCGAAAAATACAATGGTTCTGTGTTTGTACGGAAGAATTCAGGCTGAGCATTTGATGAATTATGAAGAAGCTAAATCGTATTTTCAGGAAGCTTTAGCGATTAATATTCATGCTTTTGAAGTTTATCCGCATTATTTGCAGACTTTAATTTTAAACGAAGATTACGAAGAAGCTCAAAAATTAATTGATTTTGCTTTTACTATTAAAGGAATTAATAAGTCGGTAATTTTTGTAAAGAAAGCCATTCTTTTAGAGGTTCAGCATAAATTTAAAGAAGCTTTGAAAGTAATTAAACAAGCAAAGTTATATTCTATTCAGCACGATTATGACACTGGAATTAGCGAAGTTGAAAAGCGAATTAAAGATAAAGTTGATTTGTTGAAAAAGAAGAAGCCTAAAAAAGAGAAGAAAGACTCTAAAAAGAAATCGAAATGATTTTAAATAAAAAACGATGCAATTTGCATCGTTTTTTATTAGGTCCAATTTCCTGCAAGGTTTTTAAAACCTTGTAGGTATTTTTAGTTTTATATTAAAAATTAAATTTGAAGGTCACTATAAAATAATAGACCTACAAGGTTTTTAAAACCTTGTAGGAATCACGTAATTTATTTCCAGTGCAATTCTAATGCAAAGCAATTTTTATCTCCTTTTGTAATACTGAAAGTTGTTGCAGAATGATCTTCATTATCACTTTCGTGAATAACAACTTGATCGTTTAGAGAAAGCTCTTTTAAAAAGTTCATTTCAAAACTTTTTACTTCTTGTTTCAAAATTCTTTTTGCATCAACATGATCGAGACACCATTCTAAGTATTTTACATTATTGGCATGATTTACAATATCTAAATCAGATAAATAAACGGTTTTTTCAAAAACAGATTCTTTTTCAGGATTGATGTTGATTCGAGAAAAACCTTCAATAGTTGCTCTTTGATCTGGGAAAAGTTCAAAATGTTCAAAAGGTAAAGCCAAAGCTTCTGGACGACGTGCTTTGGTATTGAAAACAGCCCAATACGTTTCGCTTCCCACAATCTTTTTGCCGTTTACATACATTTCTAGTGCACGAACAGAACGTGAATTTTCAAGACTGTTAATCCATGTTTTTACCGTTACAACATCCTGCCATTTTGGTAAAGCTGTTATTTCTACACGCATACGGCTTAAAACCCATGCCTGATCAAATTCCTGCATATCTGTAAAACTGATTCCGCCAACTTCAGAATGCGCAGCTGCAGTTAATTGTAAAAGATTGCATAAATCGGTATATTTTAAATAACCGTTTGGTGTACATTGTGTGAAATTGATTTCCCAGTCTTTACTTAAAACGGATGTGAAATTTGGTGATATTGGCATTTCTAAATTTAGATTTTAGATTGTTGATTTTAGATTTTTGGAGGAGAGAACAAAGAATATAGAACAAAGAGAAAAGATTATTTTGTTTTATCTTCAATGTAATTTATGATTTGTTTTCTATCTAACGCATAATCAAACCACTTGGTGTTTTCGTTTCGTTTGAACCAGGTTAATTGTCTTTTTGAAAATCTTCGTGTGTTCTTTTTGATTTCTTCAATTGCGAAAGGCAAGGTGAATTCTCCGTCAAAATAACTAAATAATTCTCTATAACCAACAGTTTGTAAAGCATTTAACTCTTTGTTAGGATAAAGCGTTTCTGCTTCTTTTAGCAAACCTTCATTCATCATGATATCTACACGTTGGTTGATTCTGTTGTAAATTATTTCTCTTTCGGCGTCTAAACCAATTAAAATAGGAGTGAAGTTTCGGTTGTTTTTCTTTAAGTTTAAAAATGAAGAATAAGGTTTTTGCGATCCAATGCAAACTTCTACAAAACGCATCATTCGCTGCGGGTTTTGTAATGTCTGCGGATT
This sequence comes from Flavobacterium sp. H4147, assembly GCF_029360735.1. NCBI lineage: Bacteria > Pseudomonadati > Bacteroidota > Flavobacteriia > Flavobacteriales > Flavobacteriaceae > Flavobacterium > Flavobacterium sp. H4147. The sequence goes on along the minus strand of NZ_JARKNB010000002.1, from coordinate 683,631 downwards.
TTCAATGGTTATTTTTTGATAATAATCTGGATCTAAACTTTGTAATTGTTCCTGAAGATATTCGATTCCGAATTTTTCGTAGTTGGAATTCACTTCTAAGCGAACTTCTGGTGCTATTTCAGGGAATTCGTCAAAACCTTTTAAAACGGCATCAACATACAAACCTGATCCGCCAATTAGGATAGCAAAATCATTATTTTGGTATAATTCTTCTAGTTTTGAAAGTGCTTCTTTTTCGTAATCACCTACCGTATAGTTTTCAAAAATAGATTTATTTTGAATGAAATGATGTTTTGCAGCATTTAATTCTTCTTGACTTGGAACAGCGGTTCCAATTGTCATTTCTTTAAAAAACTGACGGCTGTCGCAGGAAATAATTTCGCATTTAAAATGTTGTGACAAAGCAATGCTCAGGGCTGTTTTCCCGATAGCTGTTGGTCCGACGATTGTTATTAGGTATTTCATATTTTTTAGCCCAGATGGAAATGGAAACCCCGGACTTATATTTGTTTGTTTTTTTGGAGTAAAAGAGCGACCAGCGGAAGCTCCTTTTATGACTTTAAAAAACAACAAAGATAAGGAGGAGTTGCAATGTACAGCTGGATTAGCTTCATAAATTAATTATTAGATAATTCGGTTCCGCATTCGTGGCAATATTTAGCACTATCGAAGTGTACTTGCGCCTGACATTTTCTACAGGTCTTTTTAGTGTTTACGGAATTGTTATTGAGGCTTTTTTTAGCAAATTCGGCAGTTACTATTCCGGTTGGTACTGCGATAATTCCGTAACCTAAAATCATCACCAATGCTGCAATAAATTGTCCTTGTGGAGTTTGAGGTGAAATGTCTCCGTAACCAACTGTCGTTAAGGTTACAATTGTCCAATAAATTGCCATAGGGATACTTGTAAATCCTGATTCTTTACCTTCCACTAAATACATTATTGATCCAATGATAATGGTACTGATTAAAACGAAGTAAATAAAAACGAGAATTTTTTCTTTGCTGGCATCAATAGCTTCTTTTAATTGTAGTGATTGATGTGAAATTTGAGGAAGATGCAAAATTTTGAATAATCGAAGGAAACGCAATGCTCTGACAATTGATAAAATACTCGCTCCTGGAAAAAATATCGATAAGTACATGGGCAAAACCGCTAATAAATCGATTATTCCGTAAAAGCTGAAAATGTATTTAACGGGTTTTTGGATGGAAATAATTCGCAAAATATATTCGATAGTGAAAAATATCGTAATTACCCATTCGCATATCCACAATTGATAATGATATTTGGAACTTATTCCTTGAACAGTGTCAAGCATTATTAATAAAACGCTCAGTAATATTAAACCTAAAAGAACCAAATCGAACATTCGTCCTAATATAGTATTGGTTCCATATAGAATAATTTTGACCTTTTCTCTGAAGAGTTCGTATTGTGATTTTTTCTTTTTCATATCCTTAAAGATAATGAAAGTTTTGTTTTGTTAAAAGTGAAGTATTTTTAAAGACTTGCTTTTGCGGATATAATTTTGAATGATATTTTTTACATCACGATTGTGCTGCATTGGAATCAAGATGTTTTTTAAAATATCGATATTGGTGATTTGATAATTTAAATCGTAGTAAGCGTATCCTTTATAAGTTCCGTCTTCAATTAAAATTGCGCTTCTTTCGTTCACATTTCGGCCTCTGTCGATTAAGACCATATTTTTGTTTTCGAAACTATTTTCGGCTATGAATTGCTGTACTCTTAAATTGTAAACTTCTGGTGCGATTTCGCCAATGCAGGCTCCATCACATTCTTTAATTTTATATTGAAAACATTCTTTTTTGGTTTCATACAAACCCGTTAATTTTTGGCACAAATGATATTTTGCCGTAAATCGGAAAAGGGTATTTTTGCCTTCCTGTAAAGAAACAAACGATGCGATTTCTTTTCTACGTCCATCTGCTTTTTCAAGCCTTAGATTAATGTATCCATTTGTATCCTTTTCGGCATATAAGGCGAAAGGAAAAACGGTTTTCTTTTGTGAACGATTGTATCTCGGGCGGTTGATTTTTACTTCTTGACTTTCTTTTAAAAGTGCAATTAATTCGCTTCCAGTCTCATCATAGGTTATAGTAAAAACTTCGGCTTGAATTCTTTTACTTTTAGTGGTTATGCCGGTAAAATGCTGATTGATTCTTTTTTTGATGTTTTGGCTTTTGCCAATATAAATTAAAGTACCGCTTTCGTTATAAATGTAATAAACGCCGGTTCTAGTTGGCATTTGAGTTAAAATGTCTAAAAATTTAGGAGCGATTCCTTTTTCAACTTCGAGTTTTATAAAATCTTTTACGATAGTTTTCTCGGTATCTTTTTCTAAAAGCATTTTAAAAAGCTTTGTAGTAGCCATAGCATCTCCGCTGGCGCGATGTCTATCTGCCATTGGAATTCCAAGTGCGCGCACTAGTTTCCCTAAACTGTATGAAGGTTGTTCTGGAATTAGTTTTTTTGCTAATTCTACGGTACAAAGTGTTTTAGCTTCGAAGTCGTAGCCTAAACGTCTGAATTCTGTACGCAGTATTCGGTAATCAAAAGAGGCATTGTGAGCGACAATTACACAATCTGAAGTGATTTCGATAATGCGTTTTGCAACTTCGTAAAATTTTGGAGCAGAACGTAACATAGCATTATTGATTCCGGTTAGTTTTACTACGAAAGGCTGAATCGGAATTTCAGGATTAACAAGGCTGATGAATTGGTCAATTACTTCATGTCCATCAAATTTATAGATGGCGATTTCGGTAATTCCTTCTTCATTAAATTGTCCTCCAGTGGTTTCTATGTCTAGTATCGCGTACAAATTTTAGTGCTCAGTTTTTAGTATTCAGTTTTTGGTGTAGAGGCGCACTGCAGTGCGTCTAACTATTTTTGAATTTTAGCGCCCGCCAAAAATGCTGCTTCCAATTCTCACCATTGTGCTTCCGCATTCTATGGCTAATTGATAATCTCCAGACATTCCCATTGAAATTGTTTTTAAATCAACAATCTGTAGTTTTTGGATAGAGTCAAAAATAGATTTTAAATGTGTGAATTCTTTTTTTATTTGGTTTTGATCTTCGGTAAAAGTAGCCATTCCCATTAAACCTAAGATACGAATATTTTTTAATTCTTTAAATTCCAGAGAAGTTAAAAGTTCATTCAGTTCTTTTTCGTCCAAACCAAATTTGCTTTCTTCTTCAGCGATGTAAATTTGAAGAAGACAATCTATAACTCTCTTGTTTTTTAAAGCTTGCTTGTTGATTTCCTGTAATAATTTCAAACTATCAACACCATGAATCAAACTGACATACGGTGCCATAAATTTTACTTTATTCGACTGAACATGTCCAATCATATGCCATTGAATGTCTTTTGGCATTTGTTCCCATTTTTCAGTCATTTCCTGAATTTTGTTTTCTCCAAATATTCGCTGACCCGCTTCGTAAGCCTGCATCAAGTCGGAAACAGGTTTTGTTTTTGAAACGGCCACAAGAGTTACGTGTTCAGGTAAAGTTGCTTGAATTGTATTTAAATTCGATTGAATCGACATGATATTTCTCTTTTATGAAAGAATAAACTGCTTCGAAATTTTCTCTGCTTTTTTACTTTCGCTATAATCATAAAAACCTTCTCCTGATTTAACGCCTAATTTTCCAGCTCTAACCATATTCACTAAAAGTGGGCAAGGAGCATATTTTGGGTTTTTAAATCCGTCGTACATTACGTTTAAAATAGCTAGACAAACGTCAAGACCGATAAAATCAGCTAATTGAAGTGGTCCCATTGGGTGTCCCATTCCTAGTTTCATAACCGTATCGATTTCGTAAACGCCTGCAACTTTATTATATAACGTTTCGATTGCCTCATTTAGCATAGGCATTAAAATTCTGTTTGCTACAAATCCAGGATAATCGTTTACTTCAACTGGAACTTTACCTAATTTTTCAGATAAGTTCATGATGATTTTAGTTACTTCGTCGCTTGTATTGTACCCACGAATGATTTCAACTAATTTCATAATTGGCACCGGATTCATAAAGTGCATTCCGATAACACGTTCAGGATGTGCTACAACAGCTCCAATTTGTGTAATCGAAATAGAAGAAGTGTTAGTTGCTAAAATGGTATTGTGCGAGCAGTATTCGTTTAATTGTTTAAAGATATTTAGTTTTAGCTCTACATTTTCAGTTGCTGCTTCAACAACTAAATCAACTCCAACAACACCATCTTTTATATCGGTATACGTAATAATATTGGTAATTGTTTTGGTAACATCTTCTTGAGTAATGGTACCTTTAGATAACATTCTATCTAAATTGGCAGCAATAGTTGCCATTCCTTTATCTAATGATTTTTCAGAAACGTCGATTAATTTTACAGTAAATCCGCTTTGTGCAAAAGTATGCGCAATTCCGTTACCCATAGTTCCTGCTCCAATTACAGCTATTGTTTTCATATTTGATAGATATTTTTTTTATGATTTAGCCACGAATTCACTAATTAATTCGTGAATTCGTGGCTAATTTATTTTTTTGAAAATTACTTATTTATTAAAACAATCAATAATTTGATAGGCCACTCGCAATGCGTCAGTTGCCTGTTCAAGCGTTACAACAGGAGTTGTGTTATTATTAATTGCGTCGGCAAATGAATTTAACTCGTCCAAAATTGCATTATTTTGCTCTACATCTGGATTAGTAAAATAGATTTGTTTTTTTACACCTTCGGCATTTTGAAGAATCATATCAAAATCTCCAGGTACTTCTGGTGCATCTTTCATACGTACGACTTCACATTTCTTTTCTAAAAAGTCAACAGAAATGTAAGCGTCTTTTTGAAAGAAACGTGACTTACGCATGTTTTTTAATGAAATTCTGCTTGCAGTTAAATTGGCTACGCATCCGTTTTCGAATTCTATTCTAGCGTTGGCAATATCGGGAGTATCGCTAATTACTGATACACCACTTGCGTGAATGTCTTTTACTTTTGAATTTACAACACTTAAAATGGCATCAATATCATGAATCATCAAATCTAAAACCACAGGAACGTCTGTACCACGCGGATTAAATTCGGCTAAACGATGTGTTTCTATAAACATCGGATTTTCGATCATGTTTTTTGTAGCAATAAAAGCAGGATTAAAGCGCTCTACGTGACCTACTTGTCCTTTTACATTGTATTCTTTGGCCAAAGCAATGATTTCTTCAGCTTCTTCTACAGTGTTGGCAATTGGTTTTTCAATAAAGATATGTTTTCCAGATTTGATTGCCACTTTTGCACATTTATAATGTGAAAGTGTTGGAGTAACAATGTCAATCACGTCAACAGCGTGAATGAGTTTTGCAATTGTGCTGAAGTTTTTATAGCCAAACTCTTTTGATATTCTTTCGGCATTTTCTTGATTTTCGTCGTAAAATCCAACTAGTTCGTATTTGTCAGATTGTTGTAATAAGCGTAAATGTATTTTACCAAGATGACCAGCACCTAAAACTCCTACTTTTAACATGAGAATGTATTTTAAACAAAAATATAATTTATTTGTTTAACGTGAAAATGAATTTAGGTAATTGTGAATTGTGATTTGTGAAATGTTAGTTGTTAGTTGTGTGTTATTGGTCGTTATTTGTTTGTCGTTGGTCGTAAATTTTATCTTCATCTTAAGACTTGTCAGGCTGAGCGAAGTCGAAGGGCGTATAGTTAAAACACAAAGGGCTTTGACTTCGCTCAGCCTGACAATTTATGGCTTTTGACTTTTGACTTCGGACTTTACACTTTATTATTTAAAAATCAATATTTGAAATCCTGTTTTGTTTCTTATTTTTGCGAAAATAAAACCTACTTATTTTGAAAGATACTGCCAAACATCAAGGACTTCGTAATCAATTAGTAACCACTTTAGAGCAGAAAGGAATTACTGATAGAGCGGTTTTGGATGCGATAAAAAAAATCCCGAGACACCTTTTTTTGAATTCAAGTTTTGAAGATTTCGCTTATCAGGACAAAGCATTTCCTATTGGCGCAGGGCAGACGATTTCACAACCCTATACGGTTGCCTTTCAATCACAATTGCTTGAGGTTAAAAAAGATCATAAAGTTTTGGAGATTGGAACGGGTTCTGGCTATCAAACGGCTGTTTTGTTTGCTTTAGGTGCTAAAGTATATACAGTTGAAAGACAAAATGAATTATTTAAAACAACGTCAAATCTTTTTCCAAAATTAAACATTCGTCCAAAGCACGTTACTTTTGGCGATGGATATAAAGGACTTCCAAATTTTGCTCCTTTTGATAGCATTATAGTTACAGCAGGGGCGCCTTTCATTCCGCAGCCTTTAATGGCGCAATTGAAAATAGGAGGAAGGTTGGTTATTCCGTTAGGAGAAGATGTTCAGATTATGACTTTATTAATCAGAAAGAATGAAACTCAATTTGAAAAACATGAGTTTGGAGAATTTAGATTTGTTCCTTTATTAGAAGATAAAAATTAAATAAAAAAGCCCGTTCATAAGGGCTTTTTTATTTTGCATTCAATTGTATTGCATTTATAAGGTTTTCTTTTTCGATTTTAAGAATATAATTTATGAAAACAGATTTGTCATTTTTGATTAAATATTCATCTAAAGCAGAAAAATATTCATTGGGTCTATTTTTATCATTTTGAGCCACAGAATAAATATAATTATTTTGAAGTAAAATCCAGTTCATTATTATGTTTGCAATTTGAAGATTTCCTTTTTCGAAAGGATTAATGTCTAGGATTTTTAAATATATTTCAGACGCCAGAATTATTGGGTTAAGATTGTTTTTATGCGTTTCATACCAATTAAAAAGTAAATTCATTTCTCGTGAAACCAGCGGATCATTTTTGTATTTTCCTGCATTTTCGAATTTAATCCCTTTGAAAATTAAATTATGAATCGAAAGAAACTCTTTTTCACTTAAACCAGTTTTCTTTTGACTTAAATCTTTTATATAAGTCGTTATTTCTTGAAAATTAATTGCTTCGAGATGTTCTTGCATGCTTTTTCCAGAAATGGTAGTTCCTTCATTAATGACTGATTTAGTTTCTTCTAATGTTAGAGCGTTTCCATTTGAATGAATGCTTTTAAAGATAAATTCCAATTCTAAGGTTTTGGAGATTTGACGTAATTCAAAATGATTAAAAGATTGAAACTGATTTTTTAATGTTTCTATTTCATCTAAAATAATTTGATTAGAAGATAGTATTGCAGAATCAATTTCTTTTTTGTTTTTCTGAATTTCTTGTTCCGCAAGAAGCAGAGCCTTCAAAGCAAACTCATCATCACCAATTTCATAAAGAATCTTTTCTTTAAGCCAGGCTACCATCAAAGTTTCATAATCAATTTCTAAAAGCTGAGAAAGTTTCGTAACCTGATCTTTAGTTGGTTTTCTAGTTCCAGATTCAAATTTACTAATCAACGCCTGATCGATTCCTGCAAGCTGTGCTAACTCACGAGTTTTTAAACCTTTTTGTTCTCTGGCATTTTTTAAAAGTGTTTTCATTATGAAAAATTAAGTCTTGACAAAATTAGTCATTTTGAAAATAAGGAAAAGTCAGCATTGCTGCTTTACGATATTTTTATTTTGGAGGAAGTGAACCGTCTTTTCTCATTTCTTTAACAACGGCTTGCATTATGGCATCAACAGTTTGGCCTATATCTGTTACATAATCGGATTTTGTAGTTCCTGTCCAGATTAATTTGTTTTCTTTCAATGAAAAAACATTGGTTTCAACCATATAATACGTGGTTTCCTGATAGTATCCCGGATCGTAGAAATTAGGAGCATACATTCCGTACCAATTTCCAAAACCATATCCATACACACCTGTATCTAATCCGTCGAAGCCTCCGTAATACATTCCTGTGTAAGTACCAGGAACGTATGTGGTTTCTTTTTCGGTGCTTACTAAACGCATAGTAACGACTCCATCAAAATTTTCATCCTGCAGGATTTTTAATTTCTGCTCTTTTGTAAGCTGTTTAGCTTCGTTTAGATACTGATAAGAAGTTTTAAATACAGGATTACTGGCTGCAATTCTGTTTTCGGCAATTCTACGTGAAGCTTCGTCTTTAACCAGCACTACCACTAAAACTTTTTTGAAGTGTTCTTGAGCTACGGTTAATTTTGGATCTCGCCAGCTGTTAACTATAGCAGTATTACTGCCACAATTTGAAAATGACAGAATTACAAGTAAGGAAATTAAGTACTTTTTCATATTTACAGTTATTATTTGTAGTAAAAATAACTATAAAATATTGATTAATAGAGATTTGGAAAGATTTAAATAAACTTAATTATATGCTTTTTTAATTCGGTCCAAATCACGTTTCGTGTCTTGTTCTTTCAAAGATTCACGTTTATCGTAGTTTTTCTTTCCTTTACAAAGACCAATCTGAAGTTTGGCAAGACCTTTTTCGTTAGTAAATAACTTTAAAGGAATAATCGTAAGACCTTTTGCCTGAACACTTCTGGCAAGAGTTTTTAATTCTCTTTTGTTTAAAAGCAATTTACGTTCGCTTCGTGAACTGTGATTGAATTGATTTCCAAAAGAATATTCTTCTATGTAAGTGTTAATAGCAAAAAGTTCATTGTTACTAAACTCGCAGAAACTTTCGGTAATATTAGCTTTTCCTAAACGGATAGATTTAATTTCGGTTCCTGCCAAAACAATACCGGCAGTATAAGTGTCGATAATCTCGTAATCAAAACGAGCTCTCTTATTAAGTATATTGACTGATTTTAACATGTTACAAAAGTAAGGAAAATTGCAAAACTTTAACGTGCTTAAATATAATTAAAGATTTTTTTTAATCTATGATTTTAATCATCCTCGCCGGAAAAGCTTCCTCATAAGTTTGTCGTATAATTTCAAAAACAAATTTATAATGAAAAAAATTGTAACATTAGTCAGCATGGTATTAATGGGTTTAACCGCTAAAGCCCAAGATTCAACACAAGGACTAAAAGGAGCTTGGTTCGCCACTTCTCAATTCGGTTATCAGCAGACTAAAAGCGGAGAGATTAAAGGAACAAGCATATCGGTATTGCCAATAGTTGGTACGTTTGTTACGCCATCTGTTGCCGTTGGAGCCGGAATTGGTTATATTAATATTAAATCAGATGGGTATTCAACAGGAAGTCCAGATATTAAAACACTAGCAAAAACAGATTTATTTGTTTTTCAACCTTTAGTTAGGAAATATTGGAATGTGGCTGGTTCATTGTATTTCTTCGGACAGGCAGCAATACCAGTTATAACTGGAAAAGAAAAGGAAAGTAACTTAAAAGTGAACCAAGTTGGTTTATCTGTTTCTGGTGGTCTTGATTATTTTGTTACAAAGAATTTCTCTGTCGAGTTTTCTTATGATTTAGCAAACTTCACATCTACAACTTTAAAGCCAGAGAATGGTGAGAAAACAACTGTTACAAATTTTGGATTAGCGCACGTTGCTAATGTGGATTCTTATTATAATACAGCATTAGGTGGAAGCAATCCAAACTTAACTTCTCCAATTTCAGTTGGATTTAAGTTTATATTCTAATTCATTTTTTATTTGATTACAGTAAAATTCTATTTTAGTAATTTTGCGAAAAAGAAGACCGTATTGAAAAATACGGTCTTTTACTATTATTTAAAAAATAAAAATATGCAAAATCAATCGAAAGATCCCTTACATGGAATTACACTTCAGAAAATTGTAGAAACTCTCGTTGAATATTATGGGTTTGATACTTTGGGAGAATTAATTCCAATAAAATGTTTTAATTCAAATCCGAGTGTGAAATCAAGTTTAACCTTTCTAAGAAAAACAGACTGGGCGCGCAAAAAAGTTGAAAATCTGTACATTAAAACACTTCCTAAACTGAATACTAATTAATTCAATTTATAAGAAAGCATTACCCCGCCACGATACGGAAGCCATTCACCGCTTTTGTTCCAGTTTGGTGCTGTTTCATATCTTCCTGGTGTTCCATCATTATATTTGCCATGATAAAAGCCTTGGTGCCAGCCACCGCCAACAAATATATCAAGTAAAAATTTATCGTTTATTTTTAAATTATAACCCACAGTGGCACCAATTCTGTATCCAAAACCGTCTTCGTATTTGTTGGTGTCCCAATAGTTCCATTTTTGAATTTCATATTTATCAGCGCCAATGTGTGCTCCAGCATAAAATCCATTATATTTTTCCTTAAAATGGTAACGGATTTCAGGAGTCACAGTGATGAATTTCATTGGATTATTTCCATTAAAGCTTTCCCAAAATGAAGCCATTACATCTGCACTAAAAGTTGTTTTTTCACCAATACTCGTTTCTATTCCAATATTAGGAATTAAAATTGCAGCAGTAGCGCCATTAAATTTTACGAAAGTCTGGCTTTGTAATTGAATCGATATAAAAAGAACAATTAAGGCGGATAGTTTTTTCATGGTATTTTTATGCTGAGGATAATTTATTTCGGTTGCAAATATAACGCAACGAAGCCTTTTACTATTGTTTAATACTTCTTTTAACAGGAAAAAAAATATTTTTAAGTAAAATAATTAATCTAACTATTTAATAGCGAGTAAACTACTTTGTCAAGAAATTTTCCTTCCCAAAACTCAGATTCTTTAAAATGCGCTTCTTTCACAAATCCACATTTTTGTAAAACCTTTTCTGAGGCCTGATTTTCAGGATCGATTACAGCTTCAATAGAATGCAATTTTAAATCTTTAAAACCATATTGTATTAATAAGCGAACAGCTTCAGGAATAATACCTTTTCCATGAAAATCAGGATTAAGCATATATCCAATTTCGGCACGGTAATTCTCTGGCTGCATTCTGTAAAAACCAATAATGCCCAAAAGTTTCGAATCGCCTTTTAGTGTAATTCCCCAGTTGATACCAATGTTTGAATTTATTTTTTCTTCAATCATTTCAATATGCGCTAAGGCATCATCGTTGTTTTTGACTAATGGTCTTGGAATGTATTTCATGGTTTCAGGATTCGAACGTAATTCGAAAACTTCATTTACATCATCATTCGTAATTCTTCTTAAAAGCAATCTTTCTGATTCGATGACAGGAAATGGGTGAAAGTTGAATTCTAGCATTTTATAAAATTTTGATACTGAATTGTGAGTGAAATGTTTGATCTGCTTCTAGAGTAAGAATACCTTCTTTTTGAAATAAATCTCCCGAATTATCAGCAGTGTCAGAATATCCAAACCAAGGTTCTATACAAATAAAAGGAGCCTGATCTTTTGTCCAGATTCCTAAACTCGGAAAATCTTCAAAATCAACCTGAACATACGGTTTTGAATTTTCAAGAATTGTCAATGAATTCGATTCTAATGTTTTAAAAACAAGAGCATCATTTTCGAAAAGTTTATAATGTAAGGGAACTACATTTTCGGTTGTTTTCAGCGTTTCGGTCTTATTCGAAATCAAATCATTTTCCAGTAAATTATATTTTAAAGATTCCTCTTTTTCGAATTTAAAAGAATAGCTTTCAAAACTTTCCGGAAGTGCTATTGCCGGATGCGCACCAATTGAAAAAGGCATTTTACTATCACCTTTATTAATTACTACGTATTCTATTTTTAATGAAGTATTTTCTAAAGTATAAATAAGCTGCAATTCAAATTTGAATGGATATTTTTTTAATGTTTCTTCATTTGATTGTAAAGAAAAAACAGCGCTGTTTTCTGTTTTTTCAACCAATTGAAATTCCATATCCCTTGCAAAACCATGTCTTGACAGCTCATATTCATTGCCATTAGCGGTGTAGGTATTGTTTTTTAAAGTACCCACAATAGGAAAAAGAATAGGAGAGTGTTTGCCCCAAAAATCGGGATTTCCTTCCCAAATATATTCCTTGTTTTGATTGTCTTTTAAAGAAAATAATTCAGCTCCTGCCGATTTGATTGAAGCTTTAAGTGTTGAATTTGATATTGTTGTGTTCAAAATAATAGAATTGAAGAGAATTGTTTTTTAAGTGATGTAAAGATATTTTAATAATTTTTAATTTTTTAAGAAAAACGCTTAATTTATTTTATTGGTAAAATTTTGCTAAAATTAAATTTAAGCTTAGATATTTCTCTGCTGATAGCTTTTTTTTTCATTAATTTGCTACATAAATAGCTAAAAAATATGAAAAAGCATTCTGTAAAAGCCATTTTAACCGCGGCTTTATTTTTTGGGATTTTATCTGTTTCGGCGCAGCAAACTCCGTCGGCTACAGCATCAAATCCAGTTAATAATTACAATTACCATGATGCATTTGGTCCGCATTTTTACACTAAAAACGGAACTTCTACGCGCACAGCAAGCGGTCAGCCAGGAGTAGAATACTGGCAGAACAGAGCTGATTATCAGATTACGGCAAAATTAAATGCTGTAACAAATGAAATTGTGGGGACAGACGAAATTACCTATACCAATAACAGTCCAGATAAATTAGGTTTTCTTTGGCTGAATTTAGATCAAAACCTGTTTAAAGACGATTCAAGAGGAAATGCGGTTGTGCCTTTGACAGGAAGCCGTAATGGAGCGCAAGGACAAGTTTTTGATGGTGGAAACAAAATTAAGTCTGTAAAAGTTATTTCTGGTGCAAAAAACAAAACAGAAGTTGAAGCAAAATATATTATTACAGATACTAGAATGCAGATTTTCCTTCCACAGGAATTAGCGGCAAAAGGAGGTTCTGTAAAAGTTAAAATCGAATTCTCTTTCATAGCGCCGTTTGAAGGATCAGACAGAATGGGAGTTTTGGAAACTAAAAATGGAAAAATCTTCACAATTGCACAATGGTACCCGCGCATGTGTGTGTATGATGATGTAAGAGGCTGGAATACTCCACCGTATTTAGGAGCTTCTGAGTTTTATTTAGAATATGGTGATTTTGATGTAAAATTAACCGTTCCTGCTAATCAATTTGTAGTAGCTTCAGGTGAATTGGTAAATGGTCAGGAAGTGCTTTCTGCAGATCATTTCAAAAAATATAAAGAGGCTTCTAATAGTGATCAAACGGTAACAATTCGCTCTGAACAAGAAGTTGCTTCAACCGCTAACGCAAATTCAGGGACAGAGAAAACATGGCATTATAAAATTAAAAACGCACGTGATTTTTCTTGGGCATCATCAGCTGCTTTTATCTTAGATGGAGCCAAAATTAACCTTCCAAGCGGTAAAAAAGCATTAGCCTTGTCAGCTTATCCAGTTGAAAGTGCTGGACGCGGCGCTTATGGGCGTTCTACTGAATACGTAAAAGCTTCAATCGAGCATTATTCTAAACAATGGTTCGAATATCCTTATCCTGTAGCAACAAACGTAGCAGGAAATGAAGGCGGAATGGAATATCCTGGAATTGTTTTCTGCGGATGGAAATCTAAAGGACAAGACCTTTGGGGAGTTACAGATCATGAATTTGGACATATCTGGTTCCCAATGATTGTGGGTTCAAACGAAAGATTATTTGGCTGGATGGATGAAGGATTTAATACTTTCATCAACTCATTAAGTACTGCGGCATTTAATAATGGTGAATATAGAGAAGAACCAACAAATTTACATGAGCAGGCAGAACCATTTACAAGACCTGATTTAGAAACCATTATGAGTTCTCCTGATAATATGAAGGAAGCTAATATTGGTATGTTATGTTACTTTAAACCAAGTGCAGGTTTAATCATTTTAAGAGAACAAATTTTAGGAAAAGAGCGTTTTGATAATGCTTTTAGAACTTATATTCAGCGTTGGGCATACAAACATCCACAACCAGATGACTTTTTCAGAAGTATGGAAAACGTTGCTGGAGAAGATTTAAGCTGGTTCTGGAGAAGTTGGTTTGTAAACAACTGGCGTTTTGACCAAGGAATCAATTCTATTAAATATGTGAAAAATGACCCAGCAAAAGGAGTTATTATTACTGTTGAAAATTTTGATAAAATGCCTATGCCGATTGTTTTGGATGTAAAAACAAAAAGCGGAAAAGTTACAAGAGTTAATCTTCCTGTAGAAATCTGGCAGCGCAATACAGAATGGTCTTTCAAGCATAATTCAACGGAAGAAATTGAAAGTATTACATTAGATCCAGATCATGCTTTCCCAGATAATAACGAATCAAATAATGTTTGGACAGCTGGAAAAGGTAAAATTGAAAAAGACGTTATTTTAGATGGTTATGTGGGAACATTTGTAACCAACAGAGCACCATTAACCATTGAAGTTACAGAGAAAAACAGTACTTTAAGTGTTGAAATTACTGATTTTCCTAAGTTTGCTGTAAAAGCAGTTCCAAATGAAAAAGATACTTTTGAATCTAAAGGAGCTGGTTTAAAATTCAAATACAATGAAGCTAAAACTGGTTTCGATATGATTATTTTAGGAAATGGACAAACAATTCCATTCACTAAGAAATAAGAATTAAAATACAATATTGAAAATCCCAAATTCCAACTTTTGTTGGGTTTGGGATTTTTTTGTTTATATTTTAAGTTTCAGGTTTCAGGTTTCAGGTTTCAAGTTTAATGTTTTAGATTTTTAGGTTTGCATTTTTTAGTCATACACAAACCTTAGAACCTTAGATACTTAGAATCTTAGCCTCTTCAAAAACAAACATTCCATTAAAAAAATGTTAGAATTTTATTTTTTTGTTTTGTAAATTAAAAAAAGGTGTACTTTTGCACCGATGAATAAAATAAGTTTACATATAACTTCTTTGTCACGGACAAACTCACCGATTACTTCTCCCGAAGTACGGACACTATCTCTATAGTATCCACTGAGTTTTATAACCGTATATTTATTCATATCCATTTTTCATTTTGAAATCACATAATTTGTCCATTGGACAAACATATCCTAAAAGTATTTATTATTTTGTAATTTTTCTTTATCAATTATTTGATTTTAAGAATGTTACTTCTTTTGTGTTACATTTTATTGGATTCAATTCTGGATTTCAAACTAAACAACATTCTTTAATTTTTAACTCTAACTTCAATAATTGAAATGAAGATATCTATTGTTGTTACCCAGGAAGAACACTTCAAATTCGCACAAGAAATCTGCGATACGATAGAATCATCTGCCTTACTAAGAGGTACGGGGATTGCTAAAAGAACTCCTGAGTACATTCAGAAAAAAATGTCGAATGGTGATGCGATGATTGCTCTGGCCGATGGAAAATTTGCAGGTTTTTGTTATATCGAAAGCTGGGAACACGGAAAATTCGTGGCACATTCTGGTTTAATTGTACACCCAGATTATAGAAGTCTAGGTTTGGCAAAAAAGATAAAATCGAAAGTTTTTGAATACTCGTTGAAGAGATATCCAGATGCTAAAATATTCGGAATTACAACTGGTTTAGCGGTTATGAAAATCAACTCTGAATTAGGCTATAAACCAGTTCCTTTCTCAGAATTGACAACCGATCCAAGTTTTTGGGCTGGCTGTAAAACGTGTACCAATTTCCCAATTTTACAAAGCAAAGAAAATAAAATGTGCCTTTGTACAGGGATGTTATACGATCCAAAAGAAAAACAAAAAAATCCGCCGAGACATCCTTTTAACGAGGCTGTTTTAAGCAGATTGAAGAAAATCAAACAAGCTTTATTCTTAAACAAAATATTGTCATTTGTTTTTTTATTCAAAATTTAATCAAAAGAAATCTCAAACTGCTACATACGAAAGTATTAGCCTAAATTATAAAAAATGAAAAAAGTAGTATTAGCTTATAGCGGAGGATTAGATACCTCGTATTGTTTGAAATATTTAAAAAATGAAAAAGGATACGAAGTTCACACTGTTCTTGTTGACACAGGAGGATTTTCTGCTGAAGAATTAACAGCTATTGAAAAAAGAGCTTACGAGTTAGGAAGTGCACAGCACGCAAACTTGACAATCGTAGATAAATATTATGATAAAGCTATAAAATATTTGATTTTCGGAAACGTATTAAAAAACAATACGTACCCATTATCAGTAAGTGCAGAGCGTGTTTTCCAAGCTATTGAAGCCATAAAATATGCTAAAAAAGTAGGAGCAAGCGCAATCGCACACGGAAGCACAGGTGCAGGAAACGACCAAATTCGTTTTGATTTGATTTTCCAAACTATTGCTCCAGAAATCGAAATCATTACACCAATTAGAGATTTAAAACTTTCTAGACAAGAAGAAGTTGATTATTTATCTCAAAACGGAGTTCATTATTCTTGGGAAAAAGCACAATATTCTATCAATAAAGGACTTTGGGGAACAAGTGTTGGAGGAAAAGAAACTTTAACTTCAGGACAACCATTGCCAAGTGAAGCTTATCCTTCGCAATTGCAAAAAGAAGGTGAAGAGAAAGTAACGCTTCATTTCGAACAGGGAGAATTAGTTGGTTTAAACGGAAAAACAGATAAACCTTCAAATAATATTGTAGCGCTTGAAAAATTAGCAAATGCGTACGCAATTGGAAGAGATATTCACGTTGGAGATACGATTATCGGAATTAAAGGAAGAGTTGGTTTTGAAGCTGCTGCACCATTAATCATCATCAAAGCACACCATTTATTAGAGAAACATACTTTAGGAAAATGGCAGCAATATTGGAAAGAACAGTTAGGAAACTGGTACGGAATGTTATTTCATGAAGGTCAGTTTTTAGATCCTGTAATGAGAAACATTGAGACTTTCTTGCAAGACACTCAAAAAACAGTAAATGGAACGGTTACAGTTTCATTAAAACCATATCATTTTTCGCTTGACGGAATCGAATCTGAAAATGATTTGATGAATACAGGTTTCGGTCAGTATGGCGAAATGAACAATGCTTGGACATCTGAAGATGCAAAAGGATTTATTAAGATTTTAGGAAATGCTCAAAATATTTTCTCATCTGTAAACAAATTAGACCATGATTAATGTCGGAATTATTGGTGGTTCGGGCTACACAGCCGGAGAACTCATCAGAATTTTAATGTATCATCCAAAAGTAAACATCGATTTTGTTTACAGTACAACAAACGCCGGAAAACCACTGTCTGTAGCACACCACGATTTGATGGGCGATATTGAAATGAATTTCACAGCCGAAATCAATCCAAATGTGAATGTTGTTTTCTTGTGTTTAGGTCACGGAAAATCGATTTCATTTTTGAAAGAAAATCAGTTTGCAAGTCATACTAAAATTATTGATTTAGGAAATGATTTCAGATTGAACAAAGATGCGCATTTCGAAGGAAAAGATTTCATTTACGGATTGCCAGAAATCAACAAAGCAGAAATTAAAAAAGCAAATTATATTGCCAATCCAGGTTGTTTTGCAACAGCTATTCAGTTGGCTTTGTTGCCTTTAGCAGAACACAATTTGTTGAATAACGATGTTCATATTAATGCAACAACAGGAAGCACAGGAGCAGGCGTAGGTCTTTCCGAAACTTCTCATTTTAGTTGGAGAAATAACAATTTTTCGCATTATAAAGCTTTTGAACACCAGCATTTAGGCGAAATTTCAGAAAGTTTGGTTCAGTTGCAGGATGATTTTGACAGCGAATTGCTTTTTATTCCGAATAGAGGAGATTTTCCAAGAGGAATTTTTGCAACGCTTTACACATTATGCGATGATAGTTTGGAGCAATTAGTTGAAAAATACGAAGAATTCTATAAAAATGAGCCTTTCGTAACCGTTACAACAACCAACATCAACATGAAACAGGTTGTGCAAACGAACAAATGTATTATTAGTTTATTGAAAAAAGGAAACCGGGTTCTCATAACATCAATTATAGATAACTTAACCAAAGGTGCTTCAGGACAAGCAATCCAAAACATGAATTTAATGTTCGGATTGGAAGAAACCACAGGTTTACATTTGAAACCAAGCGGATTTTAGTGGAAGTATGAAGTTAAAAGTTAGATGTTAAACGTCTAGATCTACACTTCATAAAACTTTTACAAATAATTTTAAGTTAAAGTTTTTAGTTGACATTTATCGCATTGTATTTGAACTTCTAACTTTTAACAAATAACATTTAACTTTTTTCAAAAAATGAACTTATTCAACGTTTACCCATTATACGACATCACTCCAGTAAAAGCAATTGATTGTACCATTATAGACGATAAAGGAGTAGAATATTTAGATTTATACAGCGGACATGGTGTAATTTCTATCGGACACACGCAGCCAGATTATGTAGCAAAACTTAAAAATCAATTAGATCATTTAGGTTTTTATTCAAATGCAATTCAGAACCCTTTGCAGGTTGAATTAGCGCAGAAATTAGGAAAGCTTTCAGGATTAGAAGATTATGAGTTATTTTTATGCAGTTCTGGTGCCGAGGCGAATGAAAATGCTTTAAAATTAGCTTCTTTCCATAATGGAAAATCAAGAGTTGTGGCTTTTCATAATTCTTTCCACGGAAGAACTTCTGCAGCAGTTGCGGTTACAGATAATAAAAAGATTGTTGCACCAATAAATGCACAGCAAGAAGTAACGTTTTTACCTTTAAACCAAATTGAATTGGTTGAAGCGGAATTAGCAAAAGGAGATGTTACTGCCGTAATTATTGAAGGAATTCAAGGAGTTGGAGGTTTAGACCAAGGAACAACAGAATTTTTTCAAGCTTTAGAACAAGCATGTAAAAAACACGATGTGGTTTTAATCTTAGATGAAGTACAATCAGGATATGGAAGAAGCGGGAAATTTTTCGCTTTCCAACACCACGGAATCAACGCTGATATTATTTCAGTTGCAAAAGGAATGGGTAACGGTTTTCCAGTTGGAGCGATTTTGATTTCTCCAAAATTCGAAGCAAGTTTCGGATTATTAGGAACTACTTTCGGCGGAAGCCACTTGTCTTGTGCAGCAGGAATTGCAGTTTTGGATGTAATTGAAAAGCTTGATTTACAAAAGAATGTAAATGAAGTTTACGAATATTTCTTAGAAAAAATCAAAGAAGTTGAAGGGATCAAACAAGTGAAAGGAAAAGGCTTGATGCTTGGAGTGGAGTTTGATTTTGACGTAGCTGCTTTGAGAAAGAAATTAATTATCGAAAAACACATTTTTACAGGAAGCGCAAATAATAAAAATCTATTGAGAATTTTACCGCCTCTTACAGTGAAAAAAGCGGATATCGATACGTTTGTAAAAGCGTTGAAAGAAAGTTTGGAAGAACTTAAAAACTAAGTTTGACTTGCACCGTTAAATTCGTTTAATCTATTAACCAGTTAAACGATTAAACGAATTGACGATTAACCAATTAAACCAAAAAAATGAAACCATTATCAATTGAAATACGCAATGCGGTTTTGCGGACTATGGCAAAGCTCGTCGAACAGGAGCGGAATCAGATCATTTTGACCAATCAAGAAGATCTCAGCGATTACGGCGGTTCAGATTTAGCGATGGAAGAACGCCTGAAAGTAGATGATAAAAAAGTTGATGAAATGATTTTATCGCTTAATCAGTTAGCTTCACAGGAAGATCCCATCGGCATTGAGCGTTTTCATTTTACTCATGATAATGGAATCAAAGTAGTGAATAAAACCGCAGCTTTCGGAACCATTTTGATTATTTACGAATCTCGCCCTGACGTTACAATTGAAGCCGGTGGAATCGCTTTTAAATCTGGAAATAAGATTTTATTAAAAGGAGGAAAAGAATCTCTAAAATCAAATTTAAAGATCGTGAGTCTTTGGCATAAAGCTTTAGAGGAAAATGGAGTTTCTAAAGATTGGGTAGAATATCTGAATTATAACAGAACTGAAACTCAGGCATTTTTAGAAAAACCAACTCAAAAAGTAGATTTAATTGTTCCGAGAGGAGGAGAAAAATTAATTGAGTTTGTAAAAGCTCATGCAACTTGTCCGGTAATTGTAAGCGGACGAGGAAATAATTTTGTTTACGTTCACGAAGATGCTGATACAGATTTGGCTTTAAAAGTAATTTTAAATGCTAAAACGGCTAAAATCTCAGCTTGTAATGCTTTAGATAAAGTTTTGATAAGTACTAAACTTCCCAATTTTGAAGGTTTTACAGCAATGTTAATCGAAACTTTAATCGAGTCAAAAGTTGAGGTTATTGTGGATAAATCATTAGAGAATTTCGAGAATACGAAAACCATTCAAAACGAAGATATTTGGTACGAAGAGTTTTTAGATTATAAAATCGTAATCGGAACTATTGATTCTCAAGATCATGCTATTGATATGATTAATAAATACTGCGGCGGACATTCTGCAGCAATTATTACAAGAGATAATGAAGTTGCTCAGCAGTTTATGGAATCAATAGATGCCGCAGCAGTTTACCAAAATGCATCAACCCGATTCACAGACGGCGGACAATTTGGCCTTGGTGGAGAATTGGCAATCAGTACAGATAAACTCCATCAAAGAGGACCAATTGGTTTACAGCATCTGGTAACCAATAAATGGTACGTGTATGGAGAGGGACAGATTAGATAATGTGTCAATTAGATAATTTTAGATTGCAGATTTCAGATTTTAGATTGTGAATTAGTGATTTTTGAATTTGATATTGTCATTGATATTCAATTGGAATTTGGGATTTAATTTTTGGAATTTAATTATAGACAAAGCTTTGCGAACTTAGCGTTTATATAGACAAACAAAATCAAAAAACCTTGCACCCTTTGCGGTTAAAAAACAAAACATGGGTAAAAAGAGAATTTTATTAAAAATAGGAAGTAATACTTTAACCAAAGAAACCAATCATATTTCGCGGGGAAAGATTGAAGATCTTGGAGTGCAGATTGCGGCTTTAAACGACGAATATGAATTTATCATCGTAAGTTCAGGAGCAATTGCAGCGGCAAAGCAATTTGTAAAGCTGGATAATCAAGATAAAGATGTTTTTGTAAAACAGGCTTTAGCTTCAATCGGACAGCCTCATTTAATGCGGATTTACAATGAGAATTTTAAGGATTTAGGATTAAATACCTCACAGTGTTTGCTTTCTTATTCTGATTTTGAAAAAGAACAGACCAAAAAAAACATTGTAAACACGATTAATGTTTTGGTTAAAAACAATTACATTCCGATTATCAATGAAAATGATACCGTGGCGACAGATGAGATTCGGTTTGGAGATAACGACAAATTAGCGGCTTTAACAGCGGTGCTGCTAAATGTTGACATTCTGATAATTGCAACCAATACAAACGGAATTTATACCAAAGAATCTATTCATAACGAAGTTCCGGAAACCATAAAATTGGTAAATGATTTAAAATCGCTCGAAAAAGAAATCGGAGATTCAAAATCATCGCACGGAACAGGAGGAATGCAATCTAAAATCGAAGCAGCAGGAATTGCAAAAGCAGCGAAAATAGAAACCTGGATTGTGAACGGATTAAATGACAATTTTATTCTGAATGCATTAAAAGACGAAATTCCATTTACTAAAATTTTATAGCCACCAATTCACGAATTGTTCTTTTTATTATCTAAACGAAATATTAATTCGAATTCATTCGAAAAAAAATAATCGCAAAGATTGAAAAAAATAATTCGTGAATTCGTGGCGGAAAAAACAACTAAAAAAGCAAAAAACAAATGAACTATATCTCAATAAAAGAAATCAACTCATTATCAAAATGGGTAAAACAAGCGATCAAAATCAAAAAGAATCCGCTTAAAAATCAAGATTTAGGAAAAAATAAAACTTTAGGAATGCTATTCTTCAATCCGAGTTTAAGAACGCGTTTGAGTACTCAAAAAGCGGCTATGAACTTAGGAATGAACGTTATGGTAATGAATTTTACTAACGAAGGCTGGACATTAGAATTTGAAGACGGAGCGGTAATGAATTCTGGCGCTTCAGAACATATTAAAGAAGCGGCAGAAGTCGTTTCTCAATATTGTGATATTATCGCAATCCGTGCTTTTGCAGGATTAGTGGATAAAGAAAAAGACTATGCTGAGACAGTAATTTCAGGATTTTTGAAATATGCTACAGTGCCAATTGTAAACATGGAAAGCGCTATACGTCACCCATTACAATCGCTGGCAGATGCAATTACAATGGAAGAGTTCAAACCTAGACATAAAAACAAACAAAAAGTAGTGCTTTCGTGGGCGCCGCATCCAAAAGCTTTGCCGCAGGCAGTTGCCAATTCATTTGTAGAAATGATGCAGATGCAAAAAGATATGGATTTTGTGATCACACATCCTGAAGGATATGAATTAAGTCCGGAAATTACAAAAGACTGTAAAATCGAATACGATCAAGATAAAGCTTTCGAAAACGCTGATTTCGTTTACGTTAAAAACTGGAGTAATTTCAACGATTACGGAAAAGTAACCAACAGCGATCCAAATTGGACAATTACAGCCGAAAAAATGGCTTTAACCAACAACGGAAAATTCATGCACTGTCTTCCAGTTCGTCGTAACGTAATTGTTACTGATGAAGTTTTAGATGGAGAAAATTCAATCGTAATCGAACAAGCAAATAATAGAACATATTCTGCACAATTAGTGTTGCAGAAGATTCTTAAAAAAATATAATTTTATAGGTGCAAAGGTTCAAAGTTGCAAAGGTTCAGAGGTTTTCATGCTGAACTTAAACTTTGTCCCTTTGTTCCTCTGAAATCTTTGAACCTCATGAAGCAAGTTACTGTAATAAAAATTGGTGGAAACATCATTGACAATCCAACAGAATTAGAACAATTTTTAACTGATTTTTCTAAAATTGAAGGACATAAAGTTTTAGTTCACGGCGGTGGAAAATCGGCTACGAAGATGGCGCAGAGTATTGGATTGGTTCCGCAGATGATTGACGGACGCCGAATTACAGATGCTCCAATGCTGGATGTTGTGGTAATGATTTATGCAGGTCAGATCAACAAGCATATTGTGGCGCAATTGCAGTCAAAAGATAATAATGCAGTTGGTTTTTCTGGAGCTGATGGGAATTTAATTCAATCAACAAAAAGAAATCACCCAACAATTGATTACGGATTTGTAGGTGATGTAAAACAAGTCAACACCAAATTAATGGCTACTTTATTACAAGCTGGAATTGTACCCGTTTTCTGTGCGATTACACACGATAAAAACGGACAATTATTAAACACAAACGCAGATACGATTGCAAGCGAATTGTCAATTGCATTATCTGAAGTTTTTGATGTAACGCTAACATATTGTTTTGAAAAACAAGGTGTTTTGATGGATTCAGAAGATGATTCTTCTGTGATTACAGAAATCAACGAAGTATTGTACAATAAGCTAAAAGAAGAAAAAATAATCCATTCTGGAATGATTCCGAAATTGGATAACTGTTTCAATAGCTTATCTCGAGGTGTTCAGAAAATCAAAATTGGGCACCATAGAATGCTTCAAAATTCAGATGTTCTACATACGACGATTACACTATAAAAAATGTTGCCAAAATTGACATTAATTTCTGCTGTTAAAAGAGAAAATAATTTTAGTAACGCATTAAAAAGTTATTTTGATTTTAAATCTGAGACAAAAAAACAATTTGCGAAAAGTCGTGTAATTAGTGGCAAAAAAATAGAGCGCACAAGGTATTTTAAATAAATTTGCGCAAGTAAAAATGGTCATAGGAAAGCTCAAAAACTTTGTTGCTTTGTCCCTTTGAGCCTTTGAACCTTATTAAAATGAAAAATATAGATACGCTTACCCAAGAAGCAATTAGTTTATTAAAGAGCCTTATTGAAAACCCTTCATTTTCAAGCGAAGAAGATCAAACAGCCCTTTTAATAGAAAATTGGTTCAATCAGAATGAAATTCCATTCAAGAGAGAAAACAACAATGTGTGGGCTTTCAATAAATATTTCGACGAAAACAAACCAACACTTTTATTAAACTCACATCACGATACCGTAAGACCAAATCAAGCTTACACCAACGATCCGTTTAAGGCAATTGAAAAAGACGGGAAATTATTCGGTTTAGGAAGTAATGATGCAGGAGGGTGTCTAGTGTCTCTATTGGCTACATTTGTACATTTTTACGAAAACCAAAACTTATCACATAATATTGTTATAGTTGCTTCGGCAGAAGAAGAAAGCAGCGGAAAAAATGGTTTAAACAGCGTTTTAAAACACTTGCCAGAATTGGATTGCGCAATTGTGGGTGAACCCACCTTAATGCAATTAGCAGTTGCAGAAAAAGGTCTTTTGGTTTTAGATGTAAAAGTAAAAGGAACTGCAAGCCATGCGGCGCATCAAAACGATGATAATGCTTTATATAAATCAATTCCGGTAATGGAATGGTTTAAAAACTATAAATTCGATAAAATTTCAGATGTTTTAGGTCCTGTAAAAATGACCGTAACGCAAATAAATGCAGGAAAACAACATAATGTAGTTCCGTCAGAATGTGATTTGGTTGTCGATATTCGTGTAACAGATCGCTACACAAATGCTGAAATTCTAGAAGTCGTAAAAGCAAATGTAAATGCCGAAGTTACGCCAAGATCAATGCACTTAAATGCTTCGTCTATTCCAGTTGAACACGGTTTAGTTCAAGCAGGAATTGCTTTAGGAAGAACGACTTACGGATCTCCAACGCTTTCAGATCAATCGGTTTTAAGCTGTCAGTCTTTAAAATTAGGACCAGGAGAAACATTACGTTCACATTCAGCAGACGAATTTATTTTTGTAAACGAAATTGTAGAAGGAGTCGATTTGTATATTAAAATACTAACCGGTTTCTTCAAATTATAAGAAAAGAAAACTGCCACGAATTCACGAATTGTTTTTTCAAATCTTTGCGATTATTTTTTTCGAATTAATTCGATTAATATTTCGTCTAGATAGTAACAAAATAATTCGTGAATTGCTTCGCCAGTTCGCTGTCGCTCGTGTCGTGGCAAAAAAAAATAGAACTATGAAACTTTGGGAAAAAGGAATACCAACAGATAAACAAATCGAGCAATTCACCGTTGGAAACGATCGTGAATTGGATTTGGTTTTAGCAAAATACGATGCTTTAGGTTCAATCGCTCACGCTAAAATGCTTGGGCAAATTGGTTTATTGACTGAGGAAGAAACAACTTCTTTGGTTGATGCTTTAAACGAAATCATTGCAGATATTGTAGTAGGTAATTTCGAAATCGAAGACAGTTTTGAAGACGTTCACTCTAAAATCGAATATTTGCTAACGGTAAAATTGGGAGATGCCGGAAAGAAAATCCACACGGCGCGTTCTCGTAATGATCAGGTTTTAGTAGATGTTCATTTGTATTTAAAAGACGAATTAAAAGCAATAAAAGAACAAGTAAAAACACTTTTTGATTTGTTGATGGAATCAGCAGAGAAACATCAAAATGTATTATTACCAGGTTATACACATTTGCAAATTGCGATGCCATCTTCATTCGGAATGTGGTTTTCGGCTTATGCAGAAAGTCTGATTGATGATATTACAATGCTGAACGCTGCTTCAAAAATTGTAGATCAGAATCCGTTAGGGTCTGCTGCGGGTTACGGAAGTTCATTTCCAATCAACAGAACTTTTACCACTCAGGAATTAGGTTTTGAAACTCTAAAATACAATGCCGTTGCAGCACAAATGAGCCGTGGAAAAGCAGAAAAAACAGTTGCCTTTGCGATGACAAGTGTTGCGGGAACATTATCAAAATTTGCAATGGATGTTTGTTTGTATATGAGTCAGAACTTTGATTTTATTGGCCTTCCAGCACATCTTACAACAGGATCGAGTATTATGCCTCATAAGAAAAACCCTGATGTTTTCGAATTAATCAGAGGAAAATGCAATAAGATTCAGGCGCTTCCATACGAAATCACTTTAATTACCAATAACCTGCCAAGCGGTTATCATAGAGATTTACAGCTTTTAAAAGAAGGTTTGTTTCCAGCGATTCAAAACTTGAAAGCTTGTCTGGATATTGCGATTTTCTCAATAAAAGACATCACCGTAAAAGATCATATTTTAGAAGATAAAAAATACGATTATCTATTTACAGTTGATACATTGAACGAAATGGTAGTGGCTGGAATGCCATTTAGAGATGCGTACAAAGCCGTTGCTGAACAATTGGAAGCTGGAACGTATAAATCTCCAAAAGAAACCAAGCACACGCATGAAGGCAGTATTAATAATTTATGCCTTGATGCAATTAAAGATAAAATGAAAGCTGCTTTTTAAAGCTTTTACATTCAATTTTATAAAACCGATTTGTACAGATGATGCAAATCGGTTTTTTATTTCTCTAAAATAAGTATTTATACTTTAAGAAAATTCGACCTAATTCTATACATTTGAGAAATGGTTATTTTTAAGTTAAGAAAATATGACGCAATTTGACGAACAGTTAACTCAAGATCTTTTCGATAAAAAAATGATTACTGAAAATCAACTTCAGGAAATTAAAAACTATCGGAGTTTAAATATCTTTTCATTAAATGTAGAATTAAAACTATTGCTTTCAATTTCAGTTTTAATGTTTACTTCAGGAGTCGGAATTCTTATTTACGATAATATTGACAGTATTGGGCACATCGCTTTACTTGCGATTTTGTTTGTAATAACCTGTGGTTGTTTTTATTACTGTTTTAAAAATTCGCAGGGTTTTCAAAAAACAGAAACAAAATTTGAAAGTCCGTTTTTAGAATATCTGGTTTTAATTGCCAATGTTTTAACGTGTATTTTTATTGGGTACTTACAGGTTCAATACGAGGTTTTTGGAACGCATTACGGTCTGGCAACTTTGGTACCTACTATAGTTAGTTTCTTTTGCGCTTATTATTTCGATAACAAAAGCGTTTTAACTATTGCCATAACGGGTTTAGCGGCCTACATAGGTTTTTCTGTAACGCCTCAGGAAATATTTCAAGGAAATAATGATTTCTATGCCAATCCAAGTTTAAGTTATTCAGCCATAATGCTGGGAGTTTTGCTTATTTTATGGACGGTTTATAGTTTTAAAATTGAGCTAAAAACACATTTTACCTTAGTCTATCTCACTTTTGCTTTGCATATTATAAGTATTGCTTCGATAAGTAATATGTACAGAGACGAATTGATATGGATTCTTTTTGCTCTCATTTTAGCGGGATCATCTTATTATTTTTATAAAGTAAGTTATGAGCTTAAAGCAATTTCTTTATACGTTTTTATGATTATTTATGCGTATATCGGAATTAATATTTTCTTGTTTAGAATTTTCGAGCATGCCGATTTTGATGAGATATGGGTGCTGTTCTTCATGCTGCTGCCAATCTATTTTATAGGATCGATTGTAATGTTTATTAAACTGATTAAAAACTTCAATAAAGAAATAGCCAAATGATAGTACACGATAAAAATTTATTGAATAATCTGGCTTTAATTGAAGAAGCTGATTCTCTTGAAAGTGCAGGTTTTATAAGTAAAGAGCAAAAGAAAATAATTAAAAAAGAACTCCCTTCTTTTAAAGTTCAGAATAATATATTGGTGCGTTTGGGCTTCTTTCTACTAGGATCATTTTTGTATTCTTCAATTTGTGGAACAGTTTCCATGATTGGATTAATTGGCAGCACTTCCTTTTCAGAAAGATTTTTCTTTAGTATTTCTTGTTTTATTTTTTTAGGAATTGGTATTGCAGGAGCAGAAATGTTAGCCAAGAATAAATATTACCGCCATGGTTTAGATGATGCGTTTATTCTTGGTATTATTTTAAATGCTGGCGGAGCATATATGATTACTACCGAAAGTTACAACGACACGCCGCTTGGGCTGGCTGTTGTAGTAGCTGTTACTTCTTTTTTGGTTTATTACAGATATTTGCATTTAATGTCGATACTAGTTTTTTGTTTGGCCTCAACTGCAGTATTGTTTTTCGCTTTATATGAAATTGGTGATATAGGAAAAACGATTATTCCTTTCGCAGTAATGCTATTCGCTGGAGGATTTTATTTTTTTACTAAAAAGAAAATTAAAAATCTGACTGAAATTTATCATTATAACGCATTTGTATTAGCTAACAGTTTCTGCCTGGTTTTATTTTATCTTTCTTGTAATTATTTGGTAGTGAGAGAACTTTCGGCAGAACTTTTGAGTGTTGATATTAAACCGGGACAAGATATCCCGTTTGCTTATTTCTTTTATGCTTTTACATGTATTGTTCCTGTGCTTTATTTAGTTCAAGCTATTAGAACAAAAGACAGAATAATGCTTTGGATTAGTTTTGGTGCGATTGCATTTACGGTTTTTACCATCCGTTTTTATTATTCTGTTTTACCTGCAGAAGCAGCTTTGACCATTGGTGGACTTGTAATGTTTGGAATTGCTTATGTATCCATTCAAAAATTAAAAAACAAAGAAAGCGGATTAACTTTCAAACCAGATAGAATACATCATTCGAATACTTTCTTAAATGCAGAAACACTAATTGTTGCCTCAACATTAGGTTTAAAACCAGAAATTAAAACGAATTCTCCAATGGAGTTTGGTGATGGCGGATTTAGTGGTGGTGGTTCTGGAGGAAGTTATTAGACTATTGAGATTTTGAGAAGAGAGAGGAGAGATAAAAGAGGAGAGATAAAAGAAGAAAGAAGAAAGAGGTAAAAAGTGAAAAGTAAGAAAGTTTGAATGATTACAAACCACATTTTACATCTTACTTTTCACATTTCACAAAAATAAATTAGTCGAGATATTGTTCGTATTCGTCAATTTTTGCTTTTAGTCGGTTTTCTAAATAGTCGTTGCCGCCTTTTAACTTTTCAAGAATAACTTTAGCTTCTTCTTTGTATTTTCTTATTTTGAGATCATCCCAGCTTTTAGGTGGTTTTTGAAGATTGGTAATTCGGTCTGCTAATTTTACGGCCCAGACTTCTTTTCTAAGTTTTGAAATTCGGTTTAAACTGTCGATCATTTTTTCCTCTTTCGGTAAATCTTCTCTTTTGGTTAAAGCCGAAACACCTTCAGCGATTTCAATTCCAAATTCACGCTCTAACTCTTCAAAAGAAGTATTGGTGTCTTCCAAAGTATCATGCAACAAAGCAACCTGAGTAGCAAAAAGCAAATCAAAGTGTGTTGTATTATGCGATGCAATCAAAATTTCCATAGTAACATTACTCAAATGAATAACATAAGGAAGTTCTGAATCTGCAATAGTCTGATTATTTTCTAAATGCTTAAGAGTCGCAAAAATGATTGTTTTTTGATAAGCCGTTTGAACGTCCATAAAGTTTTTTTTAATTACGCTACTTTTTCTTTTAATGCTTCAGCATCAATATCACTGTGCGAAACATTATAAATGGCTTTTCCATTTTTAATCAAGATCAATTGAGGTGATTCATGATGTACATTAAAACGATTGGCAATTTCGTTAGAAATATCGCGATGTTGAATCAAATCTAAAAAATAAGCATCTACAACACCTTCAAGGTCATATTCTCTTTCAAATTGTTTTAAAGCCATACGACTGATACTGCATCTTGTACTGTGCTTAAAGATTACAACTGGCTTTTCGTTGGAAATAGCTTCAATTTCCATTAACTGAAGAATATCTGTTAATTCTGTCCAGTTTACCTTACTTTTTGATGCTTCTGAGTTCTCTGAACTTCCGAAGATTGAATTTAAAAAACTCATATTTGGCTTGTTTTGTGACTTTTTGACATTTCTAAATAGCTAGAAAACTGTTTTTAATGCCGTTTTGTCTGATTTTATACTGTGGAATATAATTTGTCTTATTGCAATACAAAGTTAAATGATTTGGGTTAAAAATGTATCTCAATAAATCCTAACTTTAATCTTATAAAACAACAAAGAACAAGATCAATCATAAATCGAAAAAATATGAATATAAATAAATTTACTATTAAATCGCAGGAAGCCATTCAGTTGTCGCAGCAATTAGCACAGCGAAATGGACAACAGCAAATTGAAAATGAACACATTTTCAAAGCTATTTTTGAAGTTGATGAAAACGTCGCGCCATTTATTTTGAAAAAATTAAACGTAAATGTGCCGTTGTTTTTACAGCTTTTAGATGCCACAATTCAGAATTTTCCAAAAGTTTCTGGTGGTGAAATTATGCTTTCAAGAGACGCTAATAAAGCTTTAAATGAAGCTGAAATTATTGCACAAAAAATGAACGATGAATACGTTTCGATTGAACATTTAATTTTAGCCATTTTTGACTCAAAAAGTAAAGTTTCTCAAATCTTAAAAGATCAAGGAGTTACAGGAAAAGGTCTTAAAGCGGCAATTGAAGAATTACGTAAAGGCGAAAGAGTAACTTCAGCTTCTGCAGAAGAAACATACAATTCGTTAAATAAATATGCTAAAAACTTAAACGAATTAGCGCGTACAGGAAAATTAGATCCAGTTATCGGCCGTGATGAAGAAATCCGTCGTGTGCTGCAAATCTTAACACGTAGAACGAAAAATAATCCAATGCTTATTGGGGAACCTGGAGTAGGTAAAACAGCGATCGCAGAAGGTTTAGCACATAGAATTGTAGATGGTGACGTTCCAGAAAATTTAAAAGAAAAAATTGTTTTCTCATTAGATATGGGAGCGTTGATTGCTGGAGCAAAATACAAAGGAGAATTTGAGGAGCGTTTAAAATCGGTTGTCAAAGAAGTTACAGCTGCAGAAGGTGATATCGTTTTGTTCATTGATGAAATTCATACGCTTGTTGGAGCGGGTGGAGGCGAAGGCGCAATGGACGCGGCGAACATTTTAAAACCAGCTTTGGCTCGTGGAGAATTAAGAGCGATTGGAGCAACAACTTTAGATGAATATCAAAAATATTTTGAGAAAGATAAAGCGCTTGAAAGACGTTTCCAGAAAGTTTTAATCGACGAACCTGATACAGAAAGTGCGATTTCGATTCTTCGTGGAATCAAGGAAAAATACGAAACGCATCATAAAGTTCAAATTAAAGACGAAGCCATTATTGCTGCAGTTGAGCTTTCGCAAAGATATATTACGAATCGTTTCTTACCAGATAAAGCGATTGACTTAATGGACGAAGCGGCTTCTAAACTTCGCATGGAAATCAATTCAAAACCAGAAGAATTAGATGTTTTGGATCGTAAAATCATGCAGTTGGAAATCGAAATCGAAGCCATTAAACGTGAGAAAGAAGAAAGCAAGCTTAAGATTTTAGGTATGGAATTGGCCAACCTGAAAGAAGAACGAAACGAAATCTTTGCAAAATGGAAATCTGAAAAAGATATTGTTGACGGAATTCAAGCAGTAAAACATGAAATTGAAGACTTTAAGTATGAAGCAGAACGTGCAGAACGTGATGGTGATTATGGAAAAGTAGCCGAAATTCGTTACGGAAAAATAAAAGAAGCGCAGGAACGTCAGGAAACATTGCAAAAACAATTGCAGGAATTCCAATCTGGAAACTCTTTAATAAAAGAAGAAGTAACTAGAGAAGACATTGCAGAAGTGGTTGCAAAATGGACTGGAATTCCAGTAACCAAAATGCTTCAGACAGAAAGAGAAAAACTATTGCATCTGGAAGAC
Source organism: Flavobacterium sp. H4147 (assembly GCF_029360735.1). Lineage (NCBI taxonomy): Bacteria > Pseudomonadati > Bacteroidota > Flavobacteriia > Flavobacteriales > Flavobacteriaceae > Flavobacterium > Flavobacterium sp. H4147. The sequence continues at coordinate 652,119 of NZ_JARKNB010000002.1, read as the reverse complement.
GAATTGCACAAACGTGTAGTGGGTCAGGAAGAAGCGATAGAAGCAGTGAGTGACGCCGTTCGCAGAAGCCGTGCCGGTTTGCAGGATATGAAAAAACCTGTTGGAACATTCTTATTCTTAGGAACAACCGGAGTGGGTAAAACCGAATTGGCAAAAGCATTGGCAGAATATCTTTTTGATGATGAAAATGCCATGACTCGTATCGATATGAGTGAGTACCAAGAACGCCATAGTGTGAGCCGTTTAGTGGGTGCGCCTCCAGGATATGTAGGTTATGATGAAGGCGGACAATTAACGGAAGCGGTTCGTAGAAAACCATATTCTGTGATTTTGTTAGACGAGATCGAAAAAGCGCATCCAGATACATTCAATATTTTATTGCAAGTTCTTGATGAAGGACGTTTAACTGATAATAAAGGACGTTTGGCGGATTTCAAAAATACGATTATCATTATGACTTCTAATATGGGAAGCCAGATAATTCAGGAGAAATTCGAAAACCTAAAAGGTGGTGTGGAAGCAGCAACAGAAGCAGCGAAAAACGAAGTTTTAGGATTGTTGAAACAAACAGTTCGTCCGGAATTCATAAACCGTATCGACGAAATCGTGATGTTTACACCGCTTACAGTAGATAATATTTCAAGAATTGTAGGCTTACAGTTAAAAGGTGTTACCAAAATGCTGACACAGCAAGGCATAACAATGGATGCAACTCCAGAAGCAATTGCCTACTTGTCTGATAAAGGATTTGATCCTCAGTTTGGTGCAAGACCTGTAAAACGTGTAGTGCAGAGAGAAGTTCTAAATCAGTTGTCAAAAGAAATCTTGGCGGGAAACATCACAACAGACAGCATTATTTTGTTAGATGCTTTTGATGGAAAATTGGTTTTTAGAAATCAAACACAAATAGTAGGGGAATAAACTGATATACATCTTATTTAAAAAAAGAAACACTGGCAGAAATGCCGGTGTTTTTTTATGTATACCCGTGAATAATGAAAGATTTTCGAAAAGTATTATAAATCAAATTATCGGCTTAATTCTCAAATTTACAGTAACATTAAAACAAACTATTATGAATAATATATTTAGAGGATTACTGGCCGGTTACGGTGCTAAAAAATTAGGAGGAGGATGTTTCGGAACGATTATCGTTTTTATTATTTTATGGGTTCTTTTAGGACAATGTAATTAGAAACCTCATTTCTAGAATTAGAGATAAAAGAGAAATTTAGCCATGATATTATTGGGAAGATTAACGCAAAATGTCTAGATTCGCATCACTAAAAAAAATTAAAAATGGGTTCAGGTTTTTTCGCTCTATTAGACGATATCGCAGCAATTATGGATGATGTTGCAGTAATGAGTAAAGTTGCTGCAAAAAAGACAGCCGGAATTTTGGGCGATGACTTAGCAGTAAATGCCGAAAAAGCTTCAGGTTTTGCTTCTTCAAGAGAATTGCCGGTTTTATGGGCAATTAGTAAAGGTTCTTTATTAAATAAAATCATTATCCTGCCCATTGCATTTTTGTTAAGTGCATTTTTTCCAATTGCTATTATGGTAATTTTGGTTTTAGGAGGATTGTTTTTAGCCTACGAAGGAGCTGAAAAAATCTACGAGTTCTTTTTTCCTCATGCACACGAAGAATCTGAAGGGATTACAGAAGAAGTTCTTACAGAAGAAGAAATTTTGCTTGTAGAGAAAGAAAAAGTAAAATCTGCAATCATAACCGATTTTATTCTTTCTGTAGAGATTGTGATCATCGCTTTAGGAACCGTTATCGGAAAGCCATTAGTTTCTCAAATAATTACTGTTTCAATCATTGCCATCATTGCTACAATTGGAGTTTATGGAATTGTAGCGCTTATTGTGCGTATGGATGAAGTTGGTTTTAAAATGATCCAACGCAGTAAAAAAGAGAAAAGCCTTTTGAAAAGTATTGGAAATGTATTAGTTCAAGCACTTCCAAAAGTGATTAAAGCTTTAACTGTTATTGGAACTATTGCTTTAATTTTAGTTGCCGGCGGATTATTCGTTCACAACATAGAATTTTTCCATCATCTTTTACCAAATTTTCCTTCGATTATCAAAGAGTTTGCAATAGGACTTATCATTGGCTTTATTGTCTTAGCTCTGGTTAATCTCTTTAAAAAGATTTTCAAAAAGAAAGAACCGGCAGTATAAACCTTCAGCCGTATAATAATACAAAACACTAGTCGAGAGGCTGGTGTTTTTTTTTTGTAGCAGATTTAATTGTTTCCAAAATTACCATTTGTCCCGCTATTCACTATATCTTTTGCGGCTTTCTTGCCGTAATCTATAGGCCGCAAAAGGATGCCGTTTCTATCGGGGCTAAGTAAGGAAATTTATTTTTTTTATAAGAAATATCGCTATTTATAAAATTTATTTTAAAAAATAAACTTTTGATTTACAATTGGTTGAGATTTTTGTAAAACTATTTAACATTTCATAAAAGCAACCTTTACAAATTGACTGCATCTTCATAGTAATTAACAATTAATTATTATTTTATATGAAAAGTTTTAAATTAAAATCAATTTTGGTAGTATTATTTTTATCAATTTCAATTGTGTCATGCAGTAATGACGATGATGAGAAGCCAGTTGTTCCAAATGTAAAAGCTGCATTAGTAACAGAAATTAAAGGACCAGCAACTGGAAAAGTGAACGATGAATTAAGTTATGAAGTAACTTTTGTGGTTGACAATGCATGTGGAGAATTTGACAAAATTTCTGAAGTAACCATTGGTGCCGTAAAAGGATTACAAGTAATAGCAAAATACCCAAGCGAAGTTTGTACACAACAAGTTCCAGATCCAAAAAAGACCGTTTACAAATTTAAAGCGACAGCAAAAGGAACTTATGACATTAAATTCAAAAAGTCAGAAACAGAATTCCTTACTCAAAAAGTAGTGATTGAATAAAGTTTATTGAGTTGATTTGTTTTTTATAAACCATTTTACAGAGATTTTAATTGATGTAAAATGGTTTTGATTTTAAAAGCAAAGTGAAAAAAATATATGAAATTATTTGTGTTTTGTTACGCAACCTTTGTAATTTAGCCTCATCTTTATAATAATGAACTTAATAAATTTATATGAAAACCTTTAGATTACAATCAGTTTTAACAATACTGTTTTTAGCAGTTTCTTTGCTTTCATGCAGTAGTGATGACAATGGAAAAGAAACACCTCAAACCATTTCAAGAGCGGCAAATGTTACAGCAATCAGCGGACCAGAAACTGGAAAAGTAGGAGTTGATATTAATTATGACATATCGTTTATTGTAGACAATGCATGTGGTAAATTTGATAGAATTGGAAATATATCAATTGGAAAAGAAGAAGGATTTCAGATAGAAGTAACTTATCCTACAACTTGTGGTAATGAGACACCAACGGCTCTACATACAGTTTATACATTTTCACCACAGTCAAAAGGAACTTTTGAAATTAAATTTAAAAAATCTGAAACTGAATTTTTAGTAAAGAAACTTGTTATTCAGTAATTTTTTTAAGACATACTTTATAAAACATTTTATAGAAATTTATTTCTGTAAAATGTTTTTTTGTTTTGAAAGATATTTGACTAGCTTTTAGAAGCATAAATTCTTTACAAACTTTTTGTAAACTATGCTTTTAAAAGTTATTTGGATTGAATAGCGTTGGCTTTGTCATTCCTCTAAAAATTACTATTTTTGCACTCTAAATTTTATGTCATGGCGAAAAGAAAATATAAAATATCGGTTATTCAGTTAAACCTGAATGATGTTGCCGAAAATAATCTTAAAAAATGTATCAGCTGGGTAAGAGATGCTGCAAGTCAAGGGGCAGAAGTGATCTTACTTCCTGAATTATATAGCAGTCATTATTTCTGCCAAAGCGAGGATGTAGATAATTTTGCATTAGCAGAACCGCTTTATAGTACTTCATTTATTGCATTCAGTGAATTGGCAAAAGAATTAGGAGTAGTTATTATCGTTCCTTTCTTCGAAAAAAGAATGGCAGGAATCTATCATAATAGTGCTTATATTATTGATGCTGATGGAACCGAAGCTGGTTTATACCGTAAAATGCATATTCCAGACGATCCGCATTTCTATGAAAAATTCTATTTTACTCCAGGTGATTTAGGTTTTCAGGCAATTGAAACTAAAAAAGGAACGGTTGGAACTTTAATCTGTTGGGATCAATGGTATCCAGAAGCAGCTCGTATTACAGCGCTTAAAGGTGCAGAAGTTTTATTCTACCCAACAGCAATTGGATGGCATCCAAAAGAAAAAGAACAATACGGAGAAAACCAATATGGAGCTTGGATGAACGTTATGAAAGGTCATGCTGTAGCAAATGGAGTTTTCGTAGCGGCAGCTAACAGAATTGGTCTTGAAAAATACATCGATGGAACCGAAGGAATTCAATTCTGGGGAGCTTCTTTCATCGCTGGCCCACAAGGTGAAATTTTAGCTCAAGCTTCTCATGATAAAGAAGAAATCCTAATCGCTGAGGTTGATTTGGATTTACAAGAAAATGTCCGTCAAAACTGGCCATTCTTCAGAGACAGAAGAATTGATGCCTTTGGTGATATTACAAAAAGAGCAATCGATAAATAATTTAGATTTATCATAATTTTTAAAAGAGCTGTCTAAAAAAGACAGCTCTCTTTGTAAGCTTCTCTGAAGCTCTTTAGTAGTTTATATTAAAACAAAAAAGAACTGCCTCATTATTGAAACAGTTCTTTTTATTATTTTTAGCTTTATATCTATATTACTTCACTTGGAAAGTAACTCTTCTCACGATTTGACGTGCCTCTTTAGAATTTTTGTTAACCGAAGTATCCTCTCCGTTAGCAATTACATTCAGTCTCGATGCATCAATTCCCGCATTTATTGCTACTTTTTTCACAGCTTCAGCTCTTTTTCTTGACAATTCAGCATTGTAGTTTGAACTTCCAATTTCATCAGCATATCCAATAATGTCAGCAGATTTTCCTGGGTTATTTTTTAGGTATTTTACTAAGAAATCAACCCCAGATAAAGAAGCGTTTGTTGGTTTAGAAGAATTGAAATCAAAGTACACGTTTACATAACCTCCGTTGATTAATTCTTCAACAGTATTGTTTGTAGCTGATCCAGCGCCTTTCTTTTCATATGTTTTATCCAAATAGCTTTCTAACTCATCTGGCACACCATTTTGATTGTTATCAATTGATTGTCCTTTTGTATTAACTGCAACACCTGCAATTGTGTTTGGTTCTAAATCGTATAAATCAGCAACACCATCTTTATCTGAATCAATAAGACCAGTTTCGATTAAGTCCACTCTTTTTTCCAATTCACCAATTCTATCTTCTTCGCCAACCCAGTCAGCATGTTTTTCGTGTTTACCTAAGTAGAAGGTTAAACCAACAGAAGCATTTAAAAGAATACCATCAAAAGAACCTGTAGTAGTATTACCCATTCCGTCAAAATTCCAGTTTTGTCTTCCGTTAATAATTCCCGTAAGGTCACCAGTCAAAGCTACTCGGTTGCTTAATTTAATCTGTCCGGTAATACCAGCGATTCCGTGTGCCATGTAATCTTGACCTCCAAAACCAGTTTCAGTACTAATTTGTGAAACTCCAAAACCACCATGTGCTAAAATACCGATAGTGTTTGTCCAAGTTTCAAAATTTAAGGCACGTCCTACGTTAATAACTCCTTGTAAGCTGGCTCTAACATAACGGCTTTCAAAATCAGGAGTATTTTTTTTCTCTTTAAACTGGTCGTAACCTACATCTAATTTTACTCCAAATTTTGGATTAAACATATATCGAACACCTAAATCTCCGTGAAAGAAATTTAAAGATTCTGTAGCATAACCTGTAGTCATTGCTCTAGTTGGTTTGTTTACACCTCCATTTAATTCAATAGACCATTTATTATATTCAGGTTGATCAACAATTGTTTTTGCTGATGTAGTCGCCATATTTTGAGCACCTGCAGTAAGCGCTAATAGAAGAAGGGATACTGATACTAATTTCTTTTTCATGATATCAAAATTTATTCATTTTTATTTAACTCAGACAAAAGTAGACCCCCTATTTTGGAAATGTGTTGTAACCTCGTTTACATAATTTCCACTATTTTGCTTACAATTCTGAAAATGTGGTGATTAAAATTTGATTTTTTGCAAAAAAAAGGGTAAAATTTAAATCTTACCCTTTCTGAATTTGTGAAATAATGGTTATTTCAAATCTGGCTGATAAATTTTTACAGAGCCGTCGCCTTCGCTGCTTACCACTAATAAACTTCTTTTAGTTGGACTTTTTGAAGCTGGAATAAATAAAACTCCTTCTGGCGCATCACCCGTTTTAACAGTTTGTAAATATTGTGGAGAAACCGGATTAGTAACATCATAAACCATAAAAGCATCTGATCTTTCAAGTCCTACAAATAAAATATTCTGATTGCCCATTTTTACAGAAACTACGGCTTCTGGTTCAGAACCTTTATCGTCACTTCTCTTATCATCATAAGTTCCTAATTCATTAGTTTTTTTGTCAACATCATTTTTACTGTCGTAAACAATTTTTCCTGTGTTTCCATTCCAGATTGAGAATGATCTTCCTCCAAAGCTTATCGTTTGGTCTAAATCTCCATCTCCATCAGTATCTCCCATATCGGCAACAAGATTTAATCTTCCCAAATTAGCATCTAATTTTAAGGTTGCTGCATCAGGGAAAACAGTTGCATCAAGAGTCATGTTTTTCATACGTTTTACATCAGAAAAAGCGTTGTATTCTCTTGCATCACCTTCGTTAGCAGTAACAAAATAAGGAGTATTGTTTACAGTAAAATGACTGATAGCATCTGGCATATAAAGACCTTTTACTTTCCAAGGATTAAATGCAATTTTGTTATCGCTGTCGCTTACATCAATAGCATTTTCAGCCGTATTGTAATCTTTTAGACCTAAAGGGTAAATAGCAGTAATCGTTTTGGAAGTCAAATCAACTTTTGCAACACCGTTATTTTCTTGTAAAGTGACCCAAGCTGTTTTAGAATCATCAGAAATAGTAATATATTCTGGCTCGATATCTTGAGCAAAACTAGTTTTGGCAAATTTTGAAATTCTGAACCCATCTTTTTTTAACGCTTCTGCTTGACTTGCAAACGAACTAAAATCTAAAGTTGTAACGCTGTAAGTGCTTGTTTCAATGATTGAAATTGTTCCATTTGGATCTTGTGAATAATCGGTATTTGGTTCACCTTCATTAGCAGTCATGATGTATTTTCCATCTGGAGAAAAAGTAACCATATCTGGCAATGCACCTACGGTTACCTGCTTAATTAAACTGTAGTCTGAAGTATTGAAAACTACTACTTTACCATTTCCTTGTTTGTTACTAGTAGATTCTAATGCAACCGCGAGTTTTCCGTCAAAAATCGAAACACTGTTTGCGGCACCTTCATAAGCTGCTAAATCAATTTTACCAATTTTAATTGGTTTTGTTGGATCAGCAATATCAATAACATCAATTTGGTTTACACCGCTGTTATTTACTGTAAATAATCTTTTTGTTTTTTCACAGTAAGCCGAAATTTCGGCGGCGGCTTCACCACCAATTGTAATAGAACCGATTTCTTTAAAAGTTCCCGGATTTTCGTTTACAACTGCTTCTGGTTGTTCGTCATTTTTAGAATTGTCATCATTATTACAGCTTGCCATAATTAATAATGCGGCAAATAATGAAATGCTTAATTTCTTCATTTTGATTGTGTTTTAGTTTTTGCCAAAAGTAATTATGGGATTTGGGTGTAATATTAAGGCTGTATTATCTAATCTTTAACTTAAATTTTATAAGATATTTTGGGTGAAATGTTATATCTTTTTATAGAGCTGTTTTATAATCCTGCCGAATGACTATCTTTGCACTTTCTAAATCAGAACGTATTTATGTCAACAAATAATAGAAGATTTCCAGCAGAATGGGAAAAGCAGCAAGGAATTGTTTTGTGTTTTCCGCACAATGGTAACGACTGGCCTGGAAAATACGAAGCCGTTCAATGGGCTTTTGTAGAATTTATAAAAAAAGTAGCCACTTTTGAAACTGTTTTCTTGGTAGTTGCCGATGAAAAACTAAAAGAGAAAGTAAACGATATGCTTGAAAGAGCTCGTGTAAATCTTAAAAATGTTTCTTATATCATTCATAAAACCAACAGAAGCTGGATGCGCGACTCTGGACCAATCATTGTAAAAAATGGTTCAAAAAGAGAAGCTTTAAATTTTAATTTCAACGGATGGGCAAAATATAAAAACTATCAATTAGATAAATTTGTTCCGGGTAAAGTAGCTGATTTTATCGATGTTCCTTTAACTCAGGTAACGTATAAAGGAAAACCGGTAATTGTAGAAGGTGGAGCGATTGATGTAAACGGAAAAGGTACGTTATTGACTTCTGAAGAATGCTTGATGCACCCAACCATTCAGGTAAGAAATCAAGGTTTTACCAAAGAAGATTACGAAGCTGTTTTTAAAGAATATCTTGGAGTTACCAATGTAATTTGGTTAGGAGACGGAATTGAAGGTGATGATACACACGGACATATCGACGATTTATGCCGATTCGTAAACGAAGATACAATTGTTACGATTGTTGAAACTGATAAAAACGATTCAAACTACAAACCTTTACAAGACAATTTGAAACGCTTACAAAATGCAAAATTAGAAAATGGAAAATCTCCTGTAATTGTAGCATTGCCAATGCCTAAGCGTGTTGATTTTGAAGATTTACGTTTACCGGCAAGTTATGCTAATTTCTTGATTTTGAATAATTGTGTTTTAGTACCAACATTTAATGACAGTAATGATCGTGTGGCTTTAAATATTTTAGCAGAATGTTTCCCTGATCGTGAAGTAATTGGAATAAGCTGTATTGATTTTATCTGGGGATTTGGGACTTTACACTGTTTGAGTCAGCAGATTCCTGCATAATTAAAAAAAATAAAACCATATAAGTGATATGAGTTCATTTAATTCAAACTTAAATTTTCTTGTATCACTTATATGGTTTTAAAAAAATGCGTCTCTGCGACTTTGCGAGATTCAAATAAAATATAAAAAAACCTTGGCGATGACCAAGGTTTTTTTATTTCTATATCTCTTCAGAAGATTTATCTTCACTTCATTGTCTGATAAAAGGAGGTAATAATTGACTTGAAACTTCTCCAAAACCAATTCTTACTTCGGCATTTTCGCAGAAACCACGAATAATAACAGTGTCGTTATCTTCAATAAATTTACGTTCACTTCCATCTTTTAACGTAATAGGATTTTTTCCGCCCCACGTTAATTCCAGCATAGAACCAAAGCTATCTGGAGTCGGTCCTGAAATAGTTCCTGATCCCATCATATCACCAGAATTCACACGGCATCCATTTGAAGTATGATGTGCCAATTGCTGGCTCATTGACCAATATAAATATTTGAAGTTGGATCGTGAAATCACAGTTTCTTCATCTTGATTTTCCGGTTTTAATGAAACTTCTAAGTGAATATCAAAAGCTTTCTTTCCTTTTGTCTGTAAATAAGGCAGCGGAGATGGATCCTGTTTAGGTCCTTTTGTTCTAAAAGGCTCTAAAGCATCCATAGTTACGATCCAAGGAGAAATTGAAGTGGCAAAGTTTTTAGCTAAGAATGGACCAAGAGGCACATATTCCCATTTTTGAATATCACGCGCGCTCCAGTCATTTAACAAAACCATTCCAAAAATATAATCTTCAGCTTCGTAAGTTGGAATGTTTTCTCCCATTACATTTACATCGGTTGTGATAAAAGCAGTTTCCAATTCGAAATCTACTAAACGTGAAGCACCAAAAACAGGTGTGTCATGTCCAGCAGGTAAAGTTTGTCCCATAGGTCTGTGAACCGGAATTCCAGATGGCACAATTGTAGAACTTCTTCCGTGGTATCCAACCGGAATGTGCAGCCAGTTTGGCAATAAAGCATTTTCTGGATCGCGGAACATTTTACCTACGTTTGTAGCGTGTTCTTTACTAGAATAAAAGTCCGTATAATCACCAATTAAAACTGGAAGCTGCATTTCTACATCTTCAATTTTAAATATCACAATATCTCGGTGTTTTGTTGTATCTCTTAACTGCGGATTGTTCTCATCAAAAATCTCAGCGATACGATTTCGAACCAAACGCCATGTTTTTTTTCCGTCAGAAATAAAATCATTCAGCGTATCCTGCATAAACATATCATCGGTTAATTCGATTCCTTCAAAATAGTTTAATTGCTGTAAAGCCCCTAAATCTATAGCATAATCGCCAATTCTCGTTCCTACAGTCACGACATTTTCTTTGGTAAGAAATACACCGAAAGGAATATTTTGAATAGGGAAGTCACTATTTTGAGGTACTTCTAACCATGATTTTCTACTGGTATCGTTGGCGGTTATTGGCATGTTTAATGTTAATTATTTGTTGAAAAATTACATGTCAAATATATCATAATCTAGCAGTTTGACAAACGTTTTTTTGTATTTTTGCAGGAAATTAACGAAAAACGAAAAAATGCAACGCGACGAACAAATTTTTGATCTTATACAAGAAGAAAAAGAAAGACAAATTCACGGATTAGAGCTTATTGCTTCAGAAAACTTTGTAAGTGATGAGGTAATGGAGGCAGCTGGTTCTGTTTTAACTAATAAATATGCTGAAGGTTATCCAGGCAAAAGATATTACGGAGGCTGCGAAGTAGTTGACGTTATTGAACAGATCGCTATTGATAGAGCAAAAGAATTGTTTGGTGCTGAATATGCAAACGTACAGCCTCACTCAGGTTCTCAGGCAAACACTGCTGTTTACCATGCATGTTTAAATCCTGGTGATACTATTTTAGGTTTCGATTTATCTCACGGGGGGCACTTAACTCATGGTTCTCCAGTAAACTTTTCAGGACGTTTATACCGTCCAGTTTTCTACGGTGTAGATGCTGAAACGGGTCGTTTAGATTACGATAAAATTCAAGAAATTGCAACTAAAGAACAGCCAAAATTAATTATCGCAGGAGCTTCTGCTTATTCTCGTGATATGGATTTTGCTCGTTTCAGACAAATTGCTGACAGTGTAGGAGCGATCTTATTTGCTGATATTTCTCATCCAGCAGGTCTTATCGCAAAAGGATTATTAAGTGATCCAATTCCACATTGCCATATTGTTTCTACCACAACTCACAAAACATTAAGAGGACCACGTGGAGGTCTTATTTTAATGGGGAAAGATTTCCCAAACCCACAAGGATTAACAACTCCAAAAGGAGAAATCAGAATGATGTCATCCTTATTAGATTTAGCTGTTTTCCCAGGAAATCAAGGTGGACCTTTAATGCACATTATTGCTGCTAAAGCAGTTGCTTTTGGTGAAGCGCTTAAAGATGAGTTCTTTACTTACGCAATGCAATTGCAGAAAAATGCAAATTCAATGGCTGATGCTTTCGTAAAAAGAGGTTACAACATTATCTCTGGCGGAACTGATAACCACATGATGCTTATTGACCTAAGAAACAAAAACATTTCTGGTAAAGAAGCTGAAAATGCATTAGTAAAAGCTGAAATTACAGTAAACAAAAACATGGTTCCTTTTGACGATAAATCTCCATTTATCACTTCTGGAATTCGTGTTGGAACAGCTGCAATCACAACTCGTGGTTTAGTTGAAAAAGATATGGAAACTATCGTAGCTTTAATCGATAAAGTTTTATCTAATCACACAAATGAAGATATTATCGAAGAAGTTGCTGAAGAAGTAAACGAATTAATGAGCGAAAGACCAATTTTTGCGTATTAATTAGTTTAAAGTTTAAGGTTTCAAGTTTAAAGTTTTGTAACGCGAAAATAAACGTGTTACAAGACTTTAAACTTTTTTAGCTTTAAGAGTAACTTGAAACAAAATAAACCTGAAACAAAACAAACAAAAAATTAAAAGATGGGCGTATTAAGATTACAATTGCCAACCGACCCAAGATGGGTAAATATTGTTGAGAAAAACATCGAAGAAATCTTGACAGACCACGCTTGGTGCGAGCAAAAAGCAGCAACAAACGCAATTACAATTATTACCAATAACTCTGAACATCAGGATTTGGTAAAAGATTTATTGGCTCTCGCCAAAGAAGAAATCGATCATTTTGAGCAAGTTCACAATATCATTATCAAAAGAGGATTGAAACTAGGACGCGAACGTAAAGACGATTACGTAAACGAACTCTACCAATACATGAAAAGAAGCGGAGACGGAAGCCGTGTTTCTGGTCTGGTTGAACGATTGCTTTTTTCTGCAATGATTGAAGCTAGAAGTTGTGAACGTTTTAAAGTGCTTTCAGAAAATATTAAAGACGAAGAATTAGCACTTTTCTACAGAGAATTAATGGAAAGCGAAGCAGGGCATTATACTACCTTCATTACGTACGCACGTAAATACGGAACAGGAATCGACGTTGAAAAACGCTGGAGAGAATGGCTGGCTTTTGAAGAATCAATCATTACCAATTACGGAAAAGGAGAGACGATTCACGGGTAGTTTTTAGTGTCCAGTCGCAGTCGCAGTTTTCAGTTTTTTTGATTGTTCTGTTTCAAGTTTCAAGTTTGTCAGGCTGAGCGAAGTCGAAGCCCGTACAAAGTATATCAAATTTTAAAAATAAAAATCCTTTTTAATCCGCGCTTTCGCGAAAGTGAATCGGTATTATTAGCGTTCAAAATCTGAAGTTTCAAGTTTGTCACTTTTATCAGCGTTCAAATTGTTTAAAAGTTCAGCTTTTTGTTAATCTAAAATCCACAATCTAAAATCTAAAATTCCGTAAATTTGAGAGTAACCAAAATCTCGAACTATGAGAATTGAAATGGATTTAAAATTAGGATTTAAAGATGTAATGTTTAGACCTAAAAGATCAACACTTAAAAGCAGGTCGGAAGTGTCCTTAGAACAGAATTTCAAATTTTTGCACAGCACTGCAAGTTGGACAGGAATCCCGATTATGGCAGCCAATATGGATACTGTAGGAACTTTTGAAATGGCTAAGGTTTTGGCAGGAGAAAAACTTTTTACAGCGATTCATAAACATTACACTTTAGAAGAATGGAACAATTTCCTTAAAGATGTTAATGCAGATTTCTATAATTATATTGCAGTAAGTACTGGAACCGGAAAAGAAGATTCTGAAAAAATCGGACAGATTATTACAGCAAATCCACAACTGAAATTTATTTGCATTGATGTAGCAAACGGCTATTCAGAACATTTTGTGCAGTTTTTACAGCAAACCCGAAAACAATATCCAGATAAAATTATCATTGCCGGAAATGTTGTGACAGGAGAAATGACAGAAGAACTTTTATTAGCTGGCGCTGATATCGTAAAAGTTGGAATTGGACCAGGTTCTGTTTGTACAACGCGTGTAAAAACAGGTGTAGGTTATCCGCAGCTTTCTGCTATTATAGAATGTGCCGATGCCGCGCACGGATTAGGCGGACACATCATAAGCGACGGGGGCTGTACAACTCCTGGCGATGTTGCCAAAGCTTTTGGCGCTGCTGCCGATTTTGTAATGTTAGGTGGAATGCTGGCAGGACATACCGAAAGCGGAGGAGAACTGATTGAAGTAAATGGAGAAAAATTCAAACAATTTTACGGAATGAGTTCGAAAACTGCTATGGACAAACACGCTGGCGGCGTTGCAGAATACAGAGCAAGCGAAGGAAAAACAGTTCAAGTTCCGTTTAAAGGTGATGTCATTCATACTGTTTTAGATATTTTAGGAGGCATTAGAAGCACTTGTACGTATGTTGGAGCTTCAAGATTAAAAGAATTGACTAAACGAACCACTTTCATCCGCGTAAGCGAACAAGAAAATCAAGTTTTTACAAAATAATATGATTCAAATTACCGAAGCAGCTCTTAAAGATATTGCCAAAATTCAAGAGATCGCACATATAACATGGCCCATTACGTACGGAGAAATCCTAACGAAAGAACAATTGGAGTATATGTTAGATTTAATTTATTCTAATGAAACACTTTCGAATCAGATTCAGAATAAAGAGCAGTTGTTTTATTTAATCTCAGATGCTGATTCCGTAATTGGTTTTATCGGGATTGAGCATAATTATAAAAATGAAGCGATAACTAAAATTCATAAAATCTATCTTCTGCCAGAAACACAAGGGAAGGGTTTCGGTAAAATGGTTTTTGATGAAATCGGTAAAATGGCTTTAGAAAACAATTCTGCAACGCTTTTACTAAACGTGAATCGCTTCAATACCGCTTTGAACTTCTATAAAAAATTAGGTTTCGAAATTAAAGAAACAGTTGATATAGAAATTGGAAATGGTTATTTGATGGAGGATTATGTGATGGGGAAGCAGATTTAATTTATTGGGCAAGCTATTTTACAATTACATCATACTTAAATAACAATCCTTTCACTTCATTCAAAGAAAAAACGGCTTTCTTCAATTTAGTTTTTGATGGATCAATAGTATAATTATAACTTGTTTTAAAATCGGTTTTGTTGGCAATGGCTTTCGAGAATTCGGAGCGGTATAAATCGCAATTATCGAATATAACGCCTGTAAGATCGGCAGCCATGAAATCGACTGCAATAATACTGCAATTGGTAAAGATTGTTCCTTTTAGTTTTAAAGCATAAAACTTCGAAAAATCCAGAATACAATCGTTAAAACCAATTTCAAAAATCAATTTATCGCACATGGCAAAATTAACGTCTTTAATTTCGCATCGGTTAAAAGCTGCAGTTCTAAAAGCAACGTAATTAATTTTGGCTTCGTTGAAAATACAATCATTAAAAACGCAGTCAATAAAAGTAACCGCCAGAAAAGTACACGCAGAGAAATTGCAACGATTAAAAACGCAGCCTTCAAAATCTTTAAAATTCAGATCTTCTTTTGCGTAAATAATGCTATTGTATTCTTTATCAAGAAAATATTCGTGCTGTTTCTTCAAGTTTAAAATGATAAATATTTGAGACCGAAAAGGTAATACTTTACCATAAAATATTCCTCTTAAAATCATAAATCATTTTGATTTCATTCACATTTTTTATGCATAAAATGCTGTAGCTTTACACTTATTTTTAAGTTTAAAATACATCATTATCGATATGGAACCAACAAGAAAGGAGCATGATTTTTTAGGAGAACTAGAAATTCCCAATCATCTGTACTACGGAATCCAAACTTTTAGAGCGGTAGAAAATTTCAATATTACTGGAATTCCGATTTCAAAAGAACCTTTGTTTATTAAGGCTTTAGGTTATGTGAAAAAAGCGGCTGCTCTAGCCAATAAAGATTGCAATGCGATCGATCCAAAATTGGCAGAAGCCATTTGTTACGGAAGCGATCAGGTAATTGCAGGTAAATTTGATCAGGAATTTGTAAGCGATTTGATTCAAGGCGGCGCAGGGACTTCTGTAAACATGAATGCCAATGAAGTTATTGCCAATATCGGACTGGAATATTTAGGTCATAAAAAAGGAGAATACAATTTTCTTCATCCCAATAATCATGTAAACTGTTCTCAGTCTACAAACGATGCTTATCCATCGGCATTTAGAATTGCTTTGTATTTAAAAATGGAAAGTTTTATTAAAACTTTTGCAGGCTTAGAAGTAGCTTTTGCTAAAAAAGGCGAGGAGTTTAAGGAAGTTTTAAAAATGGGAAGAACGCAATTGCAAGATGCAGTTCCTATGACTTTAGGACAGGAATTTAAAGCGTATGCCACAACAATTGGCGAAGATATTCAGCGTTTAAAAAATGCTCAGGAATTATTGCTGGAAATTAACATGGGCGCAACTGCAATTGGAACCAAAGTAAATGCTCCTGAAGGTTATCCTGAACTTTGTGTAAAATATCTGGCTGAAGAAGTTGGAATTCCGTTAACGCTTTCTCCAGATTTAATTGAAGCAACAGTCGACACGGGGGCTTACGTACAGATTATGGGAACTTTAAAACGTTCTGCGGTTAAAATTTCGAAAATTTGCAACGATTTACGATTGTTAAGTTCTGGACCAAGAACAGGATTTAATGAAATTAACCTTCCACCACGTCAGCCAGGTTCATCTATTATGCCGGGTAAAGTAAATCCAGTAATTCCAGAAGTCGTAAATCAAACCTGTTTTTATGTAATCGGTCAGGATTTAACGGTAACAATGGCGGCAGAAGCAGGACAATTGCAATTAAATGTAATGGAGCCGGTTATTGCTTTTGCCATGTTCACTTCATTGGACTATCTTTCAAATGCCATTCAAACTTTAATTGATAAATGCATCAACGGTATTACAGCAAATGTTGATCATTGTTACAATATGGTTATGAATAGTATTGGAATCGTAACCCAATTAAATCCAATTATTGGTTATGAAGAAAGTGCCAGCATAGCCGGAGAAGCTTTAAAAACAAACAAAAGTGTACATCAAATTGCGGTGGTTGAAAGAAAACTGATTACTCAGGAAAAATGGGATGAAATTTATTCTTTAGAAAATTTGATCCATCCTAAATTTATTACAAAGTAAAATGTGCTATAATTTGTATTATATCATTCTATAGACTCCTGATGATCTGTTTACGTTTTTATGAGATTCTATTTTGTTTATAAGTTATTGATTATGTGAAAATTATATGGTTATAAATGATTTATTTGAAAGAAAATACTTAAATTTGGTTTACCATTTAACTTTCAAACAAATCAATTTATGAAACAGTACAGTTTATTAGTCGCTTTATTCCTGTCGGTGATGGGAATGCAGGCTCAAGATGCAAGGTCTTTTTCACTTAATTTGTATGGTGGATATAATTTTTCAGACGACCTTGATTATGATGGTTATCGTGCAACAGTAGAAGATGGTTTTCAATACGGTGCAGGATTTGAGTACTTCTTTTCAACAAACAATTCGGTTGAGGTAAAATATCTAAGGGCAGATACCAAAATACCCTTTTATGGTCCTGCTGGAAATCAGCTTAATGCAGGTGATGACAAAGGTGCTTTTAATTATGTTTTAGCTGATTATACGCATTATTTTAATACAGGATCAAATTTGCTTCCTTATTTAGGTGCAGGTGCGGGTATCGGAATTGTTGAAACACCTCAAAGTGGTAGTGGAACTTATTTTGCCTGGGATGTAAAAGGCGGAGTTAAAATCAAAACTGCTTCAATAGTTTCTGTAAATATAAATGCTTATCTCGAATCGCTGTCGGCTGCGGTTGGAAATAGTTATTATTGGACATATTGGGGGCCGGTTGGAATAGAAGATTATGTGTCAACTTTTCAGTTTGGTTTAGGAGCCGTTTTGAGCTTTAATTTTAAGAATTAGAAATTTTTCACAGATAATATTTGAAAGCAGCTATTTGGCTGCTTTTTTTATTGTGGATGTCGCAATTGTTCATAATTAAATCATAATTTATAACGAATTAGAATACTATTTTTCGAGTCAATCGTTATTTTTGTTGTATATACAAATTAAAATGAAGTTACTAATAGTCGAAGACGAGCCAAATCTTTTGTCGATTTTACGTAAAGGATTTGCAGAAAATAATAACGAAGTAAGCGTGGCACTCGATGGCAAAACTGCCCTTGAGATGATCCACAATTATAACTTTGATGTTGTCGTTTTAGACGTTATGTTACCAGATATTAACGGAATCGAAATTTGCAGAAGACTTCGCGCCAGCAAGAATTTTGTTCCTATTTTGCTTTTAACCGCTTTAGGAACTTCAGAAAATATTGTAACCGGTCTAAATTCTGGCGCTGATGATTATCTTGTAAAGCCCTTTAAATTTGGCGAACTTGACGCAAGAGTTAATGCCTTACACCGAAGAGCACATCAGGAAACCGATAAAATTGACGTTATCACTATTGGTGATTTAGAAATAAACGGACGTGCCAAAACTGTAAAAAGAGACGGCGAACCTATTATTTTAACGGCAAAAGAGTTCAAATTACTGTATTATCTCGGAAAAAACGCCGGAAGAATTGTTTCAAGAGATCAGATTTTGGATAATGTCTGGGATATTAATTTTGATATGAACACCAATGTGGTCGATGTTTATATCACTTACCTAAGAAAAAAAATAGATAAACCGTATACCACCAAACTTATTCATACCATGAAAGGTTTAGGTTATGTTATAAAACAATAAAATGGATATTAGAAAAAGAATTACTTTCACTTATGTAGCATTATCTACCTTTAGTACCTTGCTATTGAGTGTGATTGTATTCGTTTTATTTAGAGAAAATAACCGTTACCATTTCTTAAAAAGACTCGAAGACCGAGCGAAAATTGTGGCCTCTATTCATTTTCAGAATGATCCTGAAAAAATAAAATACTACAGTAATCTTAAGAAAAACGGACTTGAAGAACTTATCGAGGAAGAAGAATATGTGCTGAAAATCAACAGCGCCAATAGTTTTGATTACAATACAAAACTTAACCTTCCGAATGAATTCTATACCAATATTCTAAAAACTGGAAAGGATTATTTCGAAGTCAACAGCAAATATTATCTGGGTCAGGTTTTTACAGAAAGCAACCAGAAATATATTGTAATTGTTGGTGCCCGAGACCGAAGAGGGAAGACGACAACCGTTTATATTGTAAAAATATTGCTATTTGGAGGAATTGGATTTATACTGCTCGCTTTTTTCTTAGGACGTTTTCTAGCCAAACGTGTGATTAATCCAGTTGCCAGAATTACAAAAGAAGTAAACCGAATCAGTGCTTCAAATCTGCATAACCGACTTCCAGAAGTAAAAAATGCCGATGAAATTTCGGATTTAACCGAGACGTTTAATGATATGCTTGACCGACTTGAAACTTCATTTGAGATTCAGGCCAATTTTATCAATAATGCTTCACACGAGTTAAAAACGCCTATAACCACGATTATTGCCGAAGCTGAAATTATGCTTTTAAAAGAACGTGAAAAAGAAGAATATGTAGAATCTCTTCAGAATATTTACAGCCAAGCATCAAGATTAGGGAATTTGACAGAAAGTTTATTAAAACTGACCCAAACCGGTTATGATGGAAATAAACAAGTTCTCGACATTGCCCGAATTGATGAACTATTATTGGATGTAAAATCAGATTTGGATAAAATTTTTCCTGATAACCGTGTGAGTATCAAATTGAATTTTGCGCCAAACGATTCTAATCTGCTTTTAATTCCATGCAATAAACCACTTTTAGAACTTGCCATCAATAATATTATTACCAATGGCGTAAAATATTCAGATAACAACGAAGTCTTTGTAACACTTTCGGCGAATCAGGAAGCGATTAAGATTTCTATTAATGATATCGGAATTGGGATTCCACCAGAAGATATTCCGCATTTGTACGAACCTTTCTTTAGAGGGAAAATTGCAGCCAAATATATTGGTTATGGTTTGGGACTTCCATTGGCTTCTAAAATAATTCGCATGCACGATGGTGAAATACAAGTTCAATCCGAACAAAATAAAGGAACGATTGTAACCATTATTTTCAAGAAAACCAGTACCAAGAAAGCCAACATTAAAAATTCTAATGTTTAATTTTAGAAAATTCTAATTTTATATTAATACCCTTCTAATAATCAGGTAGTTATTTTGTATGTATAAACTAAAAGATTATACATATGAAAAATTTCCTGATACCTACAACTTTAAAAGATGATACAATTTCTGCCGTAAAATCAGCGATTAATCAATCCAAAGAATCGGACTGCGAAATTGTTTTAATGATGGTTTCTGAAACACCAGATGCTTTTTCGGCTTCTAATTTCCTTCGTGAAATGCGCACAGGACTTACCAAAAGCCAAGAAGAAGTGTTAGAAACCTGCAGATATATGATTAATCATACTAAAAACTGCAGAATTAAAATTCATAATCAATACGGACTTTCATCGCCTATTTTTAGAGGAATAATCGAACACTTCTCTGTAAAATTGGTAATCCTGACGCATTCTTATAAAAAAGAAACCAAGCGCATTCATCAATATTTGGTGCAATTGGCTGGAAATCAAAAATGCCCGATCCTACATTTAGGAAGCGAACATTTCAAAGAACACTTTACAAAAGCACTTTACATCGAGAACAGCAGTGCCAATATGCACGTAAAAGATGTTCAGCAGTTTTTAAATGAGAATTTCTCATACGAAATTGTAAGCCAGACTTCTAAAATTGATGATAATTACGAAACCTTAGCGCCTTATTTATCCGAAGCGATTTCTAAATATGAAATTGACCTTTTAGTAGAAACCCGTAAAGGAGAAAAAATCAAATTCAAAAAAGTTAAAAAAGAAAATATCAATGAAAAACTCGGACTTCCGGTTCTTTCATTGTATGAAGAAATGGCTTAGTCTTTTAGTGAATAGTAAAAAGTAAAAAGTGAATAGTAAAAAGTAAAAAGTGGAAAAGTGAATATACCGCATAGCGATATTCTGTTTTTTGATTTTTTAAGTAAAAAACTAATTACGAATCACTAACAGCTAACAACTAATCACTAACAACTAACAACTAATCACTCAAACAGCAATATTAATTTAATTTAAAACCGATAATATGTTATTAAAGAAAAGAATACCAATGAAGTACGTTCTCGGGAAAATTAAAGTAGAAATAGTACTTGTATTAGCTTATACCTTAGTGTTTGAAATTTTTCATCACTATTTTATCACTCTTCCTGTTGATATTCCAATTGCGATTCCCACTATAATTGGAACCATTATATCGCTATTGTTAGCCTTTAAATCCAATCAGGCTTATGACAGATGGTGGGAAGCCCGAATTGTTTGGGGAGCAGTCGTAAACGATTCAAGAACATTAATTCGTCAGGTATTGACCTTTTATAAAGACCCTGATTTTTCTTTGGAAGCCAGTGAATTCAAAGAAAATTTTGCCAAAAGACAAATTGCATGGTGTTATAGTTTAGGTCAATCTCTTCGAAATAAAAATGCTGTAGAACCTCTATATGGTTTGATGAGTGAAGAAGAAATCAAATACATTAAAAATCATCAAAACGTGCCAAATGCTATTTTAATGCTGCACGCCAGAGATTTACGAAATGCATTAAATGATAAACGCATCAATACTTACCAGCAGGTAGAAATTGACAATACACTATCAAGATTGTGTGATGAAATGGGAAAATGTGAGCGAATTAAAAACACGATTTTTCCAACCACATACAGCATGTATATTCGATTAACATTGTGTCTGTTTATCCTTTTACTGCCTTTTGGATTAACAAGTGTGTTGAGCTGGTTTGCCATTCCGTTGATTACTGCCATTGGAGGTGCTTTCTTTTTGATCGAGAGAATGGCGATTCATTTGCAAGATCCGTTTGAAAACCGACCAACCGATACGCCTGTAACTGCTATAGCAAATACAATAGAGAAAAACATCAAACAAATGCTTAACGAGTATCAAAGTGAGTTTGATATTCTGAAAGAATTTGATTTGAAAGAGGAACCTAAAAAAGTCGAAAAAGATGCCTATTTCGTCTTATAATTGTTAGTTTGGTCTCTTTAATTGTTGGCTGGACAGTAAGTAGTTGTACTGTCCAGTTTTTTATTTATAATTGTTTTTCAGCCAGTTTCCCTAAAGTCTGAATGGACTTTCTTAATTCGTTTGTCCACGGAAGACCAAAACTCAAACGCATACAATTTGAAAATTGATTTTGAAAAGAAAAAATCCTTCCAGGCGCAATACTAATATTGTGTTTCATAGCCAAATGATACAATGAAGCCGTATCGATTTTCTGATCTAATTCAACCCAAAGGAAAAAACCGCCCTGCGGCTGGCTTACCTTTGTTCCTGCCGGAAAAGATTCTAAAACAGTATTGATATAATTATTACAATTTCGATTTAAAATCTGCCGGATTCTTCGGAGATGATTTTCGTAACGTCCGTTTTTCAAAAAATCACCCACAACTTCATGCGTAATAGTAGGAGAGGAGATCGTATGATACAATTTGGTTCTCAAAATCTCTTTTTTAAATTTTCCCGCAGAAACCCATCCCACGCGATATCCCGGAGCCAGCGTTTTAGAAACCGAACTACAGCAAAGTACAATGCCGCTTTCATCATACGTTTTACAATTCGTCGGACGGCTGGTGCCAAAATACAAATCCCCGTGAATATCATCTTCAATTAAAGGCACATTGTAAAATTCCATCAATCGTACAATTTCCTTTTTATGCTCATTTGGCAGCATACTCCCTGATGGATTGCTGAAATTACTCATCAAAACGCAGGCTTTTACTTTGTTAGAAGCCAGCGTTTTTTTAACCGCTTCCAATTCAATTCCTGTGGTCATATTGGTTGGAAGTTCCATCACATATAATCCCAGAGATCGGGCTAATTGAAGAATACCAAAATACACCGGACTTTCGGTAATAATCGTATCTCCCGGTTTGGTTAAAGTCAGCAGACAATCGGAAATTGCAGAAATACAGCCTGGAGTAGTGATAATATCTTCTTCCGTTAAAGAACCGCCCCAAGTAAATGACCAGCGCGCAATTTCTTTTCTAAGATTACTATTTCCTTGAATTTCCTCATAACTCGTACCGCTGTTGGGCAGCTGACGCATAGCTTGAACCATTCCTTTATTCAACTTTGCAATGGGAAGTAATTCATTAGAAGGAAAACCAAGCGAAAGCATTGTAACATCTTTGGCGCGCATATCGCCGTAAACCAAATCAATTAAATCTTCTCTTTCAATGTTTTCAACGCTCAAAACAGGCGAACTCGCAGAAGGTTCTGTAATAATTCGCGCCGAAATATTACTCACATAATAACCAGATTGCGGACGAGATTCTATCAGCGATCTGCTTTCTACCTCATAATAGGCCTTGCTTACAGTACTCATACTGTAACCCGTTTCGGCACATACTTCTCTAATAGAAGGCAGTTTGTCACCAACATTTAAAAGTCCTGATTTTATCTGCTTCTCAATAACATCAGCAAACTGCAAATACAAATAAGTCGAATTCTTCATAAAAAATAAAACTGTTACGCTGCAATTTACAAAAACTGTATCTGTATTGCTATTTTATTTTTTAGAAATTTGTCACATCAAAAAGAGATACAAATCGTGAAAACAACAAAATACTATATAGCCGCTATTGCCGCCTTTACAACTTGGGGATTTTTCAGTCTGGTTTTACGACCAATTCATGATTATGCGTCAATTGATATTTTGTTTTACAGAGTTTTTAGCTGCAGTATTTTAATGCTCTTGATCGCTTTGTTATTCAAAAGAAACAAAATAAAAGAAACAGTAGTTTTGTTCAAATCACTTTCTGCTCCTGAAAAGAAAAAAGCAGTTTTGCTAAACATTGGCGGAAGCTTCTTTTTGATGGCAAACTGGTTTACGTTTATTTATGCTATGAATCACGTAACCGTAAAAGCTGCATCGCTGGCGTATTTGGTCTGCCCGATTTTAACAACTCTATTAGCCTTTTTTATATTAAAAGAAAAATTAGTGAAAACACAATGGCTTGCGGTAAGTCTAAGTATATTGGGTATTCTGCTTTTGTCGTATGCTGATATTATGGATATGTTTTTCGGAATCATTATCGGACTTACATATGCGTGTTATTTGGTGAGCCAGCGTATAAATAAAGGTTTTGATAAATTCATCATGCTGACTTTTCACATTACCTTGTCAGCTTTGGTTTTATTGCCTTTTTATCCAACATACAGCGGACCAGTGCCAACTGAATTCAGGTTTTATTTCTTCATTGAAACGATTGCCATTGTCTTTACTATAATTCCGTTATTTCTCAATTTGTATGCACTTTCAGGAATCAATTCTTCAACTGTGGGCATGTTGTTGAATATCAATCCGATGATTGCTTTTATGCTGGCTGCTTTTTTCTTTAAAGAAAATATAAGTCCGTTACAAATTGCAGCTTATGCATTAGTATTTATTGCCGTGTTAATTTTTAATTCACATCATCTTTTTGCCATAAAGCAAAAATATATCCTGTCGTCTAAAGATTCTCAATAGCTAATCTTGTATTTTTTATTGGTTTAAGGTATAAAATTACGAGAATCTTAACAGGGTTTTAAAACAGGAATGAGTATTTTTCATTCCTGTTTTTTTATTCAGTAAAATGAATAAAGCCACAGATTATACAGATTAAAAGAATTAATTTCTTTGTCTTAAGATTCGCCACGAATTCACGAATTTTTTCAATTTAAAATTTAAAATAATTCGTGAATTCGTGGCGAAAAATCTGTAGCAGATAAAAATTATCCAAATCAAATATTTATGAAAAATACCAAACTTCAAGCCTTTACTCCGTTATTTTATTTAGTGTGGTCAGATGATTTACTGACGCATAAGGAATTTGTCACTCTAAAAGGATTTATCAACTCATTGCCAGCTTTGTCTGATGATGAAAAAGAATTTCTGCTTTCAAAAGTAGATATTGCAAATCCGCCTTCGCGAAATGAACTGACACAATGGAAACAGGATATTGAAAAAAGTATTGCAGATAAATCCTCTATAAAATCCATTTTCGATATTGCAAACGCACTTTCGGGAGATGATTTGGATTTAGGGCCAATTGAAGCCGATTTTAGAAAATTAGAAAATGATCTTGGGATTTTAGGCGAAGAAGCACTTCAGAATTTCAAAACAAAAGCAAGTTCGTTTACAGCCAATTCACAGACTTCTAAGAACTTCGATATAAAAAAAATCACCGAATTTCTGGATGGAAAAGAAGCGCCAATTATTAAAAAAGTAAAATCGGTTATTTCCCGACCAGAATTTGCATATGAAACGTCTACAGATATTAATGTATTTCGTGAAACAGTTTACAAATGGTGTAAAATTCTAGCCGATGAAAATTTGGGAAATATGGCTTATCCTAAAGAATACGGCGGAGGAGGAAATGTAGAAGATTATTTTGCCATTATGGAAACGCTGAGTTACCACGATCTGAGTTTAGTGATTAAATTTGGAGTACAATTTGGACTTTGGGGAATGAGCGTTCAGTCGCTTGGAACCGAAAAACATTATGCAAAATATCTAAAAGATATTGGTTCATTAAAACTTCCGGGTTGTTTTGCCATGACCGAAACTCATCACGGATCGAACGTAAAAGGTCTGGAAACCACGGCGACTTATAATCATAAGGATCAAACGTTTGTCATTCACACGCCAAATAAAAATGCCCAGAAAGAATATATTGGAAACGCTGCAGTTCACGGACAAATGGCAACTGTTTTCGCAAAACTTATTATTGACGGTCATGATTATGGGGTAAATGCCTTTGTAGTGCCGTTACGTGATACTGAAGGAAATGTTCTAAACGGAGTTACGATTGGAGATTGCGGTCATAAAATGGGATTAAACGGTGTTGATAACGGAACCATAAGTTTTAACAAAGTTGTAATTCCAAAAGAAAATATGCTGGATCGTTTTGCTTCAGTAAATGAAAAAGGAGAATTCGAAAGTCCGATTCCGAGTGATAATCGAAGATTTTTCACGATGTTAGGAACTTTGGTGGGAGGAAGAATCGGAATACCGAGATCAGCTTTGGCTGCAGCCAAATCAGGCTTAACAATTGCCATTCGCTACAGTGATCAAAGAAGACAATTCGGACCTGAAGGCGGATCAGAAGTTCCGATTTTAAACTACAGAATGCATCAGCGAAGATTATTGCCACATTTGGCGAAAACCTATGCAGTACATTTTGCGCTTCAATACTTAACCAATAGATTTCTGAACAGAACCGAAGCAGAAATGCAGGAAATCGAAGCTTTGGCAGCCGGAATGAAATCATATTCAACTTGGAGCACAAGAGATATTTTGCAGGAATGCCGTGAAGCGTGCGGAGGAAAAGGATATTTATCTGAAAACCGAATCGACGCCTTGAAAAATGATACTGAAATTTACACCACTTTTGAAGGTGATAATACTGTTTTAATGCAATTGGTAGCAAAAAACCGTTTGTCTGAATTTAGAAAATCATTTGGAGAAATGGGATCTTTAGGCATTATTAACTATGTGTATGAAAATGCTAAAACGGCTCTTGCCGAAAAAAATCCAATTGCAACCAGAAGAACAGAAGACGAACATTTACTGGACAGTGAATTTCACTTGCAGGCATTCGTACATAGAGAAAAAACAATATTAGCTTCTGCTGCCAGACGTATCAAAAAATTAGTTGATGGCGGATTAGAAGCTTATGATGCGTTCAATGTTGTACAGCATCAAATGATTGATGTGGCGCAGGCCTATTTGGAACGTATTGTTTTAGAACAGTTTCAGGAAGCTTTAAAAGCTATTGAAGACGAAAATTCAAAACAAATCCTAACCCGATTATATCAATTATTTGCTCTTTCTCAACTGGAAAAAAATAAAGCTTGGTATTTGGAAGATGGTTATATGGAAGCCGTAAAAACAAAAGCAATCCGAAAAATGGTTAATCAGCTATGTTGGGACATCCGCCCGGATGCGGTTGCTCTTGTAAATGCTTTTGATATTCCCGAAAGCTGTTTAGCGGCGCCAATTGCTAATTGCTAAAAAGTTTTTTTTGCCACGAATTGCACTAATTCTCACTAATTTAAGATTTTAAAAAATTGTGTTCATTGGTGTAATTCGTGGTAAAAAGAAAAACTGAATCCCATCACTATCGGGATAGTAACTTAGAACCACAGAACCTTTTTTATATATTTGCTCAAAAACTATCTATCTTTTTTCCAGTGAAGAACCACCTTTTACTGCTTTGTGCTTTTTTATGCTGCTTTCCAGTTTTTGCATTGGATAGCGAAGATGTTATTTTGGATAAATTAAACAATGCTATTAAAAACAAACAGCATTACGTTAAACTCAAAGAAGAACGTATTTTAAACTTTAAAAAAATAAAATCTGAAACTTTAACCAAAGAGCAGGAGTACAATTACAACAAAACCTTATACTTAGAATATCAGAAATTCAATTCAGATTCGGCGATTCGATATGTAAAAAAAAATATCAATATTGCTGAACAACTTCAGAATAAAGACCTTTTAACTTTGGCTCGGCTGCAATTAGTCACCTTATATTCATCTTCAGGAAAATACCGCGAATCTGAAGCCATTCTGAAAAGCATCAATAAAAAAACACTTTCTGCACAATTACTGCCAACCTATTATATTTCATACAGAGAGTTTTTTGAACATTATGCGGCTAATAGTTACAATGAAGAATACCGCCAGCAAATCATCAAATACAGAGATTCACTGCTTACTATTCTGGACCCTAAGTCTCTAGATTATAAAATAAACCGCATTCAACAGGATATATTCCATAAAAAATTTAATAACACTCAGAAGAAATTACAAGATCTATTGCAAGTTACTCCCGAAGAAAATCCGCAATATGCGATGATTACCTATTTGCTGGGAAAAATTAATGAAGCGACTAATAATCTGGAACTTAGAAAGAAATATTACGCACTTTCGGCCACTTCAGATCTTAAAAATGCCAATAAAGATAATGCCTCATTACAGGAATTAGCGTTGGTTTTTTACGAAATTGGAGATGTTGATATGGCGTATAAGCTTACACAGTCGGCAATTGAAGATGCTTTGTATTGTAATGTGCAGTTTCGAACCCTTTTAATGTCGGAAGTTTATTCGATTATCAATACCGTTTATTTAGAAAAGGAAGCCAAGCGAAAAACCGAATTACAGCTTTATTTGCTGTGTATCAGTTTATTGTCGGTTTTTTTAGTAGCTGCGGTAATTTATGTTTACAAGCAAATGAAAAAGGTTTCAAGAATTCGTGCCGAATTATATGAAACTAGCCAGAAACTAGCTGAATTGAACAAAGACATTACCCAAACGAACGAGCAGCTTCAGGAAACTAATTCACAATTATCTGAATCTAATCATGTTAAAGAAGAATACATTGCGCATTTTTTCAGTCTTTGCTCGACTTACATCAACAAACTAGAGAATTACCGTATCATTTTAAATAAAAAAGCGACGGCAAAACAGTTTGATGAGATTTATAAAATATTAAAATCAACCACTTTAGTAGATAATGAACTCGAAGAACTTTACAAAAACTTCGATATTATCTTTTTGAATTTGTATCCCACTTTTGTAAAAGATTTTAATGCCCTTTTAATTCCCGAAGAGCAGATTGTTTTAAAACAAGGTGAGTTGCTGAATACCGAACTTCGAATTTTTGCCTTAATCCGACTTGGAATTACAGACAGCGTTAAGATAGCGGCATTTCTCCGTTATTCTTTAAGTACAATTTACAATTATAGAACACGAGGTCGAAATAAAGCCGCAGTTTCGCGAAATGATTTCGAAGAAATGGTCATGAAAATAGGTTCTATGGCATTGAAATCCTAGAAAAATATTTTAAAAGCACTACTTTTTTTAGTGCTTTTTTTTATTTATGTAATTGTAAATCAATATTTTAATTTTTTAAATCACTACTTTTTTGCGTTCAAAAATGTAACATGTACGATAACGTTTTAGTTTTACAATATTATAAAAAGGTACTTCTGACCACTAGTACTTTTATCGATATTGAATGCTTAAAATAAATAATAATAGTTATGTTTAAAAACGTTAAAACAATCGTTGTTTTAGTTTTATTAAGTTCATTCGGATTGAATGCACAAAATAAAGTTCCGGTTTATCTTGATGATAAAAAGCCAATTAGTGAGCGTGTAGAGGATGCGCTTAAGCGAATGACAACCGAAGAAAAAATTGCCATGATTCATGCGCAGTCTAAATTTAGTTCTCCGGGTGTAAAACGTCTTGGAATTCCAGAAAACTGGATGACAGATGGTCCTCACGGAATTCGTACTGAAGTAAAATGGGACGAATGGGATCAGGCAGGATGGACAAACGATTCTTGTATTGCTTTCCCAGCTCTTACAGCACTTTCTTCAACTTGGAACAAAGAATTGTCTTCTTTATATGGTAAATCTATTGGTGAAGAAGCGCGTTACCGTAACAAAAACGTACTATTAGGACCTGGTGTAAATATCTACAGAAGCCCATTAAATGGACGTAACTTCGAATATATGGGAGAAGATCCGTTCCTGGCTGCCAAAATGGTAGTTCCTTATATTAAAGGTGTACAATCAAACGGTGTTGCTGCCTGTGTAAAACACTTTGCATTAAACAATCAAGAAACAAACCGTAACTCTGTAAACGTAATCGTAGACGATCGTGCTTTATACGAAATCTATCTTCCGGCTTTTAAAGCAGCGGTTCAAGAAGGTGAAGTTTGGTCAATCATGGGTTCATACAATAAATATAAAGGTCAGCAATGCTGCCACAACGAATATTTGTTGAACGATATTCTTCGTGGAGAATGGGGTTTCAAAGGAGTTGTGGTTTCTGACTGGGGTGGAGTAAACGATACGAAACAAGCTATTCACAATGGTTTGGATATGGAATTTGGTTCTTGGACAAATGGTCTTTCATGGGGAACAAGCAATGCTTATGACAACTATTATTTAGCAAAACCATATTCTGAAATGATTAAAAAAGGAGAAGTTGGAACTAAAGAATTAGATGAAAAAGTACGTCGCATTCTTCGTTTGGCTTTCTTAACTACAATGGACAGAAACCGTCCGTTTGGATCTTTTGGAACAGAAGAACACGCTTTAGCAGGTCGTAAAATTGCAGAAGAAGGAATTGTATTATTACAAAACAACAATAACATTCTGCCAATCAATCTTTCTAAAACGAAAAAGATTGCTGTAATTGGTGAAAATGCTATCAAAATGATGACTGTTGGAGGAGGAAGTTCTTCTTTAAAAGCAAGATACGAAATCACACCTCTTGAAGGATTAAAGAAAAGAATTGGAAATCAAGCTGAAATTGTTTACGCAAGAGGGTATGTAGGAGATCCTACGAGTAACTATAATGGAGTTGTGGCAAAAGTAAGTTTAGAAGAAAAACGTCCACAGGCTGAATTAACTGCAGAAGCTTTAAAAATTGCCAAAGATGCTGATATCGTTCTTTTCATTGGAGGTTTGAACAAAAGTCCAAATCAGGATGACGAAGGTCACGATCGTAAAGAATTAAACCTGCCTTATGGTCAAGATAAATTAATCAGCGAATTAGCAAAGGTTAACAAAAATATTGTCTTTATAAATATCTCTGGAAATGCTGTTGCAATGCCTTGGATTAAAGAAGTTCCAGGAGTTGTTCAAGGATGGTTTTTAGGAACTGAAGCTGGAAACGCTTTAGCAAATGTTTTAGTTGGAGATGTGAATCCTTCTGGAAAATTATCTTTCACTTTCCCAGTAAAATTAAACGATAACGGAGCTCACGCTTTAGGAGAATTTCCAGGTGGAGATGACGTAAAATACAACGAAGGAATTTTTGTTGGATACCGTTGGGCAGACAAAAACAAAATCAAACCATTATTTCCATTTGGTCACGGTTTAAGCTACACGACTTTTGCTTATGGAAAAGTAACGGCTGATAAAAAACAAATAACAGCGGGAGATAAAATTACATTCTCAGTTTCTGTTAAAAATACAGGAAGCCGTGACGGATCAGAAGTTGTTCAGTTGTATATCAGTGATTTAAAATCTTCATTGCCACGTCCGATAAAAGAATTAAAAGGTTTCGAAAAAGTAGCTCTTAAAGCAGGAGAAGAAAAAACAGTAACCTTTACAATCGATAAAACAGCTTTAAGTTTCTTCGATGACAAAAAACACGACTGGGTTGCTGAACCGGGAGCTTTTGAAGCAGTAATCGGAGCATCTTCTGCAGACATAAAATCTAAAGTGGGATTCTCACTTCAATAAATTTCATTATTTCTAAATTTGGTTGGTTGTAAAGCTGCAAGTGTAAAATTTGCAGCTTTGCTTTATCGTGTAATTTAGAAGTAAAATATTTTTAATATCATCAATCTCAAAAAAAACATATCATGAAACGAATACTATTACTGAGTACAATCTTTATTTTATTTCAAAATCTTTCAGCGCAGACATTAAGTAAAATGCAGTGGTTCAATGAACCTGAAAAATGGGAAATTAAAAACAATGCCCTAATTATGAATGTTACGGCAAATAGTGATTACTGGAGAATTTCGCATTATGGTTTTACAGTAGACGATGCTCCGTTTTATTATGCGAATTATGGTGGTGAATTTGAAGCAAAAGTAAAACTAACCGGAAATTATATTGCTCGTTTTGACCAGATGGGTTTAATGATTCGTACAGATGAAAAAAACTACATTAAAACAGGAGTAGAGTTTGTTGACGGAAAATTCAATGTGAGCACAGTTGTAACACATGAAAAAAGCGATTGGAGCGTTACTACTTTAGAAAAAGCACCTCCATTTATCTGGATTAAAGTAGTTAGAAGATTAGATGCTATTGAGGTCTTTTATTCTTTGGATGATAAAAACTACATTTTGACGAGAAATGCACCTTTAGAAGATAATAAACCAGTAATGGTAGGATTAATGGCTGCTTCTCCTGACGGAAAAGGTTTTGAAGCAAAATTCGAAAACTTCACCGTAAAACATTTACCAGACCAAAGAAGATTAGAATGGCTTAAAAATCATCAGTAATTGTTTTAATTAAAAGTTAAAAATTAAAAATTAAAAATTAAAAATTAAAAATTGCTTGACTAACCATCAACAATAAACCATCAACTATCAACAATAAAACATCAACAATAAAACATCAACAATAAAACATCAACCATCAACAATAAACTATCAACCCAAAATGAATATTCAACCTAAAAAACATTACGAGATTCTAGACGGTCTGCGCGGAGTTGCGGCTATTTTAGTAGTGGCGTTTCATATTTTTGAAGCTTTTGGCGGCGGAAACCGTTTTATACAAATTATCAATCACGGATATCTGGCTGTCGATTTCTTTTTTCTTTTATCGGGATTTGTGGTGGCGTATGCCTATGATGACCGCTGGGGAAACATGACACAATGGGAATTCTACAAACGCCGATTGATTCGTTTACAACCAATGGTGATCCTTGGAATGATCATTGGGGCTCTCTTTTACTATTTTCAAGCATCAGACATATTATTCCCTCAGATTGCTGCAATGCCGGTATGGAAAGTAATTTTAACCATGATTATTGGTTTTACTTTACTGCCAATTCCGCCTTCTATGGAAATTAGAGGCTGGGGCGAAATGCATCCTTTAAATGGTCCGGCATGGTCACTTTTTTTCGAATATATTGCAAACATCTTGTACGCCCTGTTTTTCCGTAAATTTTCGAACAAAGTATTATCAGTTTTTGTGCTGATATTTGCCGGACTGTTAATTAACTATACAGTTTTTGGACCCAAAGGAGATGTGATAGGAGGCTGGTCGCTGAACCTAGCGCAAATGAATGTTGGCTTTACCCGATTATTATTTCCCTTTTTTGCTGGAGTTTTATTATCTCGTTTAGGAAAATTGATTCATATAAAAGGCGCATTCTGGGTTTGTAGTATATTAATCACGATTGTTTTGGCACTTCCTAGATTTGGAGATGAAAATACTTTGTGGATGAATGGTCTATACGAATCATTCTGCATTATTCTAGTATTTCCTATTATTGTGGCAATTGGAGCAGGCGGTCAGATTAAAAGCCAATTCTCAAACAAAGTATGTAAACTTTTAGGCGACATTTCGTACCCAATTTACATTACACATTATCCACTTATTTATTGGTTTACGGCTTGGGTTGTAGATAATAAAGTAACTATAAATCAAGGATACGGAGTAGGAATTGGTGTTTTAGTTGCCAGTATTGTTCTTGCTTATTTATGTTTAAAATTATATGACGAACCAGTTCGTAAATGGCTTCAGAATAAATTTCAAAAAAGAGTTAATTAAAGGGACAAAGAGGCAAAGGAACAAAGATTCACAGGTAACCTCTGCAACTCTGAACCTTAATAAAAATATTGAATTTCTAATTTTGTTAGTTATAGATATTCAAAAAAAAGGGATAAACAATTAAGTTTATCCCTTTACTTTTTAAAGCCCATGTAGAAACTTTGTCCCTTTGAACCTTTATAACTTTGTATCTTAAAAAAATTATTCCAAAACCAATTGTCCTAAAGCTTCTTTGCTGAAACCTTTTAATTCATCAGTTTTTCCAGCTTTGATTTTTGCCACCCAATTTGGATCAGATAAAAGAGGTCTTCCCACAGCAACCAAATCAAAATCGCCTCTGTCGAAACGTCTGTTTAATTCGTCTAATGAAGTAGGTTGAGAGCTTTCTCCTGCAAATGCACCAAAGAAATCACCAGATAGTCCAACAGAACCAACTGTAATAGTTGGTGCACCTGTTACTTTTTTAGCCCATCCAGCAAAGTTCAAATCAGAATCTTCAAATTCTGGTTCCCAGAAACGACGTTGTGAAGCGTGAATAATATCAACACCCGCATCAACAAGAGGAGTAAGCCAAGCTTCTAATTCCTGTGGATTTTTAGCCAGTTTATAATTGTAATCTGAAGGTTTAAATTGAGAAAAACGCATGATCACGGCGAAATCATTTCCTACTTGTTTTCGGATTTCTTTTATGACTTCAATAGCAAAACGATTACGTTCCGGAAGTGTTTTTCCTCCGTAAATATCGTCTCGTAAATTCGTTTCGGCTCTAAAGAACTGGTCGATTAAATAACCGTGCGCTCCGTGAATTTCGATAGTATCAAAACCTAATCTTTTTGCATCAGCAGCAGCTTTTCCGAAAGCCAAAATAGTATTTTCAATATCTTTTTCAGACATAGCAATACCATTTCTAAAATCAGGTCGGTTTAAACCAGACGGACCTTCAAATGGAACAGGCGGCACCCATCCAGAATGGTGATTGTCCATAATTCCCATATGCCAGATCTGCGGTCCCATTTTTCCGCCCGCAGCATGAACTCCATCAATTACTTTTTTCCATCCGCTTAAAGCTAAGTCGCCATAAAAGTGAGGAACATTCGCATCATTAGAAGAAGATTTTCTGTCAATAACAGTTCCTTCAGATAAAATTAATCCAACTTCGCCTTCCGCTCTTTTTTGGTAGTAAGCGGCTACATCATCAGTTGGAACTCCGTTAGGAGAAAAAGAGCGCGTCATTGGCGCCATTACGATTCGGTTTTTCAGATTTAACGTTTTTAAGTTAAATGGTGAAAACAGGTTGTTTGTACTCATAGTAATTTTACAAATTAGATTGAATTAATTTACTGAGTGCTTCAAAGGCACCTTCGTTACGTTTATAATACGTCCATTGTCCAACACGTTTGGCTTCGATAAAACCAGCGCGCTGTAAAATAGAGAGATATTCAGATACTGTGGATTGTGTTAAACCGGCTTTGGCTTGAATTTGTCCAACACACACACCATGTTCAAATCCGGCATGTTCAAGCTGCCCCGGAAAGTTTAATTCAGGCTCTTTTAGCCATTCCAGCATTTGCAGTCTGGACTTATTAGATAATGCTTTAAAAATTTCTATCGGTTCCATGAAGCAAATATATCGACTTTTCCCGATATATCAATTAAGAGAAAAATATTTAGGATAATTTTAAGAGTAAAGAGTAAAGAGTGAAGAGTGAAGAGTAAAGAGTGAAGATTAAAGAGTGAAGAGTAAAGAAGAAAGAAGAAAGAAGAAAGTTTTCGCAGGTCAAGGAATTCTGTCAAAGAAAATTTTATATTTGTTTTAGAATAATCTCGCAAAGACGCAGAGTCGCGAAGTTTTTATGAATTGCCTTCTGCTTTAGCTGGAGGTTTAAAAAAGAGTAAAAGAGGAAGGCTTTAGCCGAATAATTCAAACTTAAAAATAAAACTTAACGACTCTGCGCTTTGCGAGAGATAAATTTCAGCCCTAAATCTAATTTTAAACTTAATTATGAAAAAAACTTTACTTATCGTAGCATTCTTATGTTGTGTGATTACCAGTTCAAAAGCACAGGTTGTAGGTGTCGATGTTGGTGATATTGCTCCAGAAATCGATCTTCCAAATACAAAGGGAGAAAATGTAGCGCTTTCTTCTTTAAGAGGTTCGCTGGTTTTAGTTGATTTTTGGGCTTCATGGTGCGGACCTTGCATCAAAGAACAACCCTTATTATTAAAACTGCACAATGCTTATCCTGACAAATTATCGATTTATGGGGTTTCTATGGATACAAAAAAGCCGCTTTGGTTAGCTGCAATTGCAAAAGGGAAACTGCCTTGGACAAATGTAAGTGATTTAAAATACTGGACTTCACCAGTTGTGGGAGATTATATGCTGCAGTCAGTTCCTTTGAATTTCCTGATAGATAAAAACGGAATCATCCTGGCAAAGAATATCCATGGGAAAGCTTTAGAAGATATGATTCAAAATCAATTAGCACAATAATTAAGAACTAAATGAAATTTCACAATTTGTATATACATACTAACGGTTCTTCTGAAATTTACCAGAAAATAACTGATTTATTAGCTGTTATGCCTCAGGAGGAGGGGGAATTTGATATATGGACTTATCAAATTGTGACTCATGAAGAAGATGATTATTTTGATTTTATAAATGCTTTTTTAGATTTATTAGAGCCAAATTTTGAAAAATTAGAGAATTTAAATATTGGTAAAGAAGATATAACTATTTGGCTTTTTTATGAATATGATCAGCAATGCTCGATGTCATTTAATTCTCAAGAAATGAAACGATTGGGAGAAAGCGGGATTGCATTTAATGTAGATTGTATTCAAAAGAAGAATTAAAATTTGTTGTAAGTTTGGGTTTTTACTTATTCTATTTGTTAGCTAATGCTTTATATTTTTAAAATATGAAAAAATCTTATGAACACTTAAATTAAGATATTATGATTCAAAAAGCACTTTTAGTATTGTTGGTATTTATTTCATTGAAATCAAATTCACAGACGCTTGAAACTATTTATAAATTAAAATCAAAATACCAAAAGTGTCTGGATAAAGGTAACAATATGCGAAATTGCGCTCTTGAGTATTACAATCAATCTGATAGTTTGTTGAATGTATCGTATAAAAATCTTAAAGCTAAGATGAGTTCGAAAGAACAATCAAAGCTAAAGAAAGAACAATTAGCATGGCTTAAAAAACGAGATCAGTTTTTTCAAAAAGTATATGCAGATACCAAAAAGGAAGGAAATTTTATTGAAGGAACACAAGATTTTGATATGATTATTTATGATGAGCAGGCAAAATTTGTTTTTGGCAGAGTAAAAGAGCTTATTCAAAAAGGTTAGTTTTAGGATTAACGAGAAAATAGAAAAGCCCAAATCAATAAAGAAATGGGCCTTTAATTTTTTAAATTTAGTTACTTGTTTCTGTGTTCGTTTCCTAAATCCGCCAAAATTGTCTTCAACATTTTCTAATTTGAAATTCGGGGAATTTAAAAAGCGATCCCAAATTGAAAACCAACTGTAAACGAAGTTGGATGATCATTGCCAAAACGCACTGGAAGCGGAATCGCCGCATAATAACTGCAGCTTTCACTTTTGATAATAGTTTTATTAAACACAGGCGTTACTCCATACCTTCCGCCGCTTTCAAAAGCAGCTCTTCCAGCAAAGGTATAACCATTTCCCAATGCCACTAAAACACCTGGGTGAAATAACAAGTTGGTTACTTTATCGCTGTCGCCTTGAACTTTAATATTGGGAACTACTTCAAATGAAAATCCTATTTTTTGATTTTTCCAAATATTAATTCCCGTTGGAAAACCTACAGCATAATAATCTCGAAAATTTACATTGGTTTGTTCACTGCTAACGGTCACAATAGGATGCATAATGCCAAAATATCCCGTTATTTTAGGATAAACTGTTTGAGAATAGATATTTGCTGAAACAAATAAGATCAATAAATAAAAAAGTCTGGTAGTCATAAATAGTTTTGTTTAGTAAAACAAAGCTATATATTTACAACTTCAGTAAATAGAACACTATTTACCTTTTGTATCTGGTTTACTTTTTGAAGCGTTTTTTCTGTATGAAGAAGGATTTTTTCCAGTATGCAGTTTAAATATTCGGGTAAAATGACTTTGATCTGAAAATCCTGTCATATAAGCAATTTCAGTTAAAGTAAGATCCGAATTTTGAATTAAATTGATCGCCTTTTCAATTCGTAATTTACGAACATATTCACCAAAATTTAAATCTTCAAAATACTTTGAAAACTCTCTTGATAAATAAGATGGGTTTAATTCTAAATCATTTGAAATCTTTTTCAGATCAAAATTAAACTGGGTATCGATTTGATCCTGTATAATTTCCTTGAGATCTTTGACCCACGAAGGTGTTTTTTTACTGGATTTCTTTTCAGAAAGAAACTTTTTGTATACTTCCTGAAGCAGACTTTCGAAAGGACTATTTTCAAGATGATTTTGATGGTATAAATAAGAAGCCCAGCTGTAAAGTCCATCATAAAGCTTTAATCCAGTTTCAAGAAGTTCTTGATCATCAGTTATATTATGAGCTAATCCGGCTGAAATTGCCCAAAGTCCTGCAGCTTCTTTTGCAAGATCATGACGATCTGTATCGGCGCCACGAACAATTTTTGCCATTATTAAAACAGCAGGATCTGTAATTTGATGTTTTTTTACAATATAGTCAAAGGTGCACTCTTCGTTGTAATGACTGTATTCTACATTTGGAATATCAAACGGAACGGCATTTAGTTCCTTTGCTTTATTGAGAACATCATCGAAAGGAACATACAGGAATTCAGCCTCAGAATCGATAAATTTTTTAATAAGCCAAGGGCACGCAATTCTGTCAATTTTGGGCCTTTCCCGTGTGATCCATTTCATGATAATAATTTGATTTAGTCTTGATCTTTGGATAGGTTTTTCACACCGCCAAAATTCGTCTTCATCATTTCCCTAATTTGAAATTGAGTTTTATTTCGCGTAACGCTTTTCCATTGGTCAAAATCATAAATATGAATCTTGTCGGCATAAGGATTGGTTACGAAAAAAAGTCGTGATATAGAGAATTTATAATATTTTAGTTCATGCGAAATGTGGCGGTCGGGAACGACAATAAGAATCGTTTCCCAGTCCAGAAAATTCTTGGGAACGTCCTCTCTTTCTGTTAATCCAAGAGATTCAAAAAAGGCAACTATCTTTTGATCATTAATCTTATCGATCTTTTCATCGATTCGTTTAATGGTGTTCAGAAGCTTTTTTTCATCTTTAATAACACTCATATTCTCTCTGCTTTTAAAAATTTAATATAAAATTACACCAAAAGAAAATTATTTTAAAAAGTATAGCCAATAGAATGATTCTAAATTTTTGCCCTTCATTTTTGCCCCTTAAAATTAAGTAAGTGTGAGTGTTTTGACAAAATACTATTAATTTAAACCGGCTTTATAGCTTAATTTTATCTTTTTAAACATTCTAACTGACCAACCACTTTTATGAAAATTATAGTTTCTAAAATCTTTACGCTGTTTTTTATTGTCATGTACAACCTGACTTTTGCCCAAAACAAATCAGATCGGGAATGGATTGTAATTGATAAAGACTGGCGTTTTTCATTTGGACATTTATACGATACCAAAAAAGATTTTGGACACGCTGAAGGATATTTTTCTTATTTGACGAAAACTGGTTTTGGAGACGGACCTGCGTCAAAAGATTTTGATGACCGCGCATGGCGAAAGCTTGATCTCCCTCACGATTGGGCAGTAGAACAGCCTTTTGGCGAAAACGGCAGTTTCAGCCACGGATTTAAAATGGCTGGAAAAGGTTTTCCTGAAAAAAGCATTGGCTGGTACCGAAAAAAAATCACAATTCCAGAAACTGATAAAGGAAAAATAATCTCTCTGCAATTTGATGGCGTTTTTAGAAATTCAAAAGTTTTCTTCAACGGTTATTACCTTGGGACAGAACAAAGCGGTTATAACGGATTTGAATATGATGTAACGGCTTATGTTAATTATGGAGGAGAAAATACAATTGTGGTCCGTGCCGATGCTTCTTTGGAAGAAGGCTGGTTTTATGAAGGTGCTGGAATTTACAGACACGTATATTTAAAGAAAACAAATCCAGTTCATATTGCTTTAAACGGAACGTATGTAACTTCTGAAGTTAAAGCTTATAATGCTGAAGTTACAGCCGAAATTACAATTGAAAATAAAGGAAATTACAAAGGTTCAGTCGAAGTGATTCAGACTATTTTTGATGCTTCTGATTCATCAATTACAAATACTTCTGAAAGTATAACGGTTCCTGAGTTTTATAAATCAGCCAATTACAAATCAAAATTGATTGTTCACAATCCGAAGTTGTGGGATATTGATTCGCCAAATTTGTATCGATTAGTGACGGAATTAAAGCAAAATGGAAAAATAATAGACCGTTACGAAACTTCTTTTGGCATTAGAACAATTAAATTTGATGCTGAAAAAGGATTTTTTCTCAATGGAAAATCTTTAAAATTAAAAGGAACCAACAATCATCAAGACCATGCCGGAATTGGAACGGCTCTGCCTGATGAAATTCAATATTACAGAATCCAGAAACTAAAAGAAATGGGTTCGAATGCGTATCGTTGTTCGCATCATCCGCCAACACCCGAATTGTTGGAAGCCTGCGATAAACTGGGAATGCTGGTTATTGACGAAACGCGCTTAATGGGAATTAACGATTATCATTTGAATGATTTGGAGCGAATGATGAAACGCGATCGAAATCATCCAAGTATTTTCTGCTGGTCAGTTGGAAACGAAGAATGGAATATAGAAGGTAACATTGTGGGCGAAAGAATTACAAATGTTATGCAGGATTTTGCCAAAAGCATTGATTCAACAAGACCTGTAACGGTTGGAATCAGCAGCGGGTTTAAAAGTGGCATTTCATCTGTGGTTGAAATTATGGGATATAATTATCTCGGAAACGGAGATATTGATGCCCATAGAAATGAATTTAAAAATCAGCCGGGAATGGGAACCGAAGAAGGTTCGACTTTTGCTACAAGAGGCATTTATTTTACAGATGATGCCAAACATTATCAAAGTGCGTATGATCGAAAACCACGTCCGACATTTTATAGTATAGAAGGAGGCTGGAAGTTTTATGCCGAAAGACCTTACCTGGCAGGAATGTTCATTTGGACAGGATTTGATTATCGAGGCGAACCCACTCCGTACGGCTGGCCGTCGGTTACGTCTTATTTTGGAATGATGGATGTCTGCGGATTCCCGAAAGACAACGTATTTTATTTGAAATCGTGGTGGGGAAACAAACCGGTTTTGCATATCATGCCGCATTGGAACTGGAACGGAATGGAAGGCAAAGAAATTGAGGTCTGGGTGCATTCGAATTGTGATGAAGTGGAACTTTTATTAAACAAAAAAAGTCTGGGTAAGAAGAAAATGGAAATCAACAGTCATTTAGAATGGAAAGTAAAGTATGTGCCCGGAACTTTAGAAGCTGTTGGATATAAAAACGGAAGAAAGATTTTAACCGAAGTTCAAAAAACAACTGGAAAAGCTGAAAACATAAAACTATCAACAGACCAAGAAAATCTTTCAGAAGGAAATGTTACGGTTGTTACGGTTGAGGTTACCGATAAAAACGGTTTACATGTTCCTACTGCAAATGATGAAATCACATTTTCAATAAAAGGAGGAAAGATTTTAGGAGTAGGAAATGGCGATCCAACTTCTTTAGAAAAAGATCAGTTTCTAGATGATGTTGAATTGGTTTCTATAACGCATTTTCAGGAACAGAAAGGTACATCGGCATCTTTGCCAAATGAATTATCTAGCTATCCAGAAAATGAATGGATTACAGCTTTTCAAGACCGTGATTATAAAAAACAAGCGCCATCGTATATTTATAGAGGAGAATTTGATTTAAAGCAGTATTCGGCTTCAAATACGGTGAGTTTCTTTTATAAGAAAATAGGAATTGAAACAGTAGTTTTTGTCAACGGACACCAAATAAATCCAAGTGCTGAAGATTCTCAGAAATATGTTTTGGATTTTACAGTTTTAAAAGAAGGTAAAAACGCAATTTATATTGCCGCAACACCTTTACAAAAAATAAAAGACTGGGACGTTATGAATACAGATCCTGGAATTATTCAAGTTATAACGCCTGCCGAACCTTGGAAAAGAAAGCTCTTTAATGGATATGCTCAGATTATTATCCAAAAAGAAGAAAATGCAAAAGAGGTTATTCTTTCGGCTTTCGCTAACGGTTTAAAAACGGGAACTTTAAATATGGATTTGAAGAAATAATAAAAAAGCAGTAATCTCAAAATGCCAGATTACTGCTTTTTGATTTTAATGATCCGAAAGCACCAGATTGGTCTGCGGTTTTTTGGATTTGCTGAGCACAAATAATAGTAACGGCAGCGCCGCAATAAAAAACAAACCTACAAAGAAAAACGCATCGCGATAACTGAGCAGAGAAGACTGTTTCAGAATAATGTTTTCCATAAGTTTTAAAGCTTTAGCGCGTGCTTCATTATACGTAAATCCTCTGTATTGAAAATACGTTATATAAGCGTTCAGTCGATCCATAGCTTTGATATTGCTTGGATTTACATTTGAAACTAATACATTCCGATGTTCGGCAAATCTATGCGCGACGTATGTATTGATAATCGATACACCAAACGAACCACCCAGCTGACGCATCATATTATTAAGTGCGGCGCCTTGTCCGACATCTTTATCTTCAAGAGAAGAAACCGCAAGCATGGTTAAAGGAACCGTTAGTAAAGCCATCCCAATTGCTCTGAAAATAAGCGAAGCAGCCACTTCTGCACCGCTGGTATTTAAGGTTATTCCCGACATTCGCCAGTTGAAGTAAATAAAAATGATAAATCCCATAGCAATAACAATTGCAGGAGAAACGCCTTTTTGAAGTAAAGTACCGCATACTTTTAGGGCAACTAAAGCCAATATAGCTCCAGGAAGAAGTAACAATCCTGTTTGATACGGAGAAAAACTCAAAAGACGCTGTGCCACTACTGGACTTATATAAATAGAAATAAACATTCCAAAACCGGTTACAAAAGTCAGAACGGCTGCGATACTTAAGGATTTACTTTTAAGAACCCGAAGATTTACAACGGGATTTTCAATTGATAATTCCCAATAAATAAAGAAGAGCAGGGTAGTGACAGCAATTACGGTTAATACAACAATATATCGGGTTTCGAACCAGTCTTCGACTTCGCCTCGTTCTAAAACCGTTTGTAAAGCACCTACGCCAACAGCCAGTAAACCAATTCCTGTCCAGTCGACTTTTGCAGTTGGTGGTTTTGTTTCTGGTTCGCGAAGCAAAAAGTAACACGAAATAGCAACAAAAATCCCAATTGGAATGTTGATTAAGAAAATCCAAGGCCAGTCGTAGTTTTCAGTTATATATCCGCCAAGTGTAGGGCCAATCGTTGGACCTATAAAAACTCCTGCACCAAATAATGCTCCAGCTGTTGACTGTTTTTCTTTTGGAAACTGCTCGAAAACAACTACCTGCGAAATTGATAAT
This sequence comes from Flavobacterium sp. H4147, assembly GCF_029360735.1. Classification (NCBI taxonomy): domain Bacteria; kingdom Pseudomonadati; phylum Bacteroidota; class Flavobacteriia; order Flavobacteriales; family Flavobacteriaceae; genus Flavobacterium; species Flavobacterium sp. H4147. The sequence goes on along the minus strand of NZ_JARKNB010000002.1, from coordinate 609,591 downwards.
AAAGCGCCTCCGCCGATTCCCTGCAAAAATCGGAAGAAAACCAGCATCCAGATATTAGACGAATGTCCGCACATAAAAGAACAGAAAGTGAATAAAACAATCGAACCAATATAATAATTACGCCTTCCGAGTTTACCGCTCAAAAAACTTGTAATGGGAATAATAATTACATTGGCAATGGCATACGCTGTGATTACCCAAGAAGTATCTTCGAGAGTTGCACCAAGATTACCGCTCATGTGCGAAAGCGCCACATTTACAATCGAAATATCGATTAATTCCATAATCGCAGCAAGGATTACAGTAAATATGAGTAGTTTACGAATTAATGGTGTCATAATTTTAATTTATACCAATCGGTATATTTTTAGGGTAAAAAAAGGGATTCTGGTAAACAGTTGTAAAAATTATTGAAGCGTTTTTTTTACCAAATTGGTTTTTAAAAGATTAGAAGTAGCCCTGGCGATCAAACGGGTTTCATTATGATTCCAGATTTCACATTGTGCATTCACCATTTGTTTCCCTTTTCGCACCATAGAACTTCTGGCAATAATAGTATCACCAACAAAAGCAGGAGTAAAATAATCCATCACAAGATTTATCGTGGTATAAAAAGTTTCTTCATCCAGCGAAAACATCATCGCACCAATGCAGTCGTCAGCAATAGCGGCCGTTACGCCACCGTGAAGACTTTTCACCGGATTCGACATTTCTTCACGGATTATATACTGAAATGCGACACCATTTTCCTTTGCTTCGAGAACAATCGGGTTCATCCAAAGCATAAAAGGTGATGGTGAAACCGTAAATTCACGGCCTATGTAATCTTGTAATACTTGTAATCTTGTTTTTGTTTCCATGTAATGTGATATTTAGATTTTAATTATTATACCAATCGGTATATTTTTAGGAATAATAAAAAAATTAAAGATTACTCTATGCTAAGTCTTCTATAGTTTTAGATACAGCAATCATAATGGAAGATAAGTGAGATAAATTACCGGTTACCTTGGCAATCATGATGGCGCCTTCGATAGTAGCAATAATAGATAAAGCTGTCCTTTCGGGATTGATGTTTTTTGCTTTGAATTCTCCAGAAGCAATTCCACCTTCAATTAAAGCAATCAATTTGTCTTTCCAGGCTAGAATGGTTCTTTCCACTTTATTCTTCAAAACTGGATGTGTGTCGTCGGCCTCAGTTGCAGTATTAATAATCGGACATCCTCCTGTAGTGACCCTCAAATTATAATAATCAGAATACAGTCTTGGATATACTAAAAGCTTGTCTTTAAAAGTTTTTTGTTTGTCGATTTCAGTATCAAAAATTGCAATAAGTTTTTTGATGTTAAATCTGAAAGCGGCGATCGCTACTTCATCTTTGTTTTCGAAATTACCGTAAATACTTCCTTTTGAAAGTCCAGTTGCTTCCATAATATCACTCATAGAAGTACCGCTGTACCCTTTAGTATTGAAAATAGGGGCTGTTTTTTCGATAATAAACTGTCGGGTTCTTTCTGCTTTACTCATGATGGATCTTATTGATATTGCAAATATATACCGATTGGTATATATTTGCAAGTTTTCTTCTTTCAAATTAAAAACACGTTAAAACAAAAAATAAAAAGTATTGTTTGATTTTCATAACTTTGCCAAATGAATAATCAAATGGATAATCAGAACTGCGATTTTAATTCCTCAGATTTAATGCTGAAAGGTTTTAAAGTTTATAAATTGAATGATGATATTAGTAAAATTCCGGTGTACAGCAGAAGGGATTTTTACAAAATCTGCATCAATACCAGCCAAAGCCGTATACATTATGCGGATCGCGGAATAGAAACGGACGGAACAATTCTCTTTTTCGGTAATCCAATAATTCCGTATTCATGGGAAACTATTTCTCAGGAATATGAAGGGTATGCCTGTGTTTTTACAGAAGAATTCTTAAAAGCCAAAGATCGCTCCGAAACGCTTCACGAATCGCCGTTATTTAAAATAGGAGGAACGCCAATCTTTTCATTAACTCCTGAACAAAAGGTATTTATCGATTCACTTTTTCAGAAAATGATCAAAGAATACGAAACTGATTATGTATTCAAAGACGATTTGATGCGCAATTACATCAATTTGATTATTCATGAATCCATGAAAATGCAGCCGTCAGAAAATTTCTTCAGACATAAAAATGCTTCATCTCGCATAACATCTTTGTTTTTAGAACTGCTGGAAAGACAATTTCCAATTGAAACCAAAGATCAGCCGCTTTGTTTAAAAACGCCGCAGGATTATGCGCAGAGCCTTTCGGTTCACGTAAATCATTTAAATCGTTCTGTAAAAGAAGTAACAGGAAGACCCACAACTGCTCATATTACGGATCGAATTATTACAGAAGCCAAAGCCTTATTGCAGCACACTGATTGGAGTATTTCGGATATTGGGTATTCATTGGGGTTTGAATATCCAAGTTACTTTAATAATTACTTTAAAAGACTTACAGGAACGGTTCCAAAATCGCTCAGAATGTAAATTGTTTCAATTTCATAATTTTTTGTTTGAATATTGTTATTTCTGGATTGGAGTATTGCACTACATTTGTTCCCGAAATAAACAATAAAATTCCTTGTATCAGTTTTTAAAAGACTAAACAACAACTTCACAAAAGCGATGTTCAGCTTTATAGTTTGGTTTTAAATTCTGTTTACAGAAAAAATAGAGATCATTTTAAGAATCAATTAAATAGAAATCCCTTTATTAAAAGAGATTCGACGTTCTGATTATTATATCGAAAAAAATTACAAAAAGCTTATAAATAAATTATTAACCTTAAAAACTACAAATTATGTCGACACATAACACCGCCGTGACCGAAGAAGGAAGAATTCCAAACACTTATATGACAGGTGAAGTGTCATATAAAAAGCAGACCAGTGATATTCATCCTGAAAATACTGTAATTAAAGAAGTTTCCTTTGAACCGGGCTCTAGAAGCAACTGGCACATTAATGCAAGCCTTCAGTTAATTATTGTTACTGATGGAGTTGGCTATTATCAGGAAAGAGGAGGACAGATTAATCTTATTGAAAAAGGAAAAGTAATTACCGTTCTGCCTGGAATTGAACATTGGTATGGGGCAACACCAAAAACAAAATACTCGCATATCACTATTGTTACAGAAGTAAACAAAGGTCATGGAACATGGCTTGGAAGTGTAACCGATGAGGAGTATTTACAGAATCTAGAAGCTTTACGATTCTAAGCTGCAAATTTAGTAATAACTCTTAAAGTATATAAAAACGAAACCCCTCAAGCAATTCAACTCTTGAGGGGTTTCTTAAAAATAAATAATAACCAATTAAATTTATTTTACTTTTTGTCCAGATTTTGTTTCAACAGTTTAGCATGTTCTAGATGCGCTGTTAAATTGGCGATATTGTTAGAAGCCCAAGTTCTTACATCTTGATCTGTTGCATCTTTTGAAGCTTTTTCAAGTTTGTTAATCGCTTTTTCATGTCCGTCGATCATCATATCGGCGAATTTTTTGTCAAAATCTGTACCTGATTTTTCATTTAATTTTTTATACTCATCTTGACCTTCTTCGGTTAATGAAGTTGGTAAAGTAAAGTTTTTAGCTTTTGCTAAAGCACTTACTTCCGAAGCTGATTTTGTATGCTCATCAACAAGCATTTTACCAAACTTTTTCACTTCAGGATCTGTACCTTTCTGCTGTGCTAATTTCCCGATTTCGATTTCAGCTAAATTAATTTCAGCCTGATCTACCAAGAATTCAGAGTCATCTTCTTTACTGTCAATAGTGTCAAATTTAGCCTCATTAGCATCTTCTGCTACTTCTTTTGGATCTTCTTGTTTCGTTTCATTTTTACAAGAATTCAGGAATATAATAATAAGTCCTGCTCCTAAAATCGCTTTACCGGCTAATAATATCTTTTTCATGATTGTAATAGTTTAATGTTATAAGTGTAAAATTATTTAGAAGCTGTAAGAATATCTTACAGGATTATTACAGATTGTTATATGATTTGTATCTGGATTTCACTTTTAAATTATTTAGCAATTATTTACTATTTATATATAGTAATGAAATTGGGCTGACTTAGTATTCAGTAAATAGTATTCAATAATTAGTTTTCAGTCGCAGTATTCAGTGTGCAGTCGCAGTATTCAGTATGTTGGAAAACAAACACTAAAAACTGAATACTTAATATCTAACAATACACCCCTGAAAACCGCCAACTAAAAACTATGAAAGTTATAAGCAAAATTCTATAACAGGAAAATACTTCTTTTTGAGGAATTTTGGTATATCAAGATTTCTGAATGTCAAACTAAATTAAAATGTCATGCCAGATCCAAGAATCAAGAATGAGGAACAATATGAAGCATTGGTAAAAAAAGGATACAGCAAAGAGAAATCAGCTCGTATTGCTAATACTCCAGATGCTGGAAAGAAAGGCGGAAAAGCGAAGCCTTATGAAGAATGGACAAAAGACGAACTTTTAAAACAAGCTAGCAAAGTAGGTATAAAAGGACGTTCTTACATGAACAAAAAAGGACTTATAGAATCGTTACGAAAAAATTAGAATTTAAATTGTATAAAACCATGCAGGCAAAACTATCTCATGATAAACTAGCGCAACAGCTTATTAAAACACCACATTTGGTGCTTAAAAAACTGGAATTAGTTTATGTAAACAATCAAAACTTACCCATCGAAAGATGTAAAAGTGAAGATGGTTTTGTCTACAAAAAAAACGGACGATGTATTAAACAGAAAAGTGAATTGAAACGTTTCAACAGTTTGGTATTGCCTCCAGCATGGGAGAATGTAAGGATTTCAGATTTGGCAAACGGTCATTTACAAGCAGTTGGACTTGATGTTAAAAACAGAAAGCAATACCGTTATCATCCAAAATGGAATTTAATCCGCAATCAAACTAAATTCTATAAAATCGCCGAATTTGGACAAAAACTGCCTTCAATAAGGAAACAAGTCGATTTGGATTTAGAACAAAAGGAGTGGACTAAAAATAAGGTTATAGCGCTTGTTATCCGATTAATGGAAGAAACGCATATCAGAATCGGAAACGAAAAGTATGCAAAAAGCAACAAGTCGTACGGACTATCAACACTTCGTAAACGTCATATCAATATCAATAAAAACACACTTCGATTTGAGTTTATTGGTAAAAAAGGGAAACAGCATACGATTACCACACGAAATAAACAATTAATCAAACTGGTGAGCCGCTGTGAAGAAATTCCAGGCTGGGAAGTTTTTAAATATTACGATGCAAACGGCGAGCGAAAAGTACTCGACAGCCACATGGTCAATGTATATCTTCATGAAATTTCAGGAGAATATTTCAGCGCCAAAGATTTTAGAACGTGGGCTGCATCGATTGTCTTTTTTGAAAATCTGATGGAGTTAGGAACTACATCAGACGAAAAAGAAATCAAAAAGAACATTCTAACCGCTTACGACGCCACAGCTGAAGCACTCGGAAATACTCGAAATGTCTGCAAGAATTATTATGTACACCCTTTATTGGTTACAACTTATGAAGATGGTTCCATTCAGCAGTATTTCGATAAAGTAAAAAGAAGCCGGAGCACCAAAAAGTATTTTTCGCCAAGCGAAAGTGCTTTTGCAGAACTAATTCAGAATTATCAAATCAGTTTGGTTTAAATATATAAGAGTTCATGCATCTCTTTAAAAGCATGAAATGAGCAAACAAAATCATTATTTAATTAAAAATCATTTATTATGTTACGTTGGACAGTCATATTTATTATTCTGGCAATTATTGCAGGAATATTTGGTTTTGGTGGAATTGCTGCCGGAGCCGCTAGTATAGCAAAAATTTTATTCTTTATTTTCTTAGTGTTATTTATTATTTCACTTATCAGTGGAAGAAGAAGCGTATAACACAGAAAATCAATACATAAAAACAAATTAAACGACACATCTATCTCGGTAAATGTGTCGTTTATATTTTAAAAAATTACAAAATTATGGGAACAAAAAGTGGCGCTTATCAAGATATTTATGTCAAAAGAGATGAGGTTATGGTAAGCTTAAAAGAGGATGTTACAGATTTTTGTGAAAAGTACATAAAACCCGTTCATCCAGATAATTGGGATTGGTCAGTTAGAGATTTTGAAAATCCTGAAAATGATCCCACAACTGCAGAAGCCACAGCAATTGCCAATGTGGTTTACAAAGATTTACTGGATTCTAGAGAAACTGATGTTGATCTTTCGACAATGAATAATGTCGAAGCCATAAAAGCGTATTTAAATCCAGATAGCAGACACAGGGCTTTTAATATGGAAGAATTTGCTTTTGCCTTAAAAATTGAATTGGAACATGGAAAAATAAAAGATGTGAATGTTACCAACAATCATCCGTTTTTGACGGCAATGATTGCCTTGGCACATATGACAGAAAGCCTTACTTATTACAAACGTTTGAAAGTAATGGAAGCTGAAGGAGAAATTTATGAAATCGTTCGAAAGCTTGAAAATTCGCCAACCGGAAATGAAGAATGGTACAAAGAATTAGGTCGAGCCGAAATCGAATTGCAAAAGGCGAGGGCAGGCTTGGCAGAACGTTTGAAAAAAATGGACGACATTCCAGCATTAAGTATTATTGGAGACTAAAAACAATAAAAAAACCGTTAAGCAATTAACGGTTTTTTTATTTTAGAATTTTCTAGGATCATTATCTGGATAATCCTCTTCTTCCTGAACATCATCTTCGACATAATCGTTGTTTTCTTCCTCTTCCTCGATTTCTTCTTCATCGTAATCTTCCTCTTCCTCTTCATCATCGATGTCTTCTAAGGCATCTTCAGTTTCGTTAAAATCATTGGCAAAGGTGTCAGAAGGATTGTCAAATTCGTCATTATCTAAATCCTCGTCAAGGTCTTCTTCGATATATTCATCTTCATCATCTAAGTCGTTTTCATCCTCAAGTTCAACTTCGTAAATATCATTATCATTGTCTTCAAGATCTTTTTCAGAATGAAAATCATCACTTAAATCATCCAAATCATCTTCATAACGCACGGAATCCTCTTCAGGGTTAGGTTTGTTCGGATTATGGCCATTTCGTACTGTATAACCACGATTCATGGCTTCTTCGTTACTATCGGTTTCCTTCATGTCATTAATATCATAAAATTCCTCATTCATATTGGTGTTTCTATCAGTATCTGGATTTTTCGGATCTCTAATAAAAGTTCTGTTTTTATTATCGGTAGTATTCATGACGTTTAGTTTTAATGTTTATATAGTTACAAATCTACTTCTGAAAGTTACAGTTTCTCTTATAGAATTATTTCATGTAATTCTATAATTAACAGATGTTTAGAATGCAATTTAATTGACAAATCCTATAACGGTTTCGGTTTGTTATAGAAGTAATTTTGAGAATATTAATCATAAAAATTATTACCATGAAAACTACTGATAGTAAAAAAGAAACCACACCGAAACAAACGGTAAAAAGAGGAGTTACAAAACCAAAATCAAATGCTGCGGCAGGTTTAACCGAATTATTTGAAGAAAGCCTAAAAGATATTTATTGGGCAGAAAAAGCATTGACAAAAGCATTGCCGACAATGGCTAAAAACGCGACTTCAGAAGAATTAATTGATGCCATCAACAATCATTTAACCGAAACTGAAGAACACGTAACCCGTTTAGAAAAGGTTTTTGAAATTATTGGGAAAAAACCAACTGCAAAAAAATGTGATGCCATGGAAGGTTTAATTGAAGAAGGAAAAGGTATTCTGGAAGAAACTGAAATTGGAGTAGTGCGAGATGCCGGAATTATTGCGGCCAGCCAAAAAATCGAACATTACGAAATTGCTACTTATGGAACATTGCGACAATTTGCTGAAACACTTGGATTAGAAGATGTGGCTACTTTATTGGAACAAACTCTTGACGAAGAAAAAGGAGCTGACAAATTATTGACCGAAGTTGCTGTAAATGCCGTAAACCTTGAGGCTGCAGAAGCAGAGTAAAGAAAAATAAATCCCGGAAAAAGTGCAGTTTGAAGCTGCACTTTTTTCATTTAAAAATTAAAATAAAAAACTATGCCCGAAGGTCCATCAATATTGATATTAAAAGAAGAAGTACAGCAGTTTGCAGGTAAAAAAGTAATTGAAGTTTCTGGAAACAGTTCGATAGAATTAGAACGTTTGAAAGATAAAAAAATCCTATCATTTAAAACCTGGGGAAAACATTTTCTGATTTGTTTTGAAGATTTTACTGTAAAAATCCATCTTCTAATGTTTGGAACTTACCGAATTAACGAGCAAAAAAACAATATTGCACCAAGGTTGCATTTAGGCTTTTCTAGTGGTGAAATTAATTTTTATACTTGTTCCGTTAAGATTCTGGAGGGCCCTATTAATCAATATTATGACTGGAGCGAGGATGTTTTAAACGAAAATTGGAATCCCAAAAAAGCAAAATTAAGCCTTGAAAAGATTCCAAAAGAAATGATTTGCGATGCTATTTTAGATCAGAATATTTTTTCTGGAGCAGGGAATATTATCAAAAACGAAGTTTTGTATAGATGTTATGTGCATCCTGAATCTTTAGTTGGTAAAATCCCGCCCGAAAAGTTAGACGAAATTATAGCCGAATGTTCGATTTACAGTTTTGAATTTTTATACTGGAAAAAGAAAAACGAACTTAAAAAACACTGGCTCGCTCATACCAAAAAAGAGTGTAAACGATGCCAATTACCACTCATTAAAAAACAGACAGGGAAGAAAAAGCGACGTAGTTTTTTCTGTACCAACTGTCAGCAGCTTCACATATGAAAAATAAAATTTTAATAGGATGTTCCAGCTATAATAATCGCTATTGGAAGGGAATTTTCTATCCTGACAACATGGCAGGTAAGGATATGTTTAAGTTTTATTACCAGTACTTTAACACCTATGAGTTCAACGGAAGCTTTTATAAGTTTCCGACCATCAGAATTTTTGAAAATTGGTATAATAAAGCGCCTGAAAATTTTATTTTTTCGGTAAAAGCGCCCAAAGAAATTACCCATATTAAGAAATTTATGGATTGCAGAAACCTGCTTTCAGAATTTTATCAAGTATGCGAATTGGGCTTAAAAGAAAAACTGGGATGTGTATTATTTCAATTTCCGCCAAGCTATACTTTTACTCCAGAACGATTGCATACTATCGTGCAAAGCCTGGACTTAAAATTTAAAAATGTAATTGAATTCCGCCATGAAAGCTGGTGGAATGAGGAAGTCTGGGAGATTTTCTTAAAAAACGGCATTACCTTCTGCAGTGTAAGTTATCCGAACTTACCACAAACAATTTTCACACAATTTCCGTTAATTTATATTCGTTTACATGGAACCCCAAAGCTGTTTTACTCTAGTTATTCATCTAAAGAATTACTTCAAATAAAAAATGCAATTTGTTTAAAATCAGGATTTTTGTATTTTAATAATACTGCAAGCGAAGCTGGAATTCTGAATGCATTGGAGATGAAGAAGTTAATGATTTAACGTAGAGTTTAAATAAAAACGTAGCGAACATTGCGTAAAACTTAGTGTTCTTTTGCGGTTAATAAAAAAAATAACCGCAGAATCAACAGCGAAATGACCGCACAGCACCTAGAAAAATCCCAGCGCACCATGCGTAAACCATTGCTGATTTTGCGGTTACAAAAAGTGGTAAGTATTATAATTTTAAATTTCCTTCAATTCCGTCATCCATAGTATGTCCGGTTACAAAGGCAGCGGTCATTTTTGCAATGGCAACCATTTTTCCGTGTTTGTTGTTCCAGTAATAACCATCTTCTGGAATTACTTTGATTACGCTCAAATTTGGGTCATCTATTCCGCCTGGCATCCAGACTTTTACAATAGGGTCGTATAATTTCTCAATTGTAGCTCTATCGTATGAAATCGAAGCCGTTCCGTGTAGCGTTAAAAACTTGTCGTGTGGCTCAGCAAAAAATAATTCTACCTGAGGATTCATGGTAATTTCAGCATTTTGACCACTATTTCGGTCAGATAAAAACCATAATTGTCCCAGTTCGTCAACTTCTTGGATAGACATTGGTCTAGACTGCAGTTTGTTTTCGTTATTGTAGGTACAAAACATGCATATTTTAATTTTTTCAGCCAGTTCTTTTACTTTGCTGACTGCTAATTCTTCTGTAAGGTCTTTATGATCTCCCATGACTTTATCTTTTTAAAAATATTGTGATATAAATATTTGATTTCTATAGGTTTGAAAATCTTCTTTTACAAAGTTTGCATTTTTTAAATAAAATGAATTATAGAATTATAATTAGAAATTATTAGATTTCAATTTATGAGTTTGTCAGAATTTTTAAACAAAATGTATTGTTTGAGCCCTGTTTTAGACTATCTTTACAGAAAAACAAGTTTAACCCCACTATTTCATGAAAAAATTAACAATATTCTACACAGATGATGATGAGGATGATTTAAGCATTTTTTCAGATGCGGTCGAATTGTTGTCGCAGCAGGTTGATCTACAAACCTATTCGGGAGGTGAAAAACTTTTAAATGCCGTTAATTATTCGCCCAGGCCTAATTTGATCTTTTTAGATTTGAATATGCCCGGAAAAAATGGTTTTGATGTGCTGCACGAACTCAAAGGTTCAGAAGAAAATAAAGACATCCCAGTGGTTATTTTTTCAACCTCAAACGAACCCGGAATAATAGCAAAATGTCTAGCGCTGGGGGCGAATTATTTTATTACCAAACCCGTTTTAATGAAGGATATTATAAAGTCGATAGAATATGCTATCGCCATAAACTGGAAAGAATTTATTCCAGACAGCAGAACTTTTGTATATAAAACATAACTACGCGAAATTGTAGAAAAAACACCAGATTTATTGCTGAAAATAAATCTGGTGTTTTTTTTATAATTCTGGCAGAAAGATCTTAAAAGTAGCACCTTGGCCTTTTTCGCTGTGCGCTTTAATAATGCCTTTGTGGTTTTCTACAATCTTTTTTACGATCGCAAGTCCAATTCCAGTACCTGAGAATTCACTTTCAGTGTTTAAACGCTGGAACACTTCAAAAATGCGTTCTTTGTATTCATCATCAAACCCAATCCCGTTATCGGAAATACGCAGACAGAAATATATTTTTTCGGGATACTGAACTTTAAAACCCAGTTTTTTACCCAAAACTCTTCGCGCTTTTATTTCAACCCTCGGCGGAACATCTTTCCTTGAAAATTTCAAGGCATTTCCAATTAAATTATGCATTAATTGTCTGAATTGAAAAGGCATAACGGTACCTTCTCCTAAAGGATGATGGTCGATTATGGCTTTTTTTTCTTCGATTCTTTCAGAGAAATCCATAATCACTTCTTCGACAATTTCATCCAGATTGGTTTTTGCAAAAATTCTTTCGGCCGAATTGGTTCTAGAATAGGTAAGAAGGTCTTGAATAAGCGTCTGCATTCTTTTGGCAGAAACTTCGATGCGTTCCAGATATGATTTGGCTTTTTCTGAAATATTTTTGTCATCTAGTTCGGCCAGACGACTTGCGAAGGTTTGAATTTTACGCAGAGGTTCCTGCAAGTCATGACTCGAAATATATGCAAATGACTGCAGTTCTATATTCATATCAATCAAATCCTTGTTCTTCTGTTCCAGTTCTTCAGTACGATCATGAACTTGTCTTTCCAGCTGATTTGTAAAATCTCTTTGATTCTGAATATCAGAGCTTGTACCTACCCACATTTGAATGATTCCTTCAGCATCTTTTTGCGGCATTGCCCTGCTGAATTGCCATCGGTATTGACCATCATAACGGCGGAATCTATGCTCAAACATAAACTCATTTCCAGTTTTTATCGATTCCATCCAGCGGTTAATATTTTCCTCGCGGTCATCAGGATGTACAATTTGCAGCCAGCCATTCTTTTCAATATCTGCTTTGGTATGTCCGCAGAAATCATAAAGTGATTGGCTGAAATAATTCAGATTTCCCATAGCATCACTTGTCCATACAAACTGAGGCATCGAATCAGCCAGAAGGCGGAATTTTTCTTCGCTTTTCTTTAAAATCTCCTGACTGATTTTTTCATCGGTAATATCAATTACAGTTCCCAGCATTTTGACAGGATTCTTCATTTCATCAAAGAATATTTTACCATGCACCCTGATCCATGTTGGAGTTCCATCGTCTTTTATAACACGTGCTTCGTATTTGTAAATATGCGTTTTTAATGCTTCTTCATAAGCTTTTTCAATTACAGCGAGATCTTCTAAATAAATGTGCTCAAGAATCTGCGGACGAGATAATCGCTGGCCTTTTTTAAAACCAAAAAGAGCCGGCAGATTTTCCGAATAAATCAATTCTTGGGTTGGAATATTTAGATCCCATGTAACAATATCGGCAACTTCTGAGGCTAAACGGGATCTTTCTTCGGCTTCTTCTACTTTTTTTCGATCCAAAACCTTATTGGTAACATCTGTAACCGTAATCATAATGCCTGAAATTTCCCCATTTTGCTCGAACAAAGGGGTGTATTGATAATCCAGATAATATTTTTTTAATTTTCCTCGAATATCAATATAGGCTAAAGCTTCGTTTTCCTGAATGATTTTGCCTTCAGATAACACTTGGTCTAGCAGCTGGGGATATTTTTGATTTAAAAGCTCCGGAAACACTTCTAAAGCAGGTTTGCCAATTACTTCGCTTTTCTTTTTCTGCCAAATATCATTTAGCATGGTTTTATTTGCGAGTTCAATGATATATTCTTTTCCTTTAAAGATGGTCATAGCAATAGGAGACTGCAGGACAAGATTCCTAAACGCTTTTTCGCTTTCGGTTAAAAAATGTTTTGCTTTTACAGGTTCTGTAACTTCATACGCTACTACCATAACGCCTTCGATAGCATTTTCATTTCGAAGCGGATGAAAAGCCAGATTAAAATAGCAGTCTTCATATTGTCCAAAGCGGTTTAAAGTCACTAACAGTTCGTTTGAAAAGTATGGCGTTCCTTCATGATAGACTTTAGAAAGCAGTGGATAAACAATATTTTTGGTTTCGGGAACAGAATCAAATAAAGGTTTGTAAAGGGTTTCTTCTTCGGTTTTGTCTACAATTTGATAGTAGGTTTCATTGGCCATTTCAACAACCAAATCTTCTCCTTTCAAGATTACAATGCCCAGCGGAACCTGTTTTACAATGTTTTTGAATTTTTTTTCGCTTTCTTCTAAATTTTTCCGAATAGTTACCTTGTCTGTTGTTTCGGTACAAACCACCAAAACCCCGTTAATTTTTCCATCGTCGTTAATTACGGGACTGTAACTGAATGTCCAGTAAACATCTTCTAATTTTCCATTTCTATAAATGGGTACTAATTGGTCTTCGTGCCAGTTGGGTTCGCCGGTATCCATTACATTTTGAATAAGCGGTCCAATAAAATCCCAGATTTCCGGCCAGCATTGAGCGCCATTTTTTCCTAATATATCGGGGTGTTTACCATCTTTTCCCAGACTTGGGCGGTAAGCATCGTTGTAAAAACAAGTATGTTCAGGTCCCCAGAATAGAAACATAGGGAACTTCGAATTTAGAAGAATTCCCAGCGTGGTGCGAAGACTTTGTGACCAGCTTTCGACTGGCCCAACAGAAGTTTCGCTCCAATTTTTGGCACGGGTTAATTCACCCATTTCGCCTCCTTTAGCTAAGAAATCGTGATTAGTATTGTTCATTAAAATTTGTTTTTCTTTCTGATTGAAACTGAAATTTGTAATAAATATAGGACTTGTAAGTGAAGTTTTCAACCGAAGATTAAAATTAATAAAAAATAAATTTTGTATTCTCAGCCTTTTTTGAATGAGGTAACATTTAAATCTATTGAGTTAATTTTATAAAGCTCATATGAAGAACTTTGAATAAACAAAGATTCTAACCTACTAAAAGCAACCGAATCATGAAGAAAGAACAAAAACACGAAACAGATTATATAAAGAAATATCAAGATGAAGGGTATACTGGAAATTACTTATTTGAAGATGGATGCCTGATAGATTCTGAAACAAAATATAGGTATAAACCTGACGAAATCTATATTGTAGCCCATCATCGATATGAAGGCATGAGCAACCCTGATGATATGTCGATTTTATACGTAATTGAAACTAAAGATCAGCAGAAGGGAACTCATTTATTAGGATATGGCCCAACAGCAGACCTAGAAGAAGCCGAATTCTTTAAAGATATACCAAAGAAAAATTATTCAAAAAATGCAGACATTAATGAACTTACTTAAAATAAAATAGATAAGTATTTTTATTTTGCTGAGGAGCAGTTGTTTCAGATTTATCTGGAGCAGCTGTTTTTCCTTTTTATTAGGTTACAGAGTTGCAAAGGTTCAGAGGTTCAAAGGTTGTTTTAATGGCTTTTGAGCCTTTTTTGATTATTCATAATAAACGTACTGAATAAAAAACTCTGAACCTTGCAGCGTTGAACCTCTATTTCTCATCAAATAAAAATTATGAAATTTCTGATTGAAATTGTATAAGGTTTTGGTTTGCAAGAAGTACGAAATTTGACTTATACAAAATGAGGATAAAACCAATGTTGATTTTGTATACAAAATAAGAAGTAACACTTTTTAAAAACTCGAAGCAAAATGAAAAAACTTTACATAAATACAGGCGGATTTGATGCTGTCTTTAACGATCTTAAAGAAAACTTCAGCGGTACGCTTACCACTAGGAGTAACGAATACAAATTGGATATTCAGTCAAAATGGACAAAAGGTTCTATTAAAGGAACTCGCTTTGATGACAAAGTGCTTTTTATGCATTTTGATCTTGAATTTCATCAAGAAGTGAGTTTAAGCATTGAATCAAATCATAATTCTCCTGTATTTTTTGTGTATTGTGAAAACGGAAACGTAAGCCATAGTTTTGGAGCAAACGGCGACAGAAAAATGTTAAGCAAAAATCAGTCGGCAGTTTTAAATAACTCATCTGTAATTAATAGTGTTTTGTATTTTGAAAGTCACAAACGTATTCAATTTACTTTATTGGGAATGCCAACCATGGAAAGTAAAAATACAGAACTGGTTTCTCAAATCAAACAAAGATTTACTAACGATTCAGGAAACTACATTTATGTGGGGAAAGGAAATCCAAAAATAAATGAAAAGCTTCAGGAATATAATGCCGTACCCAATAAAGGAAACAAAGGAACTTTGTTAAGAAAAAACATTTTGAACAACATTGTCGAAATGGAAATTGAACAGCACAGTTTTAATTATTTGAAAACCTTTACGCCTGTAATCAATATCGCTAGAAAACAAATCGATGAAATTAAAAAATTGTCAACAATGAATTTTGCAGAAGTAGTAGCCGCAGCAGGATATGCCGGACGTAATCTGCCAAAATTATTGAAATCAAAATACCACTGGACATTAAAACCATACAATCAAAAATTAGCTAGCTAAGAAGCACAATATATAACTACTATTACGAAAAAAACAGCTTTTCCTAAAGAAGCTGTTTTTTTTATTGTTTAAAGTTTGAATATGAAAATCAGTAACCGAAGTCTTAGCCAATTCAATTCAATCTTAGCATCTTAGAACCTCAGAACCTCAGAACCTCAGAACCTGAGACCCTTACTCAAGACTCTTTCTCGTAATAAATAATAAAATAAATCATCAGCAGATTTAAACAGAGTGAAACACTATTGGTAATAATAATTGGAAGGTCATTTTTTAAAATACCATAAATGATCCATACCAAAATTCCAAATGTAAGGATACTAAATGTTTTAAGCGAAATATCTTTCACTTTTTTAGTTCTCCAAACTTTTAAAATCTGTGGAATTGTTGATAGTGTTATGCATGTTCCAGCAAATAAACCGATGATGTCTATGTAATTCATTTTTTAAAGTTGCTAAGGTTCTGGGGTTCTAAGAGGCTAAGTTTTTTAGTTTATAATTTACTTTGCGACTCTGTGAAACATAAATGTTTAAATGAAATTGTATGTGTCTGTGTGGCAAATCAAAATTAACCGCCAACCAATTCGCCGCCGTTTACATGAATAAACTGTCCTGTAATGTAACTGCTGTCTTCGCAGGCCAGAAATACATACGCAGGAGCAACTTCAGAAGGTTGTCCGGCTCTTCCCATTGGATTGTCTTTTCCAAATTCAGAAATTTTATCAAAGCTGGCAACAATCAATGGCGTCCAGATAGGACCAGGAGCTACACCATTTACACGAATCTTTCTTTTGGATAACATCGACGACAATGATCTTGTAAAACTTACAATAGCACCTTTTGTACTGGCATAATCTGCTAGATGTTCACTGCCTCTAAATGCAGTTACAGAACTTGTATTGATAATTGCATCGCCTTCATTTAAATAAGGAAGTGCCGCTTTGGTGATATAAAAAAACGGGTAAATATTGGTTTCAAATGTTTTGTGCAATTGGGTTGCAGTTATTTTCTCAAGATCATTTTGTGGGACATGCATGGCGGCATTGTTTACCAGAATGTTTATGGTTTTAAAAGTAGTAATACATTTTTTTATGGCGCTTTTACAGAATTTCTCATCTTTCAAATCGCCGCTTATTATCAAACATTGCTGTCCTTCTTTTTCAACCATTTCTTTGGTATCGCGGGCATCTTTATCTTCTTTAAAATATATAATGGCAATATTAGCACCTTCACGGGCAAAATGAACTGCAACACTACGCCCAATTCCGCTGTCGCCTCCGGTTATAAAAGCTGTTTTACCAAAAAGTTTACCGCTTCCAGCATAATTCTCACGAATAATTTCTGGTTCTGGATTCATTTTATATTCGTTTCCCGGAAGTTCTTGTTTCTGTTCCGGAAATGTCTTTCTTTTTTCCATGACATTTCAATTTTTAGCATTTAGTGGATTATTAAAATTAAGATAAGTCTTATAGAAAAAGGAGCCGGAATAAATTTAAGATTAGCTCAATAAAACGAAAAGAAAGAAAAAGGCTATGTTTTGTTAACAAAATTGTAAAACCCAGATTTTACAATAAGCTGACTTTCATTCATTCCACCTAATTTTAAGGCATGACATGGGAATTATGTAATAAATTTTGCTTTTCGTTAAAAAGCGTCTCTACCTTTTTTTTATAAATTTGAAAGTTTGTCCGACATTTTTTAATAAAAAATTAATAAAAAAAGGAGAGATATTTATTCATTAAAAAATTATCCCAAAACCAAAAAATGGTATTAATTGTAGATGATATAAAGGCCAATATTATTGCCCTAAAGAAAACATTGGAACTGCATAACATAGATGTAGATACTGCCGAATCGGGAGAAGAAGCTCTGAAAAAGATTTTAAAGACAAACTACTGTCTTATTATCATGGATGTGCAGATGCCAGGATTAGACGGTTTTGAAGTGGTTAAAATTCTTTCGGGTAATAAAAGAACAAAGGATATTCCTGTAATTTTTCTTTCGGCTTTAAATATTGAGAAAAAATATATTTTCAAAGGTTACGAAACCGGAGCGGTCGAATACATCACCAAACCTGTTGATACCGATTTACTGATGCTGAAAGTAAAAACCTTTATTAAAATTTACGAACAGCAAAATGAATTAAAAGGGATAAAAGATCTGCTTTCTAAAGAAATTAAAATTAGAAAAGAAGCACAAGACAATCTTGAAATCAAAATTGCAGAAAGAACTAAAGAACTGGTTTTAAAAAATGAAGAACTAGAATTAAAAAATCACGAGCTTCAGCAATTTGCCTGGGTAGTTTCTCATGATTTAAATGAACCCATTCGGAAAATTCAAATTTTTATTAAAATAATCAAAGACCTTTATCTTACCGCAGATGCAAAAGGAGTTGATTATGTAAACCGAACCATCAAATCGGCAGAAAGAATGCAGACGCTGATAACGGATCTTCTGGCGTATTCCAGACTTTCGGCGCAGGTAAAACCCGAAGTTACAGATTTAAATATCGTTTTACAGGAAGTTCTTTCGGATTTTGATTATTTAATCGAAAGAAAAAATGCAATTGTAAAAACTACAGAACTTCCTACGATAGATAGTATTCCGAGTCAGTTGCGACAAGTTTTTCAGAATTTGATAGGAAACGCGTTAAAATTTTCTGGTGCAGACGAACCTCCAATAATTGAAATTACTTCAGAGTTAATAGTCGACAAATCGTTTGACAGTCCCACTTCCCCGGAAGGGAAATATTGCAGAATTATTGTAAAAGACAACGGAATTGGTTTTGATGAAATCTATCTCGACCGAATTTTTGTTATTTTTCAAAGCCTTAATGACCGCCAGACTTACGAAGGAACCGGAATTGGACTTGCCATCGCTAAAAAAATCATTGAAAAACACAACGGATTAATAACAGCCAAAAGCGAGGTTGGCAAAGGCGCCAGCTTTATTATCGTTCTCCCATTAAAATATGAATAAAAATTTACTTAACCAATTATGAATAATAATTTTAAAAGAAACCTTCTGATTAGTTCATTAGTTTCACTGCTGGTGCTTACGATTAGTTCGATCGCTTCGTATATCAGTATTAAAAGTTTATTAAATAGTAACTTCTGGGTCAATCACACCCAAGATGTTATTTATAATTTAAATGAAGGTTCTTCAATCATTACCGAGGCGCAAACCAGCATGCGGGGATATTTATTGACTGGCGATGAGCAATTTGCGGATAGATTTACAGAATCTCAGGCTAAAACCGAAACGTATTTTGACAAACTTGAAGAACTTACTTCAGATAATCCTGCACAGCAAAAACTACTGGAGGAACTTAGAGATATGCGTTCCGGATTCTTTAAATATCTTAATAACCAAATTGTTAAAAAAAGATTAAGCAAAGAAACATTGATCTTTGATTTGAATGAAGGCCGAAGAATGATGAACGAAATGCGTGTCATTATTAAAAGAATTGAAGCTACCGAACAAAATCTTCTTTCAGAACGAAATGCCAATTCAGAGCGTTACGGAACGTACAGTTTGGTTTTAATTGCTGTAGCATTTTTTATAGCTTTTGTTATTTCGATAATATTCTTAACCAGAATCTTAAAGGACTATAACGAAAGAGTCGTTTTACAGCACGAACTAGAGAAAAAAGATATAGAAACAGCGCAGAGAATTGAAGCAATAAGTTCAATTGCACTTAATATTTCAAAAGGAAACTACGATATACGTGTAGACGATACAAAATCGGATGCTCTTGGAAGTGTGGCAGAATCACTCAACACGATGGGAGTTTCACTAAAAAGCTCTTTCGAACTGCTTTCGCAGAAAGAATGGCTTCAAAAAGGAGTTGCAGAACTCAACAATGCCATGCTGGGCGATAAAACACTTCAAAAGCTTTCCAAAGATGTTATTGAATTTTTGTGCAATTATACTAACAGCAGTGCGGGAATTTTATATGTACTGGATGGCGATGAACTTTTAGCAGCAGGAGGTTACAGTTATATACCAAGCAAAACCAGAGAACGTATTAAAAAAGGCGATGGTTTAATTGGCCAGGCCATTAGTTCTGCAAAATTATTAGAATTAAAAACACTTACTTCAGACGATATTCAGATCAATTATGCTTTGGGTCAGGTAAAACCAACTCATATTGTTGCATTTCCATTATTAGATAATAGAATTGAAGGTGCGGTTGAATTGGCTAGCATTTACGGATTTTCAGATCTTCATTTAGAGTTTTTACAAACAGTATCCAACAATATTGGGATCGCTATTAGATCTACTCAAAATAGAAAACGTGTTATGGAACTTCTTGAAGAAACCAAATCACAATCTGAAGAACTTAAAATACAACACAGTGAACTAGAAGCTATAAATGCAGAATTAGAAGCGCAGACCGAAAAATTACAAGCTTCTGAAGAAGAATTACGCGTACAACAGGAAGAACTGGAGCAAACGAATGAAGAATTGTCTGAAAGAAGCGTTTTACTGGAAGAAAAAAACAACGAAATCCAGAAAAAATCAGAAGCTTTGGAATTGACAACCCGTTATAAATCAGAGTTTTTGGCGAATATGTCGCACGAATTAAGAACACCTTTAAATTCTATCTTACTTTTAAGCCGATTGTTATCTGAAAATAACAACCAAAGCATGAACAACGAAGAAATTGAATTTGCCAAAGTGATTCAAAGTTCAGGAAACAGTTTATTAGGCTTAATTGATGAAATTTTAGATTTATCTAAAATCGAAGCCGGTAAAATGGAACTGGAATACTTGGATGTTTCGACCAAAGAAATTACAGAAACACTCTGGAACTTATTCAATCTTGTTGCCAAAGAAAAAGGAATTGAATTTGAAATCATTACGAAAGAAGCGCCAATTGTTATTAAAACAGACAAAATGCGTTTGGAACAGATTCTCAAAAACCTGATTTCGAATGCTATTAAATTTACCGAAAAAGGAAAAGTTTCTTTAGAAATAAAAGTAAATTCAGACGATGATAAAATTATTTGTTTCATTGTAAAAGATACCGGAATCGGAATCCCGCTGGAAAAACAACCGCTGGTTTTCGAAGCTTTCCAGCAAGCCGATGGTTCAACCAAACGTAAATACGGAGGAACGGGATTAGGACTTTCAATCAGCAGGGAATTAGCAAAACTTCTTAAAGGAGAAATTGAACTGCATAGTAAAGTAAATGAAGGAAGTACATTTACATTATGTCTGCCGGTTTATGGAACTGCACTGGCAAAAGCCAACTATGAAAAAATTCCTCCAACAGATTTCACAGAAGTAGAACCTGAAAAAGAACCAGAAGTAAAAGAAACTAAAAAATACATAAGCGCTGTAATTCCTGATGAAATTGAAGATGACCGAAATGTAATAAAAGCTGGTGACAAAGTTATTTTAATTGTAGAAGACGATATTAATTTCGCCAAATCACTTTTGGCATTTACACAAAAGAAAGGATATAAAGGAATTGTTGCCGTGCGAGGCGACCACGCTTTAAATTTTGCCCTATTGTACAAACCTGTTGGTGTTTTACTCGATATAGAACTTCCTGTAAAAAGTGGCTGGGAAGTATTGGAAGAACTTAAAAATAATGCTGAAACCAAACATATTCCGGTTCACATTATGTCATCACACAAATTGAAACAGGAAAGTTTGTTAAAAGGAGCTGTAGATTTCTTAGACAAACCAGTGGCTTTCGATAAAATTCCAGATGTGTTTTTACGAATCGAACACATTATAAATAAAGAGGCACAAAAAGTACTGATTATAGAAGACAACCCAAAACACGCAAAAGCGCTGGCTTTCTTCTTAGAAACGTATAATATTAACTCTGAAATTAGAAGTGAAGTTTCAGAAGGTCTGGAATCTCTAAACAAAACAGATGTTGACTGTGTAATTCTCGATATGGGAATTCCAGATAAACATGCGTACCAGATTCTCGATGGCGTTAAGAAAAGTCCAGGACTTGAAAACCTTCCCGTAATTGTCTTTACAGGAAAAAGTTTATCCTTGAAAGAAGAAGTGAAAATTAAAAAATATGCCGATTCTATTATTGTAAAAACTGCTCATTCGTACCAAAGAATGTTAGACGAGGTTTCTCTGTTCCTGCACTTAGTTGAAAATAAAAAAGAAGGAAAAGATAAAATAGACGGACATAAAAAACTGAATCTGTTAAACAACATTCTTTTCGAGAAAAAAGTATTGATTGTTGATGATGATGTTCGTAATATTTATTCGCTAACCAAAGCTTTAGAAGTATTTAAAATGAATATCATTACCGCTTTTGATGGAAAAGAAGCCATTAAAGTTTTAAATGATAATGAAGATACTGATATTGTTCTGCTCGATATGATGATGCCTAATATGGACGGATATGAAACAGCTGAGAAAATAAGAGCTAATCCTAAATTTTTAAACTTACCGTTAATTGCCGTAACCGCAAAAGCAATGACCGGAGACAGGGAAAAATGTATAAAAGCAGGAGCTTCAGATTATATTACCAAACCAGTAGATGTTGACCAGTTATTGTCGTTGTTGCGAGTGTGGCTGTATGACAAAGTATAGTACAGAAACAAACAATAGATAGTAAAAAATAGCCACAGGTTATCGCGATTTTAATCCGTTAATCTGTGGCAAAATAAGACTAAATTAATAAGTCTCATTATGGAAAAAAAGAAGATTTTAATTGTAGATGATGATTCCAGAAACATCTTCGCATTAGAAAACACCTTACGTGTAAAATCGTACGATTGTTTGTCTTGTATAAGTGCTGAAGAAGCCCTTAAAATATTGAATTCTAATGAACAGATCGATGCTGTATTGTTAGATATGATGATGCCCGAAATGGATGGCTACGAAGCCATTCCGTTAATAAAAGAAATTCCTTCAAGAGAATCAACAATGGTAGTTGCAGTAACGGCTCAAGCCATGGCGGGCGATAAAGAAAAATGCCTGGAAGCCGGAGCTGATGAATACATCTCCAAACCGGTTGATGTTGATAAATTACTGCTTATTTTAAGTAAAATTTAAATACACTATGATTGAGGATATTGAGCTTGAAACGCTTATTAATGAGGTTTACGAATATTACGGTTTTGATTTTGGAAGTTATTCCAGAGCTTCACTCAAAAGGCGTGTAAACAGAGTTTATCATTTAGATGGATTTACCCATTTTCATGAATTCCTGTCAAAAGTCCGTTCTGACCAAGAATATTATAAAAAAATGATTGACGAAATTACGGTTAATGTAACCGAAATGTTTCGCGATCCATCATTTTATGCCATTCTCAGAAATGAAATTTTGCCGCTATTAGGAACCAAGCCTTTTATACGATTATGGCATGCTGGCTGTTCGACAGGCGAAGAAGTCTATTCGATGGCCATAATGCTTAAAGAAGCAGGATTACTGCATAAATCCATAATTTATGCAACCGATATTAATGCAACGGTTTTAGAAACCGCCAAAAAAGGAATCTTCCCGCTCAGAATGATGAAGGAATATTCACAAAACTATCGCGATGCAGGCGGTCAGGAAGACTTCTCTTCCTATTATACCGCCAATTATGGCATTGCAAAATTTAATGAAGAACTGGCCGAAAAAATGGTCTTTTCGCAGCACAATTTAGTATCAGATACATCGTTTAATGAATTTGATATGATCTTATGCCGTAATGTTTTAATTTATTTTGATAATGACCTTCAAAAAAGAGTCATTAATTTGTTTGATGAAAGTTTAGCTGTTTTAGGGTTTCTGGCCTTAGGCACAAAAGAAACCATAAAGTATTCTATTTCTCCAGCCAAATACAAACAATTTGAAAAAGAGAAAATATGGAGGAAAATAAAATAAAAAACTGCAGATTAGTTATAATAGGAGGATCTGCAGGAAGTTTAAATGCCTTAATGCAGATTTTACCAGGGTTAAAAAAATTAAACGATTTTGCCATTGTAATCGTTCTGCACCGCAAAAGTACAGACGACCAGACTTTAGAAGAATTACTTATTTTAAAATCTAAAGTGGCTGTAAAACCAATAGAAGACAAAACACTGCTTATTGCAGGTTTTGTCTATATAGCGCCCTCAAATTATCATTTATTATTTGAAAAAGATGAAACAATGGCGCTTGATATTTCAGAAAAAATAAACTACAGCCGTCCAAGTATAGACGTTTCGTTTGAATCGGCTGCGGAAGTATATGGCAGCAGTTTAGTTGGAATTTTATTTTCAGGATCAAATACCGATGGTACAGAAGGTTTAAAGGCGATTCAGGCAAACGGAGGAAAAATTATAGTCCAGAATCCCCTTGTGGCAGACATGCCTTTTATGCCCAATAACGCCATTTTGTTTACAACACCTGATTTTATTCTAAACAACAATGAAATATTGAATCTCCTGAATTCTATCAATCACTAAAATCAGTTTTTAGGCTTCAGATCTTCATCTTCTGGGAGAATGGTTTTGTTTAATTCAGCCTCTTTTTCAGCTCTTCTTTGTGCAGCTTTTCCTTTTCCAATAGGAATTCCAGCGGTTAAATAAAGAGATCTGTTGTATACATTTGGTCCGTCGCCTTTCATTACCGGAACCAATCCGTAATAATATTGAACTGTAATGTTTAATCCGTTGCCCACATTCATATGATATCCAGTTCCAAAAGCAACTCCGGCATCAATAACACGAATTTGATCTCGGATGTTTTTTTTGTACACTACATCATCTTTGTCAACTTCGACTTTAAATTCATCAAAGGCCCTTGCAAGAAGTCCAACTTGAGGACCTGCTTTTACAAAAACACCGCTTTTAAACTGATGCTTGATTAAAATAGGAACATTAAAATACCGAATTTCTCTGTTGACAGTTCCTCCGGCAAACGTATTGTCCAAATTCGTGTTATCTAAAGAATACATCGGAATATGACGTGCTCCCATTGGCGATTTTACAATAACACCCGTATTAATCATCCAGGCAGGATCTTGTTTAGAACGAATGTCAAAATAAAAACCAAGATTAAATCCTGGATTACTGCCGGAACTTTCCATATCATAAATATCAGAGAAATTAACACCGCCTTCCAGTCCGAATTCTAAAAAAGGCGAATTCAATTTATCTCCAAAGATCAAAGAAATCAAAACCTGCGATTGGGCTTGATTCAAACCAAACAGAAAAATCAAAACCAGTAGACCTTTTTTCATCTTTCAAAATTTATAATCCAAATCGATATTGAATACCGCCTAAAGCCTGAGTACGTGTTCCAAGAAAACCAGCTTCAACCCTGAACATAAGATGTTTGTTAAACTGATATTGCGATCCAATAATAAAATTCCACATGTCTTTCGGGCGTTTTTGAAGCGAATATTGTACCGATGAAGAATTAGCAGTACTTAAAGCACCATCTAAAGTAGACAGAAAATTTCCGGCACTTTCCAAAGCACGGTTAGCCGTATTGTGTTTCGCAACATTGGCGGGATTTTTTTGTTCTGCAGGCGTTAATCCGTCCCACCAAGTATCGACTTTTTGCTGGTTTTCAGAAACTTTCGCCAGACCATTATCTACTTTTGCCTGAGCAGTAGATAAATCCACCAAATCAGAAAGATTGATATTTCCATTCGTATTCCCCGAAATATGAACTCTAAAACCACCAACCCATAAAGCAACATTTTGATCTGGTTTACGGAGTTTAAAAGTTTTTCCTAATCTTGGACCAAATACATACGAAAACGCTGGTTTATCTAAAGCATCAACGTCTGTCCAAGCCATATTCATGTCAAGTGCAAGCCATCCGCCGCCAATTCCTATGGTAGGCGTCATTCCAAGACCAAATGTAGTAGCGCTGAAATTAGCTTTTGTGCTGAAATTGGCAATTTCAGACCAATTATTATCAGCATCAGGAATATAGATTCCTGCATTAATTTTGGTAGATGGATTCGACTTTCCAAAAACACCATAAATATTTAAAAAAGGAAGCAGCCAGATATCTGGACGAATAGTAAGGGCTCCCGCCTCAACAGAAGATTTATCAAAACGAACAATTTCGTCTAAATTATGCATAGGACCATTGTTGAAACCCACCTGCAGATTACTGATTACAATTTCAGAATCCTGCCAGAAATAATTTAACGAAAGACCAGCAGAGTAGGGAAGTTTATATCCTTTTTTGGCCACTTTTTCGCCCCAAATGGGAAGTGCGTATGGATAATCGGCGACTTTGAGACTGTCTTTGAGCTGTTTATTTTTTTCTCCCACAATTTTCTCGGTGTAGACTTGTGCTGAGATTTGAAAACTGTATAAGAATAAAAAGGCTGATATTAGTGGTTTACATTTCATTTGTCTGAGTGTTTTTAAAATTAATTAATCGGACTGCGTAAAATAAATGTGTACTAATTTTTCTGAGGGAATGTCGGCTTATTCTTGCTTTACAGGTGTATAAAAATTTGATTTTAAAATTAAAACTGAAGAAATAATGAGTTTATTAGTGTTAAAGTTAAGTAAAAAATCTTAACATTTAAGATTTTTTTTCAGAAACTAAACATATAACAAAAAGAAAATCAGGTAGTTTTATTTAATAATGTCCTCTTTTAAGAAAAATCATTTTATTGTCGATTTCTATTTTGTAAAAGAATATGTAGTATTTTTGTTTTTGTGAAATGGATAACAATCATATTATCAATTTACTTATTGGCACTTTCCAATATGCCTTGTGCAGATATGGAAGTAAACAGCGCTATGCATAAAACCGCTCAGTTTGCTTCAGAAGACAATCACTCGCATGATAAAACCAGTGATTTATGTTCTCCATTTTGTGTGTGCAATTGTTGCGGAGCGCAGGTTTTAAGTTATCAAACTCCTTTAAGTTTTGAATTTCCTAAAACATACAATCAAATTTCAATTTCGTTACCCAATTACAATTCTGTTTTTATTTCCAATTTCTACGGAAGTATTTGGCAGCCCCCTCAAATAGTATAATGATTAAGCCTGTTCGATAAAGATCGAAAACGGGCTAGAGAGTTGTGGACTTTCCACACGTTTACAGGCAATTTAATTGTCTAATTTCTCACGTCATTATAGATTCAAATGTTAGATAAAATCATTCAGTTTAGTATCCGAAATAAATTCGTCATACTATTGTTTACCCTTGCGCTTATTGCCTGGGGAAGCTATTCACTTAAAAAATTACCACTTGATGCACTGCCAGATGTAACCAATAATCAAGTACAGATTATTACGACTGCACCTACATTGGCCAGTCAGGAAGTCGAACAATTAATTACCTATCCTTTAGAAAGAGCTGTAAAAACAGTTCCAAATGTCATAGAACTCCGCAGTATTTCTCGTTTCGGATTATCAGTTGTAACCGTTGTTTTTGAAGACAATGTAGATATTTACTGGGCGCGCGAGCAGATATTCCAACGCTTAAAGCAAGCCGAAGAAAACATTCCAGATTATGTAAATTCTCCCGAATTAGCACCCATTTCTACAGGACTTGGAGAAATTTACCAATATGACGTATATGCCAAGAAAGGCTACGAAAACAAATACAGCGCAATTGAACTGCGGACCATTCAAGATTGGATTATTATTCCGCAATTGCAGGGAATAAAAGGCGTTGCCGAAGTAAGTTCTTGGGGCGGAAAACTCAAGCAATTCGAAATCGCCGTAAATCCCAATATGCTGAATAGTTTAGGCGTTACGATTACCGAAATTTTTGATGCTTTAGAAAAAAACAATCAAAATACGGGAGGCGCTTATATTGAAAAAGATCAATACACGTATTTCATTCGCGGTGTAGGAATGGCAAAAGGCGTAAAAGATCTTGAAAATGTAGTAGTCAAAAACCGAAACGGTTCGCCGGTTTTGGTTCGGAATGTAGCGCAGGTGCGCGAAGGCATAGCATTGCGTTACGGAGCATCAACAAAAGACGGAAAAGGCGAAATCGTTTCTGGATTGGTTTTGATGCTGAAAGGAGAAAACTCCAGCGCCGTTGTAAATCGTGTTCACGAAAAAATGGCACAAATCAATAAAAGCCTTCCCGAAGGAGTGGTAGCAGAAGCCTTTATTGACAGAGGAAAACTGGTAGACAATTCCATTAAAACAGTTGCTAAGAATTTGCTAGAAGGAGCATTAATCGTAATTTTTGTCCTGATTCTGTTTTTAGGAAATCTTCGTGCAGGATTAATCGTAGCTTCAGTTATTCCGTTAGCGATGCTGTTTGCCGTGATTTTAATGAATGCCTTTGGCGTAAGCGGCAACCTAATGAGTCTTGGCGCGATAGATTTCGGAATTATTGTCGATGGAGCTGTTATTATTGTTGAAGCCACGATGCATCATCTGCAGAAATTCAAAAACAAAAAAGAATTGACGCAGGAAGAAATGGATGTTGAGGTTTACAATTCAGCGTCAAAAATTAGGAATAGTGCCGCTTTTGGTGAGATTATTATATTAATAGTATATCTGCCAATCCTAGCTTTAATTGGAACCGAAGGAAAAATGTTTAAACCAATGGCTATGACAGTTGGTTTTGCCATTATCGGTGCCTTTATTCTTTCTCTGACCTATATTCCGATGATGAGCGCTTTGTTTCTTTCGAAAAAAACAGAACACAAAGAAAATTTCAGCGACCGTATGATTGCCTGGTTAGAACGTCACTATACGCCGTTACTAAAAAAAGCTTTAGAATTTAAAAAAGTCGTGCTTTCTGTTGCCATTGGATTATTCGCTTTAGCGTTTTTCATTTTTCAAAATATGGGAGGCGAATTTATTCCCACAATCGAAGAAGGCGATTTAGCAATTAACGCCACCATTATGACAGGAAGTTCGCTTTCGCAGATGGTTGAAACCACCACCAAATACGAACAGATTCTGAAAGCTAAATTTCCCGAAATAAAAACCATTGTAACCAAAATAGGAAGTGGTGAAATTCCGACCGATCCAATGCCTCTTGAAAGCGGGGATTTGATTATTGTTCTAAAAGACAAAAAAGAATGGAAAGGTAAATACCGCAATTGGGAAGAGATTGCCAATGCCATGAAAAAAGAAATGGAAATTATTCCGGGAGCGAATATCGAAATCTCACAGCCTATCCAAATGCGTTTTAACGAATTAATGACAGGAAGCCGATCTGATATTGCGATTAAGATTTTTGGTGATGATTTGGAGATTTTAGATGCAAAAGCCACGGAATTAATTTCGAAAATAAAAGGAATCGACGGAATTGGTGATTTAAAAGCCGACAAAGTAACAGGATTACCGCAGATTACTATCAAATACGATTATGATAAAATTGCGCTTTACGGACTGAATATCTCAGACATCAACCAGATTATCCGTTCGTCTTTTGCAGGTGAAGTTGCTGGAAAGATTTACGACGAAAGCAAACGATTTGATGTGGTGGTGAGAATGGATGAAAACAATCGAGGCGATATTACCGATGTAAGCAATTTGTTTATTCCGCTTCCGAGTGGTCAGCAAGTGCCGCTTTCGCAGGTTGCTTCTGTCGAATATGAGCAAGGTCCTGTACAGGTTATCCGCGAAGACGGAAAAAGAAGAATCACCGTTGGATTAAACGTCCGTGGAAGAGACATTAAAAGTGTGGTAGAAGAAATTCAGGCAAAACTGGACAAAAGTTTTAAACTTCCTGCGGGTTATTACGTAACCTATGGCGGACAGTTTCAGAATCTGATTGAAGCTTCACAAAGACTTTCGGTTGCCTTACCAATTGCTTTAGGATTGATTTTAGTTTTGTTATATTTCACTTTTAAAAGCGTCAAACAAGCATTGCTTATTTTTAGTGCGATTCCATTATCGGCCATTGGAGGTGTTTTTGCGCTTTCGCTGAGAGGAATGCCGTTTAGTATTTCGGCCGGAATTGGTTTTATCGCCTTATTCGGAATCGCTGTTTTAAACGGAATTGTACTGATTTCGTATTTCAATCAATTAAAAACAGAAGGCATTTCAGATGCGTTTCAAAGAGTTATTATCGGAACCAAGACACGTTTACGTCCTGTTTTAATGACCGCTGCTGTAGCTTCATTAGGATTTATGCCAATGGCATTGTCAACAAGCGGCGGAGCAGAAGTGCAGAAGCCATTAGCCACAGTAGTTATCGGCGGATTACTCTCAGCGACATTATTGACCTTAATCGTTTTACCGATTTTGTATTTATTGTTAGAGAAATTGAACCGCAAGGGGAAATTAGTAAACGAGAAAATATGATAATTAGATAATTTATTACTACGTGTAAAAAATAATTTCTCTCGCAGATTTAGCAGATTAATTAAAAAAAAATCTGTTTAATCTGCAAGATCTGCGGGAGACAAAAAATAAATGGAATGACAATACAATATAAAACCTTTGCGAACTTTGCGAAAAGAACCTTGCGAACTTTGCGGTTAAATGCGTGGTTAAGTGCATTTCTATTAGCAAGCACTATAACATTTGCCCAGCAATCCATCAGCTTACAAAAAGCAATAGAACTGGCCAAATCAAACAACATCGACTTAAAAATAGCCGATAAAGAAATCGAAAAACAAACCATTCTTAAAAAAGCCGCTTTTCAGCCCGATCCGTTGCAAGTGCAGTATCAAGGCGGTCAGTTCAATAGCGCCGATTACGATCATAATGTTTCGGTACAGCAGTTTTTTCCGTTAGGAAATATCACAAAAGCCAACCGACAATTACAGGAAGAACTGGCAAAATTGGCTGAAAAACGAAAAGCTTTGTCTTCGTATGAAATCGAAAAAGCGGTGACATTGGCCTATTATCAATATTTGTATGGCGTTTCGATTCAGAAACTCAATTCAGAATTGAATGATATTTACACGAAATTCTTAAAGAATGCCGAACTGCGTTTTAAAACCGGAGAAAGCGGTAACATTGAAGTGATCAGCGCCAAAGCCAAAGTAAAGGAAATTGAAACACAGAAAGCGCAGTTAGAATATGATTTGGCCATTTATCAAAAACAATTGCAGTTTTTTATTCAGACCGATGAAAATATTGTTCCTGATTCTAATACCGCTTTACAATATACTTTTATAGAAAATCAAAACACAAATGCCGAGACTTTAATAACCGATTTGTATCAGCAGCAGATTTTGGTTTATCAAAAAGAAGCGGGAACTTTTAAAGCGTTGCGTACACCGAAAGTCGGTTTAGGTTATTTTGCTCAAACCATTAATACAGAATCTTTATTTCAAGGTTTTACAGCAGGATTGCAGATTCCACTTTTTGGAGGTGTGAATACAACCAAAGCCAAAGCGGCAGAAATTAGTGTTTCACAATCACAATTGGCTTTAGATAAGAACAAAATGATGTTGAATCTGCAAAAGGAAGAATTGAAAAATAATTTCGAAAAACAGCAGCAAAATTTGGCTTATTTTCAAAATGAAGGATCTCAATATGCCAATCAGATTATTGAAACGGCCCAAAAAAGTTATGCCAATGGCGATATGAGTTATTGGTCGTATATCAGTTTTCTAAATCAGGCAATTGATATTAAAAAGCAATTTGCAGAGGCAACGCACAGCTATAATCAAAGTGCAATCGAACTTCAATTTCCAACCATTAAGAGCAATTAAAAATAAAAAATGAAAAATGAAAAATATATCTAAATATTTAACCGCAAAGAGCACAAAGGAAAAGCGCAAAGAGCGCAAGGGAATAAAACTTGGCGTGCTTTGCGTATTCTTAGCGCTCTTTGCGGTTACCTCTCAAAGCTGTAATGAAAAGAAAACCGAAGAGCCGCAAGAAGAAAAAGAAACAACAGAAGTTGCTTTGACTGTTTCTCAATACAAAACTGTAGGTATTGAAACGGGAATTGTAGAAAACCGAAATTTGAATAAAATCATCAAGGCAAATGGCTATACTACAGTTCCTCCGCAAAATTCGGCTGAAGTTTCGACTTTGATTGGCGGAACGGTAAAAGACATTTTTGTTTTGGAAGGAACCTATGTCAACAAAGGAAAAGTTTTGGCAACCATTCAAAATCTAGAAGTTATCGGAATGCAGGAAGATTACCAATCGGCTGTGGCGAATGTGGAATATCTGCAATTGGAATACAATCGTCAGAAAACGCTGAGCGACGAAAATGTGAATCCGAGAAAGACTTTTCAAGAAGTAAAAGCCAAACTAGCAGCAGAAAGAGCCCGTGCGCAGGCAGCAAAAAATAAGCTGGATGCTTTGCATGTCAATACAAAAGGAACCACTTCGGTAGTGCCAATTGTTTCGCCAATAAACGGTTATGTGGGGAAAATCAATATAGCGAAAGGCGCTTTTGCAGATACAGGAGTTTCGCTTTTTGAAGTAGTCGACAACAGCCAGATGCATTTGGATTTGAATGTGTACGAGAAAGATTTAGGATCGATTTCGATTGGTCAGGTAATTGACTTTGTGTTAACGAATCAGTCCAATAAATCGATTAAAGGAAAGATTTTCGGAATTAATAAATCTTTTTCTAACGAAAGTAAAACCGTTGCTGTTCATGCTAAAATTGATCCAGCTGATGCCAAAGGATTGATTCCGGGAATGTACGTTTCGGCAAATATTAATATTGTGAATGCGACCGTTCCGGCGTTGCCAAAAGACGCCGTAGTAAGAAATGCTGATAAATATTTCGTTTTCATGCAGGAACAGGGACATGCTGAAGAAAAACACGATCACAAAGCGGGAGAAAAAGAAGAAGCCCACGAAGAGGAAATTCATTTTAAAGCAATAGAAGTAATTCCAGGAACAACTGATTTAGGTTTTACCGAAGTTAAGTTTGTAAATGATGTTCCCCTCAATGCTAAAATTGTGACGAAAGGTGCTTTTTATCTGCTTTCTGCAATGAAGGGCGGAGGAGAGCATACGCATTGATTTTTTTTGAAGATGCTGAGGTTCTGAGATACTAAGATGCTTAGTTTTTTTGCTGGAGTCAAATATGCTCGCAAAGACGCAAAGACGCAAAGTTTTTGAATTGCCTCCAGCTAAAGCTGGAGGCAATTCAAAAAGAAATTTTGTACACTTCAAAAATTATCAGGATAGAAAGTTTGAAAAGATTTTATTTCACGCAGATTTTGCAAATTTTAGCAGATTTAATTTAAAATTATCTGCATAATCAGCTTAAATCTTTTTTAATCTGCGTGAAACAAAAAAAACTTAGAGTCTTTGTGTCTTCGTGGCAAAAAAATCGACAGAAATTGATTAAATTTAGGACATAATTTTTAATGAAGTTTCAGAGACTTTAAACCTGAAATTTTAAACTTGAAATTCAAAATGATACATCAAGATAAAGAAGTAAAAAACACAAAAAGTAAAGCCAAACCTACCTGTTGCTGCTCTCATGACGAACCTGCACATTCTGATAATGATGGACACGATCACGGAGGACACGACCACGAACACAATGCAGAAGGAGGGCTTTTTAAACTGTTTCTGCCATCGATTATATCTTTTGTTTTACTGATAATCGGAATTGGTTTTGATAACTATTTTCCGCAGGATTGGTTTACAGGATATGCTAGAATTGTGTGGTATGCGATTGCGTATCTTCCGGTTGGGCTTCCAGTTCTTCGTGAAGCGTACGAAAGTATTGTGAAAGGAGATGTTTTCTCGGAATTTTTCCTCATGTGTATTGCGACAATTGGAGCTTTTGCCATTGGTGAATATCCAGAAGGTGTTGCGGTTATGTTATTTTATACCATTGGAGAAACCTTTCAGGGAATGGCGGTTAACCGAGCAAAATCAAGCATTAAAAGTCTTTTGGATCAACGTCCTGATGAGGTTCATGTTTTAGAAAACAATGTTGCAGTAAAAATCAAGGCCAGAGATGTCCAGATTGGAGCGATTATTCAGCTAAAAGCAGGGGAAAAGTTAGGTTTGGACGGTGAATTATTATCGGATTCGGCTTCCTTTAATACTGCAGCTTTAACAGGAGAAAGTAAACCTGATACTAAAAAGAAAGGTGAAACCGTTCTGGCAGGAATGATCAACGGAAATACAATTGCCGAAGTAAAAGTGACAACCGCCTACAACGATAGTAAATTGTCTAAAATTCTGGAATTGGTACAAAACGCTACAACCAAAAAAGCGCCAGCAGAATTGTTCATTCGAAAATTTGCTAAAATCTATACGCCAATAGTAGTATACTTAGCAATTGCAATTTGCTTAGTTCCGATGCTTTTCGTGGATAATTACGTTTTTAGCGATTGGTTATATAGAGCATTGGTTTTCTTAGTTATTTCTTGTCCTTGTGCGTTGGTTATCAGTATTCCGCTGGGTTATTTTGGAGGAATTGGCGCTGCAAGTAAAAACGGAATTTTATTTAAAGGAAGTAATTTTTTAGATAGTATTTCGACAATCCAAAATGTAGTGGTTGACAAAACTGGAACTATGACAGAAGGCGTTTTTAAAGTTCAGGAAGTTATTATAAAACCTGATTTTGATAAAGACGAAATCTTAAAACTGGTTAACGCTTTAGAAAGTCGAAGCACGCATCCAGTGGCAACAGCGATTCATAATCATGTCGGACCAATCGATTCTTCGGTTGAATTGAAAGATATTGAAGAAATTTCGGGACACGGATTAAAAGCTTCTTACAACGGAAAAGAATTGTATGTTGGTAATTTTAAACTTCTCGATAAATTCAATATTTCGTATGATATTGACCCATCGACTATTGTTTACACCACAATTGCCATTGCTTACGAAGGTAAATTTGCGGGCTATTTAACAATTGCCGATGAAATTAAAGAAGATGCTAAAGAAACCGTTTCTAAACTAAATTCTTTAGGGGTAAAACTGACGATGCTCAGCGGTGATAAATCGAATGTGGTTCAGTTTGTAGCTGATAAACTCGGAATTACAAAAGCTTTTGGAGATCTGCTTCCAGAAGATAAGGTGAATAAAGTCAACGAAATTAAAGCCAAAAACGAAACAATTGCATTCGTGGGCGATGGTGTAAACGATGCACCTGTAATTGCGTTGAGTACGGTTGGAATTGCAATGGGAGGTTTAGGAAGCGATGCCGCAATCGAAACTGCCGATATTGTAATTCAAGATGACAAACCAAGTAAAATAGCAATGGCAATCAACATTGGAAAACAAACGAAAAAGATTGTCTGGCAGAATATTATATTGGCTTTTGTTGTAAAAGCCTTTGTTTTGATTCTTGGAGCAGGCGGGCTCGCGACTATGTGGGAAGCTGTTTTTGCTGATGTTGGCGTAGCGCTGTTAGCAATTTTGAATGCGGTAAGGATTCAGAGAATGAAGTTTTAATGCAAATTTTTAGCAGAAGTAAATTAAATCTTCTGCTATTTAATCTGTAAATAAAAGAAGTTTATTTGCTCTGAAATAATTATATTGATTTTGGGTGAGATATACAATTTTAGCAATTTGATCTCCTGTGTAAATTTTATAAAATTGACCTTTTAAGTTGTTTTCATTTACAACAGATTTTATGAAATCAAAAAAATTAAAATCAATCCAATCGTTATCTATTTTTAAAGTTTTAGAATAAGATTTATTTCCCAGTTTAAATTTTAAAGTTGTTTTTTTCTTTTTTGGAAAGTCAAATTGGTTAGAAATATCAGAAGGATTGAATTCATTATCAGAGATTTTTGCAAATTCTTTCACTAATTCTGCGTATGGATCTTCTAAGTTTCCAAGTTCTGTATCAAACGAATAAATTAAATTTGGAAAAGCAGAAACAATTTCACTATTTTCCTGAATATCCATTTCTGCAACAACTTCTTTTCCTCGCTCAATTTCATCAGCTGTTAAGTTTGAAAATAAACCATTTTTAGTAAACTCTTCAAGTGCATTTTCAATTTCTTGACTTGTTGGTTTGTTTTTAAAATCTTCCGAATAAGGCATAATATAAGAAATTCGTTCAGACAGAATTTTTCCTTGTTCCTTATCTAAAGCCATTATTCCAAAAATTTGATTCGTTTTGTTTTCATTGTATACAGGAACTACATGAAGTCTGTAGGCAAAATTTAAGTCATTAAGAATTTTATTGAATATCTGATAATACTTTTGATAATCTATTTTATTTTCAAAAAAATCGTTTTCAGATAATTTATTGTATTTATAAAAACTTTTTTGCTTATAAACTTTTCCATTAGATCGGATAGAAACTATAAAATTTAAAAAATTGCTATCTCCAGAAGACATTTCATCATCTGATATGATTTTAAATTCAAAATCGGTATAAGCCAATTCTGGTAATAATGAAGCCGTTTGTTTATGAATTGCTTCTAAATATTCTTCGGGTTTATTGGAATAATTGTTAGGATCAATAATTGTAGCTTTTTCGCAGTAAAGAAGAAAATCAATAGGTTCCTTTATTTTTTCCTCATCTATCGCAGTAATAAGATCTTGATATTTGGTGTCTACTATTCTATATTCCTTAAGATGATCTGCAAACTCTTTAAGTTTATGTGGAGCCATATAATCGGCTTTGAAAGCCTTAAAGGTAATGTCACTGATAAATTGAAGTTTGTAACTATACGAATTATCGTTTATTTTCTGCTGAAAATACTGCTTCTGTTTTTCTGTAAGAAGCTCACATTTTTTAAGTTTTAAAAGATAATCAGTAAGATTTTCGTTTTCTTTTTTTTGTTGTTCTTCAGTTAGTTTTTGTGAATCAAAAATATCGTTTGATCCTATTTCAGAAAAGAAATTTCCGGTTGTACTTTTATATTCGCATTGAAATAATCCATACAAATATGAAGTGGTGTTTTTTGTTTGTAGTCGATTTTGACTTTTTTCAAAATCTTGTATTTGTTTTGGCTCAATAAGTTTATTATCAATTATCTTTTGTAAAATCAAATCTTGTAATTGTGCGTTTGCAAAATTGCTTGTGAAAATCAGCAATAAAATGATTTGTTTAAATAATTTCTTCATTCAAAACTCTTTGATTTATTTACTTTATGATATTTTTATTAAATCTGAAACACTTGGTAAATATATTGCATTTGAATATTAAAATTTAAGATTAATTATATTTTCATCATTCTCTAATGTAATTTCGGTTGGATTGCTTTCTGAGGGAATTTGTGTTGGATACCAATTTCGAGTTGGTTGTACTAAAATTAATAGACCGTGATGATCGCCAATAGCGGCAAATTTTTCTGTATTTGTATTTTGAGAAAAGAAATGTAATCCGTGTTCTTCGATTAATTGATTTCCCAGTTCGAGAGGGTTTTCGGTTACAATACCAATTTCGCTTATGTTTAAAATGGAAGCAGAGTTGAATTCGCCAACTTGTTCGTTATTAAGATCATGTCGGGCGATGAATTCCAGTAAATTTCCATTGTGATCGTAAAAATAAATCGAATGCGCGTTCCAGTTTTCAAAATGAGTTACAACACTTTCATCTTCTAAAACAATTAAATCAACTTTATCTTGGCACCACTGAATGGCTTCTTCAAGCTGATTCGCAGGAATATTAAAAGCAAAATGATATATAGAATTAAAGCCAGGATCTTCAACAAATTTTAAAATAGAAGTTCCGGCCTGAAACGTTATCGATTTTTGATCATTTTCTAGAATGAAAAGTCCAAAAAGGTTTTGATAAAAAGCTTTTGTTTTTTGAATATCGCTTGTTTTGATTTCTATCTGATCTATTCTCATAACTATAAATTTTGTAAAAGAAGAGGCTTCTTTTGAGTGATAGACAAATGTACTAAATGCCAGTAATACCAATGCTTACAGCGGTATTTTATGTATCAATAAAAGAATAGTAAATAATTATTGATTAGCATTAAACGGTGTCTTAAATTATGTAATAAAGCTATAAAAAAACAAATCGTATTTGTTGCAAGATTATCGAAAAATCTTTTCAGATTATAATTTACAAATTGAGATCAAATTGCAAATTTTGATTTTATTTCTAAACAAAAAAGCCCATTTCGCAACAAGAAATGGGCTTAATTAATTTGCAGATTTTGGGGCAAATGCAAATCATCAACTAAATTATTTGGGCATTTCAGGAATTATAATTCTTCGGGTTGGTGTGCTTAATGTTTCGATAAAAGCCAGCAAATCACTAATTTCTTCTTTGTTTAAGTCTAGTTTTCTTAGCATTGGATCTGCTTTGGGAATTAAGGTGTCTCTTGCTGTTCCTAAATATCTCTTTTGTACAGGAGATGGATTTCCTAAATTGTAGAATTCAACAACATCCAATAAAGTTGGAAAATGTCCGTGATGCATCCACGGTTTTGTATTTACCACTTCGCGGATTGTTGGCGTTCTAAATTTGCCAATATCTTTTACGTCTTTGGTTACATTATAACGTCCGAAATCTTCATTTTTAGTTCCGAATAAAGTCTGGCCATCATTATGAAACTTATTATCGCTGAAATAAGGCGTATTATGGCAGTTGATGCATTGCGCTTTTGTTCTAAACAAATGAAGGCCTTTTACCTGCTGATCTGTATAGATATCTGATTTTCCGCTTACAAATTGGTCAAATTTGCTTTTCGGGCTATTAATCGATCTTTCGAAAGTGGCAATGGCATATTGAATACGCTCTAAAGTCACCTTTTTATCTCCAAAAGCATCTGTAAATAACGAATTATAGCCTTGGATTTTAGCAATTCTATCAACTGCAATTGTCAGTTTTTCATTCATTTCTAACGGATCCTGAACTGGAAATTGCGCCTGATCTTCTAAACTTTTGGCACGTCCATCCCAAAATAGAGAACTGGCATATGCCGAGTTTAAAATCGTCATCGAATTACGTTTTCCGGTTTGACGGTCGTGGCCAAAAGAACGGGTTAAATTATCCGTCCATCCCAATTCTGGATTATGACAGGATGCACAGGCAATTTGTCCGCTTTGTGATAATCTTGGATCAAAGAACAAAATCTTTCCCAGACTTTCTTTTTCCTTCGAATACGGGTTATATGCAGGATACGGAACAGCAGGTAGTACGCCGATATCTTCAAATTTCGATTTATCGATGTTTGCATGTAATTGTGCCGCCGGCCATTTAGATGTATCTCCGCTGGAATACAATTTTCGCAATTCCTGAATATCGATGTAATCAGGATTTTCCACACTTTTATAAGCCGTTAAGCTTAGCAGGAAAAGAATAGGGAAGATTAGTTTTTTCAATTTTTTTGTGTTTTACGTTTTTGGTTTTTTATTGATGTTTCAGATTTTACGTTTCAAGTTTCAGGTTTCAAGTTATTGCGAGACGTGAAACCTGAAACCTGAAACTTGAAACTTTTTTAAAGTGCAACTTCTTTAGGACATTCAATGCTTAAAGCGGCGGGTTTTGGATAGGTTTTGTTGTTATACATTCTGTATTGTGCGGTTACGGTTCCGCCAAAAAGTTCTTCATTCGTCAGTTTTAATTCAAAGGTAATTTCAAATAATCCTGAACTGATTTCTTTGTAAGTTCCCGAACCTGATATCGCAATGCTGTGACTGTTTTTGTTGGTTCCTGTAATGGTTATATACTGTGGAATAACTAATACATTTCCTTCGGTTTTGCTGTTTCCGTTTGCTGGAAAAAATTCTAATGCCGATGTAATATTAAATCCCGGAGAGTTTGCTGCTGTTGTACTTTCGTTAGAAAACCATCTTTTTAAGTTGAATGAATTTGTTGTATTGGTTCCAGAAGCCACATTAAACCCAATTCTAAAGGCATCGTGATAAACATCATCATTTGGATTTGTAGTGCCTTTATCGCTGTACAAAATGGCATTTTCATGATCTTTTGTGACTACCACCGGAAATGTAAAAGCATTGTACGCCTGCCAAGCGCAGGTACCGCTTTTGTCAAACCAAGTTTCGCCATACGTTAAATAAAACTGATTGCTTAAATCATAAAATTTAGAAGCTGGATTTGAATTTACATCACGTGTTGATTTAATAGGTTTCACAATCTGAAGGATGGTGTTTCCTGTAGCGGTATAATTTCCTGTATTAACTAGTGAAATGGAAGATTCGTAATAGACATCATCATTTTGAATGTTTTCTAAAAGAGTTAAATGATAGGTAATAGAACTTCTGTTATCGCCATAAGGATCGTGGCTTAAAGAATAATTGAATCCGTCCAGAAACTTGAATATTTCAAGATTATCAATTTCAGATGGGAAAAAACCGTTTGGGAAATTAACTTTAAAATCAACCGTTTCTCCAGCTTCACCTTTAATTACTATTCGGTTTACTGGAAAAGTGTAATTAGTGGCGATAGTTCCTAAATCTATTTTAAAACTATTGTTTGGATAGGTTGTATTTAGATTTCCGATGTGAATATTTGGATCAGAAATGGTTTCGAGTTTTAAAGTAATACTTTGATTTTCTGTCCATCGTTTATTAAAAGAAACAAAAATAGTATCGGTTAATTTAGTTCCTTGAAAGACTAATTCGTTAACTGGATTTACGGTAAAACTTTCATTATCGTTTGAAGATGATACTGCACTAAAACTCGCACTCACAGCCGATTTTAAA
Organism: Flavobacterium sp. H4147; assembly: GCF_029360735.1. NCBI lineage: Bacteria > Pseudomonadati > Bacteroidota > Flavobacteriia > Flavobacteriales > Flavobacteriaceae > Flavobacterium > Flavobacterium sp. H4147. Next base: position 569,648 of record NZ_JARKNB010000002.1, on the reverse strand, counting down.
TTGGTATGCGTTAACGCAACCGGAATTTTTAAAGTCTTTACAGATTTATTTTCATAACTGCTCAATGGAACAGTTGAAGTACTTACAGCCGGATATTCTAAGGGAACTCCTGCTGATGTGGTTAAGAAATTGAATCTCACAAAAGGATCAACGGTAGAATCTAATCTGTAATCATCCTTTGAACAAGAGCTTAACAAAGCTGCAGCAGCCACTAAAAGCGATAAAATTTTAATACGATTCATTTTGTTTTAGGTTTGGATTAAGATTAATGTTGCGTCTTGGTATTGGAAGTACATATTTTAAAGACGGATAAGTCATGGCACAGCTAAGTGAAATACAGCCGTCATTTCGGGTAACATTTTTTTTGTTTCGGGCAATATCGAAGAATAAATGTCCTTCAAAACAAAGTTCTTTTCTTCTTTCTAAAAATAAAATCTCGTTTAAGTTATCAGTACTGTTAAGTGTAGTAGCATTGGCACGAGAACGAATGGTATTGATATCTGTTTTTGCTTCTTCCAAACGATTTAAAGCTATGGCAGCTTCGGCACGAATTAAGTATTGTTCGGTTAATCTAAAAGCAGTATATCCGGCATTTCCTTGAAACTTTTTGGTGAAATAATAATCCTTTTTTACCTGATTGCCTTCCACTAAAGTAGAAAGCGGCTGTTGAAGAAATAACTGTCGGCGTAAATCGGTGCTTTCGTATAGATTTAATAAATCTTCGGAAGCTACGTAACTGTTATAACTGGTTTCAGATGTATAACCAAAGATAGATGAAAGTGAACCTCCTACATCTCCTGCAGCATTTTTGGGAATCGAGAATTCTAATAAAACTTCAGATATTGGCAGATCCGATTGTTCCCATTGCGAAATATAATCAGCAGCATTTGTTAGTGTTACACCAGAATTGATAATAACATCATTTGCAGTATCGTAAGCATTTTGCCAGTCTTTTTTAGACAAATACACTCTTGCTAAAAGAGCTTTTGTATTAATGCTGTTGAAATACGAATAGGCAGGCCCGTTTAAAAGTGCCGTATTGGAATACAAAGGCAATGCCGTTTCGATGTCTTTAATAATCAACGCATATGTATTGGCGACGGTTTCTCTCGTTGGATATTGAATGCCTTTTGTAATGGATTGTGTATTGTAAACAATTCCCAGATGTGAAGCGTCTTCAGTATAACCGTAGTTTTGGCTGTAAACTTCACTCAACAAAAAATGTGTATAGGCTCTAATGGTTAAAGCGTGGGCTTTGATTAGGTTTTTTTCTGCTTCAGTAGCATCAGGCAAAGCATCTACAAATTCCAAAAGCAGATTGGTCTGATTGATAATATCATAACTTGTAGCGTAAAACGAACTAAAGTTAGATTCTTCGGCTTGATCGTCAAACGAATAAATATTGCTTATAACAGATGGAACGCTGATTTCGCCTTTTTTAGTACTTAATAGCGATGGTGTAAATTTTAAATTTCCGCCCTGTGAATCAGCATAAACGGCAAAACGCTCTGTTCGTAAATTGCTTTCTACATGTGAGTACAAACCGTAAATGGCTTGAAGAAATCCTTCTTTTGTTTTTAACTGTTCTGTTATCGAGATCTGGGTGCCAGGTTCCTGCTCTAAAAAATCACTGCAGCTTTGGAACAGAAAAACAACAGTAAAAAGCATCGGAAATGTTGATCGGATTATGTTTTTAATGTCTTTCATTTTCTTAAAATTTTGTATTAATTCCACATGAAATAGTTCTCGCTTGCGGATACGTAAAACTGAATTCTCTAATGCCATTCCTTCCCGCAGGACTTTTTTCTTTATACCAATACAAAGCATTTGATACATCTGCAAAAACAGTCAAAGAATCTAAAAATGTATTTTTTACGGGTACATTATAACTCAAATTGATATTGCTGATTTTTACATACGTAGCATCGTATATATACTTACTCATATTGGCAATCAGAGTGTTATTGCTTGGCGCTGGCTGCGAAACGATATCGCCTGGATTTCTCCAGTAATCATAAGCGTTTACAGACATGTTTCGGTTTGAAGTGGTATTGTATTTTGAAATAATCTGATCTGATACTAATTTATCGCCGCCTAACTGAAAAGCTCCTGTAATCGATAAAGTAATGCTGTTGTTTAAAGAGAAACTATTATTAAATCCTCCAAAAGCTTTTGGCTGAGAATCACCAATTGGAATCCAGTCCGCTTCAGAAAATAATCGGGCATATGTTGCGGCATCATAAACCTGTCCGTCTTTTTTAATCAAATCTCGTCCTGTTGCCGGATCGACACCAACCCAGTTTACACCCCAAATAGTACTGGTGCTGTAACCAATTTTTTGTGCAAGGGCTAGATTTGCTGTCGAATAATCACTTCCAAGACCTTTTAACTGTGTTACTTTATTATCGACAGTAGAAATATTAAAAGAAGAAGTCCATCTAAATTTACCATGCTGAAACCATTTAACTCTGGTGCTAAATTCGAAACCTTTGTTGTACATGCTGGCAGCATTCAATTGTACGCTTTCATATCCGTTTTCAGACGGGATTTCACGGCTTGCAATAATATCACTTAAATCATCATAGTAATATTCTAATGTCATTTCGATCGCATTAAAAATATTAAAATCGAAACCGGTGTTGAATTTGGTGTTTTTTTCCCAGCTTAATTTTCCGTTTGGCGATACGCTGGGAGAAGATTCAATGTTACCGTTATATCCGTTTTGAGAAATGGTGTACAAACCTTTTGAACGGTAAGAACCAATTCTTGAATTTCCAGTGGATCCGTAACTGATTTTTAATTTTAAGAAATCAATCCACGAACTTGATTTTAAAAAGTTTTCGTTGCTGGCCACCCACGCCAGACCTGCGCCACTGTTTAAAGCAACATTGGTATCGTTACCAAAAACGGAGCTTTCGTCACGTCTGAAGTTTCCTAATACATAATATTTCTTTTTGTAATTGTAATTAAGCTGTGCAAAAAACGAAACACGCGAATTGTAATTGATATCGCTGCTGTAAATTTGTTTGGCTTTTGATTCGTCGATTAACGGAGTCTGTAAATTATCGTCCTGTAAAGCATCTTGGATTCTGTTAATTGAATTTGGATTAACAAAACCTATTGCGGACTCATAATTAAAGTTTGTTTTTTCCTGAGAAAGTTCAAAACCAGCAACACCATCAATGGTATTATTTGGGTTTATTTCTTTATTGAAAAGTGCTTGTCCCTGCCAGTTCCACTTGGTAGAATTACGTTTGTTCAACAATCGTCGCCCCCAGTTGGGATACGTGATTCCGTCTAAGGTAAAAGAACCGCTTGTTCTTCCGCTTTCATTTTCTCCCGAAAAATAGCGATCTTGAACTTTGTCTTTGTAATCAATCCCAAATAGAGTTTGAAATCTAATATTTTTATTGAATTCGTATCCTAAATTAAGACTTCCTAAAATGCCAAAAGTTTCAGTTTCATTTTTGTTCTGTTCAATGGCCGCTAACGGATTTCCTCCTGTTGGTCCAGTTAATCCCATTAAAGAATACGAACCATCTTCATTATATGGAGAAAGAATAGGGAGGTAAGCAAAATCATAATAGATATTTGGCGCATCTTTTTTGATATAACTCGGATTTAAAGACAGGTTTACATCCCATTTTGAATGACGGTAGCCTAAATTTATTCCTGCATTAAATTGTCGGGTTTCATTTCCTAATTGCGGCTCGTCGATATTTAAATATGTCAAATTAGTACGATATGAAAATTTAGAAGTAGCCCCCGAAACACCAAAATTATATTTGTTGTAGATACCCGAATTATTCAATAAGTCAAACCAATTGGTATTGATGCCGTTGTAAGGAACAGGAACATAACCCGAAGTTGTATTTTTTAAATAATCATTTCGAAGTTCATTGTATTGCTCTCCATTTAAATATTTAATTTGATTGATTGCTGTTGATGCTCCAAGCTGATTGGAAAAAGTGAATTTGGCTTTTCCTTTTTTTCCCTTTTTAGTCGTAATTAAAATAACACCATTTGCACCATCGGCTCCATAAATACCTACGGCTGCAGCATCTTTTAAAACCGTAAAACTTTCGATATTATCTGGAGAAATCATCGCCAGCGGATTCGAAAAAGCTTCTGCGGTATTTCCCTTTCCGTTAAAAAAGTCATTATCGATTCCTACTTCTTCTGTCATAATAACGCCATCGATAATAATTAATGGCTGAGTAGAAGTTCCTAAAATAGAACCGCTTAAAGATTTTAAAGTTCCTTGTCCGCGAACATTTATTTTAACCGGACCACCCACACCAGAAGTATTTTCAATCAAAACTCCCGCAATTTGTCCTTCCAGCATTTTGTCGACACTTTCAGAAGCCTGCTGTACGGGAATATCTTTTGCTGTAATGCTTGAAATACTTCCTACGATTTCTTCTTTTAATTTGGTAGTTCCGTAAGAAGAAGTAATGATTACAGGATTTAGCTCATCGGTAGCTTCCTGAAGGTAAAAAACAAAATCTTTCTTGTTATCTGCTTTTTGATATTGTGTTTCCATTCCTAGAAAACCAGCTTCCAGAATCATATTAGAAATATTATTTCCTTTTAACTGATATACAAATTTTCCGTTAAAATCCGTAACAGCGCCCATTCCAGTTCCTTTAATACGGATTGTGGCTCCCGGAAGCGGTTGTTTGTCTTTTGCATTATACACCGTTCCGCTTATGAATCGTTCCGTTTCCTGTGAAGTAGCATTAGAAGAATCAGCAGGAGCAGAGCTGGTCAATAAAACCTGTTTTTTCTGAATGTAAAACGAAATGTTTTTGTCTTTTAATAATTGTGTTAGAGCGGTTTCAAGAGTTGCATTACTGACATCTAAATCCGCCAGCTGATCGGCATTTATTTTTCGTGTATTATAAAGTATCCTAAAGTCACTCTGTTCTTCAATAGTTTTGATAATTAGGCTTATAGGTTTGTTTTTGACGTGTATGGAAATTAATTTATTTTGTGAAAATCCTTTAAAACCAGATATGAGAATGGCTAAGAAAAACAGAATTTTTCTTAAAACGGGTGGTATCGTAAATGTCATGTTTATTTATTTATCGAGGATTGGTAATGGTTATGGTTTTGTGTGTAATAGAATAATTAAAAGGCGTGTCACGCTTTAGCAGCTCTAAAATGTTCTCGACACTAGATTCGCTGATTTTAATGGTACCTGTAAAACTCTGTCTGGCCAAATCAGAATTTTCGTTAATAATCTCAACATCATACGTACGTTGAATAATTTTGGCAATGGTAGAAAACGGAGTGTCTTTAAAAGCAAGTTCGCCTTTTGTCCAGGCAGCATAAAGGGCTGGGTCAACATGTTTTAAAATCAGTTTTTTAGAATTATTCTGCCACGTTGCCATTTTATTTGGCGTAAGCAGAATGGCATTTGAAGGATTTGCGGCTTCCGACATTTGAATGCTTCCTTCAATTAATGTACTGTTAACTGTCGGATTTTCAGGATAAGCGCTCACATTAAAAGTGGTTCCCAGAACTTCAATGTCAGCCTGATTTGCATGCACAATAAACGGATGCGTTTTGTCTTTGGCAACTTCAAAAAATGCTTCACCGGTTAAGTATACATTTCGATTTCCATTAATGCCAAATTGTTCTGGATAACGTAATGTTGTTCCGGCATTTAAACTCACAATAGTACCATCTGAAAGTTTAAGTTTGAAACGTTTTCCATAAGGAACAGAAAGGGTATTATAAATCACCTTTTGATCCTGAACTTTACCAAAGTAGATAATCTTAGTCGGAAATTTTTTTGCAATCAAATCACCTTTTTCATTTAACAAAGCGGTTTCATTTTTCCCTGAGAAATATTCCAGACGGCCGTCGCCCAATTCCAGAACAATTTCTTTTGAAGTTTCTGATTTGCTGTTAAATAAATAAAGCGAAGTTCCTAATCCTACAAACACTAAAACCACGGCAGCATATTGTGCATACCTTTTGATTTTGTTTTTGGGTTTCATTTGGATTACTGGTGCCGATTCAATTGATGCATCCAAAGAAAGTGTGGTCAATGCCCAGATTTTCTTTGCTTTTACAAATTGGTTTTTGTTTTCTTCCGATGCTTCTATCCAGTCAAAAAGTGCCTGAACTTCTTGTTCTGAAGCTTCGTTAGAAAGGTATTTATGTAGTATTTCCGATGTCATATCTGAGTTTTAAAACGTCTCACCATTTATAAGTACACCTCAGAATTAAAATACCCTATCTTTTTATGCTTAATTATTATAAATAAGTATAAAAATTAAAAACAAATAATCCGATAATTTGCTTTTTAAAATCTTCAAAGCCTTTGTCATGTGAGCTTCAACAGCTTTTAAAGAAATTCCCAGTTCCTCGGCGATTTCTGCATTTTTTTTATTCTCAAAGCGCTTTTTTATAAAAATCTCTCTGGTTTTTGGAGGTAAATCGCTGATAGATTGTTGAATAATTCGTTCTAATTCGGTTAATTCTAAAGTGTCGAATTGTATCGAATTTAAAATTTCGATATCCAATTCTCTTTCTTTGTGGTTTAAGAGGTCATTTTTGAATTTATCTTTCACTTTTTTGTGACGAATTAAATTCAAACATTTGGATTTGGCGTATGTAAACAGGAAAGCCTGAATTCCGTTAATAGATTCTATATTTTCCCTGTTCTGCCATAGGTGTAGTAAAGCTTCCTGAGCCAGATTTTCGGCTTCGTCCTGATCGTAAATAAACTGAAAGCTGAAAGATTGGATTCTCCTAAAATATTTATCGTAGAAAAACGCATATGCCGTTTCGTCTCCGCCTTTAAAGGAATGGAAAAGATTTAATTCGAAACTATGGTTATGGTTCATTAAACGAAATTTACTTTTGGAAAAGCAATATTAAGTAAATTTTAAAAACTACTTCATTCTGCCCTGAAAGCGGCAAATATAAAAGTTTATTTATATTAGTTCTAAATAAAATGTATTTATTGAAGGTTTTGAAAAATTTTATTCAGAATAGGTTTAAAATGAGTCAAAAGATGAAGTAATAATGAGAGAAAGGCATAAAAAAAACTCCCAATTCTATAATTGGGAGTTTAAATTTTAATTGAGAATTAAACTGACTCTTTCAGAAAGTTCTTTGGCTAATTCCGGTGTTTGTCCTTCTCTAATGACATACGGAATAAGTTTTCTTTTCTCTATAATTTTTTCCTTTGAATAAACCAGACTAAAGTAATTTACGGGCGAGTTAATATTTGTTTCCTCTTTTGGAAGTTCTTCATAATAATAACGGGATCTTTTTAAATCCGGATATTTATGGATCAGATAATCATTTAAAGTAGTACCATTTCCTTCTTTATATAAATCCTCGCGAAGAATTCCTGTTACCGTTATTTTATTGATAGTATGTTTTAAGCTTCGGTAGGTTTCTCGAGTCATTGAAAAATCAGAAGATTTTGGTTTTCCTTTTTCAGATAATTGCCGTACAACCGAAAGCCGCACATAATCACCATTGATTTCGGTAACCTTAAAAACAAAATATTTTTTTTCTGAACTCTGACTGCCATTAGAACCCACTTGTTTGCTGAAAAGAAAACTGCCTATCTGCAGTTTATGTTCTGGTGTAAGCATCGCTTTTTTCCACAAATAAGGCTGATATACGATTTCTCTAAATGCATAAATTACAAGAAGCACCAATATGCTTATTAAAAGTACTTTTTTCATTAATTTAAATTTGTTCGAATACTGTTTTTGTTGGTGTTTTTTCAAAAATTTTGCTAAAATAGTAAAATATTAATTCAAGTTACACCTGCATATGTTAAGTTTTTGCGATAAATTTTAAAAATGAATTTTGATCTTGTTAAAACTGAAATTTGTTGGTTTCAGCCTAAAAAAGGTTTGCAAAGCTTTATCAAAACTTTGCAAACCTTTGGATTATTTTTGTGGTTTGATAAAAAACTCAACGGTTTTTTACGAAATTCCGCCATCCAAAACCAATAAGTAAAAAGTTGAAAATCGCTAAAGGCAAAAAGGCTTTTAGAACACTTACACTTGTTGAATCTGTAAAAGTTTCCACTTTAAAATTTTGCCAGTTTTCTTGATCTACTGAAGCATTATCGAAGATTTTGGGATAAAAATACAAACGCATTTTTTCATGAAAAGTCTTTGTTTCTTTTAAGAATAAAAGCTGGTTTTGTAAATCAGATTTCGCAATTTCGTTTAATTGAATCTGTGTATGAAGCGTTGGAATAAACTGTGCAATTAATTCTCCGGCACGGTTTCGCTGTTCTAGTTTAGTTTCTAGTTCTTTTGATTCCGCTGCCGATTCGTCGTCACCCATTTGCTGCATAGCATAATACCACAGCCAGCTGAATTCTTTATCTGCTGGAATTTTATACGATCGAAACTGTGGATAATGTTTATAGAATTTCTCCATGGTTTCATTTTTATCTGTATCCCATTTTTCATGATAGGCATTTCGCTGTTTAAGTGTTAGTTCCAAAGCTTCTGGAACTTTGTATGTATTCACGATATAAGTGTTTACAGCGGCGGGAACAATAATAATTAAAAACAACCAGATGGTTAATAAAATAACTGCATTGTAATTGGAGTTTTTTTGAAGCGAAACAATAAAAAAGCATACTGCAAACCAAAATAAGATGTATAAAACAGCAATTCCGTAAAAGATTAGAAATGATTGATCAATTGGAATTTTAAGAAAGAAAACCGCAGTTAAAAGCAGTACCGTTACAAGTGCAGTTAAACTTAGGATTCGTACATAAAACAGTTTTAAAATGTACAAAAATGTGTTAGGGCTTTGTGTGGCTACAATTTTCCAAGTTCCAGATTCTTTTTCTTCAGAAATGATATTGTATGAAAAAGCAATAATCAAAAGAGGGAAGAGGTATAAAAGCACAAAACTAAAATCGATATTTCCAGCGAGAAGATTACTTGGATTATTAAGCTCCGAATCGTATTTCTGACCTTCGAGTCCGCGAATGGTAACACTTTGAATCGATGGATTTACATCGCGCTGTCCGATTGACAAAGCGTTTATTGGAAGCGTTTTATTGGCTAGAGAAAATTTGATGTAGTACAACAAAAGACCCATTTCGTCTTTATGAAAATTGGCATTTCGAGCAATATGTTCTTTTTGATAAGCGGCTGTTTCGGCAATATTATTTTCTTGTTTTTCTTGAAATTGATGCCCGATTAACAAGCTTATAAAACCAATAATCAGTAAAAAAAGCAATCCGATTTTGGTTCCTTTTGAGCGTATAAAATTTTTAAATAAGAGTTGTAACATAATTAGACTGCTTTAAGATTTTTGGAAGCAAAACGGATAAGGACAAAAAGAATAATTATCCACAGTACGATCGAGATGATGGATAGTATTTCTGTTTTTAAAACTTCTGTAATACCTTTTGGTTCATAATGAAATTCTTCTACATCAGCCCAATGTTCTTTGCCAATGGTGAGTGGTTTGTCATTCGGACCCGGCTTTTTATTACTGATGTATTTAACCTGTAACGCATTCATTTTCTGCGCCATGTTATAGCGGTATATTTCGGCTTGTTTTTGAAAATCGACGTACGAATCATAATCTGTATTGGATAATCCCATCGATATATTTTTCATTGCGATATAGGGATTTAAGAACGAAACCGCTTTTGAAAAACTATTCTGCTTAGCATACACTTTCAGCAATTCTTCAAGGTGTTGGTTGTAAATTTTCGAGCTTATTTTTTCGCCTTCTGTCATAATAAATCCGGAATAATTAAAAGGAAGTTTTTGTACCGAATCGACTTTGTAAACACGCAGCAGAGAATCTTTTATAGCTTTATAATGAACATCATTTGGGTTGTGGCTGTCGCCTTGTTTCAGAATGTCTTTTTCGATATCACTTCCAAATTTTACTTTGGAAGGAGCTTCATACAAATAAGCGCCCATTGCCTGGGTGGTTCTTGGCAGAATAATAGTCAATATCAACCAGATTCCAATTAAAGAAACTAATGCTTTTTTTGAAGTTTTGCTTGACGCAGAAACCACAACAGTAATTACGCAGAAGAACATCAGATAAATAAAATGAAATACAATAAATAAGATCATTTTGAAAGTTTCATCTGCCGAAATGGTAAAGTTTTGAAGGATCAGCCAAATAAAAAGCAAAACAATTATAGTGGGAATAAAAAGCATCAGAATCACACTAGCGATTCCGAGTACTTTACCCCACAAAAGCTGTTTCCAGCTGATTCCTTGACTTAAAAGAAGTTTTAAGGTTCCGTTTTCTCTCTCGTAAGCAATGGCATTAAATCCTAAAAAAAAGATAAGCAAGGGCAGTAAAATCTGTAAAACCATTGCAGTGCTGATTTCACCAAATCGGAGCAAACTATTGGAAAATCCAGCTTCAGAGAAATTGGCTGTGTTTTGCTTATGTGCTTCCAAGAAAATAGCATTTCCAAAAAAGGGTTCCATTCCAAATTCGAAAACACTTAAAGAAGTGCTTTTACGAAAAGCAAAGTTACCGTAATGTGCCATTCTATGCGGATTCTTATCGGGATTTTTCAACCAGTCTTCACGTGATTCGTGCTGGTATTTTTCGCTGGTTTCGTTTTGGTTTTTGTAATTATCCCAGCCGGAAAAAGCGGCAAACAATAGCAGTACACCAATAAAGAGGGTTATAATGTATACAGCCGAATTTTTAAATACAGATTTTTTAAAATGTTGGGCTATAAGAATTTCTGTTTGTAATAATTTCATGATCAATTAAAATTTATCTGTTGGTTTAATTTTTTTAAACACATAGAAACATAGTTTTTGAAAGATTTTAAAAAAGGTGTTTCACTTGTATAAATTCACATAGCTATGTGTTAAAATGTTTACCCCAACGATTTAAAATTTATAAGTTACCGTTAGGCTTCCGTTTCTTGGACTTCCCGGAAATAATCGTAAATAATTCTGTGCGCCTAACCAATAGGTTTTGTTAAGTAAATTACCAGCGTTTAAAGCAATTTGCACATTACTTTTACTAGGTTTATAAAACAAAGCAGCGTCAAAAATGGTGAAATCTGGAAGTGTAAAATCACGTGTAAACCAAGGAATTTTACTGCTCTGGTACTGAATTCCAAAACCAATTCCGAGGTCTTTTAAAGCAGAATCTCCGGCAAAATTATACCTCGTCCATAAATTAGCACTGTTTTTTGGCGTGTTTTGCTTTCGGGCTCCAATTAAGGCAGGGTTGCTGTCTTTGATGATTTCGGCATCAATATAACTGTACGAAGCATTAATCTGCCAGTCTGGAGTAATATAACCTGCTAAATCGCATTCGAAACCACGGCTTCTTTCGGCACCTCGTGTTACAAGCAAATCTGGATTAACAGGATCATTGGCGTTCATTAAAATATTGCGCTGGTTGATTTCGTATACAGCAGCATTAAAACTCATCGTATTGTTTAAAAATGTGGTTTTAATACCTACTTCTTTCAAATTACTTTCAAGCGGATCAAACAAACTTCCGCCTGGCAGCGAACCCGTTTGAGGCATTAACGTAACGGTGTTTGATTGCGGCTGATAACCTTCTAAATAAGTGGTGTAAATGTTCACAGCACTGTTAACTGCATACGTAATTCCGATTCTTGGCAGCAATGCCGATTTTTTAACGGTCAATTCATTGCTTGTTTCATAGTTGGTAATATCTTCAAACCATTCGTTTCGTAATCCCAATAAAAAAGTGAATTTTTCCCACTGGATTTGATCTTGAATATAAATTGCATTTGTAGTAGTTAATGCTGATGGAAGCGCTGTTCGCACATTCAGTATATAATCTTCAGGACTTGTAAGTGTATATTTTGGATTACTTAAATTGAAATATTCGACATTTGGTTTGGGCATAGTTACCCCATCAATAGTTACGGTTTGATAGTTAGAAGCATTTGCCAATACAAAAGAGCTGGCCACCGTTCCGTCTTTTAATACATAACCTCTTGCTGCATTTTGTCCGCCTCCTTTGTTTTTATTCCAGCTGCTTAAATCATAGCCTGTCAATAATTTATGATTGAGTTTGCCGGTTTTAAAATCGAAATTAAAATAGGTACTCAGATTGTCAATATCCCAGTTTTGCTGACGCTGTACAAATTGCATCATTGCCAGATTGGTAACAGGCTGATTGTTCATATCAACTGCAAAAGCGTTTGTAGTGCGGTGTTCCTGAAGATCTTCTGTCCAGGTTTGTTTCATGTAAGTAGCATTAAATCCAATTTTAGAGTTGAATTTATGTGCAAAATTGGTGGTTAGGATCATTTCTTTTGATTTGAAGAAATCACTTGGAGCACCCAGATTTAAACTAATTGGAGTTTTTGTTAAACTTGTTTTTCCGGCAACAGCACCAAAAATAGGTTGTCCGCGATCCAGAATTCCAGTCATGTCACTTAGAATCAGTTCAGTGTTTATAGCCGTTTTTTCATTCGGAATATAACTGAAAGAGGGTGAGAGTAGAAACGATTTATTGTTCACCAGATCACGAAATGATTTTGCCTGCTGATAAGCTCCATTTACGCGGTATAAAAGTGTCTTTGATTCATTTAAAGGTCCTGTAAAATCTAGTGTTCCGCGAAGTGTACTAAAACTGCCCACACTCATGCTGATTTCTTTTCGATCAACAGAAAGTGGTTTTTTCGTAACCAAATTGATACTTCCGCCCGGATCTACAGATGAAAATGTGGCACTCGACGGACCTTTTATAACTTCAACACGTTCGATATTGCTTGTTAAAGGCTGAAGAAAATAATACTGGCGTGTTCGCATTCCGTTAATGATCTGTCCTTCTTCATTTTGGCTGATTCCTCGAATGGTATATTGATTGTAATAACTGGCTGGAATTACTCCGCTGGACATTTTTACAGCATCGGCCAGATAAAATGCGGCTTTATCAGCAATAAGTTCTTTGGTTACAGTAGAAATGGATTGCGGAATGTCTTTGTTAAGCGTCGCCGTTTTTGTAGCAGCAAACGAATAATCGCTGTTGTATTTTTTTGACGATCGTCCCACAATTTCTACTGTTTGCAGTTCATTACGATCAATTTCTAAAGCAATATTTAAAAACTCAGCGGTTTTAATTTGCACGGTTTTATAACCTTCAGCCGTTATTTCTAAAGTTCCTTGACCTTCAAGTTTAAAATTTCCGTCTTGATCCGTTTTCACTTTCTGATCAGAATTTAACAATTGAACGGAGGCACCCATTAGGCTTTCTTTTGAAGCGGCATCAAATACTTTTCCTTTGATTTCTTGAGACTGCACCTGATTTACAAGACCTATTAAAAATAGGATAGAGAATATATTTTTCATCTTAAACCGTTTGTAAGTACAAATCTTCAAGTTCGTTAGCCGAAATTTTATCTGCTTCGATCACTGTGACTAAATTTCCCTGCTTCATAATGCCAATGTGAGAAGCTACTTCTCTGGCTCTGAAAATATCATGAGTTGCCATTAATATGGCCGTTCCATCAGCAGAAAGTTCTTTTAAAATCTGCGAAAATTCATTTGAAGCTTTAGGGTCAAGTCCGCTCGTTGGCTCATCTAACAACAATACTTTTGCCTTTTTAGCAATAGCAATGGCGATGCCCACTTTTTGACGCATTCCTTTTGAATATCCGCCCAGATTTTGATCGTGTGCGGTAATTTGCAAACCTGCTTTGTTTAAAAAATAAGTTAGCTCGCCTTTTGAATATTTGAAACCAGCCAGAGAAGAGAAAAATTTAAGATTTTCCAGTCCGGTCAAATTAGGATAAAGCATTACGGTTTCTGGAATATATGCGACATGTTTTTTGGTTTCCTGCGCCTTTTCGGTAACGGATATATTGTTGATTTCTAATTCTCCCGATGTAGGTTGAATGAATCCAAGAAAAAGATTAATGGTAGTGGTTTTTCCTGCGCCGTTCTGACCTAAAAGGGCAAAGATTTCTCCTTCGTTTATAGTTAAGTTCAGGGCATTTAAAGCGATATGATCGCCATATTTCTTGGTCAGATTTGTTGCTGTAAGCATAAATTTGGATATAAGTGGTTTAAAAACAAATAGAAACTTCAGGCATTAAAAGATTAAGGCCTTTGTTTGCGTTTGGATAAAAAAGTGATAGTCAAAAATAGGGTTGGACACATTAAAAAAATGCATCCAATATTTTTGCTTAGAATTATGTGATTGAATTAAATCGCAGGAGGTGCTCTCAGGGCAAATAGACTCCCTTTGAAATAGGCTGCAGAAAAGCTGGCATAAAAGAACTTACCAGTAGTTTCGGCCGTTATTTTATGAAATGAAAAAGTTTGAAAAGAATGTGGAATAAAAGTGCTGAACGCAAAATGGCATATCGGACAATTATTCTCGGCCGTATGACTGTGCGTTATTTGTGTATGTCCAGAAAGATTTTTGTGTTCACAGTGTTTTTCGAATAACTGCTTAAAAACATGCTCGTAGGAATGAACAGTCTGAAACAGCATTGCAAACAATACTGCCAAAGACATAACAAAATTCACTACTACAATTTTTCTTTTCATTCGGTGGTATTTCTGTGCAGAATTTTAGTTTTTATATAAATAAAATAAACGCAACAGCGTTGCAAATATAAATATCTTATTTTTGAAATGCTGCAAAAAAGGGCTTTATTTTTTTATAAAGCCAGCTCAAACCCTGCCAATACAACCGTTTTACAGGTTACTGTACAATAGTTGCAGTGTGTGAAAATCTGATGAGCCGTCGAAATATTTATGAATAACTTCTTGAAAAACAGGCTGATTGTTTTGAACGCTCGCGAATAATGTCATGCAGGATTTTAGCTTTTCGACATCACGGGTTCCAAAAATATCATTCACGCTTTCTTCTTCTTTTTTAATTAATTCAGAAGTAATTTCAATTAAGTGTTTTCCTAAAATAGGATGCTCTAAAAAGGCAATTGCTTCATCGGCATTTTTAATTTCGTAGAATTTAGAAGTGTCGCTCGATCCCATTCCTTTTATCTGCGGAAAAATAAACCACATCCAAGGAGATTCTTTTTTACCTTTTTTAATTTCGTCTAGAGCTGTTAAATACAATTTGTTTTGAGCGTCTAAAAAACGAAGTAATTCATTGTTATTGTAAGCCATTATTTACTGATATTAATTTGGGGTATCAGGTGATAAATCTACTGAAAATAACTTTAGTTGTATATTATGAAATCCTTTTTTTAATGGTAATTTTTTAAAATATTACAAACAAAATGTGTCATTAAAAACTGCTGTAGAAATTTAGCTGCAAAACATTACTTTTTGATGATTCTAAACTAACAGAATTTTGAAAGGCTGATTTTAATTAGCCAAAAAAATCTTGTTAACGACTTTTGATATTGTTATATAAAGCCATTTTTGTTGGTAATCCTGTTATAATTTTCCTATTTTTACCTAAATAGGACATTTGGCAAGGCTTTCAAATGGTAATTTTTGATTGAATCTTCTCTTAAAAATGTCAATTCTACTAATTGGGTTTCTGCCCATCTTAAAAAAATATACGCTTATGAAAATAGGATTAATCGGATTCGGAAAAACTGGAAAATCAGTAGCTTCAATACTATTAGAAAATAAAAAATTCAGCCTTGAATGGGTTTTAAGACAAAGCAATGTTTTGGAACACCGATCAGTTCCCGAGTTTTTTGGAATCCAGTCTGATGAACCCGGCTTAATCTATTCGAGTTCTCATACTTCTGTAGAAGATTTATTAGAAAAACATCCTGTTGATGTCATTATTGATTTTTCTTCAAACGAAGGAATTTACACGTACGGAGAAACTGCTGCCAAAAAGAAAGTCAAAATCATTTCGGCGATTTCTCATTACAAAGACAAAGAGCTCAAATTATTGAAAAAACTGGCCGATAAAACAACAGTTTTCTGGTCTCCGAATATTACACTTGGAGTAAATTATTTATTATTTGCCGCTAAGTTTTTAAAGAAAATTGCTCCATGGGTTGATATTGAAGTAAATGAAGAACATTTTAAAACGAAACAAGGAACTTCTGGAACGGCTGTAAAAATTGCCGAAGCTTTGGATATTGAAAAAGACAAAATCAATTCGGTTAGGGCAGGAGGAATCGTTGGAAAACATGAAGTCATCTTTGGTTTTCCGTATCAAACAGTTCGACTCATACACGAATCTATTTCGAGAGAAGCTTTTGGAAACGGGGTTATTTTTGTAGCCGAAAATCTAAAAGAAAAAGAAAAAGGACTCTACAATTTTGAAGATATTTTAACGCCTTATTTTGCGGTATAATCCAAAATCAAAAAACTCGCTAAATCGAAACAATTTAGCGAGTTTTTTTATTGATTGGATTGAAACTTTAATGTTTACTAATTGGGATTGCTTTGCTGCTTCCGTCAATTTTCAAGAAATAAACTCCAGCAGCCTGTTCAGAAATTGAAATGGTATTTCCTGAACCTTCTTTAATTTTTGCTCCCAAAACAGAATAAATCGTCCATTTTTGCTCTTTAGACAAGTGGAATATTCCTTTTGATGGATTTGGATACACAATGATTTTATTCGATTCTCCATTCGGATTTTCGATGCCCAGATTACAATTGTTTACCGTAAAATTCACCTTTTTAGTATTGCTTCCGTTAGAATTGGTCACTGTTAAAGAAACTTCTCTAGTGCCTTCCGTAGAAAACATTACCGTGTGTGGTCCTGCTCCAGTTGCAGTCTCAGGGTGTGCATCTGTACCAAAATCCCATGTATAACTGTCTACTGTACCAACAGAAACTGAAGTAAATACTACATCAGCATTAATACATCCTGTTTGTGCACTAAATTCGAAATCGGCAACAGGAGCAGTATTGTTTCCTGATAACACAAATTCCATTTTATTAATGTTGATGTCGTTTTCATCAAAATACAAGGTAATAACATGATCGCCCTGCGTTAAAGGAATATTAGGAACAGCAACGGTCTGCCATGCCTGAAATCCTCCCGTATTTGGAATGTTTAGGATTCCGGTTACATTTACTCCATCAACTTCTAAATGCAGTTTACGCGTGTTGTATGGAGTTGAAATACGTAAATTAATTGTGTAATTTCCAGTTGTATTTACTCTGGCAGTGTATTTTAACCATTCGTCTTTGGCAACATAAGCCAAGTTAAATCCGCCTTCACTGCAGGCTTCAGTTCCTACGCCGTCGCCAGGTCTGTAAGCTGTGTCACCACCGCCGTTTTTGTCTAGAAATGCTCCCGGACCAACATCGTAATTTTCAGCTTCTATAATTCCCGGAATTTGAGCAACTAATCCTTGATAAGGTGCATTTTGTAAGGTCGTTGCGTTGTAAAAAGCAGTATACGTTATGGTTCCGGCTGCAGGAGCTTTAAAGGTTTGATTGGCCATTCCGCCTTGAGTCCAGTGATCAAAATCGTAACGAATATTGTCAATATATTGCGGAGTTGGCGCATTTAAAGTTTGTAAAGCTGCATTAGCAACTACTTGTTTGGTTGAAGGTGCTGTAACAGGTTTTTGATTGAATTCTAAATTAAGCGGAACCGGGGAGCTAGTCACTGTAACATCAACCAAATTTGGTTTAATATCTACGAAATCTGTTGCTGTTAATCCGTTACTGTCCGTTACTTTTATGGTAAATCGGTACCAGACATTTGGTGTTTTTTCTCCTTGATTAGAAGCGGTAAAATCTCCTGATTTCACACCTTGCGGACTTGCACCTGGATGCGAATGTCCTGCTCCCGGAATGTCTTCGTGGAAAAGATCGATACTCCATGAAAAAGCACTTGCAGGTAAAGTTCCGTCTTCAACATCGGTAGCGGTAGCTTCAAAATGTACTACATCATCAGCATTCCATTTTAAACTTGGAAGCGGTGAAACGATTGATACTGTTGGTTTATTGCTAAATGGTGTAACCGTTAACGTTGCTGGATTACTGGTAATATTTCCAGCTGTATTAGTCACCACAACTTTATAATCGCCGGCATTTGCATTGGTTACGTTAGGAATAGTATAACTTGCTCCCGTCGCACCATTAATTGGGTTATTATTAAACAGCCATTGGTAAGTAAGACCAGTTCCGCTTGCCGAAACGGTAAAAGTTACCGGATTGGTTTCCATAATACTTTGAGAAAGCGGATGATTTACAATTGTTGGAGCGGCAGTTTCGATATAATCTAATTTGATTAAAGAACCATTGTTTCCATAAGCGCAATAGTATATATAGCCGTCATTTCCTAACATCATACCTAAAGCTTGCTGCTGCGGAGCTGAGTAAAATTCTGTCGAAACGGGATCTGCAATATTTGGATCAAAATACCTGATGGCATTTCGAACAAAATCTTTAATTATAAATTTACCATCCATATTTGGGTATCTTGGAACATCAGGATTGTACAAAACACCATTTGTTAAAGCATTTCCAATACTTCCTGTTGCATAGGTAAAGATAGGATTGGTAAATAAATTGGTTTCGGTTTGTTTTCCGTCTCCTCCTTGCGGATGTCCCCAAGCATAATTACGGATTGTTGGATTGCTGATTTCGTTTATTTCTTCCCAAGAAGTTCCAACATCCAAAACAAATAATTTGTTCGCTTTTGGATTGGCAACCAATCTCCACGGATTTCTAAAACCATACACCCAGATGCTTTGTCTTTGTACAGAACCGCTTCCGTAATAGGGATTTCCAGGAGCAGGGAGTCCGTTTTCAGTAATACGAAGAATTTTTCCTTTGTACGTGTCTAAATCCTGCGCATTTGTGTTCTGCTGACTGTCTCCAACAGTAACGTATAAATAGCCGTTAAAGAATTTTAAATCACCGCCATTGTGAAAGCCGCCTCCAATGGGTTCTAAAAGCAAAATTTCCTGTCTGCTTACCACCTGATTGGTGTTGTCAATTTGAACACGTTCAATTCGGTGACGGATTACAGTACCATCATTAATGGAATAAAATACATAAATGTAACCATTTGTTGCGAAGTCAGGGTGAAGGGTAATTCCCAATAATCCCTGTTCATTATCCGTAACCGTGTTTACGGTAAATACAGTTGAAACAGCATTGTTTTGAAATACTTTTACAATACCGCCTCTTTCTGCAATGAAAATTCTGCCGTCTGATGATTGTTCTAAGGCAAGTCCTTCTTTAATTACAGCAGTTGGAGCAAGATTTTGAGTGATGTACTGGCTGTAAGATTGTGATGAAATCAGTAAAGTCAGAAGTAATGTGAGGTAAATTAATTTTGTCTTCCTGAAATTAAATTGTAGTTTTTTTTCCATAATTATTCAGAATTTTTAAAGATTTGGGTAATCAAAATTAATCTTTTTCTGTACAATATGTTAAAATTAAAGTGTTATCTTTTTTAATTAAGATGAGAAACTTCCTTAGAGCAACACTACTACAGGATGAGAAGTTTTTTGTAAAGGTTTTGTAGTGTTTAATTAGAGTTTCTGTTTCATGTAAATTTTAAAAGATTAAACAGCTTACAGGGTCTCTTTTGGAAAATTTCGTTCCAAAAGCAAAGAAAAACTTAGCATCTTAGCCACTTCGCAACTTTAAAAAAAACTATTTCCCAATAATCTCTTTTCGGTGTAAAGTTCCCCAGTCTTTTAAGGCCATAATAACATTCGTTAGTGATTTACTATGTTCAGTTCTCGAATATTCAACTGTAGGAGGAAATGTATCATACACGGTTCTCGTAACGAGTTTATTGATCTCGAGATCTTTCAATTCTTTGGATAGCATTTTATCAGTGATTCCGTTTATGTCTTTTGAGATTTCCTTAAACCGTTTTGGCCGTTCCGAAAGTGCAATCAGGATAGGAAGCTTCCATCTGCCGCTTAAAATCTCCAATGCGTCTCTTACCGGCAGTAAAGCGGCCATACATTCTTTTGGTTTGCATTCTTTTACTGCAATTTCGTTTAGTAAATCTTCTTCTGTATTCATATTTTCTGCGTTACTATCTTAGAGGATAGCGCTATCCTTGAGGATAGTACTATAAAATGGAAAGTAAATGTAAATAAGTTTGTGTCGTAAAACAAATAATATAAAATTATGAGCCAAAAAATTCTTCAAATAATAACCAGCACCAAAGGCGATACTTCATTTAGTAATCAGTTGTCGAATGCTGTTATCGAAAAACTGAAAGAAACAGATCCCCAAAGTGTGGTGCAAACTCTTGATCTTTCTAAAACACCTCTGCCATATTTAACGGATTTGCATATCAGTGCCGTTTATACTCCAGAAGAAAACCATACTGCTGAGCAGACAGCTGCTATTCAATATTCAGATGAAGCGATAAAAAATCTATTAGAATCTGATGTTATTGTAATTGGTGTGCCGTTATATAATTTCGGAATTCCAGCAGTTTTAAAAGGTTGGATTGATCAGATTGCCAGAGCAGGAAAGACTTTCAGTTATGCCGATGGTTCTCCAAAAGGATTAGTAACCGATAAAAAAGTATATTTATCGATCGCTTCAGGAGCAATATTTTCTGAAGGTCCATATAAAAGCTACGATTTCTCAGAATCATATTTGCGAACTGTTTTAGGTTTTCTAGGAATGACTGATGTAACTACATTCCGCGTGGAAGGAACTGCGATTCCTGATTTTGCCGAAAATGCGCTTCCAAAAGCATTATCTTCGGTTGAAGAATTTGCTTTTTAATAGATATAAAAAATCCCAGTTTTTAAAACTGGGATTTTTTTGTTTTAAACGGTTTATGTTCTGTATCTTGACTCAAGATGATCATTTATATTGAATTGATTGGTTTCAATTTCATTTAAAATTTGTAGAAATGTCGTATTCATTTTCTGAATTGCAGGTCTAGCATCATGAACTAAAGAATATACAGAGTGATTTTTATCAACTGCAATATAATTTCCGTCTTCTAAATCATAAATAACATAAAATGTTCTGCCGTTATAATCAATATCAAATAATTCATTATAATTTAATTTCTCTTTCAGCTGGTTATCTAAATTATCATAGAAATAATCAATATCATTTGGCGGAAATTCAAAATGACTAATTGAAAAGCTTGTGTTATCAATAGAAGATAATTTAAATTCATTTAAATCGTAATGAGAATTCTGAATCTTTAAACCAGAAACTAGGTTATCTTGAATCAAAATTTCAATTTCTTCAAACTTGTTCGTTAATTTAGAAAATATCCTTAGACCAGAAATTTTAAAATTGTTTCCTCTTTTTTTAAACTTGTAGTAGGTTTCATTTTTATAAAACATAACAACATATTGAAATTCAGGAAATAGATCCCATTTCCCGAAATCAAAAAAAGTACTATTTTTTGTTTGTGTTTTTATTAAAGATACATTTTTTGAAAAATCTTCTGGTAAAGCATTTATTATGGCGTTAAAAAGAATTTTTTGCTCTTTTCGCTTAACGCTGAATTTGTAAGGGGGAAAAATTGTTCCCAAAATTTTTTGTAAAATATTCATTCTATTTTTCAATTATCATAGTAACACCTTGTCCACCGGCAGCACAAATTGAAATAAGCCCTCTCCCAGAACCTTTCTGGTTTAAAAGTTTAGACATAACACCAATTATTCTGCCTCCAGTTGCCGCAAATGGATGGGCCGTTGCGAGACTGCTTCCTTTTACATTTAATTTTTCACGGTCAATTGCACCTAGAGTTTTCTTTAAACCTATTTCGGCACTCAGTTCAGGACTTTCCCAGATTTTTAAAGTGGCCAAAGTTTGTGCGGCAAAAGCTTCATGAATTTCATAATAATCGAAATCCTGAAGGTTTAGATTGGCTTTTTCCAACATTCTAGACACAGCAAATAGCGGAGCCAATAAAAGGTTCTGCTGATTTTTGACATATTCTATAGCTGCGATTTCGGCAAAAGTGATATAAGCCAAAATAGGAAGTCCGCGTTCTTTCGCCCATTCTTCGCTCGCTAAAATCACGCACGAAGCGCCATCGGTTAATGGAGTAGAGTTTCCTGCAGTAAGCGTTCCGTTTACTTTATCGAAAGCAGGTTTTAATTTGGCTAGTTTTTCAATAGTACTGTCGCGTCTTAAATTATTATCCTTTTCGAGTCCATTAAATGGTGTGATCATGTCATCTAGAAAGCCTTCATCATACGCTTTTGCCAGATTTAAATGACTTCTTAAAGCAAATTGATCTTGATCTTCTCTTGAAATTTTATAATATTTTGCAGTGATTTCAGTATGTCCGCCCATCGAAAGTCCAGTTTGGGTTTCTTCATTACGAGGCACTAAAGGCGATAAATCTGTTGGACGAAGTTTTAAAAATGTTTTAATTTTTCCGCCTAATGATTTTGCTTGTCGGGCTTCCAGTAAAATTTTTCTCAGTTTCTCACTAACAGCAATTGGCATATCGCTGATAGAATCAACACCTCCCGCAATTCCTGAATCTATTTGTCCTAAAGCAATTTTGTTGGCAATGTAAACAGCACTTTCAATTCCCGTATCACATGCTTGCTGCAAATCGCAGGCTGGAGTAGCAGGATCAAGAGCGGTTTTCATTACACATTCTCGTATTAAATTATTATCGTAAGTATGTTTAATTACAGCGCCTCCAGCAACTTCACCTAACAATTGTCCTTTTAAATTGTATTTGTCAATAAGTCCATTTAAAGCGGCAATCATCATCTGCTGATTTCCAACATTAGAATAGGCAGTATTAGCTCTTGCAAATGGAATTCGGTTATATCCCACAATAGCTACTTTGCGGATGTTTTGTGTGTTATTCATACTTTTTCAGATTGGGTTCGATTGAAAATTTTGAAGTTAAAGGTAAGCAGATTTGGTTTTATTATCCTTTTTTGCAAGTTATATTTTAGTTTCTGAAATAGAAATTTCACTAAAAATTAGAATTAAAAAAGGCTTTAGCCAAACTAATCCAGTTTGGCTAAAGCCTTTTTCTTTTCGATTCATTTATGTAGCTAAAGCTCGACGCTATTTTATCCTTTTTTAATCAACGGAATCAATTTGGTTCCGATCAGTTCTATTGCATTCATTAACTGTGAATGTGTCAATCCAGCATTATCCATCTGGAAAGTAAATCGGTCGACACCACCAAGTGCTTCGCTGTGGCGCAGGATTTTTTCTGCAGCTCTTTCAGGACTTCCCACAATTAGAACACCTAAATCATCAATTAAACCATCAAATTTACCTTTTGTTACTGGAGGCCAGCCTCTTTCATAACCTAGTTTAGTCCAAAGTTCAGCATAACCTGGGTAGTATTCTTCAACAGCTTTTTCGGTTGTAGCAGCTACATATCCTGGCGAATGTAATCCGACTTTTAATTCGTGCGGTTTAAAACCAGCGGCTTGTCCTGCTTGACGATATAAATCAACTAAAGGTTTGAAACGATGTGTTTGTCCGCCAATAACAGCCACCATTAGAGGTAATCCTAAACTTCCGGCTCTGATAAACGATTCGGGTGTACCGCCAACTCCAAGCCAAATAGGCATTTTTTCCTGTAAAGCTCTTGGATAAACGGGAAGGTTATTCAATTCTGGACGAAATTTTCCATACCAAGTAATGAATTCGTTATCTCTTATCTGCAACAGCAGTTCTAATTTTTCTTTGAAAAGCGCATCATAATCTTTAAGATCATATCCGAAAAGGGGATAGGCCTCGATTGCAGATCCACGTCCTACAACAATTTCGGTTCTTCCTTTTGAAATTAAATCTAATGTGGCAAAACTTTGGTATACTCGTACTGGATCGGCGGCGCTTAAAACGGTTACAGCACTTGCCAAACGTATATTTTTGGTTCTGGCCGCAGCCGCGCTTAAAATCACAGCAGTTGCCGAATCCAGAAATTCTTTTTTATGATGTTCTCCAATTCCGAAAACATCAAGTCCGCATTGATCTGCAAATTCAATTCTTTGAAGAAGCTGTTCCATTGCGTCAACACTGCTCAAAGTGTTATTATCACCATACATTGCCGAAGCAAAACTATCTATTCCTATTTCCATGATCTAATTTTCAATTTTTAAATACCAAATTCCAATTCAATGACAATATCAAATTTTTTAAATTCCAAATTCCAAATTCCAAAATCTACAATCTACAATCTACAATCTAAAATCTGAAATTATCAATGTGAAAAACCAAATGAAATACTCGTTATAATAATCAGGATTACAATTATAGTGATAACCACATACAGGTAATCTTTCTCAAGCATAAATGAAAACAAGGAAAGCAAAACCCTGAATACAGGAGTTAAAAACAATAATATAATCCCGAAGAAAATTAAATATTCACCGCTTCCATCAATTACACCGCTGATAACGGTTGAAATTACTTCAAATATATTTCGGTCATTTTCTTTAAAAACAGAATAATCTTCAATTTCTTGTCCGTGGTGCATTAAATAAATAATACCGCCAATAAAAGCTACAGATAATGAAATCCAGACACCGTATCGTAATAAGTTTCCAATAATGGTTTGAAAATCTTTTTCTCCAAATTTTTCGTGCTGCATACTATTAGATTTTTCCATTAAGTCCGTTATAAATCATGTTAACTGCCAATACAAAAATCAGGCATGCGAAAAAGATTCTTAATTTTTTCGGATTGGTTCTTACCAAAACTTTGGCTCCAGCCATAGCTCCAAACAATACACCAATCACAACAGGCATACAAATTCCAGGTTCGATATATCCTTTTTGAATGTAAATTACAGAACTCGCCATTGCGGTAACTCCCATCATGAAATTACTCGTAGTTGTAGAAACTTTAAACGGAATACGCATAATATTATCCATTGCGATAACTTTAAAAGCTCCTGAACCAATTCCTAATAAACCAGACATCATACCGGCAATTCCCATCATACCAAAACCGCCAATTACATTTTTGGTTCCGTAGCTTACAACTTCGCCGTCATGCGTTGGGTAAGTGCCTTCAAGTTTTAGCTTTTTGGCCAGCGGACTCGATTCTAATACAATATGTTCTTCTTTCTTTCGAAGCGAATTAATAGCAGAAAAAATTAACGTAAGTCCGAATAAAACGGCGATGAATGAAGTAGGAGCGATTGTAGAAAGTAAAGCACCGCAAACGGCTCCAATAGTAGTAGCGATTTCGAGGAAAATCCCAAGTCTCATGTTGGTAATTCCTTCTTTTACATAAGCAGCTGCAGAACCCGAAGAAGTCGCAATAACTGAAACTAAAGCTGCACCAATGGCATAATGAATATCGACACCAAGAATAATAGTGAGGAGTGGAATAATGATAATTCCGCCTCCTAAACCTGATAATGAACCTATAAAACCGGCTAAACAAGCCCCAAGCAGCATAATCAGGGTAAAAGTAAGTACTGTCATTTAAGATATGTTTTTGTATTGGCTAATTTACGAATACATATCTGTTTTGAGAAAAATTATGACCTTAATAAAACCTTAAAAATTTTTATGACTATGGTTTTTTAGTCTCAGTATTCAGTTTTCAGTGACAGTATTCAGTATTCAGTATTCAGTATTCAATTTTTAATTTCGATTTAAAGACCGCGACTGCGTACTGTGACTGAAAACTGAAAACTGAAAACTGAAAACTGAATACTGCGACTGTAAACTAAAAACTATATCCTATTATCAACAGCAAAAGATGTCTTTCCAATATTTGCCAGTAACAAAGCTGCTGCGGCACTTGTCCAAACAGAGTAATCAAGAGGTGCTTTTACCGAAACTGAAACGGCCATAGAGAATGCAAAAAGAAACATTAAAATGGTAGTTCCTAAAGCCGCGATTCTGGTTTTGAAACCCAATAATAACAGCAGACTCAGTAAAACTTCAAAAAAAGTAGCGATGCCTCCTAGAATTTCCGCGGTTGCTTTGTTAGCAAAAGAATTAAGAGTTTGTGTGTAGATTACAAAATTTTCCCAGTTTCCCCATGCAACACCTGTAGATCCTGGTGCGCCCCAAATTCCAAATCGGTCAGCTACGGCTGAGAGCATTGTGATTCCTAAAACGATTCTTAAAATTAAACCTGCTTCTAATATGGTTATGTTTTTCATTCTGTAAAGTAATTTATTCAGTGGTATTTAATTTTTCCCCACTCTTTAAATTCAATTTATATCGAGTGGAAAATGGATTGTATTTTTAATAACGACATTCTAAGCTTCAAATTGTTTTATGTATAGGATTTGGATTTATAAACGCAGTTTAAACAAGAAATGACTTAAGTAAAAATCACTATTTCTAATGATTTTTACTGTTTGCCGAAGCCTTACATTTGTGACTGGATTTTTTGTTTTTTATTTTTTTGGAAGTATCAAAATAAGAATTTATGGCGACGAACTTCTTTTAAAAGTAGAATCCTATTTTAAATATTGGGAAAGAAAAGGGACGGATTTATCCGTCCCTTTTTGATTGTCTGAAAAAAGTTTTATTTCAAGGTAGTTTTAATTACAATTGCTGCTTGCTGTACTGCTGTTTGAATAGCGGGAACATTTGCAATTGGATTTAAAAGTCCGTAATCATGAATCAATCCGTTGTATCTAGTTAAGGTTACAGGAACTCCGGCTTCGTTTAGTTTTCTGGCATACGCTTCGCCTTCGTCTCTTAAAACATCATTTTCAGCAGTTTGCACTAAAGCGGGAGGTAAATCTTTTAATTCTGCTAAACTTGCTTGTAAAGGAGAAGCATATTTTTCGGTTCTTTTTGCAGTGTCAGGTAAATAATTATCCCAGAACCATTTCATCATGTTTTTAGTTAAGAAACGTCCGTTAGCATATAAATTATACGATTCAGTTTCAAAATTTGCATCGGTTACAGGCCATAAAAGAACTTGTAATTTAATATGAGGTCCTTTTTTATCTTTTGCCATTAAAGTAATAGCAGCCGTCATATTACCACCTACACTGTTTCCAACTACCGCAAGGTTTTTACCGTCTACACCAATTTCTTTTCCATTTTCGGCTACCCATTGAGTTGCTGCATAAATCTCGTTGATGGCAACAGGATATTGTGCTTCAGGAGAAGGAGTATAATCTGGGAAAACCGCTACAGCACCGCTTTCTACGACTAAATCTCTTACTAATCTTCTGTGAGTTGGATAATCACCTAAAACCCAGCCTCCGCCGTGAATAAAGATAAATACAGGTGCATTTGCTTTAGCGCCTTTTGGTTTAGTAATATGAATTTTTACTTTTAACCCATTTTGAGAAATTATTTTTTCAGATTCTTCAATACCTGAATAATCTACTTGCACTGATTTTTGTGCGCCAACCAAAACATTTCTAGCATCGGCAACTGATAATTGTTCAAGAGGTTTTCCGTCACCTGAATTTAATGCATTTAAAAAGCTTCTTACTTCTGTAAAAATTTCTGGGTCATTTTGTCCTTTAAAAGGTCTTTCTTGTGCCATAATTACGGTATTTAAAGTTAATAATGCTACTATAAATATACTTCTTTGAATTGATTTAATTGTTTTCATGATGTTATGTTTTAAATTTAATTATTTGATTTTTAGTTAATAAGATTTGCCTGCAATACAATTTCAAACGAAAAAGCCTGACTTACCGGACAAGTTTCTTCGGCACCTTTTGCGATTTTTAAAAATTCTTCTTCAGAAATGCCGGGAACTTTTGCGTTTAAGACTAAAAGTGATTGTGTAATTTTCCCTTCGTTTAAGGTAATGGTAGATTGTGTAGTTAATTCTTCGGCAATAAATCCTGCAGTCGCCAAATCTAGACTTAGTTTCATGGTAAAACAGCCGGCGTGTGCTGCTGCAAGTAATTCTTCAGGATTTGTTCCAATGCCATCGGCAAAACGGCTGTTGAAAGAATATTGAGTTTGATTTAATACCGTACTGTCTGTAGTCAGAGTTCCTTTTCCAGTTTTAATGTCACCGTTCCAAACGGCTTGTGCTTTACGTTTCATATCTAGTGTTTTATCATTTATAATTTGATAGGACAAAGATATGGCGGTAGTAAAGCCTGAAAAATAGACAAAAGTCTATTCTAATTGTACATTTTTCCCTTGAAGGTATTTTTTCTTGAAATTAGATGGAGTGTCGCCTACTTTGTTTGTAAAAAGGCGGTTAAAATAAGCCGGATCTTCGTATCCAAGCTGGTAAGCAATTTCTTTTACACTTAAAGAAGAATATCCCAAAAGTCGTTTTGCTTCCAGAATAATGCGGTCTTTAATAATATCGTTGGGCTGTGAAAGTTCTAAACGATTAAATTTATTAGAAAGCGTTTTAGGGGCAACGCCTAGAATTTCGGCATAATCTGCGACGGTATGTTTGCTTCTGAAATGAATTTCGACCAATCGGCTGAAATCTCTGAAGAAATCCATTTCTTTTGAAGGTTCGTCATTTAAAACTCCCAGCTGTTGTACTTTCCAGATTCGGGTTGCTTTTATGATAAGCTGTTTTAAATACGTTCGGATCATTTCTTCCTGTGAAGAATCAGGCGAAACAAATTCTTCTTGGATTTGGTCGTAAATGCCTTCTATAAAAACAACTTCTTTTTCAGGAAGAACAGTCATTGGCATTTCAAAAATATTATTGAATAATAATCCGTCGCAAGCCACTTCGGCATCATGAATTTGCACGCAATAAAAATCACGATTGTAGTACATGAAATAACCTTGCTTTTTTCCTTCTTTGGTAATTTGAAGGTATTGATTGCTGTTGATAAAGAAAAGGGAAGGACTTGTGGTTTGATATTGTTTAAAGTCAATCGTAATCAGATAATCTTCTGGTAAATAAAGTACTTTGATGTACGCTTTGTAATCGTCACTATTAATTTCGTCGACTGTTTCTTGATTTAAAATCAGAAATCCCAGTTTTTTATAATTAGATTCGAATACTTGGCGGTTCATTATCGTTTATTTTAAATCAAATGTAAGGATTAGACTTAGTCTGTTTTGTTTTTTTGAATATCTTTTTATCAGAATAAAAATCGAAAAGATTCTATTTTTAAGCTATCTGTAGATGCTCTAGTTTTTTTCCAACTAACGTTTTTTCGCCTACCACTTTAAAACCTATTTTTAGATACAAGTTTTTGGCCAGCGGATTATCTTCTTCAACCAATAATCCTAAAACATGATTGTTTTTATGTACGAATTCGTCAATAAGAAACTTTAAAATTTTTGAACCAATTCCTTTTCCTTGATAATTGGGATTTACGCCCAATGAGTCAATATAAAATTCTCCAGCTCTGGTTTCAAATTCAGGATCAAAATCGGGATTGAAATTTTTTCGGACATATTCAATTATCGGATTTCGTAATACTTCTAAATCAGAACCATTGTAGAGGTTTACAGCACCAATGATTTCATTCTCAGCTTCAGCGACATAACAGTTTTGGTAGGAATATTGATTGTTTTCCTGCTCAATAAAGTGCTGCAGGAAATCTTTCGCGGAAGCGTAATCTTCTTTTTTAATAAACTTATAAATGATATCTTCCATTGCAAGTAATAGAATTGGCGCAATTTGGGCTGAGTCTGATTTTTCGGCTTTTCTGATAATCATTTTTTTGGAAGTTTTGTTTTGCAAATTTAGGGAAATATTGGTTTAGCATAATTTTAAGCTTTTATATCGAAGCTAAATGTTCTCGCAAAGACGCAAAGTTTTTGAGCGTTGTAAATAAAAAACTTTGCGACTTTGCGACTTTGCGAGATTATATTTAAGTAGATAATAAACGAAACAAACTGCCGAATTTGTACCGATATAGTACTGAATTATACCACTTTTAAAATTTAGACAGCTTGTATCTTTGTTTTGTTATTAAAAATAAAAACACATATATATATGAAAGCTATAGGATTTAAAACCTCGTTACCCATAGAAAATCAGGAAAGTTTTATTGAATTTGAAACTTCAAAACCAGTGCCGGGCGCGCACGATTTATTGGTAAAAATTGATGCAGTTTCAGTAAATCCAGTCGATTTTAAAATTCGTCAGAGCAGTGCAAAAGACACAGTTCTGGAAACTCCAAAAATCATAGGCTGGGATGCTGTTGGAATTGTTCAGGCAGTAGGCGAAAAAGTAACTTTATTTGAAGTAGGCGATCCTGTTTATTATGCCGGAGATATTACCAAGCAAGGAAGTAATGCCGAATATCAGATTATTGATGAAAGAATTGTGGGTAGAAAACCAAGTTCGTTGAGTATTGAAGAATCGGCGGTAATTCCGTTGACTGCTTTAACAGCTTGGGAAATTTTATTTGACCGAATCAGAATTAGTGCCGAAAAAGACAAAGGAAAATCAATTTTGATTATTGGCGGTGCTGGCGGAGTAGGCTCGATTGCCATTCAATTGGCAAAGAAAATCGCTGGTTTAAAGGTTATTGCAACAGCATCTCGTCCTGAAACGGTTGAATGGTGCCAGAAACAAGGAGCCGATTTTGTGGTAAACCATAAAGATCTAATTTCCTCTGTTCGTGAAGCCGGTTTTGAATATGTAGATTATATTCTGGATTTTGTAGACAACAACATTTATTGGGATACAATGGTGGAATTAATTAAACCTCAGGGACATATCGCTTCTATAACGGGAAGCAGTGAACCTGTTGCTTTAACAAAATTGAAAAGCAAAAGCGTTTCGTTTTCATGGGAATTAATGTACACCCGTTCAATGTTTCAAACCGAAGATATGATCGAGCAGCATTATATTTTAAACAAAGTAGCAGATTTACTTGACGAAGGTGTTTTAAAAACGACTTTAAATCAAACTTTAAACGGATTTACAGCTGCCAATTTGAAAAGCGCACATGAACTTTTGGAATCTGGAAAAACGATTGGAAAGATTGCGATTACGTTCTAATTGAAATTTAAGAAACTGCTCTGTGATAGGTTGTATCTAATTATTTAGAATAATTTTAAATAATCTAATTGTATCGTAATTAAATTTATGTATTTTAGTCGCTTTATAGGCCAAATTTATACATAAACTTAAACCCAATTGTTATGATTTCAAAAAACACAGATCTTGGATTGTTGCTGGTACGCATCAGCGTTGGTGGATTAATGCTTTTCCACGGTATAGCAAAACTGCTGCATGGTATTTCTTTTCTTGTAGAGAATATGGGCGCTTTTGGATATGCTGTTTACATTGGTGAAGTTTTAGCACCAATTGCAATTCTTTTAGGTTTCAGAACCAGAATTGCTGCCGTTCTTTTAGCCATTACTTGTATTGTTGCCGTTGCGGTGGCACATGCTCAAGACATTTTTTCAATTAGTGATCACGGCGGATATGCAAACGAATTACTAATGCTTTATCTGTTTGGAGCGATGGCATTATTCTTTACCGGAGCTGGTAAATATTCGGTTTCCAAAACAAATACTTGGGATTAATCTTTGCTGTTTAAACATAATTGAAAGCCCTAAATAGGATTATTTAGGGCTTTTTTAGTGCAAGAGATGTAATTCTGTAAGTCTTTCCTTAAATTATGTAATTTTTTTCCGTTTTAATAGTTAGATATTTGTTGGAATATAACCCAAATTAAATAATAAATGCTATGAAGAAATTAAAGTACATTTTCATTCTTTCGAGCGCCTTACTGGCTTTTAGCTGTTCAAGTGACGATAAAGATCCAGAAAACGGTGGAGGTACTGTAACCAATCCAGTTGAGAATGGTCAGGCAAATACACAATACAAACCTGCATTTACTGGACAAACCAGAATTAATGGTATGACCACTAATACCGAATATAAAGCTGAAATTATAACTTCTGCATTAACAAGTCCTTGGGGCGTTAAAGTACTTCCTGATGGTCGTCTTTTGGTGACTCAAAAAACAACTGGAACAATGCGTATCGTTACAACTGCTGGAGTAGTAAGTGAACCTATTACAGGACTTCCTGCTGTTAATCCTGCGAATCAGGGTGGTTTATTAGGTTTATGTCTTGATCCTGATTTTGCAACAAACAGAATGATTTACTGGGTTTTCTCAGAAGCTGTTGCGGGTGGTAATATTTCTTCTGTGGCAAAAGGTAAATTAGCGGCTAATGAAAAAACAATTGAAAATGCAACTGTAATTTATCGCTCAAGTCCTGCTAATCCAAGTGATTTGCATTATGGCGGACGTATTCTTTTTGACCAAAACGGGAATTTAGTAGTAAGTACTGGAGAACGTTCGGTTTTACAAACAAGACCTTTAGCACAATCTTTAACAGCTAGTCTTGGAAAAGTAATAAAAATTACAAAAGATGGTCAGCCTGCATCTGGAAATCCAACTTTTCCAACGGCAGGAGCATTACCTGAAATCTTTACGTACGGACATAGAAATCCACAAGGATTAGCAATGCATCCCGTTACCAAAGAAATCTGGGAAAGTGAGCACGGACCAAGAGGTGGTGACGAAATCAACCGCTTAAAATCTGGAACGAATTACGGATGGCCGACTATTACCTATGGAATTGAATACAGCGGACAGCCAATTGGTGATGCGATTCAGCAGAAAGAAGGAATGGAGCAGCCTGTTTATTACTGGGACCCAGTTATTTCGCCAAGCGGAATGACATTCTACAGCGGTAATCGCGTACCTGAATGGGAAAACAACCTTTTTATTGGTGCTCTTAGCGGTATGCACATTGCGCGTCTGGTTATTAGAGATAATAAAGTAGTAGGTGAGGAAAGACTTCTTGCCAGCGAAGGCCAGCGTTTTAGAGATATTACACAAGGAGGAGACGGCGCTTTATATGCCGTAACCGATCAAGGAAGATTATACAAAATCGACAAAAAATAAGATTTTGAAATTTCTACATACGTAAAAATGGCGCAATACTGCGCCATTTTTCATTTAGGGTTACTTATCTTTAGAATGCTTTAGAAAAAAAGAAATTGAGGCAGTTTAAAAATACTTAAACAAATCTATACTGAAAATACGATCCTAGTTTGATTCTTATTTTATAAAACATTCCAAAGATCTTATAAAGTACAATCTCTTAATGTGATTTATTTTTATAAGTAATTTAAAATGAAAAAGATATGAGATCAATTTGGACAGGTTCAGTAAGTTTTGGATTAATTAATATTCCTATAAAAATGTTTTCGGCAGTGCAGGAGAGCAGTCTTGATATGGATATGCTGGATGCAAAAGACCATTCGAATATAAAATTCAAACGTGTCAATGAAAACACAGGAAAAGAAGTTGATTATGCCAATATCGTAAAAGGCTACAATTTAGAAGGTAAATATGTCATTCTGGAAGATTCTGATTTTGAAGCGGCAGATGCCATAAAAACCAAAACTATTGATATTGAAAGTTTTGCTTTCGAAAAAGAAATCGAAAGTATCTACTACGAACAACCATATTACCTTGAACCCGACAAAGGTGCTATGAATGCGTATGGCTTATTACGCGATGCGTTGCAAGCTTCTGGAAAAGTGGGCGTTACGCGATTTGTATTGCGAAACAAGGAAAGTCTGGCGATTTTAAAACCGTATAAAAATGTAATTGTTTTAAACAGAATCCGTTTTGAACAGGAAATTCGAGGAACTGATGAATTAAAATTGCCCGCCATGTCTAAAAAATCAACTAAAGAAATGGATATGGCCGAAAAATTAATCGATCAGCTGACTGAGAAATTTGATATTTCAGGTTTTAAAGACGAATATACTGC
The DNA here is from genome assembly GCF_029360735.1 of Flavobacterium sp. H4147. NCBI lineage: Bacteria > Pseudomonadati > Bacteroidota > Flavobacteriia > Flavobacteriales > Flavobacteriaceae > Flavobacterium > Flavobacterium sp. H4147. The sequence goes on along the minus strand of NZ_JARKNB010000002.1, from coordinate 536,095 downwards.
TAAACTTTTGAATATTATTAAAAAGAAAGCCAAAGGAAAACCACAAAAAGCAGCTCCAAAAATGAAAGTTGTTCACAAACAAAACGACGATTTAATGTCGATGTTAAAAGCTAGTCTTGAAACGAAAAAGAAAAAATCCTCTTAATTGGATTTTAATTCGTTTTGATTTTCTTCTAATTTGTGAATGATCTTTTTAATATTGGCACCTTTTGATAAAACAGGCGTCCATAAATCGCCTTTTTTCTCAAAACGTTTCAGCACATTTTTAATGGTAAATTGCGAAGGATGCAGTTTATCATTCACCTCGCTCCATTCCAACGGAGTCGAAACAGTTGCACCTGGTTTTGGGCGCACCGAATAAGGCGCTGCCAAAGTTTGTCCGCGACGGTTTTGTAAAAAATCGATATACAGTTTGTTTTTTCTCTTTTTAATGCTTCGTTCAATCGAAGTAATATCCGGAATTCGAGATTGGACTTCCTGGGCAATTAACTCGCCTAAAATTTTAATAGAGTCATAATCATACTGCGCTCCAAGCGGAATGTAAATGTGAAGTCCAGAAGCTCCAGAAGTTTTGCATAAACATTCGGTATCCAGTTCGTCTAAAACTTCTTTAACGACAAGAGCTGTTTTTACAACTTTTGTAAAATCATCATCTGCAGGATCTAAATCAATAACCAGCCAATCAGGATTGTGAATATGTTTGATAGTAGAGTTCCACGGATTCATCTCTATACAGCCTAAATTGGCCATATATAGCAATGTTTCTTTGTTGTTGCAGATCAAATAATCAATATTGGCATTATTCGATTCTGAAAAGACTTTTTTGGTTTTCAGCCACGACGGAATTTTATCGACATCAACGTCTTTCTGATAAAAACTAGGACCATCAATTCCGTTAGGAAAGCGGTTCATCGATTCTGGACGGTCTTTTAAATAGGGCAGAATCAACGAAGAAACTTCATCATAATAATGAATAATGTCGCCTTTGGTAATATTGTCCTTCGGAAAATAAACTTTGTTTTGATTGGTAAGATGCAGAACTGTTTTTCCTACTTTTAAATCATAATCATTTTCTGTTTTGATTTCCGTTTTATGGTCTTTTAAATCTATCATTTCTTCAGGATTGAGTTGTGTTTTGTTTTGATTTGGAGAGGATAAAAAAACTTCTTCTGCCTTTTTATCAATTCGGATTCCGAGATAAACCGGATGTCTTAAATTCTGGTCTTGTGTCCATTCTGAAAATTTCACTTGACAAACGACTTTCGGTTTAACCCATTGAATTTTATCTCGTAAAGGCACTTTTTCGTTAAGCGGAGATTTATCGATAAAATGCGGTTTAAGCTGCGTGTAAAGGTCTTTAAGAACAGTTTCTGTAAATCCCGTACCGCATTTTCCAATATATGTTAGCGTTTTACCATCATATTGTCCAAGCAGAATGGCGCCAAAATATTTTCGGGAATTTTTAGGTTCCGTAATTCCAATGATAATGGCTTCTTCTTCGTTGGCTGTTTTTATTTTCAGCCAATTGCTGCTTCTTCTATTAACGGTGTAAGTGCTGTCGGCCTTTTTAGCAATGATTCCTTCGGTTTTATTTTTAGCGGCTTTTTCAAACTGTTTAATACCGTCGCCAATCGTGTGTTCAGAATAATGAATATTCGAAAAATCGTATTTATTAAAAAGAATCTTAAGGAGTTCTTTTCGTTCTAAAAGCGACAATTCGGTTATGATATTTCCGTCTAAATTGAGTAAATCAAAAACGTAATATTTTAAGTTTCCAATTCCAGTTTTCATATAGTTTTGAAGGAGTTGAAAATCGGCTCTTCCGGCATCATTTTCTACTACAACTTCACCGTCCAGAACTACGGTATGATCTATTTTTTTTAATTCTTCGGCAATGAGCTTGAAATTCGCATTAAATGAAATTTCATTTCTGCTCAATAATTCTACTTCATGCGGATTAATAACGGCAATAGTTCGATAGCCATCATATTTCTTTTCAAAAATCCATTCTTCGTCGTCAAAAGGTTTTTCTTTTACAGAAGCAAGCATGGGTTTTAAAAATTCGGCTTTTTCAGTTTTTTTGCTGGTCTTTTTTTTAGCAGATGTTGTTTTAACTGGTTTTGCGGTAGTTTTTTCGGTTTTTGAAGCTGCTTTTTTGGATTTTTCTTCCAATTGTTCCAGACTTCTTTTCGAAATAACGGATTTGTCTTTTTCTAAAATATCAATATCCGAATCGGCATATTTATCGTCTTTTTTAATCAAAAGCCACGCATTTTCCTGTTTTCCATGAAGTTTAACCAATGAAAATTCGCCTTTAAGTTTTTTTCCTTTTAGAATAAAACTCAAACGCCCTTTTTTTAAATCGCTTAATAACTGCTTTTCGTCAGAAGCCGTTTTTTCATCAGAAGTATACGTTCCATTATCCCAAACAATCACATTTCCAGCACCATAATTTCCTTCAGGAATCGTGCCTTCAAAATCTTTATAACTGTACGGATGATCTTCTACCATCATAGCCAGACGTTTTACTTCTGGATCCATTGACGGTCCTTTTGGCACAGCCCAGCTTTTCAGAACACCGTCCATTTCTAACCTAAAATCGTAATGAAGATGCGATGCGGCGTGTTTCTGCACCACAAAAATCAATTCGTTTGCTGATTTCTCAATTTCCCCTTTTGGTTCGCGGGTTTGTTTAAAATCTCTTTTTTGTTGGTATTTAGACAGTGACATAAGCTGAATTAGTATTAAAAATGTTACTAGAATAGAGTGTAGAGCAAAGTGGCTACAATAGCAAAAATAATATGGGCAAAGAACAGCTGAATATAATAACCGTTAAAGTCAATTGGGGGTTGCTGCGAGGTTAATTTAAACATAAATACCCAGCTGATTATACCAATTACACCGCTGATAACTCCCAGAAGGATAGCACCTAATGGTGAAATTGGTACAATATCTTTAGCCCATACTATGTGATATCCCACAACAAATAGAAAACCTATAATGTAATGTATCAACCACCCCCAAGTTTTTTGAGATTTTTCGGAAAGACTTATATGAGTTTTCTTTAGAACATAGCCAAGTAAAACCGGTTCTTTATACAATTCTCTAAAGCTTTTAGACATTGCATAACTAAACAAAGTCATAGCCGTTGTAGCACCGATTGAAACTATAATTAGCTGTATAATAGTATATAAATTCATAAAATGCCTTTTTTGAATTAACTCTAAGTCAAAGTTAATTCAGTAAGGTTGGTTTACTTTATACTATTGGATTTTGTAATTATATAATTATCAGTATATAAACTCAACAAGTTTCTTAGTGTGTGATTATTTCAAGGCATTCTTTTAGAATAGAAATCGCTTTTTCCATTTCTTCTTTTTCTAAATGTCCGAAACCTAAACGAGTGGCAGTAAGATTTTTGGTTTGGTATAATATGGTTTTAGGCAGAAACAAACCTTTGTCTGAACATTCTTTTTGAAACGTAATCAGATTGAAATGATCCAGCCATTCGACCCAGATTGCCAGTCCGCGTGGTGGAATTTTAAAGGTAATACTGCCGTTTAGTTTTTCGTTGAGAATGGAAACAAAATGGTCACGGCGCTCTTTGTAGATTTTTTTATTTTTTTTAGAAAGACGATGCACTTCTCCTTCGGTAATCCATTCGGTTAAAACTTGTTCTTTTAAGACGTCGATTCCGGGTTCGAGAATGTTTTGATGTTTTTCGAGTTCTTTAATAAATTCAGAAGGTGCCGCGACAAAACCGTAACTGAAACCCGAAGGAAGCGATTTACCAAAAGAACCAATATAAACCACTTTTTGGTTAGAATCGAAAGCGGCTAAAGGCAAAACGGGATTATTATCGTAATGAAAATCAAAATCATAATCGTCTTCTAAAATCACAAATCCGTATTGATTTGCAAGTTCCAAAACTTCCATTCGTTTTTTAGCGCTGAGCGGAATGGTGGTGGGATAATGGTAACTCGAAGTGAGGTATAAAACCCGAATAACAGAAGTTTCGCAGATTTCTTTTAAACGTTTAGTGTCGATTCCGTCTTCATTAACAGGAATAGAAATAATCTGTGCTCCAGTATTGGTTAAAGTCATATTTGACATATAATAGCCCGGAGAAGCTACAACTACTTTATCGCCGGGTGCAATAAGCACTTTGGTCACAAGATATAAAGCAATTTCGTGGCTGCTGGTCGTAAGAAGATTTGATGTCGAAATGCGAATACCGCGCGTAAGATTGAGATAATTCGAAAAATGCGTTTTAAAGTTTAAATGCGAGCGAAGCTGCACCTGTTCATACGCTTTGAATGTTTTTCGTCTTTTTAATTTCGAAACATATAATCTTGCCAGAACATCGGTCTGCATTAAACGTAAATCAGGCATTCCGTCATTGAATTGATACGGGAGATTGCTTATTTCGGTTGGATTTTCAAGAATAGTCGAACGCTGAAAGCTAAAGCCGATATTGGTTTCTGCCGTAATTTCTTTTGTAATAAAATCGGTTTTACTTTTTTGTTTTTGCTGCGATAAAATAAAAGTTCCTTTGTTGGGAAGCGTTTCAATCCAGCCTTGTGATTCCAAATCCTGAAAAGCTTTGATTAGAGTATTTCGATTGACGGCTAGTACTTTACATAAAATACGGGTTCCGGGAAGTTTAGTTCCTTCGGGTAAAAATCCTGTTTGTATGGCTTTTATAAACTCAAAAACGATCTGTAGGTAAAGAGCAGTGTTTTCTTCTGGCTTAAGCTGAATAAAGCTTTTAAAAGGAATTTCAACCGGACTATCCATAATTATAAAACTGGTATACTTGATTAGTACGGCAAGGTACTACTTTTGCCAAAAAAACAATAACCAAGATGAAAAAAATCTATATTGCTGTTCTAACAGTGATTTGTACTAATTTTTACGCACAGACCAAAAGAGATTCCATTACCGAAATGGATGAAGTTATAATTAATGAAAACCGTTTCAGTACGCCAATTTCAAAACAAAACCGAAATGTATATGTGATTTCGAGTGCCGATATTAAAAAACTGCCAGGAAGAACGCTTCAGGAAGTATTGCAATATGCAAACGGAGTAGATATCAGACAAAGAGGACCTTTTGGAAGTCAGGCTGATATAAGCGTAGACGGAGGAAGTTTTGAGCAAACTGTTGTTCTTTTAAACGGAGCTAAAGTGATCGATTCGCAGACAGCGCACAATATGCTGAACCTGCCGCTGCCAGTAGAAGTGATCGAAAGAATTGAAATCCTTCGCGGACCAGCAGCGAGAACTTTCGGAATCAACAGTTTAACGGGAGCAATTAATATCATTACCAAAAAGCCTACCGATTCTGGAATTTTAGTAAGTACGTATGCTGGTTCTAATTTTGAAAAGAATACAGAAGGAAACGGAGATACTTTTTACGGAACAGGCGTTCAGGCAGGAGCAGTTTTAGGGAAAGAAAAACAACAGCATTCTATTTTTGCTTCTCATGATAAAAGCAACGGATACCGCTACAATACGGCTTTTGAAAACAATAAAATATTCTATCAGGGAAATGTACAGCTTAATGATTCTAATGAAATTTTAGGATCTGCAGGTTATATTAATAATGGTTTTGGTGCGAATGCTTTTTATGCTGCGCCGGGCGATAAAAACTCTACAGAAAGAGTGCAAACTACTTTTGCGAATTTACAATCGAGACATTCAATTACAGACAGCTGGAAAATTATGCCGAGAGTAAGTTACCGTTACAATTATGATGATTACCGTTATTTGGGTAATTCTAATTTAAATGTGGGAAGAAGTCAGCATTACACCAATTCAATTGCAGCTGAATTGAACTCAACAGTGAAGTTGTCTAAAGGTGAAATTGGTTTTGGTGCAGAATTTAGAAACGAAGATATTCATTCGTCGAATATTGGCGATCATGACCGAGAAAACGTAGGATTGTATGCGGAATACAGAACAAGTTTCTTCGAGAGATTAAATATTAATCTGGGAACTTATTTAAATTATAATTCGGATTACAAATGGCAGATTTATCCGGGAATTGATGCGAGTTATGAAATCACAGATTCGTTTAAAATTATTGGAAATGTAGGAACAAGCCAGAGAATTCCATCTTTTACGGATTTGTATTTAAAACAAACTGGAAACATCGGAAATGCTAATTTGGATTCTGAAAATGCTTTTCAGAGCGAAATTGGATTTAAATACAATAAAAAGACATTTACTTTTAATGCGAATTATTTTTATAGAAAAATTACCAATTATATCGACTGGATGCGTAATCTCACAACAGTGCCATGGCAGAGCCAGAATACTGGAGATTTAAGTACAAACGGAATCAATCTTCGTGGGACATACAGAATTGATTTTTCAAGAGATTCAAGATTGAATATCAATTTAGGATATTCGTATTTAGATTCGGATTTTAAAAGCTCTCGTACAGAGATTTATTCAAAATACTTGATTTCGTCTTTAAAACATCAAGTAACAAATACAATTGATTACCAATACAGAGATTTATCAATATTGTTTGCTACTCGTTTTAATGAGAGAATTACCGGACCATCTTACTGGATTAATGATTTTAGAGTAAGCCAGTCCATCAAGAAATTTACAATCTTCTTAGACGCTCAAAATATATTCAATGCTACTTATTATGAAGTAGGAGCAATTCCGCTTCCTTCAAGATGGTTTAGTTTAGGCGCAAAGTTTGTCACTTTTTAAGACCAGCTTTTCAGTAAATATTTCTGAAAAGAAGAATTGTATCATTTTTTTGGGAAAATTTAAAAGGCTCAATTCGTATGAATTGAGCCTTTTGTTTTTATAGCGTTTTATATGTTTATTTGATGGTAATCGTCATATTCGGAACTACAATTGTTCCAGTGGTACTTCCTGTGTATCTCTGCGCATATACTTCAATGTAATCCCCATTAACCATTTCAGTTCCTGCATTTAAAGGCAAAACCACAATATCATTGGTTGCTTGGCCTCTTCCGTATATTTTATACTGGCTTAAAACACTTCCGTTTTTAGCAATATAAATGATATAGGTTCCCGCTGCAGGTACTTGAAAAGAGATAGATCCTGTAATTTGGAAGATTCGTTTCTTTTTTCCTAAATATTTAAGCCTGTTTGCTGCATCAGTCGTAAATCTAAATAAATTAGAATACGTAGTAGTAGGTGTTCCACTTCCTACTTTTACAATATCACTAGGATTAGCAGTGTTGAAAGCAACTGAAAGTCCATTACCAACAGGATAGTCCATTGCGAAATCTCCTGTTGCACTGGCATCACTTTCGGTTGGGATTCCGGCAGATCTAACATTCCAGCTATTGTTGAAATTAAATCCTGTATATGATCCTGTGGTGTATCCTTTTACATATCCAGCTGTATTTGAACCTGTAAAAACTACTGATTCCAGAACAGCATCTCCGGTAATACTTAATCCGCTGGTAGAAACATCAAAACCAATTGCTGTACCGTCAACCTGGCTGAAACCTCCTTGTTTTTCAACTAATGTAAAGGTTCCGGTTAATTTTTCGTAAGTTCCGGCATTATTACTGAACCAGCCTAAATTGCTTAAGAGTAATTGTGTGATATTATTATACGTAATACCATTTGTGTTTCCGGTATATTGAATAATACTTAGAAATACCAAACCAAATCCAGAAACGGTTCCCACACTGGCTGAATTGGCTACAACAGAATCTCTAAAAATCAGGTTTTCTGTTGCTGCACCGCTAAGGTTAAAAACACTTCCTGTTGCAGCACGAAGCGTAACTGATTTAATACCTCCGCCCGTTGAACCTTCAAAAATGTTTCCGGTAGCTCTAAAAATTACATCTTCATTTGGGTCAAGACCTTGTATATAAGCGTTATTTAAATCTATTGGAAAGTTAAAAACGATGGTACCGTTTATTTCATATAGTGTATTGGTATTCAGAACATATTTTGATCCTCCGCCCGCTGCCAATTCTGCTGCTAGAACTACGGCTAAATTATCAGTACTTTTAATACGTTTAAAATTTAATCTAGGACTAACACCGCTGTTGATAGCCACCCACGAAGAGGTTCCCGAGGAGTAGAAATAAAAAGCTTTTAAATCGGTATCATAAACTAATAATCCGTCTGCAGGAGTAGCAATTGCAGTTCTTTGAACCGTGGTCATACGTGGTGTAAGCATTCCTTGTGTAGTAGAAGTAATATCCAATACAGAACTTGCATTTGGAGTTACAGTTCCAATTCCGATTTGTGCATGGGATGCGAATGAAAAAAGAATGAAAAAGAATGCTAGAAATGTTTTGAAGTCTTTAGGTATATACTGGTTTATCATAGCTTTTAATATTAGTTAATAGGTCGATTAAGGTTGTAGCTGTATTTGATAGTTAGTTTTTTGAATTGGTAATGATTATCTTTTGTGATATCTTTTCGTTATCTGAAGTTAAAAAGGCGGCGATATAAATTCCGTCGCTTAAACCAGATGTAGAAAAAGCATAGTTTTGTTCGGCGCCTAGATTGTCTTTAAACAATACCACTTTACCAAGCATATCGTATAATCTAAACGATTTAAAGTTTGTAGATTCAGGATTTGAAGCTCTTAAAACCTGATTGGTGTTATCTTGACTAATATAGAAGTTTGATTTCGTCGCTTCTCCAACACCAAGTGTAGAATTGGTAAAGGTAATTTTGAAGCGGTCAGTGTATACACCAGGAGCAACTGTAACTTCATAACTTCCATTTTTTAAGTCATGATACGAAGAATCCAATTCATCGTAGAGGTAAATATTTTGAGTATTGTCAAAGTTGACAACTATAGGAGCAGAAAATTTAAAAGTTGAACTGGTTTCTGCTTTTACAATAAGTGGAATTCTTTTAGAAGTATCAAAATTTACTCCCTGTATGATATAATTTCCTCCTTCCAGCCAAAAGTTAGCATCATTAGGAAGTGCCGAATCCATATTGAGCGCATCAAGTCCTCTGTCAACCCCATCAGTGGCTTCTGGTAAAAAGGCCAATGCAAGCTGTCTTGTAAATTGGTTGTTGATGATCGTATTTATTCGAATATGAGGAATTTCCTGAACTTCTTCTTCAGCTTCATTTTCGGTATTTTTAGAAGTGGTTTTGGCCGTAGTTTTATCTTTTGCAGGTTTGTTAAACTGCGACAATCCTGAACCTTCTTTGTAAAAAATACGATATGAATTTCTAAAAGTAACCGTTCCGTTTATAACACCGTTTATTACGAAACCTTGTCCGATAGGCGAATATTTTCGTTGAATCGAAAGTCCCGAAGATGGTCCGGTAGTATTCACACTTCCGTCAGGATTGTAAGTATTAAAAGTGGCAGGAACGTAAATACCATTTGAGCCTAATGATCCCGGAGAATAACTTCCGTAACCACCTTTGTAAGCTGTTAAAAAATGTGAATTTACAGTTTTATCCTGTTCCCAGAAATAGGCGATTCCGGTGCAGGCACTATTTAGCGGATCTAATAAAAAAGCATTTAAATGAAGCGCAGAAGGATAAGGATTTCCAGTAAGGGTAGAAGCATTGGAAGCGCCCACAGTTACGGTAATATTTCCGTCGTTTGGTTTTCCTCTAAAATCATATCTCTGAGCACCAGTTCCTCCGGGATTATTAGCACCGCTTCCTTCAGGATTTGTAGCATCTGAGCCGCTGGTTCCTTTCATGGTAAAACCTTCTCCAGGCGCAATTGTTGTATTGCCCGCTACCTGAACCCATTGCGAATAATTATTCGCATTGGTCAATTTATAAATCCAATACGAGGCAATCGCTAACGGATTTGAGGTTCCATCATAATTTCCCAATGCTAGAATTGTAGCAGGAGTAGACGCTGTAGAAGTTGTAGGCCTGTTTAGCAACGTAATTCCAAAGTTATTGTTTCCGGTAGATGAGGTGTTAATACCAACTGGAGAGCACCAATAATTGTATTCGAAATTATCTGAAGTTCCTTCTTGATAAACCGATATGGTTCCCGTTCCGGAATTGGTTGAAGTAGCAGTGGTTCCCTGTACAAGCTGAGAAAGATTTCGCAGATACAGATTTGAATTAGCAGCGAGATTTATATTCTGACCCACGTACAAAACCTGATTTTGAACGTATACAGGAGTGCTTGCGCCAACATATATTTGTGAAAAAGCTTGTATGGAAATCAGAATAAAAAGGAATGTAATTTTTTTCATAAACTTCATTTTTATTTTAGAATATACTTTAGATAGTAGAGATGATAAGGCTTAGAAATATGTTTTTTTTAGAAGCTTAATTTTATATTTCTTTTTAAGGACAAAAATGCCGAATAAGATTCCGGCAGCAAATAATATTCCTTCCAGTTCATTTATGGGAAGTCCCGGTGGATTAGGCCCCGTTGGAGGATTAGGTAAACCAGGCGGCGGCGGAGTCTGCGAAAAAACGGAAAGGGAAAACAAGAGGATTAGGCATATAATTCTTTTCATTTTTCATTTTTTATGTTAGGGCATATTTTAAAAAAACGATTTAAATGTTTTTAGACTAAGGCTCATAAAGATTACTAATCTTACAGATTTTACCTTTCTTTGGAAATCATGTTTAACAAATATAAAATTTAAACTCGTATAATTCTTACAGTATTTTTTTAAATTATTACATAATTCCCATGTTTTTAAGAGTTTAGACATGATAATTATGTAACTTCTTACGGAAATGCCTGCTTTTACGATATTTTGGACTCTTTAAGATTTCTTTTTGAATAAACGATAGGAAAGTGGAAATAGTAAAACGTTTTTTAAAAGATAACCCTATATTTGCTCCAGATTTTGGTCTATTTTTCATTAAGAAGAATAGTTAAAAGGGAATCAGGTGTAACTCCTGAACAGACCCGCTACTGTAAGTTCTATTACGTCTTTAAACGATACTTATGCCATTGTTCGCTGCCGCGGATGAGAAGGCTGTTTTAAAGATGGAACAAGTCAGGAGACCTGCCAGAATCATATAGTTTAAAACTTTCGTGGTATGAAGTGGAAAACAAAGAAATTACCGGCTGATATACAGCGGGATTCTTTTCTATGGTTTTTTATATCATCATCAGAAAGTTGGTTTAATTCAACAATGATGTACAATTTTAAGAAAACCTTTTTCGCCGCTTTTATTTTATTGATTCCTGTTTTGCTTCACTCTCAAACGTTGGCTGATAGTTCTCGGGTTTTAAAAGAAGTAGTTTTAAAAACGAAACCCTATCAGGAAGTTATTCCTGTACAAAGCCTTTCGGGTGTTTTGCTCGAAAATCTGTCGGCTCATAATGTGGCAGATGCGCTTCGTTATTTTGCCGGAACACAAATAAAAGATTACGGCGGAGTGGGCGGACTCAAAACTGTTGATGTACGTAATATGGGTACGCATCATGTGGGTGTTTTTTATGATGGTATTCAGCTTGGAAATGCACAGAATGGTGTAACCGATCTTGGGAAATATTCGTTAGACGATATGGAATCACTTACGATGTATAATGGACAAAAAAGTGAAATTTTCCAGTCGGCAAAAGACTTTTCAGCGGCATCTACAATTTATTTACGCACGAAAAGACCTGTTTTCAGCGGAAGCAAAAAATCAAATCTGCTCGTTCGTTACAAAACCATGTCAATTGATTACCATGATCCTTCTTTGCGTTGGGAACAAAAACTGAGCGATCATGTAAGTATGAGTGTCAGCTCTGAATTTATTAAATCAAATGGTCAGTATAAATTTAGATACAAAAGAAAAAATCAGGACGGAAGCACGGCTTATGACACTACAGCAACGCGTTGGAACAGCGATATACAAGCGCTTCGATTTGAATCAGGACTTTATGGAAAAATCAATAATGGCTCTTGGGATGCCAAAGTGTATTATTATGATTCTGAAAGAGGGGCGCCGGGTGCTATTGTAGAAAATAAATTTAAAGATGGCTTCAGACAGTTTGACAAGAATTTCTTTACTCAGGCTTTTTTAACGAAAGATGTTTCCGAGAAATATAAATTCCAAATCAGAGGTAAATACGCATACGATTACACCCATTATATTGCAAGAGATACCACACAAGTTTTAGGAGAACCTGTAACCGAAGGAGCCCAATCTGACGATAGTTATTATCAGCAGGAAGTGTATTTTTCGGCAGTAAACATGTACAGTATTTTAGAAAATTGGGATGTTTCTCTTTCCACTGATTTTCAGTACAATAAATTAAATGCCACCAGAAGGGGAATTCAAACTCAGTTTTCTTTTCCACAACGTTATACTGCATTATTTTCATTGGCAAGTTCCTATCGATATGACGGATTTAAAGTTCTTGGAAGCGTTGTGGGTACTCGTGTAATCGAAGAAGTTCGTTACAATGCAAAACCGCCTAATAAAACCGAATTTACGCCTGCTTTGTTTCTGGGTTATACACCATTTAAGCAATATGATTTTAATTTAAGAGCGTTTGCAAAACGCATTTTCAGAATGCCTACTTTCAATGATTTGTATTATACAATGATTGGTTCCAGTACTTTACGACCGGAATATATGAATCAGTACGATGTTGGTTTTACATATAACCTGCCTTTTAAAGAAAGTTTTTTAGACAGACTTTCAATTCAAGCCGATGCGTATTACACGAATACCAAAGATAAAATTGTCGCTGCACCAACCGGAAATCTTTTCCGTTGGATGATTACCAATATAGGGCAGGTGAGAGGTAAGGGAATCGAAACAGTTTTAAATGCGGCAGCCCATATTGACCAAGTAAATCTTACTGCCAATCTTACTTATACATACTCTGAAAGTCGTGATTTTACAAAATTTGTTGGTTTAGAAATCTCATCTTATGGCGACCAGATTCCCTATACACCATGGCACAGCGGATCGGCAATTTTGAATGCTGGATACAAAACATGGAATTTTAATTACAGTTTTATTTACGTTGGAAAACGGTATAACGGAAATGTCAATAATATCAAAGTAAATGAAGTTCAGCCTTGGTACACTCACGATTTGGCTGTGCAGAAATCTTTCCTCTTCAGCAAATACAAATTGAATACTGCCGTGGAAGTGAACAATACTTTTAATCAGCAATATGAAGTGATTTACAATTATCCGATGCCGGGCAGAACCTTCAAATTTATAATCAGTATCGAATTATGAAAAAGAACCTTATACAAATAATTCTAAGTGCTTTTGTAATCTTTAATCTGGTTTCGTGCCGAGAAGATGAAACGATTTTTCTTTCTTCAAATACTAATGTGGCGGCTCCACGAAGTGATGGAAATATTGAGGGATTTTATCTGCTCAATGAAGGCAATATGGGAATGAACAGAGCCAGCCTTGATGTCTTTAATTATCGAACTGGAAATTATACTACAGATGTGTATTCAGAACGAAATCCATCGGTTGTAAAGGAGCTTGGAGATGTAGGTAATGATATAAAAATTTATGGTAACAAAGTATATGTTGTTATAAATTGTTCGAATAAGGTTGAAGTACTTGAAAAGTGGACTGCAAAGCGAATTAAGAAAATTGATATTCCTAATTGTCGTTATGTTACTTTTTACAGAGACAAGGCTTACGTAAGTTCGTATTCAGGTCCAGTAGCGATTGATCCGAATGCCGAAATTGGATTTGTAGCCGAAATTGATACTACTTCTTTAGAAATAAAACGTAAAGTTACCGTTGGTTATCAGCCGGAACAAATGGTAGTGCATAACGGAAAATTGTATGTGGCCAATTCGGGTGGCTATCGTGTTCCTAATTACGACAGAACCGTTTCGGTAATCGATCTTGAAACTTTTACTGAGATTAAAAAAATTGATGTTGGCATTAATTTGTACAGCATGCAGATTGACAGCAGGGGAGATATTTATGTGAGTTCACGAGGAGATTATTACAACACGCCGTCAAATCTTTTTGTAATTGATACCAAAACCGACGAAAAGAAAATGCAGCTTGATATTCCCGTTTCGGGAACTTGTTTGGTCGATGATCTATTGTATTATTACAGTGTATCATGGAGTTATTTAACGGGAAGCAACAAAGTGAGTTATGGGATTTTAGATACTAAAACCAAGAAAATCGTAACGGACAAAATTATTACTGATGGTACCGACAAAAAAATAATGATTCCGTATGGACTTCAGGTAAATCCCGAAACCAAAGAAATATATATTACTGATGCTCAAAACTATGTCGTAACAGGATATATCTATTGTTTTACTCCCGATGGAAAATTAAAATGGAAAACCGCCGCTGGAAATATTCCGGCTCATATTGCTTTTATTACGAAGAAGTAAAGTTGTTAGTTGTCAGTTGTTAGTTTTTGGTTTTTGGTTATGGGTTAATTAGTATTGTGGTGCTCTAAATTATATTGTAAAGAATACAACCTATAGCAGGAAACCACTTAACTATTCTGTATAGGCTATTATAGGATTGTATCCTTACAGAAAAGGAGCGTAACAGATTCAGTTTAAATTTGTGTTCATAGTTTTTGTTTTTTTATGGGATTAAATGTTTTATGGATGATCTATAATACTGATATGATAATTCCATGTTAGTTATCTATTTGACGTTTAACAAAATATCGGCTATCTGACCTATTAAAGCGGAATTTTGAAGAATTACAAAAGAATCTTCGTCTTCAGAATCTGTATCATCAACATCTGATTCCATTTCTGCTTGTGATATGTCTTTATCTCCTGCAGCTCCTGTAAATCTTTTTAAGGATTTTAATCGGGATTCTAAAATCGTTACTAGATTTACTAAATAATCCTCTGCTGATTTTATAGAATTCATTAAGGTCTGTAGTTGTTTTTGAGATGATTTAGAGATCCAGCCATATCCTGTATAATCACCTAGAAGCGCTTGTTCACCTAACTTGGTAAAATAAGCCTGACAAGCCATACAGGCTACTTTTGTACCGCCAATTTCTTGTATTTTATTTTTTGTATCCCTAATACTGGCTAGTATGGCTGATTCAGCGTGTATATTGTCTTTATTAGCAGGGACTCTCATACGTTTTTTAACATGCGCTCTGGCAAACTTTCTGGCACTTGTACCAGACACACGTTGGGCATTATGTTTATTTTCATCAAAAAATTTACGTACAATTCTTTTTTTCAAATCTATTTTTGATTCTCCTTTTTTAGCTGCTATTGAATTTTTAAAAGTACCTTTGACTACTAATTTTCCTTTTGATTTATAACTGACTGATTTTGCAAGATCTTCAATTCCTTTTACTCTTCGATTTACGCTTATAGAACGTATATTTTGTCTGTAATAATCTCCTAATACACTTTTGCTATTTATTCCGGTTTTCTTGTTTGAATTTGCCGTATTTCCAGATACATAAATTGACTCAGAAGCATCTAATGTTGATTTTACTAAAGCAATTTGTACCTCTGGGGTAACATTGTTCTTTTGTTTTGAATTAACCAATTCTTTTATCATCGAACTGAAATTGGCTAATCTTGCTTCGTGTTTTGTCATATGAAGGGTATCTGTGGTACCCAGTCCAGTTAAATGAACGGCGGGATTCATTGGCGTTGTAGCTGAATCTGTTCCTAACTCTGCTTTTATTTTATGAATATTGGCTATTTTGTCATTTGCTTTTGCAATATGCTCATTTAGTTCTTTCATTTGTCTTTCGAACTTCTCTTTGGGAGTTTCCTTTTTTTTAACCTTTTGAAAGGTAGAAGAAGAAAAATGCTTATTGAGCAGTTTTTTATTTGGATTTAAAACCAATTGATCATTAGCTGTAGCTTTCTTCCCCATTACATCAGCTTCATTTTCTAAACCCTTATTATCATTTACATTTACTTTACCTTTCATTTGCAAAGTAGGTTTTACCCGTCCTTGTTTTTGCTGTACTACGTGCCAAGCTTCATGTGGTAGATGTTTTTCTTGACCAGATGCCAGATGTATATTTGTGCCTTGTGCATATGCATGTGCATTCAGCTTTGCCGGCTTGTCTGAGTTATAATGTACTTTTATGTCATCCATAGAATGACCAGAAAGATTTTCTATGCCTGATTTCAGGTTATCTGGTAATCCAGTATTGTTTGCTTTTTTTTGTAAAATAGATGCAGGGCGGTTATCCTGAAGTTCGACTGCCTTATTCTGGATGACCGTGCTGTTTGAATTGGCAGCAGCTGAATTGGTTTGGGATTGGGCTTTTATTTTTTGATATTGTTGCATATAGAATCAGTTTAATAAAAAAACGTTATTTACTTGTGGTGTTCCATAGTGTTTTTATTCTTTTTTGTTTCTCCATTTTGCCTAATATCAGCGTATGAATTCATACTTTAGGTTTTGGTTTATTGCCAATCTCTGTAGACTCTGCATTTTTAGAGTTGCCTTTTGGTTATTACTCAACAGATCGTGTTATGCTGCCAATAATTGCATTGGGGAGTTGATTAATTAAAGAGTTTCTAACAGTACTGACTGATAGGGTATGTAAAGCATAAATAACCACATTAAATCCAGCATTTCCATTAAGCTCGGCATGCCCTCCATTTCCTCCAGGAATATTGTCTATTGCATCATCTATCTGATCTCTGGTTACACCATTTACTACAAGACGAAATGTATTTGATCTAGCTCCAATACGTTGGATTAATTTTTCTTGATTATTGCCAACTTTTCTTTGAAGAGTAATGTTAGTAGTATTGATTAATTTTTTTTGAATTGTTCTTTCAGGCCTATTGTCCATAAGCTGAAATGTAGATTTACCCTTACTCTTTTTCTGAGCAACTACAGATGCTGCTGACTGGCTTTTTTTTTCTTCTTGCGTTTTGTCTGTATATGCTTTCATTTTTTCTTTTAAGTTTATTTTCTTTTGAAAAGAAGTTGCTTAGTAATAAGGTGTAAAAAAAGATGGTTTTTACATTAAATAATTTTTTGCGAGTTTCTTATTTGCCTCCTTTTGCCGCATTTTCTGCAGCTCTTTTTGCTTGTAATCGCTCTCGTTCCGCAGCTCTTTTTGCTTCTCTTTTTCCGTCTTTTTCTGCTCGTTTTTCTGCATGTTGTTTACTTTTTACATTTCCATGACCTGGGTCTTTTCTAGCCATACCTGTTCCTGAAGCTTGTTTAGGATGCTTTGTTAATTGTGCCACATTCTTTTTGCTACTAGATATTGCATCTCCTATTTTTCTTTGCAAAATAGATTCTGGACGGTTATCTACAATTGCCTTTGAATTCTTATCATTATTCTTGTTTTGAATAACAGAGTTAGCAACTATAGTACTTTTATTTTCTTTTGAATTCTCTACTTGTTCATACATGATTTTAAATTTTTTAATTGGTTATTTTTAGTGTTTATAATAGAATATAATTTTGCTCTAGCTTTTATTAATATCTCGGCGATGGGGGTGTTTTCTAAAACTCTTTTAAGGTTGCTATTTGAAGTTTTTAAATTTTTCTAATAACTTTTCAAACTCCACTCGTTCGGTTTCTATTTTACGCTCATTCATCGCTCGTTCAATTTTTAGTTCGACAATTCCTAAAACAGATTTTTTAACGATTCCTCCCAAATTGGAAATGCTATTAAATTCACGTAGCGCTTTCTCAATTTCTTTCGGATCTTGGGCAACTTTTGGTGTAGCTACGGCTTTAGCAGGTACTGTTATATTATATCTTTTTTCAAATACCTCGCGACTATTTATTTTTCCGGTAGTTGGGTCAATAACGACAGATTTACCACCAAAAAAATCGGCATGCGGTTGAACTACCAGCCATGCATGTCCTTCGTCATCGGTTTTGTCATATCCTCCTTCCATTGTAGTTGGAATACCCAATTCTGCCAATACTAGATGAAAAAATGCTGCTTTTTCCCAACAAGTTGCAGCATCACCATGTAACATGACACCCAATCCTCTTTCTCTACGTGTCTTGCCATCTTCAAGAGGTTGTCTATGTTCATCAAAAGCATCTATTTTTCCTTGACGGTTATAAGGAATTCCTGTATGCACATGTTCCATAGCATGCGTAAATTTCTCTCCTAGACTGACATTTGCATGTTTAGCTGCAGAACCTTTTTCAAATTGATCTTCTAAATAAGCATCAGCATTTGGATTAACTCTTAAACGGGTTTTACCAGAGGGCGTATCAAAGTGTCTGTCGGTTTCATCTACCATATTTACATTTGTGCCGAGACGCTGTATTACGGGAAGGATTGCATTGCTAATTTTTGTTGGGACAACTTTTTCAGCTTTTGAATTAGTAGTCAGATTTTCTTGATGTGCTTTTAATTGCATTTCCTGAGGAGAGAAATTTGTTGCTATCTTTTTATTTTGCACGATATCTTTCGAAGCCTTACTCTTAAATTGATACGCTTTTGCCCCCATAATATCTGCTTCTTTTTCCAATCCTATGTCATTGTTTACAAGGGTATTGCCAATTTTTACGGTAGGTTTTACACGTCCTTCCATTTGCTGTACCACATGACCAAGTTCATGAGGCAGATGTTTTTCTTGGCCAGGTGCAAGATGAATATTTGAACCTTGTGCATATGCATGGGCTTGTACGGCAGCTGGTTTGGATGAATTATAGTGCACTTTTACATGATCTAGGTTTTTATTGCTCAAATTTTCCATTCCTGATTTCAAATTATCGGGCAAACCAGTAGTATTAGCTTTTTTCTGAACAAGATTTGATGAAGTACTGCTTAGTTTTTGTTCTACAGCAGATCTCGTACGGTTATCTTTTAACTGAACTGCTGAAGTGTTTTTATTCTCGTTAGCTGCAGTAATCAAAGGAAGATTTTCAGGTGATTTTTTATGTTGTAGTGCCATTTTTTCATTTTTTAAATATGTATCTTATTTAAGTTTTCAACAATACAATTTCTACAGGCCCCAAAGCCCCCGAATAATCAATTGAAGAACAAAAAGGATGGTTTTTAATAAGCAGTTTTAAATATTCAAGTTCTGGATCGTAATACGGAATATCGATTTTTTGTCCAGTAATAAGTTTTATTAAATAATGACTCTTTATCATTTTTAATTTGAAAAGCGGCTGGTGAACTGTGTACAATATGTTTTCCATTTCGATTAAAAAATCATCTTTAGAAATTGAATTGGTAAACTTATTGTCGTATTTTTTTAACAGAAAAGTGATATGAAGCTCGATTTTTTCGACCAATTCATCAATTGATTTTTTTTCTGTTTTTACAATTAGAAAAAGACTTTTGGTCGTAATTAAATATCCGTTTACGACTAATTCATGCTCTTTTATGAAATGATTTAAGGCCATTACGATTACAGTGCTTCTGTAATTAAAATCAAAATGTTTCTTCCAGTTCCCTAGTTTCAGTTCTATTTCATGCGAATAAAAATGCCTTTTAGAAACCATTGATGCAGGTTTATCATCCGTTTTTCTCATATCAGTTCATTTGAGTGACACTTATAGTTCGGTTTTCTTTTTTAAATTCACGCCTGATGCCTTCAATTAAAACGGGAAGGGTTACTATTGTTTCATTTTTTTGAATGGATTTCAAAGCGCAGTATCGAAGTACATTGACAATGGCACCTCCGGCAAGCTCATATTTTTCGGCTATATTTTCCAGATCAATAGCAGGATCAAGCTGGCATTTGCCTGAAAATGCATTTTCCCATAAAAGCAATCTTTCATCGGCTGCAGGCATCGTAAAATGTATCATAGATTGAAACCTTCTCGAAAAAGCTTCGTCCATATTTTCTTTTAAATTGGAAGCCAGAATAACAACTCCCGGAAAATCTTCAATCCGCTGTAACAAATAACCCGTCTGCTGATTGGCGTGTCTATCGTTTGAAGATGAGGTTTGTGTTCTTTTTCCAAAGAGAGAATCCGCTTCATCAAAAAACAGAATCCAATCTTTATGCTGAGCCGTATCAAATATTTTCGAAAGATTTTTTTCGGTTTCACCAATATATTTAGAGACAATCATCGAAAGATCTACTCTGTATACTTCGCGATCACTGCTTTTTCCTAATAAGGTTGCAGTCAGCGTTTTTCCAGTTCCGGGCGGTCCATAAAAGAGTGTTCTGTAACCTGGTTTTATCTTGTTGTCAAGTCCCCATTCGTTCATTAAAACGGAACCGTACTTCAGCCAAGCTTCGATTTCAAGAACTTGCTGCATGATATGATCTTCCAATACCAAATCAGACCAATTGAGTTTGGTGGAAATCTGTTGGGCAGGAAATGAAACACTGTGTTCCAAACGCGGTAATGTTCCAGTTAGGAAAAATTGAAGCCAGCGTTCGTTTACTGAAATCAGCTGATTTAAAAGCGGAACATTTGCTTCCAAAGCTTCAAGAAATATAACATGCTCTTTTATTAGAATATTTGATGCATGAAGCACTTGCAGCATTTCAACACGAAGTTCAGGATCGACAGCTGTTGCTAAAAAAGCAAAAGTTTGTCCCGTGGGTAAAAAACCGCTGTGATTTTTGCTGACAACACCTCCAAACTCCGTAAATCCACGATCATACATGGCATTTTTACTGAAGAAAATATCCAGTATTTCAGGTCGTATTTGAGGAGCCAGAACTAGAGCCAGACAAAGGCGCTCGTACAGATTAAGATTCCATTCGTTTAATTTTTGGTGGTAAGCGCTGTTTTCTTCATCAAACCCATCAGGCATGGGAATATCCTGCCATCGGTTTTCATGACCTTCCTGAAGCAGATAACTGCAGATTACCTGATCGATAACCTTTTGCAGCCAATCCATTTCGGCATACAGCGAAGCTACATTTTGATTAGTTTCCATACCCTTCAAATAATTTCTCAATGTCATCCAGACTTGCATTTGCCCATTTAAAATAGAGTAGTGCCGTATTTGGATTTAGTTCATTCGACTGCATCATATCCAGAAGATGATCTTGTGCGTTTTGCAGTACTCTTTCTGAATTAAATTCGACCGTATTATCAAAATGGGAATTAAAAAGTTCATTTGTCCATTCAGAAGAATGATTGTTTCTGCTGATAAAATCACTAATGAAATAGGAAATTTTTTCCTCTTGAACGATCAGTTTTTTAGCTTTAAAATAAGCCGGTTTTCGTTTGGTTTCGTGATGATAATAATCGATGTCTTTGGATTGTATCGTTTTGGTATTTGAATGTCCGAAAAGATCAGCCAGACCAAAATTTTCAGTATCACTTGCGAGTTCGAGTTCGGCAGAAGATTCTCCTGCAATAGCAAGGGTGGTGCTGTTGGCTGTGGCACTTTCGGTCACTACATACAATTCCCTAAAGGAATAAATAGACTGTGTAAGCTTTATAATCAGGGATTGCTGAATTTCGTTCCAGTTATTAATTTTTACAGATTCGGGCTGTTCTGCTTTAAAAATAAAACTGCCCGGATTTGCAAAAGCCAATATCTGACGGCTGAATTCAAACTGCCCGTCAATAGGAGCCTGGCCATGTCCTCTTCCCGAATACGGTTTTGAAATACCATCGCTAAAACTCCAGTTAGCACTATTCTGTGGTATGGTACCGCTTAAATCAACATCCTGAGGGTTTACAATCGAATTGCGATATAAGTTTCCCAGTAAAACGATTTCTCCGTTTTTGATTTGAAAATAATCTCCCGGAAACAGGTTTTGATTTAGGGGTTTTGTGGGTACAAATCCTCCTGTTTTTAAGTAAAATTGTCTGTAGAAATTTTTATAAATACGATCCATAAACTTAAAAATTAGTGAGTTTAAGTCCACTGTACAGAGGACTGTACAATGGACATTTTGAGTTAATTAAGATGCCAAAGCCGCTGCGTTTGCTGCTGCTAGGGCTGCTTGTAAAGACTGTAATTTAATTTGTGCTTTATTCAAATTAGTGTTGGCAATATTCAGCTGTTTGTTCGTCTGGTCATTTGCTGTTTTGGCATTTTCATACGCTTCTTTAGCATTGTCGTAGGCTCTGTAAAGAAGGGCTTGTAGTGAATTTCCAGAAACAGCTTTTGTAGAAATTGCTAAATCATGATTTTCGCCTGTAAGGGTTTCATACAGTTTTGTAGCTTGTTTGTTTTCAAGTGTTATTACTGCTTCAGCCTCTAAAACAGAAGCTTCAGCCGCAACCGTCGATTTTAAAGCAATCAGTGTGAGCGCAACGGCGTTATTAGCATCTGTTCCCGCTGAAGCCAGTCTAGCAATCAGATCATCAGAAATCAATGGATTTAACGCTTTTTTGCGAACTACCAGATTGGCCAGTTTATTTACCAATTCTACAGAAAAAATTAATTGGTTAATAAGCTGACTGATACTGCTAGAAACAATCGAAGTACTTGCTGATGACAAAATCATTTTGTTAAACGTGATGTCTGAGTTATAAGCCAGATTGTAAGCGTTTTGAACAACCTGATCGACCAATGCCTTATTGCTCAAAGCATGTGTACGGTTGTTTTCTGCAGTAAGTAAATATCCTTGGTATCTTTGTGATTTTTCTACAAGCGATGTTACAATAGCTTGCTGCTGCTGTACTTCTGCGGTTGTATCTATAACTTGATTTGTTAAGGCATCTATTTCAGATTTTTTCTTTTCGGTAATTCCATATTTTGTTGAAATCGGAGTTAATAATAAAGCTTCCATATTTTTAGAATATTAATTATTTATGATTTTAAATTGTAAGTGATAAGATCTGTGTTTTCCCAGTCAGAAAGATTGTTGGAATATTGGGCACTGTTAATTTTATTGCCATTGAAATAGGAAAGAACTACAGGAATATATTGTTTTTGATCCACTAATGGATTTCCAAAATTATCCGTTGTTGTACCATCAATATTTACATCATAGGTGTCGAATGAAGCATTCTCTGCTTTTTCACCTTTAGCGGGAACGGCAGAGATGTAACTTCCCGCTGGAACATTCTCGGCAAGAGTTAGGTTGAAGAAGAAAGCACCGCTGTTTTGAATTGGTTTTGGATAATTTTTCTCTACTTCTGCTAATTCTTCTTTTTTAGATTTCTGCTGATTTTTGGCAGTACTAAGTCTTGTATTTGCTTCTGCCAATGAATTTTTAAAATTCGAAAGGTTTTGTTTTGCAGCTGCATTTTTTGGATCCTTAGCCAGTTCAGCTGTTAAATGCTTAATGTTGGCATTTAGATTATCTACTTCCTGACTCAGCTTATTAATTTCATTATCAAATAATTCGATAGTTTCATTTAGCTGTAAAATTTCAGTTTTGTCTTCCAGCGTTGTTAAATCTTCATTTGTCAACAAATCATCCGGATAAGGCAGAAGAATGAATCTGTAATCAATATTTTTATCGCTTACTAAAGCATCTTTTTTAACCTTGAACTCGTAATCGTATATTTTTGAACGTACAGGTTTGTCAGCTTTGTGTAACGTATGCGTTAATTTGAAAGATTCAGATGCCACAGAAAGATAATCGTCAAATGTGTTGATTTCTTTTTTGTAATCTTCTGTAAATTGGATTAGTAAAAAAGCAACATATTTTTCTCCTAGTACAATAGCTTGATTGTCTGAGTCTAACAGATTCTCCATGGCAATTACAGCTTTTAATTCCTGATCAGGATTTGATGGTGTAGGAACTCTAAAATACTGTGAAGAATTGCGTAGTAAATCTTCGGCAGTAGAAATCGTAAAGAAGGACTTTTTACTTTCTTTTACGATAATGATATTATAGCTTCTTACCGGATCTTTTATAACCTGATTTGCCGCATCTCTAAATGAAAAAGGACTTTTAAAAGGATCGAATGAAACGGTAAACGTTTTTTTAACAGAATCAAATGGAACGGGTACCGTAACTACTAAATTTTGGTTGAAATTTTTATTATTGATATCATACGCTTTTTTCGCCGCTTCGTATTCCACTTTACTGCATTTAATAGCACCTTCGGCACTTCGAGTAGTCATGCTTGCCTGCGACTTCGTATCATTATCGGCTGTTAAAATCGCGGTAATTGCAGTCAAATCTGCTGTGGTAACCTGAAGCAGACTGTTTACAGAATCGCTGGTTACTTTTGCTTCATCGGCTACAACTCCCGAAGTTACTTCTGCAATAGAGGCTGATGCTTCCATAGCCTGCTGTGAAGTTAACTCGGCATTGTACGCTGTTTTGTTCATTAAACTATACACTTCTTCACTCTGACGGTAAATCTGAGATCCGTAATCGGCAGCGTTTATAATACTAAAAATGCTTCCTACATCGCTTGCCAAACGTACAATCGCATTGGTCGCCACTTGTATGTTTGCTGCAGCAACTGCTACGTTGTTTACAGATTGCGAGGTATACGTTTTTTGCTGGTTGGCAGACAGTAAAAGGTTATCGGACATGTTTTTGTTTTTGACAGCCACACTGTTAATGTGCTGTTTGTCTTCGTACATTTTAGTTGTAGCGTCCAGTTTTTCATTGGCTACAATCTCGGCGCCCTCTGCGTAATACAGCGTAAACATAGAGGCATTTAACTGCGAATCGAGTTGTTTTTTACCCAATTGCTGACTTTCTAATGAAGTTAAAACACTAGAATGTAAATTTTCATTGTAGGTGTTCATAATGGTTCTTTTTATTGATTAATTACTTATTTTATAGGATCTTATTTTTAGATTTAGTAAGGCCAGACTACATGAAGCGGTTTTGCCATCCAGGGATATTTAATAATTGAGAAAGCAAAAGGCGATCTGGAAATCAATATGTCGTAAGCTCTTTTTTCTACGACAAGTTCCCAGCGTTCTTCATGCTCGGTTAAAAGACCGTTTCGTACGAGCCAGTTTCCTCTAAAACCATCAATAGAACAATCTCCAATCGCATCCCAATACGAAATTGCAGCAGTGATTAAACCGGTAATTAAGGTTTTGTTTTGTTCCGGAATTTCGATTTCATCGGGTATTGGCTGGTTAAGCGGAAGTCCGCACATGACTTTGTTCAGCGGTAAAAAATTCTCTTCGGTTACGGTAAGTCCGGTTACCACATATTGTAAATACTGTGCTGCGCTTATCTGATTTTCAATACTGGTAAATTCGTTATTATGAACCAGATTTAACCTTTCAAAAAGCATATGGACATAACTGTTCAAAAGCACGATTCCAGCATTTCGAACGGGAATACTTTCTTTTACAGTAGTTTTTGTGGATTTAACGGGTTTTTGTTTTTCAAATTCTGAAAGCATTTCCATGTTCTTTTTCGTTTTAATAGTTTGTTTTTCTACCTGTGTAATTTCCCTGAAACTCAACTGAAGCGACAGCGGAAATTGATAAATGTGTTTTTCGATATCCATAAGGAAACTCTTTTTAGAAATTCCTTTTTTAGTTACGACTTCCCAGATTAATTCATTCCAGATTTTATCAATCGAGATTAATCTCCAATTGTCATTTGCGGCAGCGTTAAGTACTTTTCGCAACAGCAGACTTTGTAAATCTTTGGCATGAATTCCTTTTATAGTAATGCGGCCCAAAGTGTGATAGAATTTTTCCAGAATACGTAAATACGATTCTTTGCTCTGATCCAATTTGCTTACAGAAGCGCAAAGAACATTGAAATGAATATTTCGGCTCAGCCAGTCTGTTTGTGCTTCAGAAACAAATTCTTTTTTTAAAATCTGAAAGAATATTTTAGTGTCGGCAGCAATAATTTGATTTAATAAATCACTGATTTCAATGTTTTCCGAAAGATGAACTAACAACGGAATTTCTTTCTGACAGATAATTGAAACATACCAATCGTATTTTTCTTTAGCTGTAAATTTTTGGTCAAAGAGTAAAGACTCTGACGATCTTGTTTTTACTGGGTTTTCAAACGTATTTTCATCTAGAAATGCATCATTTTCAGTTTCTTCACTCAAAACATCTAATAGCTTTTCTGTTACGTAATTATCTTTTATTTCTTCGTACGTTTTTTTAATTTCTATGTTTTGAGAATCAATGCCGAATTTGTTTTTCGCATATGTAGTAAATGCTTTTTCAATCAATTTTTGAAATAGAACCTGATTTCCTTTGTACGCATTATAATTTAAAATAACAGTCCAGAATATTTCATTTAAATCCATTGTGATACGCGCATTCGAAACTGATTTTGATTTTGCAATCCAGATTGTTTTTTCCTTAATCCAATTGGTTTTTAGCGATTTTCCGTTCTTTAAAAAATATCCGATTATAGCATCGCTTTCTTTTTGGTTTTGTTTTCGCAATGTTGAAAATCTAGGATCATCATAATGAGCCGTAAGTACATTGGCCAGCGAAGTTTGCGCTTGCTGCGATGTATTTTGTATTAATAAAGCCAGTTCAATAATGTTTATCGAATTGTTGTTTTTCAGCTGGATTAAAAAGCTTCTTTTAATGGAAATTCCAAACGCTTTGATTCTTTTGGATTGAAGCAGTTTGGTAATAAACCTAAAATAATCAATGTGTTTGACAGCCGTTGTTTTTCTGGATAATTGCAGAATAACCGTTTCAAGAAACACAGACGAATTATGTTCTGGATGCAATAACATTTCTTGAATACTAAACAGCAGCAGATCATCTGTTAAAAGTTCTTCGGGCAGATCGTATTTTTCTTTTGAATTTAATATTTCATATACCATTTGAACCGTTTGTATCAGTTTGGTTTTCTTATAATTGGCCGTTTTGATAATCAATTGCAAAAGCTCTCGGTTTAAAAGAAGCGGAATAATTTTTTTGATGAATTCTTTGTTTTCATACGAAAGCATCACTTCAAAAGCCGTTTTAGGATGCAGATAAATATTCTTAATTAATGATTTCTGCAAGTCTTTAAAAACCGTATTTTTTGAAGCACTTTTTTGGAATTCGGTTTCTAGTTTTACCACCAGATTTTTAAAATGAACCGCCGGATAATTCGAATTTTTTTTGTCGATTTCATGGCAGTACATGCTGTTTAAACGCGTGTAAAGTATAGCCGAATTACTATTTTTTGCCGTTACCGGAACAACAGCGCTGGTAAACGATCCCAATAATTGAACTGGTTCTTTATGATTTGCTTTGCTCAGTTCTGTAATACAGTGCAGTAAAAAAGTAGTATGAGCTGCATTTTTATTTTTGATGAGAAAAGCAATCGACGTCTGCCAAAGGAATTTCGGATTGTTTTTTAGTTTTAATACCGAACTCAATGTATTTAAATACAATACCGAATCTAGATTTAAAGATGAAGAATCAGTATCTAGTTTTGAAAATAGTATTTTAATGGCATTTTCATCTAAATCTTCAATTAGAGCAAAAACAGCCGTTTCGTTTTGCAATACACGGCTCAGCAACGTTTTGAATTTCGACGGATTTTCAGAATTCAATACCGCAATCAGTTCGTTGAGATCGTTTTTCTGAGTTCTCAATTTACGCTCTGATTTATGTATTAAAAGCTTTTCTAAAAGATGCCAATAATTGGTTTGTACCTGCGGAACAGTATGATGCATTTTTTGTGCTTCATATTCCTGAGTCAGCATTTTTAAAGTGTATATAAAATCGTTGTTTCTCGTGGTATTGTCGGATATTTTAACCACTGTATTTTCAATCAAAACAATCAGTTCGGCATAGGCAATATTGTAATGATTAGCCATTTGCAGAATACTGCTTTTCATAAAAGCGACTTTATTAAAAAGCGTTCCGCGTTCCAAAAGCAGGAAGTTTAAAATAAAAAAATACAGGTTTTTTCTAAAACTTGCGGTACTGGTTTGTATAATCGTTTCCTTCACCTGAAGCGTTGTAATAATCGAACTAAACTCTATTATCGTATCGCTGTTGTTAGGTTCAAGCGCCGTAATTATTTTGTTGACGTTTTTTTCATCAAACTGCCAAGAAATTCTTTTGCGGACTTGTTCGTGTTTGATTCCTTCTTTTTTGATAATGGCAATAATTTCCGCTAGATTGTTCTGAAGTAGTTCTGCCATAATTTGGTTTACAGAACCTTCTTTGTTTTGGTAACTCCACGGTAAAAATCCCTCAATTAGAAAAACAGTCAGGTTTTCCAGAATTGATTTTTCTTTGTTGTAAACCGATATTAAATTCTGTTTCTGATGGTTCTGATAAATAATCAGTTCTTCGATTTTTTCTTTTAAAAGCGTGCGTATTTTGGTACTCAAGTCAAATTCGAGATCACTGTAATCACAGATTCCCAAATCGATTTCTAACGATTCTATACGCCAGCTTTGTTCAGGCGGGCATAATTCGTTAAATACAGATGCAGCTTCTCCCGGAAGGGAAATTTTACTCCAGTGGCTCAATCGCTCCTGAAGTTTAAATCCTTCTTCTCTTTGGTCAAAAGTAGTGTTCCACTTTAGACTCGATACAATATGGCGGTTAATTTCTTCCATGGTTTGACTCTAAAATTTGGTTTAAACTACTAATAACATTCAGGGCAGGCTGAACAGGTTTTAAATGCACCGCGGCTTCTGCCTGACTTAATGAGGTCAAATCTTTAAATCGCAGGCTTTTGTGCCAATTGATATAATTGAGAATAAAGGCGCCAAAATCCTGACTGTTTATAAAAACACATTTGAAGCTTAGATTGACAGGCAGACTGATTTTTAAAAATTGTTTCAATCGTTGTTTGAATTCCTTGGTTTGAAAAGCCGGCACAAAATCGGGAAACAAAATCAATAGGTCTTTTTTAAATACTTTCGAATTCATCGAAACGCTTCCGTCGCCAGAGGCAATACTTATTCTGAAAGCATAATTAGAAACTTTAGATTTTATGAATTCATTTTGGTTTTCTATAATAGATTCAGTTTCTGATGTAAACGCAAATTGAGTTCCCGAAAAGGACAAATAGCCATTTTGCAATTCTTGGTCTAATACCGTTTCACTAGAAGTATTTAAAATATTATTTAACTGAGAAATGGTTTGAAAATCAAGGTTTTCAGACTGATATAAAACAGTGTTTTCTTGATTTTCCTTTATAATTTGAAGATTAAAAAACAGTGATTTTAAAAGAAGTGCTGTTTCCAGAAAAATACTTCCTTTTCTTTTCTCGATAAACCACAACGTTTTCTGAACCGTCATATACACATTAGAATCGGTACTTTCTGGATTGCTTTTCAGACTTTCGAATTGGGCATTTATAAAATTGGAATAAATGTTTTTCAATCCAAACAACAAGTTTAGTTTCAATTCAATTCCTGAAAAATTGTTGAAATCGTTTTGGTGTATTTTTTCTTTTTTGTTGAGTTCTTCTGATTTAAAAATAAAATCAGTGGTGTGTTCATTTATGTATTGAAAATGCTTTTCTTTCATCTGAAAGAAAGTTTCATCAGGTTTTCTTTCCGTTGTCTGTGCTGTTAGGAAATTATAAGCTTTTTGACGGTTGTAGGACAATAATCCTAAGTTTTGCAGATACAGACTTTTTACAATAATCTGGTCTTTTCTTTTATCGCCGGTATAAATTGTATCGTCAATAATCGAATCGATTACTTTAGGTGATTCGCCATGTCGGGCTAAAAGATGGTTGAGCAGTTTGTTTCTGCGTTCCAAATTGGTATCTTCTTCCTCCATAATCTTCATTAAACCAAAGATGTACGGATTGTACGGATCTTGCTGGTATTCGAACCAGCTTTTCTCTTTTAGTTCGGTTTCAGACTCATTTCCTGTCGAATAACTAAACGTTTTATTGTCTTTTAATAAAGGTTTAATATGCGGAACATTGTACAAGGACTGATAAAAATAACTTGGCGAAAACATTTTGTACGGAACGGGATATTCAAGATGTTTCTGCTGATATTTATCTTTTACCGCATAAAAAGTTTCTTCGTCTGAGGGTGCGCCACAAACCGAATTTTTAAAAGAAAATAGTTTCGAAATATTTGCCAGCTGCGAAAATTGATTCGCTAAAACTTGATCAAACAAGGTTAAATAGCCTTTTAATTGGCGTGATTGTGCAATTTTTACAGGCTGCGAATGATCTTCTATAGTATCTGCACCAACGCCGTACTGCTCAGGGAAAGTATTCTGGATAGAGTAGTAGGTGTTAATATCTCTAAAACTGCTTTTAGGCAGTTTTTTGGTTTCTTTTTTATTGAGAATCGCGGTGGTTTTCTCGTACGTATCTTCAACAATATTTAAAGCATTTACAGTAATATCGCAAGGCAGATTTTTACCGTTGCAGCTTAAAACAAGATTATTGGTTTGATAAGAGTTTAAAACATCAATAGCAATAATCTGATTGATTTGTGATTGTAAAACAGAAACCGCTTTTCCATCCTGAAGCAGTTGTAATCCCGAAACCGAAACCACGCCGCTGATGGATTCAATTATCGGAATTAAATCAATTACTTGTACAGAATCTGTTTTTAAAGTCAGTTCATTATCAGGAATCCAGCCGTTTTTTAAGTTTGGACCGTCATATATTTCGGCAGTTGTGTATTCAGAAATTAAAGCACTTTCGTAACCTGTTTGTACTACTTTGGCAAAAATAAACGAACGAATTTTATCCTGTAATTCCAGTAAAAGATCATATTGATTGATGTTTTTCTGGATTTCGATTAAACAGCTTATCAAGCAGTTTATAGGCTGTAGCGCGATAGGTTTATTGAATAATTCGCCTAAATTTCGGCTTTGGTTCAAATAATAATACGCTTCATTGCAAACATTGTCACGATCAGAATCATTGCTGATTTGCGGACTTATATAAAGATAAAATTGATAGACTTTGTTAAACGGATAATTGTTGCTGTTGAAAGTTGTAATAAGCACATTATCAATGTTTGGTACGGCATCTATCAGGTATTTTTTATAATCGTTTATGGTGTACGGAGCGGTCGTTAAAATCTCTGCCGGCAGATAAAACTGGTCTTCGATTTCAATTTTTCCGTTGGAATTAGTCAGGATATCTGGTATGCTGAAATCGGTACAATAACCTAATTCTGTAAGGGCATAACAGATTTGGTCTAAAATAGTAATCCCGGGATCTGACGGATTAAAATTCGTCCATTCGTACCCAATATGACTTTGGATATAGCCAAGCGCTTTCTCTTTCAGGCCGGTAAAATCCTGATGGAGCGGAAGCTGATCTTTTACTATGTAGTTGACTGTATCCATTTTTTAGTTTGAAAAAGTAATGTGATGCTGCGGAGCTGAAACCAATAAGGTTCCTGATCCTTCTGCTTTAAGCGATGTTCTGTTAATAATGCATTTATCGGCTTTGCTGTTATTTAAATAACTTGAAAACGAAAGGTTGTTGACTACTCCCACGCCTTCAATACTCTGAATAAAAGAACTGACTTTGGCGTTAATAAGTTCATGACCAATTTTTACCTGACGCTGGCTGCTTTCAATCCACGGTGACAAGTATATTTTCAAAGCCTGATTGACATTTTTTTGTACCAAAGTGGGCTGATAACCGTTTAGAACTTCAATTTGAACCGAAACAATCACATATTCCAGATTGAAATTGGATACGTTAAGATTTAAAAACGGTGAGGCATTTTCTTTTAAAAAAGCTTCAACCTGATCTTCCAGACAATTGTTTACCAGCGGAATAAAAGCATTACTGTCTGTAGCAAACGACATTTTTTTGGCTAAATACACCTTGCAAGTATTGGACTTGTTATGATTCACCACTTTGGTATAATAGATGTCGCTGAAATTTTCTGTGATAAGCGTATAAAAATCGGCAGGGTTGGCGGCTCTGTTTTTGGTTTTTATACTACTGCTGATGCGCTGGTTTCTCT
Source organism: Flavobacterium sp. H4147 (assembly GCF_029360735.1). Classification (NCBI taxonomy): domain Bacteria; kingdom Pseudomonadati; phylum Bacteroidota; class Flavobacteriia; order Flavobacteriales; family Flavobacteriaceae; genus Flavobacterium; species Flavobacterium sp. H4147. The sequence continues at coordinate 504,497 of NZ_JARKNB010000002.1, read as the reverse complement.
GCGTATCGTTTTCTGCAGCTTTTCCTCCAAAAGAAGGAAATGGCTGTGAGATTACGGCTAGTTTAGGAATTGCTGTCTGCGGTTTGCTGATAACACTGCTGCCAACTTGCGGAATTGTGGTATCCAGAAGAAAAGAGGTTCCTGTACGCTGTACACTGAATCCGTTAGTTTGTACAAAAACGGTTTGTGAATACGCGTCTGGACTGCCGGAAACGACAATAGAAATCCAATTGTTTTTTCCTGGCATAAAAACTCCCGTATTGTTGCAGTCCGCAGGAATAGAAAGTTCAATAATACCAGAACATCTAAATTGATTGGTACCATCGGAAAGTACTCTTAGCTCTTTCCAGCCGGAATCGTTTAAATAGAAATACTGAATACTGTTTTCTGGGGTTACCGTAATTGAATTTCGGGATAATTCCAGATAGAGATTTAAGGTGCTGTTACAGATTAACTGTTCCATTTCGATGAATAAAGCTCCTGAATATTCAAATGAAGGATAAAGAGGCACGCCTCCCGATGTATCGTTTGAATTACCTGTAATGGCTGTATTGGTAGAAACTGTCGCTTGTGCATCACTGTCATATATTTTATAACTGCTGAATGGCGAGTATAAAAAATATTCCAGCGGATAATCTTCGGCTGAATTATCAAATTTGTAGGTTTTACTGGCCGAATAGTCGGCTTTTATTGTTTTGATTTTAGGCGAAAAGGGCGGATTTGCCGATGGTATAAAATCCAGAGTTTCATCTTTTTTGGCAGTAGCAATAAGACTGCCGTTTTGCAGCGCAATACTCGCTACAATGTTCGGATATATTTCTGAACCAAAGCCATATTCTGGTCCTGACAAAAGCATTTTGATAAAACCTGATGAACTTCCATCTGTAAATTTTAAAGGCTCGTTCTGAATATTTGGATCTCCTTTTAATACCGTATTTGTATTTCCCTGAGGGGCAATATAAATATAATGGCTGCCGGAATCTGTTGTAGAAGCTTCGGCATTCTTTTCCTGATCAACATCAAACAAATAAACAGGATTTACGGCAGGAGTAGTGGGTACAAATACACAATTTGGACCTGTATAATCGTATTTATACAATTCAATTTCGTTCCATGATTTATTTTCAAGCAAATCAAAATCAACTGTAAAAGAATAATTCGCAAAATACAAATTCACATTTTCGGATGCTGTCTTTTTTGAAAAAAGCCTAATTAAAGGTATTCTAGAAGCCGTAGGATTTGGTTCGGTAATAGGTTTTGTTGTTGGCGGTGCTTTTGGCGGTATGGGCTGCGGAACTAATTTTGACAAATATCTGTTGTAGGAATCATAATAAGTTGAAAAATCAGTTGGCAGTTTATCCCAGTAAATATGAATGCTGAAATTATTTAACGGTTTGCTAAATATCTCGCTGCTGCCAATAATAAAATTCGAATTCTCTAAAGCAATTGGCCCAAAAGGAGGAAAGGGATTTTTGGTATTCAATTCTCCAAAATCATTGTAAAGCTGTAAAGTAGTAACATCGGTTACTTTTACAGAAATGGTTATGGCAGTAACTTTAGGTGAAACTTTTGGATTATCAATATTTTTAAATAGAATCTTCAGCATTGGCCAGCTGGTTGTTAAACCGTCAGGATTTACCAAGAATGGTTCAATTGCAATTGTCGAAGGATCAATTTTAATAGTGATAGTTACTGTATTTCCTCCGCTGACTACAAAATTGGAAGGAGTCAGTACTATTGGGAGCCATTCTTTTTGTGTGCTTAGAAAATATTGGGCATTTTGCAAAAGACTTAAACTAATAGGTGCATCAAAACTAAGGTCAAGTGTTATTGTTCGATCTCCTTCACGCAGTAAAAGCATAGGCGATGCAAAAGCAATTCCTAAAGGTAAAGCTTGAATGGCAGGATTGTTTTCTCCAAATGTAGGCCAGCTGATTACGTTGCCATCTTCATCTTTTTGAATCGCTGTCGGTTTTGCAATGGGTTGTAAATTATACGCTCCATTCAGCAGATTTTGATAATTGAGTGTATAGGCGCTCGTAACAATCGCTGGATTTAAAACGCTGTTTTTTTGAGCGGCAAATAATATCGGATTTTTTTGTGCATCAACGCCTCCATTAAACAATGTTCCGGCTGGCAAAACATAAACAGAATCTGGCTGCGAGAGCGTAGCACTTAAAAAAGCTGTATCGGCAGAAGCAGGTAAATTGGTTTGCTTTAAAATATCAGAATAATAAAAATCCAAGTGTTTTTGAGAAATACCGTTTAACTGTTCCTGCTGTACTTTTAAAAGATCGATAAAAGAACGCAAAAGGGTAGTGTCTGGATAACGGCTTTTTCTGTTGCTTAGGTTTTTAAATTCTGTTAAGGCATGAAAAATGGTTGTTTCCAGAAAATTGTATAATCGATCTCCCGTTATGGTTAATGCATTTAAGGAAGCAGCATTTTTATTTCCTGTTTCTAGAAAAACTTGTTCGGTATCAAAACCAAAAACTTCCCAGAAAGGTCTTTTGCCTTTGTTGCTATTCCATAAATCATCATTAATATCGACATACGTATTGCTCGGTAATCCAGCAAATCCAGCGTTTAATGATTGCGTGTATAAATACTGACGGAAAGACTGAACGGCCCAGAAATCGGCACTCAGCATATTTTGTACTTCATGCAGCATATATTTTTTGAGATTGTACATCTCATCTGTCATCTGCATATAATACGTCCATCTTTCTATTATTTTATAGGTTTCAGTAAGATGGTCAAATAGTTTGTTTAAAGCAGTTGAAGTCTGATTGGCTGAAGCCTTTGTTTGATTTAGTTTCTGTACTTCGTTGCAGTTTGTTTTGTATTGCGAATGCAGTTTTTTATAATTGGTTTTGGAAATAGAAACTACTAAAAAAACGGGATCTTTCAATAAAAACGGATTCCAGCTGCCTTCGATTGCATTTTGGTCATTGTAAAAATTGATCAGTCTGCTAAATTCTGCAAGAAAATGCAGCCAGTCATGCTCTTTCCTTCCGTCTATTAAATGCGGAGCTGGAACGAGTGACTCGTTAATGGAATTTAAAGCACTATTTTGATCAATTGCAATCATTTTTTTCGGGCTAGGTTAGTTCCTTCTTTTAAATGGAAAGGAAATACATAGTTGTGTCTTGTATTAGTTTGTGAATAGACATAAATAATCAGCACTTCGATGAGTCCGTTTAAGACATCTGTTGAAGCAATTTGTACATCCTGAACCAGTATTCTGGGCTCGTAACGAAGCAGGGCATATTTTATCGTTTCAATGATTTCTCCTTTTAGGGCATTATCAATTTTTCTGAACATAAATTGCTGCAAACCAGATCCAAAATCTGATTCTAAAGTACGTTCGCCCTTGCGGGTGTTGAGAATAATATTGATAGATTCGTTTATATTGGCTTCATTTGCCGATAAATTAAGCTGATAATTACCCGCAGAAAATGATACGGGAAACGACCATCCCGAACCTAAAAACAAACTCTCTTTTTTACTGATGCTATCCACCTATCATTACGGTAAATGCTCCCAGAATAATAGTTCCTCCGTGAGCGGTTTTATCTCCCATTCTTGCGGCAGGCATACCGCCAATCATTACTGTTGATGATCCTTGTATAATCGAATCTGGTGGTCCAACACAAACAAGCATATCGCCAACTCTTGCTGCAGGTAATCCTGCTATTAAAACGGTTGGCATTCCTGGGCCTACGACTGGTCCGCCTACATGAGGGATTGGCGGAAGACCTGGAGTTACCATTGGACATTCGTGAAAATCTGTAAGTCTTGCTGCTGGTGGCATATCTTTTATTTTTAAAAATTAATTAATCATTACCATAGCTCCTTTAAGCGTTAACTGCATACCGCCTTGTACCTGAGCCATTTGTGCGCCTTGAGCAGAGTACTGCATATCGGCATTTTCTTTAATGTTTAGTCCTTTTGTAGCAACATCACCACCGCTGGACTGAATAGTAATTCCTTGTGTTCCTTTGATGTTTACATTTTGCTGTGCCGAAATATTGATGTTTTTCTGACTGGAGATATCTATTCCGCTCTCCGACATTACAATACTGTTGCTGTTTTGATCTTGAATGGTGATTTTTTTGTCTTTATCGCTTAGAATAATGGTGTTTTTACTTGGAGTAGCTACTGTCCAAACTTTGTTTTCATCATCAAATTCAACTGAAATTCCAGATTTTGATACAATGGCTTTGGTGGAGTTTTTGTTATTCGGTGTTAATCCTGTAAAAGGTTTTATGCCGCTGCTGCTGTACATACTTCCTAAAATTACCGGATAACGAGGGTCTTCGTTAAGAAATCCAAGAATAACTTCGTCTCCCACTTCTGGAAGGAAAAAAGCGCCGGCACCGTTGGTTGAATAAAAGTTAGAAAGTCTTGCCCAGATTCCTTGTCCGTTAGGATCAAACAACGGAATATTAACTAGAATTCTAAATTGACTGTCTGGATCTTCAGACATTTGTTTTACCGTACCGTTAAATAATCCTCTTACTCCGGGAATAAGTCCTGAAGCGGGAGGTGCCATAACATCTGGTTCTTCGGTAAACCAAAGCGGGGAAAGTCCTAATTGAACTTCTGTAACCCAATTTCCTTGAGATAGATCGTGAACAACGCCGCCAATAAGGTAATCACCATTGAAACGGCTTCCAAGACCTGCAAAAGTCATGTACTTTCCGGGATCAACTAAACTGGTCCCTATAAATTTGGCTTCGCCTGTTATTTTAGAATATTCGCTTTTAATAATCTGCGCTTTTGACCAATTGGTTAAATCAGCAGTTTCTAAAGGTGCAGTGGTTTGGAGTTGGAAGGTCGAAAGTCCCACAACATCAGATAATTTTTTGGTACTCAAATTTCCTGCTCCGCTTACATTAGCTGAGGCTTGACCATTTACAACAGCCTGAGTTTTAAAATCCCAGCTGTTGGCAGTTGCATTTCCTAATTGTGTAACGGCATTTAACTTGGCATTGAATTCATATAAATTATCTCCATAAGTCACTGTCGCCACTGAGGTAGTCGTATTATCTGGAGCTTGAACGGAAACGGTTCCGTTTATAGTAGTTACGATTAATCCATTGGCTTCAGCAAGCGATAAAATATAATCCCAGTCCGTTACATAATATTGTACTTGTTCTGGCCATTGTGTTGAGGTAGACGCAACGCTTGGTGTTAATCCTGAATAAGTTCCTATAATTGAGCTTATAATATCACTGTCTTTTTGTTTGGAATAGGTAAGACTTTTTCGTCCTACAATCATTTTTACGGCTTCATCACGGCATTCTACTTCCAGAGCAGATCCTATTAAAGAATCAACACGAACTGTTTGGCTCATGATGATTCCTTTAAAAATGACCGTATTTGTATTGTCATAACCTGCTTCAATACTGATAGTGCCACCTGGAACAAAAGTGTCTGAGGAACTTGCTGTAAAATCCTGAACAGTAGGATCACCGTCTAGAATTGTAATTTTGGCACTTGAAATTCGGTTTACTCTTTTTTCAACGTGAATAGCATACACGCTTAATTCGTCTGGTACAGTTGCACCATTTACTTTAACTGTGAATGTAGCGATTCCACCACTTGATATGTTGTTAGAAGTACTCATGATTTGGAGGGTATTAAAGGTGGAAATATTAATTTGTCGATACCACTGAGGTTTCTGAATTTGTTTAGTTTGTTATACGCTGCAACTTGTACGTAATAGGAATCATCATTCCATGTTTTTAAGCAAAGCTGAGGCAGAGACATTCCTTCGGTTACCGTTACGATATGCGTAAGGTCTGGTGACTCGGGAGCGTCTGTTCGGGTTACAGTTTCCGGAGAAACGTATTGGCTGAAAGACAGTGAGATTTTGGCTCTCAGCGGACTTCCGTCTGGTTTAAATAAAGTGTAAGAGATATCAATTGAATTGAGAACTCCGCTGAAGGTAATGTCTTGTCCCCATTGTATTTTTACAAAGTTCGGACGGTGAATTTTACCATTATACGTGTAAATAATGGTTTCCAGCGCTGTAATTTCCTGAGACATGCTGATGCGTTTTGGATCTACAATTCCGGTACAGTCAATTACAATTTCAAAATTCAGTTTATCGCTTGGGGTGCTTTTATACTTCTGCGAAGTCGAACTTGTGGCCGGAGCCTGTTGTTCGTTGTATTCGATGGCTTTTTCCAGTTTAATGTTTTCTGGATTTATCATAACGGTATACGGATTCCCTGAGAGTTTGTTTTGAAACTCTTCATCGGTATAACCAGTCATTTTTAATAATTCCAGACTTGCCATTGGTTTGTTTTTTTAACGTTTGTAACTGTTCTCCTGATTTTTCTCAGAGATTAATCTTTTGCATTCTTCCAAAACTTGTTTTCTAAGCAAGGAAAGTTCTTTTTCTTTTGCGGCCGAATTGCTTTTGTTGTGCGAACTCACAATTTCAGTTTTGATAACCAGCTCTCTTATTTCGATGGGCATGATGATTAATTAAAAAGTTTGTCAAAATTGGTATTCGATGAAATATTGAAATAGGTATAAGCAAGCTCGATAGATTCGATTGCGATACCACTTTCCTGAGAGTTTAAATCAGAAATAGAATATTTTACCGGATACGCATTGTTAAAAGTCCACTGCATACAAACAATACCGCTGGCATTCAGCAGACTTAGTATTACATTGTGCGGCTGGATAGGAATTGCCAATCCTTGATCGATACAATTGGCACACCAGCTTACTAATGAAGATCCTACAGGTACAATGGCTCTTTTTAAAACTAAGTTTGGACTGTTAGAAACTGTTGGGAGGCGGTACTTAAACCTATTTTCGCCTCCGCAAACAATTTCTTCTATACTTAGTTCTTTAGAAATTCCTGACACCTCTTTGAAAGCCGCATCCACACCCGAAAAAGAGAGTGTAAAATAAAAGCTTACAGGATAATCATTATTTTCCGCCATTTTTAATAATTAATTGTTCATGAGCAATTTCAATAGTGTCTACTGCAACTTCATTTCCGTCTGATTTTAAATCAGTACTGGTAATTTTGGTTGGCCAGGCATTATTTAGTGTCCATTGCATGGTTACACCGCCTTTTTCGTCCAAAAGTTTGATGATTACCGTTCTTCTTTTAATGGTATTCATAACCACCTGCTGGTGCCAGTCCCAAAAAGTATTATCGTTTACAAAAATGCCTCGCTTCATGGTTACGTTGCCGTATTTTGTAATTCCCGGCATTTTTTCTACAGAAAAAAGCGGGCTGTTGCTTTTGCGATATTCTATAATTTGGTTTTCGACATCCATTCCTGTAACTTCTTGAAAAGCTACTTTTGTCAATTCAGTTCCCAGGTCTACTTCAAACCTGAACTTTGGCATGGGCCATGTTGCGCCTTGTACGCTTCCGTCATCTGTTGCCATATTCTTGTATTTTTATTTAAAAGAAATTCTTTAAGAGATTAATGATTTGATTAACTAGAAGTTGCCATCTGTTGTTGAAAGGTCAACACGATAAACTCTGCTGGATGTACTACCGCTACTTTTACAGTAACATTCATAAAACCATTCAAAATATCATCTGCTGTCATAGTCGAACCCAATCCGCAGGCTACTGAAAAAGCATCAGAAGCACTTGCTCCTTGCAAACCGCCTTGTTTCCAGATAGAAGTAAGGAAACTGCTGATCATTGCAATTACAGCTTCCCACGTATTTTTGTCGTTTGGCTGGAAAACATATGCCTGAGTAGCCAGTTTACACGATTGTTCAAGGAAAATCATAGTTCTTCTAACTGGAATATACCTCCAATCCTGACTGTTTCCATCTAATGTTCTTGATCCCCAGATTAAAATACCAAGTCCGTTAAACTTGCGTATCGCGTTAATGGATTTACCCGAAACGGCATCAACGTTTAAATTGGCCTGCTGGCTTTCAGAAATGTAAATAGGAAGCGATGCTGTACCTACAATAGAAGTATTCGCAGGAGCCTGCCACGGACCAACCGCATTATCTGTAGTGGTAATAACACCCGCCATTGCACCACTTGGAGGCAGTATATTAGCAGTGTTTAATACATGTTTGATAATCTGTCCGTACGTTTGGCTGGCGATAAGCAGAGCGTTGTTATTCTGCGTTACGGTTAAACCGCTGCTTGGATTTTGGATATTGGCAATAATCGTAGCAATACTTTGATTTGGTGCGCTTGGCGGATTCAAAAGTGTTTCCAGCTGCTTAACATCACCACCAAATAAATTGGTATAATCAATATCAGTATTCTGCATAATGGTTGTTCCGATAAACGGATAATACGCCATACCATAGTTTAACCCAACAGAACCTGTATTCATTCTGAAATTCGTAATATCTTCAGTATACAAAATAGGATCTGGAGCATCACCACCAATAATGTCAAAAACACTCATAGCAGTCTGCATTTGTGTACATTGTAAAAGCATTTGCTGCATTAAAGTCCCGTTATTTTCAAGACTTAACAAAGTAGCTTCTGGGCAGATGTACATGGTTGGTTCTGGCTCATTCAATAATAAAGAAAGACCGTTTGTAAGATCGTTTAACTGCACATTAGGATTTACAATAGGAGTGCCCGGCGTTCCAGGTTTTCCAGAAGGTGCTCCATACGATCCAACCGATACGATATAAGCATCTCCACCGCCATTTTCGTAAAAAAGTCTCACACTATTGTACAAATAATAAATCGTGTTCGGATCTGGTACTAATGAATAGTACGATCCGTTAATTAACATGTAATCACCTTTCGCCGGCTGGCTTTTCTGCTGTACTAAATAATATTCAGGACTGTATTGTTTAGACGGACTTGCAGGAAGCGGAGGATCCGGTAAACAAAAAAAGGTTTGAAAATCAGAGAACGAAGTGATTCTAACCGGTACATTAACGTACGATTTTCCCTCGTAAGAGGCCTGTGGTGTATACCCTATAAATGCCGGAACTGCTGTTGCAACTGCTACAACCGAATTTGGAAAAGCATTTAATTCTTGAATATAAACACCAGGAGTTTGAATGGTAGATAAATTCATTGATTTTTAATTTTTAGTGTTCATTTTAAATTTTGTTATAGATAAATATACATGGGTGATGTAACTTGGTTTTGTTCTTTATTGCTAATGATATTTATTCGGGAAACATCGGGTATGGGGAGTCCTTTTATGATTACTTTTCCTTTTGAGTTTCCTTGATCGGTTCCTGATGATTCACTTTTATTGATGAGATCAAACTTGTACTTGGGTTTTTCGCTCAGCGGAATGTTATTAGTATCCGAAGTAAATAGCAGTGCCTTTTCGCCCGTTTGAAGCGTGACTTGTTCCGGGCCTTTAAATTGGATTGAACCTTTCTGCGTTACCACAGGATTGTTTAACGGCAGCGAATTTTTATTGATAAAATAATACTGCCATTGTGTGGCTCTGGCTTCAAAACTTATTTTATATAAAATAGGATTATTTGATACGTTTTTGAGATCTTCAAAATAGATTTTTAAATTTCCGAAGTAGCGAGCAATTGGAGCTATTTCTAAACTTTGGTTTAATACCAGAGTAGAAGCGTTTTCTTCATTTTGTGTTTTTTGGCTGCTGTAATTTACCAGTCCAAGAAAGTTAACCGGCAGATCTGTAAAAAGAAGAAAGCTTGGATTACTGCATTTAATATTAAATTCGAAAAAATCTTGTGAAGCAGTTTTAGAAATATAATCTAAAGTGTCTGACAATGTTGAGGTTGGGTTGGCAAATAAATCAAATCCGTTGGAAACAGTATTGATCATAAAACCGAATTTCTTCAATATCTTATCGGTTTTATCTGTTGGAATAAAATGCAGGCAATTGCATTTTGTATTATCATAAAAGGTATGATAAACAGCAGTATTAAGAAGCTTTATGTAATGACTCTGTTTCATGGCGCTGCCGTATTATTGATTTGCGATACACCCGGAATAATTTCAGTAGTTTCATGACCCTGAACTTTAATCAGTTTTATTTTGTAAATAATCGAAGGCTGATATTTCGCTCCCATGGCAGTCCATAAACTGTGCATTTGGTGGTAGGATATTTTCTCATATTCAAATTCAAGTCGGTTTAAACCCGATGGTATTGAAGAAGAGGAACTGGCATCTATATAATTATTGACCTGAAAGAAATTAATAACAACGTCAAGTGTTTTTAAAGATTCGCTGTAATCGTCAAAATTGCAGCTGATGAGAAGATCTAAATTGTATCTTTCCGTTTCATTGAAACTCGAATAACTTCCATCATTCAGTTGTTTATTTCGAATGTAAAAAGGCTGATTGGTTTCTTTCTCAATATTAATTAGCGATAAAACGACTTTATTTTTATTGTTTTTTGGGAATACACCACTGGTATCGACAAGGTAATTTAAGACGGTTAAATCGTCGTCGACAGCAAGACGGTTTTTTAAAAACTGTCCCAGCAATTTACTCGTAAACCATAAAGAATCATTTATCATTTTTTTGTCATTTTTATATGTTGGGGCGCATATCCCTGACTACATGGTAAAATTACTTTACATTTCATTTTAAGTAAGAAATACCGTATGCACTTTTCGTATACATTTTCTACATTTTGAAATTTCCCGTAGACAAATTGTAGACAAATCTGGTGTTTTACGTAAAAGAGTGCGTTTTCTAAGTAAATGAGTTATAAAGTTTGAGAATTGTTGTGTATTTTATATGGTTGGTTGGTGGTTGGTGGTTGATGGTTTATAATTTATAGTTTATAGTTTATAGTTTATAGTTGATAGTTGATAGATGTTTGTTTTAGTTGATTGTTGAAAGGTTGAATTATTTTGAAGAGGAAAGTAATCCAGAAAAATAAAGATAAGTACTGAGGACAGGAATTATAGAGTTCAAGAAAAAGAAGCGTAAAACCAAAAAAAACAGCCAAGAAACACCAACCATCAACCAACAACAAAAAACCTAAGAAACTGTTCTTAAGTAGGAAATAATGTCTTGGTCTTTGTTTAGGGTGAGTTTCTTTTTCAAGCGGTATTTGTGGGTGCGTACGCTGTCCTGATTGATGCCCAGAAGATTGGTAATGTCATTATTGCTCATGTTCATCTTGATATAACAGCAATATTTTAAATCTTTGGAACTTAAAGAAGGATGTTTTCGGGCAAGCGTTAGAAGAAAATTAGGATTGGACTGTTCAAAATAGATTTTGAAATCGTCCCAGAGTTTATTGTCGTTTGCAACTGCTTTTATCGAATTTACGATCGACATCAATTCCTGACGAATAGAATCATTTACATTAGGAAAAAGATACGAAATACGTTCTTTTACTTTTTTCAGAACCTCGACTTTCTGATCGAGTTCCATTACATAATGACTTAATTCTTTGGTATAGCTGACATCGTTTCTCTGATAAGCTGCTTCTGCAAAAGAAAGTGTTTTAGTTTTGGAAGTTGTTTTTTTTAGAAGAAATATTGATCTGATTCTGTATATCAAAAAATCAGCATTATTAAGGTGGTTAAAAGAATAGGTAAAAACAATGCAGTTTTTTGACCAGCAGGATGATTCGCATTCATTACTCTGCGTTAAGCATAAAATTGGAATATCAAGATGTTCCGAATTGAAACTGCTGTCCTGAATAATCGCTTGGTTTTTTTTGAAACATAAAATAATCAAATCCGGTTGTAAAGAATCGATTGTACTGTTTAAATCGGAAGCTCTGGTTACTGATATAGTTGAAAAGGCAAAATCAGACATTGAAGCAAGAATGTTCAGCACTCTGGTCAATACCAAAGTATCATCACATCCAATCAATATTGATCTCTTTTCGAGCATTTCAGGTTCGGTTGATTAGTTTTGGGGTTTTTGAAAACGAAGCCTAAATTACCGAAATGATGCGTTTAAGAAGAAAAATATGTCATAAGATGCCTTTTTTTTGTCATGAAATTTTCTGAGGGATATTTAAGGCGATTTTCGGTTGATTATTTTTAATCTGGAACTAAAATTTACTTCCGAAATAATGGTTCCTGCAAAAATTAAACTTCCGCCCAAAAGTAAGCGCCAGGAAAGGTTTTCACCTAAAATAAAGAAAGCTCCAATAGCACCAAATACTGGTTCAAACAAATAAATAACCGCCACACGTTCTGCAGATAAATAGCGCTGAGAAATATTGGAAACCGTGTACATATATGCAGTAGAAAACAAGGCACAGTAAATCACGCCCATCCAAAATGTATTGTTTTCAGGTAACCAATTGGATTTAGAATCTGTAAGCGCGAGGCAAAAAGTAAACAGGGCACAAAATGCGAACATGGGAACAATTGAATACAAAAGATTCTTTGTAACAGAATGTTTTTCCACAGCAATTAAGTAAACCGCAAAAGCAAATGCTCCGGCAATTGTAAATAAATCACCCAAGTTTATGGTAAATTTATCTTGAATAGCAATAATAAACAAACCTGTTAAAGCGGTTAAAGCGGCAATCCAGATTTTTAAAGACGTATTGGTTCTGTAAACCGCCAGTTTTAATAACGGAATAATAATTACAGTTAATCCCGCAATAAAAGAACATTGTGAGGCATCAGTATATTTAAGTCCAACCGTTTGCAGCTGAATACCTAAAAACATAGGAAAAGCTAGAATGGCTCCGGTTTTTACAGCTTCTATAGTCGTGTTTTTAACGTATTTCCAAAAAATAATGCTTAATACAATTACGGCCAGCAAAAAACGATAAAATAAAAAAGTGTTTGGCGAATAATCTCCAATAGCCATTTTGGTAATCGAATATGAAATTCCCCAAAATGCTGTGCCTATAATCAGCAGAATCAATAAAAGCTGTCTTCTTTCCATTTTAAATCAATACTTTTTTCATCATTAAATCTGTTTGTTCGTCATCTCCCAATTTAAAAATATGAGTATCAAATTGTACAAAACCATTTTTAGTATAGAAACTTACTGCTCTGAAATTCTTTTCCCAAACGCCAAGCCACATATACGACGCTTTTAATTCTTCAGCGGTATGTTCTGCCTGCGCGTATAATGCTTGTGCGACTTTTTTTCCGTGAAATTCTTTTGCCACATAAATGCGTTCAATTTCCAATGCATCAGCTGATTCTTTTTCAGTCTGCGCATCGCCAGTATTCAGTTTTAAATAACCAACTACTTTTTCATCTAAAACAGCTAAATAAAAATAGGAGGAAGGATTGTTAAGTTCAGCTGTTAGTTTTTCAAGAGCGAAGCTTTTATCCAAATATTTATTCATGTTTTCTTCACTGTTTACATCAGCAAAAGTTTCCGAAAAAGTTTGTCTGCCAATGGCTTGTAATTGTATTACATCATTTGTACTGGCTTTGATTATTTTTAGTGTATTCATTTTATTTTTTTTAATGCGTTAAAAGCTGTTTTTTGTTTTTGATAAATGCGTAAATTGCATCAATGGATTTACAGCAGATTAAATATTTTTTGGCTCTTGCCAGCGAACTTCATTTCTGGAATACTGCCGGAAAAATGAATATTACACAATCAGCACTCAGCCGTCAGATTCAGTCTCTTGAAAACCAGCTTGGTGTGCAGTTGTTCGAGCGTAACAAACGCAATGTAAAACTTACTGCTGCAGGCCAGTTTTTAAAAGAAAAATGGGAGGTCGAAATGAGTAAACTCGAATTTATTCATCAATCGGCCCGCCAGATTCAGCTAGGAGAGAGCGGTACGATTACCATTTCTCATCCTGATTCTATTTCGGCTTCGATTATGCCGGATATTTTATCGCGTATTTCAGCGGCTTTTCCTAAACTAAAAATCAAATTGGTTCAGGTTCTTTACGAAAACCAACAGGATTTTCTGCGTAATTATAAAATCGATCTGGCCATTACCAGAGATATTAATAATGCTAAAGACATTCGTTCAGAAAAAATCCACACCGATCATTTAGCCATTGTGGTTCCAGAGAATCATCCGTATCAAACACCCGCCGATCTGACTAAAGAAACACTTGCTTCTCAAAAGTTTATTCTGCCTACTAATGATGAAGGAAGCAGTTACAGCGATCTGATTCAGCGTTTATTCAATTCTTTCGAAAATGCTCCCGAAGCGTATCTTCATTCTGAATTTGGATCAGCAATTATTGCTTTGGTTCGAAAAGGACTCGGAATTGCCATTTTGCCGGATTCGTATCTTTTTCACGGAATTTCGGGTATCCGATTTATCAAACTGCCTTTAGAAACCGATTTGTATATCAACTGGAGAACCGAAGACCATAATCCTGTTTTAGGCAATGTTCTAAAATTGATTATTCCGTAAACTTAAGACCGTAACATTTCGATATGCGGAATTCCATCTTCATCGTAAACTTCGCCTTGTTCAACAAATCCTAGCGATTGATAGAATTTGGATAAATGATATTGCGCACTAATTCGGATATCTGCTTTTCCAAATTTTTCTTCACAGCCCGCGATGGAAGCCTCCATCAGTTTTACTCCTAAACCTAATCCGCGGTGTGAAGGTGCAATTACAACACGTCCGATTGAAATTTCAGGATACGAAATTCCAGCTGGAACCAAACGTGTTACGCCAGCGAGTTCATTATCAATATAATATAATAAATGATAACTTTTCTGGTCTTTATTGTCTAAATCCAAATAGACACAATTTTGTTCGACTACAAAAATTTCGCTCCTCAACCGAAGCATATTGTACATTTCGTGATTGGTTAATTCTTCAAATGATCTGATGATATGGTTGAATGTCATTTTTAATTTTGGCTTTATTTTTTGACAAAGATAAAACAGAGAGTAATGTGGTAAAATGCTATTTTTTTATCATGTGATGCTGAAATTGCATTAATTAGTTTTAAAAAATCTCAAATTTTAGATTCCAAATTCCAAACCCACAATACAAACCCAAAGTTGAAACTTTAGGCTATGTTTTAATACTTTCCGAGAAATCTTATTTGTAGTAAACTTTGACAAAGTTCTGCCGTAGAAATTACATAACGTATCTATGTGTTAGAAAACTAGTTTCTTTCCATTTTCTTTTTTGCGGAAGAAAATTCTATGTTTCTATGTGTTTAAAACAAAAAAACTTTGCCAAAGTTCTGCTGTAGAAATTAAATAAACGTATCTATGTGTTAGAAACTAGTTTCTTTCCATTTTCTTTTTTGCGGGAGAAAATTCTATGTTTCTATGTGTTTAAAAACAAAAAAACTTTGCCAAAGTTCGAAACTTTGACAAAGTTGAATATTAAGTAAAATATATTTTTAGTGCGAAACCGCTTTTAAACCAACGATAGAACCAACCAAAGTCGCTAAGAAAAACAATCTCCAGAAAGCCGCAGGTTCTTTAAAAACAAAAATGCCGACTAAAACCGTTCCAACAGCTCCAATTCCAGTCCAGACAGCATAAGCAGTTCCAAGAGGAAGAGTTTCGGTTGCTTTCATTAATAAAAGCATACTTACGGTTAGAGAAATCAAGAAACCAATATACCAATAGTACATTTCGGTTCCAGTTGTGGTTTTTGCTTTTCCAAGACACGAGGCAAAAGCTACTTCAAATAAGCCTGCAATGATTAAAATAATCCAGTTCATAGAGTTAAAATTTTGTCGTGCAAAGTTCTTTTATACAATTGATAAAAAATTTAACAAATGATAAAAAATGAAGTTATTTTAGGGTTTGACTAATAGCGCAAAATTTAACTTTAACACATAGAGACATAGATTGTTTTACTGCCGTTAGGATTACAAAAAAAGCAAGCTTTAACACATAGCTATGTGTCTTGAAATTAGTGAAATGCCTTTTTAAAGTCCACTAGAGCTATGTTTCTATGTGTTAAAAATAATTCAATCGATGGTGTTATTTCAATTCAGCTCGAATTCTGCTTAAGCTGACTTGCGTAATTCCTAAATAAGAAGCGATATGTCCTAGTTGCACTCTTTGAATCAGTTCGGGATGGTTTTGCATCAATTCTAGATACCGTTCTGATGCATTTTTGAATTGTTTTGAAATCAAACGTTCTTCGGTTTTGATGAGCTCTTTTTCGGCAAATTTTCTTCCCCAATTCGCAATATGAACATCTTCGCTGAACAGTTTTTTTAAGTTATTGGCTTTGAGTTCATAAAGTTCACAATCTTCCAGAAGCTCAATGTTTTCATATCCAGGCTGTTCTTCAACATAACTTTTCATCGAAATTACGGTTTCACCTTCTTTTCCAAACCAAAACGTAACTTCATTATCTCTTTGAATATAAGCTCTTACCAATCCTTTTTTGATAAAATAAATATTAGATTCTACTTTATTGGCTTTGAGTAATATATGTCCTTTCAGAAAAGAGATTTCTGAAATATTGTTTTGCAGTGCCAGTTTAGATTTTTCTGGCAGTTCGTGTATTTGATCAAGAATAATGGAAATTTCCATTGATGGGATTTTAGTAATTTAGAATAAAGGTAATCTTTTGGGATACTTATTTTCAACATATAGAAACATAGTTTTTAATATTTAAAAAAGGCATTTCACTAATTAAAATCCAAATAGCCATCTATATGAGGAAACTTGTCTCTTTTGCCCGCTTTTTTGAGATAAAATATCTTTGTTTTTTATGTGATAAAGGTAAAAAGTAAACTGTAAAAATATAGTTTATCTTCAAAAAAAAATCCCATTTCAAATTTGAAATGGGATTTACAACTGCAGAATTTGACGTACTAATTCAAAGGATTTGCAGCATTATTGACCAATATTAACTAATTATATTACTCCTCCTAAAGCTTTATACAATAAGACTTGAGAATTTGCATTCCTAAGCTGAATATCAACAAAATCAAGTTCTGCCTGCAGTTTGTTTTTTTGCGCATTGATGATTTCAAGATAATTGGCATAACCGCTCAAATACAAGTCATTTGAAACATTTACCGCAATTTCGAGATGATCAATTTCTTTTAATTTGTATTTCAAAACATCTTCAAAAGCTTCGTTTCGATGCAGTAATGCACTTAATTCATTAAAAGCTGTGGTGATTGTATTTTGATATTGTAGAAATGAAATTTCCTGTTTTCTGTTCGAAACATAAAATTCCTGTTTGATTTGTCCTTTATTGAAAACGGGAGCCGTTAATCCGCCTAATATCTGCCAAGCGAAAGAACCAGTGTCAAAAAAAGTATTGAAAGAAAACGAATTAAATCCTGCATATCCCCCTAAGTTTAAAGTTGGGAAGAAGGCAGCGCGAGCCGCTTTTGCATCAGCGTTGCTGGCTAATAATTCAAAATACGCTTCAGAAACATCGGGCCTTTTATGAATGATAGAATCCACACTGATTTTCTGGTTTAAAACTTCCAAATGTCCAGATAGGAAATCACTGCTTCTGTCGATTTTTCCACCCAATTCTCCCAAAAGCGTTAGTAACGCTTTTTCAGTCTGATCGATGCTTAAATGCAATTCGGCAGCTTCGGCATGAATGTTATTGTTTTGTGCATTAAATTGTTGTACAGCAAGTTCAGTCGCTTTCCCAACAGATCTTTGTGCTGAAACAATATCAAGCGCTTTTTCCTGCGTTTTTAAGTTGTTATCGTAAATCGCTGCTTGTTTGTCTAATGCGATAAGTTTGAAATACAAATCAGCAACATCACTTAAAAGTCGGGTTTGTAACAATCGCATTCCGGCTTGTGAAGCAAAGTATCTCTGCTGTGCTGCTTTTTTACGATTGCTCAATTTTCCCCATATATCAGCTTCCCAAGAAACTTTTCCGCCTAAAAATAAGTTGGGTGTAACATCTTCATTAATTCTTTGTTTTTCGTTGATGTTCTGCGAAAAGTTGGTGTCAAAATTACCAACACCATCCATTGTATATTTTCCGTAATGTGTTCCAGAAATATCAGCTGCTAGATCCAAAGAGGGAAGAAGTGCCAATTTCGCCACTTTTAAATGTGAATTGGCAATTAAAATTCTTTCCTGCATAATTAAATAATCAGGATTTTTGGCAATGGCTTTTTTTAATAATGTCTCTAATTTTGGATCTTTAAAAAAAGTTTCTGTCTTCAGCGGAATAAAAGGCTTTAAACTATCTGCGGAATTTTTTCTCTGTGCGTCAAAATTTTCCGGGAGTTTTACAGAATCTAATTTCTCTGTGATTTTTGGTGCCGAACAAGCTGTTAAAAGTAAAATACCAGTAATGATAATGGCACTTTTGGTTGTCCTTATTACATCAGTATTTTTATATTGATTTATTATGTATTTCATTGTTTTAATTTATTTTGTTCTCCTTTGTCTAAAATTTTATTTTAACACATAGAAGCATAGATTTTTCTTTCTGTAGAAGGAAATGGAAAGAAACTAGTTTCTAACACATAGTTAAGTGAACATAAGCCAAAGTTTCAACTTTGTTTTTTTGTAATTACCACTCAGCTATGTTTGTTTAAGCTAAGTGAACGCCTTATCACGCCTTCAAAATCCTATGTTTCTATGTGTTTTAAAAAAAGACAAATTAAGATTTACTCATTCGTTTTTCCAATTTCGCAAACAGTATGTAAAGTCCTGGAATAATCACAAGGCCAAACACAGTTCCAATCAGCATTCCTCCAGCGGCGGCAGTTCCAATTGAACGGTTACCAACAGCACCTGCACCTGTGGCAATACAGAGCGGAATTAATCCTGAAATAAAAGCAAAAGAAGTCATCAAAATAGGTCGGAAACGAAGTCGGGCTCCTTCAATAGCGGCTTCGACAATATCACGTCCAATTTTATTCTGCGCCATAGCAAATTCTACAATCAGAATGGCATTTTTGGCGAGAAGACCAATCAGCATGACGAGTGCCACTTGAGCATAAATATTATTGTCTAATCCGACTAAAAGAAGGGCAAAATAAGACCCAAAAACTCCAACAGGAAGACTTAATAATACTGGGAATGGAAGCAATAAACTTTCGTATTGTGCTGCCAATAATAAGTATACGAAAAGTATACAAAGTGCAAAAATGTATATCGTTTGGTTTCCTGAAAGAATCTCTTCACGTGTCATACCAGACCATTCGAGTTCAAAACGGCTTGGCAATTTTTCAGCGGCGATTCTTTCGACGGCTGCAATGGCTTCTCCGGAACTGAAACCTTCAGCTGCTTCACCATTGATCATAGCCGACATGTACATGTTGTAACGTGTTAAAACCTCTGGACCGTACACTCTTTCTAATTTGATAAATGTTGAAAACGGAACCATTTCGCCCGCTTCATTCTTCAAATACATATCTAAAATGCTTTCTGGATTTTGACGAAACTGCGGACTCGCCTGAACCATAACTTTATACATCTGCGAGAAACGGATAAAATTGGTCGCATAAAAAGATCCTAACATCGTTTGTAAAGTGCTCATCGCATTATCAACCGAAATTCCTTTTTTGGCAGCCAAATCATAATCAATATGAATTAAATACTGCGGAAAAGTAGCATCAAAGCTTGAAAAAGAGTTCTGAATTTCTGGTGAAGCATTTAATTCTGCGATGAATTCTTTGGTTACTTTATCAGTATTTGTAATACTTCCTCCAGATTTGTCCAATAAACGAAGTTCGAAACCACTCGTGTTACCAAAACCGGGAACAGTGGGCGGCGCAAAAATTTCGATCTGGGCATCGGCAATGCCTTTTGTTTTTTCGGAAAGCTGTGCGATAAAGTCATTTACAGAAATATCACGTTCGCTCCAGTCTTTCAAGTTAATCATTCCCATTCCGTACGAAGCTCCGGCAATTTCGGTTACAATACTATATCCGGCAAGAGTGGTAACGTTGTCAACTCCTTTAATGCTTTTTGACAAACGAGTGACTTCGTCGAGAACTTTTTCGGTACGTTCTACCGTTGCTCCTTGTGGTGTTGTCACACTCACATACACCATTCCCTGATCTTCAGACGGGATAAATCCTGATGGTAAAAACTTGCTTGTTCCCCAAGTAAACAAACAGAAAAGAACCAATAAACCAATTGTAACAGTAGTTCTGTTGGCAAATTTCACTAATACTTTGATGTATTTTGAAGTTACATTATCGAACCAATTGTTGAATTTATGGAAGAAACGGTCTAAAAGTGATTTTTTCTCTTTGTTTGGATCGTGTGCTTTCAGCATAATAGCACAAAGGGCAGGAGTTAGGGTAAGGGCGTTAATACCCGAAATCACAATACTAATGGCCATCGTCAGCGAGAACTGTCTGTAGAAAACTCCAACCGGCCCGCTCAAGAAAGCCACCGGAATAAATACAGCAGCCATTACAATAGTAATTGCAATAACGGCTCCGGTAATTTCTTTCATGGCACTAATAGTTGCTTCTAACGGTGCCATATGTTCTTCGGATATTTTTACGTGAACGGCTTCGACGACGACAATGGCGTTATCGACTACAATTCCAATTGAAAGGACTAAGGCAAAAAGGGTCAATAAGTTAATCGAGAATCCCATCATCGACATAAAGGTAAACGAACCAATAAGTGCCACTGGAACTGCCAAAACAGGAATCAACGTAGATCGCCAATCTTGAAGGAAAATGAAAACCACAAACGCTACCAAAATAAACGCTTCGATTAAGGTTCTGATTACTTCATGAATAGAAGCATCAAGAAAACGCGAAACGTCATACGCAATATTAAAATCCATTCCCGGTGGAAAGGATGTTTCTTTTAATTCTGCCATTTTTTCTTTTACGCTGGCAATTACTTCAGAAGCGTTTGAACCCGGACGTTGTTTCAACATAATTGATGCCGAAGGTTTTCCATCGGTTTTAGAAACCATTCCGTAACTCATCGCTCCAAATTCGATATTGGAAATGTCTTTTAATCGTAAGATCGTTCCGTCTGGATTGGCTCTTAAAGCGATTTCTTCGTATTGTTTGGGTTCAAAGAATTTTCCGCCGTATTTAATTACGTATTGCAACTGATTGTTCATTTGTCCTGAACCTTCACCCACTTTACCCGGAGCAGCAGAAATGTTTTGTTTTTGAAGCGAACTAATTACTTCATTTGCCGAAATATTATACGAAAGCATCTTCTGCGGATCCAGCCAGACACGCATTGAGTATTCTTTCTGTCCCATGATTTCGGCACGTCCAACACCATCAATACGTTTTAATTCCTGAAGAATATTAATATCCGTAAAGTTGAAGATAAACTGTTCATCCTGAGTTTTGTCGGTACTCGTAATGTTCAAGTACATCAACATACTATTTACCTCTTTTTCGGTTGTAACTCCGGCACGAATTACTTCTTCGGGAAGTTCATCTAGAATTGTTGTAACTCTGTTTTGTACGTTTACGGCAGCCAGATCGGGATCAGTTCCGACTTCAAAGAAAACCTGAATTAAAGTCAAACCATCGTTTGAGGTTACGGTTGACATATACGTCATTCCGGGAACTCCGTTGATGGCTCTTTCTAACGGAAGTGCCACGGCATTGGCAGAAACCTCTGCATTGGCACCTGTATATTTTGCTGTAACGGTTACAGACGGTGGTACGATATCTGGAAATTGGGTAATGGGAAGCTGGAACAACGCCAGTAATCCCAAAAGAACTATCATTACCGAGATGATTAATGACAATATTTTTCTTTTGATAAATAACTCTATCATTCTATTTTTTTTAGATAAATAATTAAATAACTGATTACAAGGCTAAAACCTACATTTGTTTAATGTTGATTTTATCACCGTCTCTCAATGATTGTGTACCTTCTTGTACAATCAGGTCGTCGCTTTTTAGACCTTCATTTAAAATGTAAACATCATCAAGAGTAGTGGCAATTGTAATATTGGTCATTTTAACTACTCCATCTTTGTTCACGCGGAAAACATATTGTTTGTCCTGAATAGAAAAAACAGCTTTCTGCGGAATTAAAATTGCATTGGTTTTGGGTTCTGAAATAATCAATTTTCCAGAAGTTCCGTGTTTGATAAATCCCTGCGGATTGTGAAATTTTGCTTTGTATTGAATTGATCCCGTTTGTCTGTCGATTTCTCCGTCGGCAGTACGTAATTCTCCTTTTTGGTCGTAAACTTGTCCGTTTGGCAATACTAGTTTAATATCACCTTGCGTGTTTAGAGTTTTGTCCTCCATCATTTGGAAATAGGTATTCTCAGGAATTGAGAAATACGCGTAAACATCGTCTAATTGAGAAACAGTGGTCAATAAAGAACCGTTTTCTACTAAACTTCCTTCTTTAAACGGAATACGGTCAATTGTGCCGTCAAATGGCGCGCGAATTGTGGTAAAACTAATCTGCTGGTTGATGGCTTTTCTTTCTGCGTTTGCATGGGCTACTTTCGCGGAAGCGGCATCATGTTTTGCTTTCGATAATTCTAATTCTTTGTCGGCAATTACCTTTTTATTGAAAAGGGTTTGTGCCTGCTCTAATTCTACTGTTGCGATACGTAAATCGGCCATTGCATTTTTGTAAACGGCTTCGGCTTTTAAGAGCTGGATTTGAAGTTCAACATCGCTTATTTTAAATAGGATTTGTCCTTTTTTAACTTTTTGTCCTTCGCTTACATATACTTTATCGAGAAGTCCCGGAATGCGGACATGAATTTCTACATTGTTTTTGGCGTGGACATCGGCAACAAATTTGCTGGCAACAACGGTGTCTTTTAAGGTGATTTTATAAACTGGAAGTGTTTTGATTTTATTGGCATTTTTTTGGGATTTATCGCCGCACGAGACTAAAACAAATAATGCTAAAGTGTATAATAGAAAGTAATTTTTATAACTATTCATGATTAGGTTCTAATTTTTAAATAAATAGGTTCTCTCCCTTACTCTTTGGATATAGGGAGTTTAGATAATGTTGAAATTGGATATGAAAATATAGCTGGATTTTTCCGTTTTCAGGAAATGCTATTTTGGTGAACTGTTTTTACAGAAATAACAGCTCGGTTCGCATACGCAAATGAGGTATTATTTCAGAATTTCTGAAACTATAAAAACAACGAGATTGTAAAACCTAGAATAATTGGTATAAGTGAAGGTGGGTATGCCTTTGAATTTGGTATATAGAAGCTATACCGTATATTAAGCTCTTTTTGTAAAGCTTGAAGTTAATTAAGCTGCTGAAATACGGAGCTTTAATGGTACTTTGTTCTAAAGTAGTAGCTCTGGATTTTATTTTCTTTTTGAGATTGTAGTGAACTTCTAGATTTTTTGAAGAAGAGAAATCCGAAGAAAAAATCTGTGTATCGTCGGCTGCAACGCTGTCAAGTGTTATGCAATGACCGAAATGTGCGGGCAGTTTATAGGTTTCGGTGCCTCTGAAGAAGGAAAGCAGCGAAAGTAAAACGATATATATGAACTTATAAGGTTTCATTTATGGCACAGCAGAAATTATATAATTTGTTACTTGGAAAACAAGGCTTATAATGGTTGATAGTGCGCCAAATATAGCAATTTGAAAAATAACGATTCTTAATTTTATTCTAAAACTATGCAGAATTAAAAATATGATAACTTTGGAAGTTGATTTTTACATATTCTTTTAAGAATCGTTATTTCAATTCATAAATTTTTATTCGGTTATTCTTTGTATAAAATGATAGTCGCTTTATAGCCGGTTCCTACATTCCACTGACTGGCTTCGATGACTTTTCCCGTATCATCAAAAACCTGAAATTCAGCAGTATTAGGTGAGGCTGAACCTTCATTCAAAGCTTCAAAATCTATTTTGTTCATTCCTTTTTCCAAATTGATTTTAAAACCTTTAAACTCTCCAACCAGACTTACTTCGGGTTCAATAACTTTTTCATTTAACCAGACTCTGATTTTATCGCCATCGACATAAGCTGCATCACGGTAGCGGACAGTAGAAGTATTTGAATGGGTTACAAAAGCTCCTAAATATTCATTTCGTCTGTAAAATATACCTTCAACATTGGCTTCTCTTTTATAAAAGGTATTGTTTTTAAAAAGTTCATCTGGGTTGATTTTTAAAACGATCGGGTCTTTTGGAAGTGCTGGATCTGTAGCAGGAGGCGTTTCCTTTGGCGGAATAACTTCTTTACTCTCTGGAGTTTTAGATTGAACCGGCTGGTATTTTCCCTTTATTTCTTCCTGTGCAAATCCTTGCAGCGAAAGACCGATTGTAATAATTAAAAACAATATTTTTTTCATACTTTTTTACTTGATACTAATAAATTAAACGCATTGGCTTTTATTTAATAATAACAAGTAATTAAAGTATTTATTGCCCGTATGGGAATTTTGTAAATCAGTTTATTTGATTCCGAGCAGACTAAAAAGTTCTTCTTTTTTATTCAGTGCAATAGAGATGTTTTTTCCGTTTATAAGTTCTACCATATTTCCATTGATACTTTTAACCGCTTCAAGATTAAGGATAAAAGATCGCTGTACTCTAAAAAAGGTGGGCAGATTCAGAATTTCATCCATTGATTTTAAAGTAAGCTGTGTCGAATATTCGGTGTTTGGAAGCACGATTTTCAAATAATCACCCTGAGCTTCTACATAAAGAATTTCGTTAAGTAAAATACGGACTAACTTTCCTTCTGATTTAATGAATATTTTATCGTTTACTGCTTGTTCCATTACAGGCTGTTTGGTAGAAATACGTTCTTTGGCGCGGTTAACGGCTTTTAGGAATCGGTCAAAGCGAACGGGTTTTATCAAATAATCGGTGACACCTTCATCAAAACCATCCAAAGCAAAATCACGATGTGCCGTAATGAAAATAACCAGCGGCGGATTGGTTAAGGAACGAAGTAATTCCATTCCGTTTATTCTAGGCATTTGAATATCGCTGAAAACAAGATCAACCTGATTTTCTTGTAAATAAGTCAGTGCTTCAACCGGATCGCCAAATGAAGCCGAAAGATTCAGAAATGAAATATCTTTTACAAAAGTTTCAATAACTTCTCGTCCAATTGGTTCATCATCAATAACGATGCAGCTTATTTTTTCCATTAGTATAAATCTATTTTTAAAGAAACCTTAAATTTAGTTTCCAGATTCTCGATATGTATTTCGTGTTTGTCAGGATATAAAAGCTGCAATCTTTTACGTGCATTTGCAATCCCGATTCCGCCAAATTCTTTTTGAGTTTGTTCTTTATCCTTGTCATTTTCAAGACTAAAGAAAAGCTGATTGTTTTCGACTTTTATTTCCAAAAACAGAAATGAATCATGATTGTTTTTTAAACCGTATTTAAAAGCATTCTCTACAAAAGTAAACGTAAGTAAAGGCGGTACAAAATGCCCGAATAAATCTCTTCCAGAAGCAATTTTGTATTGAATATTTTTATCTGCAGTATAACGCATTTTTTCGAGCTCGATATAATTTTTTATAAAATCGAGTTCCTTCTCCAGCGATACTTTTTCATTACAGGATTCATACAAAGTATAACTCATAATATCCGAAAGATTCAAAATAACTTCGGGTGTTTGATCGTCTTTTTTTAAAGATAGTCCGTATAGGTTATTCAGCGTATTAAAAAGGAAATGCGGATTGAGTTGTGCCGTTAAAAACTGTTTCTCCATATTGATATTTTGGATTTCAAGTGCCGCTTTTTGGTTTTGGATATTCAATGTTTTATTATAAAGCCTTGAAATTTCAAAAAGTATCTTAACAAAGAAGAAAGGAGAGAGGATGGATATAACAATAAAGGCTTGTGAAATAAGGCGTTTCGGCGATACGGCCTGCGCAAAAGTCTGATCTGCCGCCATCTTGATAGCACCTTTTAATTCTCCTGATGGTATTTCAAAACCAATGTAATGATAGAGTAATGATATAAAATAAGTAATAGCAATCCATATAAAAATGCAGATTGGAAAGGTTATCAACAACAAGAAAATAATTCTAAAACCACTGCCGGAAAAAATCTTTGGCAGAAATAGATAAAAGAACAAATAGAATACCACTGCATTGACCGTTGTCATTCGAATTGTGAGAATCAATGCATTTTGATACGACAGATGATAGGCGAGAACATAACTTAAAAACAGTAGACATGAAAAGCCAAACCACATTGCTAAATGCAATAGTATTCGGTTTCTTTTGCTGTAAAAATGATCAAAATTAAAATCCGCTATTCTTTGGGCTAAATGATCGGCAAAGACTTTTTTTTCGTGCATGTATTCTATTTATGAAGCAGATTCAAAGATAGTTTTTTTGAATCTGCTTCTTCATTTTTATTTATAATATTCTAATTACGGCATTCATGAGATTAATACAATTATGTCCGAGAATTGGAAGAACTATATTTCCAGAGAATTTTCGAAGCAAACCCACACTTAAAGAAGAAACCACAGTAAGGTAAATGATTGTGATAAGATCAAATTTAAACTGATGATCTTCGGTTAAAACAGCTCCGTGTGCGATAGCAAATAATAGTGTAACAATAATAAATCCCCAGCCGAATTGAATTCCTTTACAGTTCCATTTAGGCTCAAAAGCTTTGTCAAGAAGCCAGAAACCAATTCCTCGAAAAGCCAATTCTTCGGTCAAACCTGGCATTGTGGCCTGGAAAGCGAATGTTTCTAAATCGAAAGCAGCGCCTTTTGGAAACAAAATCATTTTAAAAATACAGTCAAATAGTAGAAACCCTAGAAATACCAAAATTCCAAATCGAAGCTGTTTTGTGGAATTGGTTTTGTTTGTAAAACCTATCAACTGGCGTTCTGTTTTATTTACTGAGAAAATAATAACAAGTGAAAGAATGAGACTGAATAATTTTCCCGCCCATGCAAATTTTAAACCTATAATTTTCAATGAAATAAACTGATGGCTTAATTGCTGAATATAACAATCGGTTAAAAAATACAGTAGGAAGAACAACAGGTATTTTAGATTGCTTTTTTTGCTGGTAACGAAAGCCAGAATAATAAACGGAAGTAGTAATAAAATCCAGACGAAAGGAGTAAGTAGTGACATAGTTGATTAATTTTATACGTCAAAAGTATTTTCATTGCCTAAGATTTGAAAAACCTACCGACGAGAATAGTTTTTTTACCGATGGAAATTGGACTATTCTAAAAAAGACGTTTAAACAAAGTTTATTCGGACGTTTAAACAAAGTCGAAGATGGAGTCACAATCTAATTTTGTCTCATTCATAATAATTAAAACTTTATAAAAATGAGACAAGACAATTATCAAGGAAAATTACAGAAAGCAATAAATTCAGGTTTTAACGCTTCATCAACCACAACTGATGTCATTAAGGGAATTGATTTAACGGGAAAAACAGCGATTGTAACCGGCGGTAATACCGGAATTGGTTTAGAAACTGTTATTACATTGGCTTCGGCTGGAGCAACTGTAATTGTTCCGGCGAGAGATGTCGAAAAAGCAAAGAAAAACCTGCCGGATTCGCTTCCTATTGAAATTGAAAAAATGGATTTGGTAAACCCAGAATCAATTGATGCATTTGCTGAGAAGTTTTTGGCATCAGGAAGACCACTCCATTTATTAATTAACAATGCGGGAATTATGTGGGTACCGCTTCGCAAAGACAGTCGAGGGATTGAATCTCAGCTTGCAGTTAATTACTTGGCGCAGTTTCAGCTGACTGCCCGATTATGGCCGGCATTAAAAAAAGCAAATGGCGCAAGGGTTATTAATGTTTCTTCTCAAGGACATCAATTTGGATTATTTGATTTTGAAGATCCTAATTTTGAAAACCGTGAATATGAAACTTTATTAGGTTACGGACAATCGAAAACTGCGGTGAATTTGTTTTCAGTCGAACTGGATTATCGTGCGCAATCCCACAATGTAAGAGCATATTCGCTTCATCCGGGCTCGATTGGCGGAACTGAATTAGCAAGAGAAGCGCCATTAGAATTGTTTCAAAAATTAGGTTATGTAGATGCAGAAGGGAATATATTACCAGAGGTTGCAGCTTCTTTAAAAACAATTCCACAGGGAGCGGCAACGACAGTTTGGTGTGCGGTTAGTCCGCAGCTAGAAAATATCGGCGGTGTATATTGCGAAGATTTAAATATTGCTCCTTTAGCCACAACAGTTTCAATAACTCCAGGTGTTCGAGAATATGCTGTAGACGAAAAGAATGCCAAAGATTTATGGAACTGGAGTGAAGAAGTGACTGGGATTTCTTTTGGTATTTAGGCTTTAGTCGCAGTGTTCAGTCTCAGTCTCAGTCTCAGTTTTCAGTCTCAGTCACAGTGAATACTAATTAGCAAACAGTAAAAAGTAAAAACTGAACACTGCGACTGAAAACTGCGACTGAAAACTGAACACTGCGACTGAACACTGAGACTGAACACTGAGACTGAAAACTGAAAACCGAAAACCCAAGACCGAAAAAAAACTATTTTTGTAATTATAAAAGCACTAAACCGCTCTGTTATGGAATATAAAGCCAAGTATATAACCGATGATATAAAACTTTCCTGTTATGAGGATAAGTTTTTCAAATCAGATATTATGTTTGAACACCATATGCTGATTTGGTTTATTTCGGGGGAGACTAAAATCGTTCAGGCGGATGCTTCTTATGTATTTCAAAAAGGCGATATTTTTTTAATCCCGAGAAATCAGTTGGCGACGATTATTAATTATCCTAAAGATGGCGAACCACACAAAACAGTTGTGATGCATTTGTCGGTTGAAAGATTACGGGATTTTTATGCGAATCTGGATGTAAAACCAGATGCATTGCTGTCGAAAAAAATATATTCATTTGACAATCATCCGTTACTGGAAAGTTGTCTGGCTTCTTTGGTTCCGTATTTTGAAATGAAAGATCTGCCGGAAAATATCGCTTCACTTAAAATTACAGAAGCCATTAGTATTCTAAGAGCAATTGACAAAGGAATTGATAATGTTCTTGCCAATTTTGAAGAACCTGGAAAAATTGATTTAGCGGGTTATATGGAGAAGAATTTTATGTTTAATCTGCCATTGGAAAAATTTGGCTATTTAACCGGAAGAAGTCTTACGACGTTTAAAAGAGATTTCAGCAGAATTTTCAATACCACTCCGCAGCGCTGGCTTACGCAGAAACGTTTGGAACTAGCGCATTATCAATTTGTAGAAAAGAAAAAGAAACCTATTGATGTGTGTTACGAAGTAGGGTTTGAGAATTTATCCCATTTTTCTTTTGCTTTCAAAAAACAGTTCGGTTATGCGCCAACTGAATTGATAGAGCGGGTGAGGACCTAATTTTTACTTTTATAAAGAGATGCTTAACGGCATCTTTTTTTATGCCTGATTTTTTTTCTGCTAAAAGAATTGTAAAACAAAAATCACCACTTCAGATTTCGGTAACAATTCCTTTTCATTGTTAATATTATGTTTCTATTCCTGGCTTTTTATTAATGTAAACGTAACGTAACTGACCTACCCTCAGGTCTAATTTTGAAGACATATAATAAAACAAAATACGTAGTATATGTCCTCTTTTAAAAAAAGAAATCTTCTTCCCCAAACAATTCATTTTAGTGTTTCTGCAAACGCTTTTTATCTGCCAATCAAAACCAAAGTGACTTGTTATGTATAAAGAATTAACCGATGA
Organism: Flavobacterium sp. H4147; assembly: GCF_029360735.1. Lineage (NCBI taxonomy): Bacteria > Pseudomonadati > Bacteroidota > Flavobacteriia > Flavobacteriales > Flavobacteriaceae > Flavobacterium > Flavobacterium sp. H4147. The sequence goes on along the minus strand of NZ_JARKNB010000002.1, from coordinate 475,026 downwards.
AATTCTTGTAGAATTATTGAAGCAGGGAAAAGACAAAGCTTTCGACGAATTGTATTTTCGGTATAGAGATTCACTGGTTCGTTTTGTATACGTCAGAATGAAATCAGTACCTATTTCTGAAGAGATTGTTCAGGAAGTTTTCACCAGTATTTGGGAACGACGTAAAACGCTGGTCATTCAGAAAACATTTGCGGCTTACATCTACACTTCGGTTCGCTATATGACTTTAGATTATATAAAATCGCATACTGTTACCGATCAATACATACAAGAGGTTTTAGATAAAAATACCGTTTCCTATACGAGTCATAATGCTACCGAAGATTCTATTTATTATGAAGAACTGCAAAAGGCGGTAGACAAAGCGGCGATGCTTCTTCCTAAAAAATCAAAAGAGGTTTTTATTCTGAGCCGGGTTAAACAGTATACCAACAAAGAAATTGCCGACGAACTCAACGTTTCAATCGATACGGTAAAATATCACATCACATATGCACTGAAATTCATGCGAACCTATCTGGGGGAGTTTAATTGAAACGTAAAATTCAGATTAAGAAGTCGGCTTTTTTCTTAACAGAAGCGTAACCTCATGCACCTACCTCAAAATACAATTCCAAAGACATACTATTAAAGACATAAAGAAATTATAATGCCTGACAATTTACATAAAGAAGTAAAGAATTTTTTAGACGGAAAATATTCTCCAAAAGGACAAGAAATGTGGAACAAGTGGTTCGACAATCCGGAGGAAGTTTCTGAAAATATAGACATGATGAAGTCCAGCCGTTCGAAATTGCAAAAAGAATTAAGAAACATCAAAAAAACAAACAGCGTTATTCCGCTTCATTATAAAAACTGGCTTGCTGCGGCTTCTGTTGTTTTTCTAATCGGATTATCTGTGTTTTTTTATCAATCATCTGCTTTTGTAGAAAACAAACAATTCACAGTAAAATTGGGCGAACATGCCGAAATAAAACTAAGCGACGGAACCCAGATCTGGTTAAATGCCGGAAGTGTTTTAAAATATCCTACAGCATTTAAAGGCGATACCAGAGAAGTATACTTAACAGGAGAAGCTTTTTTTGATGTTGCAAAAGACAAAAAACATCCATTTATCATTCACACTAATAAAATGGATACCAAAGTACTCGGAACCAGTTTTAACGTACAGGCATACCCAGATCAAACAACACAGGAAGTTTCGGTTATGACCGGAAGAGTAAATGTGAAATCGACAGTTACCGAAGAAAATGTATATGTAACACCGGGACAAAAAGTAGTATTTAAATCTCACGATAATAAACTTCAGGCTTTTAAAGATATCCCAGTGAATACCATTTCGCTGTGGCGAAAAAATATAATGGTTTTTGAAGACACACCTCTGCCAGAAGTAATAGCAACTATCAATCGCAATTACAATGTAGCTGTCGAAATTAAAAACAAGAATTTGAGCACACTAAAAATCAGTGCTTATTTTAAAGAATTACCAGCAGATCAAGTAATTGGTTTGGTATGTAATATCATCAATGCCAATTACAAATTGGATTCTGGAGTGTATACAATTCAGTAAAACATCAAAAATTAAACTACGTAGATCAGATAATCAAAAACAAAACAATTAAAACTAAAAATTATGAATGAAAAACAAATGCGGTATGCCGTAAAGTGTCATAGTATAAGGACAATAGGAAAAAATATATTCCTGTTTATGGCTTTATTTTTTGCAGCACTGACAGTAAAAGCCGGGAATGTTGACATTAACAAAAGAGTGACTTTAAAGGTTGAAAATGAAAGTATAAAAAACATTTTCCAAAAGATAGAAAACCAAGTCGACGTGCATTTTATGTACGAAAGCAGTCAGGTAAACACCAATCAGAAATTAAGCTTAAAATTAAACAACGTAACGCTTGAACAAGCGTTGGATAAAATCTGCGGTATTGCATTACGATATGAAATTGTAAGCAACAATATCGTAATTAAGAAAAATCAAAAAGCAGATCAGAATAAAATTACCATTTCGGGTACTGTTTTCGGAGGAGATGACAATATGCCGTTACCAGGTGTTGGTATTAGAGATAAAGGTTCTAACGCAACTGCTACAACAGATTTTGACGGAACTTTTAAAATGGAAATCAACGCACCTGAGGCTGTACTTGAATTTTCGTATGTGGGTTATGTCACTCAAGAAGTCAAAGTAAGCAAATCAGAAACTATTACTGTAAAATTGGCTGCCGATATGAAACAGCTTCAAGAAGTTGTAGTAATGGGGTACGGAAGTGTAAAAAAGAACGAAGTTTTAGGTGCTGTAGGTGCGGTTTCTATGAAAGAAGCATCAAGCAGAACCTACAATAACGCTGCCGAATTGTTACAAGGAACCGTGGCCGGAGTTACTGTAATTAACGACGGTGGAGATCCAACAGCTGCGCCAACAATCAACATTCGTGGTATTGGTTCTTTAAATGCTGAAACACCGTTAATTGTTTTAGACGGAATCATTTACAGCGGTTCATTAAATACTTTAAATCCAAATGATATTGCTTCAATCAGTGTTTTGAAAGACGCGGCTTCTGCAGCAATTTACGGCGCAAGAGCTTCGGGAGGAGTAATTTTAATTACGTCGAAAAAAGGAATTTCAGATAGAATCAATGTCAATGTAAACTATCAAGGAGGTTTTCAGAATGTGGCCAAAAAACTAAAGGTTTTAAACGCCGCAGAATATGCTGATGCGATGAATCTTGCTAGAGACAATGCAGGTTTACCAAGAATTCCTGCGTTTGATCCTGCTTTTGAACCAACGGCAAGAACAACAAAAACAAATTGGATGGATGAAATTTTCCATACAGGAGAAATTCAAGATTTATCTCTTTCGATAAATGGAAAAACAGAAAAATCAAATTTCTTTCTTTCGGGAAGCTACAGAAAAAATGAAGGAATTTTGTTGAATACGTACAGTGAACGTTACACAGCAAGAGCCAATTCATCTTTTAAACTGGCTGATAATTTTACTATTGGAGAAAATTTATCATACTCTTTAACAAATGGACAGACGGCAAATACAGCAAGTTCTTATACAGGAGCCATTCAAGCCGCAATTTTGTATCCGCCTAACGCGACGATTTACAGAGAAGATGGTTCTGGACAATTTGGTGGAGTTCCAGAAAAATATATAGGTTCTTACGGAGACGTTATTAATCCAGTAGCGTATTTAAAAAGACTGGACAATAAAAATCCAATTTCTACCATTTTGATCAATCCATATGCAGAATGGGAAGTTGTTCCGGGATTAAAATTGAAAACAAACTGGGGTTATACCAGAATTCAAGATAATGCAAAAGATTTTACTGTAAAAGTTACGGAGCCAGGAAAAATATTCGATTTTAACCGTTTGACTCAAAAATCTTTGACGATTACCGATTTATTAAGCGAGCAGACTATTTCTTATGAGAAATCATTTGGAAACCACAATCTTAAAGCTTTAGCCGGATACACGTATCAAGAAACTAAAAAAGATTTCTACACAGTTGAAGGAACTGGTTTTGACAACGAAGATCCATCTCAGCGTTATTTATTAAATGCAAAATTAATCCAGCAGACAGGAGCCGGATTATCAGACGAAATTATTTCTTCTTATGTTGGAAGGTTAAACTACGATTACAACCAGAAATATTTATTATCGGGAATTGTACGTCGTGACGGAACTTCAAAACTATTATCGCAAAACCGCTGGAAAGTATATCCTTCTGTTTCGGCAGGTTGGTTAATTTCTGAAGAAAATTTCATGAAAGGTTTAGAACCAATCATCAGCAATTTAAAACTTCGTGCAAGCTGGGGGCAAATTGGAAATTTAGGAAACCTTGGACCGTATCAGTTCAGTGTTCCTTTAGTACAAACTCAAGCGTTAATTGGAGCAACTCCAACGATCAATTACGGATATGCTGAAAGTGAATTATCAAATCCAAATTTAAAATGGGAAAGTTCAGAGCAGACGAATGTTGGTTTAGATTTCACCATGCTGAACAACAGTTTAGTAGGATCTGTTGATGCGTATATAAAGAAAAACAAAGATATGTTGGTTCGCGACCAATTACCAGGAGTCTCAGGAACGCCGCAAGGAAGAATTGTAAACTCAGGAGATGTTGAAAACAGAGGAATCGAGGTAAGTTTAACGTACCAAAAAACAAAAGGAGAATTTAAGTATGACATTACCGCAAATGCAGGATTCTTAACTAATAAAATTGTTTCGATTAAAGACGATTTAACCTCATTAGAACCATTAAACCTAAGCCGTGTTCGTAGTTTGCCTTTGGCTAATATTTATCAAGTGGGAAGTCCGGTTGGTGCTTTCTACGGATATGCAACAGACGGGTTATTTCAAAGTAATGAAGAAGCAAAAGCATACGTGAACTCAAAAGGTGTGGCGTATCAGCCAAATGCAGTTGCCGGAGACATTAAATTTAAAGATGAAAATGGCGACGGTGTCATCAATAACAGCGATAGAGTAGTGCTGGGAAGTCCGTTTCCAAAAACAACATACAGTTTAAATGCCAATTTCAAATACAAAGGATTTGACGTGAACATTTTCTTTAATGGTGCAGCAGGAAACAGCGTTTTCAATGCTGTGAAATATACGGGTTTAAATGCTTCTTTTCCAGGATATAATTTACTAGCGGATTCTAAAAATGCGTGGTCACCAACGAATACCAATACAAACGTTCCAATACTTTCTTCTACAGATAACAATAACAACTTCGGACGTATTTCTGATTTGTATATCGAAGACGCTTCTTTCCTTAGATTGAAAAACGTTTCGATTGGGTATACGGTAAAAGAAAATTGGTTAAATGGAAAAGCAAAACTGAGATTCTTTATTTCAGGACAAAACTTATTTACGATTACAAAATACTCAGGAATGGATCCAGAAGTTGGTCTTAAAAACTTCGGAATGGACTTAGGACGTTACCCGCTTTCACGTATTTACATGACGGGTGTTAATGCAACTTTTTAAAAAATAAAAACAATTCAAAATGAAAAAAATAAGTCTTTTAGTATTGAGTTTACTGCTTTTGGCCGGTACTTCGGCTTGTGAAAGCGAACTTGATGTAGTGCCTCAGGGAGCGCCTTCAAGCGGAAATTTCTGGAAAACTCCAGCAGATGCAAAAGCAGGGGTAAATGCCATTTATGCTTTGTATTCGGACGATAATATGTACGGTCGTGGTTTTTTCTGGCTGAACAATGCCAGCGATGACATTGGAACAAAACCAAGACAAAACGCAGAACGTATCAAAAACTTTATTGTAGATGGATCAGAATCAGATACCAAAGATATCTGGAGAATTCACTACGAAATTATGAAACGATGCAACGACGTAATTCGTAACGTTCCCAATATTGCTTTGGATGAGAAAACGAGAAACGGAATGTTGGGTGAAGCCTATTTTAATCATGCGGTAATGCATTTAGAATTGGCGTATCATTATGGAGATGATCGTGCCGGAATTCCAATTCAAGACAGAGAAAATCCAACCAATGTCTACGTGCCTCGTGCTAAAAACGTAGCCGAAAATTACGCATACATTGCTGCCGATTTAATCAAAGCGGCTGATTTATTACCATACTTTAACGAAATGACTTCTGACAATTACGGACGCGCACACAAAACTGCTGCTTGGGCGTATTTGGTTCGTACGTATTTGTATGCGAAAGACTGGGACAACGCTATAAAATATGCGAATATGATTGTAGCAAGCGGCAAACACAAACTGCTTGATAATTTTGAAGATGTATTTAAAATCAGCAACAACTGGTCTTCAGAATACATTTGGTCAGTAACTTCAAGTGCCGAAAATACTTCTTTAGGTTCTATTTTTCCAGGAGTTTGTTTAGAAGATAAAGGATGGGGAGTTTACAACGGATGGGGAAATTTCTATCCAACAAAAGAATTATTCGATGCCTATGCTCCAAATGATAAAAGACGCAGCGCTACGATTTTACAAAAAGGAGATAAGTTTGTGTATTTTGGAGAAGAAGTAACTTTTAACGAAGGAAGTCATGTAGTAAGTTCAAGTAACAGAACCGGTTATCAGTTTAAGAAATACATGGAACCATTCAGTTATCCAAAAACAACATCTGGCGGAGTAGATATTCGTTATGTAAGTGCAAATGGAGATAAACCTTCAACAGCTTTAAACGTACCGCTTTTACGTTATGCAGATGTCATTTTAATGCTGGCAGAAGCGAAATTAATGAAAGGTCAAAATGCCGATACAGAAATCAATATGATCCGTCACCGTGCAGGTCTTGCAGATATTTCGGGAGCTACAATGGTTGATTTAAAAAGAGAAAGACGCTGCGAATTAGCAGGCGAATGGACAGATCGTCATTTTGATTTAGTTCGCTGGGGAGATGCCAAAGAAGCATATGCAAAACCATTGCACCATTATAACGGAACCGTAATTTATCCGGCTCGTAATTTTAATCCTGCTGTACACCACGTTTGGCCAATACCACCAGATGAAATCGCAGTGAGCAAAGGCGCCTTGTTTCAAAATGAAGGCTGGTAATAAATAATTTTGTTGTGTTTTTATAGTTTTTTTTCACTGCAGTCTTGGTCAGGAGGCTGCAGTTGTAAAAATATTATTACGCGAATTTAAACAAAGTATAACGCCTCTACATATAAGAAAAGCTATGTTTCTATGTGTTTAAAAAATAGCAGAAACCCTTTCTCATAAAGTTACCTACAGCTTTAAAAGAATAAAAAATCATTTTCGATGAAAAAAATAGTCACCCTTTTTTGCCTTCAATTTTGTTTGTTTGTACAAGCACAAGAATACACTTCATCCAACATTCATTCACATAACGATTACGAAAGTAAACTGCCTTTTTACGGAGCGTATTCCAATGAAACCGGTATTATCGAAGCCGATGTTTTTTTAGTAAACAACGAATTGTTTGTAGCGCATAATTCAAAAGAAATTACAGCCCATAATACCCTTAAAAGTATGTATTTGGAACCGCTTTCTTCTAAACTAAAAACGTTGGAAGGAAAAGCATATCCAAGTAATAAACCTTTGATTTTGATGATCGACATCAAGTCGGATGCTGATACGACTTTAAAAGCCATCACGCAGCAATTAAAAACATTTCCAGATATTATTTCGAATAAAAATATAAAAGTGGTTATTTCTGGAAACCGACCTGTTGCAACACTTTGGGCAACATACCCGGATTTCATTTATTTTGATGGAAGATTAACCGAAAATTACACATCAGATCAATTAGCACGTGTTGAAATGATTAGTGAAGATGTAAAAGAAATCACGGTTTGGAATGGAAAAGGTGTTCTAACACAACCAGATTCTGAAAAAATTCAAGCAATCATTAAAAAAGTACACGATCAGAATAAAAAAATCAGATTCTGGGCAACACAGGACAATGTCAATACTTATATGACTTTAATGAACTTAAAAGTCGATTTTATAGGAACAGATAAAGTAGCTGAATTGGCGCAGTTCATCAATAATATCAAAACGACATTCTACCAGAATACGGAATTCCACCAAGCGTATATTCCTAAGAATAACTTCAAAAACAAACGTCCGAAAAATGTAATTCTCCTTATTGGCGACGGAATGGGATTAACTCAAATCTATTCAGGTTATACTGCGAATAAAGGACAATTGAGTTTGTTTAATATTCCAACACAAGGATTTTCGATTACCAAAGCATCAGACAGTTACATTACCGATTCGGCTGCGGGCGCTACGGCTATGGCAACAGGACATAAAACCAATAATCGTTTTATAAGTGTTGACGAACAGGGAAAACCGCTGGAATTAATCACACAGCAATTGGCTAAGAAAAACTATAAAACGGCAATTATTTCTGCTGGAAATATTACAGATGCCACACCAGCTGCTTTCTACGCGCATCAGACAGAAAGAAGTTTAAGCGAACCAATTGCCAATGATTTTCTTTCAAATTCTTCTGATATTTTAATTGGAGGAGGACAGAAAGAATTTATATCAAGAAAAGATGGTAAAGATTTAGCAAAAACATTAATTGAAAAAGGATATACATTTTCAGATAAATTTGCGAGTTTGGACACGATCAAAAACAACCGATTTGTAGTTTTAGAAGATGCTGCAGTAGTTTCAATGAAAAATGGGAGAGGAGACTTTCTAACCAAATCGTTCTCTAAAACAGTCAACACTTTTTCGAAAACAAAAAATCCGTTTTTCATCATGGCCGAAGGAGCGCAAATTGATTACGGCGGACACCAGACAAACGTAGAATACGTAGTTCGCGAAATGCTGGATTTTGACAAATTAGTAGGAGAGGCAATGGCTTTTGTAGACCAAAACCCTGAAACACTTTTAATTGTAACTGCAGATCACGAAACAGGCGGACTTTCATTAATCGACGGAAGTATCGAAAAAGGCTACGTTCACGGAAGCTTCAGCACCAACGATCATACAGCAGTTCCAGTTCCGGTTTTTGCATATGGTCCGGGATCTCAGAATTTCTCAGGCGTTTACCAAAACACCGAAATCTATTCTAAAATTATGGAATTGGTTTCTAAGAAGTAATTTTTTAAAGTCCGCATTAATTACTAATGCGGACTTTTACCTTCATATCCATTTTAATTTCTGTGCCAGCGTACAAGCTTCGGTGGTATTATTAACTTTCATTTTCTCGAGGATATTTTGTCTGTGTCGGCTGACGGTATTAATGCTGATGAAAAGAAGAGAAGCGATTTCTTTACTTTGTTTGCCTTTTTGGAGCATTTTTAAGATCTCTTTTTCCCTGTTGGAAAGAAAAGTATTGTTTTCGGTTTCAATTTGGTTGATGATATTTCCGTCTGCTGTATTTACAATTGCACCTTCATAATTTAAAGCTTGCAGGAAATCAAAATTGTAGAGGCATAATGCGAGTTCTATATTTTCATGCTCAGGATTTGAAAAATAATACATTTTGTGCAGGAGTGATTTATCGGCATTTTTGTCGATAAGCCGCAAACGGCTTATTACACAATAATCATGGCGTTCTTCGATTGGAATGGTTTTAATAAACTGAAAGAACTTGAGTTCTAAAACATATTTTTGAAGCACATCATCGGGATTTAATTTGTTAAACAATTCTTCTTCCCAGATGGTTTCTATTTCCTGCATTTGTTTTGATTGAAAAATAGCCAGTTCGTTGGCAATTTTTCCAGAGTACACATAACTTTTATTATGGTACAGGTCGCTCAAAACAGCAATTCCGTTTTCTAGTTCGGCAAAATTTTGAGCAATTTGCTGACATTTTTTCAATTGCACATCACTTTCTGAATTACCTGAAATAGGCTGTTGTAACAATTGTATATTCAAATCATTTTTGATATTCTTCATTCAAAAAAATGGTTATTTATAAGTATTGTCTTCTGCGTATATAGAAAATATATTTGTGTGAAATTTTAGACGGAAATATAATAATTAAAATGGGATTTAAACTAATTCTGAAATTCTTATTTTTTGTATTCGACTTATTATCAATTTACTTCAGCTAAATTGATCTTAAAGTTGTTGAATTAACCAAAACTGTAACCTTTATGAAACAACTTCTGATTATTCTTTTTTCTGCCGGTATTTTTTCGGTTTCGGCACAAAATGCTTCTCTTATAAAAAGACTTGACGGCAGTACGATTTCTGCGGATAGTCTTACAAATGCGATAAAAACCTTTATGAGTAAAGGCAATGTAAAAGGAATTGGAATAACCGTTTTCAATTCTAAGAAACCGGTTTTTATGAAAACATTTGGTTACAGCAATGTTGAAAAACAAAAAGAATTACAAACCAATACTAATTTATACGGTGCCTCTTTAAGTAAAGCCGTTTTTGCTGTTTTAGTATTGAAACTGGTTGAAGAAGGCGTTATAACTTTAGATAAACCGCTTCAAAGTTATCTGCCAAAACCTATTTATGAATACGAACACAAAGTATGGCATGAAGATTTTACAGAATTAAAATCAGATCCGAGATATACAAAAATTACGGCCCGTATGTGTTTGGATCATACAACTGGTTTTCCAAACTGGCGCTGGTTTGAATCGGATGAAAAATTACGCATTAAATTTGAACCGGGAACAAGATACAGTTATTCGGGAGAAGGACTCACGTATCTTCAGGTGGTGTTAGAAAAAATTACCGGAAAACCTCTGGAAGGACTGGCTCAGGAAAAAGTATTTAAGCCTCTTGGAATGACGAATTCTAGTTATAAATGGCAGGATAAATTTGAAAAAGATTATGCGTACGGCTACGAACATGATAATTCGCTTCAGGAAAAAGACAAAGACAATGCGCCAAGAGGAGCAGGAACACTTGAAACAACTTTAGAAGATTACAGTAAATTTCTTTCGGCTTTGCTGAGTAAAAAACTTCTAAAAGAAAAATCATATAAAGAAATGTTTAGTCCGCAGATTAGAATTCATTCCAGAACACAATTTGGTCCGGGTGCGGTTGAAGACGGAAATTGGAACGACAACATTCAGCTTTCGTATGGTTTAGGATGGGGAATACTGCAGTCGCCATACGGAATTGGCGCTTTTAAAGAAGGGCAGGGTTCGGGTTTTCAAAATTACGGAATTATTTTCCCTGAAAAAGGAATCGGAATGCTCATTATGTCTAATAGTTACAACACAGACAGTATTATAAAATATCTATTAGAAACGGGAATAAAAGATACTTTCACACCATGGCAGTGGGATCAATACATTCCGTATGATAAAAAATAGTTAATCCTGTTTAAATTCTTTTAGAGACCCATCATCATTAAATTGTATCGAATACCTTTCGCGGCTTCCGTGTATGCTTGTTGGATACCATTTTAGCTGATTTTTCCAAATCGAAATGTACACGCTTGTTAAAGGCTCTGCACCTTCGATTTCGCTTGCTTTTTGATTATAGATTTCGGCAACTTTTGAAGCATTTATAAAGTTTATTTTAGAAAGCGGAACCAATCGGCCTTTAATATCGTCATGCACTGATAACTGAACCGGTCTTGGTTCCGACCATTTACCGTCTTTGTATTCGTAAGTATCAACGTATTTTGGATTTTTTGGATGTTGTAATAACACATTTATGCTCCCGTAATTATAAAAATATACTGTAGAGTAAACAAATATTTCTTTTCCGGCATACTGTGGTAATTTTTTTAATTCTTCCTCCGCTTTTTGCAAAATTTCTGGATGCTCTAAAAGAACTATTTTTTCGTTTGCTGTAGTTTCAGAATTTGAAGTTTCGAATTTTTGTTCTTGTTCCAATTCATGTTCTTTTTCGACAACAGTATCATTAGGTTTAAAAGTTTCATTTATACTTTGTGTTATCTGCTGGCAGCTTACAAGTATCGAACAAATAATCGTTGCAATAATCAGTTTTTTCATTATTAAAGAGTATTTAAATCTGAGGTAAAGGCAATTTGGCTTGGATTTTCCGGTAAATAAAAGATAGAAATGTATTCCTGTTTCGTAATATCAAGATCAAGCAGTCCCACCACTTTTTTCAAACTGCTGCGATGCAGCTGATTGTGAGTATCTGTATATTCCAACTCAAATCGCATCATAGGTTGTTCGTTAATATACGTTCCGGTCTGGCTTACTTTGATTAATTTGGCTGAAGTTTTAATTCCTTTAAATTTAATTACTAGTGAATCATCGCTTAATCCCGTTATTTTTCTAAATATAAAGCCTACAAGTATACGATAAAACAATAATATGGCTGGACAGAGAATGAGCGGATGCCAGAAAGCTAGAAATCGCCAGCCCATACCGTAACTTTCTGTTCGGTATGAAAAAATGTAATACGCTATAACTGCAATAGAAAGAATAACAAAACCTAATATTCTCAAAGCAAAACTTCTAAAATTTATAGAAGCTTCAGATGAAGCAATCATCATATAAGGCGGCTGGTTCATATCCCGATCTAATAAGATATTCAGTTTATTGCCACTTTCAAAACGTTTTGCCAGCGGTTTTAGATCGGTTATAGTCGTTTTGTGTGTGATTTCAGAATCAGATAAATTTTTGAAACACAATTCAAGTTCGTATGTGTTGTAAACTGAAGTTGCTTTTGAAATTTTCTGAGCATTTAAAATTTTAGATTCTCGAAGTACTCCATGCGCTTTTATTTTTGCCATATTTCTTCTGGTAATAAAAAGCTGTAGAATCCACTTTCTAAAATAACCAACTAAAAGAATAAGCCACAGTAATATAGAGAGAGCAAGATAAGCTAAAGCCAAATAAGGATTTCCGTCTTTTAAAGCATCAATATCAGATTCGCTTTTAATGTTGTAATACAAAAACATGGGAAACGGAATAGCAAAAAAGAGCATGTAAAGTGCCCAAAAGGTTAAGGCAAGATTTTTTTTCATTGCTTACAAGATTTTGGGTTAGATAAAATAATTTTTGGCATGTATTTTCATTTGAAATCTAAAAAACACTTATGAATTTATAAGGTTTTTCTACAGATGGTATCATTCAAATTTAAGGAAATAAGAATTGTATCACAAAATTTTTTTGTTATGAAATAGATATTAAACCATTCTTAAAAGAAAAAATGCACAATATTCAATGTTGTTTTCTTAAAGTGAGAAAACCATAATTGTACAAAATAGTTATTGTTTTTATAAACATAGTTCTACCTTTGCGACAGATTTTGGTCTGTTTTTTTCAATTTTTAAGAAAAACAGTTAAAAGGGAATCAGGTGTAAATCCTGAACAGACCCGCTACTGTAAGTTCTATTAAGTCTTTAAACGTTACTTATGCCATTGTTCGCTGCCGCGTATGAGAAGGCTGTTTTAAAGATGGAACAAGTCAGGAGACCTGCCATAATCACATAAGTTTAAAACTTTCGAGGAATAAAGTTGAAGACAATAACTGCACCGGCTATTTTGTAGCGGGTCTATTTTCGTATTGTTGTTTGGTTACGTTCCCGAAAATTAATTTTTAAAATTAATAGGTAATGCATCGTATCCAGCAAACTCGTTTATTTTCTTTTCAAGCAATATTGCTGAACATACATCATGTGAATATTTCTCATGATAATTTTCCAATTATTCAGTTGCAGATTTTTTCCAAAATCTGTTGAATCATTTATGTTCTATCAAATAAAATCTCAAATCTGCTTTTCACATTTCACATCTTCCCAAAAAAACAATGAATTCAACTAAAATTCTAAAAGCCACATTTTTATTTCTTTTTCTCTTTGGAATAACAGCCTGCCAAACCGATAAAGAAGAAGAAACCGAAACGACAGTAGTATTAAAAGAATCATATACAATTGATCGATTTAAAGTGCTCAACATTGCTCTTGATTTATCTGCTGATGCCAAAATAAAATGGCGTATTAATGATTCTGTAATTTCAAATACAGCGCAACTGGATTTTATCAGTCCGTATTTAAAAAGTTATCCTTTGTTTTTAGAGGTAGAAAAAAATGGTGTATTGAAGATTTACGAATCTAAAATTAATGTCATTAAAGAAGCAGGAACCTATAGTAAATACATTTCGAACGTATTTGATTTTCGTCCAGCAGTGGGGCAGTTTACCAATGAAATTCCGCAGTATGCAGCTGGAAACACAGAAGCTCAAGTGATTGCTTTGGCCAAAAAATCTTTGGTAGGTTCTAATACCACAATGATTTCTTTAGGTGGTTTTGGTGGTTATGTTGTGTTTGGTTTCGATCATACAATTCCCAATTTGAAAGGAAAAGATTTTAAAGTTTTAGGAAATGCATTTTGGGGAAATGAAGCCAATGAAGCTCGTTCAGGATCATGTGAACCCGGAATTATTCTAGTCGCTTACGACAAAAATAAAAACGGAAAACCTGATGAAGACGAATGGTACGAAATAGCAGGAAGTGAATATTTTAAAAATACAACTCTTAAAAACTACAGCATAACCTATTTTAAACCAGACGAATCTAAAACCGGAGTAACAGGAAATGAATTCTGGCAGACTGATGTTGAATACATTAAATGGCAGGACAATTTGGGAAATTCAGGCCATAAGACCAAAAACAATTTTCATATTCAAAGTTATTATCCGCTTTGGATTTCAGACGCATCTTACACGCTCAAAGGAACCCGAATGGAGAATAACTTTTATGACCAAAGCGGCACTGGAAATTACTGGGTCGGTAAATCATTTGAATTCGGTTATGCTGACAATGCGCCCAATAATGATGACGCTTCTAGCATTGACATTTCATGGGCTGTTGATAAAAACGGAAACTACGTAAAACTTTCTGGAATTGATTTCATTAAAGTTCATACAGGAATTAATCATGAAGCGGGCTGGCTTGGAGAAGTTTCGACAGAAGTAGCCGGCGCTTATGATTTATACTTTGACTAATTAAAATTTTTTAACCTAAATACAAATTATGAAGAAAAACTACTTTTTAATACTGTTGTTATTTTTTGCACTCTTTTCGAATGCTCAGATTACCGTTCAGGGCGTGCCAAGAAGTGACATAAAACAAAAAATAACAACAGAAAAGCAATCCAAAAAAGCAGCCGGTACCATCACTTTTGATGATATAAAATATTGGGTGGGAACAGGAAGCAACAAAGCCGCTTTTGTCGTACAATGGAATGATGATAAAAATTCTGATGCTTTAGTATGGGGATTTAAATGGGATGGCGATGCAACAGGAGAAGATATGCTAAAAGCCATTGCAAAAGCAGATCACCGTTTTTTTACGTTGCTGTATCAGGGAACACAATTTGGTTCTGCGATTGGAGGATTTGGTTTTGACCTGAATGGAAAAAACACGAACGGACTTTATAAAGATGAAAATGTAACCTATCCGTATTATCCTGTAAGTGGTATTGTAAACACAACTGCTTACGATTTTGATCAATACACACCAATAGATACAGAAGATCACTGGCAGTCTGGTTGGATGTCAAAAGGATATTGGTCGTATTGGGTAAAAGATGACATCGATAGCGATTTTGGGTACTCGGGTTTGGGAGCGTCTAGTCGTGCTTTACAAAATGGTTCTTGGGATGTTTGGAATTTCAATCCAGAATTTAATACCATTGATATTTCAACAGAATTTACTCCTGTTGATCCTTATGTAAATGTGGTAGATTTTACAAAAGGCTATTTTGTAGTAAACGAAGAATGGTTTGGACACACGAATGGTTCTGTAAATTTTGTAGACAATGAAGGAAATATCAATTATCGTGTTTACAGCGCAGCCAACAACAATCAGGCTTTTGGCGCTACTACACAATACGGAACTATTTATGGCGATAAATTCTATTTCATTTCAAAACAAGCTGCCGATGGCGGTGATAGTCAATATACTCCAGGCGGAAGATTGGTAATTGCCGATGCTTTAACAATGAAAAAAATCGCTGCTTTTGATAATATCGGTGGAGGAGACGGACGCTCGTTTATTGGTGTAGATGAAAATACAGGCTACATTGGCGCTTCAAACGGAATTTTTGCATTTGATATTGCGAATATGAAAGTAGGCGATATGATAGCAGGAACTGGCGGAGGAAGTCAATATGCCGGACAAATAGGGAATATGATTCGTACCTCAAAATATGTATTTGCAGTAAAACAAAACGCAGGAGTTTTAATCATCGATCCAAAAAATAATACGGTAATTAAAACTATTTCAGGTGCATTTCATTCTATTGCACAAGCAAAAGACGGGAGTGTCTGGGCGATTCAAAACCAGAAATTGGTAAACATCAACGCAGTAAATTTTGATGTAACCGAATATACCATTCCAACTACTAAATATTTAGGTTCGTGGGGAGCATGGAATGCAGGAAGTTTTACCTACAGCAATAAAGAAAATGCGTTATACTGGATTAACTCAATCAATAGTTTCAATTCGGGAACACAAATCGTAAAATTTGATGCAGCATTCAAAACCTTCAATGAAAACTTTGCGGTAATTCCGGGACAGACTGACACTTATAAACAAATTCCGTATGGAGCGGCCTTGCGTATTGATCCAGTTTCTGATGAATTGATTCTCAATACTACTGAAAGCGGTTATGGCGCTCATTACCAGAAAAACTGGATACATACTTTTAGTAATTCTGGAACGTTAATCAGCACCAAAACATTAAATGATTATTACTGGTTTCCAGCCATAACGGTTTTTCCAGATAATGCTCTGCCGGTTTTAAGTGCAGATTTAGCATCTGAAGTTTCCTTAAGCAACAATTTGGTAATTGATTTAAAAACGGTAGTTTCGGATCAAGATAATCTAAGTGCGGCGATTGTAAAAAAAGTAAAATCAATTAGTAATACAGAAATTGTTACAGCAGAAATTAATGCAGATGACGAATTGGTTCTAACGCCAAAAGCTTCAGGAAATGCAGCAGTTGTAATTAGTTTTAATTCGAATGGTAAAATAATCGAAAAAACGATAACCGTTACCACTAGCACTTTAGGAACAGATCAGTTTGAAAGAATACAAGTGGCAATTTATCCAAATCCCGTTTCCGATTATTTGAACATTAAAACTCAAGATGAATTAAAAGGCATAATAATATACGACGTTGCTGGAAGAGCAGTAAATATAGTAATAAACAACAACCAAGTCGATGTGAGTGCTTTTGCAAAAGGCTTGTACATCATTACTATCAGCACAGATAAAGGGAATTTTACCCATAAATTTATCAAGAATTAAATTTGTTTTTATTTCAAAAGAAACCCCTTTGTTGACTTTGGTAAAGGGGTTTTTAATTATATTTGATAGAAATTAATTTTTAGCAGCATAAGTTCTGCTCTTAAAATAAATTATAACATGAAAGCATTACTAATTGGCGCAACAGGTTCTACTGGACACGATTTAACAAATCAGCTTCTTGATGATAGTAATTATACCGAAGTGGTACTTTTTGTAAGACGTTCAACAGGAAAATCTCATCCTAAATTGAAAGAATATATTGTTGACTTTTCAAAACCCGAATCTTTTTCAGATATAATTACGGGAGATGTTCTCTTTTCATGTCTCGGCACCACATTGAAAACCGCTGGATCAAAAGAAAACCAATGGAAAATCGACTTTGATATTCCTGTTGCATTTGCTGAAATTGCCAGAAAAAATGAAGTCGGATCTTTTGTTTTGGTTTCCTCTTATGGAGCTTCGGCAAAAAGCAGTGTTTTTTATTCTAAAATGAAAGGCGAATTAGAAGATTATATTGCCAAACTTGATTTCCGTCAATATATCATTTTCAGACCTGGTCCGCTAATTCGAAAAGACACAGATCGTTTGGGAGAAAAAATAGCCGTAAAAGTTATTAAAGTCTTGAATGCATTGGGTTTGTTTAAGAATATAAAACCTATTTCGACTTACTTTTTAGCCCAAAAATTAAGAAAAGCTCCAAAAGAACTTCCACTCGGAATCACAATATTAGAACTCGATCGTATTCTTAAATTTTAGTTTTTACTTCCTAATACTCTTTACAATAGTCAAAAAAAGAAGTTCTGGAAATCTTCAACAGAGGTTAAAGAATCACCGCAGAGTACAATTACTCTAGGGTTTTATACCAAATTGTCTTACCTTTATGCACTTTACTTTTATATTAAAATGAATAAAGATTTTCCAATTCCAGATAACGAACTGCAGCGTTTAGCCGCACTAAAACGCTACAATATATTAGACACGCTTCCGGATAATGCTTTTGATGATGCCACAAAGCTTGTTTCATATATTTGTGGGGTTCCCATTGCTCAT
Source organism: Flavobacterium sp. H4147 (assembly GCF_029360735.1). Taxonomy (NCBI): domain Bacteria; kingdom Pseudomonadati; phylum Bacteroidota; class Flavobacteriia; order Flavobacteriales; family Flavobacteriaceae; genus Flavobacterium; species Flavobacterium sp. H4147. The sequence goes on along the minus strand of NZ_JARKNB010000002.1, from coordinate 457,284 downwards.
ATTTCATTTATAGATGAAAATAGACAATGGTTTAAATCTGAAATTGGTATTGGCATATCTGAAGTGCCTAGAGAAATTACATTCTGCCGTTATACCATTTTAGACACTGAAATGGTTGAAATAAATGACACACATTTAAACGAACGCTTTAAAGATGATCCCAATGTAACAGGAGGGTTCAACGTACGTTTTTATGCTGGAGTACCACTGACGACTCCCGATGGTTATAACATTGGAACTTTGTGTGCTGTCGATCATATAGTCAAAAAACTCGATGAGAATCAAAAAAATGCCCTTTCGATTGTTGCTAAACATGTAATCGCACAATTAGAATTGTCAACCAAAAATATTGAACTGAAAGAACAGCGAAAAATTGCCGAAAAAGCTGTTTTGGCGCGTGATAGTTTTTTGGCCAATATGAGCCATGAAATCAGAACGCCTTTAAATGCAATTATTGGTTTTACAGATCTTCTTGCGCAGACAGAGTTAGATGAAATGCAGCGTGATTATATTGAAAGTGTTCAGATTGCAGGCGAAAATCTGCTTTTGATTGTAAATGATATTTTGGATCTTTCTAAAATCGAATCTGGAAATCTCGCTATTGAATCAGAACCTTTTAATATCAAGAAAACCCTAAAACACGTTTACAATCTGCTGAAAGTGAAAGTGCAGAATGATGTGGAATTTGATCTTTTTTTAGATGCCGATCTGCCGGATATGATTATTGGCGATCAAGGAAGACTTAACCAGATATTAGTGAATTTGATAGGAAACTCACTAAAATTTACTTCAGAAGGTGCAGTCACTGTTTCGGTCAAAAAAACAGAAGAAACAGATGATACCTATTCACTTAAATTTTCAGTTAAAGATACTGGGATAGGAATACCTAAAAATAAACTGAAAACCATTTTTGAACGTTTTACACAAGGCGAAGAAAGTACTACGCGAACTTTTGGCGGAACAGGTCTTGGATTAAGCATTGTAAAACAGCTTATTGAACTTCAAAGATCTGAAATTCATGTAAAAAGCGAATTAAACCGTGGTTCTGAATTTTATTTTACACTGACTTATAAAAAAAATACAACGGTATCACTTTCATTAAAATCAACATCACAAAATGATTTAGGAAAACTGAAAATACTTTTGTGTGAGGATAATATTTTAAACCAAAAACTAGCAAAAAGCGTAATTAATAATTTTGGTTTCGATCTAGATATTGCTAATAATGGAGAAGAAGGTATTGAATTATTATCTAAAAATACATATGATTTAGTTTTAATGGATTTGCAGATGCCTGTGAAAGATGGTTATCAAACTACAGAATTCATCAGAAATGAACTAAAATCGACAATTCCTATTGTTGCCATGACCGCACATTCATTGGTTGGAGAACAGGAACGTTGTTACAAAGTAGGAATGAATGCTTATGTACCAAAACCATTTAAGCAGGCAGTACTTTTAAAAGCCATAAAAACAGTAATGGATACAGATGCTGTACTAACTAAAAAACGTACTGTCGATTTATCATTCTTAGAGGAAATGGCCTGCGGCGATGAAAATTTTAAGAAAGACATGATTGAAATCTTTCTAGAAAAAATTCCAGAACAAGACGCTGAGCTTCAAGAAGCTTTTAAAAACGAAGATCATGAAACAGTCAAAAAAGTGGCACACAATATGAAATCCAGTTTGGACATATTCCTGTTGGAAGATCTTAGCAACTGTGCGGCTATTCTCGAACAAGAAGCATCAGCTGGAATATTCACCACAGAAAGTATAGACAAAATTGAAATTCTGCATTGTGGGATAATAGAAGTCGTAAAAGTTTTAAAAGAGTTATATTAGAGAGAATTTACACAATAGTTTTACAATTCTATTGTTATAATTTAAGGTTGCCTCAAGATAAATAATAATAAAAATGAGAATTATTTTAGCAGAAGATAATGATATCCTACGCAAATCGTTATCTTTTTTCTTAGAATCTAAAGGATTTAGTGTCGATCAGTTTTCGGATGGAAAAGACGCACTGGATGCCATTGAAACAAATACTTATGATCTGGTCCTAACGGACATAAACATGCCCGGCATCAGCGGTATGCAGATTACACAATATATACGAGAAACATTAAAATCAAACGTACCTGTTATTATATTGACCTCTTCGGGAGTAGAACAAACAGAGCTGGACTCTTTTGATATTGGAGCCAATGAATTTATTGCAAAACCAGTTAGTCCGGCGGTTCTTTTGGTACGAATTAATAAATTACTAAATATCCGATCGTGAAGAAGTATATCTATTATTCAATTTTACTGTTGTTTATTTCCTCTATCGCAATTGCGCAGGAAATCAATATCGATGAAACGCTGTCCAAAGTAAAACAAGAAGTTGAAAAGAATAATTTCGATAAAGCATTGTCTTTAATAGAGCCTTTACGTGCAAAATTTCCTGAAAATGAAGATATTCAAATCTACACCGGAAGAATCTACAGCTGGAAAAAAGACTATACTGCCTCTGCAAAAATACTACTGCCTATGGCAGACAGAGTTAATCCAAATCCAGAAGCTTTACAAGCCCTAGTAAACAATTATTTTTGGTCGGAACAATTCGAAAAATGCATAACATACTGCGATAAATATTTAGCATTGAATCCAAAAGATACAGAAGTACTAAAAATAAAAGTAACCTGTCTTGAAAAACTAAACCGAGATCAAGAAGCGTTGGACATCATTTCAAGATCTGATATCGAAAACAGCACTCAGGCTTTCAGAGGAATCCGCACACTAATTGGGCGTAAGGCTAAAAATGCAGTATCAGCTTCTTATCTAAATATTTCAACATCAGATCCAGGACAATCTCCATTTCATTACGGATATGTCGAATATTCACATAAATTTTCAAAATCGGCCATTGTGGGAAGAGCCAATATTGGAAACGTTTCTGATAATACCCAAATGTTATTTGAAACCGATTTCTACCAGACATTTTCCAACAAAAGTTATCTGTATGCCAACGCTGGAGTTTCGACTGGAGAAACAATTTTTCCAGTAGCAAAGGCAGGATTAGAATATTATTTTAAACCGCATAAAAATTTCGATTACTCTTTAGGAGCCCGTTTTATGCATTTTGATACTGATGATATTACACTCGTTACAGGTCAGCTGGCGTATAACTCAGGAAATTACACACTGGCTTACAGACCGTATTATGACACTTCAAACGAATTATTTTCGCATGTTTTAAGTTTACAGCGAAGCAATGAAGAAAAAGAACGCATCATAAGACTCGAACTTCAATATGGAAACGTACCGTATTTGTATCTCTATAATGGATTTACACAGCCTTTAAAAGCCTATAGAATTGGTTTGCAATACCAGCATCGTTTTGGAGATTCATTTTTTGTACGCCCCATTTTCCTTTATGAAGATGAAGAATATACGCCTGGACAATATCGAAATAGATTTAATGTACAGTTAATTGTAACCAAACGTTTTTAGTATGGCAGAAATCTGGGAACTATATAAAAACAGTCATTGGGTAGTACCATTTCTAACTTTTTCAATCTATTTGTTTGTATTGGCTTCCTTTACGCTGTATTTAATTATTGTTTGGAGCCGAAGCCGAAATATTAGAAGAGAAAGACTTCGAAAAGAATACAACATTGAAATTGAAAGACTACTTTCATCTGTTATTTTTGAAGATAGAACTTATTCAGATTTTAAAGAAGACAAAAATTTTCTAGTACTTTTTGATACCACTTTTTACAGAGAAGTTGTCATAGAATCGATCATCAATCTGCATAAAAATTACGAAGGTGTATTTGCCCAGAAGCTGGAACAATTTTACAAAGAATCGGGATTGATAAAAGACTCATTTAGAAAACTCAAAAGCTTAAAATGGGAAGTAAAATGCAAAGGAATTACTGAACTAGCTGAGTTTAATATTATAGAGGCTTTCGACAAGATCATCATTTTTGCAAAGGCCCGAAACAAAACTTTAAAGATTACTGCCATAAACGCTTGTATTAAACTCGCAGGAATAAAAGGAATTGTACATCTTACCCAGCACAGAGATCCTATTGACGACTGGACACAAGTGAATATTATAAATGCTTTTAAAAAACACGATATTGGCGATATTAGCGGAGTTGAGCTTTTATTAGAATCGCAGAATACAACTGTAATTGCCCTTGGATTAAAACTTATCAAAGAACTCAAACTAACACAAAAAGTTCCGTTTGTAGCACAATTAGCAGCTCAAACACCAAATTTAACCATTAAATACGAAGCGCAGAACGTATTACAAACCTTAACAGTATAAATTAAACAAATGACTTTTTTTAATAGCGAAGTAACCTGGTTTATAGATGTATACATCATCCTTATACTTGCTTATGCAATATTAATCATGTCGTCGTATCTTGTGTTAGCCTATCTTTCAACTAAAGAATTACGAGGTTATCTTAAAAAAAACAGTTTCGTAGATTACGAAGTACTGCTTACCAGCGAATTTGCACCTAAACTTTCCCTGATTGCTCCTGCCTACAACGAAGGTTTTACCATAGAAGAAAATGTAAAATCATTACTTTCCTTAAATTACAATAACTATCAGGTAATTGTTGTGAATGATGGAAGTAAAGACAATTCGATGGAAATCCTAATGAAAACCTATGATCTTGTTTTGACCGATTTAGATTTTCATCCGCAGATTGAAACCAAAAAAATCAGAGGAATTTACACATCCAGAAATGCCGCTTTCAAAAAGCTAATCGTAGTGGACAAGGAAAACGGAGGCAAAGCAGATGCCTTAAATGTAGGTCTTAATATTGCGCAGAACCCTTATGTTGTCTGCATTGATGTTGATTGTATTCTCGATAAAGATTCTCTTTTAAAACTGGCAAAACCATTTTTAGAGTCACACGGAAAACGAATTATCGCAACTGGCGGCGTAGTAAGAATTGCGAATCAATGTGTGATTAAAAACGGACGTTTGGTTGAAGTGAACATTCCAGATGTGATGCTGCCTAGAATTCAGGTTTTAGAATACCTGAGAGCATTTCTTTTGGGAAGAATGGCGTGGGGAAGACTCGACGGATTACTGCTCATCAGCGGTGCGTTTGGTGCATTCGATAAAGAAATTGCAGTACTCTCTGGAGGTTACAGCACTAAAACAGTAGGCGAAGACATGGAATTGATTGTGAGAATGCGCCGTTATATGTTAGAAAATAAACTTCCGTATTCTGTAGCTTACATTCCTGATCCGCTCTGCTGGACAGAAGCTCCGGAAAGTTTTAAAATATTTAAAAAACAGCGCAGCCGCTGGATGCGGGGAACCATTGAAACCCTTGATTTTCACAAAAAGATGTTTCTGAATCCCAAATACAAATTATTAGGAATGCTTAGTGTTCCGTATTGGACATTATTTGAATTTCTGGCCCCTGGTATAGAGTTTATTGGTTTGGTAATAACAATTATATTTATAGTTTTGGGACAGTTAAATTGGCATTTTTTCCTGCTTCTTTTGCTTTTTGTATACACATTTGCAGTTTTCTTTTCGGTTATTGCTTTGTACAGCGAAGAGCGAACGTATCATAAATACCCAAAACAAATTGACTTTTTTAAATTATTAATGGCGGCTTTTATAGAACCTTTATATTTTCATCCGCTTACCGTTTATGCAGCGTTGGTGGGGTATAAAGAAAAAATCATGGGCACAAAAGGATGGGGCGAAATGACCAGAAAGGGCTTTACCAAGAAATAATAAAAATCAGCTTTTATTTTTTTATTAAATTTGCTACAGAGAAGTTGCTGTTAACTCTCCTAATGCCATAATATTTACCCAATAAATGAGTACAAATTCAACTTCAATATCTTCAGGTTTTCTTACTGATATCAAAACGCACACCGCAGATTCACATACAAAATTAGAACAACTTCCAGTTTCAATGTCTATTGTTTCACCAGACATGAAAATAGAAGATTATGTACATTATTTAAGTCTAATGCATGATGTTCACAACGATACAGAAAATATTGTTTATCCACTGCTTTCAGGTATTGTTGAAGATTTAGAACACAGAAAAAAGAAACATCTTATAGAAAATGATCTTTCTTTTCTTCATCACACTAAAATTAATTCAGCCAAAGTATTTGAAATAACAAACATGAGTATTCCTTTTGCTTTAGGAGTTTTGTATGTAATGGAAGGATCGACACTTGGAGGAAGATTTATTTTGAAAAATGTTTCAAAATTGCCTGAACTCTCTACAGATAAAGGCGTTTCTTATTTTAATGGGTACGGAGACAAAACAGGAAGTTACTGGAAAACGTTTCTAAATGTTTTAGCCGAATACGAACAAGATTATAATTGTGGAGATGAAATTATAAAAGGTGCAAAATATGCTTTTGAAAGCATTTATAATCATTTTCAAAACGCATAATGAAGATAAAAGATATAGTCAACCGCGACATTGTTACACTTACCAATTGTGAACATGAACCTATTCATATTCCAGGCAAAATTCAGCCTCACGGATTTTTGATAGGTGTTACTGCAGACTGGAAAATTGATTTTTGTACTGATAATGTTGCTGACTTTATCGCTGTTTCTTATACAGAAGCATTAGGACAAAACTTTGCCGCTGTTTTTGGTTCTGATGCCCAACAGCAGATTTTAGATTACCTTAATACGGATAAAATTCAGGATGCATTTCCTCTCGAAATAGAACTTTTAGGGAAACTTTTTCAAGTAAGTATACACCAAAGTCACGGTATTTATGTTCTGGAAGCCGAACCGCATTTTCCAGACAAAGAAAAACTGGCCGATGTCTATACACAGACTATTCAGTTTGTAACCCAGATGAACCAGACCAAGTCACTTAAAGATTTGTGTGCACTTGTAGCAGAAGGAACCCGTAAAATAACAGGTTACGATCGTGTAATGATTTATCGATTTGATGAACAATACAATGGAGAAGTATTTGCTGAAAGCCGTCGAGATGATCTTGAGCCTTTTTTGGGATTGCATTACCCGCATACTGATATTCCGGCACAGGCAAGAGAATTATACATAAAAAATCAGCTCAGAATTATTGTAGATGTTGATTATGAACCTGTTCCAATTTTTACGGTAGATGATAAAGAAAATAAAAACCTTGATCTGAGTCTTTCTGTTTTAAGAAGCACATCACCAATTCACGTTGAATATTTAAAGAATATTGGAGTAGGCGCTACGCTTACTATCTCGTTAATTCATCACGACAAACTGTGGGGATTAATTGCCTGCCATCATTATTCAAAAAAGAATATTTCGCCCGAAATTAGACTAGCAGCCAAACTTCAAGGGCAATTTATAACTTCTCAAATCGATATCAGGCAATCGAACGATGAATATGTAAGTGTACAGAAAGCCTCTTTAGCATTAGAACAATTAACCGGACTCGAAATACCGCTTTTACAAAGTTCATTAGAACTCGTTGTGAAAACACCGCAGATATTGGATTTATCAAATGCGTCAGGCGTTTCAATTGTTTCAAGAGATAAAATCTATAAAAACGGTTTAACACCATCTGATGAAAAAATCATAAAACTGATTGAACTTATTGGTAATGAAAACACAAACAGTGTATTCACCACCAATAACATCAGCAATTCTTTTCCTGAAATAGAAACCGATTCTGATTTTGCAGGATGTATATATCATTCTTTAGGAAATAACGACCATATAATTTGGTTTAGACCCGAAACCATTTCTGAAATAAATTGGGGAGGTGAACCTGAAAAAAGCATCGTAAAAGACAAAAACGGACTTCATCCTAGAAACTCATTTAATATCTGGAAACAGATTGTTAAAAACCAAAGTACAAAATGGAAAAGGTACGAAATTAATGCAGCGATTCAATATGCGCACGCTCTTCACAATCAGTTGATTATGATAATGCTGAGTGAAGAAGAAGAAAAATACCGTACACAGAGTGAAATCTTAAAAGAAACCAACTCAGAGCTTGAAAACATCAACTGGATTAGTACGCATGATTTACAGGAACCGCTTCGTAAAATTCAGCTTATTACTTCCAAAATGCTTACTGAACCAGATGTAGTTTCTAAAGAATCAATTGCAGCTTCTTTAAAACGCGTTTCAAAATCGGCTAGTAGAATGAGAGGTCTGCTGGAAGATATTCTGAAGTACACTCGCATCAAAAATGCCAAAGAAGCGTTGCAATTAGTAGATTTAAACAAAGTATTAAAATCTACCATAAAGGAATTGCAGGAAGTCATTACACAAAAAAATGCAGTAATTGAATTTGAAAATCTTCCTGAAATTCACGCCATTGGCTTTTTAATGCAGCAGCTGTTTATGAATATCATTCAGAACTCTCTAAAGTATGCATCAGAAGAAAGAACGCCGGTTATCAAAATTACCGCTTCGCAGGAACCCGTCATAATGCGTCATTTGTATAAAGTGCACTGCCACTGGGTTCGTTTTTCGGATAACGGAATTGGTTTTGAACAGAAATACGCCGAGTCAATTTTCAAAGTCTTTACCCGACTTCATAATCAGGAACAATATGCTGGTTCAGGTATTGGACTTGCTTTATGTAAAAAAATTATGCAGGCAGTAGGAGGAGATATTCATGCCGAAGGAAAACCCAATCAAGGCACCGATATTATAATTTATTTTCCTTGTGATCCTGAAGATACGCTTATTTAAACGTATCTCAGGATTTCAGTTTTTTATCACATCTTTTGGAAGTTAAACCACTACTTTTAATGAATGAGGAAGTATAGAAACATCTATTTTATTTGATTTAAGTTTATAATGTTCACCATCTATCTGGGCATCTGTAAATATTTTTGAAGGTATTTCAATATGAATATCAGTAACTAGAAAATGCTTTGCTTTTTTGAATTTTTGAACTGAATTTCGAAGCACATAATATCCTAAAATTAACTTTTCTACAAATGATAATTCTGGTATAATAACGAGATCAAGTAATCCGTCATGTAAAGAAGCTTTTGGAGTCAGACTCATATTATATCCCATTTCATTTGAATTGGATATAAAAACCATGAAAGGATTAGTAGGTATCGTTTGTTCTTCAAAAGAAATAATGGAAGACTCAGACTTAAATTCAAAACTAGAAATCAAGGCTGATTTTATGTATGAAACTAATGTCCTGCGTCCTGAATTTTCATATTTTTTTATAATCATGGCATCAATACCAATTCCGGTGTTGCTAAAAAAATAACTTCCATTTATTTTTCCAGCATCAATTAATTTCGTTTGTCCCTTTTTGATAATGTCAATCGCTTTTTTAAAATCACGAGGAATATTTAGATTTGAGGCCAGTCCATTTCCTGAACCCACCGGAAGTATACCCAGTATAATGGATGTCCCAATTAAACATGAAGCCACTTCATTAATAGTACCATCGCCGCCGCACGCCACTATATAATCTGGATTATTTTGTACTGCTGCCGCAGTAAGTTCTACAGCATGTTTTTTACGTGTGGTATAATCGGTTTTTACGGTATAGAGATCAGCAGGAAAATGTTCTTGAATGAGTTCTGGAGTTAAATTGTGTTTTCCGCTTCCTGAAATAGGATTAATTATAAAATGAATGTAAGTCATTATCAATTCAAAGGTTATTACAAACCGCAAATTTTACCATTCAATTCTGAATTAATTTTGAATTTCTATTTCCTTAGTACAATAAATTCATAAGATTTATTCTCGTAAATTAGGAACAATAGGGTTTTATTTATTAATTTAGATTAGGAGATACGGCTCAAAGCTTGATTTCTAAAAGCAAATTTTTTAATCTACGAAGCTGTTGCGATGGAGTTAGTAAATAATCCTGATCTTTTTAAAGCCATATTTAATGCTGCGCCAAATGGTATTGCAGTTCTTAAGTCATTGTATAATGACAAAGGGCAGATAGAAGATTTTTCAATATTAAAGTTCAATTCGCGATTGCTTGAATGGATTAATGTTTCAGACTACAGAGAGAAACGTTTAAGCGAAGTGTTTTCTAAAGCTGTTGATAACGGAATTCTTAAAAATAGTATTGATACAGCCGTAACTGGAATTACTGCTGATTTCGAGCAATGTTATGAAGAAAATAATCAGATAAAGTGGTTTCGAATTACAATTGTAAAAGAAGACGAACTGCTGATTTTAAATGTAGAAGATATAACCGAAAAAAAGCAGGCAGATTCAGCCTTAAATGAGGCACTTATTGCAGCCGAAAAACAAAAACGATTTTACGAGTCTATCATAAATACTACACCAGATTTGGTGTATGTTTTTGATCTTGATTATACTTTTTCGTATGCCAATAAGGCTTTGTTGACAATGTGGGGAAAATCTGCTGAAGATTCTATCGGACGCGGCTTACGTGAAAATGGTTATGAAGAATGGCATGCTCTTATGCACGAAAGAGAAATTGATACCGTTGTAGCTGAAAAAAGATCGATTAGAGGTACAGTTTCTTTTCCGCATGCCGAATTAGGAAGCCGAATCTACGATTATATTTTCGTTCCCGTTTTAAACGAAAAAGGAGAAGTAGAAGCCGTTGCAGGAACTACCAGAGATATTACCGAAATCAAACAAGCCGAAGAAAAATTGCAGCAGAGCGAAACTCGTTTTCGAAATATGATTGAACAATCCCCAATAGCAATGCTTCTTTCCAGAGGAGAAGATGTTGTAGTGGAGATTATCAATAAGCCAATGCTGGAATTCATGAACAAAAAAGGGTTAGAAGATGCCGTTGGAAAAAAAATGCTCGAAGCACTTCCAGAATTGCAGGATCAGCCGGCATTGGAAACCGTTATAAATGTTCAAAAAACAGGTATTCCTTTTAGAGGCGATGAACAGCCCGTTGATTTAATTATAAATGGTAATCTCGAACGTCGTTATTTTAATTTTTCATACGATTACATTCAAGATGATGGCGATACAGGCGCCGTTCTTCATATGGCAATTGATGCAACTGAACAAGTTTTAGCCAGAAGAAAACTCGAAGATAGTGAAAGCCGATTAAAATCGATGATTGAACAGACTCCAGCGCCAACATTAGTTCTTAAAGGTGACGATTTGGTTATTGAGCAGGTTAATAAACACATGCTTGAAATGATTGGCAGAGGACCTGAAATTATTGGTAGGCCGCTAATCGAGGTGCTGCCGGAACTCGAAGGACAATATGTTTGGGAACAGGTTCAGAATGTCTACAACCAAGGAATTCCTTTTGACCAAAGCGAAGTTTTGGTACCTCATAACCGTACAGGAGAAATAAAAGACTATTATTACAATCTTGCCTATCGTCCGTTGATTGAAGACGGACAAATTACAGGAATGATTCAAGTAGCGGTTGATGTGACACAGCAGGTCTTGGCTAGAGAAAAAATGCAAGAAAGTGAAAGCCGTTTTCGAGCTTTAGTAAACGCTTCATCTGATGAAGTATACCGTATGGATGCAGATTGGAGAATTATGTACAGTCTCGAAGGAGATGATTTTTCTTTAGATTCGCAAAAACCTATACTCAATTGGCTTGACAAATATGCTCATCCTAATGATCGTGAAAAAGCCATACACCTTATTGCCAAATCCATAAAAGAGAAAAGTATATTTGAACTAGAACATCGTATAATAAACGAGAATGGTTCAACAGGATGGATTTTTTCGAGAGTTGTTCCTATACTCGACGATCAAGGTACTATTATTGAATGGTTTGGTGCGGCAAGTGATATCACCTCAGAAAAAGAACTTCATGAAGTTATCAGAGAAAGTGAAGAAAAGTTCCGACAGCTTGCAGATCTTGTACCTCAGATTATCTGGACCGGAAATCCAGATGGTTTTATAGATTATTATAACAGACGCTGGTATGAATACACCGGTTTTGACGAAAGTGAATATGGCGATTCAAGCTGGGTTCCAAGACTACACCCAGATGATGTCCCATTTGTCACTCAAACTTGGTATAAAAGCGTCGAAAACGGAACTCCGTATCAGCTTGAATTTCGCTTAAAAAACGCTTATACAGGAGAATATCGTTGGTTTTTAAGTAAAGCAGTTCCTATTAGAGATAAAGAAGGTACTATAACCAAATGGTTTGGAACCTGCACGGATATACACGAACAGAAATCTATTACCGAAAAACTGGAAATCTTGGTAACAGATCGTACTAAAGAATTACAGCGTTCTAATGAAGATTTACAGCAATTTGCGCATGTTGCTTCTCACGATTTAAAAGAACCAGTTCGTAAAATAAAGACATTTGTTGGCCGTCTCGAAGATCATCTTCAGGGGCAGTTAGACGAATCTTCAGCAAAATATATTGACAGAATTCATGTAGCTGCAGATCGTATGTTTAATATGATCGACGGAGTATTGGCGTATTCTAAAATAAATGCCGATTCTCAGAAAACGACTTTAGTAGATTTAAATGAAACCATTAAAAATATCGAAACTGATTTAGAGATTTCCCTGCAGAAAACTAACGGAAAAATCTATTATCATGATCTTCCAGTGCTGGAAGGTGCTTCAGTTTTACTGTATCAGCTTTTTTATAATCTGATAAACAATTCCATCAAATTTGCCAAAGAAGGAATTCCGCCAGAAATAACCATATCCTCAACAACAGTTAACCAGCACGACAGAAAAACAGCTGTGATCACTTTAGAAGATAATGGAATTGGCTTTGAACACGATCAAACCCGACGTATTTTCGAAACTTTTACACGCCTTAATTCAAAAGACCGTTATGAAGGAACAGGATTAGGATTGTCGCTTTGTAAAAAAATAACAGAACGCCATGGCGGAAACATTATGGCATCGGGAATTCCTAATGAAGGAGCTAAATTTATTATAACACTCCCTTTTGAGCAAAAGGAAAATGACATTTAAAACAATGAAAAAGATAATTTTACTTGCTGATGATGATAGAGATGACACAGAGATGTTTTGTGAAGCATTGGGTGAAATAGATGAAAACATTAAATGTCATTGTGCCGAAAATGGCAGTGAAGCACTGCAAATATTAAACACTCTTGATGAAGCTCCAAGTGTTATCTTTCTGGATTTAAACATGCCCATTATGAATGGCTGGGATTGTTTGAAAGAATTAAAATCGGATAAACGATATAAAGATGTGCCTGTTATAATGATTTCGACTTCTTCCCATAAAAACGATATGGACACAGCATCAAAACTCGGTGCAATCTGCTATTTCGTAAAACCCAATAACTTTAAAGATTTAAAACAAGTACTGCATTCTATAACCTCAAATCTTGAAAGCAGTTTAAAAGACACGATTCTCAGCCTTCATTCAGGTGGTTCACGCCACGTATTTTATTTAGGATAAAATCGTAATGTATTGATTTTTAATTCGCTAGTTTCTAATCGTTAATGGTATCAGCCAGTTTCCATTTTATTCGTTTTTATTTCTTAATCTAGATTAATCGATCAAGAAGTATAACGGTGGTAAATTTGTAAAAGAAAATCAAGAACAACTTTAATACATAAAATACCATGGAAAATAAAATCTTAGGCTTACACCATATTACTGCCATTGCAGGCGATGCCAAACGTAATTTTGACTTTTATTCAAAAATATTAGGATTGCGATTCATTAAAAAAACAGTGAATTTTGATGATCCTGGAACATATCATTTTTATTTTGGCGATGAAGTGGGAAGTGCCGGTACAATTTTAACTTTTTTCCCTTGGGGAGAAGGAATACAACAAGGCAGGAAAGGATCAGGAATGGCGACAGAAATAGGCTATTCTGTTCCAAAAGGTAGTTTGGATTTCTGGCAGCAGCGTTTTGAAAAATACAATGTTATCTATAACAAACCAGCCGAAAAGTTTGGAGAAAAATACCTTACTTTCTTAGATCCTGACGGATTAAAATTAGAATTAATTGAATCTAAAACCGAAGACAGCAGAAAAGGCTGGGAAACCGATGAAGTAAAAGCAGACGCCGCTACAAAAGGATTTCACAACATCACACTGACTTTAAACGATATAAAACCAACAGCAGCAGTTTTAACGGAAATATTTGGTTACAAATTAATCGCTCAAGAAGTAAACCGTTACCGCTATGCTACTGATGCCATAGAAAATGCGGCAATTGTAGATTTAGTAGAATTGGCTGATGAAAGAAAAGGTTTAGTAGCCAATGGTTCTGTTCATCACGTAGCTTTCCGTGTACAAAACGATGAAATATTAATGCAATTTCGTGAAAAAGTTGAAGAATACGGATTATCAATTACACCACAAATTGACAGACAGTATTTCCATTCTTTATATTTTAGAGAACCAGGTGGAGTTTTATTCGAAATAGCTACCGATAATCCTGGATTTACTGTAGATGAAAGCTTGGAAGAATTAGGACAAAATTTGAAACTGCCAGCTCAATATGAGCCACACAGAGCAGAAATTGAAGCCCATTTGGTAAAAATTAATTAATTAGAAAAGATCATGGAAGAAATAAAATTAGAATTAGACGAAAAAAAACACGGAGCTTTCAATTTGTATGTTGAGGGTAAAAAACTAGGCGAAATGACCATAAGTCTTAAACCTGATTTACTTACAGTTTACCACACAGGAGTAGAACCAGAAGGCGAGGGGAAAGGCTATGCTAAAAAGCTTCTGGAAGAAATGACATCGTATGCTCGTGCCAATAAATTGATGGTTTTGCCGCTGTGTCCCTATGTTCATGCGCAATTCAAAAGACATCCCGATGAATATCAGGATATCTGGAAAAAATAATTTTAAATCGTACTTATGAATCCATCATATATAACAGCTGGAGTTCCTTTGCAAGAAGCCCAAAAAGCCTTAATCATGCTTCACGGAAGAGGTGCTGGAGCAAACGACATTCTTTCAATTGCCCGATATTTAAATGTTTCAGATTTTGCTTTTATTGCGCCACAGGCAGAAAGCGGAACTTGGTATCCGTATTCTTTCTTGGCACCAATTAATGAGAATGAACCTTTTTTATCGAATTCCCTTAAAACGGTTTCACAGGTTGTAGCTTCGGTTGAAGAAAACGGCATCAAAAGAGAAAATATTTATTTCTTAGGATTTTCGCAGGGAGCTTGCCTTACTTTAGAATATACCAGCAGAAATGCCGATAAATACGGAGGAATTATTGCTTTTACAGGTGGTTTAATTGGCGATCAAGTTTACGAAAACCATTACACAGGCGATTTCAAAAACACACCCATTTTTGTAGGCACTAGCGATCCCGATTTTCATGTTCCCGTTGAAAGAGTTAATGATTCTGAAGAACTTTTAAAAAGAATGGGTGCTGCGGTTACTAAAAAAATATATCCAGATATGGGACATACGATAAGCCAGGATGAAATAGATATTGTGAATGCTCTAATTTTCGGGAAAGAGTAAGATTTCCTATCTTTAAGGTAATAACTTTAAAAATATAGAATATGAAGTCTGCTATGAAGATAGTAATGTTGTTGTTTTTCTTTACAACACATTTTATGCACGCACAAAATGATACTCAAAAATGCCGCTATACCAAGACATCGCAAGGATATTTAATGGTTTTACGGGAAGGCGATAATGTTTTGGCTTCGATAGAAAACTTAGTAAAAGAACAGCAGATTCTTTCAGCAAACTTTACCGGAATTGGTTTTGCACAAGAAGTTACTTTCGGGTTTTATGATTTCAGTCAAAAGAAATTCCATCCCAAAACCTTCAATAAAGTTGAAATGGGAAGTCTTACTGGATCAATTGCATGGAGTGATGGAAAACCTTCTCTGCACATTCACGGAGTAGCCACAGATGATAAATTTGATGCTTATGGCGGACATATTCTGGCAATGAAAGTAGGAACAGGTTCTATGGAAATTTACATTACACTTAATAATGAAAAACTAGAAAGAAAAATAGAACAACCGCTAAACGCCAATGTGTTACAGCTTCCATGCTTAAATAAATAAAAAAAGTGCTGATTTTAATCAGCACTTTTTTTATGAATAAATTGAATTAATCAATTTTATAACCATCGTCTGAGAAAGTTTCAGGCTCACGGTCGTTTTCATCATAATCTTCAACTAAATCATCATCAAGATCATCTTCGTCAAGATCTTCATCTTCATCTTCATAAAGATCATCATCTTCTGATTCATCTGGCTGATAATCAAGTTCTGGATCGCTGTCATCTCGGTCTAATGCATTCGAAAATTCATTATCCAAATAATTGTTCTCACTCAATTGAATCTCTTCAAACGTATTATCATCTGAAGGTTCTTGATATTGATTTGAATAATTTTGCTGATCTGCTGTGTCGTTACGATCATCATAATCGTAATGCGGTATATGTGTATCTGTAATCATAATAGTTGATTTTAATTAGTAGATATATCTTTTAATGTTTATTAAAATTAAAGTTTTTAAAGCCCTTTATTTTATACCATTTTTGAAGATAGCTGCTAAATTTTCATGCTGTTTTTATAAAATTATATTTTTGGTAAGTATCACATTTTTAGATATTTATGAAAAGTTTAACACAGCCTACATGGGAATTGTATAAAATTTCTACATAATTTTGCAACATCAAAAATCAAGTGATGGAAACTTGAAACTGATAATCCCCCCAATCTACTACTAACTTTTATATTGATTTGCGAATGAGAATGAAAATGTTTTTTTTGGTATTGTTTGTTTCTTTAACCTCTTTTACCACCTACAATGTAATGGAAAATGAAGAAATATTATCTGAACTTGAACTGGTAAGGCTTACTGACCACGTAAATGAAATTAAAGCACTTACTGCTTCAGACCACAAATACAACAGCAAGATTGCGTTTCTTGTAGATATGAAAATCAAATCAGGAAAGAATCGTTTTTTTGTATACGACCTTCAGAATAATAAAATCCTTGATCAAGGATTGGTAGCGCACGGAAGCGGTTCCGAAACAGGAATAAGAGGTGATGAATTAAAATTCAGCAATATGCCTAATTCAAACTGTACTTCATTAGGAAGATATTCTGTTGAGAAATCCTA
This sequence comes from Flavobacterium sp. H4147, assembly GCF_029360735.1. Taxonomy (NCBI): domain Bacteria; kingdom Pseudomonadati; phylum Bacteroidota; class Flavobacteriia; order Flavobacteriales; family Flavobacteriaceae; genus Flavobacterium; species Flavobacterium sp. H4147. Next base: position 440,260 of record NZ_JARKNB010000002.1, on the reverse strand, counting down.
TAAAGGCATTTTCGGAAAAGCTTTCAGACTTAACGGTCTTGATGAATCAAACAATAATGCTTTAAAAAGAGCTATCGTATTACACCAATATTCGGCAGTTCCTTATGGCGAGCAGGATTATTACATTACAAACAGCCATGGCTGTCCAATGCTGAACGAGATATTTTTCAAAAGACTTGAGAAAATTATCGACAGTTCAAATTCAAAAATTATGCTTTATGTATATTATTAAATAAGGTTAATTGAGTTATAACAACAAGAAAAGAGCTGAAAAGCTCTTTTTTTGTTTTATATAAGTTATAGCTGCTAAAAGTTAGTTATTTCTTTTAAGACATCTTCCTCTTGGTTCGTCACTTTCGAGAAGTACAATTTCAGAATGAAGAAACTTTGCTGCTTCTGCTGAATCTTTCACTTTTACGGCGCTTCGTTCCAGCATCTCAGCTTCAAATTCATTTAAAACCCTTTCTCGTATGCCATGTTTTCTCCATTCTGATGAAGGTTTGCATCCTTTAGTGATAGAACGGGCAAGAGAAAGTGCATCTAATAAAGCCTGATTGGCTCCTTGTCCTTTAAACGGACTCATTGGGTGAGCTGCATCGCCTATTAAAGTTGCTTTTTCTCCCTTTTTTAGAATTGCTGGCGTAAGCAGTTCGCGATCGTAAACTGGATAACCTGAAATCTGTGCTTCCTGTGTGGCTTCTAAAAGCTGCGGAATTGGCGCATGCCATTTTGTTCTGCGAATAGCTTCTTCTTTTAATGCCTGAGTTCCTTTTGCGCTTAATGCTTTGGCTTCATCTTCGTCCATTGGAAAACTGAGCTGCCACATTACAGAGTCAGCTTTATAAGGCATTACGTAGATTCTTTCATTTCCATTGGCGGTTTGAAATACCGTTGCTTTATCTAACAAAGGATTATCATTGCCTTCAATCGTACTTAAAGGACAAATACCTAAGATAACAATACAGCCCAGATAGCGAAGAGGCGCAACATCATCTCCAATTAACAATTTTCTGACTGAACTTCGAATACCATCTGCTCCCACAACAAGATCCGCTTTGGCCGTTTTTAGAACTCCATTTACATCGAAAGTTAAAAAGACTCCTTGTTCTTCATCTTCTTTAAAATCCAAAAGCTGATGTCCCCATTGTACGGCATTATGGCCGCCAAGTTCTTCTAAAAGTGCTAAACGAAGTGATTGACGGGCAATATGCATATTGGTGCGCTTAGGAGAATTTTCTCCATCTGATTGAAGCCATTTCCTGATTCCCCATTCGCCAATTACTTTTCCTTCAACCGTATGTACTACATGTCGTGTTGAAATAACTTTGTCTTTCAGCGAAAAAATACCTAAACCTTCAATTGCTTTACTGGCTTGCTGTAGAGTAAGTCCATACCCTTGAGAACGGGCATCAAAACTAGCATCGCGTTCGTAAATCGTAAAAGGAATACCACGATGCAGGCAAGCGACAGCCAAAGCAGTTCCGCCAATACCGCCTCCAATAATAGCAACATTCGGAAGATTTTTATAATCGGCAGGAAGATAATAGTCAGAAGGTAATAATCCGGTTCCAGAGCATGTTGTGCAAGTATGCAGATGTGCTTTGGGACGTACAGGAGCAATTCCCGTATGTCCTGATTTTTCAAATTCGGCAACGGCTGATTGATAACTCTCTTTTGCTTTTTTAGTTAGTCCCCGGTTTTTCTTTCCGCGTCCCTGACATTCATGGCATATAATCCACATAAATAGATGCTAAATACAGCGCAAAATTAGGCAATATATTTTATTTCCTAGGTTTACATCTATAATTAGTATGTCTCCATGAGAATTTGGAGACGTTATTTCGGCTTACTTTTTCACCTTTTTGGCTACCTCTAAAAGTTGTATTTAAAACAATTTTGCAGTGTACAATTAAACACAATGCATATGAAAAAAACAATTTTTATTACAGGAGCATCATCAGGATTGGGAAAAGCAGCAGCAAAAGTATTTCAACAAAATGACTGGCATGTTATTGCAACCATGCGTAAACCTGAAAATGAAGCGGAATTAACACAACTAGAAAATGTTACCGTATTAAAATTAGATGTTACTAATTCTGCTGACATTATACAGACAATACATAATGTTTTATCCAAACAACCTGTAGATGTGGTTCTTAATAATGCGGGCTATGGACTTATTGGACCTTTGGAATCGTTTAATGAAGAACAAATTCTGAATCAATTTCAAACTAATCTTTTTGGAGTTATCAATGTAACTAGAGCTTTTTTGCCGAATTTTAGAGAAAGAAAACAAGGCACTTTTATTAATATCACTTCGACTTTTGGGTTATTAGGATATCCGACTTGTTCGATTTACAACGCTTCAAAGTTTGGTGTGGACGGTTTTTCGGAAGGACTTGCTTATGAACTGGCTCCGTTTGGAATTAAGGTAAAAATAGTTGCTCCAGGCGGAATGCAAACTGATTTTGCCGGAAGATCACTTCAAGGAGGTTTGCATGAAGCGTATCAGGATTTAACAGCTAAAGTGAGTGAAGGGTACAGCGAAGAACAAATTGCTAATTATACCAAAGCCGAAACCGTTGCAGAAATTATTTATAATGCCGCTTCAGACGAAAAAAGCCAGCTTCGTTATATTGCTGGAAATGACGCCAACGAATTGTATAATGAACGTTTATCGCTGACTCCAGAGCAGCAGTTTCAAAAAATCCGTTCTCAGTTTTTAATGCAACTTTAGGATGATTTTTATTATTTGAAATAATTAAATTGGCACCATGAAAAAAAAGCAGCCCGTTATATTCAATTCATTATCTCAATTGCATAAAGCAATGGGAATAGGAGCGCCTCTGCATCCGCTTATCAGCATTATAAATTATGGTGAAGCGAAGTTTGAACCTAAAGACTTTGAAAACGGAATTATTCTTAACTTTTATAAAATTTCCTTTAAAACAAAATTCTCAGGAAAATTAAAATACGGACAGGGATTTTATGATTTTGAGGAAGGAGGAATGTCTTTTGTGTCTCCCGGCCAGCTGCTGCGCATGCAGGATGAAGAAGCTGACTACAGCGGCATGTCATTGCATATTCATCCTGATTTATTGCGATCCTATCCGTTGAATTTCCAGATTAAACAATACGGTTTCTTTAACTATTCGGCTTCGGAAGGACTTTATCTTTCTGAAAAAGAAAAAACAACTATTTTGAGTATTTACCAATTTATTCAGGATGAGTTAAATGAGCGGATCGATAAATTTAGTCAGGATGTTATTATTTCTCAGATTGAAGTATTGCTTAATTATGCCAACCGCTTTTACGACCGACAGTTTATAACCAGAAAAGTGGTAAACCATGATATGCTGACCAAATTGGAAAAACAGCTTGAAGATTATTTTAAGGAAGAAAAAACAGTGCTGAAAGGATTACCAACCGTTAATTCGCTTGCCGAAACTTTGAATGTCACGCCACGTTATTTAAGCGATATGCTGCGAAACCTGATAGGGTTAAATACACAGCAGTTTATACATGAAAAAGTAATAGAAAAGGCGAGGGAATATCTAGCTAAAGACGAAATGACAATTGCAGAAATAGCCTATCAATTAGGTTTTGAACATCCGCAGTCGTTTACTAAACTTTTTAAAAGTAAAACCGCCTTATCGCCTTCAGATTATAAAAAAAGTCTTCTGAATTAGACTTTCAATTAAAACAAACAAAAATTACAATGAACATAGATATTTTTATTAAGGATTGGATTGAAGCAGGAAATGCATTTGAGACCGAAAAGTACCTCCAATTTTATCATGAAGATGCTGTTTTGGATGATCCTTCAGTAGGCAGAAAATTTGCAGGACACAAAGAGATAAAAGATTATTTCGAGAGTTACTTTATAGGTTATAACACGCATACCAAATTAGTTCATTTCCACAAGACAGATCAAGAAAACCTTCATATAGAAGTCGAATTTACAGGAGATTTCTCTGAAGGAAAACTGGGAGGAACTTTCGATTTAAGATTTAAAGATGAGAAAATCAGTTTCGCCAAAGCTGATTTAATTCATTAATCAATCATTATTTTATAATTTTTATAAAGGATTATGTAAGTAAAAAAAATTGGGTTTCAGCTAATTTTACTAAACATTTAAAAAATAGAAATTATGGAATCAAATAATCAAATCCCGAAAAACACCAATAAGAATGGTGCAGATCATCGAAGTGATACCAGAAAACACCAATATAGAGATCATGATGAAGTCTTAACAAATGATGAAAATTATGATGCCGATACGAAGAAGTTTAAAGGTGAAGACCCAGATTTCGATGATAAAATGAATAACGAAGAAAAAAAGTAAATAAAAAACGTCTTAGATTTCTATTTAAGACGTTTTTTAGTAAACCGTTTTTCGATGGTATTTGCGTATTTTTGCATAACAAAAAAAATCTAATACATGAAACGTTCAGGTACAGCAGATCTTCCTCTTCATTACGGACAAGTTCCGTTGTGGCTTTCTGAACGAATGTCAAAATTGGGTTTGGCCATAGTAGAAACGATTGCTATGGAATTCTCCACGTCTGAAGTAATCAGTAAATTAAGCAATCCGTTTTGGTTTCAAAGTTTTGGTGCAGTAATGGGAATGGATTGGCATTCTTCAGGAATTACAACTTCGGTACTTGGAGCTTTAAAAAAATCAGTAAATCCGCATTCTAAAGAACTGGGTATTTACATCTGCGGAGGCAAAGGAAAACATTCAACTGCAACGCCTCAAGAGCTTTTATTTGTAGGTGAAAAAACAGGACTTGACGGAATTAATCTGGCAAACTGCAGCAGGTTAACGGCTAAAGTAGACAACACGGCCATTCAAGATGGATTTCAACTGTATCAGCATAATTTTATTGTCGATAATAAAGGACAATGGGCTGTTATTCAGCAGGGAATGAATCCTAATTCTAAAACAGCGAGAAGATATCACTGGCATTCTCCAGATTTACAATCATTTATAAACGAGCCACATACTTTTATTTATGGTGAAAATCAAGGTTCTATTTTGAATCTTACCGCTCAGGCTGCTTCCAAATCGAGAGAAGGTATTTTGGAATTGGTAAAAGAATCTCCAGTAAAAATCATAAAAGAAATGCAGTATCTGTCTATGCCTGCGCATCATGATGTAAGGATGGAAGATGTGAATATGAAAAGGCTGGGAGCGATGCTTTGGACAACTCATGAAAATAAACCAGAAGATTTTGAAGAGCTTCTGCTTTTAAAAGGTATGGGACCAAGAGCTTTACAATCGCTGGCCTTGGTAAGTGAAATAATTTACGGAACTCCAACCCGATTTGAAGATCCTGCCCGTTTTTCATTTGCCCACGGAGGAAAAGATGGTCACCCGTTTCCCGTTCCCTTAAAGATTTATGACGAAACGATTTCTACTTTGCAAAAAGCCATTAACCGTGCTAAAATTGGAAATAGTGATAAAATAAGCGCTATTCAAAAATTATCTGAAATCTCAAGAAGGGCAGAAGAAAGCTTTACACCCAATTCCAATTTTGACGCTTTAATTGAGAAAGAACGCAGAGAATCTCACTTATACGGCGGTCGAACGATATTTGGAGATGCAAAACCTCCTAAGGATAGGCCTAAACCACCCAATAACCAGCTTGAGTTATTTTAAAGCATAAATGTATTTTCAAATGCAAAAAGATCGAAATCACCTTTTGTATCGATTATAAAATTTTTAGAAAAGTTAAAAAGCAGAAAAAAAATATGATTTGATTTTTATAGATTTGTATAATCTATTACATTCTCAAAATTTCCGAGAACAAATATAAAATGCAATTACAATGAAATCTGTTACTTCGTTTTTTTTATTCTTACTCTTTACCTGTACCAATTCTTATTCACAACTAAGCGCAGATAAAATATTCGAAAGCTTTAAACAAGGAGAACGCACCAATTGTTCGTCAATTGCTTTTATCAAAGCCGCTTTAAATGTTTACGGATTGGATAATCTTTTCGTAAACGAGAAGGTAAATGATAGTCTCTATAAAATCACCCTTAAAAATAATGCTTCCTTTAATCTAAAAGAAGAGGAATTAGAAAAAGCCAGAGTATCTGCAGGTTTTGTATTTATAAAAGACAATTGCGAAAGCGAAAAAATATTAGAATATGCCGTTTTAACGTATGCTGTAATGGCTAAATACAAACAAATTATTGATAAGGAATCTACTTTTGATAAAGCTTTAGAAGATTTAGAAGATGGCACAGTTTATACACCTACAATATATAAATATCTAGGATTTAGAATAGGAAAGCAGATTCAGAAATTAAAAAGAGAAACTGGAAGCGAATTCTGCGGTGTCGTGGCGTGGTCAACAGCACATGCAGTATTTATCTGTGAAGAATTTATGGACTATTACGGAAATAAAAAGAGTATTTGGATTAAATATCCAGGACGTTTTAGAATTATTAAATCCTAAAAAGCAGTAATTATTTAATAAATCTTTTAAAAATACCTCTTATTACATCGATTTTAGCAGATTAGACCCGTTAAATTATATTTTTGAAAAAAAGAAAATAATAAAGTTGGTATTTAACATAAATTATATATTTTTGTTTTCATTAACAACCAATTACAAATAGAAAAAATGAAGAGTAAAATTACTTTACTAAGTGTCCTTTTCTTCTTGATCATATCTGCAGCTGCATCAGCTCAGGCAAAAAATGCCCCAAGAAGTATAATCAGTACAACAGCTCTAATCCGTAAATACCACGATCAAAAAGAATTAAGCGGTATGCAAAAAGGAGAACTTCTGGAATTATACATTGAACGTATTAAAGTTTTAGTGAAGACTCTTCCTTATATTGCTTTGGTTACAAAACCGGGTGTTACGATGGCAGACTTAGGTATTCCAGACGATAACGAACACAAAAAAGTGTTAGATGCTCAGGCAGTAGGTACATCAACTTTCTTAGATACTACAGTAGAATTCCAAAGAAAAATGATGCCATATTCAGATAAAGGTAACCTTATCGCTGCTATCTTATTCTACGAAAATACATTGAAATCGTTACACGAGTTCAACGAATTGAACGAAATGTAATAGCATTTTGAAATATAAATTTAAATCTCCAAAGTCATTGATTTTGGAGATTTTTTATTTTAATACAAGTCAAGGAAATATAATCTATGGAAAAGAGCATAAAGATTTTAGACAATGGACCGTTTTATCATGGCACTAAGGCTGATTTAAAAATTGGTGATTTTCTAACAGCAGGCTTTAGATCGAATTATCATAGTGATGTTATTATGAATCATGTCTATTTTACTTCACTGGTGAATGGAGCAGGTTTAGCGGCAGAAATTATATCAGGAAAAGGTTCGCCGCGTGTTTATATTGTAGAACCCACAGGAAGTTTTGAAGATGATCCGAATGTGACTGATAAAAAATTTTCAGGTAATCCCACAAAATCGTATCGAAGTAAAGAGCCTTTAAAAATAATTGGTGAAATAACAGACTGGAAACGATTAACTCCTGAAGAATATAAAATGTGGCAGGAAAGACTGGCAAATCTCAAAGCAAATCCTGATGCAGAAATTATAAATTAAATAATTATAGTTTTTTCCATTCTTTCTGCAGCATAGCATATTGAAATTCACTTCCCCATTTTCCTTTAAAGAAGATATTCTCAATAAAATGACCTTCGCGTCTAAATCCGGTACTTTCGAGTAATTTTATAGAAGCTTCGTTTTCTGCATCAACGATTTCAACGATTCTATGAATATCTTTTTCTTCAAATAAGAACTTCATAATTCCCAGTAAAGTTTCTTTTGCATATCCTTTCTGTTGTTCAAGATGCGAAATGGTTATGCCAATTTCTGCAATTCGAGGATCGTAAGAATCTAGTTTTATAGCACAATCGCCAATAATTTTTTTGGTTTCATTGTTTTCAATAGCGTATTGAACCCATTGTCCCGGTTCTCCAAAATAGTGTACGGCATTTTCTTGTATAAAAGCTTCAGCCTCTTTTAAAGTCATAACATCAAAACCTTGATATTTAGTGACTTCAGGATTAGAACGATAAATATGAAAATCTTCTAAATCAGAAATACGGAGATGTCTTATTTGTAATCTTAAGGTTTTTATTTTGAGTTCTTTCATTTTAATTATTTGAATGAGTTAAATTATGAAAATAAAAAAAGTTTATACTTTGAGCATAAACTTTTTTTATTTGATTAACTGAAAAAATTCTTAGTTATTTCCAGCAGCAGCTTTGTCTACTAAAAACAATAACTCACCAGAAACTGGTTTGATGAGTTGCATCGGATATGTAGTTGGATTGTATTCTCCTGTTGTTACTTCTTTCAAGGCAGGTGCTTTTTTCTCTCCAAAAGCCACGACAACAATTTTTTCTGCTTTATTAATTAAAGGAGCCGTAAGTGTAATACGGTGCATGTTTTGCGGTGCAAGGAAATAAGCGTCTACCCATTTGGTTTCTTCTTTTAAAACTTCTTCACCTGGAAAAAGAGAAGCTGTATGTCCGTCATCTCCCATTCCTAATAAAATCAGGTCGAATTTTCCTTCTTCACCTAAAACTTTTCTAATTGACTGTTCGTACGTTACGGCATACTCTTCTGGTGTAACGCCATCTTTGTACATCTCGAAGATATTTTCTTTCGGAATAGAAACATGATTTAGCAAAGTGCTGTAAGACATTTTAGCATTGCTCAAATCGTCGTTAAGCGGAACCCAGCGTTCATCTCCCCAGAAAATAAATACCTTATTCCAGTCAATTTTGTTTTTATAGTCGTCAGACGCCAATAATTTGTAAATACCGGCAGGAGATGAACCACCTGTTAGTACAGCGGTAAATTTGCCTTTTTCGGCAATTGCCTTTTGAGCAGATGACACAAAAAGGTCTGCTGCCGTTGTATTGATTTCGTCTGTAGTATTATATATCTGTATCATCTATAAGTTCTTCTTTTGTTTGTGTGTTCGGAATCCATTTGTGCCCTTGACGCGCTAATAATTCATCTGCTTCTTCAGGTCCCCAGCTTCCTGCTTTGTAATTTGGAAAATTCTTTGGAGCAGTTGTTTTCCAAACTTGCTGAATGGTATCAATTGCGTCCCAAGCTTCTTCCACCTGATCCCAGCGCATAAATAGAGTAGGATCTCCTAATAATGCATCTGCGATTAAGGTTTCGTAGGCTTCCGGCGACATTGTAGAACATGCAAAATAATCAAAAACCATTTCGGCTGGTCTTAGAGACATTGATAAACCAGGTTTTTTGGTCATAAATTGCAGTTTAATATCCATCGAAGGTTGAATATTAATAATCAATCTGTTTGGTGTCATTCCTTCTTTTCCATATGAAAATGAAGAATGCGGAACAGGTTTAAACTGAATAATGATTGAAGATTGTTTTTCTTCCATTCTTTTTCCTGAACGCAAATAGAACGGAATTCCCTGCCATCTCCAGTTGTCCAAATAGATTTTCATTGCCACATAAGTTTCTGTATTAGAATCTGGTGCAATGCCCTTATCTTGGCGGTAACCGGGAACTGGAACGCCTTTGATTTCTCCAGCATCGTATTGGCCTCTTACAATATAATGGTCTACTTCTTCTGGTTTAATACGGCGAATCGATTTTAATACATCAGCTTTACGGTTACGAATATCATCTGCACTTAATGATGCTGGTGCTTCCATTGCTGTCATACATAAAATTTGAAGCAAATGGTTCTGAATCATATCTTTTAAGGCGCCAACACCTTCGTAGAATCCGCCGCGTTCCTCAACGCCAACTTCTTCTGCTACAGTAATCTGAACAAAATCGATAAAATTACGGCTCCATAAAGGTTCAAACATCGAATTTCCGAAACGGAAAGCTAAAATATTCTGAACCGTTTCTTTTCCTAAATAGTGATCGATTCTATAAATCTGCTCTTCTTTAAAAGTCTGCGAAAGCATTTCATTCAGCTCAATTGCAGAAGCTTTATCGTATCCAAAAGGTTTTTCAATAATAATACGATCCTGCTTTGGATTGGCAGCAAGACCAATTTTTTTGATATTGCTAGAAATAGTCGAAATGAAAGAAGGTGTAATCGAAAGATAGAAAAGGCGATTAGCGCGTTCGCCAAAAGCCAGATCAAAATTGTTGATTTTCTCATTTAATCCGATATACGATTCTTCTTTGTCAATATCGAGACTGTGGTAAGTAATGTGTGAAAGAAATTTTTCAGTTTCTGAATCAGAAAGTCCTTTTTTTCTTGAGAAAAGATTAAGGTTTTCTAAAACATATGCGCGAAAATCTTCATTGGTTTTTTCTGCTCTACCAAGAGCAATAATCTGGAACTTTTCAGACATACGTCCGTCAAGATACAGATTTTGAAAAGCGGGGAAGAGCTTTCTTTTTGCTAAATCCCCAGTTCCTCCAAAAATTACTATAATCGTTGGATTCTTTAGTTTATTTTTAGTCATTATGTGGTGTAGTTGTGTTGCTTTAATTGTTTATTCAGCCCATTGCGTGTGGAAAACACCTTCTTTGTCGATACGCTCGTAAGTATGTGCTCCAAAATAGTCACGCTGTGCTTGAATTAAATTGGTTGGAAGATTAGCAGAACGATACGCATCAAAATACGCTAACGAGTTCATTAATCCTGAAACCGGTAATCCTTTTTGAACTGCAAATTGAATAACAGCTCTCATTCCTGATTGGTTTTCTGTTAGTTTTGAAGCGATTACGGTATCTAAAAGCAAGTTTGGCAAATCTGTTTTTGCTACATACGCTTTTCTGAAATCTTCTAAAATGGTAGCACGAATGATACATCCTCCACGCCAGATTTTAGCAACCGTTTCTAGGTTTAATCCGTAGTTGTATTCTTTAGAAGCCGTGTGAAGCTGTGCTAAACCTTGAGCATAAGTCACCACAATCGAAAAGAATAATGCCGATTTTAAAGAAGCAATAGCTTCGCTTTGAGAAACATTGGTTTCATCAGCATTCCAAACTAATTTTTTAGCCGCTTCAATTCGTTCTGGTTTTGTTTTAGACATGTCGCGCATGTTCACTGCCGCGTCGATTGTTGGAACTGGAACTTGTAAATCCATTGCGTTTTGCGAAGTCCATTTCCCTGTGCCTTTAGATCTTGCCCAATCTGAGATTTTGTTGATTAATTGTGTGCCGTCTTCATCTTTTTGTTTTAAGATTTTTCCAGTGATTTCAATTAAATACGATCTAAGATCATCAGTTTGGTTCCATTCTTCAAAAGTTTTTTGAATTGTTTCATCATCTAGATTATAACCTCTTTTCATAAGGTCATAAATCTCAGAGATTAACTGCATGATTCCGTATTCGATTCCGTTGTGAACCATTTTTACGTAGTTTCCAGCAGATCCATTTCCTAAATATTCCACACAAGGCTCACCGTCAACTTTTGCTGCAATCGCTTCAAAAATTGGGCGAAGTCTTTCATATGCTTTTTGATCGCCGCCTGGCATCATAGCAGGACCAAAACGAGCTCCTTTTTCGCCGCCAGAAATTCCCATTCCAAAGAAATGAATTCCTTTTTCAGATAATTCTAAAAATCTTCTGTCAGTATCAGTAAAATAAGTATTTCCACCGTCGATAATGATGTCTCCTTTATCCAAATGCGGTAATAAGCTAGCAATAGCGCTGTCAACTGGTTTTCCTGCTGGAACTAAAAGCATAATTGCTCTTGGCTGCTGGATAAGTTCGACGAAATGTTTAACATCTGTAGTAGCTTCGATAGTATCGCCGGGACCGGCTTCTTGTTGAAGAGAGTTGACTTTTTCTGTATCTAAGTCTAAACCTGCGGCCGCAAAGTTATGGCTCGCAATATTTAAAAGTAAGTTACGGCCCATTACACCGAGTCCTACAATTCCAAAATCAAATTTGTTCATAGTTTTTAATTAACTAAATTATTAGAAAAATGTTTTTTCTAAAAGATTGTAAGAAAAAATATAGTAATCTGTTTTCATTCAGTTCTTTGCGAAAAAACAAGGTTTGTTTTAATCTTACATGATAAGATTGCAGTGTGCTAAGTTAGAGAAAAATGATGAAAAACGATGCGATTTATAGTCGTCTTTAAGTGTTTATTGTGATACTTTTTTATGTGTTAAAAACACGTTTATTTTTGCTTTTGGATATTATGAAACACCAGTGAATTAGGGTTAATTTATAGTATTGCTAAATTCATAAAAATGAATTTTTTAATATTGATGTTTTAAAACGAGAATATTGTAAATTATAAAGTTATTTTTTTGGAAATTCTCATTGATTTTATCTTAAAACAGTAATTTATCATCTAAACATATTCTTGATTTTGTAATCCGGTAGTTTTGTTTAAGATATTGATTATTAATGATTTAAATTAGCGAAAACGTTGTGAGAATCTTGATTTTTAACACATCTTTTTTTATTTTTTTGTTTTAGGATTAGTTTCGTTACACCCTTATTTAGGATAGAACTAATTTAAAAACCGAAAAATTATGAAAAATCAATTACTCAATGTTTTTTTTAAACGAGACAGATATGGTCTCATAATCTGGATTTTTTTAATACTCTTCACTTCAAACTTACAAGCACAAAGAGGTTATTATGATGCTCCGTATAAAAGATATGAAGCAAATCTGGGCCAATTGTCAAATGGTGCTTCTACCACTTCAAAATCATATGTACAATCTGAATTACAATCAGAAGCTTCAGACCAGCAGTGTGTTAATATGTCTGCAACAAATGCTACTGTGCAATGGACACTCACTGAAGCAGCAGACGGACTTGTAATTCGCTACAGCGTTCCAGACGGACAAAGCGGAACTTTAGGTGTGTACAATGGAAACACTAAACTTACAACTCTTACTTTGACTTCAACTTGGTCTTGGGAGTATTTGTGGAGTAATGGAAATCCTAACAACAACGGAATTACCAATCAAAACCCAAGAATGCGATTTGACGAAGTGCGTTATAAGCTTCCATCAAAAATTGCAGTATCAGGAACTTTAAAATTAGTGAGAGAATCAGGAAATATTCATGTGGATTTTGCTGAAATGGAATCTGTTCCTGCTGCTATTACAGCTCCAGCAGGTTCTGTAACGTATACTGGAAACGGAAGTGACTTACAGACATTTATTGATGCCAACGGCGGGAAAAAGATTTTTATTCCAAGCGGTGTAATCAATGTTAACCGCGAATTGTATTTTGGTGCTGCTAATACGTCATTAATTGGAGCGGGAATGTGGTATACGCAAATTAATTTTACCAATACCAGCAGTTTAAATGGCGGATTACGTGCAAATGCGAGTAATATTTCATTCAGCGATTTGTATTTAACAACCAATTCGGCTTCAAGAAGTAATTCATATAAAGCCATAAATGGGGTTTTTACATCGGGATCTACTATCAAAAATATCTGGGCAGAGCATTTTGAATGCGGCGCCTGGATTGCACAATACAATGTGGGAGGACCCGCAATCGCTGATGGATTTACGATGTCGCACTGTCGTTTTAGAAATAATTATGCTGATGGAATTAACCTTTGTAAAGGAACTGCAAATGCTATTGTAGAACACTGTAACTTTAGAAATAATGGTGATGACGATCAAGCAATTTGGTCTGCAGATGGATTAGAATGTATTAATAATACGTTTAGATACAATACTTCTGAAAACTGCTGGCGTGCTTGTGGTCTTGCTATTTATGGAGGAAAAAATAACAAAGCCTACAATTTGATTATTAAAGATAATTTAGAAGCAGGAATTAGAGTTAGTAATAATTTTCCTGGTGCTCCATTTAATAATGATGGGATGCACGAAATTCACGATATCACGATCACCACATGCGGAACTTTTAATGATACATACAATAATCCTGTAGCAGCTGTAGATATTTTTAGTGCAACTAATGCCGGATCTCAGGTTAAAAATGTTCAGCTATACAATCTTGATATTTTAGATTCAAGAAATGATGCCATTTCAATCAGCAAAAGATCAGGAGACGGAATTTATAATCTTTCATTTAAAGACATAACGGTGAATGGAACGGGTAAAGAATATCCAAACAATAATGCCTTAAATAGAAACTGGGGAAGAGGATATTTTGTATTAATTGCGGGTTCTCCAAGCGGAAATGGAACGTATTGTAATATGAATTATTCCAACAGAGGTGGTAATGCAGCGGCAAATGAAGAAACTAGTGCTATTGGTACGTTTTCATGGACGCAAAGCAGTAACTGTTCAACATCAAATGTAGCTGTAACAGGTGTAACACTTGCGCCAAGTACGGTAACTTTAAGCGTTGGAAGCACTCAGCAGTTAACTCCTACAGTAACACCTGCCAATGCTACAAACAAGACAGTTTCGTACAGTTCAAACAACACGGGAGTAGCAACGGTAAATTCATCTGGCTTGGTTACGGCAGTAGCTTCAGGATCAGCAACTATTACAGTTACGACTCAGGATGGTGCAAAAACTGCTGTATCTGCAATAACCGTAAACAATTCAAATGTTGCGGTAACTAGCGTAAGTCTTAGTCCGTCGACTGCGTCGTTAACGGTAGGAGGAACACAGCAATTGACAGCTACTATACTTCCATCAAATGCAACAAATAAATCAGTTAGTTATTCTTCAAATAATACCGGAGTAGCAACTGTCAATTCTTCTGGTTTGGTAACTGCAGTTTCAAATGGTACAGCAACCATTACCGTTACTACTGCTGACGGAAATAAAACAAGTACATGTGCTGTTACAGTAAGTACAGCTTCTGGAAATTATTTTACGATTAAAAACAAATGGACGAATAATTATTTATACGACGCAGGAGCGAATGTTGGATACGGACCAACTGTGGCCAATAACAATTACAAATGGGAAAAAGTGGCTGTAGATGCTACTTACTTTATCATTAAAAATGTAGGTACTGGCGATATTATGCATATTGAAAACTTAAATGGAGCAGTGCAGTGTACAGCAGGTTCTACAGGTTGGTGGAGTGCACAATGGTCTACTGAAAATGTGGACGGAACTTGGGTAAGAATTAAAAACAGATGGCAGACAGGAAGTATGATTCATATTGAAAATCTAAATGGTTCTGCGCAATATATTGGAGCTCAAAATAATTGGGAAAGTGCACAATGGCAGTTTCAAAATACGACAGCGTCAAAAAGAGTAAGTACTGTTGAGACAGAAGTGGAAAATTTAGCAGTAAGTATTTACCCGAATCCAGCAGTAAATAATGAGTTTAATGTGGCGCTGCCAGAATTAAAGCAAGGCGATACAGCCGCAATTACGGTTACTGATATTAACGGAAGAAAGGTTTTAGTAAATCAGCTTCAAGAATCAGGAAAAATTAGTCACAATCTGGCGACAGGAATATATGTTGTAACGATCAAGTCTAATGATTTTTCTATTTCGAAAAAACTCATTGTGAAATAATCGGTCATAAATTAAAATAAATAGAAAATGCTAAACGTCATGTTTAGCATTTTTTTTGTTTAAAAAACGACGATTTGCGATCGTTTCGCATTCTTTTTAATGCTTCTTTTCTTGTTATTGGGATTAAAAAAGGCTTTCAAAATGATCCAATTTGCGTCGTTTTAAAAAAAATCTTACATAGATTTTAAAATTATACTTTCATTTAAGTTGTTGTTTTTCAGGTGTTTGTTTTTTGATTGCTGATTTGATTAACATTTTTTTTGCAAAAAGTTCTCTTAAAATTTTGGGACTGAAATTTTTAATTTACCTTTGTTCTATCAAATTAGTAGAATTTAAATAAAATGCAAAGGTTAAAAACTATTTCATATACTTCATTTTTAAACATGCGGGGAATGATGGGCTCATTATGCCTTATGGATCACTGCTATTAAATTCTTCAATCACAATTTCATTTAAAATTTAATAAGACACATCCTTAGTAATAGGGCAGAAATCTCATGACTAATTCACAAAATAATAATCCAAAATAAAAGTAAAATGAAAAAACGAATGTGCAGCAAATAAAAAACCATTTCTGTTGCAGCAGAAATGGCGGAGCTTAAAAGAAATTATACATCTCTATAAGGAAAGCGAGAACGGAGAAATCCTTTTCGGCTCACCTTATTTATTAAACTAAAACAAAGTAATGAAAAAAAAATTAAATAGATATGCATGGTTATGTATTTTCTTGATTTCCATAGGGATTAAGGCACAAGAAACCAAACCGTTAATTCAATCCAAACTGGAAGGAATCGTAGTTGATGCTGTTACAAAAGAGCCTATTATTGGGGCTTCTGTAAACATAAAAGGAACTACACACGGAGTTATTACTGATTTTGATGGAAAGTTCTTTTTCCAAACGGGACAAAAATTACCATATACTTTAATAGTAAGTTATTTAGGATATAAAAAAGCTGAAATTGTTGCTAATGAAAATCCAGTTACAATCAACTTAACTGAAGAGCAGAATTTATTATCAGAAGTTGTAGTTACGGCATTAGGAATTTCAAAAGAAAAGAAATCTTTAGGATATACTACTCAGTCACTTAAAACTAAAGACTTAGAAAATACGAAAGAAACCAATATTTTGAACAACCTTACCGGAAAATTGGCAGGGGTTCGTATTACAAATTCACAAGGTGATATGGGATCTTCTCGTATTGTTATTCGTGGAGAAACTTCTATTGCAGGAAACAATCAGCCTTTATTTGTAGTAGATGGAATTCCAGTAGATAACTCACAACTAGGAAGCGTTGGTGGAGCTACTCGTGACTTTAAAAACGCAATTGCCGATTTGAGTCCGCAGGATATCGAATCGATAAACGTATTAAAAGGACCAAACGCGGCTGCTTTATACGGTTCTCGTGCGGCGCATGGTGTAGTTTTGATTACTACAAAATCAGGAAAAGGACAAAAAGGATTGGGAATAACCTTTAATACTGGAATCACAATTTCTCAGGTAGCTACTTTACCTAGATTTCAAAATACATTTGGGCAAGGTTCTAACGGAAGATTCAGCTATGTAGATGGTAAAGGAGGCGGTGTAAATGACGGAGTTGACGAAAGCTGGGGACCAAGAATGGACGGTCGTCTTATTCCGCAATTCTATTCAAATGGTGAAGCAGTTCCTTTTGTAGCACATCCAGATAACGTAAAAGACTTCTTTAACAATGGATATACTTTTGATAACAGTATTTCGGTTGCGAAATCAAACGACAAATCAGATTTCCGTTTAGGGGTAAACAATCAAAAACAATTAGGAACAGTACCAAACAGTGAAGTAAATAAAACTAACTTTACGATTAATTCTAATTACCAAATCTCAGACAGAATCAAAGTAGGAGTAACAGGTAATTATATTGTTACAGATGCTCCTGCACTTCCGGGTGGTCCATCAGGTAACCGTGCTGCAGGTGTAATGCTTCAGTTTCTTTGGTTTGGACGCCAGGTTGATATCAATCAGCTTAGAAATAACAGAAATGTGAACTGGAACAACAGCTACTACAGCAATCCATACTGGAATGCCTATTATAATACTACAAGCCAGCAGCGTAACCGTTTAATTGGAGATATCCATTTAGAGGCAAAATTAGCAGAAGGACTTGATTTTAAATTCCGTACAGGCGTTGATTACTACAATGACAGAAGAAAGTACACTATTAAATATGGTACAAATGGAACTCCTTACGGTTCGTATGCAGAAGATGCTTACACAGTAAATGAAAGAAATACAGAGGGT
The DNA here is from genome assembly GCF_029360735.1 of Flavobacterium sp. H4147. Lineage (NCBI taxonomy): Bacteria > Pseudomonadati > Bacteroidota > Flavobacteriia > Flavobacteriales > Flavobacteriaceae > Flavobacterium > Flavobacterium sp. H4147. Next base: position 422,544 of record NZ_JARKNB010000002.1, on the reverse strand, counting down.
ATTTTCCATTATGATAAAAAATTAAGCGAAGATTTCTCTTTAGATGCACTTGCAGGATTTAATGTTCGCAGCCGTAATGATGCCAATAACTATCAAAAAGCACCACGTTTAGCGGTACCGGATTTATATACATTAACCAATTCACGTGATCCATTAACATCATCAAATTTATTATCAAGATTAAAAGTGTATAGTGTTTATGCATCGGCACAATTAGGATTTAGAAATTACGCTTACTTAAACGTAACAGCTCGTAATGACTGGTCTTCAACATTGCCAAGCAATAACCGTTCTTATTTCTATCCATCGATTAATGGTAGTTTAATTTTATCTGAAGCTTTAAATCTGAAAAGCAACACGCTTGATTTCTTAAAGTTACGCGGAGGTTGGTCTGAAGTTGGAAATGATGCAGATCCTTACCAATTGTCTACGATTTATAATTTCCAAACAGCATTTGATGGAAATCCTATTCAGACTTCTTCTCAAAAGAAACTGAATCCAGACTTAAAACCAGAAACTACACGTTCTACGGAGTTTGGTATTGAATCTTCTTTCTTTAAAAACAGACTTCACTTTGATGTAGCTTATTATAACACAAATAGTTTTGACCAGATTTTGGAAATCAAAACAACAGCTTCAAGCGGTTACAATTCGCAGTTGATCAATGCTGGAAAAATCAACAACCGTGGTATTGAGGTTCAATTAGATGGAACTCCTGTTCAAGGTAAAGATTTCAAATGGAATGTAGGCTTGAATTACTCAAGAAACAGAAGTAAAGTAGAAGTTTTAGATTATGATGGATTAATTAAAAACTATACTATTGGTTCTTCAGGAGGTGTTGATGTATTGGCATCTGTAGGACAAGCTTATGGTGCACTTTACGGAACAGCGTATCAGCGTGATGAAAACGGAAATATTGTAGTAGGTGCAAACGGATTACCAAAAGCTGATCCGCAGAAAAAGGTTTTAGGACATTACACTCCTGATTACTTAGCCGGTATTACGAATACTATAACGTACAAAAACCTTGAACTTTCGTTCCTTGTGGATGCAAGTGTAGGAGGCGAATTGTTTTCTGGAACAAACAGAACAGGAAATTATACAGGAGTATTAGCACAAACTCTTCCGGGTCGTGGTGCTGAAAATGGAGGATTAAGCTACTATTATCCAGGAAACAATACTGCAAATCCGAAAACATTGGTTGTAGGCGGAACTCCTCCAAGTGGTGTAACGGTTTATGATGACGGTATGATCTTTAATGGTGTCTTTGCTGATGGAACTGCAAATAACAAAGTAATCAGTGCGCAGGAATATTACAAAGCATCATACAATATTAGTGAAGCATATATCTACAGCTCGACTTTTGTAAAATTAAGAGAAGTAAAACTAACGTATAATTTCGACAAGAAATTTGCTAATAAACTTGGATTTCAAGCCGCGAGTGTTACAGCAGCGGGACGTAACTTGTTATTTATTTACAAAGATGCGCCAAATATTGATCCTGAAACAGCTTTCAATACTGGAAACGCACAAGGATTGGAAAGTTTATCGCTTCCAACTACCAGAAACTTCAGTTTGAATGTTAATCTTAAATTCTAAAAACAAGAAATCATGTTAAAAAAACTATTATATACAACCCTGTTTGCACTAACACTGACTTCTTGCAGTGATAGTCTGGATGATATTAATAAAAATCCAAATGCAACCGAAACACCTTTGGCTCCATATCTTTTAACAGGAACTTTAAAACAAGGTGCTGATTTATACTGGGGAGATGCGAATAACTTCAACTCATCTTTGTTATTTGTACAACATTGGGCTAAAATTCAGTATACAGAACCAGACCGATATGATGTATCGAATACTTCGTTTACTTCTTTATGGAATACGGGATATGCAACTTTGATCACAGATTTAAACACTATTCTGAAATTCCCAGAGGCACAAGCCAATTCAAATTATAAAGGTATTGCATTGACATTACGTTCATGGACCTTTTTACTTTTGACAGATGCTTACGGAAATATTCCGTACAAAGAAGCAGGTCAAAAAGTAACTCCGGCTTATGACACGCAAAAAGATGTGTACACAGGATTATTAGAAGATTTAAAACAAGCACAGTCTTTATTAAATACTTCAAACGGTGCTGTAACGGGAGATTTAGTATACAAAGGAGATATTGGAAAATGGAAAAGATTTGTGAATTCACTTCGTCTGCGTATTGCTTTGCGAATTTCAGACAAAGAACCTGCTTTAGCAAAACAAGCGGCTATTGAGGCTACAAATGATGCTGCTGGCGTTTTAAGCAATAACAGTGATACTTTTAAATTTACGTATACAAGTTCACCTCAGCAAAATCCAGCTTCTGCATGGTTTGAAACACGTGATGATTTCCGTATTTCAAAAACAATGGTAGATAAATTAAATGAATTTTCAGATCCGCGTTTACCAGTTTACGCACAACTGCCGTCAGATGCAAGTGTAGGTAAATATGTGGGAGGAGCAAACGGATTATCAAACAGTGATGCTAATAGCCAAGGATTTGCTAAAACATCCAAACCAGGAACTTATTTCCTTACATCAGCATCGCCTGCTGTAATCGCTTCTTATTCTGAAACGCTTTTCAATCTTGCCGAAGCTGCCGCACGTGGTTATATTGCAGGAGATGCAGAGCAGTATTATAGAAACGCCATTATTGCATCGTTCAATCAATTTGGAATCACAGATCCAACGGTTATTGCGAATTACCTTAATCAGGCAGTTGTAAAATATGATGCAACCAATTATGCGAAATCGATTGGAACACAAAAATGGATTGCATTCTTCGGACAAGGTCTTGATGCTTTTACAGAATGGAGAAGACTTGATTATCCTGTTTTAACAGCAGGTCCAGCAACTGTTTTAGACGGAAAAATTCCTTCACGTTTTTTCTATCCTGGAACAGAACAATCATTGAACGGTGCTAGTTATCAGGCTGCAATAGCTGTTCAAGGAAAAGACTTGTTGACAACCAAATTATGGTTTGATGCTAAATAAGCGCTTATTCTAAATTAGCACAAAATTTCATCAAAAAGCCCTGTATCAATTTGATACAGGGCTTTTCAATTTTAAGTAATAAATATCTGCTTTTCTAGACTTTACTATTTTTAGATCTAAATTTTAGAAAAAATGTTACTTATATTGCTGGTACGATATCTTTTACTGGAACAGGCCAAACACCAGGACTTGGGAAACTGATTCCTTTATTAGCACCTCTTACGCTCGCATCTTGTCCGAAATAATACAATGGCCAGCCGTTGTAAGTAATTTGCGATTTTCCAAACACAGTAATAACAGCAAATTTAGATTTGTCAAGAGCAGATGGCACTACAATTTTATCGGTTTCATAAATGGGCCATACGCCATTGTTTGAAAAATCAGCCTTTGTAAAATTGTTTTTATTGAAATTATCGCCTTTATAAGTATACAACGTAATTCCTTTTGCATCTGTAAAATAAGTCGTTAATCCATCTCCAACAGTATAATCTGATTTGTAGTTTTTGCCGTCATGTCCCACAAGCTGACTTCTTACAATCATTATAGAATAATCTGGTTTTGCAATAAACCAAACACCGCCCACTCCGTCTCCAGTAGTTTTACCCGGAGCTTCAGGGCTATTTACTCCACCATATCCGTCACTTGAAGTTACTGGAGCATAATAATATAATGGCCATCCTTTGTACGTTAATTGTTTTTTGCCAGATCCTGTTGTTATAGAACCAAAATCAGAAAATGTCAATCCCGCGCCTAATTTGTCAGCAGTTAAATTATCTACAAAAAATACCGGCCAGACTACTTCGCATCCTCCTGTACAAGAAGATTGGCCATTAGCATCAGTAGAGAAAAAATACAAAGATCTTCCATCTTTGTCTGTAAGATAGGTTCCTAATGTTGTACTCGTAGCAAGGTTGATTTCTTTTTTTGCTTCTGGGGTTGGAGTAGGTTCATTACTATTGTCACTGCTGCAGCTTTGAAAGAGGGTAGTCATGATAACAGCAGCTAAAGCGAATTTGATTTGTTGTAATTTCATTGTAATTTAATTTAGGTTATTGAAAAGTGAAAAAATATAGTACACTGCAACAGCAGTTTATATTTCAAGTTCTAAAGGGGATACTTTGTTTTTACATTTTTTATTCTTTAACGATCAATTGTAAAACAACTATGAGATCAATTACCCTACTTGCTGTGTTATTTATTTTCTAGAAAAGAGTACTAATTTTTTTTAATACGCTGAGTCGGTTTTGTGTATAAGTGAATTGCATCCATACAGAAACTTTAAGGAAATAGAGAAGATTTAGATAATTTTAAATTCATTATTTCCTGAGTAAAGGTTTCTTTTCTCTTCTATATTTCTTATTTTTAATAGATTGAATCATTAAAAATGAATGCAATTATGATTTTAGGAATTAAGCGTTTACTGCCATTTGTATTGTTGATGATCAGTTTTATCACGCCGCACAATATGAAAGCCCAGCTGCTGGGATCAGCCAAAACCACAACTGAAGAACCAGCCAAAACTCCTGATGATTCTTTGGGAAGAAGAACGCCTCAGGGAACAGTTAACGGATTTATTAAAGCACTCGCCGATCAAAATTACCTGCGCGCCAGCCAGTATTTTGTTTTAAGCAAACGTTCGTACCGCAAAACCGCTGAGAGAATCAGAATCGCCAAAACATTTCAGCAGTTATTGGATCAGGGAGGTAATTTATCGCCATCTTCCATTATCAGCAATAAAGAAACCGGTCGTATAGACGATGATCTAGCAACAGGTGTCGATTTGGTCGGAAATATATCAAGTGACAAAACCACTATACCGCTTTATGTCGAAAACCAGTCAGATGACAGTCAACCGCCTTTATGGCTTTTTTCGGCAGAAACAATAGAATCGATTGTATCTGCTGATATTAGAGGAGAAAAAACATTTTTAGACCGAGTACTTCCCAATGTTTTAAAAGAAAAAAAACTAGGAAATGTACCCATCGGACATTGGGGCGTAGTTGTGGTAATGACTATCGTTTCTTATTTACTGTCAAGACTACTGATTTTTGTGTTTGTTTTTCTACTCCAAAAATTATGGAAGAAGGCAGATACCGAAAAAGGAAATGCCATTATAGATGCTTTTACATTACCAGTCCAGATGTATCTGACGGTAATTTTGTTTGTAGCTTTTACTCAGAGAATGGGAATTTCTATAGTAGTAAGACAGCGTTTTAGTATTATCATCATCACCATTGGAATTGTTGCTTTTTTAATTCTGCTCTGGCGAATGACCGATTTTGTGAGCATGTTTACCAGAAGCAGAATGAACAGACGCGGACGAATTTCTGCGGTTTCGGCAATTTTGTTTTTAAGCCGTACCACTAAAGTTGCAATTGTATTCATAGGTATTATCGCTATACTTGGAATCATTGGTGTAGATGTAACTGCTGGGCTTGCTGCTCTGGGAATTGGAGGTATCGCATTGGCACTGGGAGCACAAAAAACAATTGAAAATTTTGTGGGAAGTGTGAGCCTTATTGCAGATCAACCATTAAGAGTAGGCGATTATTGCCGTGTAGATGATATTAAGGGAACCGTAGAATCTATCGGAATGCGTTCGACAACTTTACGCACCTCAGCACGAACGATTGTGACGATTCCAAACGGACAGCTCTCTGCCAGTAAAATCGAAAATTTTGCCCATCGCGACCGTTTTATTTTTAATCCCATTTTTAATTTCAGAATGGAAACAACACCCGATCAAATGCGATACCTGCTGGTAGAACTCAGGTCTTTATTGTATTCTCATCCAGCGGTATTAAATTCACCTCCAGTAGTACGCTTTACCGGAATTACCACCGACGCTTTGAAGGTTGAAATTACAGCTTACATCGAATCCATAAATTTTGAAACATCACAGGAAGTACAAGAAGATTTATTACTGCGCATGATGGATATAATCGAGAAAAGTGGTACTGCTTTGGCTTATCCATCTCAAACACTTTATATGGCACGTGATACTCCTTTTTCAGCCGAAAAAGCCGCTGAAGTTTCAGAAACGGTTAAAAAATGGAAAGAAAACAACGAATTGCAATTGCCAAAATTTGACCCAAAACGTGTTGAAGAATTAAAAGGCAGTATACAATATCCAGAGGAGGGCAGTTATAAACCAGAAGAAGAATAAATTACAAAATACAGGTAAAATCTATGATTTCTGTAACTGACTAACGGAATCCTGTAAATGTTTTGATAATCAGAGTTTTAATTTTGTTTTAAAATTTATAAACTCAAACTACTGGATTATGAAAACACTTTTGAAAACAAGAATCGTAATACTGCTGTTTGCTTCGACAGCGCTATTTTCATGTAAAAAGAATGAGAATAATACTGTCGATGCCAATAAGAAAGATACATTAGATATGTCTGTCGATACCATTGGTCCATCTATTGATTCATCTGCAACCTTAGATCCTGAACAGCATGGCAAATACGGAACTACAGGAGCTACAGGAGAAGGTTCAACTGGATCGGGTACCGATGGATCGCTTCAAAAAGGGAATCAAAATATAAAAACAGATTCCATTAAAAAGTAATCTCTAAGTGTTGAAATTAGATTTTTATTGTTGAATTAAAAATAATAATTATGAAATTACCTAAAGAAATTACTAATGGATTTTTGATCTTCGTAGGGATAGCATTATTCTTCCTTCTAATGGAACTATTAAACCTTTCAAATTTATTTTATTTAAGGCTTCTCAATGTTTTATTTATTTTCTACGGCGTAAACCGAAGCTTGAAAATGAATCTTGCCGAAGGAAAAAACGGATTTGTACCCAATGCCATTTCAGCTATGGTTACTTCATTTACAGCAGTAGTTGTAAGTATTGTGGCACTTCTTATTTACAGTTATGCCAAAGGAGGTGACCGTTATGTAAAATCCTTATCTGAAGCGTTTATGTTTGGAGGAGAGCCTTCCGTTACCACGTATTGTCTTTCGTTGTTTTTTGAAGGAACAGCATCTTGTATCATTGTAACCCTTTTATTGATGTTGTATTGGAATAATAAATATGCAGCTGATTAAATGCAATGCTATACAATTCGGATCATTAAAAAATAAATCCTGAAAAGAAACTATTTAGATTCCTTTCAGGATTTATTTTTATTCGATAATTAATTTTTAACATTAGTAATCGTCATCCTCGTCTTCATCGGGTTTTGTTTCATCTAATGTCCTTCTATTAGCATCATTGTCAAAATCATCGTCGTCATCTTCATCTTTAAGATCCTCATCTAAATCTTGTGCTATAGAGGCATTTTTTTGAAAGAAAGGATCTGAAGTGTCATTTTCTTTTTCATCAGAATGTTCGCTTATGCTATCCTCATCATGATGTGGTATATGACTGTGTCTGTCTGATTCGTTTTGATGCTGATTAATTGCTGGATCTTTTTTTTCCATCGTTTCTGAATTAATAGAATCTCCGGCAGCGTGATCTGCTGCGTGATAAGTAAAATCTTCCTGATTGTAATTATCATAATTTTCTCTTGACATAATATTTAGTTTTAATGTGATACTTAATTCTTTTTTGTATGGTTTGTTCTACTGTTTTTCTCTTGTGACTTGTAAGTAGTTCACGAGCTTGTTTCAATCCTGTTGCAATTGCAACTCCTTCTTCGACGCCATCCTGAAGCAGGGCGTTGGCTATTTCAACAGCTTTTTCCCGAATTTCTTTCGGCTGATTTTTATAGGAGGGAGGATAGTCTCCGGAATACCAAGGCATGACTTAAAAATTTATGGGTTATTTAAGGATTTCCTTCACCACCGCTGGAACCATAGATTTGTCCAGTTGCATAACTCGCATCTTCAGCTGCCAGCTGAACATAAATGGAAGCAAGCTCTGCCGGTTGTCCAGGTCTTCCCATAGGCGTTTGTGAACCAAAATTCTTAAGTTTTTCCATTGTCGCACCACCGCTTACCTGAAGCGCCGTCCATACAGGACCAGGAGCCACTCCGTTTACGCGTATTCCTTTCGGAGCTAGTTGTCGGGCCAATGATTTAATATAATTGGTAGTTGCTGCTTTTGTTTGTGCATAATCGTACAAATCTTCAGTAGGAGCATAAGCTTGAACTGAACTTGTCCCTATTATCGAAGAACCTGGCTTTAGATGAGGAAGTGCAGCTTTTATAATCCAGAAAGGAGCATAAATATTTGTTTTCATGGTCGCATCAAAATCTTCTGTCGAAATATCCAGAATTGAATCATGAGTTTGCTGTCTTGCAGCATTATTAATAACAATATCCAGACCTCCAAGCGCTTTTACGGCTTGTTCGACTAACGATTTGCAGAAATTTTCATCTCTTAAATCTCCCGGAATCGCCACCGCTTTTCGTCCTTCTGCTTTAATAAGCTGAATAACTTCTTTTGCATCTTCCTCTTCAGTAGGATAGTAATTTATCGCTACATCGGCACCTTCCCTGGCATAGGCAATAGCTGCTGCTCTTCCCATACCTGAGTCACCACCAGTTATTAAAGCTTTACGGCCTTTTAATCTGCCAGAACCTTTATAACTCTTTTCTCCATGATCAGGACGCGGATCCATTTTACTAACAAGTCCCGGCCAAGGCTGCGATTGTTCTTTAAAGGGCGGACGGGGATATTTTGTGGTTGGATCTTCGGGGAGTGTAGACCATTCTTCTTTCATAGAAAAATCAGCTCCAATGACTGGTGTAAAAGCAGTTGTTAAACAAATTGCTCCCATTCCTGTTAAAGCAGTTCTTCGTGATATTTTGTTTTTATCATCCATAACTTCAAATCTTAAATTAATATTTTCTTTGAATAGTTAAAATTAATGATATTGATTTCCAGTGTTTTATATGATTAGTTTTTCGATTTACATAATACGCCTTAAAATGAATATCTTACATCTTTTATGGATATAAAAAAAGCCAGTGATTGCACTGGCTAAAATGTTTTACTGTATTTTTTTTAGAGCTTACTCTCGTCATAATCTCCCATCAGATTATAATCTTCTTCTTCCCAATCATTTTCATCATATTCTGAATTATAATCATCATCAAGATAATCTTCTCGAAGATCATCAAGCTTTAGTCCATAATGATTGGCGGCTAATGAATCTGCATTGTTGCTCTCCAAATAATTATCGTAGTTTATCAAAAGCTGCTCTTCGTATGAAGTCAGATCGCTTTCCTGTGGGTCTAAATTAAAGTAGTTATCATATATCATATAAAATCAGTTTAAATTAATAGTAGTGTTCGAGTCAAATTTTTCTTTAGATAAGGAACTCTAATTTATATTCTTTGTTTAATACCTTTCTTATATAATTTTCATCTGAAGTTTCTAAATTTTCATTTATACGTAATTTGAAATTAGATTAAAAATATTTGTAAATTGTTGTCGTGTATACTATATTTGCGACAACAATAAAATTTATAAAGATGAAACAGTTAACATTGCATCACTGCAAGTAAAAAATCTAGAAGCATCAAAAGACTTCTATACTCAAAAATTAGGTTTTGAAATTGGCGATACCAATCCGCAAGCTTGTATATTTAAGTATAATCAGGGAGAAGCAAGCTTTGCTATTCGCACACCGCTTGAACCAATTGAAGGAAAAGAATTAGGAATTGGTGTAGCACTCTGGTTTGCGGTTACCGAAAACGTAGACGAACTAAAAGAAAAATACATTGCAAATGGTATAACGACTGCAGGACCAATTATAGAAACACCATTTGGAAGAGCATTTCATGTAAAAGATCTCGATGGTTATAAACTCACATTTTTGGAAACAAAATAAAAGTTGAAATACAAAGAGTTTAATTATCAAAAGCAAAGCTATATATTTACCCAAGGCAAATGCCTCAAAATTAGTATGGAAAAAAAAATAGAATTTAAGTTTAAAAGTCCCAATGAAAGTCCTGGTTATTTGTTAGGACAAATGACATTATTGTGGCAGCGCAAACAAAAGAAAGTTTTGGATCCGTTAAATTTGACACAAACGCAATTTGTACTGCTGGCTGCCTTGGGCTGGCTTTCACGCGAAAATGAAAATGTTACCCAGATCGATATTGCCAATCAAGGAAATGCCGATAGAATGATGGTTTCTAAAGTACTTCGAACTTTGGAGGAAAAAGAATTCATAAGCAGACAAGAACATCCAACCGATACAAGAGCCAAAGTAATCAAACTAACACCAGCAGGATCTGAAGTTCTGCAGAAAGCATTAACCACAATTGAAAACGCCGATATAGATTTCTTTTCAGGTTTAGGAAACAACCTAAGCTCGTTTAACGAGAATATGGTGAATTTGATTGAACAGAATAAAGAAGAATAAATATCCATACTTATGGCGTATCTTTGAGAAAGTTAAAAAATAAGCCATATGAAGAAAATAGGATTTTTATCATTTGGGCATTGGTCACATAATTCTTCTTACCAGACTCGTAAAGCAGCAGATACATTGCTTCAATCTATTGATTTGGCTGTAGCAGCAGAAGAGATAGGTATCGACGGCGCTTATTATCGTGTGCATCATTTTGCACAACAGCTTGCGTCGCCTTTTCCTTTGCTGTCTGCCATTGGAGCCAAAACCAGTAAAATTGAGATTGGAACTGGTGTTATTGATATGAGGTATGAAAACCCATTGTACATGCTGGAAGATGCCGGTGCAGCCGATTTGATTTCAGGAGGACGTTTACAACTTGGAATAAGCAGAGGATCGCCAGAACAGGTTATCGATGGCTGGAGTTATTTTGGTTACGAACCCGAAAACGGTCAAACTGATGCCGATATGGGACGTCAAAAAGCATTAGCATTTTTAGAAGGATTGAAAGGTGAAGGATTCGCAGAACCAAATCCGTACCCAATGTTTCCAAATCCACCTGGATTACTGCGTATAGAGCCACATTCTGAAGGATTAAGAGAAAGAATCTGGTGGGGAGCAGCATCTAATGCCACCGCTGTTTGGGCAGCAGAAAATGGAATGCATCTTCAAAGTTCTACTCTTAAGTACGATGAGAACGGAAAACCTTTTCATGTACAACAAGCAGAACAAATCAGATTGTATAAGGAAGCATGGAAAAAAGCAGGACACGATCGTGAAGCTAGAGTTTCAGTAAGCCGTTCGATTTTTGCCATTACCAACGATGAAGATAAATACTATTTTGGAGGGCAGGGAAAAGGAGCTGATAGTTTTGGTTATATCGAACGTGATAAAAGAGCTGTCTTTGGTAAAACTTATGCCGCTCAACCTGATCAACTAATTAAAGAATTGGCAGAAGACGAAGCCATTCAAGAAGCCGATACTTTATTATTGACGATTCCTAATACGTTAGGTGTTGACTATAATGTGCATGTATTGTCATCTATTTTAGAATATATTGCCCCTGAATTAGGCTGGCGATAAATTTTATGAAAAAATAAAAGCCCTCTTTTTAAATAAGAGGGCTTTTATATACTTTTACATTCTTATGTATGAAATTTTCCAAAAGTATCTAGAAGAAAAAGCCTTCTGTTGGAAGTGGAATGGATTTGTTTGTAATTGAAATGGAAAAGTACAGAAACCATTTTATGCAGAAATTAAATATCAATTATTCCTAATCTTCTCTCTAAATTCTAAAGGCGCCATTTGGGTTCTTTTTTTAAATAGTGTACTAAATGACTGCGGATGTTCAAAACCAAGATCATAAGCAATTTCACTCACAGATAATTCTGTAGCAGATAGTTTTTCTTTGGCTTTATTAATTAGCTTTTCATAAATATGTTCTTTTGTATTTCTTCCGGTGTGTATCTTTAGGAAATCGCTGAGGTAATTTGGAGAAAGATTCATAGCATCTGCAATCATGGCTACGCTTAAAAGACCTTTCTCTGCAGCTCTATCACTATAGTAATAATTAATAAACTTTTCGAACTTAGCAAGAAGTGCATGACTGTTGTTTTTTCGCGTTATGAATTGTCTTTCATAAAATCGGCTTGAATAGTGTAAAAGCAGATCAATCTGCGAAAGGATAATATCCTGAGTATGATGATCAATATGCTGACATTCTTTGTCAATTCGATCGAGTATTTCAATAAGGTATTTTTCTTCTTGTTCTGAAAGATGTAATGCTTCATTTACAGCGTAAGAGAAAAATCCAAAATCGAATATTTTCTGTGCCAGCGGATGTTTCAAAATAAAATCTTCATGAAATATCAGCAAATAACCCGCTCCGCATTCCATATTATGTAAGTCCAAATACTGCACCTGATTAGGGGCAGTAAAACTTAAAACGCCTTTGTCATAATCGTAATGTCCTTGACCGTATCTAATTTTTCCTTTAGCGTCTCTTTTTAGAGCAACACAATAAAATTTATTGACAAATCCTTTCCAGATTTCATCTTCCAGAAAAATACTTTCAGATAAATTGATCACACTTACCATAGGATGTTTGGGTTCTGGAAGAGAAAGCAGTCGGTGAAAAGCAGATACGGATGCAATTGTGTTCATAATTAGCTTTTTTAAGTTTAATCTAAAAGTCCCATACTGAACTCATCATAAGGAGCTCCAGTATCTGTTCCTAAAGGTACAATACTTTCCAGTTTTAAAAGATCAGATTGACTCAATTCTATATTTGCGGAAGCAATATTTTGTTCCAAATATTTTCTGCGCTTAGTTCCCGGAATAGGTACAATTCCTTTGCTGATGATCCATGCCAAAGCCAGCTGGGATGAGGTTACATTTTTTTCTTCAGCAATTTTTTCAACTGCTTTTACCAGTTCAATATTTTTATGAAAATAGTTTTCCTGAAAACGAGGAATAGCTCTGCGGAAATCATTTTCGGGAAGATCATCAATAGAACGAATTTGTCCTGATAAAAAACCACGTCCTAAAGGCGAATACGCAACAAAACCGATTCCTAATTCCTCCAATGTTTTTAGTACACCTCTTTCTTCTGCAGTTCTTTCAAATAAAGAATATTCACTTTGAACAGCAGTTATAGGATGAACATTATGAGCTTTTTGTATAGTTTCAGAGGACACTTCCGAAAGTCCAATGTATTTCACTTTTCCTTCCTTAACAAGTTCACTCATTGCACTTACCGTTTCTTCAATTGGGGTATTTTTGTCCAAACGATGCATGTAATACAGATCAATACAATCTGTATTTAAATTTTTAAGTGAACGTTCAACCGCTTTTTTGATATAATTTCGACTTCCATTGATGGCCCAAGTTACCTTTCCATTGTCATCAATTTCCCAGCCGAATTTTGTGGCTAAAATATATTTATCACGTTCTTTTCCAATAGCTTTTGCTATTAATTGCTCATTTTTTAAAGGCCCGTACAAATCTGCCGTATCTAGAAAATTGCCTCCAAGTTCTAGCGAACGATGAATCGTATAAATCGCTTCTTTTTCGTCAGCCGGACCGTACATATTTCCTTCTTCAAATCCGGTCATTCCCATGCATCCCAAACCAATTTGCGGAATGATTAATCCTTGATTTCCTAATTTAATCTGTTTCATCTTTTAGAGTTTTATTTGAATACAAATTTCTAAATAAGATCATGGTTTCAGGTTTGCAGTTTACGGAAGTTTGTATGCAGATTACAGGTCTTAATAAAACATAAATCTAAAATATCCATATCACCGATTTTAGCTTTTCTGTGCTAAAAGAATCTAGTTTTAAGATTTCCTAATACTATAATGCCTATTCAAATTTTAAAAACTTGAATAGGCATCAGTATTTTGCTTCTTTTATGTCGATTATTTGTTAGGCGCCACATCTCCACGGCGTATAGGCACATGGATAGCTTTATATTGTGAAGCAAATTTTCCTTTTTCGGAAGCTTCTTTGGCGGTAAAAAAGTTTTCTAAAGCGATAGCAACCTGAAAAGAGAAATCAGTTGAATATACATTTGGATTCATAGAAGTGCCACAGTCTATGTTTTGAAACCATTTCATCCACTCATCGCTGCCACCACCCACAGGAGGAGTTTTACCACCGTCTGGAGCTGCATTTGGCGGAACTAATGAAGTTACTGCCGGATACTGAGCTGCATTATGACATGACATACATGATACAGTGTTCAAATCTGCAGGTCCGTCTAATCGGCCATTCCATCCAAGGTGCTGCGGTGGAAGATTTGGACTTTCGAAAATCACGGTTTCTTTAAGGTCTTTATTTACTTCTGTCTTGATTGGCGGATATGGAGATGTTTTGTTTATTCTATTTTCCGGATCATTACCCCATGTAAGTCCAACAGGTACCAGATTCATTAATTTGTTTTTATTATTCAATTTACCATTGTAACAAAACGTTCCAAATACCCATCCGGTTCCCTCTGGATTGCTTGCGCTTCTATCTGCTCTTGGGTCTCGTATCGAAATATCCATTTGTAAAAGATGGACATCAGCTACAGCTCTTTTGTCTGATTTCCAGAAATTTTCAGTGATGTAGGCTTTCCACGTTAATGGATTTACCAGATAATCTACGAAATCAGTTCCTTTTGGTGCGTCAGTAAAAAGTAGTTTTACAAACACAGTTCCTGTTGGAAATCCGCCATCATCGTATCGTTTATCCAATACTTTAATATTCGGATTTTGTGGATCTTTCCACATTTTGCCCATAGCATAACCAGCTTTGTCATTGATTAAAGTAATGGCATAAACGGAATAATCTCCCTCAACACCTTTAAGTCCTGGCCCTAGTTGATAAGGTCCTAGAGGAGCTTCTTTAATAAGACCATGAAAACCTTCCGTACCTCCGTTTGGCGGATAAGCATTTGGTCCTTCAACACTTGGGTGCAGCCACGGAATATGATACCAGTCGCGAACTTTATTTTTGTATGGATTCCACTCTTCTGTGTTTCCTTCAAAACCATAATCGCGAACAGCTTCTATATATTTTAAAGGTTCTTTTTTGAAATCAATATCAAGAAATTTGGGCATTTCTTTAGGCATTTCGGTTGGGAAATCTGTTTTGAGACGAAATATCGGCTGATCCGAATATTTTTCTCGGTATTCCTGCGGACTTACCATATAACCGAAATCGGGAAAGCCGTTTTCTTCATAATTTTGTTGTTCTAATACAGCTAAGGCTTTGCTCTTTTTTGCTGTAGGTTCTTCTTCAGTTTTTTGATTGCAGGAAGCAAACAGGGCGGAAATTGCTATTATCAGCAATGGTTTAAATTGTTTCATAACATCTAGAAATTTGTTTTTGGTTTAATTATTCTACTAGGTTTTTTTCAGTTATTTCACAGGCTCTGCGTACTTCTTGTACGGTAGCTGGGGCGTCTAAGCGAAAAAGAGGGGAAAGGTTTCGCTCTTTTCTCGAAGCACGGATGGCATCTTTTATGGCAAAGAAGACACTGTTCGCAAGAACTAGAGGAGGTTCGCCAACTTCTTTTGCAGAAAATATTTGGTTAGGATCTTCAGGAATGCTTTTTACCGAATCTTCATCTCTAGGGAAAAGAAACGTATTCATTTCCAGTGGAATAGTGGTTACGGCAGGAATTTTATAGCGCCAGGTATTGGTTGAATTTAAGCGTCCTATATTTGGTCCCTCCGTTTCTGATACTAGTTTTTCAGTTAAAAGATAGCCGATACCTTGAACAAAAGCACCTTCAATTTGTCCGATGTCAATAGCAGGATTCATACTCCATCCCATATCATAAATAATGTCAGAGCTGATGATTTTTACTTCTCCAGTAAGAATATCCACTTCAGTAACAGAGCACGCTACCGAATAGGTAAAACCGACAAATGAATCAACCCCGCCGCCAAGATGTGCATTTTTAGTACGTTCTATACCGGGAATATTAGGTTGGTCTGCTTCTGTTTTAAATGTCATAGCCGGAATTTGTACTTCACCGCCTTTTATTTTCGTATTAAAGGAAGCAATCAGATTAACACGCTGGGATGCTGCTAAATTGACAAGCTGCTGCCAGATCATGATTTCATTTCCGCTGCTGTTCTTAACCCTTTTAGCCCAGCCTTTATTTTCGCCTGCACCGTAGTTCCAAAAATCTATGTTTTTATTTTTACACCATTCTTCTCCGTTTTCCTTCAGCATTTGGTAACCAAATTCCATAAGTCTTGCTCGCATGTCTTCGCAGGTTTGTTTTACGGCTTCACAAGAATACGGAGTTCCGGTAGAACCTCCTGTACTGGTAGGGTTTGGGGTTACGCTTGTATTGACATTATCAATAAAAATCATTTCCATCGGGATTCCTAAGACATAGGCAGCGACTTGTTGTGCCTGAGTTACTAAACCCTGCCCAATTTCAACGCCTCCTTGATGGATTATCACCGTTCCGTCACTTGAGTTTACCACTACAATAGCGGCTGATTGTTCTAACGCAAGTAAGTTGTATCCTGAACCATATTTTACAGGAATCATAGAAATTCCTCTTTTTACCCATTTGTTGTCTTTGTTGAAATTTTGAACTTCTTCGTATTTGGATTCAAAATTTGAAACTTTCTTTGCGTAAGCCCATACTTGTTTCATATAGCAATAAGTAAGCGCCTGCCCAAACGGAGTCACATCACCACGGTCGTAAAGGTTTTTTTCACGTAAATCTTCTGGTCTCATATCGATGGAAACTGCTGCATCGTCTATTGCATTTTCAACAATATTCTTTCCTTGTACATCTCCAAAAGCACGCATTGCAGTGCTGGGAGCTGTATTGGTGCGGCAGACGTCGATTTGGCTTTCAAAATTTTGAATTTTATAAGCATTATCGGTACGAAGCTGTACGCAGTTAGAAACAATGAATGAACAGTCATAAAAGGCACCGCCATCGCCCCACATTTTTAGTTGAAAACCGTGCAGTATTCCCTTGTTTTCTGGTTTATATTGTCCTGTATCAACAGCAATTTCATATTCACCATAATAAGCATGACGTTTTCCTATCATGGCGGTATCTTCATCACGCGGAATTACTAATCGAACAGGAGTTTTGGTCGCTTTTGCCGCTACTGCAGTTGGTCCGGCAACAAAACGGGTTTGTTCGGTTTTTCCTCCAAATCCGCCTCCAACAGGTGGAACCTTTACTTCAATTTGATGATGGTACATTCCTAATGATAAGGCAACTGTATCGTGCATAGCTGCAGGACTTTGAACTGAGGGCTGCACTTTCATGCGTCCTTCATCAATTGGAGTTACAATACAGGCTTGTGGTTCCATATAAAAATGTGCTTGCCCGCCACAAAGCTGTGAAGCAGTAACAACTGTGCAAGGAATATTGTCTACATTTTCTTTTCGAGCCGTTATTTCTTCTTCTCGGATGAGTGTTTTAGGCGCCGTTGGCTGATGTTTTTTCACCCAGTCAAATTGACTTCCGGGGCGGGTTATTTTCCAAATATGAGAGGCAAAAGAAGCGGAGACAGGTGCATCTGGAAAAATACTTCCTTTTTTAATAGCATCTAATAAATCTATAATAGGTTCGCTCCATTCTCCCGTCCACGGAGTTCCTGGTTTGGTGTATTGTACGCATTTTTCAGAAACATATGCCGCAATTTTGATGGCTTCCTGTTCATTTGAAGCCAATATCATAGCAATAGATTGGCCTACATAACTTACTAATTGTTCTGCAAAAAGCGGCTGGTCATTTCCCATTCCTTGGTAATTACGACCTCCGTTTTTAATATTTTCGTAAGTGATGATATCTGTAAAAGCGGGAAATTTATCTTTTAAATGTGCTCGTAATTCTGCAATTGTCGCATTCTTTTCATAGACAGCAAAAGAATAATTCATAAGCGCTCTCTGACTTTGGACAAATGCTCCATTTAAAGTAAGCGGCGGCACTGGAAGTTCGTGCGTGTAATGAGTTTGTCCTGATGTTTGGTACATCGCTGTGACTTTGATATAAGGCTGTGCAACAGGCGCTTTATAATCTTGGGGTTTGTAATTTTGGATCCCATCACTCACAGGCCAATTTCCCCATTTATTATCTGCAATTGAAAGAAGGTTTTTAGGAATTGAAATCCCTTTAACTGTTAGAGCATTTACAACTGATTTGTAAAAAAATGAAACGGCTAATTGTGTGCGGTATTCTAAAGTAAAACCTTCATTTGGAACTTCTTTCATGCGTTCTTCCTGTGCAATAAGTTCATTATAGACTTCTTTTGACAGAATTTTTAAGAGCGTATCGATATTTTTTAATGTTACCTTTTCATTTTTCATTGCTTTTTCAGTCTCTGCTGCTCTCCACGGATACGGAGCAATACCACCAAATGTAATTATTGCCGATTTTACGATGGATTCATCGTTTATATTAAAATTAGTAGTAGCATTTACAATACTGTGAGCGTTCACTTCACGAAGTGCGACTTTTTGTGCAAATACAATATCATTGCTGTCTCTTAATGAAACTTCATACGATTTTAGAACAATATTATCGGCCAGTTTCGGATCAATTTTGACTGCTTCAACAAGTTCTTGGGCTGTTTGTATATATTCTTTGAATTGGCCATTTTTTTCTAATAAGAGATAAGTAATTTTTGCTTCTACCGCAAATAAAACCGTAAAAAGATCAGATGGAAAAGGTTCTCCCGTATGTATGGGAATGTGTTTTAATACCAACATCGTATTACCTCCAATTGTAGCAGCATTACGAACGATACGGCCGGCGGTTCTGCGTGCCATATAATCTAATGCTTCTAAAGTAGTAATATCAGATTTTGATGTTTTTTTAGTGTTGTGTTTGGCTTTGTCAATACCTTCAGAAAGCAATTTTATTAAATCAGTATAGGTACAGCTGGCTGAAAATTCAAGATGTCCATTTGTTATTTCGTTCTTGATATTGAGTTCTTTAATAAATCGAATGTCAACATAAAATGTGGTGTCCAAATATTCATTTTTGTAAATTCCGTAAGAAGTGTTAGCATGAACCAGACGGATATTTTCGTTATTTTTTAGAATTTCAGCTAATTCCGATAATGTAGCAGGAGTTGCCCATCGATTAGTGGAAACTCCAGAAGCTGGCTGTTGAGCTTCAATAGGAAAGGGAATTTCTAGATTGCCAGGAAGCTGAGCTTTACTGACAGGATCTAATTTACAATCCATTTTCTTTATTTCATCAGTTTTACTCCAGTCAGAAGCAAAAGTTTTCATTCCCGTAAGTATGGAGCGATAACCTGTACAACGGCATAAATTTCCATCAAATGCCTGTTCTATTTCTTTTTTAGTTGCCTTTGGATTATTGTGTATGAATTCAGACATGTTCATTACAAATCCTACACTGCAGTAACCGCACTGGCTTCCATTGTTTAATGCCAATTGATAGGCCACGGGATTTATACCTGAATGTGTTTCTTCGGATGGAAATTCAGCGATTTCTTCTACGATTTTTACTTCAGCAACAGAAGTTCCGCTTTGAGTACTTTTGGCAATAGCTTCTTGAACAGCAATACGTTTGTTTTCGGCTTCTTTTTTGGCTTCATCGAGTACTGGAGAGTCGTCTTCGTCAAGCGTAACATTAGTACGTGTCGAACTGGATTTTTGCACTAAATGTTTAGGATCGGGTTTACGAGCGGCACCAGTTCCTTCGATAGTGGTAACCGAAAGTCCGCCTATTGCACAAACGGGTCTAAGGCAAGAGTTTATCGCTAAGTGATTGGCTTTTTGTTCTTTATCATCCCATTCAGATAAAATAACCGTACAACCGCCGCAGCCTCCTTGTCCGCATGGTTTTTTGGGTCCGCAAAGACCAACATTTGGAGATCTCAAATAATCAATTAATAGCAAATCTGGTGAAGGATTTTCTATGGTGGTAGGTTTTCCATTTAGAAAAAAATGTACAGTATTTTTCATAGCAATAGATTTGGTTTTTATTCTTTTGTTTTTTGAAAGTGTAATAGAATTGAAAAACTTGTAATACTGAAATAGCTATTTATGGGCTTATAGTTTAATTATTTATATCACCGTTTTTTGATTGAGATTTTAAATAATTAATTGGTAAGGGGATATAGAAACTAAGATGTAATTAATCTGTTTTTATTCAGAAGTATTATATCTAAACTTATTTAAAACCGTTGCTTTATTGAACCAGCATTGCTGGATTCCGTAAATATTTGATTGTTAAATAATAACAAATATAATATGGTGTTTTAAATGGAAACCAAGTACTAATACCTGTTTTAAGAATAACTCTAATAAAAAATATGTTCCTGAACATAAGGGAAGTAATTAGAAATTACATTTGTTCAAACTCAAATAAAAACTATATATAGATCACATAAACTATCTTTTTTTTCTATAATTTCCTCGTGATATTTTCTTTAATTAAGCGTTTTAATTTTTAAGAATTAGGCTGCTTATTAAATAAACACTACCTTTCCATTGAATTTAATAAATAGCAGTACGGTGGAGTCATTAGATATTACAGATTATAAGTATACATTTTTAAAAACGGGTGGTGATTTAGGTAGACTTATTAATGATTTCAAATGGCACAATACAACTCTTGGATCTATTGAATTTTGGAGCGAAAATCTTTGTTCTTCGCTAAGTATTCTGCTTGGTTCTTCTGTTCCTTCATTTTTGGTATGGAGCGATGAACATTATTTTTTTTACAATGATTCCTTTCGTCCCTTCTTAAAAAATTTCGTTGTTGATTCTGATATTTTAGGCAGCCCTGTAAATGAGGTGCTGCACTCAGAATGGAAAACGGCTGCTTCTACATTGAATACTATGGCAGCTAGTAAAATAGCGAAATATGAAGACAATATTACCACATCGCTCATTCAAAATGCTATTGTAAAAGATGTCTATTTAACTCTTAGTTATAGGGCTGTATTTGATAAAAAAGGAGCCACAAAAGGTTTTTTTGTAACCTGCATCGAAAGTTCTGCAGCTATACCGGCGCTTATACAATCCAGCAGCGCTAGATCACAGCTAAACAGCGTATTAATGCAGTCTAATGCTGGAATCGCACAGGCGAATATAGAAGGCCGTATTATTGAAGTTAATGAACGTTACTGCCAGATGCTTGGTTATAGCCGTGAAGAGATTCTAAAAATGAATTTAGGAGAACTTACACATCCTGATGATTTAGAACAAAATAAGATTTTACTGCAAGACTGTATTGTGAATGGGAATGATTTTTTGATGACAAAACGGTATGTGTGTAAAAACGGAAATGAAATCTGGGTCAATAATAGTGTTTCTCTCGTTATTGATTCTGAAAATAGAAAATATTTAACGGCAATTGCTATTGATATTACAGAGCAGAAAGAAAAAGAAAAAAAACTGATTGCCAGCGAAAATCGCTTTAAAAGCCTCGTGGGCAAAGCACCTGTTGGGACTGCTTTATTTCGAGGCAGAGAATTTTATCTAGATCTTGCCAATGATGTAATGCTTGGTTACTGGAAAAAAGACAATGCTATAATTGGAAAGAAAATAACAGACGTTCTTTCCGATATTACCAATAATGAGTTTTTTGAACGTTTAACACAGGTGTATGTTTCAGGTTCCGTTTACAAAGCTTCTGGTGCTTTAATTGTAAATAAAAAAACAGGCGAAAAGAATTATTTTGATTATTCCCTAACACCGCTTTTTGATGAAAATAATGCTGTTTATGCCATTCTTCATATTTGTTCAGATGTTACCATAAGTGTTAAAGCGCAAAATCAGATTGCAGAAAATCATAATCAGCTCGCCTCTATATTTGAGCAGTCTCCCGTTGGTATTGCTACTTTAACTGTTACTGAAGAACTTGTTTTTCAAAGTGCAAATGCTTTTTATTGTGAGCTTGTAGGACGCGAAAAGAAAGAAATAATAGGTAAGCCACTGCTCGAAGCCCTTCCCGAAATAAAAGGACAGGGATTTGATGGGCTTTTAAGAGAGGTTATAAATTCTGGTAAAGCTTATGTAGCCAATGAAGTCGAAGTTGAACTGTTCCGAAATGGAAAACTTGAATATGTTTATGTAGATTTAACCTATCAGCTGCATCATAATCTGGAAGGCCAGCCTAATATTGTTTTGGTAATTGCTACAGATGTAACCAATCAAGTGCTAAGCCGTCGAAAAGTAGAGGAAAGTGAAGCGAAGATGCAGAGCATTATTGCAGCAGCTCCAGCAGGTATCGGGTTGTTTGTAGGACGTGATTTGATCATTGAAAATCCAAATCAGACTTTTATTGACATTGTGGGTAAAGGACCAAACATTGTGGGACTTCCATTAAGAGAAGCAATGCCGGAACTGATTACAGAAGGGCAGGCTTATTTGAAAATTTTAGATGATATTTTTGAAACAGGAATTCCATTTATTTCTCCAGCATCATTAGTAAAAATAAATCAGAATGGGGTTTTAAATAATAATTACTATAATATCTCGTATACGCCGATTTATAATAATGAAGGGGAAATTTATGCCATATTGGACATCGCAATTGATGTAACAGCTCAAGTAAAAGCACAGCAAGAAAAAGAAGAAAGTGAGGCTCATCTTGAATTATTACGAGATACAGTTCCAGCCATGATATTCTATTTAGATAAAGAAATGCGTTACTGTTCTTATAATTCTGTTTTTATGGATTGGTTTTCAGTTGGTAAACAAGAAGCAATTGGTAAAACAGTACGAGAATTCATTGGAGAAGCAGCGTATGCTAAAACTCTTCCGCATTTGACTATAGCCTATGGCGGAGAGCAGGAACGATACGAAATGTTTGCTCCTTCAAGAATGGGCGTTGATCGCTGGCTCAGTATAGTGTATACTCCTCACAAAAATGCACAGGGAGAAGTAATTGGACTCATTGTTCATGCAACAGATATTACACAAAGTAAACAAACAGAAATTGCGCTTAGAGAAAGTGAATCGAAACTTTTAACGGTTATCGAAGCTGCTCCAGTGTCCATTTGTCTTTTTGTCGGAGAAGATCTACGTATCGAAAATCCGAATCATCCTTTTATTGCAAATGTCAATAAAGGGAACTCTATACAAGGAATGTCAATTCGAGATGTATTTACAGACGCTCATTCAAAGGAATTAATTAATGATGTAGAAAGAGTATATCGAACTGGAGAAAACTTTAATGCAGACGGAATTCCTGGTATTCATTTTAAAGATAACCAGCCTACATATTATAATTTAAGTCTCACACCGTTATTGGATGATGCTGATAATGTTTATGCTGTTCTTTATGTAAGTTCTGATGTTACCAAAGAAATTACATCAATTAAAAAAATAGAACAAGCAGAAGAAGCCCTGCGTGCAGCAGTAGAAATTGCCGAAATGGGTACTTGGTCTATTGATGTCGCTACAGGTGTAACCACTGTTTCATCACGTCATGCTGAAATATTTGGATTTAAAAACACTACCATGCCAGTTGAAGAAGCAAGATCGGTAATTAAAGAATCTGATCTTGAAAGAGTTGCTCAGGCTTTGGCTGCTGCTAAGAACAAAGAAACAGGAGGAAAATACGAATCAGAATATAAAATTATTAATGGGATTACCGGACAGGAACGTATTATACATTCTGTGGGGCAGACGTATTTTAATGAAGAAGGTAAACCACTTGTAATTAGCGGTACTGCTAAAGATATTACGCTTCAAAGAGAAATGCAGTTAGCATTAGAAAATGAAGTAAAGTTAAGAACCAGCGAACTGGCAAGTGTACTCTATAAACTAAAAGAAACAAATAAAGAACTAGAACAGTCTAATTACGCACTCAAACACTCAAACGAAGAACTTGCTCAATTTGCCTATGTAGCAAGTCATGATTTGCAGGAACCATTGCGTAAAATCAGGTTTTTTGCCGATATGCTGGAAAATGGAAGCTCATCACTCAATTCTGTAGAAATAATTAAAAAGATAGGAACTTCTGCAGAACGTATGAGACAGCTTATAGGTGATTTGCTAACTTTTTCGCGTTTGATTCAGCCAGAAAAAATATATCAGCCAGTAGACTTAAATGCTGTAATTGGAAATATATGGATTGACTTTGAACTTATGATTAAGGAGAAAAATGCGTCAATTAAAATTAAGGAATTGCCAGTTGTACAAGCTTCTGGTTTACAAATGAATCAATTGTTTTACAACTTGGTTAGTAATTCTCTTAAGTTTACAAATCCAGAAGTTACTCCAGAAATTACAATTAGTTCATCAATAGTAAGTCCCGAATTTGTTTCTGATTTTACCAACAGTCCGCTCCAGCCGTTTAATTTTCATCACATAATTTTTAAAGATAATGGGATTGGTTTCGAGAAAAGTTTTGAAAATCAGATTTTTGAAATTTTTAAACGCCTCCATCCGCAAAATATATATCCAGGATCTGGAATTGGTCTGGCATTATGCCGAAGAATTGTTATGAATCATCAAGGAGTTTTGCATGCAGAATCAGAACCAGATAAAGGCAGTTCGTTTCATGTTTTTCTGCCAGTTATGATCTAAATTTATTTTTCACTATGCTGCATGATTTCGATTGTTTTTTTTAGGTGTAATGCATTAAAAGCGGCATATCCTTTTTCATCATTATCGAAAAATATAAAAACATCTTTGGTTTCTAACCATTTTATACATTGATCTGCCCATTCTTTTAAAGTTTCATCAGAATAACTTCCTTGATATTTAACAGAAGTAGGACCATGCAGGCGGACATAAACAAAATCAGCGGTAACTTTTATAGGTGAAATATGACCGGCTAATTCATAAATACAAAATGCACAATTGTATTTTTCTAAAAGCTGATACACTTCGGGCAGATACCAGCTCGAATTGCGAAATTCAAATACATATCGGTTTTTGGGAGAAAGAGCCATTAAAAAATCTTCGAGAAGTCTTAAATCGACTTTTAGAGAAGGAGGAAGCTGAAATAAAACAGCACCTAGTTTTTTCTCTAAAAATTTAACTTTCTCCATGAAAATCAGCATACTGTCTTCTGGATCATGAAGTTTTTTCATATGTGTAATAAAACGGTTTGCTTTTATCACGTACACAAAATCTTCAGGTACTTGACTTTCCCAATTTTGAAATGTTGCATCTGATGGCATTCCGTAAAAAGTATTATTAATTTCTACAGAATTGAAGTTATCGATGTAATAAGAAAATTGATCTTTTACTTTTACGTTTTCAGGATAAAATGTATTACGCCAATGTTTGTAAGCCCATCCAGAAGTTCCTATATGTATAAAGTGATTTTTCATGATATTCAAATTATATCTTGAAATTAAAAAATATCAAGTCGAAAATTTTACAAATCAATTTGATATCATTATAGGATTGTCACTAGTTAAAATAATTTAAAAACCCGTTTGAAGATTCTTCAAACGGGTTTCTTTTTATCTGTTTCGATTAGGATCTGTACCAGATTCGTCGTTTTCATTAAAATCTTTCCGATTCAGATCTTCATCGGTGTTGTAACTTTCCTCTTCTTCGAGTTCATCATTATCATCATCATCAAATTCTTCATCGAATGCGTCACCTCCCGGATTTTCATTATCGATTGTAGGATTGTTGATTTCATTTTGATCAAAGTCATTGCCGTAATCAGGCTCTGCATTATCGCTTATGGAATGATCTGAAGGCGGTGCATCAATGTCAATATCATCATATTGGTGATCGTCTTCATATCGTGTTTCGTCATCTTGAAAATATTGGTCTTCCGGACTGTAATTTTCTCTGTTATCTAAATTCATATCTTTATTTTTTAGTTGTTCCTTTTTTAGAATCAGAAGTTTTTGTGGTACTTTTTTTAGTGCTTTTTTTATCAGTTTCTTTAGTACTTTCAGAACCTTTTGCAGCATTTGAAGTTTTCATAATAATAGTTTTTAAGTTGTTATGGGGTAAAAGTAAGTCGCTCTTCTATTTAAAATTTATACTACATACTTACTGTAATTACATAATTTACAGCTTGTTGTTTTATAGTATTTCCTTTTTTCCTGTTTCTACCCAATTTAAAGCTTGTTGAAATGCGTCTTTTTTAAAACCCTTAAACTCGCCTGGAACGAAATAACTGAAACTATTCGTAAATGAAATTGCTTTTTCAGAATCAGTTACGATCGCAGCACGATTCCATTTTCCAAGATTTTTTAAACCTAGCAAAGCATCTTCCATCCAGGCTGCAGCAGTAAAATTTTTAATTTCGGTATCGATTAAAAACAGAAAATTTATTTCATTGATTTTTTCTGCAAGTTTTGTTACCTCAGGTACGAGAACATTTTTATAATCGTCGGCTGTTACTTCTCCAACAGCTCTAAAAGCGGCAGTATTCGCCGGAGCATCAATTATCTGTATCATAAGTATTGCATTTTTCTATTCTTAATAAAGTTAGAGAGACTTCTACAAAAAGATTTTATAAATCAATAATCCTTTTTTATAGAATATCTATCTCATAAACAAATGGTTATGAGTGATTATTTTGTAAATATCAATTCCAATTTTGTAAGAATGAATGGAATTAGGAATCTAAATTTGGAACAGTTTAATTATTTAAAAAAAAATACTATTATGAAAACTACAGAAACTAAAAAAACAAGTACAAAAAAGGCTCCTGCAAAACAAGCTTCTTCAAAACAAACTTCTGCCAAACAAACACAAAAGGGACAAACTGTAAAAGCTAAATCCGATGCTGCAGAAGGTTTAAGAGAATTATTTATAGATTCTTTAAAAGATATTTACTGGGCTGAAAAAGCATTAACGAAAGCACTTCCAAAAATGGCTAAAAATGCAACTTCAGAAAATCTAATCACTGCTATTAACGAGCACTTAACGGTTACTGAAGGTCAAGTAGAAAGACTAGAGCAAGTTTTTGAAATTTTAGGAGAAAAAGCAGCGGCAAAAAAATGCGATGCTATGGAAGGTCTTATAAAAGAAGGCGAAAGTATTATGGAAGAAACACAGCAAGGACCAGTACGTGATGCAGGAATTATTAGTGCTTCGCAAAAAATTGAACATTATGAAATTGCTTCTTACGGGACACTTGCCGCATTTGCTTTAACTTTAGAGGAAGAAGAAGCTGCAGCTTTATTACAGCAAACTTTAGAAGAAGAAAAAGAAGCTGATACTATTTTAACGGAAGCGGCTTACAATACTATCAATTTTGATGCATCTGAAGAAGATCAGCAAGATGAAGAATAATTTGTTAGCTTTCTTTAAAGTAAAAAACCTGTAATCATTCATTTTGATTACAGGTTTTTTATTTAAGTCAATAAATCAAATGCTTTAAATTATTTGGCAAAGAATTTAATAATAGATTTCATTTGATTTACTGTCGTTTCCCAAGAAGTAGTATCTAATACTTTTCTATAATCTGATTCAAGATTTTTTAAATCTTTATTAGCTAAATCCTGAATTGCTTTTTTAAATTCCTCTGCTGTTTCAATTAAGGTGATACAATTATTACAATTACGTGCTATATCGACGATTTTTGTAGAAATGATGGGTTTTCTTGCGGCCATATATTCTAAAGTTTTGGCAGGATTGATGTATTTTGTTGTGTCATTTAGTACAAAAGGCATCATTGCAATATCAAAAGCTTTTAAATAATGAGGGAGCTCGTCATAACATTTGGCACCTAAGTAATAAATGTTTGAAGCTTGCGGCAAAGTCGATTCTTCAATTTTTCGTACAGGACCAATCATAACAAATGAAACATCAGGAAGTTTCTGAGCGGTCTGTTTTAAAAGATTCAAATCGAGTCTGTCATCAATGGTTCCATAAAATCCTGCGATAGGAGAAGGGATGTCGCCAATATCAGAAGGAATAGAAATGTTCTGCAGTGCTTTTGAAAAATGACGTTCGTCTACAGAACTTGGAAAATAATGTACATTATTATGAATTTGTTTTTTCAATTCATATAATG
Source organism: Flavobacterium sp. H4147 (assembly GCF_029360735.1). Classification (NCBI taxonomy): domain Bacteria; kingdom Pseudomonadati; phylum Bacteroidota; class Flavobacteriia; order Flavobacteriales; family Flavobacteriaceae; genus Flavobacterium; species Flavobacterium sp. H4147. The sequence goes on along the minus strand of NZ_JARKNB010000002.1, from coordinate 394,733 downwards.
ATTCGCCGTTAGTAAATACAATATCGGCATTTGCCATTAAATATTTTTCCTGATCAATTAACTGTTTGTCTGCATTTTTTACTGTAGAAAGTTCGTTCATACAATCGTATACAATTGTATCAAATTGGAATGATTCTAATAACGGACAAAAAGCTGGATCATAAAACCATCCCATTGGAATATGTGTGTTTTTAATGTATAAAGGCAGAATTTCTGCTATAGATTCTATGCTGCCAACATTCGGTTTCAGCACATGAAGTCTTTCTTTTATAACCGTTAAATTCCCCGCTTTTTTAATTTTGCTATTGTATGAAGGTTCTTCAATGTAAAGAATTTTCATAGTTTCTGCCATACGATTTACAATGTGCTGCGGACGTTGATAAACGCATTGCCATTCGATATTACTGAAAACAATCATGTCATATTGCTGCGCTTGATCTCCTAATAAAGCCGTTTCTACATGAGGATTTATTTTTACTGTTAAATTGCTGTCCATAATTCGATTTAATATGTTAGTTAGTGAATTGTAATGAATATAAATAAAAGGCAAATGTAGTTTTGATTTCAGCTGGATTCTTACAAATTAAATCGTTATAGTTCTATAATTTTCATTTTAAAATATTGATTTGAAGGTACAAACAGTTGTAAAAATTATAACGTTGAACCAAAATAGTGTAACTATTACTAGTTTAATAGTAGGAATTTTGACTAGTTAATTTTTTAAATCAAATCACAATGAATACTAATGTTTATAATCGTAATCAGGAACCTGTTTTGACATCTATTTTAGGAAATCAAATGTATTTTTCTGAAAATGACGAAAGAGAAAAAGGTGAGACAGAAAGACATCCGGCTCAAAAGCCCAATACAGGAGATTGGGGAGACGAAAGCGATTTTGAGGAAACAGATCGCGAAGAAAATCTGGGCAATGACAATAGCGGAGGTGCAGGAAGCACAGGAAGTGAATCGACTAACAGTTAAAAATAAAAAGAGCGGTAATTTTTACCGCTTTTTTTATTTACTATTAGGCATGAACCAAAACCGAATCCATAAATTTTCCTGTTATTATAGTTCCTTCATCGTCTTCCCATTGGGTAATAATATTTTCTATAAGTTCAGGTTCAAAACCAATTACTTTCATAACCGGTCCGCCAAATTCCTGTTTCACATTCTGACCTTTTTTAAATTTCGTTTCCATAATTGTTTTGATTTATACTACAAATTTCTAAAAAAGACATTTCATGTGTCTTATATTTTTCAGATCAGAATTTATAGATTTTAAATTGAAATAGGTCTAATCAGTGATTAATTGTGCATATCGTGCTTCTTAAGACTCTTTTGGTTCCATTTGAATTTATGGCAATCCTATAATTATGAGATCCTTATAGTATAAAAAACTATTCATTTTCTTTCTAAAATTTGCAACGAAACATAGGTTAAGTGTTTCATAAACAAATTGTTAATTAAAATTAATTGTTATGAAAAATTTATTTTTAATGGGATGTATGTTTTTGTGCTTCAGTTATATGTCGGCACAGGAGACAAATCCGCAGAAGAAAAAGTCTTCTACTAAAACGGATACTGTTCATCATAAACAGAACAAACAATATCCATCAACACGGAAGACTGATACAATCAATAAACAACGTACAGATAAAAAGAAAGGAACTCAAAAGCCAGTCGACAAGACTACAGTTCCACAACGAAAAGACACTATTAGTGGCACAAGACCATAAATATGTGGTATTTTTTCAATTTACTGTTATGATGAAGGCCTATCGACAGATAGGTCTTTGTTTTTAGTTTTGGATTTAAATTACAAAACAAGTTCTATATTCTGTAAGAATTATGGTTAATGATGTAATCATAACTTTTTTGTTTATAGTTACTTAGTATAAATTAATTTTAAAGAGTATTATTATGAAAGCAGCTGTTATTCATGGACCCGGCTCAATTAAATACGACACAGTCGATGATCCAATTTTGAAAGAAAAAGATGATATAGTTTTGAGAGTAACTTCTACAGCCATCTGTGGCTCTGATTTACATATTTATTCAGGAGGACTTCCACAGCCACGGCCAATGGTTTTAGGCCACGAGTTTATGGGAATCGTGGAAGAAACAGGTCCGTCAGTTACACACTTAAAGCGTGGTGATCGAGTGGTAGTTCCGTTTCCAATTGCGTGCGGAAATTGTTTTTTCTGCAATCATGATTCACAAGGAAACTGCGAACACAGTAATCCAGAACATTATGGCCCAGAAGGAGGTATTGTAACTCAAAAAGGAGGAGCATTATTTGGTTATACAGATTTATACGGCGGTTACGATGGCGGTCAGGCACAATACGTTAGAGTTCCTTATGCGAATTATGGGCCGCGAGTAGTGCCAGAAGATTTATCAGATGAACAGGTGCTTTTCCTGACTGATATTTTCCCAACAGGATACACTGGTGTTGACTGGGGAGAAATAAAAGGCGGTGAAACAGTTGCTATTTTTGGGTCAGGCCCTGTTGGTATTATGGCTGCTAAAAGTGCTTGGCTTAGAGGCGCTGGATTAGTGATTATTGTAGACACATTGCAATACCGTCTGGATAAAGCAAAAGCAACTACAGATGCCATTACTTTGCTTTGGGAAGACGGACCAAAAGATGTCATTGAGCAAATTCGCGCTATGACCAACGGACGTGGAGCTGATGTCTGCATTGATGCCGTTGGTTTCGAACCAGACCGCAATATAACCGACCGAATTAAAGCTACCATTAATTTTGAAAAAGGTTCTATAAAAGTATTAGAAGCGTGCATGAGCGCTGTAAGACGGAACGGAATAGTATCAGTATTAGGTGTTTATCCTGTTAATTATGATAATTTCCCCCTAGGACAGTTTTTTGACAAAGGAATCGTTTTAAAAGGAGGTCAGGCGCCTGCACACAAACACATAGACAAACTTTTGGATTATGTTATTCAAGGAAAAGTAAAATTGGATGATATAATTACCCACAGACTTCCATTATCTGAAATTTCGCATGCCTATGATATTTTTAAGAAAAGGGAAGACGGCTGTGTTAAAGTGGTTTTAGATCCTTGGAAATAATTTAAAAAAGGTGAAGTTATATTTTTTAACTCCACCTTTTTTTAGCCTATAATAAAAAACGCCTTCCCATTACAAGGAAGGCGTTTTTCTGCAAAAAAATAAATACAAGAAACAGCATCGTTTTTTTATATTATTCTTGGTTAGATTCCAAATACACTTTAAGATTCGAAATATCATCTTTAACCAGCTTTTCAAAATATGGGTTTAAAAGTTTCGCCGCACTTTCTCCTGCAATTCCAAGAGGTGCATGATACGAGATAGTTACGTCTATTTCGGTTGCTTTTCCTTTTGGTTTAAAAACAACTTTCCCAGCATTTTTAATGGTAGATTCTTCAATTGAATTCCAACTCAAAAGTTTATCTTTTTCATCTTTGATAATCTCGGCATTCCAAGATATTTTTCCAATTCCTCCAGGACCTTTTGCTGTCCATTCCGAAATAGTAGAATTAATAGGTTTAACCGAGTCAAGATGATTCATGAACTTTGGCAGGTTTTCAAGATTTCTCCAGAAGGCATACACTTCGCTTACAGGTTTATTAATAACACTGTTTATTCTAATATTTACATTAGACGCTTTATCGTGCATTAAATGTCCAGCTGCATCGTATACAGGACAATATCCAGAAATACCACGTAAAAGCATTGCTCCGCCGGCACCTGCCTGTGTAATATTTTTTTGTTCTTTCGATAATGCATTGTATAGAAGATAAGCACCGCTGGTTACCATTAAAATTCTTTCTAGTTTTGATACATTATTTTTTAATAATGGTTTTGAGTTTTTAGTCAATGTGGTAGTGTTCATAGCTATTTGTTTTAAAATATGGTTTGTGAAATATGATGTTTTATGTGTTGACATTATGATAGATATTTAGCTAAAGAATCTGCCATGGCTGCAGCATCTTCGGTGTAATTTTTAGCATAATATTGTTTTAACTGTGATTTTGTTTTTTTAGAGTCTTTGCTGTGTCCTTCCCAAATAACCCCTAGAGAAGTATATGGTGGAATTACAACACCTACACACGAAAAGAAATTGGCAATGTTTCCTGTAATATGTTCTACACCATCTGAATCTCCTGTAACAATTACGCCTCCTAGTTTTCCATCAAGCGGAGAATCTTTTCCAGAATTTATAATGTCATAAACCTCATCCAGACGCTCAATACAGCGCTGTAATTCAGAAGAATGATTGTTCCACCAAATAGGAGTCGCAAATAGAAGAATATCAGCTTCTAAAATTTTTTCATAAATCTGCGGCCAGTCGTCCTCAATATCCAGATGAGTATAACTGCCCGGAAGAATTTGATGGTCAACGAGTTTAATCACTTCAAATTCTATGTTCTTTTTAGAAAGAAAATCTCCAAAAAATTCAACAAGTATTTCAGTATTCGATAATCCTTTGTTTTTTAATGTGCCTAATAAAATAACTGCTTTCATAATTATTTTTGTTTAACTTAGAGTAAATCTAAAAGTTTAGGTAGTGTGTTGATTTTTAGTTTCTAACAAATTTCTAACTCCCTTTTGACTTTTATTTACAGGATTAAACATTTGATTTATAGATTTTGCATTAAAGACTTTGGTCTGCAGTTTCTGTAAATGCTTTTAAAAATTATATAACCATGCTTTGTAAGAGTGTTTTATTTTTGAGGTATAATTCCAAAGCTTATTTTAAACAATGCAGACAATTAAAGAAGTAAAAAAAGAACAAAGCGCAGTCCACCTGCTTCCGTGGGTCACAGCAACGGCAATGTTTATACAATCATTAGATGGTACAATTCTTAATACTTCACTGCCATCGATCGCAAAAGACATGGGATATACACCAACAGAAATGCATTCGGTTATTGTAACCTATACTTTAACACTGGCTATGTTTATTCCGCTTTCAGGCTGGCTGGCAGATAAGTTTGGAACCAGAACGATGTTTATGATTGCTGTATTCTTATTTATCATGGGATCGTTATTTTGTGCTCTTTCGGTAGATTTACAATCTTTTAATATGTCGCGAGTTGTTCAGGCAGTTGGAGCTTCGATGATGGTGCCTATCGCGAGGCTTGCCATTTTGTATCAATATCCTAAAAGCGAACTGCTTAAAACCATGAATTTTATAACCGTGTTTGGATTATTAGGAATGGTTGCAGGACCTAGTTTAGGAGGTTTTCTTTCTGATAATCTAAGCTGGCATTGGATTTTTCTGGTAAATGTTCCCATAGGAATCATTGGAATTTCGATGGCTTATCGAATTATGCCTAATTTTAAGCACGCCGTAGGAAGGTTCGATTTTCGAGGATTGGTTTATTTTAGTCTGGCTTTGATATTCATTACCATGGTTTTAGAACTTATTGGAAACGGCAGAACCCACATGCTGGTTATTTTGGGATTATTGTTTTTATCAGGACTACTTTCTTTATTTTATTACATTCACTATAAAAGAACCGAAAAACCCATAATTGATCTTCGTTTACTCAACATCAGAACTTTAAAAATAGGATTAAAAGGAAGTTTGATAACCCGATTAGGAATAGGCGGACTTCCGTTATTGCTGCCCCTTATGCTTCAAACCAGTTTTGGTTATTCGGCTTCTGTTTCTGGGTTGTTGCTGCTTCCATCGGCTTTGTCAAATGTTGCCGTAAAACCGTTTATGGTAAACATTATAAAATTCTTTGGTTACAGAACTGTATTAATAAGCAACACCATTCTGTTGGGAATTATATTAATTATTCTTGGTTTTGTGACTAGAGAAACACCGCTTGGGTATTATATTCTGCTGATGATTTTCTACGGAGTTTTCACTTCAATACAAATGTCAGCCATGAATACGATCACACTTTCAGATTTAGATCAGGATACGGCCAGCGGCGGAAATACCATGCTCGTTATCATGCAGCAGCTTTCGGTAAGTTTTGGCGTTTCTGTAGCCAGTTTGGCTCTTTCTTTATTTCAATCAGGGATTTTTGAATTAAATACAGTAAAAGCGTTTCAATATACATTTATTACGCTGGCTGTTTTTACAATTCTATCTAGTTTTACTTTTTCAAAATTAAGCAAAACAGATGGTGCAGGATATATGTAAAAAATATTCTCAGATTTTATTTGGCTTGCTGACATATTTATTTCCTTTTACGAAAAACCGCCAAGGCAGGAGTGCATGATCATCGGCATAATCAACGCCAACACGCGGTACACTGGCAATTTGATTATCGTCGTAGCGAATTCCGTGATCTTCAATCCAGATTTCATCGAGGTCTAATTCTTTTTTATTAAAAGTACTGTCAATTCCTAAAGCTTTAGCTGCAGAACCAGGTCCAGAGGAAATACGAGCATTAGAAGCGCTTAAACCACGCCTTTTTTCTATAACATCTATTCCGGCAAAAGGCTCAACTGCCCGAATTAAAACAGCATGCGGTTCATCTTCAGAAGCGGTGACCACATTAAATAAATAATGAATGCCATAACACAAATACACATACGAGACACCGCCATGATTATAAAGCGTTTCCGTTCTGTTAGTGCGCCTTCCGCCGTAGGCATGCGAAGCTTTGTCGACAACGCCCATATAAGCTTCAGTTTCAACAATAATTCCGGCAGTTATTTCTCCATTTATTTGAGTATAAAGTACTTTACCAAGAAGATCTTTAGAAAGAAAAAGAACATCATGGCTTTGGTAATAGGAAAATGGCAGTTTTGAAGGCTTGCTTTGAAGATTTTTCATTAGATAAAGTCGAAAGAATTTAGAAGATTGCAAATACTTGTTATGGTAAATGTACTCTTCATATGGTACAACTTCAAAATAGTCTGTGACATTTAACATTCGTTACGGACTTAACTATGAATTGAAATTTTACAAATTATCAGATTAAATCCTATAAAGAAAAAGAAGAGATAGATTGTATTTTCATAGTGAGGCAGAAATCTATTTTAAATCTATACCGCAACATCATGATAATCAGTATTACTCTTCGTATTTTAAAATCACTTTCTCTTGTATTTTTCTTTTCCGTGTTTGCTGTAAGTTGTACCACATGGAAAGTGGGCAATTCTGGACAGAAGAAAATTTCCAGCAAAACCTATGTTATTATTGGCGCGTCAAGCGGAATGGGGCGCGGTGTAGCAGAACAACTTGGAAAATATAAAGCCAATGTCGTCATCGCGGCACGAAGAACAGATCTTTTAGAAGAAGTGGCTGACATAATACGCAAAGCAGGCGGAAGAGCCGTAGTCGTAACTGCAGATATGAGTAAACCCGAAGATTTGCTAAGAGTAAGAGAGGCTGCCCTAAAAGAATATTCCAAAATAGACGTTTGGATAAACATGGCTGGAGTAACCGCAATAGGACGTTTTTGGGAAGTTCCAATTGAAGATCAAATGCGGGTGATAGATGTTAATTTAAAAGGCTTTTTCTATGCCAGCAGAACAGCAGTCGATCAATTTAGAAAACAAGGAAATGGCGTCCTGATTAACGTGGCCTCGGTTATGGGTGAAATTCCGCTTGCTTATCAAAGCGGATATTCAGCAACCAAGGCGGGTATACGAAGCTTAGACCTGGCTCTTTGCCAAGAACTTCGGCTTAACGGATATGATAAAATAAAAGTAGTGACAATTGAGCCTTGGGCAGTTGATACGCCAATCTGGAAACACGCGGCCAATTACACAGGTGTAGAACCCAAAATGGCTATGATGGATGATCCTGAAAAAATCGTGAATGCTATTTTAAGAAAATCATTAAGACCTAAAAAAATAGTCCCAGTGGGATGGAAGGCACAAGTTTCGTCATTTAGTGCCAATGTATTTCCAAGATTTTCTGAACGACTTGGAGGTAATATGGTTCAGAAATACATGATTGAAACAGGACCAGAAACGCCAAATACGCAAGGTTCAATCTACGAACCCATTCCAGAAGGACGCGGTATTGACGATGGTGCCAAAGAAAGAATGAAAGAATACAAAAAGAATAAAAACAAATAAGCATTCTTCTGCCTTAATCAAAACCGTTATAAGCATCAAATTTATCGGTGGCTGTCTGAAGAATAGCTTCCTTTTGATATACAGTATTATAAAGTTGTTTCTTCTGTTTTGCAAGTGCAATAAGTTCATCGCTAGCCTTTTTGCGTTCATTTTCCTTTAGTGTTACCAGAAGTTCTCGTTGTGCAATTTCCTTGCGGTCGAAGGTATGCAATGCTTTCAAAGCTTCGTAATATTCAATTGTGGCAGTTTTTAGCGGTTCACTTTCGGGAATGTCATTAGTGGGAAGCTTCTTAAGGTCATTAATCAGGTTATCAAACTCTTTGGTCTGTTGGTCTACAGCAGCTAATGCATCTTGGTAATTATTATCGATCACATATTGCATCTTTTTTTCTCCCCAGCTGTCTTTCCCAAGAATAATTTGAAACAATCTGCGTTCCGATTGGGAAAGAGATTTCTTAAAATCGATTGCTCTTGATGATTCACATGAACTCATCATTACCAGTAGAAAAAAAGGAATAAAAACACTAAACTTCATCATTACAGCTTTTAAGGGTTTTAAATTACAACAAAAAAATAATCAAATTATTATCAAAAGCAATGTAATCAGATAATCTATTGCTTATATTTTTTTCTTTTCTAAATTTGAGGTCTATACATTTGTGGAAACATTTAACTCCTTAAAACCTAATTTGTGAAAAATAATCAAGATACTGCACAAGAAACACAGCTAAAACGTGGACTCACTAACCGACACATTCAGTTAATCGCCTTAGGCGGATCTATAGGAACAGGCCTTTTCCTTGGTATTGGTCCAGCCGCTGTATTAGCAGGACCATCTGTTATTTTAGGATATGCCATTGCCGGAATTATCGCTTTTTTTATCATGAGACAATTGGGCGAAATGGTGGTTGAAGAACCTGTTTCAGGAAGTTTCAGTTATTTTGCTTATAAATATTGTGGTTCGTTTGCCGGTTTTGCCTCAGGTTGGAATTATTGGATTTTGTATATTCTAGTAAGTATGGCCGAATTGACAGCTATTGGCGTTTATGTACAGTTTTGGTGGCCAGAAATTCCGCTTTGGGCATCTAGTTTGTTTTTCTTTCTCGTTATTAATGCTTTGAATTTTGCTTCTGTAAAAGTATACGGAGAAACCGAATTTTGGTTTTCTATCATAAAAGTTGCTGCGATTATCGCTATGATTCTTTTTGGAACTTATTTATTGGTAAGTGGAACAGGAGGAGAGCACGCCACAATTCATAATTTATATAATGACGGAGGTTTCTTTCCAAAAGGTTTTTTTGAGAAAACGGCAAAAGGAGATTTTCAAGGATTATTGTCTGCAATGGCGTTGATTATGTTTTCTTTTGGAGGTTTAGAACTTATTGGAATTACTGCAGCCGAAGCCGAAAATCCAGAAAAAAACATTCCGAAAGCAACCAATCAGGTTATTTATAGAATTCTGATATTTTATGTGGGGGCATTGGTTATTTTATTTGCTTTGTCGCCATGGAGACAGATTACAACAGACAGCAGTCCGTTTGTAATGGTTTTTCAAAACCTAAACGGAATGGAATTTACATTATTTGGACAGAAAATCTTTTTTACAAAACTTATTGCCAATGTGCTTAATTTAATTGTTTTAACTGCCGCTTTATCGGTTTATAATAGCAGTGTTTATAGTAATTCACGTATGTTATTTGGTTTAGCAGATCAAGGAAGTGCGCCTGGTTTTTTAAAGAAACTAAACAAACATTCAGTGCCGGTTAATGCCATTTTAATTTCTTCCTGTTTTGCGGCTATCTGTATTTTAATAAACAAAGTAATTCCAGAAGAATCTTTTGGTATTTTAATGTCTTTAGTAGTGTCTTGCTTGGTGATTAACTGGGTTATGATTTCGTATACACATTTAAAATTCAGGCAAACGAAAGACAAGGAGAACACCAAAACCAAGTTTGCTTCTATATTTTATCCCGTAAGCAATTACATTTGTTTTGCCTTTTTATTGGGTATTTTAGCCATAATGTGGTTGACGAATATGAAAATATCCGTAGAATTAATCCCGATTTGGCTGGGGATTCTTTTTGTGTTTTATAAGGTTTTTAAAAAGAAAGGATAGGTAAGTTTTAAAAATCATACTCCAAGAGTATTTAGCTGAAAAACTTCGCAAATCTCTAAACATTTGCGAAGTGTCTTTAATGTAAGACTTCGCACAGCGAATTGCAAATTCGAGTGATCAGGATTTCATGAAGCTGATTTAATAATTTAATTTTTATACTTAAAATCTAATTAAACTCAAAAATGGAAATCGTATTTATTATTCTGGTAATTTTTCTATTATTTTATGTCCCAAAATATTTTAGGAAACGTAAATAAAAAAAGGTATTTTCTTTTTTAATCTTTTATGATATAATTTGCGTGCACGGATTGAAAATCCGCGCGATCAGTTTTGCGCAAAGATGGTTTGGAAATTTTGCTTGTAATTGGACTTTTCAAAAATCTTGCCTTCCGATAATGGTAATAATCTCTACCCGTTTATCTCCGGTAATTTGGTAGTATATAGTATCTACACCGCAAACACAATAACGATATCCTTTTTTAATGTGATCAGCAGATGGAAATAGAAAAGGGTTTTCCTCTATTTTTTCAAAGCAATCATAAAACATATTAAAATAGTTGTCAGCTTGATTAATCCCAAACTTACCAACTCCATAATAATAAATTCTTTTTAAATCTTCTTTGGCTTCGCTACTTAAATGGTAGCTATACATCAGGAAGATCTTTTTTAAATTCGGCTAACATTTCTTCTCTAGTTTGTTTTTTTACAAATCCGCTTTTTTCTCCCTTATCTATTTTTGCTCTTACAAACTCAAAGTATTCTTCTTGTGAACGAGCCTGCTTAATTAAATAGTTAATAGCTTCACTTTTACTACTAAATTCTTCTGCATTAACCTGATTTTTTAGCCACTCGTCATTAGGAGCAGTTAATGATATGCTTTGTCGTGTCATATTACAAGTTTTTATATTGGTGTAAATTTACACCAAATTTTAAAAAGAAAAGCATATCTAGATGAAATAGTTTTTTCGAACTCTATTATACAACAATAGCGCGGATTTGCAATCCGTGCCCGCTCCTAATATTGATAAAAGCTAGTTTTATGTTAAGATATACTTTGCGGGTATGGATTGCAAATATGCGGGATTATTTCATACTCTTTAAAATTAAAATAGGTATTTATACTCTATTTAATTATTCATTTAAAAATTATTTTGCAAGTTATTTAATGGCTTCAATTTATGGAAAACCGTAAAAGAAAATGAAAGCGGTACTATAAATTTGGCATTGTTTATTGATCAAAAAGATATAGAATAAGTAAACTCGTATTATCTTATTATTACAAAATTTTGAAGAGTTGAAAATATGGCAGGCAAGAAGTTTTACGTAGTTTGGGAAGGGAGAAAAATTGGAATATTCGAAAGTTGGGATGAATGCAAGGAAAGTGTTCATGGTTTTGCAGGTGCAAAATATAAATCTTTTCAAACTTTAGAATTAGCACAGCAAGCATATTCTGAAGAATATGACGACTATAAAGGAAAGAAAATTTTTGAATCGGAGTTGTCTAAAGAAGAATTAGAATTGATAGGTGAACCTATTCTAAATAGCATCTCTGTAGACGCCGCATGCAGTGGCAATCCAGGTTTAATGGAATATCAAGGGGTTGAAACTGAAATTAAAAGGATAATTTTTAAACAAGGTCCTTTTAAAGATGCCTCAAATAATATGGGTGAATTTTTAGCTCTCGTACACGCATTAGCTCATATGAAAAAAAATAATGATATCCGTCCTATTTATTCTGATAGTAAAATAGCCATAAGTTGGATTAAGAATAAAACTTCAAGAAGTAATATTGAACAAACAGAAAATAATAAAGAAGTTTTTGAACTTATGAAACGGGCAGAAAAATGGCTAATATCAAATGAATTTAGCAATGAAATATTGAAATGGGAAACAAAAGCTTGGGGTGAAATTCCAGCTGATTTTGGTAGAAAATAAATTAACTTAAATTAAATCTGTCTATCATAGTTGGCATGAGCAAGATGCTCATACTAGAAGGTTAAATTGTTTTAAAATCGGTGTGATCTATTATTGAGAAGGTTTAGATTTTAACTTATCCTCTTATATGTTGTTTAGCAGTAGATGAAGATATCCTGATTATATTAATAAAAAAGACATCCGTGAAAGAGATAATCATATTAGTACCGCGAAATCTTATTTTCGAACAAACAATAGAATTCATTTCTACGTTTAAGGAAAGAAATGAGATAGGACGTTATATTTTTGATTTTAACGATATGCGAAGAATAGATCCGTTTTCCCTTCTTTTTCTTAGTAGTGAATTGCGATCATTCAAAAAAAATCACCCTCATTGTGAATTTGTTGCAAGAAACTATAGTCATTGTTCTTACGCTGCACACATGGGCTTTTTTCAGTCATTCGGACTTGATTTTGGAAATTTTCCTGGTCAAGCGAGACAAAATGAACGTTATATTCCAATGAAGATTTTTGATGTTCCAGAAATTAAGCAAACTGCAAGAGATTTAGCTATTCACCCAGGTGAGTTTTTAGAAGATTTCGCGAAGGACATAAGTGGAGTGCTAACTCAGAATCAAAATCCAGTGTTAGGTGAAATATTAAAATATAGCATTCGAGAGATTTTACGCAACATAGTTGAACACAGCGAATCGGAAAGATTTGGCTTTTGCGCACAGTATCTACCTTCTCTAGATCGTGTATCGTTTGCAGTGTTAGATCGCGGTATAGGCATAAAATCATCTTTAGGTAATAATCCGCGTTTAAATTTAAAGTCAAACGAAGAGGCAATTAAAGAGAGTTTAAAGCCTGGGGTTTCGGGAAAAGTGTATGCTGGTCAAAAAAATAAGCCAAAGGGGGATTGGGGGAATTCTGGCTACGGATTGTATATGACAAGTAATATATGTAAAGCTAACGGAAGTTTTTTTATCGCAAGTGGCGATTCTGGAATTTATTTATCTGGATCCGATGAAAAATTGCTTGACATAAGTATCCAAGGTACTGCATTAAATTTGACTTTAAATTTGAAGCAACCCGTAGAATTGAAAGATCTACTAAAAGAATTAAGAGATAATGCAGGTCCAAATCAAATAAAAGCTTCAAAGTCAAGTATGAATAAATCTTAAGAATTTATATGCTCATAGCAGCTGTGGTTTTTATCAAGTTTAAATTATACTATTAATAATTACTATTTAGGAAACAAAATATGGAAGAATTAAATATTGATTATATATTACAAAATGTTGTAAATTATATTCTTAGCAGTGATCACGTTGAGAAAGAAAATCTAGTTTTTGAATTACAATATAGCTATGATAACTATCAGCAAAATTTAAATGATCCTTATGAGAGACAAAGAGATCATGATAGATATCATAAATATATTTTAACAGATATTAAAAGGTTTGCATTGTTAATTTCTGTTTTTGAAACATTTGTTTTGCCAACATTATATCTTAAATCTGTACTTAAACAAAATTTAGAAATAAAAGAACTTGAAATTATTCAACTTGAAGATTTTGAACCCAAGATTACTACTAAAAGACCATTCAATTCTCTTTTTAGTACTTATGCTTTTACTGACTTAGGTTATTTACTTTTTGATGATTTGTTTTTAGAAAGTGATTTTATTTAAAATTATTTATTATGGATTTACAAACTGAAATAGAGAATTGCATTAAGAAGCTTTTCTCAATTGGAACAAGTTCTGTTTACACTTTACCCACTAATAAAGGTAATTTGTATGAATTATACTTGTATTTATTAATATTTGAGACATTGAAAAATGTTAGCGGAAATAATGCTACAATAATAAATCCAAATGGCTCTTCAACGTTTAAATTTAGAACAAGTCCTGGAATAGTAAAAAACAGTAAGTTTTCTTATGCAGTAATATTGAAAGGATCAAAAAAATTTGAATTGAGAAATGGTATTGAAATAATTGGTATTAATATAAACCATGAGATGGATATATTATTACTGGAAAATCAGCAAATAGATAATGTAAGACCAAACAAACTAAAAGGAGAATTGGTTTTTGCATTAGAATGTAAGAATCATTCCGCTTTGTCATCTCTTAAAGGTGAAGTTAGGAAATTTTTAGGTGCAATAACTGATTTAACAAGTTTTGATCATAATTTGGCAGGATGTATACATTGTGGAATAGGATTTAAACCATATTTTACAACTCCACTAAATAATAGTCATGCAAATAATTCACTAATGAATTACGCAAATAATTATGGTTTAAATCCAAAATTTAATTTGTATCCTGGAAGTATAGAAGAGTCTAATTTTATTGGTGAAATTCAAACATTATATAACTTACTATAAGTTGAAAATGATAGATAAAATAGAAAAGCTTTTTCAATTCATTTCTAATAATAGAAAATATAATAAAGCTTTACAGGAAAGATATTATCGTTCGATTATTTTACCATATAAAGACGAAAAGGAAAAAATAATTTCTTTATTATACAACATTGCAAACACTCAAAGTCAACCCAAAATAGATAACCTTGCTGAATTTTATAAATCAATTATAACTGATGAACATTCGTTGAAGTCATTTAAAGAATTCGTTGAAAAAATTAATCCAAACGGGAAAAATAATTTTGAAAGCGTTTATAAAGGAATGCTAAATCAAAAAGGATGGGGTTCGAAAACTTCTGCATTAATTTCAAAAAGTATATTTCACTTACATAATGGACAATATTCAGAGGATTTAAAAATTTGGAACGATGTTCCCAAATTAATTGATGAAAAAGATAATTTTTATCTCCCTGTTGATACTGTAATAATTGCTATTTTTAAAAAAATAAACCCTAATAAAAATTGGAATTTTACAAATATAAACTTACTTCTTAAACATAAATATGACGGATATCAAATTGAAATTTGGGATGATTTATGGTTTTGGGGATTTATAACGCAAAATGGAGGTAAAAATAGAAAATTCGAATGGAATGAAAACAAATACTGGGTATTAAAAGAAAGTGACAAAGACAAAATGAAAATAGAAGAAATAAAAAATAAATGTCATGAGTTTTTAGAAATTTTTAATTGCAAGACTGAATAAAAAAAATTACCAAGCATCATAGATATGAAAAAAGAGACTTAAAAAGTCTCTTTTTGTTTAAATATATAGATTACTTATTAATCAACTTCTCAAGCCTAACCATCATTTCCTCTTTCTCCTTCAACATCCTTTCATACAAAGCAATTTTTTCTTCATGCAGTTTTAAAATTTCTTGCAATGGATTAACATTATAAGTACCACCAGAATTGCCTATGAATGCTTCATCATTAAAAGTATTAGAAATAATATTTATCGCTTGTTCTTCATCAAAATTCTGAAAAGCTTCCACAGGAATTTTTAATATGGCTGAGATTTGTTTCAGTATACTATCTTCAATCACGTCTTTTTGCTCCAGCATCGAAATTTTCTTTTGGTTCCAGTCTTCGCCCAGATCATAAGCCAATGCTTCCTGCTTGATGTTAAGCATTTCTCTAAAACGTTTTACGTTTCTTCCCTGATGTATTTTCTGTTCCATAATGAATATCAATTTTCTAAAAGCTCAAAGATAAAGCCGTGTAGTTAAAAATCCTGAGTTTCAAAGATAGGAAAATATACTAGAAAACCGCATCTGTTTTTGTAAGATAATATATCTGTTTTCGGAGTAGATTATTCTTTCTAAAGAATCGAATTTCGTTGAATATTTTAAAACTACAGACCATGAAAAAGAATAAAATATCCTTCGATAAAGGTTTTTGGGCAGGATATGAAGCGGGAAATCCATTTAAAGCAATTATTACCTTTTTTGACTTTGCACATCTTCATTACTATAAGCAAAATTTAACCGAAGCGGTAATCTTCTGCTACAAAACAGAAATCTATAAACAGAACAATCCATCGGATATTTTTGTTTTATATACCGCTTACAGCTTTTTTATTAAAGTCTGTTACTGCCTTAAAAAGAAAAGCAAAAAATGGAAAGTAGCAGCATCTTTACGTTCCGAAACCGTTTTTCATTTTTCTTCGCTTACAAAAGAAGAATACGAAAATCCTTTTATGGTTTTTCAAAAAGCATTCGCCGAAAAAACACTCGAAGATTTTGAATTATTTCTTTATCAAATGCTCGAACTTTCATTGTCGCCACACGCAGGAGATCCATATTTTGATTTAACGACGCCTTATATTCATTTTGTCAGAATGCTCGATGCAGCAGAATTAATCAGAGAAAGAGGCGTCGAGAAAATCAAGAAAGAGAATCAGATTACTTGCGTTACACAATAATATATTTCTAATTTTATCTATTTTGAACTGGCAGATAAATGCATATGGTTGTGCCTTTTAAAGGTTCGCTTACGGCTCTCACAAATCCTTTATGACGAGCAACAATTTTGCTCGCTATTGTTAATCCCAATCCGCTTCCGTAATGTTTTTCATTGCCGTGCAATCTGTAAAAAGGTTCGAATATTAACTTTTCATATTCTTTGGTAAAACCGCTTCCATTATCGCTAACCGTTAGTTTTACATATTTTGAATCAGAATGTGCCTCGATAGTCTTAAGTTCTTCTGGTAAAGCCTCTTGCGAACTTATTTTAATGAGAGGGACTATTTCTTTCTGCGCATATTTGATAGAATTGGTTATTATGTGATGAAACAGTTTGTGTATGTAGGAGGGAACCACAGAAAGGACTGGCAGTAAATCGATATGAATATCTGCTCTGTGTTCCGTAATTATGGTTTTCAGTTCATGAACGGTTTTTTTAACCAAAACATTTAAATCAGTATTTTTGAATGGTTTGTCAGTACAATTAATTTGCGAATATTCTATTAAATCTTCCATAAGCTGATTAAGATTAACCGCAGAATTTAAAAGACGTTTCAAATGATGTCTGCCAGATTCCGAAAGTGTTTTTTCAGTATCCAAAACCTTTTTTCCAAACATATATATTTTGTTTACAGGCTCGAGCAAACTATTGCTAGCCGCACGTGTAAAGTATTCTAACTGCTTTTTGTTATTGGTAATTTCCTCACTTTTATTTTTTATAGCTTCTTTGCTTTTTTCTAGATCTGTAATGTCTTCCAATGTAATAAGAATCATTCCGTCAGGAACAGAATTTTGTATTTTTGAGGCATTTAAAATCATTATTTTCTGGGTATTATCATCTATATTAAATACTATTTTAAAATTCTGGATGGTTTCCTGACTCGATAATTTTTTTAAAACGGCTTCTTTAAATTCAGGAATGTTCCAATGAGCATTTCCTAATTCAAAAATAGAAAGGCCTTCCGCTTCTTCTGGACTGGTGGTAAAGAAGCTATAGAAAGATGCATTAGCACTGGTCACTACTGCATTTTTATCTATAATAAGCATTGGCTCGCGCATTGTATTTACTACAGATTCATATAAATTACGGATTAAAGAAAGCTCTTTGCTGCGGTCCTGAAGTTCGTCGTTAACGCAGGCAAGTTCTTCATTACTCGACTGAAGTTCTTCTTTAAAATGGATAAGTTCTTCACTGCTTAATTTTATTTCGTTTGAATGATGCACTGATTTTTCAGTAATGGTGTGTATGTCTTTTTTAAATTCATTGTTTTCACTTTGTTCCGAAGAAAATAAAGGCATTTTGCGAAAAATAATTAGAGACAAATCTGAGTATGAAGGAAGATAAACGACTTCGAAGGAAGCCAGGAACTTTTGTTTCTTTGAAGCGGTATTTGTGCCTAAGACATTTTTCTTTTTATTTCGAGATTTTAGAATGGCATTTTTTAATTCAAAAGCCCATTCATCGCTTACCATATTTAAAATATTAAAACTTGGTTTTCCAGATGCTTGCTGTAAAAATGAACTTGTATCGCCATGAAAATGAACTATTTCCATTTCACTGTTTATTAGCACAGCAGATGGAGAATAGTGTTGAAGGATATCGGTTGCAATTTTTTCATAATTAATTTCAGCTATTTCGGTTTCTGAAATACTTGTATCGGCAGTATGAATAGGTTTTGTAATAGGAAAGGAGGATTCTATATTTAGTTTTACATCGTTTCTTCTTCCGTATATTTTTTCTTGCTCTTCTACTGCTTTAAATAATGAGGGAACTTGATCTGCTGTTTCAGATTCTCCTAAAAAAAGAAACCCTTTGTTACGAAGAGAATAGTGAAACGAAGCTAAGATTTGAGTTTGTAAATCAGCATCAAAATAGTGCAGAACGTTGCGGCACGCTATTAAATCAATTTTAGAAAAAGGGGCATCTTTAGTAAGGTCATGAACAGCAAAAACACACATATCACGAATAATTTTATTGACATGATAACCGTTGTCTTTTTTGGTAAAATATTTTTCAAGTACTGCTTCGTTTATGTTTTTAACATCTTGTATGTTGTAAATTCCGGAACGGGCTTTTGCAATGCAATGTTCAGATAAATCTGAAGCAAAAATTTGAACGTGAATGTGAAGATTTTTAGTTTGTTCTAAATATTGATGCAGGCTGATGGCGAGCGAATAAGCTTCTTCGCCAGTAGAGCACCCAGCCGACCAAATTCTTATTTTTTCTTGATTTTGATTTTCAATTAGAGAGGGAAAAACACTTTCTGAAAGTTTTTCAAAACATGGGGCATCTCTAAAAAAATAACTTACCGAAATAAGCAGATCGTTAAACAAAGCGGTTTGTTCGGAAGTATTGTCTTTTAATATGGTAAGATAGGCCGTTAGGGTTTCTTTTTTGGTAATTACCATTCGTTTCGCAATCCTTCGCCTTAAAATGTCGGGTCTGTAATAATGAAAATTGGTGCCTGTATGCAAATGAATAGTTTCAATTATTTCATAGAGAGATTGAGTTTCTTCGATTGTAACTGTTTCGTCATTTTCTTCATAAACAGGATGGGAAAGATAACTCTTTTGTATCTGGTTTAATTGAGAAGCAATAGAATGATAAGGAACAAAATAATCGATAAACTCTTCTGTGTTTTTATTTTGAATAAGTCCTTTTTTATGTACAGCTGCCAAAGCTGTTCCGCCAAGTTCTTTGACTTTTTTAAGGCCCGCAAAACTGTCCAATGATACAGCAGAAATAAGAACTGCAATGGTGTGACTTTTATATATATGAGCAATTGACTCATAAAACAGATCAAGACAGTTGTGGTTTATACTGCTTCTATTTTTAGGTTTTAGCTTTAAAATGCCATCTTCGGCTATCAAAAAATTATTTTCGGGAATAATAAAAATGTGATTGGGCTGAAGATTAATTTCATTTACAATTTCAACCACTGGTATTTTGGTGAGAGGCGAAAGAATTTCTTTTAAATTTTCTGTTTTGGGATAATCTAAAGTTTCAAAAATTAGATATGCCATGCCGGAATCTGGTGCTAAATCTGAAATTATATTTTTCAATATTTCAATTTCTGATCCTTTTGTGCCTATTCCAACAACTGAAAAATGATTGTGTAAAGTTTCTTCATTGTGAGTTTCTATATTTTCTTTTACTATGGTAAGCATTTGATGTTGATTTTATTAATATACAAGTGAAAATGTTTTCTTCGCAAAATTGAATGAGCGAAGAGGGCAATATTTTAGAAAACAGTTATTTCATTGGAAATAAGTGTTTACAAAAAATTGCATTCAATAAAATGTAACTTGTATATTTTGGTCATGCATCAAAATGCAGGAAAACTATTTGCAGAAAATACAGCTGCAAATAGATGCTGTAAACCAGCCCATAACAACGTATAGAAAATATAGGCATTAATGTTAAATTTATGATGGCAAATGCATCTAAATCTTATAAGTCTTACCTATTACTTTCTATAGTAGGCAGGTCTAAATTGACCTGTTATTCAATTAGGGTGTCTTTGGATAGTTTCAAAAGTAGAATTATTGCGGGCTTATGTTTTACATTATTTTGATTTAAAACTTCATAATTTACATTTTGCGCTGTATTCTTTTCTTGAAAACCTGCGATGAAGTGCTGTATTTTCTAGTTTTTATCTTTTTGTTTAGTCTCTATCGCCAAACCAATAACCTATTGTTAAATGATGAAATAGCGTAAAATTATTCTTAGAAAAATTGTAAATTGCTTTCACTTATAGATATTGATTCACCAGTCTATCTGATTTCACCAAATATTAAATCATTCATCAGTCTTCCGATTGTATGGTATGTTATACTATTTGAGGACTGATTAATATAAAAATAAACAGTCCCCCCAAATGAAACAGAAAAAAGAAAATAATCAAGAAAAAAAATTAAAATCTGAAAAAACCGACTTTTGGAAAGCCAGAAGCGAACTGGCAATGAGTATTAATAATGCAAGTATTGACGGAATGATCGCCCTTGATACTGATTTTAAAATCATCAGCTGTAATACAGTTATCGAAACATGGACAGGTTTTTTGCGTGATGATATAATCGACAAACCTTTTTACAGCGTATTTTCAGAAGCCAATAAAACAGTTTTTAATACTGCTTTCGAGAATGTCTTGGAAGGAAGAAAGTTTTTTCTGCCCCCTGAAGAATTCTACTTAAAAGGATATTTTGAGACACATGTAGTTCCTCTTCAAAATTGTTCCGGAGAAATAAATGGCATTTTACAGATTATTCATGATGTATCACACAGAGTTAAAGCCGAAGATCAGCTGAGAGAACTGAATGACCAATTGCTTCTAAAGTATACAGAATTACAGTATGCTAATGAAGAAATGGCAACATTTGCCAAAATCGCTGCTCATGATTTGATGGAACCTGTTCGAAAAATCTACATGTTTGCTGAACAGATAAAAAAGAATGAAGCCGTAAATTTATCCGACAGCGGCAAAGGAAATGTCAGACGAATGCAGACTAGTCTTCAGCGTTTAGGACTCCTTATGGATGATATTGTTAGTTTCCTTACGCTAAGCACTTCCAAAAAAGAAATGCAGCATGTTGATCTTAATACGATTCTGTCAAAAGTGCTCGACGGTTTACGTCATGAAATACAAGCAGCAGGTTTATTAATTAACGTGGGAACACTTCCAGTTATAAAAGGACATTCGAATGCATTAGAGCAGATTTTCAGACAGCTGATATCGAATGTTATTAAATTTATCCGAAAAGATGTCGTTCCTGAACTTTTAATTACCTGCGAGAAAGTTTTGGGAAAAGAAATTTCTTTTAAAGAAGCTCGTCCTAATGAAAGCTATTATTGTATTGCGTTTAAAGATAATGGGATTGGGTTTGAATCCAGATTTAGCGAGCGTATTTTTGAGTTGTTCCAGCAGCTTCATCCGCATGGTGCCTACAAAGGAAGTGGAAAAGGATTGGCAATCGCTCTTAAAGCTGCCCGGCTGCATAAAGGATTTATAAAGGCCGATAGTGAACCTGGTCAGGGAAGTACTTTTTACTGTTACCTTTCTCAATAACTGCATAAAATGACAAATAAAAAAAAAGTAATATTAACAGAAGATGATTCGGCTATTCAAGATGCCATTAAGATGATTTTGCAAAGCGCAGGTTATGCAGTAACGGTATTTTCAAATGGAGATAATCTGGTAAAAGGTAATTATGATATTCCAGATTTATTTATTCTTGACAAACAATTATCAGGCGTAGACGGATTAGACGTCTGCAGTTTGATAAAAAGTAAGCCTGATACTGCAAAAGTTCCTATCATAATAATATCGGCAAGTCCACAAGTAGCACCTGCAGCTTTTAAAGCAGGAGCAAATGCTTTTTTAGAAAAACCTTTTAAAAGACGCGAAATGCTGGAACTCGTTAATGGTCTTATTACATAATTATGAAGAAACATAAATCGTTACATGAGACGAACATCAAGCCTAAAACAGATCGTCTTAGTACAGAAAAACAGTTACAGCTTTTACAAACTATCATCGATAATTCGCTTGATATTATTCAGGTATTTCAATCGGTTAGGGATCAAAATAATAAAATAGTCGATTTTATCTGGATTATGAATAACAAAGGAGGCGTAGCCCAAAACGGTGACGTTATTGGCTCTTCATTACTGTCTAAAAATCCAGGTGTGATCCCGAGTGGTATTTTTGATAAAATGGTCAGTGTAGTTGAAACCGGCGAACCCGTACAGCATGAACAGTATTATCATTATGAACAGTTTGAAGGCTGGTTTTATCAAGCACTTGTAAAATCTGATGATGGATTGGTAATGACCAGCCGTGATATTTCCAAACAGAAAAAAGCAGAACAGGGAATGAGAGAGCAGTCTCATTTTATAAATAGTATTACAGAAATGATGCCCGATGTTGTATCAGTAGTTGAATTTCCTTCTAGAAATATTCTTTATGCCAACCGCGATACGCTTACCTGGATAGGTTTTGAAGTAGATGAAATACAAAAAATGCCTTTTAAAGACCGTATTAAATTGTTTCATCCTGAGGATATACCTGCCATTCAAGAATTTTATGAACGATTTCATACTCTTAAAGACAGGGAGGAAAATAAAGTAGAATATCGCATTAAAGATAATAATGAACAATGGGCCAGAATTTCGCTGAGAGGACAAGTATTTGCCAGAGATAAAAATAATAATCCCAGCCAGCTGTTGTTTGTTGCACAAAATATAACAGCTCAAAAAAATGCAGAAAAAGAAATATTAAGCTTAAAAGACGAAATAGCAGAACATGCTGAAGATAAATACCGTACGCTTTTTAATTCAATTGATGAAGGATTTTTAATCCATGAGATGGTGAGAGATGAAGAAGATAGAGCTGTCAACTTTAGATTGATGGAAGTAAACCCTGCATTTACACGTCAGACAGGATTAGGAAATGACACTGTAGGGAAACTTGCCACCGAGTTTTTACCGAACCTCGAAAAATCCTGGATTGATACTTATGACAGAGTGGCCCGAAGCGGCGTGGCGGAGCGTGTTGAAAATTATAACCAAGCAACTCAGCGATGGTATAATGTTCATGTTTCGAGAGTAGGTCATGGAAACCGACAGGTAGCTGTATTATTTGACGACATTACAGAACGTAAGGAATCTGAAAGAATACTTCAGGAAAACCAATTCCAGTTAAAAGATCTGCTTAAACAACGCAGTGAATTTATCGTTGTAGCCAGTCATGAACTCAAAACACCCGTCACCAGTATAAAAGCCTATGCAGAAATCGTACAAGAAAGACTTGAGGAAATAGGAAATCTTGAAGATAGTGTGCTGCTTGGTAAACTAAACGAGCAGATTGATCGTCTTACCATACTGATTAATAATCTTCTGGATATTACTAAAATTGAACAAGGAAAAATGCCGATTCATTTCGAATATCTGGCTCTAGATACTATTTTAGAAGAGAGAATACAAGAAATCCAGAGAACTACTAATCATAGAATTGAATTGATTATCGAACAACCGTTACAGGTAAAAGGAGATAAACAGCGCATTGGACAAGTAATAACCAATCTCTTGTCTAATGCGGTAAAATACTCCCCAAAAGAATCTCTTATAACTGTTGAAAGTAATACTGGGAAAAATGATGTTACGATAAGCATTGCAGACGAAGGCTACGGAATTCCCGAAAAGGATCTTGATAAAGTTTTCGACAAATTCTTTCGTGTCACAACCAATAATATGGATACTTTTCCGGGTATGGGATTAGGATTGTATTTGGCAGCTCAAATTGTGCTAGAGCATGGAGGCAGAATATGGGTAGAGAGTATAGAAGGTAAAGGATCTGTATTCTATTTTACTTTACCGTTAATAAACTAGCATATCATTTTATTTTAAATGTAAATTATTGATTTGATTATCAGATGTATATTGTAAAAATAGATTTGAATTCTGTAAATACGCCTTACTATGAAAGTCTACTTTGCGCTATATTAATTTTTAAAAACTAGAATTATGTTACTAGAAAATGAAAACACAGAAAGCGCTACTGCTAAGGCAATTGAGGAACAGACTTCTAAGCTGCCATCAGATTTGTTTTTATATGCTTCGCTAGCTTCAATGGGAACTTCTTTGGCATTAAAATGCCTGGGTCATAAACACACGGCACTCTTTGTAGGACAATGGGCGTCGCCTTTTCTGCTGCTGGGTATTTATAACAAACTGGTTAAGCAAAACGGACACGATGCTGAAGATAAATCGTAATGCTAATTTTTAACTACTGTATTAAAAAATAAAGCTGCCATAATAATAGGCAGCTTTATTTGTATAGTTGAATTTCTGAAAGCTTGTCAACTACGAAAAAAGGATGAGGAAAACTGTTTGTAATTGATTAAAGATAAATATGAGCTACTACAAGCCGAGAATTGTATAAGTATCTTAAGAAATCTTGTAAAAAAGTGAATATATAAGGCTTTTAAATTTGCCTTTCGTTTCATCAAAATTTAATTAAAAAAATATTTAGATATGTCATCTATAGATTATAATCAATCACAAGCAGGAAAAAGATACCTCATTCCCATTCTCATGCTCATCGTTCCATTTCTTTTTAAACTACCTCACTCATCAGTAGAAAGTATTATACTTTACAGTGCATCTGCAACTCTGATTTTAAATGGAATGATAACCAAATGTGGTACCGGATTTATAAGGGTAATACCATTAAACGTGTATCTGCTTCTGTATGTATTGACAGGTATGTTTCTGGCAGTGTCACCTTGGATACTGAATTTCTCACATCGTATATTCATGCCTCATTTAATTTTGGGAACAGCTGCCATAATTCATGGTCTTAAACGCCGTTCCGAGTTTGAGGAACATTCATATGAGGAATAATAAACGCTATTCCATATAGTTTTGCTAATGGTCTGATCTAATTTTTGAATTAAATTCTTATAAACTTTTGATTGTATTATGTAAGTAACCAATTGATTTAAATCTCAAATTTGATATTAAGTTTAATTTAAAAGCGTACTTATGTTGAATTCTGTTACACCATGGACGGCCACGGTACAGGCTGATATAGTTAATGCCAGTCTTTTACATGAAATGCAATTATCACATTACAATTTGCAATTTTATAATGCAGGTGATTCGATCTGGCTCACTGTTCAATGGCCAGATGCAGGACGTATTGCATTTCGAATGGCTTTTGGAATGAATAGTGTCTTTTACAAAGCAGATCTCGTTACTGAATCCAAACAAATTGTTATAAACGCATCAACGCGTCTTGGGCGTTACACAATCACAGTTTCATTTCCTGAATCTGATCCGCCTGTAATTCGATACACTACCCAGTTTACAGCAGCATTTTCTCTTTTAATTCCATTCTGGCCACGAGACATTGTACCGTTAACCGCAGATGGCCGAGTGGAAAATACCTCTGGAATTATTCATACACATCAGGTAGGATCTCGTTCTGGGCATATATATTTTAGTATGACCAAGCCGCAGAATGGTTCTGTATTTTATTTTCAGAATCTTAGTGCGATGTCTCATTATTGTGATGCGTCTGAAACATCACTTGCCGATACAGTAGGAGGTAAGTGGCCAGAAATTGGTTTTGAATTCCCTGTTAATAAAGAGAAACCTATTCCAGAAAATGTAGAATTTACCATTTCGGATGCTTTTATAATCCTTAATGAAAATATTGTAAAAGATGATCTCCAAGCTACATCTGAGTTTTTAAATTATCTCGCAGTTCTGTATCCGCATATTTCCAAACCTGAAATTTCCTATCAGGACTGGCCTTGTATTGCAGAAAAAGTCCTTGAACAGCTTTATCTTAACAAAGGATGCTGGATGATGGCCAATGATTCTCCTTATTTAAATGCCTATGTACAAGACTATAAAACTCCCGCAGAAATTATGGTGCAGCTCGCCGTTAAGCTTCCTCTTCATGAATATCTTGTGTGGTCAGAAAATAGCCATCCGCTTTATGATGATCTGGATAAAGGACTTGAACAGTTTTATGATGAACGTGTAAAAAGCGTAGTCCGCTGGCATCCGGCATTAGTAGATCAGCTTGACAAATCTGAAGAACAAAAACAAGAAATGGTCATGGATTCCTGGTATCTGCATCATCCGCTTTTAAACCTCGCCCGTCTGGCACACAGAGGGGACAAGAAAGCTGAAAAGCTTTTTCTAAATTCGGTTGATTATGCCATAAAAGCAGCCCATCATTTTGATTACGATTGGCCTGTTTTCTACAAAATGACCACTTTTGAAGTAATCAAAGCAGAAACAGCTCCAGGAAGAGGAGGTGAAAAAGATGTTCCCGGATCTTATGCGCATGTAATGCTCATGGCTTATAAATTGACAGGAGAGAAACGATTTCTTACTGAAGCCAAAAGAGCTTTGAAGAGTTTGGAAGGACTTGGTTTCGATATTTTTTATCAGGCCAATAATACAGCTTTTTCTGCTGGAGCTTTGGTAGAATTATACAGAGAAACCCAAGATGAACAATATCTTAAATTGAGCTATTGCTGTTTAGCAGGTGTATTTAAAAATGTTCAGCTTTGGGAATGTGATTATGGATATGGGAAAAATTTTCCGAGTTTCTTTTCTGTTTTTCCATTAAATGATGCTCCATACACTGCGGCTTACGAAGAATTTGAGGTATATGCGGCACTTCATCATTATATGGAAGTTACAGATGGAATTGATATACTGCCTTCTCTAAAAATACTTATTCCAGAGTTTATTAAATATGCAGTTTCCAGACTTGCCTTTTATTTTCCACCCCTTCTTCCTGCTGAAATGATCGCTGAGGAAATTAAAACAGGACAAGTGCAGAAAGAACTGTGGGTACCTTTGGAAGACATACATGATGGCTGGGAAAACTCAGGTGAAGTGGGACAGGAAGTATATGGCACCGGAATGTCATTTGGAGTTATTCCTAGACAGTACTTTAGAATCAAGGCTCTAGATGCTGTAGGTTTTATCGATTATCCAGCAGTAAATTTTCGCTTTGGCAAAACCAAACTCACTTTTCGTTTAACAGGTAATCCGAATTTTAAAGCTTCTATGAGATTGCAGGGACTCTCTAAATCTGCTTTATCTAAAGTTAAAGTTGAGGTAAAACAAGCTTCGAAATATAATGAAATCAAAGCTTCTAATGATAACAAATTTGAATTTGCGGGCGATTCAAGTATTCGTATAAGCTGGTAAAATATCAAAATCAACTATCAGTATTAAAGAAACAACATATGGAAATTGTAAGCCTTAGACCTCATTTCCAGATTATGTAACGGAATAGTGATATAATAAATAGAAATTATGAAAGCAGATGCAATAACACTAGAAAAATTATGGATGGAAGAACTGAGAAGACTTTTGGGTTGTGAGCGTCAGAGTTTAAAATTACTGCCTAAAGCTAGAAATAATGCCTCCTCTCCAAACCTTACTTCTGTAATTGAAGGATACATTGAAATTACTCGTCAGCAGATTATTAGAATTGAACAAATTTTCGGGATCAAAAATAGTAAAGCAAGAGGAAGAAAAAGTATAGCAGTGCAACGACTTATCAATGAAGGACAAAATGTACTTTATGATACAATTTTAGGACCAGTAAGAGATGTGGCCCTTATTGCTACAGTCCAGAAAGTAATCCATTATCAGATCTCACTTTACGATAGTTTAGCAGCATGGAGTCATAAGCTTAATGAAAATCGAATTGGTGATATGCTTGCAGTGGCATCAGACGAAGAAAAAACAGCTGACCATTTGTTTTCAGAAGCGGCCATAACCACTATTAATTATGATGCAGCGATAGATGAAAACAGAAAAAAAACAACGTCACGATACAATCCAAAACTATAAAGAATTCTAATATTCAATAGAGGAAGTACGGTGACAATTATGTTTTTCCGCTGAATGGTTTACGATTAATTTTTATATTTGAGAATAAAATTGATAAAATGAGCGAAAATAAAAAACCGTATGCCTTAATAACAGGTGCAAGCAAAGGAATTGGAAAATCTATTGCTTACGAATTAGCTAAACAAGGTTATTCGTTGCTGCTGGTTGCAAGAAGTGAACAGGAATTACAAACATTATCTGATGATCTTCAACTCAAATATGGTATTTCTGCTCCTTTTTTATCCATTGATCTTTCAATAAATGATGCATCGCTTCAAGTAACGAACTGGGTAAAAATGAATAACTATCCAATTGGTATTTTAGTAAACAATGCTGGTTATGGTGTTTGGGGAGATTTTAGCAAGTCTTCATTAACCGATCAACTTGGCATGATGCAGCTAAATATGAATGTAATAGTCGAACTTTCACATTTATTACTGCCAGCACTTTCACAACAAAAACAAGCTTATATTCTCAATATATCAAGTACTGCGGCCTATCAGGCTGTGCCTACGCTAGCGGTGTATTCGGCTACAAAGGCTTTTGTTTTATCGTTTACACGTGCTTTGCGTTTTGAACTTGCTAAAACTTCAATTTCTGTAACTTGTTTTAGTCCAGGTCCCGTTAATACCGGTTTTGCTTCGAGAGCAGGATTAGAAGCTCTAAATAAAATGGCTGAAAAGTTTAATATGCAGCCAGATGAGGTGGCAAAAATGGCAGTAAAAGCCATGTTCAGCAAAAAATCAGAAGTTATTCCAGGTTTTACGAATATCATTTCTGTGTATGCCAATCGTATACTGCCAAAGGCTTTTATCGAAAAAACAGCTGCTGGGATTTATAAGGTTTAAATTTTTTTTTCAAAAAAACTAAAAAAAAATCATTGCAAAAGAAAATTTATATTATCTTCGTATTAAATATCTACTAATTCGATAGAATATGTCAAGTAAAAGAAATTTGTTTAATTTTCCTAAAAGCCAAATGCAGGCAAACATGCGAATGTGTTGTTGTTGCTGTTGTTGCTGTTGCTAGTCTTTTAGATAAAATTTCAAACTTATTATTTCATTTATTAAATATATTTATCATGGTATCTTCTTATAAAACTTTCACACTTGCTAATCAATTAACTGATGAGCAAATCAACTTTTTCAACCAATATGGCTTTATCCACTTCAAAAATTTTATAAATCCAGAAACTGTTTCAGCAATCATTAATGCTTCGAAAGAAGTAGAACAAAAATGGATTGACAATGATCTTCAAAAAGTAAATGGTGTTCCCATTAAATATGGAAAAGATTTAGATGGATCTCCTATAGTACAGCGTTTTGCTTTTATCAATCAACATCATCAAACCTTAAGCGGTCTTTTACTTGATCCAAGATTTAACAGCTTATTACAACTCGCAGGTGATGATGCAAGATTAGGTACTGAAGAAAAAGATGGAATGGTTTTCAATCATTATATCAACGGACCAGAAAGTAAGTTTAGCAAAATGGGATGGCATACAGATGGTTTAAGAGACATTTTTTATGGTACAAAATTAAACCCAATGTTAAATGTGGGGATTCACTTAAGTACATTAAAACCCGAAAACGGCGGTCTTAAAATTATCCCAGGCACTCACAAACAAAGTATTTATCAAATGCTTTTCCGTAAAAAATACTTTTTAGATCATAAAGCCGATCCAGAAGAAGTTTCTATCAATCCAGAAGCAGGAGATTTAACCATTCACGATGGACGTTTGTGGCACAGAGTCGCAGAATCTTCTATCCGTGGCGAAGAAAGCAGAAGGAGAGTTATTTATATTCCAATTATAGCTGGAAAATATGCTCCTAAAAATGAAAATAGCCCAACGGTTTTCTATCAACGTTTTGCTGGTATTGTTAAATAATATGCTGTTTATTCTTGCATTTAGTTATCTGGTAAGATCAGGTAAGCTAAAAAAGACGACTGATTTTTTTAAAAATATTCAAGGAAGAATAAAGTTTAAAATTGTAAAACTAGAATTAACAATACTATTAGGCTTACTAAAATTAGGTTATTAATGGCAACAGAAAAACAGGTTGAAGGTAACAGTGAGATTCTACAACGAACATTTTCAGACCGTAAGCGAACTAATATTTTAAAAAGAGCAGAACAATTAACCATTGTATTTTTACTTCCAAAAGTACCTAAATTTATTTCGCCTAATTTACTCACTTTAATTGGTGCACTAGGTTCGGGATTAATTTTTTTAGCTTTTGTTTTAGGGGCTTATCTAACAAAGTGGTATTTGCTTTTAGGTATTATGGGTTTAGTTATAAACTGGCTGGGTGATTCTTTAGATGGAAGGTTGGCATATTACAGAAATATTCCACGTCGTTGGTATGGTTTTGCACTGGATATTATTGCTGATTGGATTGGTATTGTACTCATTGGTTTTGGTTATTATATTTATGCTGAAAATGGCACACAGATACTAGCTTTTGCTTTTGTGGCATTTTACGGCTGGTCTATCATCATCAGTCAGTTACGATACAAAATTACAAATGAATACACAATAGATTCCGGCTTTGTTGGTCCAACAGAACTTCGATTTATCATTGCTTTAATTTTAATTATAGAAGTTATATTTGATGGATCAATCACCTATTTGGCTGGCTCAATCACGGCTATTTTATTTGTAATTAATATAATAGACAGCTTAATACTTTTGAAGTTAGGGGATTTGAAAGATAAAAACCAATACTAATGTTTAAGAAAAAATCTATTTTCACTTTTCTTCAAGCACAAGTTGCGGCATTTTTAGGCGGTATTACTGATTACGGTTTAATGATCTTATTAACAGAAGTATTTAAACTGCATTTTACTTTTTCCATTCTTATTTCTGGAACCATTGGTGCCATAATCAATTTCAGCATCAATAGATTTTGGGTATTTAAAAATCAATCTGGTTACAGCAGTCCCATCAATAGCCAGCTTTTTAAATTTGCTGTGGTTGTATTAGGAAGTATTTCTTTAAAATCATTTGGTACGCTTATTTTTCAAAAGGCATTTCAAATTGATTATAGAATTGGAAGATTAATCACAGACTTGTTTGTTTCTTATGGATTTAATTATCCGCTGATAAAAAATTGGGTTTTTAGAGTAAACGAAAAACAGAATGTTATCGAATCAAATTAGATTAAATATTTATTATGAATCAATTTTTATTTAAATATTTTACAAAGTCATTAGTGCTTATGATGATTTTTGTAAATGTAATTTCCGAAGATTTATTGGCACAAAATCCATCGCCTTTAAATTTTCCAACACCAAAAAATATAGATCATATGCTGTTTTATATTCAGCGTGATCCCAATATAAATACTGCTATTTATGCTATAAATTATGAGGAAAATGGAAAAATAAACAAAAGCAATCCTATAAAAGCGTATTGGATTCGATATGCTGAGAAAGGAGAAAAAGAAGATTTTAATTATATACAACGAAAATTTGCATATGGTATAGAAAGTAAAACCTTAAATAATGAGGAGTTCGAACTCCGATTTGTATCGTATAAAAAGCTGCCTTTAACTTTAAAAAAGATAGATGCAGATCAAAAATACCATGTTTTTGTGCATTTAAATCAAAAAAAAATACAGGTAGAAAAAATATTTGTCCGTATTGAAGGAGGTTCTTTCTGGTTGCCAAATGTAAAGTATGCCGAAGTGACTGGAGTGGATGTTTCTTCAAATAAAATAATTACGGAAAGAATGTTATTAAAATAAGATTCCTATTACCAACTAATAGTGTTGTGAAATGGCGCCAATTGTATTCAATTGGCGCCATTTTAATTTTATGGCATGGAAATAATCTGTGTATTAAATTGAATCAGTATTATGGTATTAGTTTTGTTTAACTATTCTTGAATAAATGTTAAACAATAACTATCTTTATGGTATAAAATAATGCTTTTGAAGCTAATTTAGGCAGCTATAAAAACATGAAATGCAGAAAAAATGGAAAATATAGTAGTAATAGGAGGCAGCAGAGGAATTGGTAAAGCAATAGTTTTACAGCAGTTAGAAAAAAGACAGGTTTATAGTATCAGCAGAACCATTTCTGAAATTTCTCATCCCAATCTCATTCAGTATTCAGCAGATATTTTACAGGTTGCGCTTCCTGAAATTGAAAAAATAGATGCTCTGATTTATTGTCCGGGTTCCATAAACTTGAAACCTATTTCAAGTCTCCACATTGACGATTTTAGAAATGATTTTGAAATCAATGTTATGGGTGCCGTAAAAGTAATTCAGCACTTTTTGCCAGCCTTAAAAAAGGGAACAAATCCCTCTATTGTTCTTTTCAGTACTGTTGCGGTAAAATTAGGAATGCCTTTTCATGCCAGTATTGCTGCGGCAAAAGGTGCGGTTGAAGGTCTTGTTAAGTCTTTAGGTGCAGAACTGGCTCCTGCAATTCGTATTAATGCTATCGCGCCAACAATCACTGAAACGCCATTATCGGCTTCCATTTTAAGAAATGACCGGATGAAAGAAAATATGATAGAGCGTCACCCGTTAAAAAACTATTTAAAACCTGAAGAAGTAGCACAAATGGCGGATTACTTGATTTCTAAAGCCGCAGGCGCAATATCTGGACAGATCTTTCAAATGGATTATGGTTTAGTCAGTTTTAAAATTTAATGGGTTTATGACATGAAAATTCTACTAACAGGTGCAACGGGATATATAGGCAAAAGACTGCTGCCTTTACTGCTTGAAAAAGGGTATGAGGTAATTTGCTGTGTACGGGATAAAAGCCGTTTTTATTATCCTGAAACGCCTTCAACAAATATACAAATCATTGAAGTTGACTTTTTAGATCAGAAGAGTGTAGATAAAATTCCCGACGATATTGATGCTGCTTATTATCTCATTCATTCCATGTCTGGAGCTGTAAATTATGATGAGCTGGAAAGTATTGCCGCTAATAATTTTAAAGAAAAAATAAATAGGACCAGTGCTAGACAGATTATTTATTTAAGCGGCATTGTCAATGATAAATCATTGTCAAAACATTTGTCATCCCGAAAAGCGGTAGAGGAAATTTTAAAATCAGGAACCACTCCAGCTACAACACTTAGAGCGGGAATTATCGTAGGATCTGGAAGTGCTTCTTTTGAAATTATACGTGATTTGGTTTACAAACTGCCTGTAATGATTACTCCAAAATGGCTTAACACCAAATGCCAGCCCATTGCTATTGCTGATGTTTTGGAATTTTTAATGAAATCACTGCTGAATTCTAAAACGTACCATGAAAGCTTTGATATTGGCGGTCCTGATATTCTTACCTATAAGCAGATGTTATTGCAGTTTGCAGAAGTCAAAAAACTCAAAAGATATATTTTTACCCTGCCGGTCATGACACCCAAATTATCGTCTTACTGGCTGTACTTCATAACTTCAACTTCATTCAAACTAGCTTCGGCCTTAGTGAGCAGTATGAAAGTCGAAGTAATCTGCAGTGATACTAGAATTAATACTCTATTAGACGTAAAGCCTATTACTTATAATGAAGCGCTGCAGAAAGCATTGATTAAAATTGATGAAGATGCTGTGGCTTCTAGCTGGAAGGATTCACAGATAAGCGGACAATTTAAAGGAAGTGTTGGATACTATTTAAAAGTGCCTAAAAAAGATTGTTTTATTGACAGAAGAAAAAGAGAAATCACAGACCGAGATGCTGTTATTGCAAAAATTTGGTCTATAGGTGGAGAAACCGGATGGTATTATGCAGATTGGCTTTGGAGTCTGCGTGGTTTTATAGATAAGATTTTTGGCGGAGTGGGAGCTAGACGAGGCAGAACAAACCGACAAAATATTCATGTGGGAGATGTACTGGACTTCTGGCGTGTGGTTTATGCTGATAAAAAGCAGGGAAAACTAATCTTGTATGCCGAAATGAAACTGCCCGGCGAAGCATGGCTTGAATTTAAAATTTTCAACAACACCTTATATCAGGCGGCAACTTTCAGGCCGAAAGGATTGGCAGGTAAGCTGTATTGGTACGCTGTACTGCCTTTTCATGGCTTTATTTTTAACGGTATGATTAATCAATTAATAAATCAAGAAAAATAAAAAAAAGATACAACTAGAAATTAGTTGTATCTTTTAGTGATTCTTACTGAATAATTTATGAACCATTTTCCGTATAAATAAAAATAATATTTAATTTAACTCATTAATTGTCTTTCAATTGAGGTTAAATTGACTTAATTCTTGGTTTTGTACTTGGAAAATTTGTGAATAACGGAAAAATCTCGCATCTTTAGTTGAAAAACTCGTTTAGCGCCAGAACGTTAGCAGTAATTTGAATCAAAATTTAATCATTAAAAAAATATGAAAATTTTTAGCTATTTGATTTTGTTAATTTTCACCGTAAATATAACTAACGCTCAAAATCCGGTATCGTACCCAAAGGACACTACTATTTCAAAACCGGAATTAAACTTCGAAGTGTTATGGCATACTTTCGAAGACAACTATGCCTTCTTTAAATTAAGGAATATTGACTGGCATGCAACCTATCAAAAATATAGGCCACTGATAAACGTCAATACTTCTAATGATTCTTTGTATACGGTTTTTTCTCAGATGCTGGCTCCTTTTAATGACAATCATATCAATGTTATCGTTCCAGGAATAAAGCAATTCAAATCCGTGAAACCTTCGCAGTTCGTAAAAGAGTTCCCAACAGATAGTTTACGTACTAAGTTTTGGCAAATGGTAAATTCTTCCTTATCTCAAAAAAAATTTACAGCGTTGCAATACGCAGGTCCTGAATTTAATCATGTGCCTCTGTTCGCTTATTCGCTTTCAAATGGTATTGGATACCTGCGTTTCAATAGATGCTTCGTTAATCAAGATTCTGATAATGTGCCTGATGCAGTAGTTGCAGGTAAGCTATTGGATACGCTGTTTGCAAGTTTTAAAGATGTGAAATCAATTATCGTAGATGTAAGAGATAATATTGGGGGTAATGATGAATTTGCTTATGAAGTTGCAGGCAGATTTACAGCTAGTAAAGTAATTGGCATGCATAAAAAAACAAGAATAAGAAAAGGAGGATATGAAGATTTTGGGCAGCTTGAAACTTGGTACACTGAGCCTAAAGGTGTTTTTCAATTTACAAAACCTGTTGTAGTCTTAACGAATGACAAAACAGTAAGCGCCGGAGATTTATTTGCTTCGATAATGAGAGAACTGCCTAATGTAAAAATTGTCGGTTCAAATACACGAGGCATTTACTCAAATATGTATGGCTTTACACTTCCGAATGGGTGGCTTATTTCACTCTCTAATGAACGGTACTACGACAACAAAATGATTTGTTATGAAGGAATCGGTGCACCTGTTGACATTTATGTTCTAAATACTCAAAATGATTTGCTAAACAGGAATGATCCAGTATTAGACACAGCTATCAAAGAATTATTAAAGCTCCGCAATTAAATACACTACCCTTAACAGGGTTTCCCGTTATGCGAGGCAGTAAAAACATAATTTTTTTAAGCCGTAAAATATTAATTTTAATACTTTTAGAGTTGGTGGAGAGAACAATCTCCAGAAGGCTGCCATATCGGGAAGCCACCGACGTTTTCGGACATTTTAAAACCGATAGCAGAATATAAATATATTATAAATATTAAAACGCACAAATAATATTGAATACTACAGATCTTCGAATTACACGACTGGGCCAAACAAGATTTGCAAAATCTACATATTTTTATATAGAAAGGAGACAGCTATTGCTAGTTGTCTCCTTATGACTACGGAACAAATTACAATAAAATTTATGGAATACATGAAGATTGACATACGATTTAGTATATCCTCATTGGTCTTATGAACTTGTTATAGATGTTTCTTATGTGGATTGGGGTAAGAAAACATTTAATTCGCGTTTAATTTTGCCCCTAGTTTATATAAACAGATATGATAAGAATAATTTTTTTTAATGTTATCTAGCGTTTATTTATTTTTAAAAGTATATCCAATGGTAACAAAGAAACTTTCATTGTAAATCTTCCATTGTGAATTGGTATTAGCATTTTCGATAAGAGGAACAAATCCTTGAATGTATCTGCCGCCTAAACGAATACCATTTGAAAATTCATAGTTTAAACCAGCAGTGAATCCGGCATCCATTTTTTGGCTGTATTTACTTGGCGTTGTACCATTACCGTAGAGTGATTTATCAGTATATAAATTTCCATCGGCATTCTTGCGCTGCAGGGAAGCATTTAGTAAAATTCCAATGTAAGGACCTGCAAAAAGCTGTATTCCTTTGTAATAAAAAGCAGGACTGACGGGAAATAATTCAATATACTGGCGTTTAAACTTACTTTTATAATCGCCGTTTAGCGTATCATTTAACTGAAGTGAAATCAATTTCCGACTGTAAAATACTTCGTGTTTTAATCCAAAGTATTTTGATAATTTATTATCAAGAGTAATTCCAATGGTTTGGCCGGTTAAACTTTTTAGTACCCCGCCGGTTGATAAGCTGTCTACATTCTGACCATTTAACGAAGACCCGTTTATGCCGCTACTAATGCCAAAAGCAAGTCCTGTTTGCTGTGCGCTGACTTTTAGCAGAAAACAAAACAGGAATAAAATTATATAGATTTTTTTCATTGTTTCAGAATTATTTTAAAAATTAATATCCCAGATACCCGCTGTTTTTTCCAGTTCTACTAAAGCTGCAGCATAATTGTAAAGGGTTTCATGATAACTAAGTTGCGTTTCGTTATAAGTTCGCTGTGCATTTAATACCTCAAGCAAAGTGGTTTTGCCGCGTTTGTAACTATAAACCTTTCCGTCCAGCAGTTTTTTTGCATCAGCCAATAAACCGGTATCAAACTGTTTAACTTGTTTTTGTGCGGTGAGATAGGCAAACCATGCTTTTCGTACTTCAGTTTGAATTTGTAATTCCGTTTGTTTGTACAAAGCGTCGGCTTGTTGTACACTGAATTCGGCAGCTTTTAATTCTCCTTTGTTTTGATTTGAAAATTTAAGCGGAATTGTAATTCCGGCAGAAACAGCATTAGAAGATGGAGTAGGAGCTACAACGTTACTAACAACAGAAGCATTTTCTACGCCTAAACTCAAACCCAGATTTAAAACTCTATTGGCTTTGGTTAATTTTAAAACTTCTTGGGCGACATTTTTGTTTTTAAGAGCTGCAAGCAAATCAGTTCTGTTATTTTGAGCTGTAACAATAAGTTCATTTAAATCAAACATGCGTTCAAATTTTGTCAAATCACCCAAAGGCAAATACAACGTATCTACTTTTTGATTTCCCAGCATTGTACCCAATTCCAAAAGAGCTGATTTCCAATCGGCTTCACTTTGGTAAACATCATTCAGCATTGAATTGGCTTCCAGTTTACTTTGGCAGGCATCGATCTCCGTAATACTTCCTAATTTAAAACGAATGCTGTCTGTAGCGGCAATGTTTTTAAGGATTGTGTAGGAGTTTAATTGAACTTTAAAAACTTGTTTATGTTTTAATCCGGTTAAATAATTTAAAGTAGCTTCGGCTCTTAGATTTCTAAAATAATCTTCTAACAAAGTTTTGGTGAGTTCTGTGGTACTTTTGGCTACATTTATTCGGGCTTTTCGTTTTCCACCTAATTCAAGCGTCCAGCTTAATTCTGTAGAGAAACCGTAACCCATCTGCATTCTGCGCTGGCCATTATCACTTGCACCTACAGCCAGTTCTGGATCCGGAAAAACTTTTGAAGCTTCAGTATTAGCCTGCGCAATTTCTACATTAAATTTTTCGGCGGCATATCCCAGATTATTTTTACTGACGAGAGAAAGAAAATCAGGATAGTTCATTTTTACCGAAACGAATGTTGTATCAACCTGGGCGTTTGATACTGCCGAAAAAACCAGCAGTATCAAAAGTGTTACCCATTTTTGTTTTATATTTTTAGTCATAAATATCGTTTTATTGAGGATCTGTTTCATGCTGATTTGCAGTTTCTGTCATGTCAAATTTTTTCTCGATGAGATAATAAAGAGATGGGAGAGCAAAAAGGGTCAAAATGGTGGAGAATAAAAGTCCGTAAACAATTACCGTTGCCAAAGGTCTTTGTACATCGCTGCCTATACCTGTTGCCAGCGAAGCAGGTAATAATCCCAATACAGCTACTGTGGCTGTCATTAAAACAGGACGGAAACGTTGTTTTGCACCATTGGTTACAGATTCTATAAGTGTCATTCCATTTTTCCTGAGCTGATTGATATGAGAAATCATGATAACTCCATTTTGTATGGCAACTCCAAATAAAGCTATAAAACCTACTGCCGATGATACGTTTAAAGTCATACCGCGAAGATTTAAAGCCAGCATACCTCCAAATAATGCCAAGGGAACGATACTCATTAGCAATCCGGCCTGACGGAATTTTCCAAATGCACCATACAGCAGTACAAACATAATAGCCAATGCTAAGGGTACAATAATAGCCAGATGGCCGTAAGCACGTTCCTGATTTTCAAATTGTCCGCCCCATTTTATTTTAAATTCCTCGTGATTGTATTTTACTTCTTTTTCGATTTTGGCTTGCGCTTCTTTTAGAAAAGAACTCAAATCATTGCCTCGCAGGTTTAAGCGAACGGTAAGATGGCGTTTGTTTGTTTCGCGGGCAATGGTGCTTTCTCCCGTATTGAGTTTGATATCGCAAACTTGTGATAGAGGAATTTTTACGCCTTCGGAATTTGTGAGCATTAAGTTTCCTATTTTCTCCGGATTATTGCGGCTTTCTTCATTGTATCTCGCTGTAATATCATAAACTTTGTTGCCTACAAAAATCTGCGAAACGGCTTTTCCTCCCATAGCCACTTCAATAAGTTCAGATACATCATCTACATTTAAACTGTATTGCGCAATTTTCTGACGGTCTGCAATTACCTGTATCTGCGGTAAAGGCGGTTCCTGATCGATAGCCAGATCTACGGCGCCTACAACATCTTTTAGCGTTTTGATGATGTCTTCGGCAATGCGTCGGGTTTCTTTATAATCTTCGCCGTATACTTTTACCACCAATTCGCTGTGTGCTCCCGA
Organism: Flavobacterium sp. H4147; assembly: GCF_029360735.1. Classification (NCBI taxonomy): domain Bacteria; kingdom Pseudomonadati; phylum Bacteroidota; class Flavobacteriia; order Flavobacteriales; family Flavobacteriaceae; genus Flavobacterium; species Flavobacterium sp. H4147. The sequence continues at coordinate 355,735 of NZ_JARKNB010000002.1, read as the reverse complement.
AATTTTATCCATTACGCCATCAATCATAGGCTGCGAAAAACCAATATTATAACCGGGCATCGTCGCATATTCAGCCGCAAGTTCTTTGATTAAGTCTTCTTTCGTCTTTCCTGATTTCCATTCCCTGTAAGGTTTCAAACCCACACTGCATTCATAGTGAGAAGGCGTCCAGGCATCGGTTCCGTCATCATTTCGTCCTGCCTGTACCATCATATAAGTTACTTCTTCGTGTTTTAAAGTTCTGTGACGCAGGGTATCACTCATTTCTTTAGATTTCTCCAACGTGATTCCCGGCGGTAACGAAACCTGGAGCCAGATAGAACCTTCATCTAAAGGCGGTAAAAAATCCTTTCCAACAGTTATGGTAAGTATTAAAGCAAGTGCTAATATGGCTATTAAAGGTGCGAATACCTTTTTTGGCGCCTGCATTATTTTTTGAATTCGGTTATGATAAACGCTTGTTAATTTATCCAGCCACTTGTTATGATACATTTTTTGAGGCTTGCGGTAAATAAAATAAGCCAATCCCGGAATTAGTAATAAAGCCACTAATAAAGCACCGAAAAGCGCATAACCAACAGTAAATGCCATAGGCGTAAATAACTTTTTCTCTACTCTTTCAAAAGCAAACAATGGCAAGTATGCTGTGATGATGATAAGAGTGGCAAAGAAAATGGGACGCGCAACACTTTTTACGCTGCTGGCAACGCTATTTTCGGTGAGTTCTTTAGTTTCGTCATCTTCCCGTTTTTTCAGAATAGTTTCCATCATTACAATGGCACCGTCGACAATAATTCCGAAATCTATTGCGCCAAGCGAAAGCAGATTGGCCGGAATATTGGTGAATTTCATTAGAATAAAAGCAATCAAAAGTGAAATTGGAATTGTAATGGCTACCAGTAATGCGCCTCTCCAACTGCCTAGAAATACGATTAATACAATAATAACCAGCGCCATTCCTTCCAGCAATGTATGTGAAACGGTGGTAAGTGTGGTGTTTACTAAATTAGTTCTGTCCAGAAAAGAATGAATCTTTACTCCTTCTGGCAGATAATTTTTGTTAAGATCGGCTACGGCTTCGTTAACGCCTTTTAATACCACTGATGGATTTTGGTTTTTTAGCAAAAGCACAATTCCTTCGATATTATCTGAGTAATCAATGCCTCGTTTGTCTGTATAACCTAATGCGCCTTTGCGTTCCAGATTTCCGTATTTTAGTTTTCCAATATCATTAAGATAAACTGGAATTCCGTTAACGGATTTCACTACAATACGCCCCATGTCATCGAGGTTTTTCACCAGACCAATTCCGCGTACCACATACGACTGGTCACCGCGGTTAATGACGCTTCCGCCTACATTGGCATTGTTTTTTTCGATCGTTTCGGTTATTTCGCTTAGCGATAATCCGTATTGTTCTATTTTGCGCGGATCCAATTCAATTTGATATTGCGTTGTAATTCCTCCAAAATTGGTTACATCGACCACGCCCGAAACTTGTTTAATGCGAGGAACAATAGTGTATTCCTGCAATTCGCTTAGTTTTCGAAGATCGTAAACTTTACTTTCAATTATGTACCGATAAATTTCACCCGTAGGAGAGGTAAGCGGATCTAAACCCGGTGCTGCTCCATAAGGCAGTTCAACATCGTTTAAACGTTCCTGAATTCGGGTGCGGGCAAAGTAATCTTCTATGCCGTCATCAAAAACAATGGTAACCATAGATAAGCCAAAAGTACTTTTGCTTCGCATGACATGCATTCCGGGTAATCCGTTGATGGCACGTTCGATTGGGATGGTAATTTGCTGTTCGACTTCTTCTGCAGCAAGTCCGGGAACCTGCGTAACCACCTGCGAAGTGACATCGCCAATGTCTGGATAGGCTTCGACCGAAAGCTGTGTCCACGAATAATAGCCAAATAAGGAGAGGAGCAGAAGTAACGCCAGAATCAGCCAGCGTTTTGCTATTGTTGTTTCGAATATGTTTTTTTTCATTTTTTTTTAAAAGGTGCTGAGATACTAAGGTTCTGAGATACTAAGAAGCTAAGAGTTTAAGGTTTTATGCTTGCTTTGCGATTTTCTTAGCTGTAGATTAAAAGATTTCAATGATTTTAACTTTGCTCCCAATGGGTATCGGGAGTGTGCTAATTTTTCAGACTATTTTGCTTCAAGGAGATAAAAGGCTCCTTCGCTTATAATGGTTTCATTTGGTTGGAGTCCTGACTGGATTGCTATTTTCCCGTTTTGTGATACTCCGGTTTCTACATAACGGCGTGCATATTTTCCGTCGGCTAATTGTACAAATACAAAGCTTTTGTCGTTAAATTGCAGTACCGTTTTTGCTGGAACAAACAAGGTATTTACGGGTGTATCGGTGAAATTTACAGATACGTACATTCCGGGTTTAAGCAGATGATCTGCATTGGCACATTCAATTAAAACCTGAACACTTCGTGTCGTTTCGTCGATTATTTCGTCAACGTGGAATATTTTTCCTGTGATTTTTTTGTCAGGATAAGCTCCGGCCTGAATTTCGGCTTTATCCAATTCATGAATAAACCGAATGTCTTTTTCCTTAATCTGCCCTGCAACCCATACTTTTTTCAGATCGGCAATTTTGGCTTTGGGAGCATCTTCTTCTTTTAAAAATTGTCCCATAACCAATTCATTGGCAATCACTTCTCCTGCAATGGGAGAAGTAACTACTAATGGCTGTCCAAAAACTAATTTATTGATATTAACTCCAAATATTTTTAGGCTCGCAGCCGCATTTTGGTATTCTTTCTCGCTGACTTCAAAACTCGTTTCCGCTTCTTCGAGATCTTTTTGGGAACCTACGCCATGAGTTTTTAAATCCTGCTGACGTTTTAAAGAAAGCTTCGCGGTCTGATAACCGGATTTTGCCTGAAAGAAGTTTTTTTGCGCATCTGTAAAATCAGGTGAAACCATTTCAAAAAGCGGCGTTCCGGCTTGGGTTTTCATGCCCAGTTTTAAATATACTTTGGTTACCCTTCCGGAAAACGGAGGAGCAATTTCGGCATACGAGTTCGGAATTGCCTTAACTGTGCCAGCAGTTTGCAATTCAAATTTAAAAGGTTCGTTTTTTACGGTTTCGAGTTTCAATTTTGAAGCAATCATCGATTTTGCGGGAACTATGATGGTATCACCCTGTAAAGAAAAAGACTCGCTTTGTTTCGTTTCAGTTTTATTGTGACAGGCTGTTAATGCGGCTGCAGCAATTAGTGTTACTAAAAGATTGTTACATGCGAATTGTTTACTGTTTTTAGTTTTTAGTTTCATACGTTTAATTTTATAACCACTGATTGAATTTTTTGATAAACCATGTTTTAACAAATTGTGTAAGCAGACAATAGCAGGTTAGTATGCCAAATAAAAATGGGAAATAGCTTAAAGGAAGCGGCTGCATTTTTAACATTGGTGCCAATGGCGAAAACGGAATCGCGATACCAACCACCATAATTAATGTGGTTAATGCTACTACAGGCGTTGCTGCCCAGCTTTGTATAAATGGAATTTTTTTGGTTCTTATCATGTGTATAATCAATGTTTGCGAAAGCAATCCTTCTATAAACCACCCGCTTTGAAAAAACGATTGGAGTTCCGGGCTGTTTGCCTTGAAGTAAAAGAACATCAGAGCAAACGTTGCAAAGTCAAAAATGGAGCTGATTGGGCCAATGAAAAACATAAATCTCTGAATACTTGAAGCATCCCATTTTTTAGGTTTTTTCAAAAAATCTTCGTCCATTCTATCCCACGGAATAGCGGTTTGTGATATATCGTATAATAAATTTTGAGTTAATAATTGTACCGGAAGCATTGGTAAAAAAGGCAGGAAGGCACTTGCTCCAAGCATGCTGAACATATTACCAAAGTTGCTGCTGGCGGTCATTTTAATGTATTTAATTATGTTGCCAAAGGTTCTTCGGCCGTGAATAACGCCTTTGCGTAGTACCATTAAGTCTTTTTCTAATAATATAATATCAGCACTTTCTTTGGCGATATCGACAGCAGTGTCAACGCTGATTCCCACGTCTGCTTCCTTAAGCGCTGCGGCATCATTTATGCCATCGCCCATAAACCCAACGGTGTGTCCTTTTTCGCGTAATGCTTTTACAACTCTCACTTTTTGTAACGGACTTAATTTGGCAAAAATGGAAACATCATCAATACGATCTGTCAATTCCTTTTGTGTCATGGTTTCTAATTCGGTGCCCAGAACAATGTTTTTTACCGGAATCCCTACATCATTGCATATTTTTTTAGTTACAATTTCATTATCTCCCGTAAGGACCTTTACTCCAATCCCTAGTCCCTGAAGCGCTGCAATACTTGGTTTTGCTGATGGTTTTGCAGGATCAAGAAAACCAATAAAACCAGTTAAGGTTAGATTATTTTCATCTTGTACAGAATAGGTTAGAGGATGTTTTCCGTCAAATTCTCTTATGGCAACTAATAACACTCTTAAGCCTTCTTCGTTCATTTTTTTGGAAGTCTGCAAAACGGTATCATGCATCTTCTTATCCATCGGGATTACTTTATCGTTTTCAAGGTGAAGTTCTTTGTCTTCGCCCGGATCAAAACTGTGAGAACACAAATCCAGAATTTCTTCCACAGCACCTTTGCAGATTAAAAGATGATTTCCGTTTCTCATTTTCAAAATAACCGACATGCGTCTGCGTTGAAAATCAAAAGGAATTTCATCTACTTTCATGAAATATTCTTCTACTTTTAAATAATCATGAAGTTCAACATGTTCCAGAACTGCTTTGTCAAGTATATTTTTTAATCCCGTTTGATGAAAACTATTCAGGTAAGCCCATTTTAAAACTTCGTCGTCTTCAGTTCCCAAAACATTTAAATGTTTTTCAAGTACAATTTTGTCAAGAGTCAGCGTGCCAGTTTTATCTGTGCAGAGAATATCCATCGCACCGATATTTTGAATGGCATTTAATCGTTTTACAATCACTTTATGTTTGCTCATATTCATAGCGCCTTTGGCTAAATTGGCTGTCACAATCATAGGAAGCATTTCAGGAGTTAATCCCACCGCAACAGCAATGGCAAATAATAAAGCCTGCATCCAGTCTCCTTTTAAGAAACCATTTACCAAGAAAATTACAGGAACCATAACGAGCATGAAACGAATCAAGAGGTAGCTGACTTTGTTTATTCCGATATCAAAAGCAGTTTCAGGTCTGTTACCCAAAATAGTTTTGCTGATGCTTCCAAAATAAGTTCGGTTTCCGGTTGCCACCACAATTGCCATAGCCGTACCGCTAACGACATTTGTTCCCATAAAACATAGATTATTGAGTTCTATAGGCTGTTTAGTATCGGCGTCGCGTATGGGCAGAAATGTTTTTTCTACAGGCAAAGCTTCTCCTGTCAGCATAGATTCGCTTATAAATAAATCTTTACTTTGCATAATACGGCAGTCAGCAGGCACCATATCACCGGCAGATAAATAAACAATGTCCCCCGGAACCAGTTCTGTCATGGCAATTTCTCTTTTGCCTGTAAATTTTCGAAGTACGGTTGCCGTAGTTTTTACCATGCTCTTTAGCTTATCTGCAGCCTGATTGCTTCTAAACTCTTGAAAAAACCGAAGCAAAACACTAAAAAGCACCATGACAGCTACCATAATTATGGTCTTATAATCGGCTTCTCCCGGTGCAGCAAGCCAGACATCTACAACAAAAGATATGATGGCTATAACCAGCAGGATGAAAATAAACGGATTAATAAAAGCTTTAAATAATTGCTTTAGCCATGAAGGTGCCTTGTCATGCTGCACTTCATTGGGACCGTATTTTTTAATACGCTCATTTGAGGTTGGCGTGCTTATCCCTGCTTCTGAACTTTCGAGCATAGCATAGACAAAATTAGAATCGCTTCTGGAAGCGTTTCGCAATTTTGTAGTCGTTCCTTCGTTCATTCCGTTGTTGGTCAAGGAATAGAAGGGGTGCTTAATTTTCTCTTTTGCACTCATTGTTGTAATTATTAAATAGTATTGATTAAAAAGATTATGACTCCGCTGAAAATCATAACTATGGCTGAAATTTTGATTAAATGAATGGCCTTAACCGAATTGAAATATTTTAAAGACCAGCCAATTGACAGGAACAACATTAAACATGGAATTACGGTTTTGTAAATAGTAAGCGACTCAATCTTTAAGAGATTTAAGGCAAAACCCAGCACAAAAAGATATACTGATGAAGCAAGGGCAATGTTTAAAAAGTCATCTAAGTACGGAAAGGTTTTATGGTTTCGAATTATTTTTATTTTAAATTCGTGAATCATCTTTACAGCTATCGAAAACAGCATGGTTAAGGCAATCCACTTGTCCTGATTTTTTATACTGCTTGTTACTAATGCTGCAGTCCAGTACCCGTATTTTATAACCTGTAATTGTATCGTAAACAAAACAAACAATAACAAAACTGCCTTTTTTGATTTGGTAAAAGCAATCGTATTAACACTCATTTTAGACAGCAGCAAATTATCTGCAGTAATCCCTAAAGAGATTAAAAGAACTGCAATTTGAATGGATAATGTCATGATTAAAGATCTGTTTGGGTTCCCATAATTTCCCAGCTCACTTTTGTAACTTTTTCTTCAATCGTTAAGCGGCTGGCCATTTTTTCCATAAGACTATCCTGAGATGTAATTGCCTTTATCTCTGCTGTTATGATCACTATTGAGGGATCATGATTATCATCGCTTGTCAGTGATTTTAAAAGCAATGAATCTTCGTTTCCTAAGTTCTGCATCAGCATTACTCGCAGATGGTTTTCTACTTCTGTTTTGCATTTTATAGTAAAAAGATAATCTGTTGGAGTATTAAAGGATTTTAGAGACTGTAATCGGTTTAATGTTAAGCCTAATGGACGAAGCAGTATATGTGTAATCATTACCGCAGCGCTTACTATGATGGCTTCGCTGTATAAACCAATTCCGGTAAGAGATCCAACTGCCGCAGAACACCAAATCGTTGCTGCAGTATTTAGCCCCTGAACGCTCAATCCGTCTTTCATGATAACTCCGGCTCCCAGAAAACCAATTCCGGAAACGATTTGTGCGGCCACTCTGCTTGGATCGGCTCCATTGCCCAAGGAAACGGAAAGCAGAATAAAAGCGGTAGATCCAAGAGAAACAAGCGTATTGGTACGCAGTCCGGCATTTTTCTGACGCCATTGTCTTTCGATTCCTATTGCGGCTCCAAGACTTGCTGCAAGTGCAATACGGGTTGTAAATTCGTAAGTTGTAATCATGGCAGGCCTCCTTTCTTTTAGTCGGTTTTCCATGTATTTTTGAAAACCGAAAAATTGTATTTTTTGCTTTAATTTCTGATGGCACAAAACAACGGCGAGTACTGTTTCATAACCACGACGCAAAATTAGAACGGCTTTAAAAAAAAGGCCATTAGAGATGTTTTAGAAAAAAATTAGAATTTCATTAGAAAGAAATTCAAGTTGTTTTTGTATCAAAAAAACAGATTGGAAAATGATGATAAATGGAGGTGAGAAAATAGAAGAAAGAAAAGAAAGCTCCGGAGGAGCTGAATATTTATAGCACATTTTATTTTCATGCATATAAGCTCCAGAGGAGCGGCATATTTTCAAACAATATATATCGTTCCTACGGAGCTTGAAATCACGGGGTGTATAATTGCTATAAATATTCAGCTCCGCTGGAGCATAGAAACTAAAGCGAATTGAACTGTACGGTAAAAATTGTTCCTTCATTTTTCTTTGAAGAAACAGAAATTGTTCCTTTATGAAGCTGAATAATTTTCTTTGTTAACGAAAGTCCAATACCATTTCCGTCGGCGTGGGTTTTGTTTAGGCCCCTGTAAAATGGAGTGAAAATGTGTTCTAATTCTTCTGTTGAAATTCCGATTCCGTTATCAGAAAAGTTAAGTTTGATTTTATTTTTTTCAAATGAAATGGAGACAAGGCTCTGTTTATCATTAGAAAATTTACAGCCGTTTTCAAACAAATTGACAAATGCGACTTTCAGCAGATATTCGTTTGCATTGACCGAAATCTGATTATCATCTTCAAAATCATCTTCGAAATGAATGGCAATATTGTAATTCGGATTTGATTTCTGAACCTGCTGGCGCGAATCCAGTAAAACTTCATCTATACGAACCTGCTTAAACGCAATTTCAGAAGGATCGTAGTTTGCTTTTGCGAGATCCAATAAACTATTAGAGAGTTTCGCCAGTTTTTTAGCATCCTGTAAGGTGTTTAGGATAACTAATTTATATTCGTCAACATTACGTTCTTTATGAGTCGAAAGTTCTAATTCAGCAATAATGGCAGAAAGAGGCGTTCTTAATTCGTGCGAAATATTGGAAACAAAATGCTTTTGCGAATCAAAAGAATTCTCGAGTCTGTTCAGCATTTCATTAAAAGTCGAGGCCAGTTCCGAAATTTCATCTTTACTTTCGTTGGCATCCAATCTTAAGTCAAGATTTGTAGCCGAAATCATTTTTGCCTTATCGGTCATCTTAACAATGGGTTCAAAAGCTTTTTTTGAGAAAAAACGGCCCGCCATAAACAGAACCAAAATAGAGATGATGAAGACAATAATACAGGTCTCGATAAGGTTATAAAGTTTTACATATCCAAAACCATCGTATGCAGCGGCGGTTATGATGTATTTTTTTCCCTGAAATATATAGGTGGTTCCTATAACCTGCCAGTCCTTTTGATAGAATTGTATTTCGCCTTTTTTGGCGATTTCATCGATCATGGGTTTGGTTTCTTTTACCACATCTATATCGACAGCATCGTGGTACAATAGCTTAAATGAAGGATTGTAAATAGCAGCCTCGACTTCGTTTAGCGTTGCTCTGTTGTTTCTGTAGATGTTTTGCAGCGTTTTGCTGTCTATTTCGGCGTTTAAAATTAGATTTGCCTTGGTAATGGCTTCTTTCTTTAGCAGGGCATAAAACTCTTTTTCCCGGTTTTCTTTTGCAGAAAATATGATAATAGCAGCAAATACCAATAAAATAGTGGCAGTAACGAGGGTAAATAATATAGTCAGCCTGGTTCTGATTTTCATTCTGCTTTCAAAATAAATCCCATTCCTGAACGGGTATGGATGAGTTTTTTTTCGTAATCCTTATCAATTTTCTTTCTCAGATAATTGATGTAAACATCTATAAAATTTGTTCCGGTATCAAAAAGTGTATCCCATACTTTTTCGGCAATTTCCGTACGCGATAAAACACGTTCCTGATTTTGGAGCATGTATTCTAAAAGTTTGAATTCTTTTGGGGTAAGGCTTATTTCATTCTCATTTCTTTTGACACTTTTGGTCTGCAGATTCATTTCAAGAGCATCATATTTCAGAATAAATCCAGAACTATTAGCTGTCCCATTATTGCTTCGTTTTAATAAAGCCCTGATACGAACGAGAAGTTCTCTCATTTCAAAAGGCTTTGTGAGATAATCATCTGCGCCGGCATCAAATCCTTCCACTTTGTCATCTGTAGAGCCCAGGGCAGTCAGCATAATTATAGGCAGATCCGGTTTTATTTGACGTAATTCTTTGCATAAATCCAATCCGTCGAGTTTGGGCAAGATAATGTCAGTAATAACCAAATCGTAGTGATTATTAAGGGCTAACTTTTTCCCCGACAGACCGTCATAGGCCACTGCAGGCGAAAATCCATGTTCGCTTAGCCCTCTTTGGATCAGCTCAGCTACTCTAAAGTCGTCTTCTACTACTAAAATTTTCATATAAACAAAGTTATAACATTGAGATTAAAATAGATGAAAACACAATATTTTTTAATAATATAAAATCAGCAAACAATAAGCTCGACATCATTGTCGTTGTAATTTTTTTTCGTGGAGCTGGTAGTTTTGGTGTTTGCAATCTCAGAGTACTGATTTTTATAACATTTTTGATGTTAGTAATGAAAACCAGAAAGCGGCCAAGCTTTGCAAGGAAGAATCGTCCAGACTTTTCGAGGTGGCAGTGTAATTTCGACGGAATTTTACTATTCGCCGCTTTCGCTTTACCAACACCGAATTCCTTCTATCTGCTTCAGAGCAATGGGGTGAAGAAGAAGGGAAACTACCCAAGCGACCCTTTCAGCAAAGATTCTTAATCTGCTGAAAAAAATATAAGGAGCCACCATTCAAGGCGCCATAAAAACCGGCTTAAAACCGGTTTTTTTCTTTTTGAGATGTTCTTAGCCAACGTTTATAAAAAAAAAGCCGAATAGATTCTTCAGGGGAAGGCTCGGAGTAACCTGTCTGCACACACCTGTTTTTTCTGTGTTTTTTTGTGCTTCATTTCGATGCGCCTGAAAAGCTCCACTGCTGTGCATAAAGCTATGTCAGATCTTCGGAATTGAAGACTTGCTTTTTGAACAATGTTAATTAATGTAGTATTGGTAAAATCATAAAAAATTATGATATAAAATATTTTAATGAAATAAATACTCGCTTTTTTTTATCATAAGTTCTGTTATGATTACAATTTGACCCTTTTTCTGATACAAATAGATCCGTAGTTTGGCAAGTCTTTATTGTTAATTTGTTCCCTGGCTTTAAGTTTTTTCTAATAGACAAACCAGCTTATTAACTAATACCTAACCTAACCAATTATGAATGAAAAAAAAGGAATGCGATGCATTAAAAAGCACATTTACAGTCTTTTTAATACAGGCATTATTATAGCGATGCTATTTTATGCCGGGCTGATACAAGCCCAAAATTCTGCCCCCCTTAAAATTATGGGCATTGTTACTTCCCAAACGGACGGCCAGCCTCTTTTTGGTGTTAATGTCCACCTTAAGGGAACAGATCAAAAAACGACATCAGATACTGATGGAGGTTTTACTGTCACCGCCAGAATCGGTGAAACGATTGTCTTTAGCTATCTGGGTTTTGTCAAGCAGGAAGTAAAAATTACTGATCAGCAGCTTACAGTCCAATTGATAGAGGATTTAAAAGCATTAAACGAAGTTGTAGTAATCGGATATGGAAAAGCGAAACGAAAAGATCTTACAGGATCCATTTCATCTATCAGCGGAGATGAACTTCGCAGGACACAGCCTGTTACTTTTGACCAGGCACTCCAGGGTAAAGTTGCCGGTGTAGTAGTACAGCAGACCTCAGGGCAGCCTGGAGGAGGTGTAAACATACAGATACGCGGTATGTCTTCATTTGGAAGCAGCTCACCTCTTTACGTAATTGACGGGGTAATCATTGGTCAGAATTTTGATGGGGGCAATGGAACAAATCCATTAGCTACTATAAGCCCCTCAGATATTGAATCAGTCGATGTTTTAAAGGATGCTTCGGCAACAGCAATTTATGGTTCACAAGCCACAAATGGTGTAATTGTAATCACTACAAAAAGAGGCAGGGAAGGGGCTCCTAAAATAACATATGAATTTTCAACTGGATATCAGGAACTTATTAAGCAGTATCCTACCATGGATTTAAGGGAGTATGCTGCTTTTATAAATCAGAGAGCCGCTGTCTGGGGATTCGATGACAGACCTGAGTTTGCCAATCCAAATTATCTGGGACAGGGTACCAACTGGCAGAAGGAATTGTTCCGCAGGGCTCCAGTCAAAAATCATGTACTTACTTTAAGCGGAGGCAATGAAAAGACCCAATATCTGCTTTCAGGTTCGTATTTTAACCAAGAGGGAATAGCTTTAGGTTCAGAGTTTGCCAGAACATCAGTAAGACTAAACCTAGACAATAAAACAACCAGCTGGCTGAAAATAGGTACCAGCTTACAGCTTACGCACATTGATGAGAATGTGAATTCTACAGGATCAAATGTTATTCAGGAGGCATTGAGCCAGACACCAGATATCCCGGTTAGAAATGCTGACGGAAGTTTTGCTGGTGAAGAAAGCAGTGAAGGATGGATTGCAAAACGTGTAAATCCATATGCGCTGGCACTCATTAATAAAAATAACCCAAAGAGAAATCAGCTTTTTGCTAATTTTTATGCCGATATAGCCTTTACAAAAGACCTATCTTTCCGAAATGAGCTGTCAGGTAATTTTTTATATAAGACAGAAGACAGGTTTAGTCCCACTTATAAATTTGGACTTGCTGAAAAGCTTACAAATGAGGCCTCTTATTCTTACAGCCAAGATTATTTTACAACATTCAGAAGTTTTCTCACCTATTCAAAAGTTATCAAGAAGTATAATTTTAATGTTTTGGCTGGGCATGAAGCACAGCTGACACAGTTTGAAAATGTTTCAGCGGGAAGAAGAAATTTTATTTCCAATAATGTCACCAACATAGGAAGCGGTGATCTTACTACAGCTACCAATGGAGGAACTAGAGGAGACAGTGCACAGGAATCCTATTTTGGACGTTTAAATCTTATCTACAATGACAAATACCTTTTTACTGCCAATATACGTGCTGACGGCTCTTCCAAATTTGCACCAGATAACCGATGGGTAACTACATACTCTGGAGCATTTGCATGGAAATTAAACAACGAGAAGTTTCTCAAAGGTTCAAAAACCATTAACGAATTGAAGTTAAGGACAGGATATGGTCTTACTAATAATCAAAATGTGAGAAACAATGCCTATTTGTCAACCTTAGAATCTGTATCAACAGGATTATCTGGTAACGCACAAATGACAACCAATATTGCAAATCCTGCAGTTGAATGGGAAAAAACAAAATACGGCAATATTGGAATTGATGCAGCTCTGTTTGGATGGAGGCTCAATTTATCGGTTGATGTTTACAACCGCATGACCGACGGGCTGCTCATGCAGATTCCTCTTCCATTGTATTCAGGAACCATTGTGGGTTATTCGCCTGGTGCCATCAATGCACCTTATGTAAATATTGGAGCAGTTCGCAATACAGGTATAGATCTCCATCTGAACTCAAGAAATATAGTACGAACAGATTTTACCTGGTCTTCTGATTTTACGTTATCCCATAATAAAAACAAAGTCCTAAAATTAAACACAGACGGTGCTTTTCTTCCAGGTTATTTAGGAGGTGATGTTGTGTCCAGAACTGTTGTGGGCGGTTCAATAGGGTCGTTCTACGGTTATAAAGTAGATGGTGTATTCGCGACAGCAGAAGATTTTAAAAACCATGCTCTGCCAACTAATACAGATGGTACGGTACTGCCAATTACCCCTAATTCGGGAGGAGTATGGTATGGGGATCTTAAATTTAAGGACCTTAACGGTGATGGTGTGATTACTGAAAAAGATCAGACATTTTTAGGATCGCCAATTCCTGATTTTCAGTTTGGTCTGGGAAATACTTTTACCTATAAAGGATTTGATTTGAATATTTTCTTCAGTGCCAATCTTGGTAGTGAAGTGGTAAACGGTATGAGAATCAATGGCGATAATCCACTAACCAATAATGGTTATTTAAAATCATTAAAAGACCATGCTGTTTTAGCTCTGATTGATCCAAATGGTTCACCTTCAGATGTTAATAATGTGTATGTAACCAATCCACAGACTACTATAGTGGGGCTCAAAAACAATGACAGTAACAGAAATAATCGTTTTTCTGACCGATATGTAGAGAATGGCTCGTTTTTGAGGTGCAAGAATATGACTTTAGGCTATTCTTTTCCTGTTGAACTCATTAAAAAAATACGTATGAGTTCACTTCGGCTTTATGTGAATGTAAGCAATCCTTTTCTAATTACAAGTTATAGAGGTATGGATCCTGAAGTCGGGTCATGGAATCCTTTGCAGGCAGGAATTGATAATGGCTTTTATCCACAGTCCCGCACGTTTACATTTGGAATTAATCTAGGATTAACTAATTAAAAATGAAAAAAAACACTAATATGGGAGCAACTTATAGAAATATCATTTTAAGCCTGCTTGTTTCAGCGCTGCTTTTCGGATGCCAGGACGATTTTCTTGACCGTCCATCACAGTCTGAAATAAGCACAGAGAACTTTTACCAGACCAAGGAAGAACTTCGTTTAGCTACAGCGGCATTATATGGCGGCAAAATATGGGCACAATGGAATAATACCGCATATCTGCCTTTAGGAGATATTTTAAGCGGTAATCTTATTCTTCAATATCAGGGTTCTGATCTTGTGCAGCTCAATACTTTTACCCTTTCTGGATCTAATGCACGATTAACAACCGGCTGGACAGCACTTTACATTATAGTGGCACATTGCAATGCAACTATTAATGCTATTAACGATAAAACACCATCAACAGTATCGGCAGCAGATAAAAATGGGGCTGTGGCAGAAGCAAGATTTATACGTGCTATGGCCTATTATCATTTGGCAATGCTTTGGGGTGAGGTGCCAATTATAGAAGATAATACCAAACTGATAAAATCACCTCTAGTCAATAAAAATAAAATAGAGGATGTGTACAGATTTGTAATCGAAGATTTGACTTTTGCAGCAGAAAACCTGCCTAAAACCGATCAGCCAGGACGGGTTACATCATGGTCGGCTAAGGGAATGTTAAGCAAGGTATGCCTGACCAGAGCAGGTGTAGGTGAGACAGGAGGAAGCCGTAACCAGGAATATTTGAATCTGGCCAAATCCTATGCAAAAGATGTTATTGAAAACAGCGGACTAAGCCTGCTTCCTAATTATGAAGATCTTTTTAAAACCAAATTTAATGATAATCAGGAATCGCTTTTCGCGCTGCAGTGGTCTGCCACTACTGAGTGGATGCAAGGAAACCATTTGCTGACCTACTCTCCGAGCAATGATATAAATCCTCAAAAAGGGGGCGCTTGGGGTTCTCCCGGTGTTAGTTACGATTTGTATTTAGCATACGCAGAGCAAGATTCGATCCGCAGAAAAGCAAGTTTTATGCTGCCAGGCGACCATTACCCTGAACTTAATGCAGCTGGGGGTGGCTATACTGCAACATCTCCGGGAATGAAAAAACACATCATTGGTAATGAAGCTGATAATAATTCTCCTGCGATGTCTTATCTGGGATCTATTGAACATAATGCTCTGTTGAGGCTTGCCGACGTCTATTTGGTCTATGCCGAAGCAGTTCTTGGAAATAACGCTTCGACAAGTGATGCCGATGCCCTGCTCTATTTTAATAAAGTAAGAATTCGGGCTGGGATGGATCCTCTTACGGCCCTTACTGGAGATATCATCCTGAACGAAAGAAGAGTAGAATTGGCCTGTGAAGGTCAATATTGGTATGATTTAGTGAGACTCTCCTATTATAACCCGCAAAAAGCAGTAACACTCTTAAGCAATCAGCAGAGAGTATTGTTTGACTATAACAAGGATTCAAAAACAGCAACGCCAAATGATCCTATTGGAACCATATCTCCTGCTACATCTGCCACTTTTACCCTGCAGCTTCCATCGTCAGAAGTGGTGGTGAATCCTAAATTAAATGAACCGTCAGTTCCATACTATAAATAATGACAGTTATGAAAAAAATAATAGATAATAGTTTTAATCGCCTGCTTTTTGCAAGCATGATGTTGGTTACGGTACTATTAGTATCCTGCAATAATGAGGACGATTCTGGTTCTGGACCGGTTATTACGGAGGTACGTAATTATGCAGCGGCTCCAAATGACACATTAGTGAATAAACTGGTTCCTGGGCAGTGGGTTGTATTAAAAGGATCTCATTTAAAAGATGCCGTAAAGATTGCCTTCAACGGTATAGCAGTCGATTTCAATGGAGGTTTGTTTGCCGATAACTACGCAGTAGTACAAGTGCCAGCCGTTATTCCATTTCCATCTGTTGCTGAAAATGATTTAAACACCATCGAGCTTGTCACCCCAAAAGGGAAAGTGGTTTTTGATATTGATATAGTGGCTGGAACTCCTGCTCTGAATCGTATTTCTAATGAAAATGCGCTCGCGGGAGAAGAGGTAGTTGTGTATGGAGCAAATCTGTTTCAGATCAGCGAACTCATTTTTGCAGGTGTGTCGGTGGAGGAATTTACAGGTTCAGATGACGGAACTTCAATTAGTTTTATAATGCCTGATACAACAGTCAGCGGTCCTTTAAAAATTACTACCGCATCAGGAGAAATCGCCACCTTATTTAACGTTAATGATCTTACCACAGGTATGATTTGCAATTTCGATACCATTGGCAGCATGGCTTGGGGAACTTCAACAAGTAACAATGATCCAGATTTTCTAGGAAACAAAGGCGTATATCCTATTTTAAATCCAGGAGCGTTAAGTGCAGGAAATGGTTCTTGGTGGGAGAATGGACGCTGCATTAATATTGAGCAGCCTCAGCACTGGATTCAGCCTAACGATTTAACATTAGACCTTAGCCAGTTTGCCTTAAAATTTGAAATTAACATTGCGGGAACTTGGAAAGGCAGTTCTATTTTTATTGTAAAGGATTATAACTGGACCTATTTGGCAAGATATGAACCTTGGAAAACTGCTGGAGGTAAAGGTGTAACTACAGAAGGTAAATGGACTACGGTAACGATTCCTTTAACAGAGTTCCGAACTAAAAAGGACAATAAAGATGGAACGGGCGATTCAGCAGCAAGCTTAACCGAATTGGTTGGCGGTTCTGGTACAGGCGGCATCAACTTTTTTATTATTAATGATGCCTCAACTCCAGCGCCTGGAGAATTCCGAGCAGCAGTTGATAATATCAGGGTAGTAAAGATCCTTGATAAACCTAAAGCTAGCACTAATTAGTAAAATAAAGATTCTGAACTGCGGAAATTTTGCCAAGAGGTAATTTCCGCAGTTTAAATCATAATCCTTAAAAACAATTAAAATGAAAAAAAATATTTTATATCTGCTGTTGTTACTTTTTATGATCAGCGGATCCTCATTTAGCTGTTCTAAAAGTACAGATGAAGAGCCGTATTTGACAGTTTCGACAAAAACGGTTTCTTTTATGCCTGAGGGAGGCACATCTGAACCAATTGCAATTGAGGCAAACAGTAAATGGACTATAACAAATTTGGCCTCAACTTGGTTGCAGTTAAGTAAATTAAGCGGGGCTCAAGGTACAGAAAAGACCGTATTTACTGCCTCTGCCAACAACAGCGGTGTCAGCCGTTCCGTCGTGCTGACTGTTACAGCAGACAACGGACAGGCGAGAAGAATTACAGTGACACAGACTGCCAATATGTATCCAGGTTATAATTTATCTCCAAAGCCAGCTGATGCTGTAGGGATGAGCACAGCGGTTGAATTGGCAGCCAAATTTAAACTGGGATGGAACATTGGAAATACATTTGAAGCACCGGGTGGTGAAACTGGTTGGGGTAGTCCAGTAATCACAGAGGAATATGTAAAAGCTGTAAAGCAATTAGGTTTCTCTGCCATTCGCATACCTTGCGCCTGGAATTTTCATCTTGACAACGAAGCTACCGCACATCTTGATCAGAATTGGACCAAAAGGGTAAAAGAGGTCGTAGGTTATTGTGTGAATAACGATATATATGTTATGCTTAATATTCACTGGGACGGTGGATGGCTGGAAAAAAACATCACTAAAGCAAAGCAGGAGGCTGTCAATGCTAAACAAAAAGCATTATGGGAGCAAATCGCTACCGCAATGCGTGATTTTGACGAGCACCTGATGTTTGCCAGCGCTAACGAACCAGATGCCAGGAATGCTGAGGAGATGGCAGTATTAGCATCGTACCACCAAACGTTTGTTACAGCTGTTCGCTCTACGGGTGGAAAAAACAGTCACCGCGTTCTTATCGTTCAAGGTCCTCAAACAAATCCTGGATTGACATTTGACCTGATGAACACGCTTCCTACAGATCAGGTGCCAAATCGCCTCATGGTTGAGGTGCATAACTACACACCATCACAATTTTGTATCGGGAATAAAGATGAGAGCTGGGGTAAATTGATTTACTACTGGGGTAAAGGCCATCATTCGACCATTGAACCTGACCGTAATGCTACATATGGAGAAGAGGACGAGATAATTGCTGATTACAACAAGATGAAAACTAAATTTATTGATAAAGGAATACCGGTTATAATGGGAGAGTATGGCGCTTACAGACGTAGTGATCCTGCTTATCTTCCCAAAGATTTGGCTATGCATAACGCCTCGGTAGACTATTGGATAAATTTTACAACCAAAGAAGCATTAGCGCGCGGTATTAAACCTTTTTGGTGGGATATAGGAGTAGCCATAGACAGGAGTAATTTTACTGTAAAAGATCAACGTACGATAGATGCTATTAAAGCAGGGGCTAACTAAAATTTTAAGATAACCGCCTTTCAAAGTTTTTTCAGGATTAGGCATTTATTGGCTATTCCTGAAAAAAAAGCAATTTTTTGCTTTTACATTATGAAGTATACTGCCGCATTTCTGGTGCGGCAGCTCTTATCAGTACTAAAATGCTAAAAATTTTGAAGCATGGGTTCGGGTGAGAATAGATTGTAAGGATTATAATAATTTAAACTTTTAAAAAACAAATCAAGATGAAAAAAGCTTACTTATTATGTGTATTGATTTTAACAGTTTTTGTTTCCCAAGCCCAGAGCGTTTGGAAAAATGTTCAGATTGGAGGCGCTGGTTTTGTTACTGGTATTATTCCAAGTAAAACAGATGCCAATTTAAAATATGCCCGCACAGATGTGGGAGGAGCTTATCGATGGGACGCATCTAGCAACAGATGGATACCTTTATTAGATTGGACCAGTGTAGACCAGCTGGGGTATCAGGGCGTGGAATCACTAGCAATTGACCCTCAGAATAATAATGTGGTATATATGCTGGTTGGAACCGATTATTTTAATGGTCAGAAAACAGCGATTCTAAAATCAACTGACAGAGGTGCTAATTTTACTGAAACTATAGTAACCTCACAATTTAAGGCGCATGGAAATGGTATGGGAAGATCTAATGGCGAGCGATTGGCGGTAGATCCCAACAATTCTAATGTGCTTTTTTGCGGAAGCAGACGTGACGGATTGTTTAAAAGTACTAATGGCGGTTCGACTTGGTCGAAAGTATCGTCATTTCCAGTTACAACTACAGCAAATGACAATGGAATCTGTTTTGTGATTTTTGACTCTGCATCGGTTTCTGGAGGCAACACTCAGACTATTTATGTTGGTGTTTCCAGAACTGGGGCGTCTAATCTCTACAAAAGTACAGATGCTGGAAATACTTGGAACGCCGTTTCGGGAGCAACAGTAAATTATATGCCTCAGCGAGCAGTATTAGATTCCAATAGAGCTTTATTAATCACGTATGCTGATAAAGAAGGGCCTTGGAATCCTTCTTCAGGACAGATTTGGAAACTTTCTGCTACAGGTACTTTAACTAATATTACTCCATCAGGTTTTTCGGTGCCTTTCGGCGGAATCGATGTTGACCCTTCCAATTCGCAGCGTTTGATTGCCTCATCGATGAATACTTATATGGCGCAGTATACCAATGCACAGGGCAATATAATTTATGCAGATCGCTTCTTTTTAAGTACAGATGGCGGTGCATCATGGAGAGATCTGGTTGGAAATTCAGGAATCAATGTCTTAGATAATGGCTGTACTTGGATTTCAGGATCTTCAGCATCCATTCACTGGACTGGCGATATCAAATTTAATCCTTTTAATACCAATAAGGCCAGCGTAATATCTGGAAATGGTATTTTTACCTGTGATGATCTTAATGCATCAAAAACCTCGTGGAAGTTTGATGCTATTGGCCTTGAAGAGAGCGTTCCACTAGGTCTAATCAGTATTCCTGGCGGACCTTTAATGAGTGTTATTGGAGATTATGACGGATTTAAACATACTGATGTTTCGGTATATGCGCCACAATATAAGCCTGCAATGGGAACCACATCTGGTTTGGCTTATGCATCAGGAAATACCAATAAAATTGTAAGACTTGGAGAGTATATGTACTATTCCAACAATCAAGGAACTGATTGGATAAAGACAACTGCAAACTTAGCAGGACCACGCGGAACGGTGGCACTTTCGTATGACGGTGCAACCCTTCTGCATGTTCCAGAATCTTCTAGCGCTATGTACCGTTCTACCAATAATGGAGCTAGCTGGACAACCGTAACAGGAATTAATTTCAATACGGTTGCCGTATCTGATGCTGTTACGAACAATAAATTTTATGCCTACAACGGAAGTAACGGAGATTTGAAAGTAAGTACAGACGGAGGAGCTTCTTTTAATACGGTTTCTAATGTTGGAGCAGGAGGATCTAGCCTAATTCGAACGGTTCCTGGGTACGCTGGACATTTGTGGATTGCTAAGAATTATGGCGGACTAATAAGATCAGTTGATGGCGGAGCTAGTTTTACCACACCTTCAACAGCGGTAAGCAATGCTTCTGCAGTCGGAATTGGTAAAGCGAAGGCTGGCTCTTCTTATCCAACTATTTATATCTGGGGTACTGTAAGCGGAGTTACGGGAGTTTTCCGTTCGGTAGATCAAGGCAGCAATTGGACTCGTGTTAACGATGATGCACATGAATATGGAGGTACAGGAAATGGAAACTTCGTAATGGGAGACATGAATATCTACGGACGCGTTTATATGAGTACCGTTGGAAGAGGACTTGTTTATGGTGAAGATCTTGCTGAAACTGCAGCTTATTATACCATTTCAAATAGAAGTACAGGACTGCTAATAGACGGAATGAGCAGAACGACAAATGGAAGTAACGCAGGACAATGGAACTACAGCGGAAGCAGTGCTCAGCAATGGACTCTAGAGTATAACGGCAGCGAAGTAATGATTAAAAATAGAGCTACAGGATTGTATATAGACGGGATGAGCAGAACGGGAAATCCATCAATTGCAGGACAATGGAGCTATAGTGGAAGTGAAGCGCAAAAATGGATACAAGAAGACGCTGGTTCGGGTTATTTCAAGTTTAAAAACAAAGCAACTGGAATGTACTTGGATGGTCTAGGAAATACAACTAACGGAGCAGATCTAAGCCAGTGGAGTCTCAGCTCAAGCAATAATCAGCAATGGTCTCTAAGTGCCGTGTCGAGTGCAACTTTAAGGTTGGGTGCTAATACAGAAAACCTACAAGAGCAAAAATTTACTGTAATCTGTTCTCCAAATCCATTTACAAGCAGTTTTAAAATCGAGATAAATGATTATACGGAACCGATAAGCGTGCGAATTTTTGATATTAATGGAAAAAATGTGGAGTCCGCGCAAGTCAAAGACCAAAGCCAGTTATCAATGGGAAACACACTTCAGTCGGGATTGTATATCGTGAAAGTGGAAGGAACTGGGGGCAATCTTCTCCAATCATTTAAAATGATAAAAAAAACAAGATAAATTTAATTGACAGAAGTCCTAACAGTAGAATAATCTCTGTTAGGACTTTGATATAAAGATTAGGTACCTGTATCAGCACATTCTGCTGTAAATTAGAAAGCCAATAATTTTTACCATAAAAGCCAAAAAGAAAATTTAAAAACACGTTAGCACAAGGCTAATAAAAAATAAAAATCAAAATGTATAAAAAGAATAAGAGAAAACAATTATTTACAGCTTTATGTATCCTATGCGCCAGTTTTTTACAGGCACAGCAAAAATACCAGTCGCCGGTTACAGAGAACACTGAAAAAGTTGCTGTGGGGAAATTTAAACCAACTTGGGAATCTCTTCAGCAGTATAAAACTCCTGAATGGTTTCGTAATGCTAAGTTTGGAATCTGGGCACATTGGGGACCGCAATGTCAGCCAGAGCAGGGAGATTGGTATGGACGATTTATGTATGATGAAGGCGGAGCGCAGTACAAATGGCATGTAGAGCATTATGGACACCCATCTAAAGCAGGATTTAAAGAGGTTATTAAAGATTGGAAGGCTGAAAACTGGGATCCCGAAAAAATTGTTGCACTTTATAAACGAGTAGGAGCACAGTATTTTTTTGCCATGGCCAACCATCATGACAATTTGGATTTATGGAACAGCAAATACCAAGCTTGGAATTCTACAAAAGTTGGTCCTAAAAAAGATATTATTTCAGGCTGGGCTGCGGCGGCTAAAAAGCAAGGATTGCCATTTGGATTAAGTGTGCATGCAGCTCATGCTTGGACTTGGTTTGAAACTTCGCAGCGTTCAGACAAAAAAGGACCTTATGCTGGAATTCCTTACGACGGAAAACTTACTAAAAAAGATGGTGTAGGCACTTGGTGGGAAGGGCTAGATCCGCAGGAGTTATATGCGCAAAACCATCCGCTAAGCGCTGGAAGTGCAGAAAGCATTACTTCTTTGTGGGGGCAATGGAATTGGGATAACGGAGCCTCTATTCCTTCTGCAGAATATTGCCAGAATTTTTATAACCGCACTATGGATTTAATCAATATCTACAAACCAGACCTTCTTTATTTTGATGATACAGGACTTCCGCTTTATCCGGTAAGTGATGCGGGCTTGAAAATAGCGGCTCATTATTACAATACCAATATGGCAGCTCATGATAACAAACTCGAAGCTGTTTTATTTGGAAAAGTACTGACTCCAGAACAGAAAAAATGTATGGTTTGGGATGTCGAACGAGGAGTGCCTGACCAGATTCAAAACGAAGCTTGGCAGACTTGTACCTGTATTGGCGATTGGCATTACAGCAGGGCAATTTATG
Source organism: Flavobacterium sp. H4147 (assembly GCF_029360735.1). Classification (NCBI taxonomy): domain Bacteria; kingdom Pseudomonadati; phylum Bacteroidota; class Flavobacteriia; order Flavobacteriales; family Flavobacteriaceae; genus Flavobacterium; species Flavobacterium sp. H4147. The sequence goes on along the minus strand of NZ_JARKNB010000002.1, from coordinate 333,119 downwards.
ATGGGAATGGATATAAATCAGCTAAAACAGTTATTCAGATGCTTATTGATATTGTCAGCAAAAACGGAAATCTATTGCTAAACATACCCGTACGCGGAGATGGTTCTATTGATGATAAAGAAATCGCAATTCTTGAAGATATAGCGAAATGGATGGAGGTAAACAAAGAAAGTATTTTTGATACTCGTCCTTGGAAGGTTTTTGGCGAAGGACCAGTTGCAGACACAAGCAACCCGATAAAAGATGCAGGCTTTAACGAAGGCAAAACCAGCTTATCGCAGAAAGACATTCGTTTCAACCAAAAAAACAACCTGCTTTATGTTTCAGTAATGGGAGCGCCTTCAGAAGATGTTGTGGTAAAATCTCTAGGAAAATCAAAAGAAAACAGAAAGATAAAAAGCATTAAACTGCTAGGAAGCACTGAAAAGGTAACATGGAAGCAAGATCATAATTCGCTGGTGATAGCAAAACCCAAATTTATTCCAAATAATATAGCAGTAGTCTATAAGGTACAGTATGCAAATGCTGCCAAAAGTAATTAGTATTAAATTGTCAAGCATTAAGGAACAGATAAGTGCTAAAAAGCAATCGTTCAAACTCATCGATATGATAAAAAAAATCTTTCTCATTGCCGTATTTTTTGCGGTTAACTTTGCAGATGCTCAGCAGGTAAATGATTGGGAGAATCCAGCTGTTAATGGCATCAATAAGGAAAAACCACATGCGTACGGTTTTCTTGCCGAAGAGAAAAAAAATAATCCAATGCTTTTGTCTCTTAACGGGATGTGGAAATTTAACTGGTCGGCCAATCCGCAGTCTCGACCAGCTGATTTTTACCGCAAAGATTTTTCTACTGATGCCTGGACTACTGTTTTAGTGCCAGGCAGTTGGGAATTGCAAGGATTTGGAACCCCTATTTACACCAATGTGGCCTATCCTTTTAAAAGAGATATTCCAAGAGTAAGCGGTGAACCCGATGAGAGTTTTACGACTTTTAAAGAAAGAAATCCCGTTGGCAGCTACACAACTAGCTTCAAGATTCCTGATAACTGGCATGAGAAACAGATATTCATTAATTTCGGAGGAGTCCAATCGGCAATGTACCTTTGGGTAAACGGGCATAAAGTTGGCTATAGCGAAAATTCTATGTCGCCTGCCGAGTTTGACATCACGCCTTATATTGAAAAAGGAGACAATAAACTAGCCGTAGAAGTTTACAAATACTGCGATGGCAGTTATATGGAAGATCAGGATATCTGGCGTTTGGGCGGGATATTCAGAGATGTCGATTTGATTGCAAGACCTAAGACCTTTATTGGAGACTATTTTGTAAAGGTAATTCCAGACCAATCATATTCAAAAGCAGAAGTTGCCATTGATGTCCGTTTGGATAACAGACACACAGAGAATACTTCGGGATTGAAAGTTGAGGCTACTATAAGCGGATATTCAAAATCAGGAGATTATATAGAAAAGCAGTTTCAGGCAAAAGTACCTGTTTCATTATCCGATAAAGGAATCTTTACATTGAGCACCACATTAGATAATCCGAAACTTTGGTCAGCAGAAACTCCAGATTTGTACAAGCTTGTTCTACAGCTTAAAAACAAGAAAAATGAGATTGTAGACAGAGCCGAATGCTATTTTGGTGTTCGAAGCATCGAAGTGCGTGAAGATGTATTTTACATCAATGGCAAAGCAGTGAAATTGAAAGGTATTAACCGCCATGAAATGCATCCGCGTACTGGAAAATATATCAGCCGCCAATTCATGATACGCGATATGGAGCTGATGAAACAGGCTAATATCAATATGATACGCACAAGCCATTATCCTGATGATCCGTTGTTTTATGAGCTTTGCGACAAATACGGTTTTTATGTAATGGACGAGGCAAATCAGGAATCTCATGCTTACGGTCTTGGCAATAAAGAGCTGGGCGAAGATCCTCTCTGGAAAAACACTCATATAGAACGTGCCACTTCGCTTGTTGGAAGAGACAAAAATCATGCGTGTGTCATAATTTGGTCTCTTGGCAATGAAGGCGGTAAAGGAGAAAATATGAAAGCAATGGCAGATACCATTCGTAAACTCGATAAGACACGTCTCGTTTTTTCGGATACCCATAGAGAAATATCAGATCTCTATGATGATAGTTATCTGCATCCTGAAGATTTTAAGAAATTGGGCGAAAAGATAAAAGACAAACCTGTAATTATGCGCGAGTATGCTCATGTTATGGGAAATTCAGGCGGAAATCTACAGGAATATTGGGATGTAATTTATGCAGATCCAAGCCTATGCGGTGCTGCAATCTGGGAATGGGACGAGCACGGACTGCCAAAAGCGAAAGATGGTTCTCCGTTTAAACTTACCCCGCACCCCGACGATTATGCTTTAAGAGATAGCGAATTTTGGGCATATGGCGGAGACTTTGGAGACAAACCCAACGATGGCAATTTTGTCATGAGAGGATTGGTTTCTTCTGATCGAAAACCATATCCGCATTATTATGAGGTGCAGAAAGTCTATCAGCCTGTTGTTTTCCAAATGCAGGATGAAAAGAAAAAAAGTATTAAAGTCACGAATCGTTTTGATTTTCTGCCGCTTCAAAATTTTGATATTGAATACGAATATGTTTGCGAAGGAAAATCTTTGCAGAGAGGTCTTCTGAACGTAGGTTCTGTTTTGCCAGGCGCTTCTGCTGTTATTGATCTTCCATATCTTCAGAACGAACGGAAAGCTTATTCTGAAATCTGCCTCAATATTTATGTAAGGCTTAAAGAAGCTGCACTTTGGGCAGAAACAGGCTATTGCATCGCCCGTGAGCAATTTATAGTAAAACCCTACGAGTGGAAAAAAGGCATTTCTGGAGCAAAGACTGTAAAAGTAAAGGAAACACCTGCTGTTATTGAGCTTAAAACCGATGACATGAATTTTGTTTTCAATAAAACCAATGGAGACTTAACAAGCTGGAAGATTAAAGATCAAGAGCTTTTAATAGGATCTCTGGAACCTTATTTTTGGAAAACGCCAAATGACAACCAGAAGCAGAGCGGTTATAGCAAAGAATTTTCCAAGTGGAAAAACGCAACAGCCGATAGAGTGGTTAAAAAAGTTTCTGTAACCAGACAAGATACCTTAGCGACGGTAAAGTTTGATATCAATTTTCCTCGTATTGGAGCCAATTATACGCTAGAATATCAGCTTAATGGAAATGGAAAATTAGGCACAAAAGCTTTTTATACGCCATTAAACGATACTATCGGACAAATTCCTAAATTTGGAATGAGACTTCGCATTCCTAAAAATTATAATACTGTAGATTGGTATGGTCGAGGTCCGTACGAGAATTATCCAGACCGAAAAACGGCTTCTTTGTTAGGGGCATATCACAAACAGTTGGAACATTTTATTGTTCCGTATCCAGCTCCGCAAGATAATGCAAACCGCAGCGATGTGCGTTGGTTTTTGCTTGAATCGCCAAACGGAAACAGTCTTAAAGTAACGGGATTGCAGCCGCTGAATTTCCGTGCTTGGCCTTATACAGAAGAAGATTTAGAAAATGCCAGACACGATTATCAGCTAGCCAGACGCGATTTTATAAACCTTAATATTGATCTAAATATCCATGGTGTTGGAGGTGATGATTCTTGGGGAGCAAAAACAATGGAAAAATATACCAATTCTGGCAATAAGCCGTATGAGTTTGGATTTACTTTAGAATACCTCCAAAAGCAGTAACATCCTGTCTGTATTATTTTAGAACAGCATAAAATCAAATAACGAAAATGAATAATTCAATTCTGCATCACATACACTATTTAAAGAAAAGCATGCTGTTTTTATGCCTGCTGCTTCTAAATTTTTTATCTCTGCATGCACAGGAAAACGTAAAGAGAAAACAGCTTTTTGACAATGATTGGAGATTTTTCTTAGGGGAAGAAGCTCAAGCATCATCTGATAATTTCAATGATAAAGACTGGCGAAACTTGGATTTGCCTCATGATTGGAGTATCGAAGGCAAAGTTCATCCAAAGAATCCTACTGGAGCAGGAGGAGGATATTTTCCCGCAGGAGTGGCTTGGTACCGAAAGACTTTTACAGTGCCAGATAATTGGAAGACCAAAAAAACAGCGATTTATTTTGAAGGGGTTTATATGAATTCTGAAGTGTTTATTAATGGTAAATCGCTTGGAGTTTATCCGTACGGATATTCCTCTTTCAGCTATGATCTTTCTCCGTATCTAAAGTATGGAGAACAGAATGTGATTGCTGTGCGTGTAGACAATTCGCAGCAGATGAATAGCCGTTGGTATAGCGGGTCGGGAATCTACAGACATGTTTGGTTAATTCAGACCAACCCAGTTCATATAGCGCAATGGGGAACAGGAATCAGCACTTTGGAGATTTCTTCCAAAAAAGCGACAGTTCGTGTGGAAACAAAACTAATGAATGAAACCGAATCGTTACAGGAAATTACCGTTACAGCATTAATTCAAAATCCGAATTCCAAAACCGCAGGACGTCATGAAACAAAAGTAACGCTTTCTCCAAAGAGCGAAAAAATAGTGACCCAGCTTATTAAAGTAAGCAATCCGGCACTTTGGAGTCCACAACAGCCTTTTTTATATAAAGCTTTAGTACAGGTTTCAAAACAAAAGGAAAGGTTAGACGAGAACACGACCAATTTTGGCATTCGCTCCCTCGCATTTACGGCAGAAAAAGGATTTCAGCTTAACGGAAAAACAATTAAGCTCAACGGAGGATGCGTGCATCACGACAATGGTTCTCTGGGTGCTGCTGCTTTTGACCGAGCAGAACAGCGCAAAGTGGAGCTTTTAAAAGCCAGCGGATTCAATGCAGTAAGAACTTCTCATAATCCACCTTCAGAAGCCTTCTTAGATGCCTGTGACCGATTGGGTCTGCTGGTTATGGATGAATCTTTTGACTGTTGGAAAGTTGGAAAAAATAAATATGATTATTCAAATTATTTCAATGCTTGGTGGAAACGTGATTTGCAAGCCATGGTATTGCGCGACCGCAATCATCCCAGTATTTTTATGTGGAGCATTGGAAATGAAATACCTGAAAGAGAAAATCCTGATGCAATAAATACAGCCAAAATGCTTTCTGAAGAAATAAAGAAAATCGATACAAGTCGTCCGATAACATCGGCTATTGTTAATGGCGGTAAAAATTGGGATATATTTGATCCTTTGATGGCTCAGCATGATGTTGCGGGATACAACTACAACTTAGATAAAGCGCCGCAAGACCATATAAGAGTGCCTTCTCGAATTATAGTCCAAACAGAATCGTATCCTAAAGATGCTTTTAAAAACTGGGAATTAGTACAGAGAAACAATTATATCATTGGAGATTTTGTATGGACAGCCATGGATTATCTGGGAGAATCGGGAATAGGACGAAACTATTACTCGGGAGAAGTGCCTGGAGAACATTGGGAGAATGATTTTTTTCCATGGCATGGCGCTTACTGCGGAGATATAGACCTTATAGGATGGAGAAAACCTATTGCACATTATAGAGGCATGCTGTATAATGAAAAAGAAAAACTCTATATGGCAGTTAGAGAACCAGCACCAGAACCTCTGGAAATCAAGCAGACGTGGTGGTCGGTATATCCTACATGGGAAAGTTGGACATGGCCTGAATATACTGGGAAAAATGTTGAAGTCGAAGTGTATTCGAAATATCCAAAGGTTAGACTGTATCTTAATGACCAGCTTTTAGGAGAAAAGCAGACGGGCGAGCAGCAAGAATTTAAAGCGGTTTTTACCGTACCTTATGCATCAGGCACCTTGAGAGCCGTTGGTGTAGCAAATGAAAAAGAACAAGAATCCGTTACGCTGAAAACAGCAGGTGAGGCGGTGCAGATTAAATTGGCAGCCGACCGAAAAGAGATGAAAGCCGACGGACAAGATTTAACTTATATTGCAGTTGAACTAAGGGATCGAGAAGGAGTTTTGAATCCTAATGCAGACGGACGCCTTACTTTTAAAATTGAAGGACCTGGAACTATCCAAGCAGTCGATAACGCGAATCTAAAGGATTTTGAACCCTATCAATCTCTTACTAGAAAAGCTTGGCACGGAAGGGCTCTGGCAATTGTGAGAAGTGCTCATCAGAAAGGAGAAATCAAAGTAACGGTTTCTGGAGATGGATTACAACCGCAGACCATTACTATTACATCAAATTAAACCCGTTGGGTGAAACTTTTTTAAGTTTACAAAGCTATATTTCTATGTATTTAAAGTAATTTCACCCAACGAGTTTGTAAAGAGTATTGAAATAATTAAAATGAAAGATATTTTGAAAACAAGAGGAATTAGAACCGCATTGCTTATTATGCTTATGGTAGCAGGTAAAACATTTGGACAAAATAAAACCATTAACCTGTGGGATAAGAAAGTGCCAGGTGCTATCGCTAATGCCGATTATAAAGAAACCAATTCAGACGATAGCTGGATGCAGCGTGTCACGAATCCGAGATTAGATGTGTATCCTGTTCCTGTAGAAAAAGCAACAGGAACAGCCGTTATTATCTGCCCTGGCGGAGGTTATTCTGGAATGGCTATCGGTCATGAGGGAAAACAGGTTGCACAATGGCTCAATAGTCTTGGCATTACGGCATTTGTATTAAAATACCGATTACCAGATGCTGCTATAATGACTGATAAATCGGTTGGTCCTATGCAAGACGGACAGCGTGCCATTCGTTTGGTTAGAAGCAGAGCCAAAGAGTGGGGAATAGATCCTAAAAAGATTGGCATTATGGGTTTTTCTGCCGGTGGGCATTTGGCATCTACTCTTTCTACGCATTTTAATGCAAAAGTATATGAGAGTGCAGATGCAACTAGTGCGCGTCCAGATTTCTCACTGTTAATATACCCAGTAATATCCATGCGCGAAGAGATAACACATATGGGGTCGAGAATTAATCTTTTGGGCGAAAAACCATTAGCCGAGCAGGTTAATAATTTTTCAAATGAACTGCAAGTCAATAGCGAAACTCCGACAGCATTTTTAGTGCATTCCATGAATGATGATGCTGTACCAGTAGAAAACAGTATGGAATATGCTTTAGCACTAAAGAAAAATAAAATTCCTTGCGAACTTCATATCTACGAAAAAGGAGGTCACGGCTACGGACTTGGCAAATCTGGCAGCACAGAGTCGGATTGGAGTCTGGCATGCGGCAGATGGCTTAAAGCAAAAGGCTTGATCAATTAAAAGAACCTAACCCGTTTGGTGTAATTGTTTTAAACACATAGAAACATAGATTTTATGTTTTTTAAAGTGTCTAAAAGAGAATTTTATTTCTTTCACATAGCTACTATGTGCATTTAAACTAGTGAAACGCCTTTTTTAAGCTTTCTGAATCTATGTTTCTATGTGTTAAAATTAAATTTGGAGCAATTACACCCAACGGGCAAGAACCTATATTTAATTTCTCAGCCACTATCTGTTTTTGGAAGCAGATCTTTTTGAAAAACCATATCAATTCATCTTTATATTGTCTAAAATATTGATGATTACAACAATTATTGCCCCTTTTTAATACAAAGCGTACCGTAGTTAGCTATTTTTTCTTGTCAAATTTGCCCGTTGAAAAAACTTTGAAACTATAATTCAAAAGCACCAATATGAATTAGTGCAGCGAGATGTCAAAAACAGTTTTTCAAAAGAGATAACGCATATGCGAACGTTTTTAAGTTTTTTCAAAGCGTACCAAAAAAACATGTATTTACTAACTAGAATAACCACACATCAAATGAACAGGAATTTATTACAGGCAATCATTTTTATATTTTTATCAGTAAGCGGATGGTCGCAAGTGCTTCACCTCAAATCTCCCAACGGAAATATTGAGATGAATTTAGAAAACGGCGCAAAAATCAGATGGTCTGTAAAACATAAAGATACAGAAGTCATTGCTCCTTCTGCTATTTCATTAACATTGAGCAACGGAGAGATTTTAGGAAACAATGCGAAAATTGCAAGCACTAAAAATTCGGCTTCTAATACTACTTTTGAAACGCCTGTTTATAAGAAGAAAACGGTTGTGGACCAGTACAATCAGCTCATTGTAAATTTTAAAGGGAATTTTGGTTTGATACTAAGAGCCTATAATGATGGTGTAGCATATCGTTTTTTCACAAATAAGAATAAAAAAATTACCATTGTATCTGAAGAAGCCAGTTTTAACTTTAGCCAAGATCATAAAGCTTTTGTGCCCTATGTTCGCGATTTAAGAGAAAAAGACATGTACACTTCTGCTTTTGAAGCGCTTTATGATGAAATTCCACTTTCTAAATTTGTCAAAGACACCTTGGCTATTTCTCCGCTTCTTGTTGATTTAGGAAGTGGAAAAAAAGCAGCTATTGTTGAGGCTGAACTCCAAGATTATCCAGGAATGTTCTTAACACGCAATAATGAGGCACAATATGGTCTAAAGGGAATATTTGCCCATTATCCAAAGAAGGAGCGTTTAGGAGGCTATAATAAAATGAACTACATGGTCTCTGAGAGAGAAAACTATATTGCAGAAACAAACGGCAGTAGAAGTTTTCCTTGGAGGGCAATCATTATAAGTGAGAAAGACAGCGAACTTTTGAATAATGATATGGTTCAAAAACTTTCTTCGCCTTCACAAATTTCCGATATGAGCTGGATCAAACCCGGTAAAGTGGCTTGGGACTGGTGGAATGACTGGAATATATCGAAAGTAGATTTTAAGGCAGGAATCAATACGCAGACTTATAAATATTATATCGATTTTGCTTCTAAAAATAATATTGAATATGTGGTCATAGACGAGGGATGGAGCGAAGAAACCGATATCTTGAAGATTTCGCCAGCTATGGACATTAAAGAACTTATCGAATACGGGAAACAAAAAAATGTTGGAATCATTCTTTGGGCTTCATGGTATGCTATAAATCAGGTTTTAGATGATGCGTTTACCAAGTATTCGAATATGGGAGTAAAAGGCTTTAAAATAGATTTCATAGACCGCGACGATCAGAAAATGGTAAATTCTCTTTATAATATTGCCAAAAAAGCAACTTCTTATAAACTTCTTATTGACTATCATGGAATGTATAAGCCAACGGGTATTCAAAGAACGTATCCTAATATTGTGAATTTTGAAGGCGTTAAAGGATTGGAAAATGCCAAATGGACACCACATGATGACATGCCGCATTATGAAGCGAGTATACCTTTTATAAGAATGCTGGCTGGCCCTATGGACTATACGCCTGGAGCTATGCGTAATGCGACAAAAGCAGATTTTCGCCCAAGCAATTCACTTCCTATGAGCCAAGGTACAAGATGTCATCAGCTGGGAATGTATGTTCTTTATGAAGCACCGCTGCAAATGATGGCAGATAGCCCAACAGCTTACATGAAAGAGCAGGAAAGCACCACATTTATATCTCAAATTCCAACCACTTTTGATGAAACTGTGGCGCTGGATGGAAAAGTGAGCGAATACGCTGCCATTGCTAGAAAAAAAGGTAATACGTGGTTTGTAGGGGGACTAACCAATTGGTCGGCTAGAGAAATAGAATTCGATTTATCTTTCCTTGAAAAAGGAACCTTTACAGCAGAAATTTTTAAAGACGGATTGAATGCTGAAAAAGACCCAACAGATTACAAACGCGAAATAATTGAAGTGACCAATGCCAGCAAATTGAAAGTGCAAATGGCACCTGGAGGCGGTTTTGCAATTATAATTAATCCTGAAAAGTAGTTAAAATTTCTCGGAATTGTTCTTTTGCCATTGGGGCAAATATTGTTCCGTAACCTAATAATGAATTAGAAAGTATACTATAATGAAAAAAAGATATATCACTGTTTTACTATTACTATATTTTTTCCTCTCGCCATTTTTTGGATGGGCGCAATCTGCTCTTTATTTAGATGAAAGCCAGTCAATAGAAGTTCGTGTAAAGGATGCCTTATCGCGAATGACAGTAGAAGAAAAAGTGGCACTTTGCCATGCACAGTCAAAGTTCAGTTCTAAAGGAGTTCCGCGTTTAGGCATACCAGATGTATGGTCATCAGACGGATCGCACGGAGTGAGCGATGAAAAATTGTGGGATGAATGGAACTCGGCACAATGGACAAATGACTCCTGCACTGCTTTTCCTGCTTTAACGTGTCTTGCGGCAACATTCAACCCAAAGATAGCAAAGCTTTACGGCACATCTATTGGCGAAGAAGCCCGATACCGAAACAAAACCATGCTGTTAGGGCCTGGCGTTAATATTTACCGTACGCCACTTAATGGGCGAAATTTCGAATACATGGGCGAAGATCCTTTTTTGGCTTCGCGATTGGTAGTTCCGTATGTGCAAGGCGTGCAGTCTAATGGTGTCGCGGCGTGCGTAAAACATTTCGCCCTGAACAATCAGGAAATTGCCCGTGGTGAAATTAATGTCAACGTAAGCGATCGCGCCTTGCACGAGATTTATCTTCCGGCTTTCAAAGCTGCAGTTCAGGAAGGAAACGTATGGTCTATCATGGGAGCTTATAACAAAATATGGGGCGTGCACTGCTGCCATAACGATATTTTACTCAACCAAATCTTAAAAACTGACTGGAAATTTGATGGTGTGGTAGTTAGTGATTGGGGAGGTGTGCACAATACTGATGAAGCGGTCAATGGCGGACTTGATATTGAAATGGGCACTTATACAAACGGATTGACTACGCAAGGGCATTTTCCTTTTTCGAGTTATTATTTAGCCGATCCTTTTCTGAAAGTAATTAAATCGGGTAAATACGAAATGTCGAAACTTGACGATAAAGCAAGCCGAATTCTACGAATGATTTTCCGCACTACGATGAGTGCGAATCGTCCTTATGGCCGTTTTGTTTCGCCAGAACATAGCGATGCAGCTCGAAAAATAGCACAAGAAGGAATCGTATTGCTTAAAAATGAGAAACAATTTTTACCTATTCCAGAAGGCAGATATAAAAAAATTGCGGTTATAGGTGAAAATGCCGTGAAAAGTCTGATTGTTGGTGGCGGTTCTACGTCATTGAAAGCAGCTTACGAAATTTCTCCTTTACAGGGATTAAAGAATAAATACGGCGAAAATAATATTGTTTACAGTATGGGATATGCTTCGGGAAGACCGCTTTATGGCGCCGAAGAACCCTCTAAATTAAACGTTGATTCTTTGCAAAACGCAGCAATTGAAACTGCCCGCCATGCAGATATAGTGCTCTTTGTTGGAGGGTTGAATAAAAATTATTTTCAAGATTGTGAAAGCGGAGACCGTAAATCGTTGAGTCTGCCGTTTGGTCAAGACAAGCTGATTGAAGAAATACAGAAAGTAAACAATAATGTTGCGGTTGTTCTATTAAGCGGAAATGCGATTTTAATGCCTTGGCTTAACAAAGCAAAAGCCGTTGTACAAGGATGGTATTTGGGCTCGGAAGCAGGAAATGCTTTGGCTGATATTATTTCTGGCGAAGCAAACCCGTCAGGAAAACTTCCGATTTCATTTCCTAAAAAATTGGAAGATGTTGGAGCACATGCTTTTGATCAACTTTGTTATCCAGGTGATGGAAAAAATGTCTATTATAAAGAAGACATCTTAGTAGGATACCGTTGGTATGATACTAAAAAAATTCCTGTGCTTTTTCCTTTCGGATATGGATTGAGCTACACTACATTCCAGTACGGAAAGCCAGCTGTTTCTTCAAAAACGATTACAGCTGCTGACTCTTTAGAGGTAACAGTTTCCGTAAAAAACACAGGAAAAGTGGCAGGAAAAGAAGTTGTACAGCTTTATATTAATGACGAAACGTCAAGCCTGCCTCGTCCAACTAAAGAATTAAAAGGATTTGAAAAAATTTCGCTTGAGCCGGGAGAAGGAAAAATAGTGCGTTTTACTTTAACAAAAGAAGATCTTTCTTATTACGATGACACTAAAAAAGAATGGATTGCAGAACCAGGCAAATTCAGAATAATGATTGGAGCTTCGGCTGCTGATATTAGAGGAGTGGCAGATTTTAATTTAAAATAAAGCATTGCAATAATTTGCATTATGAAAAGAATAATTATCCTTTTAATCAGTATAGTTGGGTGCTGCCATTTCTTGAATGCGCAAGGATACAAAAATCCGGTTATTTCAGGATTTCATCCCGATCCGAGTGTTTGCAGGGTTGGAGATGACTATTATTTGGTGACTTCTAGCTTTGAGTACTTTCCGGGAGTTCCCGTTTTTCACAGTAAAGATTTAATCAATTGGACTAAAATTGGGCATTGTCTTACGCGTGCTTCTCAGCTCAAATTAGACAAATGTGCTCCTTCGGCTGGAATTTATGCTCCAACAATCCGTTATCATGAAGGGCGTTTTTATATGGTTACGACCAATGTATCGGGCGGAGGAAATTTTTATGTGCATACCGATAATCCTGCAGGAGAATGGTCAGAACCCGTTTTTGTCGATCAAGGCGGTATAGATCCTTCTTTATATTTTGAGGATGGCAAATCATATTTTGTATCGAATCAGAATGGCATTACGATCTGCGAAATTGATATTAAAACAGGAAAAAAACTCACCAAAGGACAAACGGTGTGGAATGGAACAGGAGGACGCTATCCTGAAGCGCCGCACATTTATAAAAAAGACGGTTTGTATTATCTGCTTATTTCAGAAGGAGGAACAGAATATGGCCATAAAATAACCATAGCGCGAAGCAGGAACATTTACGGACCTTACGAATCCAATCCTGCCAATCCGATTTTGACGCATATTAACGAAATTGCTCAGAGCAATCCGATTCAAGGCACAGGACATGGCGATTTTATTCAGGCACATGATGGTTCTTGGTGGATTGTCTTTCTAGGCTTCCGTCCGCAGAGTTTGTTGCACCATGTGTTAGGTCGAGAAACATTTTTAGCTCCTGTAAGATGGGATGCAAATGCTTGGCCCGTAATAAATGGCAATGGCACGGTTAATATAGATATGAATGTGCCTACTTTACCGGTACAAGCAGTAAAACCTCATGATTATTCTACTAATTTTGATGAAATAAAGCTCGGAACCGATTGGAATTATCTCAGAAATCCTTTCCTACAGCAATATTCACTTAGCGAAAAGAAAGGTTCATTGCGATTAAAAGCCACTTCAGTATCTTTAGACGACAACGATTCGCCAACCTTTGTAGGACGCAGACAGGAACATATTGATTTTTCAGCTTCCACCGTGATGTCATTAAATAATGCAAAAGATGGAGATGAAGCGGGTATGACTATCTACTACTCCAGTCAGGCGCATTACGACCTTTTTTTGAAAAAAACAGAAAAAGGCAAAAACAAATTAGTGTTGCGTTATAAAATGGGCATACTGAACCATACCGCATCTGAAGTGGAAATTCCTGCAGATAAGATTTATTTGAAAGTGGAAGGCAATAAGGATTTTTATAGCTTCTACTATTCTTTGGATGGAAAAGAATTTAAGTTTTTAGATAAAATCAATATTTGGTACCTAAGTTCTGAGACCAATGGAGGTTTTACAGGCGTGTATGTTGGACTATATGCTACATCGCAAAACAAAAATACCAAAGCATTTGCTGATTTTGATAGTTTTACCTATCAGCCTGGTAAAGCAGAATAAATAAATGGATGGATTATGAAAAATAAAACGAGATTAATTACGATGTTAGCTTTGGTCTGTTGGTCTATAGTACACTCCCAAACAGAGAATACTACGGATAAAAAATTAAACCTACAGCCCATAGTATTTAATACCGACGACAAACCAGCATTTCCAGATCCGCCACAAGGATTTAGGGACAAGCATGCAGAATTGGCTTCGGGAAAACTGACAGTGGTTCAGTACAATTCTAAAACATTGGGCACACGTCGCGAAATGACAGTCTACACCCCTGCAGGTTATGCATCTGATAAAAAATACCCAGTGCTTTATCTGCTCCATGGACTTAATTCAGATAAAGGACAATGGACTGACTGGATTCGTGCGCAGGATGTTATAGATAATTTAATCCGTGACGGAAAAATCAAACCAATGCTGGTGGTTTTTCCCAACTGCAACTCAAGCATCACTGTTGAAAATCCAACTCCAGACCAAGAGAAAGAGAAAGAAATTGGATATAAAAGTTATGGAGTATCTTTTGAGAAAGATCTTCTGAAGGATATCATTCCGTATATTGAAGCAAATTATGCAGTATACCGCAATCGAGAGCAGCGAGCTTTAGCAGGTTTATCTATGGGAGGAGGGCAATCTCTGAATATTGGCCTTTCTCATATTGATACTTTTGCTTTTGTTGGAGGCTTTTCTTCAGCACCTAATACAAATGAAGTGGGAGGACTTTCTACTCTTAAACTTGTGCCTGACGTAAAAGCAGCAAGAAAAGATCTTAAAGTATTGTGGGTTTCTTGTGGCAATAAAGACTGGCTTTTTAATGTGAGCCAGCGCATTCATGGCTGCTTAAAGACCAATCAAGTGCCTCATGTGTGGCATGTAGATGGCAATGCGCACGATGATGTAGAATGGGCCAACAATCTGTATCTTTTCTCGCAGCATATTTTTAAATAAGAATTCTTTTAAGCAGTTTATAGTCGTTTTTTGAAACGTTTTTAAATAAAACGAATATAGTCTGAGAAAATAAAAAAAAGCAGCTTTAATCATGATTAAAGGCTGCTTTTTTGTTGTGCTGTTATAGTTTTTTGTGAAGTTTTAAATACTCAGAAGGAGATAGGCCAAATTCTTCACGGAAATATTTTGAAAATCTTTTGGGCGAATTAAATCCGACTTCATAGGCTATCTGCGAAACCTGCAGCTGGCTTTTATCCAGAAGCTGGCGTCCTCTTTTCAAACGTATGGTTCGAATGAATTCGGCAGGTCCTTTACCCGTTATGAACATCAATTTTTTGTACAGATGACCTCGGCTCAAGCCTAGAATATCTCCTAGATTTTCTACCGAGAATTCCGTGTCGTTGATATGCTGTTCTACGGCTTTTATGGCTTTTTCGATAAAAATTTCATCTAAGGAGGTAATGGTTATCTCCTGCGGATTAATGTCTATTTTTTGTTTGAATGCTGTATGGCTTTTTTTAGTCCATTCGATAAATTTATTAATTCGAAGTTTGAGAATATGAATATTAAATGGTTTCGTAATATAATCGTCAGCTCCGTATTTTAATCCGTCTATATGGTATTCTTCTGCAGTGCGGGCTGTAAGCAGAATTACTGGGATATGCGACCAGTAAATATTGGTTTTAACCAATTTGCAAAGCTCAATGCCATCCATAACAGGCATCATTACATCACTTACAATAACCGTTATATTGTGTTTTTGCAGCAACTCGATAGCTTCTTGGCCATTATGTGCCGTAAGCACCGTAAAGTCGTCTTTTAGATTGTCTTCTATAAATTCGCACAGGTCTTTATTGTCATCTACAAAAAGAACCACTTGTTCAGTAGGACTTTCTGTTTTTTCCTCTTCAATGTTTGGAATATCAATCGTAGCAGGACTAAGCATCAAATTCTTTTCAGAGCTTTCCCTAATTGGGATCTTAAAAGTAAATACACAACCATGCGGAATATTATCTTCAATGGTTATGGTACCTCCATGAAGATGTATGTATTCATTTGCAATATGCAATCCAAGACCGCTGCCTGTTTCATTTTGGCTTTGTTCTCCTTGATAAAATCTCTCAAATACAAGCGGTTTATCGTTATCGCTGATTCCCGAACCCGTGTCGCGAACTTTGACGCAGACCTGGGTATCGTCACGGCTAATTGCTACCTGAATTTTTCCTCCATCGGGAGTATATTTAAAAGCATTCGAAAGCAGATTGGTAAGTGTTTTTTGTATCTTATCTTTATCAAATTCCATAAGCAGACTGTCTATTTCGCTTTCAAAAGACAATTGGATATGGCGTTCAGTAGCATAAACATTAAACGAACTGCAGATATCTTCTGCGAAACTTACAAATTCGGATGCCTTTAAGTTTAAGCTGACGATTCCTGCATCTAATTTTCGAAAATCTAGCAGAGAATTGATTAAAGAAAGAAGCTGCTGTGCATTTTTATGGATAACATTTATTTTCTTTCGCATGACCTCATCCATAGCATCGTTCAACAGCACTTGCAGAGGTGTTATGATAAGGGTTAGGGGAGTCCTGAGATCATGACTTATGTTGGTGAAAAAGTTCAGCTTCATTTCGTTAATCTGCCATTCTTTCTCACGATTCATTTTCTCGCGCTGTTCTTCTAATTTTAAGTGATGGCGAATTTTTGATCTGCGTACGGTATACCATATAATGCCCGCGATCGTGAGTCCATAAAAAAGATACGCCCATACGGTGAGGTAAAAAGGAGGCAGTACATTCAACGCTAATACTTTGATATTATCGTTCCATCCAGAAGCATTATCATACGCTTTTACCAAAAGCTTATAATTGCCTGCTGGCAAAGCAGAAATTACAATTTTATTGTCCTGAATAGGAATCCATTCCGAATTAAACCCTTCAATCTTGTAAAAATACTTGACCTTATCAGCATTTAATAAATCTGTACTCGTAAACTTAAGAGTAATAAGCCTGTCATCGTGCCTTAAAGTAAGCTTGGAAAGCAGTTCTGTCGAATGCTGCAACAATTTATGCCCATTATAAATAGAATCTACTTCTATAGTCTGATTTCCAAGAGTTAGCCCTGTAAAAATAATTTTTGAAACCGGTTTGTTTTCTTTTAGCAGTTTGTTAGGATTGATTATGGTATATCCGTCCAGATTGCCAAGCAAAATATCACCGTTTCTTAATTGCAGTATAGAGTGTTTGTTGAAATAATTATCCATCAGTCCATCCTTAACCGAATAGTTTTTACTGCTTATGGATAAATTATCATTTGCATCATAACTGACCGTTAAAATAGAAAGCCCATTGGGAGTTGTAACCCAGATGTTATTGCGATTATCTTCCAGTATTGCGCTGACAGAATTGTCGCAAAGGCCATTTGACTTGTTGAAGTAATAAATGGTATCTTTTTTTGGATCCCAAACATTAAGGCCATCATTGTGGGCAATCCACAAAATATTGTGTTTGTCTTTGTAGACCGTAGAAATCTGAAAGTGTTTGAATTTTTGCGTTCCTTTTTTATTGCCATACGAGATGACATTTTTATTGTTGGTGATATCAATATTGAAAAGTCCGTAACCCGTGCCCAGCAAAAGCTCATCGCCTGAATCGTAAAACATGTCGAGTGCAAAAACTTGATCTTCAAATACAGAAATCACAGAATCAAAACTAGTGGCATCGGACGGAAGCTGCTGTATTTTTCCTCCCATAGACCCTATCCAGATATTGCCATAGCGATCCTGTTTTAAGTTCCAGACATTGTTGTTGCTTAATTTGCTGTTTTTCGTGGTATATTGGCTTATAACGCCATTTTGCCAGCAAAACAGTCCGTTTTGATAAGTGCCGATCCAAATGCGGTTTTTGCGATCTTCCAATAAAGAGGTAATTGCAGCTTTGGGAAATGGAATTCGAGAAGTATTTCCTGTTTTTTTATCTTTTTTAAAAAGTCCCTTTCCATCTGTTGCAATCCAGAGATCTTCATTGTGATCCTCCATTATGGCGCTAATATCAGAGCATTCAGGATGTTTGAAATTGATAAAGTTTTTAAAGCTTTCATTAAAAAAAGAAAGCCCTTTTTTGCTGTGCCCAATCCAGATAGTCCTATCGTTGTCGCGATATAGGCAAGTGATATTGTTGGATGGCAGAGAATTGTCTTTGTTTGGGGTTTGAACACAGTTTGTGATGCTGTTTTTTGATTTGTCAAAAATAAAAAGCCCTTTATGATCTGTTCCAATCCATATTTCGCCTGGCTTATTTTCGATAATGCTGCTAACGAAATTAATATCGCTGTCTACACTAGATTTTAATGTTATAGAGCTCCATTTTTTCGTCTGATCATTGCGATAGAAAACTTCATTAGGATTATTGCTGAAATAGGCCCATAATCCGTTGTCGCTGTCCAGAAAGATGATATGCCAATCGTCAGTTCCGTTTTTTCTGTTGTGAGTTGGGAGTTTAATGGTTTTAATATGACCTTTAGTGCTATTTAGCTGCCAGCACTTTTGAGAATTTTCAACGCAATATACAGACTCGCCATTATCTGTTACGCTTACAGCAAAAGGGTCTTCAATGTTTACGCCGGTAAAGATGGAAGTATGTTTATTTTTTACATCATAGAAAAATATGTTTTTTTTATTAAAAACCCATAAATTCTTTTTCTTGTCTACATAAATTTTACAGTTGGCATCTGCGCGAATGTGCAACTTATTTAAAAGAGAAGTGATGTCCGTAATAAAGCAGTCCTTATCTCTGTTATATATCGCATTATCATGTCCGAAATTGACCCATATATTGCCCATGCCGTCTTCTTGAAGACCTAAAATATCGTTGGAAATTAAGCTATTGGGCTTTTTAGAGTTGGTCGTGTAAACCTTGAATTCGTAACCATCATATCGATTAAGTCCAGTTTCAGTGCCAATCCATAAAAAACCGTAACTGTCCCTTAGAAATGTCTTGACATTGGTGCTCGAAAACCCTTCGCTGGTTTTTAACTGATGAAAAACATAATTGGACTGCGCAAGAGTACTTTGGAAAGAAAGTATTCCAAAAAGAGCAAGAAACAATAAGAGGAATTTATGCTTTTTCATTCGGTCTAAATTAATCATTTATCTGCAGCTGCAGTATCAGAAGGGTTGTTTTTATCTAAAATCGCAGTCAGCATTCCAATCCATATCGATTCTATTTCTTTTAATCGATATGGACATCTGAAATGTGTAATAGGCTTAATTATTTTTCAAAGCTGTATTTAATGTCTTTTGTGATGCTATTCCAGTCGTCTGTTCGAAAAGGAACAGCAGGGAAATTTTCTGGATTATAAAGATTGCAGTCGCTGGCATCGTCGGCCCAGCCGTAGCGGACTGCTTCTGGATTTTGAACCTGATCGCTCCATACCAAAAGCTGACTGCCTTTTATTTGAGCTTTGGCATAATGAAAAACATGATCAGATCCTGCAATTTCAAATCCTTTTATATATTGGTATTTGTCATGAACCGTTAAACCGCTTTCGGCATTGTCAAATGTTAAGAGAATCTGATTGCCTTTTGTTTCCATAGACTTGTAAGCTGGTCCGCTGAAAACATTTCCCTTTTCATACACTTTATTTAAGGCGATGGCAGCCAGTCTGTATCCTACATCTTGTTTGTTTTTTGGATGAATATCTTTTGGATCTCCAATATCTGCCGTAACACACATACCAGTATTGGCAACAGTTTGAAGGGTGAAATTCTGGGCCTCTCTTAACTCTGCCCAATAGCTGCTAGTTTTGCTGTTTCCTCCAAACTCATTAAAAGAAGAGAGCTGCACAAAAAAGAAAGGAAAATCTCCTTGATGCCATTTGTTTCTCCAATCGCTAATCAATAACGGAAAAGCTTTTTTATATTGTTCGGCGCGTGTAGCATTAGCTTCTCCCTGATACCATAAAACTCCTTCAATAGCATAGGGAATCAAAGGATTGATCATAGAATTGTAAAGAAGGGCAGGATAGCTGTTTGGAGACAAGTCTGTTCTGATTTCTGTAACCTGAAACTTCCATTTTCCTGCAAGTGGTACAATGGTACTGCCTGCAGTTAATTTTAAGTCAGCCTCATCGCCAAAAATTCCGCCTCCTCCGCTGTAATCCGTTACTCGTACTGCAATAGTGTTAAGACCTTCTTTAAGCGTTCCGGCAGGTACTTTGTATATTCTTTTTTTGTCCCATTGGGTATTCTTGCCCACTTCAATTCCATTTACATAAGAAAGATCTTCATCGTCTATTTTGCCCAGCTCCAATAAAGCCTCTTTACCAGCATCTTCTTTTGAAATCATAAAAGATTTGCGCATCCAGACTGTGCCGTCTAAACTGCCCAATTGCTGGTTCCACAATTGTGGCACGTGCATTTCTGGCCACGAACTATCGTCAAAGTTTGTTGTTTTGTATTGGTTTTCTGAGTTTGAAGTGATTTTAGATCCTTGAAGATCTTCAATCTGTACTTTCAGTGTAGCCAGTTTATTTTTTAGCAATGAATCCATTGGGATTTTCGGTAGGTCGGCAATCATACTGCTGAATTCAGGACTTTTTTCAAAAGCTTCCCTGCTGGTCCATGTTTCCACGCAAGTGCCTCCCCAAGAGGAGTTTATTATCCCGATTGGGATTTTTAATTCATTGTATACTTTTTTGGCGAAAAAATAGCCCACTGCTGTAAAGGCTCCTGTATTTTTTTTACTGCTTTCTTTCCAGCTTCCAGCTTTGAGTTCCTCTTTAGGTGTCGAATTTAAATCTTTGTCTACTAAAAATTGTCTTATCCAAGGATTATCTGCCTGACTGATTTCATAATCAGCATTTTGTGCCTGAGCAACTGGCCATTCCATATTTGACTGTCCGCTGCATACCCAGACTTCTCCGACTAGGACGTTCTCAATAGTAATGCTGTTGTTTCCTTTAATGGTCATTTTAAAAGGACCACCTGCTTTTTCAGGTTTCAAATACAAAAGCCATTTCCCATTTTTGTCCGCTTTAGTTTTCTGAGTCTGTTTATTAAAAGTGACTTCAATTTTTTCTCCAGAATTGGCCCAGCCCCAAACAGAAATGGGTTTGTTGCGCTGTAAAACCATTCCATCGCTAAAAAGCAACGGCATTTTTACATTTGCATTTGCATTTGCACACAAACTCAAAGCAAAAAGCAAAGTGATTAAATTTTTTTTCATTTTGGGTGGTTTAAATTATAGTTAGTCAGTATGAAAACCTGCAACAGAAGTTGCAGGAATCTTTAAGAATTATAGTTGTTTAGAAAAAAGTCATTTTTATTGCTGCCAAATGGTTACGCCTCCTGGGGGTACCGTTTTACCGCCAATTAAAATATTTGCAGTATTGGATATTTTTTCGATCTGGTAATCTTCTGAAGAATAATTGACTGCGATCCAGAATCCGTCGCGCCAGCTAACGTAAACTCCTTTAGGATAATGCTCAACAGCGATTCCAGCCTGATTATACACCTGCTGCAGGATCTCTTTTTCAAGTTGGCCATCGTCTGTATCGGTCCCAATATAAGTAACGGTACCTTTTCCTATTTTGTTGGTCACCACAGCTGCCGTGCCTGCGTAAAATTGATTGGTGTACTTAGCAAGGACATTTTCAGGTTTATTGGCTCTTACTAAATCTGCCCAGTTGTTCCAGTAATACTCTTTTCCGAAACCTTGGATAGTTCCTTTTGCATAAGGCAGAAGATGGTCAAAGTCTTCAATTTTGGCATCGATTAAAGGATAAATAGGAGCGCCCCATCCTGCTTCGAATAAATGCCCGTTTTTGTCCTTAACAGCCGTACGCACGGTTAAGACTAAATGCCCGCCTTGTTTTACATATTCTGTCCATTTGGCAATAAGTTTCTCATCGGCTATTTCGTAAGCAGGAGCAACCACAACCGCATAAGAATCTAATGGTTCGTTTTCGTAAATTATTTCTGCGGGAGATCCGTATGATTTTACGATTTCAAGATATTTTTGAAAAAAAGATAGCGTATTCCATTGGCTTGTTTGCGCTTGACGGCCCATGCTCCAGGAATTGTCATAATTCCATAATAAAGCAGTTCTTCGAGCCTTAATTTCTTTAGGCATTTCAGCCTTCGGATTATAAGCTTTTCTTAATAATTTCATTTCCTGCATGGTCTGCTGGTAATCTTTTCCTCCTTGAGATAAGGTTGTTCCATCAAGTTTTGTAATGCCGCTGTGGTACTGCTCTGCGCCATAATTGATTTGGCGGTAACGATAAGAACAGGCAAAAGACATGCCTTCGGCCATACAATGATAAAGCCACATGCGCACTACGCCAGGCTGCAGCAGAGGATTAACATTTCCCCAGTTGACAAAACCAGGCTGAAGCTCCATAATTCCTGAAATATTGTCTCTGGTTTTAAAGAAGCTTAAGGCAAAAGAAAGTTCTTGAGGATCGCCAAGGCGAAAGCCTTTGTCTCCAATATTAGAAACTCCTTTGTTAGGATAGCTGGTAAAAGAGTTAAAATCGAGTTTTTTTGTTCTTCTAGGATCTGCTGATGGAGTAGTAGCGGTATAATTTGTTGTTACAAACTGATTTTTAGCAATTAAAGGTCTGATAATGTCTGCCTGAAAATCTAAAAAATCGGCCTGCGTATCGGCAGTATAGCGTTTAAAGTCCAGCAAGGCATGCGGATTGATTCCCCACCATCCAACGTGATCTGCATTTAGAATTTTAACTTGGTCAAAACTGCTGTAGGTCTGACTCCAGAAAGCAGCTCCCCATGCCGTATTTAAAGCGCTTATGGTACGGTATTTATTCTCTAACCATTTGCGGAAAGCATCTTGCGAAGAAGGGCTGTAGTCTTCTTTAGCTTCTGGCTCGTTGTCAAGCTGCCATCCAATTACATTTGGATTATGGCCGTAACGCGCTGCCAATTTGCTGATTATGTTCTTAGAAAAATTTCTCCATACGGGATTGCTCAAAGACTGCTGTGCTCTTGTTCCGTGTTCAGCCCTCTGATAATGGCTGTCCATCAGATAGATTTCAGGATATTTAATGCCCATCCAAACGGGTGAGATTGCTGTAGGTGTGCCTAAAATAACTTTCAATTTGTATTTGCCAGCCAAATCGATAACTTCATCAAGCCATTCAAATTTGTAAAGCCCTTCTTCGGGTTCCATGTCTATCCATGCAAACTCTGCTATGTGAATAAACTCAAAACCAGTCTTAGAAATATTGCTGATGTCTCTTTCCCAATCTTTTTTATTCCAGTGTTCCGGATAGTAATAAATCCCCATTGCCATCAGATTTTCTTTAGGAAAGAAAACAGGAGATTTCTGTGCCATTACGCCTGCTGAAGACAGCAGCAATAAACAAATGATATATTTTTTTAGTTTCATGGATCTGTATTTTTCTGAATCAATTAAGCCCTGCATTAAAGCTGTTTTAACAGGTGCTGGATACGATTGTTTTAAGATGAAACCGTTGGGTGAAATTATTTTAACACATAGAAACATAGCCTTTAGGTGATTCATTTAAGGTGTTTCACTTAGAATAGTACACATTAGCACTATGTGTTAAAGCTTGCTTTTTCTATACTCTTAAGCAGAAGCAATAAAAATCTATGTTTCTATGTGTTAGAATTAAATTTTGTTCTATTTCACCCAACGGATAAGATGATTAAATTTTTATGACTTGATGCGCTCCGTTATAATCGATTTCTTTTCCAGAAGCATCAGAAAGAAATGCTTTTGGATTGGATGGATCAACAACGACGATTTTAAATTTTCGGTCTTTTAGCATGCCTTTAAAATCTCCTTTGCGCTCGCCAATGGTTAAGGTCTGATTTTTCTGATTGTAATTGAAGCTTATCGCACTGTAATGGCCTTTTTCATAATTGTAGTTAATACCTTCGTCTTCATACAAAGTAAAACTGCCATCGCGGCCTTTATAAACATACAGCACCACATTGTCAGCAGGTTTCTGATCAGTATACTGGATTTCTGGGCCAACAGGAACTATAGCGCCTTCAGGAATAAAGAGCGGAATACGTCCATAAGGTGCATCTGCCTGTAAAGTCTGTCCGCCTAAGAGCTGCTTTCCTGTATAAAAATCATACCAGTTTGTGCCAGCAGGAAGGTACACTTCTCTTTTTCGCGCTTCATATTGGTAAACAGGGCACACCATAAAAGCAGATCCGAACATGAATTGGTTGCTGATGTTAACGACATTTTTATCGTTTTGAAAGTCCATTATCAACGGACGCATAATGGTGTAGTCATTAAAATGCGTCATCCCAGCCATCGTGTAGATATATGGCATTAATCTGTAGCGAAGACGGTCGTAATATACAATAGATTCGTATGCTGGATGACCTTCGGGAGCAATGTTCCAAGGTTCGCGATAAGGAAATTGTCCGTGAGATCGGTATAGCGGAGCAAAAGCTCCAAACTGATGCCAGCGTGCATTTAATTCACGCCATTCTTTACTGTCAGAGTTTTCATTTCCATTTTTGTCGTACTGCTGCTGTGCACTCACATAGCGGTCTTCAACACAAAATCCTCCAATATCCATCGTCCAGTACGGAATACCGCTTGCAGCAAAGTTAAGACCTGCCGAAATCTGTGCTTTCAAATCTTCCCATCTCGTCGCAATATCGCCACTCCATGTTGCTGTTGAATAGCGCTGCAATCCTGCAAAGCCTGATCTTGTTAAAAGAAACACACGTTTATTAGAATCTACAGCTCTTTGTCCATCGTAGATTGCTTCTGCGTTCATCAGGGCATAAGTGTTGAAATATTCGGTTGAAGGGCCTAGAGCGGTTGGTCCCTGCAATTTTTTACGATACTCCATATCTGTACAGTCCAATACATTAGGTTCGCTGGCATCCATCCACCAGGCATCAACACCTATAGGATAAAGATTTTCGTAGATCTGTTTCCAAAATAGTTTACGAGCACCGCTTGCATAAGCATCATAGAATGATCCTACATAACCAGGACCAACCCAGTCACGAACATTGTCTTTAATGGCTTGCTGATACATCCATCCTTTTTGGTCGAATTCTTTAAAGTGCTCTGTAGTTTTGTAAAATTTAGGCCATACCGAAATCATCATTTTGGCATTCATCGAATGAATCGAGTCGGTCATAGCCTTTGGATTAGGAAAACGGGCAGGGTCAAACTTGTGGCTTCCCCAGGCATCATCTTCCCAATAATTCCAGTCCAATACGATATTATCAATTGGAATCTGGCGAGTTCTAAATTCTTTTAAATTGCTTAGTATTTCATCTTGGGTTTTGTATCGTTCGCGGCTCTGCCAATAACCCATTGCCCAGCGGGGCATAATTTGAGATTTTCCAGTCAGGGTTCTGTATCCTTTAATTATGCTGTCCATAGAATTGCCATGAACAAAATAATAATCAATTTTTTTGTTCATTTCGCTCCACCAGACTTGGCTGTTTTTTTCCTCAGCCAGTTGTGGCGTTCGTACTCTTAATCCGCAGTAAGAAGTTGAACCGTCTGGTCTCCATTCTATCCTTAAAGCAGTGCGTTTATTCGCTTTTAGATTCATAGAGAATTTGTAGCTATTCGGATTCCAAGCGGTTCTCCATCGCTCGGCAACCACTAATTGATTGTCTAAATAGACTTTTACATAACCAGAATAATACAATATAAATTTATACACTCCGTCCTGTGGAGCTTCAATTTCGCCTTCATAAGTAACATTGGCATTTTTTAAAGGAAGATCCGTTGGAAGGTTTTTGATGCTTTTTACATCCTCAAAGAAAATGGATTTTTCCTCGCGAATCAGCGGCGCATTTTTCTTCTCTGGTGTGCTGTAAGTTCCCGTTAAGAAACCTGGTTCGCCATTTTTTCCAAATAATTTGAAAACTTGATTTAATTGCTCATAAGGGCGGCTGTCTCCAAATCGGCTTAAAGAATAGCTGTCCCACAAAAACCCGTAATTTTTATTTGATACGACAAATGGTACTGATACTTTGGTATTGTATTGGAAAAGTTCTTCGCTTTTATCTTTATAATTAAATTCATCCGACTGATGCTGACCTAGTCCGTAAAAAGCTTCGTCTTGAGGCGACTCAAATATTTGGCGCACGGTATAGCCTTTTGTCTGATCTGCTTGTATAGGAAGAAAAGTTCTGCCGCCGCCTGCTTTTTCAGCCAACAGTATTTTTCCGTTTTTATCTTTAAATTTGATTCCGCCGTCTTTTGACGAAACCACAACATTCAGCGTTTTGGTTGAAAGCTGTATAGAATCTTTTGATTGATTAATGTGAAAAGGAACTTTTTGCTGGTTAGGAACAATAATAAGACTCGAATCTTTTTGAAATTCTTGGGCTGCAGCAGCAACATGTATCAGATCATTGCCTAAAACCTGAAGACGCAGAGTGCGTAATTGGTTTTCTGTGCTTGGGTTTAGGCCTATTAAAACACCGTCATCTGTTTTGGTGTAATTTTTTACAGCACATGATGCCAAGAGTAATCCAGCCGAAAGGCCTAAGGCTATTGTGTTTTTTTTCATGTTTTTTGGTTACGAGTGGTTTATATGATAATTAGCAGTTTTGTGATTTATGTTTTCCCGATCTAGAAGTTACTATATCCAGTCGAACTAAATTTTAAAAGGGTTTCAAACGATTGCAAGCTGTAAAAGTAAAATAGCAATCTGCAATTTCTGGCGACTGCATGAGGCTTATTAAGGTTGTATTGTCAGCTGATTATGCTGGGGTGTAAAAATATCTTTTAATGTAAAAGAACATGGGGTGCAAATGTGTTATTTGACAGGCTCTTATGTATCATCATGTTTTTGGCTGCTGTAAAAGGGGGCAAAATGTATTTTATGGCTGGCGGAAATGTATTATTGTTTTTGAGCATTCAAAGTAAAGAGTACATTAGCATCTGTGAAGTTTCAAAGCTGGAGCACTGAACGGCCTAATTGAGGATTAGGAAGCTTTTTACCAGTTGCTTTTTTTTTACGCTAATAATAAGAGCTGTAATTTATTATCCATTAAAAACGGCATATGAAAGATTATGGAATTTTGATAGGCGGAAGAAGCAGATGTTCAGAATTATCTTGAAATCAAAAGTATACTAACTAACCAACCAACTTCTATAATTATGAATGTAAAATTTAGCATATGTTTATTGCTTGTAAGTTTCTTTAAACTAAACGCCCAATCAGCGGTAAAAAGTCCGGACGGAAAACTTGAGGTGTCAGTTTCTGTAAACAACGGAATGCCCCAGTATAGTGTAACATACAATGAAAAAACGGTTATAGAAAAATCTCCATTAGGTTTAAAGACAAATGCGGGAGATTTCAGCTCTGGATTAACTTTGGATGCAAATAGTATCCAAAATAAAATTGACGAATCCTATGAGCTGCGTAACATCAAAAAAAGCAGCGTTCATTATACGGCCAATGAAGCTATTTTTTCGTTCACAAAAGATGGAAGGCCTGCTGTTGATGTGATTTTTAGGGTGAGCAATAATAATTTGGCATTTAAGTACAAAGCATATCCGCAGAAAGAAACACTTTCCTGTGTGGTTCAGCAGGAAGTTTCGGGATTTTTGATGCCAAAAGGAACTACGACATTCCTATGTCCGCAAAGCAATCCGATGACAGGGTTTGCGAAAACAGCTCCAAGTTATGAAACCTCGTATTCGCTTGATGATGCCGTCGGAAAAAATGGCTTGGGAAATGGATACACCTTTCCATGTCTGTTTAAAGTAAACGGCGGATGGGTCTTGATTTCTGAAACTGGTGTAGACAGCGGTTATTGTGCCAGCCGATTAATAGGGCATGAGAACGGATTATATACCATTGGATTTCCGATGCCAGGAGAAAATAACGGAAACGGAACAACTTCGCCAGGAATCCCGCTTCCGGGAGAAACGCCATGGCGAACTATTACCATTGGAGAAACGCTTGCTCCGATAGTGGAGACCACGATTCCGTTTGATTTGGTTAAGCCAAAATATCAGGCATCTAAAGAATACCAGTACACAAAAGGGACTTGGAGCTGGATTATCAAAATGGATGATAACACCACTTTTCCTGTGCAGAAGGAGTACATTGATTTCAGCGCCGCGATGGGATATGAAACCATTCTAGTTGATGCGCTTTGGGATACGCAGATAGGACGCGATAAAATAGTAGATTTAGCAGCATACGGCGCTAAGAAAGGCGTTGGGCTTTATTTATGGTACAATTCAAACGGGTATTGGAATGATGCTCCGCAAGGTCCCAGAGGATTGATGGATAATGCGGTCATCAGAAGAAAAGAAATGGCTTGGATGAAAAGCATTGGAATTAAAGGCATTAAAGTTGATTTTTTTGGAGGTGACAAGCAGGTGACGATGAAACTGTATGAAGATATTCTGACGGATGCCAATGAATTTGGAATAATGGTTATTTTTCACGGCTGCACACTGCCTCGAGGCTGGGAGCGCATGTATCCGAATTACGCTTCCAGCGAAGCGGTTCTGGCAAGTGAGAATCTGCATTTCGGACAGCAGAGCTGTGATAATGAAGCTATAAATGCGGCAACGCATACGTTTATAAGAAATGCGGTGGGAAGCATGGATTTTGGCGGAAGCGCTTTAAACAAATTCTACAATAGCGATAACATTCCCAATAAAGGCTCAAAAAGAATGACTTCCGATGTATTTGCTTTAGCGACCTCTGTGCTTTTTCAGAGCGGCGTGCAGCATTTTGCTTTGGCGCCTAATAATTTAAATGATGCTCCAGACTGGGCTATAAAATTTATGAAAGAAGTGCCTACAGCTTGGGATGAAGTTCGTTTTTTAGAAGGATATCCAGGCAAATATGTTGTGCTGGCCCGAAGAAAAGGAGCAAAGTGGTATATCGGTGGGATTAACGCGCAAAAAGAACCATTAGAATTAAAATTAAAACTGCCAATGATCTCGGAGGGTACCACTCTTAGATATTATCAGGATGATGAATTATTAAATGGAAAAATAACGGACATCAGGTACAGATCAAAGAGTGGAGCACATATTAAAATTCCTTGTAATGGAGGTGTCCTGCTAACCAACTAAAAATTTATAGAACTCATTGTGGATTTATCCAGAATTGAAGCAATAAAAAGCAAATGTAGTTTTGACCATTAATCTTACTAATTAAAATAACTTAAACCAAATGAAATTTATTTATCTATTAATTTTCCCGCTGTTTTTCTGTGCGACCAGTTATGGCCAGAAGTACGAGAAAAACAATCTGGGAATTAAGATGCAAGCAGATGGAAATACAATAGAAATTCAGTTTTACAGTCCTTCGATTGTAAGAGTTATAAAATATCCCGCAGCGGGAGTTTATTCCAAAGAAAGCCTTTCGGTAAATATGAAACCGTTGGCAACTCCTTTTACAGTAAAAAGCCAAAACAGCCAATTGGTTTTAAAATCTGAAAGTCTAAATGTTACGGTACAGTTTCCAACTGGAGAAATCTCATTTGCAAGTTCAGACCAGATCTTGCTTCGTGAGAAAAAACAGGGAACCAAATTTAAAACCGTAAAAGATACCGATACCGATTCTTATAGCGTATATCAGGCATTTGATTTGGAGAAAGAAGAACCTATATATGGTTTAGGACAGCACCAAAGGGGAGATTTAAACCAAAGAAATCAAAATTATCGTTTGGAACAGGGAAATACAGAAGATGCGGTGACTTTTTTTCAGTCGGTAAAAGGATATGGACTTTTTTGGGATAATTATGCGCCGACAGAATTTAAAGACAATGCCAACGAAACTTCATTTGAATCTAATGTAGGCGACGGGGTAGATTACTATTTTATGTACGGTAAAAATGCTGATGGAGTGATCTCACAAATGAGAAAGCTCACAGGCAGTGCTCCAATGTTTCCGCTTTGGACGTATGGTTTCTGGCAGAGTAAAGAACGTTATAAAAGCCAAAATGAAATAGTTGGCGTAGTAAAAAAATACCGAGAGCTGGGAGTGCCTCTGGACGGAATAATTCAAGACTGGCAGTATTGGGGAAATAATTATTTATGGAATGCGATGGAGTTTCTTAATCCTGAATTTTCGGAGCCTCAAAAAATGGTGGATGAAATTCATGGTCTCAATGCTCATATGATTATCTCGATCTGGTCTTCGTTTGGACCAAAAACCAAGCCTTATAATGAGTTGAATAGTAACGGAATGCTGTTTGATTTTCTGACTTGGCCAGAATCTGGCAGCGAAATTTTCCCTCCGAAAAAAGATTATCCTTCTGGAGTGCGTGTTTATGACGCCTATAACCCAAAGGCAAGAGACATTTACTGGAAATATGCAAGTGAAGGCCTTTTAGCAAAAGGAATTGACGGCTGGTGGATGGATTCGACGGAGCCCGATCATCTTTGGGTAAAGCCTGAGGATTATGATACCAAAACCTATTTGGGAACTTTTAGAAAGGTGCGAAATGCTTATCCTCTGATGACTGTTGGAGGGGTTTACGATCATCAGCGAAAAGAGACTTCAGATAAGCGGGTTTTCATCTTGACAAGATCTGCTTTTGCTGGCCAGCAGCGCTATGGTGCCAATACATGGACAGGAGACGTAGAGTCTAGCTGGGAAAACTTACGTGCCCAGATTCCGGCGGGACTTAATTTTACCCTTACCGGTATGCCGCACTGGAATTCAGATATTGGAGGATTTTTCGCTGGAGTTTACAATCGAAATGCAGAAGCTATAGGAGCGGATAATCCAATGTTTCAAGAACTTTATGTTCGTTGGCTGCAATTTGGAGCTTTTAATCCAATGATGCGCTCTCATGGTACAGATATACCTCGCGAGATCTATAATTTTGGTCAGAAAGGAGAGCCGGTATATGATGCGATTGAGAAATTTATAAATCTGCGCTATTCGTTGCTGCCATACATTTACTCGACATCGTGGGAAGTAACCCATAAAGATTCTAGTTTTATGAGAGCATTATTTATGGATTTTGCTGC
Organism: Flavobacterium sp. H4147; assembly: GCF_029360735.1. NCBI lineage: Bacteria > Pseudomonadati > Bacteroidota > Flavobacteriia > Flavobacteriales > Flavobacteriaceae > Flavobacterium > Flavobacterium sp. H4147. Next base: position 302,521 of record NZ_JARKNB010000002.1, on the reverse strand, counting down.
AGATACTAAGAGTTGGGACATTAAAGATGAATTTATGTTTGGAAAATCTATTTTGGTTGCGCCAGTAGTTGAGGCTCAATATACAAACGAAAAAATAAAAGAAGGCCAGAATCAAAAGCAGAATATAGATTTTAGAGCAGAAAAATCAAGAATCGTTTATCTTCCTGCTGGAAATGGCTGGTACGATTTCTGGACAAACGAAAAACTGCAGGGCGGTCAGGAAATTACCAGAAAAACAACGCTTGACATGATACCACTTTATGTTAAGGAAGGCACTATACTTCCAATCGGGCCTCAAGTGCAGTTTGCTGAGGAAAAAAAATGGGACAATCTCCAAATAAAAGTATATCCCGGAAAGGATGGCTTTTTTACCTTTTATGAAGATGAATTTGATAATTATAATTATGAAAAAGGTGCTTACACAGAAATTGATTTCAGCTATAACGACAAGCAGAAAAAAATAACCCTTTCTAATAGAAGAGGCGGGTACAAAGGCATGTTAACGGAAAGGATCTTTACAATTGTTATGCCTGATGGAACTAAAAAAGTGTTGACTTACAAAGGAAAAAAAATAGAATCTAAACTTTAAACAGGAAGATATGCAACTAAAAAGGATATGTTATTCCTGCGATCTGATTGATGATCCAGAACTTATAACTGAATATAAAAAGTATCATCTTGCAGAAAATGTACGCCCTGAAATCACTAAAAGTATTAAAAATGTTGGATTAAGGAGATTTGCTTTTTCAACACAGATGATCTCAACGCATTATTTACACTTGCTTTCGCAAGAAATAAAAAACTATTAAAACAGTATAACTAAGTATTAATTATCAAACAATATGAATAAAATTATAATAACAATTTTCCTTATCCACGTGAGCGTTTTTGCAAATGCTCAATATCAGACAAAACCTAATGAAAAAGGAAAAGACTACTATATAAATCCCATTTTTGCGGGGGACTACGCTGATCCGAGCATTTTGCGTGATGGCGATACGTATTACATGGTCCATTCTTCTTTCGAATATTATCCGGGACTCTTGATCTGGCAGTCGAAGGATCTGATTAACTGGGAGCCTGTTACCCATGCGCTGCACAAGAATATAGGGAATGTCTGGGCTCCCGATCTGGTGAAATATAAGGATAAATTTTATATCTATTTTCCGGCAAATGGTACCAATTATGTGGTCTCCGCAGATTCTATTAACGGTAAATGGAGCGAACCAATCGACTTAAAAACTGGGGGCATTGATCCCGGGCACATTACAGACGAAAACGGAAAAAGGTATTTGTTTTTTAGCAGTGGGAGTTTTATTCCTTTGGCAGACGATGGACTTTCTGTGGCTGGTGAATCCAAGCATACCTACGATGGCTGGAAAATACCGCGCCAATGGTCAATTGAGTGTTTTTGTATGGAAGGGCCAAAATTGGTAAAGAGGGGAGACTACTACTATCTTACCGTTGCTGAAGGCGGAACGGGAGGTCCGGCAACAGGTCATATGGTAATTTCCGCACGTTCAAAATCGCTTTTCGGGCCTTGGGAAAATTCTCCTTATAACCCGATTATCAGAACCACTAAAGAATCTGAAAGATGGAAATCGAAAGGCCATGGCACTTTATTCGAGGATAGTAAAGGAAACTGGTGGATGATATTCCATGCTTATGAAAAGGATTTTTACAATAAAGGCCGCCAGACCCTGCTTTTGCCTGTGGAATGGACAAAAGATGGCTGGTACAAAATACCAGACGGAATAACGGAAGACAAACCCATCAAAAAACCAAACTTACCAGCATCTAAAAGCAGCTTTACGCTAAACGATAGTTTTGAAGGAAAAAGTTTAAAACCGCAATGGGAATTCTTTGGAGGAGCAGACAGCAATAGATTTGAATTAGGTAATAATAGTCTTTCCATTAATGGAAAAGGGGATTATGTGGGCAGCTCTTCCCCATTGCTATGCATTCCGCTGGACCACTCCTATAACGCCGAAGTGGAGTTATTAATAGAAGGAAAAGCAACTGGAGGATTAGTCCTTTTTTACAACAGCGGCGCTTTTTCCGGCATTCTTGCCAATAACGGGAACATACTGGCGAATTTACATGGATGGCAATTTGAAACAGAGAAAAATGTTATCGAAAAACATGTATTTCTTAGGCTTAAAAACGTGAACAATACTGTAGATATGTATTACAGCACAGATGGTGATAAATGGAATAAAATTGAGAACTCACTGGAGGTTTCCGGTATGCATCATAATGTGCTGAGCGGATTTTTAAGTTTAAGAATTGGCCTTACGGCTATGGGAGAAGGTAAGGTAACGTTTAAGAATTTTAAATATCATCCGATAAATTAAAAATAAGACTATGTTAAATGAGGTTTTACCAACATTTGAAAACAATTTAAGAGCTGTAAATTTTATATTGACAGATCCAATATTTTGATTTATAATATTCAAATTTAATATGAAAGATGAAATAAAATATATTAGCTTATTTTTACTTGTTTGTCAGACCGTTTTTGGACAAGCATTTCTTGATAAGCCCCAACAACCCATTCCATTTTTGAATAGGGATGTTGTTATGTCTGAATCCTGGATAAAACAGCGAGAGACCGTTAATACAAAGTATATTTATCAGTTCGATGCCGATAGGCTGCTGCACAATTTTAGAATAAATGCCGGAATTGAATCGAAAGCGAAACCGCTTGAAGGCTGGGAGTCGCCTACTGTGGGATTACGCGGACATTTTGTAGGCCATTATCTGTCGGCTTGCGCTATTTTGATTGAGAAGACAGGTGATACTCTGCTTCAAAAACGTGTGGAATATATGGTTGATGCGCTTGAAAAGTGTCAGCAAAAACTTGGCGGCAGCTATCTGAGCGCATTCCCCGAAAAAGATTTCACGCAATTGGAAACACAATTTAGCGGAGTTTGGGCACCATACTATACTTATCATAAAATAATGCAGGGAATACTTGATGTTTATCAGCATACAGGAAATAAAAAGGCCTATGAAATAGCTGCTAATATGGCCGCTTATGTAAAAGAAAGGATGGATAAACTTTCGCCTGAAACTATTGAAAAAATGCTATACACTCCTCAGGCAAATCCTACAAATGAGGCTGGTGGGATGAATGACGTATTACAGAATTTATTCGAAATTTCCAGAGACTCCACCCATTACAGATTGGCTTGTCTCTTCGACCGCAAATGGTTCAGCCAGCCATTGTATGAAGGGACAGATATTCTATCGGGTTTGCATTCTAATACTCATTTGCCTTTGATAATCGGATTTGCCAAAAGGTATGAAAATACAGGGGACAGCTATTATCGCGATGTTGTTTCCCATTTTTGGGATATGCTGGAACATCATCATACATATGTGAATGGCTCTAGCAGCGGTCCCAGACCTATTGCTACAACTCCAACTGCCCAGACATCTGAACATTGGGGAAAACCTGATTGTTTAAGTACTACTCTTACTGATAAAACATCTGAATCATGCGTTTCACATAATACTCAAAAAATCACAAATGCTTTATTTCGCTGGACTGCCCAACCCAAGTATGCAGATGTGTATATGAATACGCTATATAATTCTGTTTTTGCGCTACAAAATCCCGAAACGGGATGTAATGTTTATTCTTTGCCGCTGGGTTCTCCTAATAAGAAGAGTTTTGCCAGCCCAAATGAGTTTTTTTGCTGCAACGGAACAACTATTGAAGCTTTTGCAAACTTAAATGAGGCTATTTATTTCCATAACAAAAATAACCTTTGGGTCAATCTTTATATTCCTTCGACTGTCAAATGGAAATCTAAAGGAATTACTTTGTCACAATCGTCCAATTTTCCAGATAATCCTGTTGTAAAATTTAACATAACGGCTAATAAAACGACCCCATTTGCATTGAAATTATTTATGCCATCCTGGGCTGACGAACAAACACAAATTTTGGTAAACGGAAAGTCCATTACAGCTAGTGTAATTCCGATGTCTTATTTTATTATTGATAGAAAGTGGAAAAATGGCGATAACATAGAAATACGTTTTAATTATCATTTTAATTTAAAAAAAATGCCCGATAATCCGAATGTAGTTGCATTGTTTTATGGGCCGGTTTTATTAGCATTTCAAGTAAATGAAGAAACAATATTAAAAGGAAATGAGTCAGATATTTTGAAAAACATCTCTAAACAAGAGAATTCTATGTCATTCATCTTAAAAAATAATAGGAAAGAATATGCGCTTATGCCTTTTTACAAGGTAACTAATGAGTCATATGGCGTGTATGCAACTATCCGAAATGAGTATTAGAGATTATTTTGCATTCCTAAATGCAAAGTAGTTTAAAAATTTACATATTAGGGCATAAAAAAAGAGACAACTATTGTCTAGTTGTCTCCTTAAGTGACGGGGACAGGACAAATTTCAACATCATTTTTGGATGATTTGAAGAGATTGGCTTTCTATATGTAATGTCTGTCTTTCATTGGCGTTAAAAAATTGGTTCGGATGTCCTGAGTAGGATTGATGCAGAATTGTAAAAACTCAATTGATCCATCGCATTAAACTGATATATAAATTTACAAAATTTATGCAGGATTTTAAAAGATTGTTTAAGTTAAGGCAGGATTGTCTTTCTTTGGCTGTATGAATTATTTGATTGTTGTTCCACTGGAGCATTTCTATCCTAATTGGTGCTTTTAAATGAGTTTTTCGTAAAAGCAATAAGCCCGAAACAAATCGGGCTTATTGTCTTCAAATTTAATTATAATTCTAAACTTTTGGATGCATCGTAATTAAACTAGTTTTTTGCAAGTTATGCAAGACTTTCTCCTATTCGGAGATTGGTACTGAGAACAACCCTGTTCCAAAGATTGATTGTTATGACGGCCGTTATTATATCTGCTATCTGGCTTTCACTGAAATACTGTAAGGCCTTTGTATAGGTTTCATCCGTTAATCCGTTCTCATGAATTAATGTTATCTCTTCAGTTACCGCGAGCACCACTTTTTCCTCTTCTGTAAAAATGTCCCCAGCTTCTCTCCAAGCACTCAAGAGAAAAATGCGCTGGTTTGACTCGCCGTTTTTAACGGCGTCCTGAGTGTGGATGTTGATGCAGTAGGCACAGCCGTTGATCTGCGAGGCACGTATCTTTATGAGTTCTTTGGCTGTCTTGGATATGGAAATTTTTGAAAGGTAGCTTTCAAGTCCTATCATCGCTTTTAGTGCATCCGGAGCGGCCTGCTTAATGTTAAGTCGTTTTTGCATTGTATTATTCTTTTAAAATTGTTCAATGCAAAATTCAATAATAGGGAAAGGAAAAAACTTAAACTGGTTTAAGAAAGAAGCCTTTTGCGTATTTCGCTCAAGTATTCGGGCGTGAATCCTAGATAGGAAGCGATGAGGTATTGGGGAACACGCTGGATGAATTCGGGGTGGTTTCTGACTGCCTGGAAATAAAACTCTTCCTTAGAGAACGAGAAAAGAAATTTGATGCGTCTCTGTGCGGCTGCATAAGCCCTCTGGTAGACAAAACGGAAATAGCGCTCCATTACCGGAAACTCTTCCAGTAGCTTCTGCTGCTTCTCCAAAGTGATGTAAAGCAATGTTGATTTCTCTACTGCCTGAATATAAAATTCTGTCGCGAGCTGGTTCTCGTAGGCAAAGTTATCGGTAAGCCACCATGTTTCTATGGCAAATTCCGTGGTTTGTTCGGTACCTTTCTCGTTAATATAAAACTTTCGAAGAAGACCCTGAAGGACAAAATAATGGCGGCGGCAGATTTCTCCCTCTTCCAATAGGTTTTGTTTCTTCGCCACTTCTCTGGTGTCGAAGAATTTTATGATCAGCCCGAATTCATCATCGGATACTTGTGCGAACTTGGCGATATGGTTTCTGAATATATCGGACATTGTGTTTGAAAGACTTACGAGTATTTAATATGACTGCCCCCGTCAGGCTTCAGCCAGAGTCTGGAAGCCTTTTCCAGTATTTTTGTTTATTGAATTTAAACTATCAAAATTAGTGATTATATTTGGTTAAAAGCTAATATTTGAATATTTTGTATAGTCGAAGCCAGGGGGCGGCAGATCGGAATTTACTGATTTTTTCTGTCGTTTAAAAAGTTGTGCCACGATTCCAGCATAAAAAGTGAATATAGCTAAACAATAGTAAAAATCCGTATGTTTTTGTAAAACTACAATTCTCTTCCATCTCTGCCAGCAGATTATTGTTAATCAGTCTATCAACTAATAAGAAATTGTTAGAAAATCGTTCCTACATCGATTTGGACCTAAAGTTGGCACGGCTTTATTTTGCTGCGAATTTACTCTTTCAGAAAGTAATGTACCACGATGTGATGCAAAGTTAAACCGGGACGCAATCTGTAATATTTGTCTTAAGGTTGGGTAAAAAAATAGAAAGCCATGGATTCGAACCCCGGCTAAGTGTACCAATCTTTGTTAAGCTCTTAGTTTGCTGGAGCAGGTAAATTAGATGATAGTTATGTAAAGTATTGTTTTTTTGCTGTTTTTGATTATTTTTGAACGTTGTAACGGCAAATGGAAATCCGATTTGAGGGTCTCATTCTAAATCAATTAAGGCATAGGACTTAATCATTAATATACTTAACAATACTTCTAATCGTATGAAAACAGTGCAGATACTGATCGCAGGGATTATGTTCCTGCTTGTCACGCCGTCCCGGGCGCAGAATCTAACGAAACAAGAAACGGTAAACTACATTAATAAAAAGATAACCGAGGCCAGAAACAAAATTCATCCTTTTGTAATCGACGATAAAGTGCAGTTTGCAGCACCGCTTTCATTTTCGGATTCTTGGGCTTATATCTATGAAAATAACCTTGCTTCGGGGTCAAATAACAAGATTGTATATACTGGAAGCTTCGCTACTGATCAATATGGCTGCTATAACAGGCAGTACTATAATTTCACTACCCCCGAATATTATAGCGGTGTTTATTCCAGTGTAGAATTCCTGCCTGCCCATATAAGTGCAGTCGAAATAATCCAAACCCAGCCACATCAGGAAGTGGGGCTCTTAAAACTCAGTTTCATTCCCAATGCACTTAAGCAGTTGGCATACCAATATAAAAAGAGGGTGTACTGTACCTATCCTGGCAACGGGGACGCTTTTTGCGACTGTTGGAATTATGACAGCAGGCTGGTTGGATCCATGTATACATCGACATATTTTGATTATGATACCGTAATTTACATTCCATTTCTTAAACTAGATGGAGATGAGAATAGACTGAAAAAAGCTTTTGAATACCTAAAAGATTTATACTTGGCGGAACAAGAGGATGATCCTTTTGGCAAATAAACATTTCAGGATGAAAAATTACATGTATTGCTTAGCGCTTATTGTTTTCTGTACGATGAAATTGCATGCTCAGACTGTAGGAGTCGGAGAGGTATCAGCCATTGAAAGCAAGGCAGGATCTATAGAAGCGGCAAGATTGCGGATTCTGCAGATAGAGTCCGAGCTGCCTCAGCTAGAGAAACTATGGCAAGACAAGCTGCAAAAGCTACGATCTGAAATCGAGCAAATTTATAAGGATAGGGATAACCTGATAGCAGATATGAAGGCGGGTGCAAGATGCAGCAAATGCAATGAATGGAAATCTGAATTCGAAAAGAAAGGACAAAACTTTGAAAAACATTTAGGGGAAGTAAAAGGATATGCCATTCCAGCGACAACATCTGAATTAGAGACGGCTCGAAAAGGATTCTCAGAGAAAATTGCCATTCTTAAGGTGCAGCTTAAGAATTTGGAAAAAGGCGATAATACTATTCTGAAAAAAAAGGAGCAGATTCAAAAACTTAAAGATGACAATGATAGGCTGTGCCAGGAAATAACGCTCCACAGTAGAAACTATGAAATGATACTGCTAAACGACTCCAAAGCAAAGCACAAAATGTGGTCAGATGAACTTATGGCTTCTGCTGTAAAAACCCTTATATCAGATGACAAGATTACCATTTGCAAAGCTAAAATACCGCGAATTGAGAAGGAATTTCAAAACCTAAGCGAAGAAATTAAGCAGAAATTGAAAAATGACAATGAAAAGTTACTGCAGTCAAAAAATAATAGCATCTCGGCCAATGAGCAGAAAATCAATACTATACAAACTCTGCATGAAAGCAGGCTATTGCAGCTACAGGTCCAGCTGCAGGAATTGGAAGCCCTGAAAAATGGTCTGCAGAAAGAGCTCTCTTCCGACAGCATAGAGGCTAGGCTTGAAATGACTGGAAAGCAGCTCGTTGTAATTAGAGACAGTATTACCGAGATAGAAAAACAGACAAGGGACAGCATAGCATTACTTGAAGCAGAAAATAAAAAATTGAATGCAGAGATATGGGCTCTTAAGACCGGTCTGCCAAACGAACAGCAAAAGGCCCTTCTGCCTTTAAAGGAAAAGCGGGATGCAAAGAAAAAAGAAACTGAACTCTTGCATGCTGCGGCCATATCTGAGCTGGCAGAGAATAAAAAATCCTTTGCAGAGAAGACAGCGCAGTGCCAGAAGAATAACGACGTCTACATTACAGAGATATCTATGGAATGCACCCGCATGTACGCAGCAGGACAGAAAGTCGGATGCCCGGTCTACAATAGTATAAAAGGAACAGTGGTGTCAAACTGGAACGAAACTGCTACCTGCGTGAAGGCAGTCGCATCCTTAGCAAAGCCATACTCAACAAATGTTTTTAATGCTTACTGCAAAGGACAAGACTCATACATGTCTAGTTATAAGAGCTTTTTAGCCTCACTTAGCTCAGAAGATAAACTGGCGGTCAAAGAGGCAAGTAATGCTGACTGGTTTGAATTAATGATGCGCTAGATAATCCTGCTTCCAAGGGTAGAGTTGGATTTTAATATACTCAAACCTAATTATTGCAAATATTGATTTTACTTAGATTTTCTCTTTTGAGAATTCATTGTGCCACGATTCTGCCACAAAACTTATTAAGAAAGAATAATAATAATCGCCTTAACTTTTTGTGGTACTTTTGGAGGAAACTCACGACAGAACTTGCCTTAGATTTTGTGGTCAAAAGTTGTCAATTTCAAAAATAATGTCACGATTTTATACTAATCGTGGCAAAATATTTCATCGAACTTGTTTTAAGAACGACTTATAATTCGTTTTGTGTAATTCATGTAATTAATCTCTGCATGCGCTAAGAAGTTTGCAATTAATACTTTTTTATTTAACGCGACATAAAAAGCTTATGCAGGTGCACTAATGTTTGGTAATAAGTTTACTCTGATCTCTAAATTCGCTTGGTGTAAATCCCATTTTACGCTTAAAAGTTCTATTGAAGTTTGAAATATTATTAAAACCACTGTCATAACAGATTTCTTTAATAGATTGTTCTGACTCGAATAATAATCTGGCAGCAAGGCCAAGTCTCAGATCGGTTACATAATCTGAGAAAGAGCTATTGGTGCACTTTTTAAAATAATGACTAAAGGCCGATTCCGACATATTGACCAAATCGGCCACTTCTTTTAATTGAATTTTATTTTGAAGATTGTCTTTAATAAAATCATTTACCTTTTCTATTCGCTGACTTTCAGAAAAACTGTAATAATCTACATAAGAATGAGAGGCAAGACTTTTGGTGTTTTTGGCAATCGCTAAATCATGCAGAATAGATAAGAAATCCAGCAGCGAATTAAAATCCTGTGAATCTGATAGCTGCAGGATTTTTGGTTTCAGTGCTTCGATTGTTTCTTTAGAAAAAGCAATTCCTCTTTTAGATCTTTCTAATAATTCCCTGATCGGGATAGCCAGTTTTCTGTTTAAGGTTTTTTCCGAAAACAAATCTTCGTGAAACTGTATCGTAACTACATGAGCATCATTGTTGTCCTTTATTCCCGTCCATAAATGCGGTGTATTAGGGCCAATTAATGCCAGATCACAATCGGTATATTCTACAACTGAGTCTCCAATAATTCTTTTTCCTGATGAATTTAAAACCAGGTTTAATTCTATCTCAGGATGAAAGTGCAGTGGGAAATCAAATTTAGCCTGCATATGATTTAATACGATAAAGAAGTCATCGTCTGAAATAGGTACTAATTCTCTTAGAATATTGCGTTTTTCGTTCATAATAGTATCATTATGTTTCATTTGCTGAATAATAAACTTGGTCAAAAATAAATAATATTTTTCTGTTATATGCAATTTTATCTATAAAATAAAATCATTTGTTCATGTAAAGAATAGGTTTGTTGTTGAAAGTATTATTTTTTATTCATTAAAGTATTACTATTTGATGGTATTTACAAAACCGTTACGAAAACGAAGTAGTTAATTTGCATTGAAACTATTAACTAATCTTTAACCAATCAAACAATGAAAAAAAAATGGACAAAAAGTTTACTTTTCTGTATGCTGCTTGTTAGCACATTTGCTGCTTACAGTCAGAATATAATTAAGGGTACTGTGGCAGACGAAACCGGTCTGACAATACCTGGAGTAAATATTACAGTAGAAGGCTCTAATAAAAATGCTTCTACAGATTTTGATGGAAAATTTGAAATCAATGGTCCTGCAAACGCAGTATTAACTTTCTCTTTTATGGGATATGATACCCAAAAGATTTCTGTAGCAGGCAAAACTAATTTGAATGTTGTTTTAAAAGCAGCTTCACAGAACTTAAAAGAAGTAGTCGTAATTGGATACGGCTCTGTAAAAAAAGCAGATCTTACCGGTTCTGTAAGTACCATTAAAACCAAAGTACTTGAAGATATTCCTTCCAATTCAGTAGAACAGGTTTTACAAGGACGTGTCGCAGGTCTTCAGGTAACGACTTCACAGGATCCGGGTTCAACATCGACAGTTAGAATCAGAGGAGGAAGTTCTCTTAGAGGCTCAAATGCACCGCTTGTGGTATTAGATGGTTTTCCGCTTGGAGATGCCGGTGATTTAAAACAGGTAAACGTTGCTGATATCGAAAAAGTCGATGTCTTAAAAGATGCTTCAGCTTCTGCCATATATGGTTCCAGAGGAGCAAACGGAGTTATCATTATTACAACTAAATCAGCTAAAAAAGGAAAAACACAGATTTTAGTACAGCAGCAGTCAAGCGTTTCTGCATTTAATTCAAAATTGAATTTATGGAGAGATCCTGTTTTAATGGCGCAGTTAAGCAATGAAGGCCGAATTAACGGCGGACAGACACCGCTTTATATTGGTGCTAATAATTCGAATGGCGTTTATTATCCTTCAATTCAGGAATTACAGTCGGGATCATGGCCTTATTTTACCAAATGGGATGATGTGACTTTCAGGGATATGCCTTTGGGAAACAATACTATTGTGAGCGTAAACAGTGGAACAGATAAAACCAGTTTCAACTTAAGTGGAAATTATTACAGCGAGCAGGGTGTTTTTGTAAAAGACGGTTACAGCAAAGGCGGTTACAATCTTCGAATCAAACATGATGTTTTTGACAATTTTACTGTAAGATTCTCTAATATCGTAAGCAAAGGAAAAAGAGATGCAAACGGAGGTCTGGCGTATTGGAGAAACCCTATTTTCCCTATTTATGATGCCAATGGTGATTATTATATGATTGGCCAGAACGATTATACACATCCTGTTGCGATTACGAATCTTCGTCAGAATGAAACTAAAACTATTGATGTAATTAGTTCCGCTTCTTTAGAATGGCAGATTATCCCTTCTTTAAAATTGACATCAAGGTTAAATTACAAATACGGATCATCGGTTAACGACCAATATTATCCAAGTAAATATACAGAAACCGGAGATTTTAATAACGGTGCGGGATATATCAACAATTGGGAAGGACAGAATTTTGTTTCGGAGACTTTTGCCAATTACAACAAAACTTTCGGAAAACATGATTTAGGTGTTACAGGAGGTTATACGTACGAAAGTTATGTGTCCAGAAGTTCAGGATTGGGTGCATTTGATTTTGTGAATGAAACGCTTGGAAACGAAAATATGGGTGCCGGAAATCCGGAAAGAAATACGGTTTCTAACGGAAAAGTACAGACCAAACTAGTATCCGGAATTTTCAGATTGAATTATGGTTACAATGATAAATACCTCGCTACAGTTACCGCTCGTGCCGATGGTTCTTCCAAATTTGGTAAAAACAATCAGTGGGCTTATTTCCCTTCGGGAGCTTTAAGCTGGAAAGCACATAATGAAGAGTTTATTAAGAATTTAAAGTTTTTTGACGAACTGAAATTTCGTGCCAGTTATGGTATTTCCGGAAATCAGGGAATCAATCCGTATCAGACTTTAAGCCGTTATGGAGTGAGCCAATATTACGATAACGGAAGCTGGGTTTCAGCAATCGGGCCTGGATATGTGGTAGGCACAACCGGACAAGACGGAATCGAAAAACTTTGGGGCGGAATTCCAAATCCGGATTTAAAATGGGAAACAACCGCTCAAAGTGATTTTGGAGTTGATATGTCTATTTTGAAAAACCGCCTTCATATTGTTTTTGACTACTATAATAAAAGAACCAAAGATCTTTTAAGAGAAAGAATCCTGACGCCTTCATCCGGTTATGACAGAATCTGGGTAAACGATGGAGAATTGACAAACAAAGGATTTGAACTTTCGCTTGACGGAGAAATTTTCAAAAATCAGGATTGGACCATTAGTGCTCAGGCGGTTTATTCTAAAAACAAAAATGAAATCGTAAGCCTTGGATCTGTAGAACAGTCCGGTTTAAATGTCGATCCAAATACCGGAATGCAATATGAATATTCCGGAAACAGTTTAGAGCAGTTCAGACAATTCCCGAATTTATTGGCGATTGGTCAGCCGGTAAATGTTTTCTACGGATATAAAACAAACGGAATAGTTCAGAATTTACAGGAAGGAATCAATGCAGGTTTAGACGGACAATTGGCGCAGGCAGGAGAGTTTAAATATGTAGATATTAATGGAGATGGTGTGGTTGATACCAAAGACCAAACTATAATTGGAAACCCAAATCCTGATTTTATGGCGAGTTTAAACTTAAGCGTAAAATACAAACAGCTTGATTTCAGTGTGTTTTTGAATGGAGTTTTCGGACAGGATGTTTTGGATACGCAGGCTTTCAATCAGCCAAGCAATCAGCCTTTGCGATGGACTTTGGATAATCCAACAAATGATTACCCAAGTTTAAGAGACGGTAGAACTGTAAAATTCTCTGACTGGTGGGTTAAAGACGGATCTTTTGTGAGAATCCAGAATGTGACTTTGGGTTATACTTTAAAACCTTCAAAAAGTGCTTTTCAAAGTGTGAGATTGTATCTGAATGCAAGCAATTTATACACGTTTACCAAATTTGACGGTTACGATCCTGAAGTAGGAACAGACGGAATTTACTGGGGCGGTCACCCTAGACTGAGCAGATGGACTTTAGGATTAGACTTAACTTTTTAAAACAGTATCAAAATGAAATCAAGATATAAAATACTAACAATGGCTCTTATTATGAGCGCCTTTGCTTGTGACTTAAACGAAGAACCTTACGGATTTTACTCGGAAGAAAACTTCTATAAAACTGCTTCTGATGCCGAATCAGCTGTAGATTATGCTTACGATGCTTTGACTTTCTTAGAATATTCAAGAGCGATATTTTATGTAGGCGATCTTCCAACAGAAGAATGCGGACCAAAAGGCGATGAAACGGCCGATAACCAAAATTTAGATAAATGGCAGGTAAGCACTTTTAATACCAACCGAATGCTGGGGAATTATTTCAAATACGCTTATATCGCTATTAACAGAGCAAATGCCGTAATAAAAAATGTTCCGGACGGGAAATTTGATCAGGAGTTAAAAGATAAATTTCTTGGTGAAGCGTATTTTTTAAGAGCATGGAATTATTTCAATCTCGTTAAAAACTTCGGACGTGTTCCTATGCATACTTCTGTGGTAGAAACCGTAAGTCAGACCGCTGCCCCAATGGCAAAAAACTTAGATGAAGTTTATGATTTTATTATTGCCGATTCCGAAAAAGCAATTGAATTATTAAAAATAAACCAAGCTTTAGGCCGTGCAGATAAAGTGGCAGCGCAGGCTTTATTGGCTAAAGTCTATCTGTATATCGCTTCTTCAAAAGAACATAATGTACCGCAATATGCAGAAATGACTAAAGATGTTGCAACGATGTATCAGCAGGCAGCAAAATACTCCAATGATGTGATTACAGGACAAAGTGTTTACGGTTTCGAAAATAATCTGTTAACAATTTATGATGTTGAAAAACCTTTAGGAAAAGAAAATATCTTTTTGCTTTCAATGGACAGAACAGGGGCAACAGAAGGAGATTATTCTAAAATTTCAAAATTGTTTATTCCGTATATCGACGGAGCGACAATTTATTTGAAAAACCCTGACAATACCTATTCAAAATCACATGATGGCTGGAGTGTTTTCCAGACTTTAACTGGTTTTTACAACAGTTTTGATAATGCTGATAAAAGAAAAACAGACTTATTTGTAACCACTACTTATGATGCTTCAGGTGTAGTTTCTGCGCAATATCCTGGGAAAATTGTATATCCGTTTACACGAAAATACATTGACCCAAACTTCATCGGAGATAAAACGAGTACGAAACCATTTTTAATTCGCTACAGCGAAGTGGCTTTAACTTACGCCGAAGCAGTTGGCCCAACGACACAAGGTTATGCTTTAGTCAATCAAATTAGAAACAGGGCTGGTTTAGGTAATCTGGCTCCGGGTTTAAGTCTGGAGAATTTCAGATTAGCAGTTTGGAATGAACGTGCCTTAGAGCTGGCTTTTGAAGGAAACCGTTTGTATGATTTGCGTCGTTTCAACAGAGTTGCTCAGGTTGTTCCTGAAGCTGCCGGAATTACGGCAGAACAGGCAGCGTTTTATCCGATACCACAGACAGAAATAGATTTAAACACAGGTTTATAATTCTTAAAAATACAATTATGAAAAAAATACTATACGTCTTGTTTGCTTCTATTGCTTTGATGCAGACAAGCTGTCAAAAAGATCCTTTGGAAGATATCGAAGAAGGAAACTGGAACAATGAACGTAATGTTCTGGAAATCAAATTTGAAAATCAGGTAGGTAATGCTCAAATTGTTCGCGTAGACGACCAAACCGGAACAATCAACTTAGCGATTAATGTAGATGCCGTTCCTAATTTGAGCAACATTGTAGTTAAAGAAATTGTATTGTCTTATGGTGCAAAATCATCTGTAAAAGAAGGTGAAGCACTAAATTTCGAAAATACGCAGAACAGCGCAGAACTGACAGTAACTTCTCCAACAGGAAAATCAAGAAAATATACGGTTACGGCAAGTTCGTTTAGAGAATCTCTTGTTGGAACTTATGATATTGACAATTTAATTGTGTACGGAGGAACAGGCCCGGAATATGGTGGAGGAGCGGTTTTAGCCATGACCGATAAACCTTGGATTTGGTCTGCAACAGAAGGGCCGGACAAAGAATTAGACAATCAGCTGATTTTTGAAATGGATGGAATTACTGAAGATGGAAATACGTACGGAACTGTAACCAACACAGCTGGTGCCGACGGTAAATATGCGGACTTTGTATTCGTTGGAACGCCTGTAACTGATGTTAAAAAATTCTACAGACAAATTCCCGCAGGAAAAGGAAAATGGCTGAGAAATTATGCGACGGGAACGATCACTTTCACTTTTGCTGACGGAACGACCAAAGTGGGAACTTTTGAGAATGCAGGAACGGAAAATCTTGGAAACGGAAGGACCAAAACCATTGCGCACAATGCTTTTGCCTTCAACTTAAACGGTACTGACGATTGGGATAAAATTTATACGGATTACGACAAATTCGTTAAAAAGCCAAGACGTTTTTGGATTGACGTAACCAAAAAATAATAAAGTATAAATGTCATAAAACCTTTTTATGAGACAAATAGTTTTTAAAATTATAGTATCATTTTGGTTAGTGACAACAGTAATCAGTTGCTCGGCTTTGCCCGATGCAACTGTTGCTGTTGATAACACAACCATTATAAACCACAATTATATTGGCAATGGCGTCCAGTGGGATCCGTACCAGTTAGATTATGGTGAAAAACAATTGAAAATTTCTTCGGAAGACCGGCAGAAACTCTATTCCCGTCTTGACTTTATGAAACCCCAATTCATAAGAGTCATGATCAATACCACGTCGGTGATTGAAAACGGCGTGCTAAACGAGACAAAAAATTACGAAAACATTGCCCCAATTTTGGAATACTGCCAGTCCCGAAATGTCAAAGTAGTTTTAGGAGACTGGGGAGACAGAATGGTCAACAGTAAAACCAATTCAATTTCTGAAACCAATTTAAAATTCGCGGCAAAATATCTTGATTTTCTGGCAAATCAAAAAGGATTTTCATGCATTCATTATTATAATATGATTAATGAGCCAAATGGTTTTTGGTCTTCTACAAATGAAAACTATGAGCTTTGGAAAAATGCCGCAAGTTATTTTTGGTCAGAATTAAAAGCCTTAAATCTGGATAAAAAAGTTTCGTTGTTAGGACCGGATATCGCCATTTGGAAAGCCGATAAATTGGATTGGATTTCCAACTCGGTTCGAGATCTGGATCATGCCATTGGCGTTTACGATATTCATACGTATCCGTCAAAAATCACGGTTAATTCCGGCGAATATACTTCTATTTTAAAAGCGTATAAAGATGCTGTTCCAGCAGGAAAACCAATTGTAATGGGCGAAATCGGATTCAAGTTTGTCGAAAAACAAGATGAAGCTTTATTGAATGAAAATATCGCAAGGGCAAAAGCAAAACCGTATGCTTCTGTCGAAGATTCTCAAATGTTTGTTTATGATTATGTCTATGGTTCAGACATGGCCGATGCTTTAATCCAAACCGTCAACGCAGGTTATTCGGGTTCCGTTGCCTGGATGCTGGATGATGCCATGCACGCCAAAGAACAAAAAAACAAACTCAAAGTCTGGGGATTCTGGAACATTCTTGGAGATGAATATTTTGGAAAAGAAGAAGAGAAAGTCCGCCCTTGGTTTTATTCCTGGTCTTTATTGACAAAATATATGCCTTCGGAATCTCAAATTCATAAAGTTTCGGTTGATGGAAATCCAAACTTAAAAGCAATTTCGGTTTCAAAAGACGGAAAAAATATGATTGCGATTGTCAATGTTTCTTCAAAAGATTTAAAAGTAAACCTCACTTCAAAAGACATACCTGCTTTACATCAGGTGAAAAAGTTTGTGTATGCCAAAGACAAATTAAAACTCGAAGGCGATCATATTCTGCTTCCAAATGAAACCAATCTCACTTTGGATTTAAGCCAAAAAGCAACGGAAACAATTCCTGCAGAAGGACTTTTGGTTTTAACCAATTTCGATTATTAACCTAAAAAAGAAAACAATGAAATCATTATATACAATTCTGATTGCCGCGAGTTTGTCATTCGTAGGATGTTCTTCGGATGATAAAAACGATTCAGGCGGAAGCGAACCTGAAGTTCCAACTTCGGTAGAATTAAAACTCAGTGATCCAAATGCTACAGCCGAGACCAAAGCCTTATATTCCAATTTATGGCGAATTCAGGAAAAGGGAACCATGTTTGGTCACCACGACGATTTATTATACGGAAGAAACTGGATGACACAAGCCGGACGTTCAGATATTAAAGAGGTCTGCGGCGATTATCCAGCGGTTTTCAGCGTTGATTTTGCTGAAATTATGGATGACAGAAGTACAACATCAACTTTAAATAATGACAGAGCAAGAGTAATAAAAGAAGCCAGAGAAAGAGGCGAAGTGATTACAGCTTGTTGTCATTTAAACAATCCTTTAACGGGTGGCGACAGTTGGGATAATTCTAAAAATACCGTTGCAAAAGAAATCTTAACCGAAGGAAGTGCAACTAATATCAAGTTCAATTCCTGGTTGGATAAATTGGCTGTTTTTGCCAATAATTTAAAAGACAAGAATGGAAAAGTAATTCCGATTGTTTTTCGTCCGTTTCACGAACATACACAAACCTGGTCTTGGTGGGGTTCGGGCGCAACAACGCAGGAAGAATTTATTAGTCTATGGAAATATACGATTGATTATCTGAAAAATAAAAAGCAGGTTCACAGTTTTATTTATGCCATTTCTCCACAATTGGATTCGCAGGGAACTGCAGATAGTTTTTTGTTCAGATGGCCTGGCGACAATTATGTGGACTTTATTGGCTGGGACAGTTATCACGGAACTAATACAACCGCTTTCAGTACCAATCTTAGAAATCTGGCGACGCTTTCGCAGCAAAAACTAAAACCCTGCGGCGTAACTGAAACAGGAGTAGAAGGCATTGTGAAAAACGGTGCGCCTTATGATACGTATTGGACAAATGAAATTTCGGTTCCGCTTACAGGAAAAAAAGTTAGTATGGTCGTAATGTGGCGCAACAAATATGATCCGTTGCATGAAGGAACGCATTTTTATGCACCTTTTGAAGGACATAGTTCTGCGGCAAATTTCAAACTGCTTTATGCAAGTCCGAATATGATCTTCAGTAAAAAACTGCCTGATATGTACACAATGGCGGCCAACACAACAGTAAAATAAAAACCAAAACACAATAATAAAAATGAAATTAAGTAAGTGCACCCAAAATCCAGTTTTAAGTCCAAACCCAAACAATTATTGGGAAAACCTAGTGGTATGTAATCCGGGCGTATGGTATGAAAACGGAACTTTTTATATGCTTTACAGAGCGGCAGGAGATGATGAAGATCATTTAATCCGAGTTGGTTTGGCGACGAGTACAGATGGTATTAATTTTAAAAGAGAATCAGACGAACCCGTTTTTGGACCGAGCAGCAACGGACCAGATATGGGCGGAGTGGAAGACCCGAGAATCATCAAATTTGGAAATGAATATTATGTAACCTATGCTTACAGACCTTATCCTCCTGGACGTTACTGGACATTCCCGCACGATGTCATCAATCTTCCTGAAACTGGACCAGACGCACCGGCAGTTTACAAACACAATATTGCAAATTCCGGATTGGCTGTAACCAATGATTTTAAGAGTTTTAGAAGATTAGGCCGAATCACGACTTCCAACTTAGACGATCGTGATGTGATTTTATTCCCGGAAAAAATCAACGGAAAATATGCGATGCTGCACCGTCCAAAACAATGGATTGGCGCAGAATATGGCTGTGATTATCCTGCAATATGGATTCGTTACTCAGATGATTTAATGGTTTGGGAAGAAAAAAGTACACTTTTGTTAAGCGGAAGAAATGGAACCTGGGAAGAAAAAATTGGAGGAAGCACACCTCCTTTGCGAACTGATGATGGCTGGTTATTAATTTACCACGGAGTAGAAAACGGTGGAAACGGTTATTACAGAGTTGGCGTGGCTTTATTGGATTTGGAAGATCCAACGAAAGTAACCGCACGTTTGGAAGACTGGATTATGGAACCGGAACACGACTACGAAATTGAAGGTTTTTACAAAGGCTGTGTTTTTCCTACAGGAAACATGATTGTCGATAATATTTTATATGTTTATTACGGCGCAGCCGATAAATATGTTGGTTTAGCAACCTGCAACATGAATGACTTACTAAAAACCTTAAAAGATTCCCAAAATGAAAATTCAAAATAGCATTGCGCTTTGCTGCGTATTACTTGGTTTTTCCGCACAAAGCCAAAATTCGATTCCTATTGTTTCTATTAATCCAGATGAAGTGATTTCAAATGAATTTATCGGAAGCGGAATTGAATTTTCGGCCTATCCGCATGCTGATACCAAAGATTCAGAATGGGGAAAATTAATGACAGACGAAAAATGGCAGTTGGTTTTTGATCGTGTTTCATTCATCAAACCTAAAATTGCCAGAGTAATGGATCAGGCTAACTGGAGATATTTAAAAGGTTTTGATAAATCTGGAAATCCAATAATTGATTTTGAAAGCGATCAAATGAAAGCATTATACAAACTTTTGGATTACTGCGAAAAAAATAAAATCGCTGTGATTTTAGGAGAATGGGGACAACCGTATAAAGTACATGATACCCATTTAAATCTGCAAAATAGTTTTACAGGTGCCAATGATCCGAAATGGATTGATTTGATTGTGAAAAACCTAAACCATTTAATCAAAGTAAAAAAATACAGCTGTATCAAATATTATAATTTGGTAAACGAACCAAACGGAGACTGGGCAACCACTGACGGCGATTTTGACCAATGGAAAGAAGGAATTGTATTGCTTCATAAAGCCATTAAAAAAGAAGGATTGGACAAACATATTTCGATTATTGGGCCAGATGCGACTTCTTTTAATAACCGAAAATCAAAATACAAAGGTTTAGACTGGGCCAGACAAACGGCTTTACAGATTCCTGATTTGCTTGAAGCTTATGATGTTCACGATTATCCTTCAAAAGAAAGTATTCGTTCGGGAGAATTTCAAAAGACATTCAGCGAGTTGGTTCGTTTTACGGATTCGGTTCATAAAAAGCCTTTTATTTTAGGGGAATTAGGTCTTAAAGGAGATCCTTCTTCAAAAGAGCATTTGGGCGATAAATTTACAAGTGTAGACAGTCAGCTTTCGGTTTACGATTATGATTACGGAGTCGATATGGCTGATGCTTTAATTCAATCTATAAATAGCGGTTTCGATGCTGTAATTGCCTGGGATTTGGATGACGCCATGCACACCAAAGATGATAAAGGAAATAAATATCAATTGAAACGCTGGGGAATGTTCAACAGTTTAGGAAAAGAACTGACAGATAATAAAGCTGATGAAGATTTGCGTCCGTGGTTTTATACATGGTCGATTATGACACGTTATTTTACGGGTGATATGAAAATCGTAAAAATGGATAATTTGAATGTCGATAAGGTTCGTACGCTGACAGGAATAACAAAATCGGGAGATATTACCATTGCAATTGTCAACAACAGCGATAAAGAAACCATTTTTAAAATTGATACTAAAAAGCTTAAAGCAAAATCAGTATTGAATAAATATTTGTACAGCGAAAATAAACGCCCAGTTGATGCCAGAGGATTTCCAGTTCCGTCGGAAAAAATCAATGTAAAAGCTAATACAATTCAAGTTTCAATTCCTGCAAAAAGCGTAATTCTTTATACTTCATACCAGCCTTAATCATGATAAATTTAAATATAATTGACTTAGTGGTCTTAGTGTTATACATCATCTTTATTGTTTGGTGGGGATTAAAAAACAGCAAATCAAGCGATTCTGATGCTTATTTTCTGGCTGGACGAGATTTAAAATGGCCAATGGTGGGTTTGTCGCTTTTTGCTGCCAGTATTTCGAGCTCGACCTTAATGGGAAATTCGGGAGAAGGATTTATTAACGGAATTGCCGTTTTCAATTACAACTGGATTTCGATTTTGGTAATGGTTTTCTTCGCTATCTTTTTTCTGCCGTTTTATATCAAATCAGGGATTTTTACCATGCCTGAGTTTTTAGAACGACGATTCGATGTAAGATCACGTACTTACTTTTCGTTCATTACCATTGTAGGGAATATCTTTTTAGATGCGGCCGCAACTTTGTACGCAGGAGCTTTAATTATAAATATGATTTTTCCCGGTGCCGATATGATGCTGATAATTATCGGAATGGCAATTGTGGCAGGAAGTTATACGATTATCGGCGGACTTTCATCTGTAATTAATACCGAAGTAATTCAGGCTTTTATTCTGATAATCGGATCTACTTTATTAGCCTTTTTTGCAATGCACAGTATTGGCGGTTGGGATGCTTTTTACACGCAGTTTCAGGATGGAGTCTGGTTAAAACTGACAAGACCTATGAATGATCCTACAGTTCCTTGGCTGGGAATGTGGGTTGGAATCCCGATTCTGGGATTTTATTTCTGGGGAAATAATCAGGTTATGGTGCAAAGGGTTTTATCTGCAAAATCAATAGATCACGGTCGAAAAGGTGTTTTATTGGTTGGTTTTCTGTATTTGTTTACCCTTTTCATCTTCATTTTTCCAGGTGTAATTGCAAGAGGAATTAATTTGTTTGGAGTTGAAAATCTGCCTCATGAAATCATCAGCGGAAGCGAATTAAAATCAAAATACGGTATCAATACCGATCAGGTTTATCCGAGATTGATTAATAAAGTGCTTCCAGTTGGTTTAATTGGAATTATATTATCAGCCATGATTTCAGCTTTGACTTCCGCTTTAAGCGCAACTTTAAATTCGGTTTCCACTTTATTTACAATGGATTTTTACAGCAAGTTTGATAAAAATGCAGCAAGTGAAAAGAAAGTAAAAGTGGGTAAAATCACGGCAGTTGTAACTTTGATAATTGCTATTTTATGGGCGCCTTATATTGGCAAATTCGATTCACTTATTGCCTATTACCAAGAGATACTATCTTATTTAGCGCCTCCAGTTGTCGGGACTTTTTTCATGGGATTATTCTGGAAACGTTCCAATGCCATTGGAGCTTTCAGCGGATTAATGTCGGGACTTTTTATAGCCGTGATTATTATGCTTGCTAAATATATTTTAGGTTTTGAAATTGGTCTTCATTTTTTATTGTTAGCGCCAATTATTTTAGTTTTGAGTCTTTTGGTAAATTTTACAGTAAGTTTATCTACAGCACCACCGCCAGAAGAAAAAGTAAAAGAAAACACTTGGACAAAAGCCATTTGGATTGAAGAAACCGTGGCTTTAAAAAATGTAGTTTGGTATAAAAACTTCCGTATTCAGGCACTTTTATTAATCTTAGCCTGCTTTGGCATGTATGCAGTGTTTTTCTAAATGGAAAACAGTTTTTAAACACATAGAAACATAGTTGAAAAGACTAAAAAAGGCGTTTCACTTACATCAAAACACATAGCTAAGGGTCTATGTGTTAGAAACTAGTTTCTTTCTTCCATCTTTTTGATAAAGAAAAATCTATGTTTCTATGTGTTAAAAAAATATTCTGTTGCGCAAATCAATAAAAATATGTAAATGAAAAAGTTACACTATATAGTATTTCTATTAATCTTTTTTGGATATAATATAAATGCCCAGAATTCCGATGCCCAAATCGAAAAAAAGATTGATATTCTTTTAAAGAAAATGACTTTAAAAGAAAAAATCGGTCAGATGAACCAGTTGTCTGCTGATGATATGGAAACCAATTTTAAAGTAATTCAGCAAGGAATGGCGGGTTCGGTTTTGAGTATTACCAATCCTGAAATTGCCAACAAGGCACAGAAAATTGCAGTAGAACAAACTCGATTAGGAATTCCTTTGATTTTTGGCCGAGATGTGATTCATGGCTTCAAAACGATATTTCCAATTCCGTTAGGACAAGCGGCAAGTTTTAATCCCGATTTAGTAGAAAAAGCAGCTCGTGTTGCGGCAATAGAAGCTTCTGAAACCGGAATTCGCTGGACATTTGCGCCAATGATCGATATCGCCCGTGATCCTCGCTGGGGAAGAATTGCCGAAAGCTGTGGTGAAGATCCGTATTTAACCTCAGTAATGGGAGTGGCAATGATTAAGGGATTTCAAGGAAAAGATTTATCTGATCCAAGTTCGATTGCGGCTTGCGCCAAACATTTTGCAGGATACGGTGCGGCAGAAGGCGGACGTGATTACAATACTACTGCAATTACAGAGCGACAATTTAGGAATGTCTATTTAGTTCCGTTTGAAGAAGCGGTAAAAAAAGCAAATTTAGCAACCATCATGACCGCTTTTAATGCCAATGACGGAATCCCTTCTTCGGGAAATGAATTTTTACTAAAACAGATTCTTCGTAAAGAATGGAATTTTAAAGGTTTTGTAGTTTCTGACTGGGCTTCGATTACCGAAATGGTTGATCATGGGTTTTGCACTGACAACAAAGAAGCAGCAGAAAAAGCGATCAATGCCGGAGTTGATATGGAAATGGTCAGCGGGACTTATGTTGCTTATATCGAAACTTTATTACAGGAAAAGAAAATTTCGATTGAAACCATTAATGAAGAAATACGTAATATTTTAAGAGTAAAATTCAAGCTGGGACTTTTTGAAAATCCGTATGTAAAAGGAAATACAAAAGACGTTTTTTATAAAGAAGAACATTTGAACCTGGCAGAAAAACTAGCAGAAGAATCTATCGTATTATTAAAAAATGAAGCTCAGATTTTACCGTTCAATAAATCAAAGACAATAGCTGTTTTTGGCCCGCTGGCCGATGCACCGCACGAACAATTGGGAACCTGGGTTTTTGATGGAGAAAAAAATCATACGATAACGCCGCTGAAAGCTTTAAAGGAAAAATACGGAAAAGACAGCAACATTATTTATGAACCTGTTTTAAAATATTCAAGAGATAAAGATTCGACCAATTTTGATAAAGCCCGTAAAATAGCCCAAGAAGCAGATGTTGTTTTATTATTTTTAGGAGAAGAATCAATACTTTCCGGTGAAGCGCATAGTCTTTCAGATTTGAATTTACAAGGCATTCAGTCCCAACTTTTATCGGCTTTAGTCAAAACAAAAACACCTTTAATAACCATTGTAATGGCAGGAAGACCTTTAACAATTGAGAAAGAAGTGAAGCTGTCGAATGCTGTTTTATACGCCTGGCATCCAGGAACTATGGGAGGTTCGGCTATTGCCAATATTTTGTTTGGAAAAGCGAATCCTTCGGCAAAATTACCTGTGACTTTCCCGAAAAATGTCGGACAAATTCCGATGTATTATAATCATTTAAATACAGGCCGTCCTGCAAATGGAAGCGAATTGAATTTGACTAATATTCCTGTTGAAGCTTCGCAGACTTCTCTCGGAAACAAATCCTATTATCTGGATAGTGGAACTCAACCGCTATTTCCTTTTGGTTTCGGATTATCTTATTCGAGTTTTGATTATGGAAAATTAAAACTTTCTAAAACTGTTTTGAAGAAAGAGGAAGTGTTAGAAATTTCATTCACATTAAAAAATACAGCACAATATGAAGGAACTGAAATCGCCCAGTTATATATAAGAGATATTACGGCTTCGATTGCACTTCCTGTAAAAGAGCTTAAAAGTTTTCAAAGAATTACTTTAAAACCGAATGAAGAAAAGCAGGTTACATTCAAACTTCCAATAACTGACTTAGCGTTCTGCGGAATCGACATGAAGAAAAAAGTAGAAGCTGGAAAATTTGATTTATGGATAGGATCAAATAGTGAAAAAGGTGAAAAAGTATCATTTGAAGTTCAATAATAAAGAAAAATGAAAAAAGGTATATACGTTTTAGTTTTGTTGTTGTTTCAGTTTTTAGCAAATGCACAAAGCTTTATAAAAGTCGAAAACGGCAGATTAATAAAAGATGGAAATCCGTATCATTATGTAGGAACCAATTTTTGGTACGGAATGAATCTGGCCGTTTCTGATAAAGAAAGGTTATTAAGGGAATTGGATCGATTAAATAATCTTAGAGTCAAAAACTTGAGAATTCTGGCAGGTTCAGAAGGAAGTTTGGAAACACCTTGGTCAGTTCAGCCAGCCATGCAGAAAGAACCTGGAACTTATAATGAGGAACTTTGGAAAGGACTTGATTTTTTATTAGCCGAGATGAAGAAAAGAGAAATGACAGCCGTAGTTTGTTTGAATAATTTCTGGCCTTGGTCGGGAGGTTTTGCACAATATGTGTCGTGGGCAAATAAAAACGAAACAATTCCGTATCCGCCTCCTGCAGAAAATGGAGACTGGAGAACCTATCAGCAGTATTCAGCACGTTTTTACAGCAACAAAACGGCGAAGAAATGGTTTGAAAATCATATTGAAAAAGTGATAAATAGAGTAAATTCAATCAATAAAATTCCGTACAAAAAAGACACAACGATTATGGCTTGGCAATTGGCCAATGAACCGGAAGGGAGCAATAATGTGGAAGATTATAGAAAATGGATTGATGAAACGGCTCAATTTATAAAAAAGCTAGATTCGAATCATTTGGTTTCTATAGGTTCAGAAGGGAATACACCTTCTCCCGCAAACGGAACCAATTTTGAAATGGATCATCAAAGTAAATATATTGATTACTGCACTTTTCATCTCTGGGTTCAGAACTGGGGTTGGTATGATCCGCTTAAAGCGAAAGAAACCTATAGTGCTGCATTAGAGAAAGCGGGTAATTATATCGATGAACATGTGAAAATTGCTCAAAAACTGAACAAACCAATTGTACTGGAAGAATTCGGAATATCCAGAGATGAGAATAGTTATGACGCCGGTTCATCAGTTAAAATCAGAGACGAATATTACGCTTTTATTTTTGATAAGATTTATAATTTAAGTCAAAAAGTACCGCAAGTCGCTGGTGTAAATTTTTGGGCTTGGGGAGGCGAGGGCCGACCTAAAACTCCAATGAGTATTTGGGAACTGGGAGATGATTTAATTGGAGATCCGCCGCATGAATATCAGGGATGGTATTCGGTTTACGATACGGATCGAAGTACTCAGAAAGTTATAAAGGAATTTGCTTTTCAATACAATTCATTACAATAGTCTAATAACTTTTCCCATGAAAAATAAACCGGTTTCTATACAGAATATTGCTGACGAACTGAAGATTTCCATATCGACTGTTTCTTTTGTTCTAAATGGGAAAGCGAAGGAAAAGCATATATCGTCATCTCTGACGCAAAAGGTATTAGATTATGCACAATTGGTAAATTACAAACCCAATCGTATGGCACAAAGTCTTCGTACCGGAAAATCAAATATTCTGGTTTTTATGGTGGAGGATATTTCAAATATTATTTATGCTAAAGTTGCAAAATTTTTGGATGATATTGCTTATAAAAAAGGATATAAGGTTATTTTTTGCAGTATTGGAAATGAACAATCAAAGGCCTTAGAGGTAATTGATTTTTATATTTTGTTACAAGTTGATGGATTTATAATTGTATCTTCTTTAAACTTAAGCTATGAAATTGATGACTTAGTTAAGGGCAGCAATTGTATTGTTTTATTAAAAAAAGATTTAGTTAAAAATAATTGTAATGACAATATGTTATTTAATATTGCTAACAATATGATTGGATCAATGTTAGAGCTTCTTAACAAGTGAGGTTAGATGCCTGTAGACATCTTTTTTACGGTAAACTTTCACTCCTTTTTTCTAAGAATTTAAAAAATGAATTTTAAATAGAAAGGTCTGTAGATAGAATGATTTTTTAATGCGGTTCATTTGTTAGACTTGTTAAAGCTTGATTGCTGTATTTCTGTCGTCCTAAAATAATATACGCCATTATTTTACCACAAATTAATATACTCGAACCTATAATTGCAGATATTGATTTTCGCTAAGATGTTCCTGCTTCAGAATTCGATGTGCCGTGATTCTGCCGCAAACCTTGTATCACTACTTTCTAAAAAGATAATTTGGTGTTAGTAATGTTTCGAACTTGAGGTTTAAAGTCATTGTTGTACAATGTTTTAGATTTTCTCTTGAAATAGATGCATCGATTCTGCACCCAGATTCAAATATATCTTTTTTCAATATTTTTATCTGCCTTCAAATATTTAATACATATTTGAAAATGAGCTTCTTAAGTATTTATTTTTTAAGGTTTATTTTTTCTAAATAAATTATACTAAGATTTTACCACAAAATTTGTATGCTTATTATCTTTAATAACGCTTTTTCTTTTTGGAAATTGTAGGCAATCTCAAATAAAACTCGTCCTAATAAATGTTTTATTTAACTAAAAGATATTTTAATTTATCAATACTTAAAAGTTAAATCTTCGCTTAAAATTATTATTTGGAAAATTAAACGTACTGCAATAAATTACTCCTTCAGGAGAAACATTTTTTTTCTGTTTAATTTTAGTTGGAGTATCAGTTTTTTTATCTAATCCACTATCTTCTACAGTTTCATCACTTTCTGATTCTTTTAGAAATTTCTTCACTGTACCTTCTGCCAAAAATCTTAAAAAAGATAATATTTCAGCAGCTTCTTCTAGGGTGACGTTCATCCCTTCGTCGATCAACATTTTATGTGCCTTCTCAGGAGTTATTTTTCATTTGTCATTTTGGTTGCTCATTATTTGTTTGTTTTGTAACTCAAAGATAATCATTTGTTTATGGAATTGAATAATATTTTTTTTTGTTACATAAAGTGACGTTAGTTCACAATTTACAAATCATTTTACGATTTAAAGAAATTAGCTTACTTTCAAGTGAATTTGTAAGATAATTAGCTTAATAATTTATTGAGGAGCGATTTGTATGTATCGAAAGGGTAAAATGTTAAAAATCGTTAATTTCATAAGAATAGAATGAAAACCAAATCAAATTTTTAAAAGTAAATTTAAATTATAATTTTGAAAGTATTAATATCAAAATTTGTCGAAGATAAAATTTGATTCTTATTATTTTGCTTTTTAACTAATCTCATCAATTTGAGGAAAGGTAAAAGTTAAATTGTCAATGATTAAGTACAAAAAAGACAACTTTTTGAGTTGTCTTTTGAGTAGCAAAATGAAAAAGTTACTTTTTGCAATCTTTCGGAGCACAAGTTCCCGAATCGTCATTACAGCAATGCGTTGAACATTTTTCAGTGCAGTTTTTCTTAGCATCTGTTTTTGATAAGTTCGCATAAGCGAACTATCCAAAAAATTTTTATACTTTTGGAATAGCAATACCCCTTCAAGATGATGAATTCTAAAAACTTAGCCAAGTCTGATACAGAGCCAAATGCAATCGAGCCGGTAAAAATTATATTGGCCGATGATGATAAGGATGATCAGGAATTATTCAAGGATGCCCTTGATGCAGGAGGCATTAATTCTGATTTTACTGCCGTGGACAACGGCCAGCAGCTGCTTGACAGATTAAAGGACGATGCAGAACCGAATCCAGATATGGTTTTCATTGATGTAAATATGCCGTTTAAAGGCGGAAAGCAGGCGCTGAAGGAGATAAGGAGTGATGAGAAGCTGAAGGATATCCCAGCGGTTATGCTTTCCACTTCCGGCCATCCGCAGGATATTGAGGATGCATTGCGCCATGGGGCAGACCTTTATATACAGAAGCCAAATTCTTTTACCGGCTTTGTTTTACTGCTGAAAAAAGTATTCTCCCTTCATTGGGCAAAAGCGCTGATGAATCCGCTTAAAGAATTTTTCTTCCTTTCGGAAAACAATATTTCAAAAAGGGATTAAATACCGCCAATTGCAGTCGCTATGAAAGGCAAGCGGGAAACGGTACCGCATATCTCTGCCTTTTTATTTGCCTGCTCAGGAAATTGTCAATTGTGTTTTGGCAGGTACACGTTAAACACCGCGCCGTTTTCACTGCTTTGGCCTGCATCGATCTCCCCGTGATGGTTCTGCACGATTTTCCTGCACATGGCCAGTCCTATTCCTGTGCCCGCAAACTCGCTTTTGCTGTGCAGCTTCTGGAAGATGTTGAAAATTTTCTTCGTGTCTTCAGGCTTCATGCCGATGCCGTTATCAGCGAACTGGATTTTATAGTAGGACAGGCGCTCGTTTAGAAGAACGGAGCGGATTTCTTCAGAGGATGGAATAGTGCAGGTAATATTAATTTGCGGTTTCACATCAGGACGTATAAATTTCAGCGCGTTCCCGATCAGATTAAAAAAGAGCTGTGACATCTGCAGTGGAATGGCCTTAACAACAGGAAGCCCTTTCCATGCCACTTCCGCGCCTGTGCGTTCGATCAGCACATCATAATCTTCCAGCGCTTCTCGCGCAGTATCCTGAAGGTTTACCGGCACAAAAGCCGCCTCATCTTTGGGAAGGGCGGAATAGGCAAGAAGATCCCGGATGAGCCTGCTCATGCGTGCCGCGGCGTCTGTGATTTTTTCCATATAGCCTTGTGATTTTTCATCCAGGTCTTCTCTTATCCTGCTTTGCAGCATTTCCATAAAGGTGCTGATTTTGCGGAGCGGTTCCTGCAGGTCATGGGAGGCGATGTAGGCAAACTGTCCAAGTTCCGTGTTGGAATGGGCCAATTGGATGTTGGTCTGTTCCTGTTCCCCGTTTATTGCCCTTAATTTCTCCATTGCGGCCTGGATCTCCGCGGTACGCTGCTGCAGCTGGTTTTCCAGTTCCATCTGCAGCTCCATCTGGATGGTGACGTCCTGGGCTGTTCCGTTCATGCGCAGCGGGCGGCCAGTTGGATCAAAAACCGTTTTTCCCTGGGCGTGCAGTATTCTTTTCTTTCTGGTAGAAGGATGGATTACAGTATAGGTCTCATCATATACACCGCCTGACTCAGGGTTCAGCGCCCAGGCTACCGCTTCTGCTACTCGTCCGCGGTCTTCTTCCAGTATGATGGCAATAGCCTCATTGTAGTTCCTGGCGTCAGGGTCATAGCCAAACCATTCTATCATGCGCTCGGAATAGGTGAGCCCCATCGATGCCGCATCAATGCTCCAGGTGCCCAGCTGGGCCAGCTCCACTGCGCCCCTCATATTCTGCTCGGCTTCCTGCAGCCTGCTATTTACCACTACTTGTTCAGTCACATCAATTGCAGTGCATATCACGCCATATATTTCACCTTTTGTATCGTATAGTGGCTTGTAGGTATAATCATAATAGCCGTAGTAAGGGGAGCCGTTTTTAATGAACATGATGCGCGCGGCGGACTCGGTATGGATCTCACCGGTGCGCAGCACATTGCTGTAGGCATGGAAGAGATGCGTCTTCTGCATCTCCGGAACCGCTTCCATTATCGGTCTTCCTATAATGGAGTCCCCACGCCCGAATATTTCAAGCATTTTCTCATTGGCTTCCCGAAGCACCATGTCGGGTCCCGTATACACCAGCTTTGCGACAGGGGAATTGTAGAAGACGGTACGGGCAAATTTTTCATTTTCCTCAGCTTTGTGCCTCTGCACCACCTGAATGGTCGTGTCCATTACCCACACGGCGATTTTCGTTACCTTGCCCGTGCTGTCCTTCAGGGGATTGTAGACAAAGGAAATATAGATGGTTTCTTCCCTGCCGTCTCTTATGACTGTGCGTTTGGACTCAATAGCGGAATAAGGCTGTCCGGTGGACGCAACGCCGGCCATTGCCGATTCATAGGAGGCCCGCACCTCAGGGAAGGTATCCCAGTAAAAACTGCCAAGGATGGCATCGCGGGATCTGCCGGCCAGCGCTATAAAGCTGTCATTCACAATTTCAGCCGCAAGGGTCTGGGCATTTAAAACGCAGATTCCAACCGGTGCATTCATCACTAATAGGTAAAGTTCCTGTTGGTTTTCGACATTCATAAAATTATAAATTGTATAAAGGCGGGCAGTTTTTCCTCTTTATAATACCTGAGGCATTATAAGAATTTGTGCGGCAGCGTCTAAATTAGTTAGATAGTGGGTTAAAGATATACATTCATAAGCAGCTTGGCAATAATGTATATAGAAAATAAGCATATAGTACAAAATTCAGCAATTAGAGCGGCATGCTTTTACATAATTTTTAATTTTTATTACAAGATTTAATGACTGCATAAAATTCTTGGCAGATTTCTTTTTAATTTAATAATACCACAGCAGAAACTTATAGTAAGGACAGCATTCAATTAGTTATCTTGCTGGATGATCAGTGTTAAAGTATTGTTTTGTAGTACTTTTTTTAAAAAAAATAGCCCTATATTTGCTTTTACCATCCGATCCACGGATATAATTCGATCGTTTATGAATTTACAAAGGACTATATTAATTTTTTTAGTATAACTCTCTGCAGATTTACAGCGCTTGTCTTGCACTGCACTAAATTTGAAAGTTATGTTAGAAAAGCACAATTCCACTAAAATTATTTACCATGCTGATGACGATGAGGATGACAGAATGCTCTTCACCGATGCCGTCGATGAACTGGCTCTTCCGGTCAGGGTCCAGCAGGCATCCGACGGGCAGCAGCTTCTGGATATCCTTTTGCGAAATACGGAGCGGCTCCCCGATATTGTATTTCTGGATATCAATATGCCCTTCAGAAACGGCTTTGAATGCCTTGAGGAAATCAGGAGGGGAAAAGTGCCATTAAGGGAAGTAAAGGTGGTCATGCTCTCCACCAGCGGCAGCCCGGAGAATATAGCCCGCGCTTTTGAGCTCGGCGCCGACCTATATGCGGTGAAGCCCAGCAGTTATCAGGGGCTTAAAGAGCTGCTCTCTGAGATACTGGGGGTAGGGAAAAAGCAGGACCGCGAAATAAAAAGCGGCCATAAGGTCTATTCCAGCCCGACCTGGCTTTTGTGATTTTTAATGTTCTTGTGGGACGATAATGATGATTTTTCTGTAGTCTGCAGGCGGGCATAGTTATGCAGGATCTGATTGATGCTGTGTTGTGAATTGCCGCCGTAATCTGACCTGAGTGGCCATTACCTTAAGGTGGTTTCCTGTCTGTTTTTTTAAGTTTGAAAATTATTTTAGCCTTAATTTTATATCTACGTTTATTTTTTGAGAGCTTTTTCCGCTATACGCTTCAATCTTCTGCGCCGAACCCCGGCGCAGAAGGATTTCCGCTGCTATCGGGGCTAAAAAGGCCGAAATGATACTTATTGAAAACGATCCACAGTGCCGCAGTCGCTGTATAGTCTGTCTTCCTGCAGCCATTTTTTTTGGTAAGATAATTTTAACATGGCTTTTAAAATCCAGCTGCCCAATAGATTCGTATATCTGGCTGATAAGAATCTAGGAGAACAGTGGCAATGGAAATACTTTTAATTGATGATGATCAGGATGATGTGGAAATATTCATCGATGCACTTTACCAAGTGGGGGAGAACTTTATGATTTGCTCATCCGTAGATTCAATTTCAGCCCTCCACCAGCTTTCATTCTCCAATAAGCTTCCCGATGTTATTTTTTTGGATATAAATATGCCGCGAATGAACGGATATGAATTTATAAAAGAAGTAAAAAACATTGAACGTCTGAAGAATCTCGATATTATTTTGATTTCAAATCCTCCCGAGGAGCTTGTAATTCCTAAAATCAGCCATTATCAAAAGGTGCGTTATCTGGCCAAACCTGCATCCTATGACAGTTTGAAGAATTCTTTAAGCCGGCTTTTGGACCAGTCATAGAACAGTGCGGTTTTGATTTTGCTCAAGAAGTGTACAAACAGCGCTTGTCAGCCGTTTATTTTTTCCTTATGGTATCGCGATAGCCATTTTTCCATTCTCTGGAGCAGCTGGATTTCCTGCGGGTCGCCCGTTGGGTTCGAAAGCCCGGTTATGGTTCTTGAGTAATGGAATTTTTTGTCCTCAAATAGGCAGGTGAACCGAGGCAGTTCATTATGGGAGACCAGCCAACTCCCTGTTTTTTCTTTTTTATCTCAAACTTCTTCATATCTCTTGCACTGTCAATGCTGCATTTCGTCTTTAAATTTATTCCTGTTTAAAAAACTTTAGATCCCAATGGCCTGCCTGCGCCAACATATTTGCAATAAAAGCCAATGTATTTGTTAGTGCTCTTTGTTAATGATAGGGATATTTGCATTTTAATTCTAAATAAATTTTTATGTCAGCCAGTAATGAAAAGATTAAAAAAGTGCCGGACGGATACACATCTGTGACGCCATGGTTAATAACAAGGGATACTGAAAAGATGATATCATTTTTGCAGATGGTCTTTGATTCTTCAGAAATTCCAAACAGCAGAATCAAAAGTGAAGATGGGAAGATAATCCATGTCGTGGTAAAAACAGGGGACCGGCGGGGTTCGTCTGGAGGTTCTGTCCCAAATGATTTAGTTAATTACCATATACTTTTCAGGCAACCGCCGGCCGCCTAAGGACTCCCTTTTTTAGGGAGTTTTTTCGTTTGGTACAAGCATTCTGGATCTGCTAACTAAAATTGGAGTAAAAGTCAAGGTGTAATTTCTGCATCCATAACTTCTATAAAATTCATTATTAGTAGTAAAAAAATCCTAAAATTCCTTCTCTTTTGTGTGGGAATCTATCGTGATTCAGCAAAATTAAGAAAAAACTTCAACTAAATACAATTTCCTAATTTGGCAGAAGTGGCAGAAAACCTGAGAATAGAATTTAAGTGCCTTGTCCCGGGATAACTTTAGGGTAATTTGGTTATAGCCAACGCAGTTATCCACATTCATAAAGAGGTGGTGTGTTAGGTTATCCATAGTCTGTTCAGGTATGTACTGCTGGAATATATGTTCTTCCTTAATCCTTTAAATATTAATTCAAACTCTATTTTTCTGTGTTCTAGAATCTTGCGATAATCTTGTTCCAGCTCAGGCAAATCTTTAAAACTTTCAAGAAAGCTGATAAAGATAAACCGGTATTGAAGGCCTGTAAATATTCCAGCTGAAATTATAAAGACTGCCTTACCGCGTACAATTCTTATTTGGCAGTATATTAATTTAGCGATCTGGAGAAGTATCTAAAAAAATGATCAAAGTAATGATTAGTCATAGAAATTACAAACCATGAAGTCCAACTTAATAGTAAAAATAGATTTTTTTCTTCTGAGATTTACAAGCCGGTTTTACATTTGAGATATTTATCACTGACCGATTATTTAAATTATATAATATAAAGCATGTAATACGTAAAACACCAGACTTAAAAATGTATAATTTTGTGTGTGTTTACAAATTATCTTTGGCATGCATGTTAACATTAATTAATTAGCATTGAAAAGTGCTTTATTATAGCCATACTTGGCTTTGCTGGCTCGTAAACACACTTACTAAATAGCAAACAGATTAAATTTGTTTACTTATATACACAAGTTGAAATGTAATATTTGGTATATTTTGAAAAGTAATTTGCAAATATTAATGAACCTTTTTGATCGTATGGAAAAGGTTTGGCGCAATATATATAGTTATGAATAAAAAAATAATTTTACTGGTGGACGATGACTATGATGATTTGGAATTTTTCAAGTGGGCTATGGTAGGAACAGAAGAAACTTTTTCACTTAAATTTGTTGACAGCGGTGATGCTGCACTTCGTCTGCTTTCCGGCTTGGAGCAACTGCCGGATTTAATACTGCTGGATGCGGGTATGCCGAAAATGAATGGCTGGGAATTATTAAAGCAGATCAAAATTGATCATAGATTTACCAAAGTGCCTATCATTATGATGGCAACTTCCTCTCGAAAGCAGGGGATCGAACAGGCCAAACTACTGGGTGCTAAGGCATACATAATCAAGCCTTCTGACTTTCAAGAGTTGAAATCAATAATGAATCAGCTTTGCATCGGTATACAGACTAATCTTGATAATACAATTGCGAGTCTGCGCTGTAACCTTCCAGAGAATATTTACAATTTTAATTAGTCTTTAATTAAAAATGAATATTTTATAAGACCGAGTGTAAATCTTCCTGCTTAAAAATAGCCACTCACAAAATTTTAATTCCAAATAATGAATATTAAAGATATAGTTAACCGAGATCTGGTAACATTAACCAATTGCGATCAGGAGCCCATACATATTCCCGGGAAGATACAGCCCCACGGTTTTTTGCTTGGACTCACCAATAGCTGGACAATAGACTATTGCACAGATAATATTTCCTTTTTCATTAATTTAAGCCACATCGAGGCTCTGGGTAATAAATTTGAATCTGTTTTTGGGAGCAGGGCGCAGGAACTGCTTTTCAATTATATAAATTCGGATACGGTACAAGACGTATTTCCTCTTGAAATAGAGCTGCTGGATAAAAAATTTCAGGTCAATGTTCACAAAAGTCATGATATATATGTTCTCGAAGCTGAACCTCAGTTTGACAGACAGATTCTGGGGGACGTTTATACCCAGACCATTCAGTTTGTAACCCAGATGAACAGCACTGAATCATTAAAAGATCTGTGTGCTCTGGTTGCAGAAGGCACCCGTGAAATAACAGGCTATGACCGTGTTATGATTTATCGCTTTGACGAGCAGTATAACGGGGAGGTATATGCAGAAAGCTGCAGAAAAGACCTTGAGCCGTTTTTTGGACTGCATTATCCTCATACAGATATTCCGGTTCAGGCCAGGGAATTGTACATAAGGAACCAGATGAGATTAATTGTTGATATTAATTATGAGGCTGTTCCTATTTTTACTGTAGACGACAAATTAGATAAAAACCTTGATTTAAGCCTGTCCGTTTTAAGAAGTACATCTCCCATCCATGTACAGTATCTTAAAAACATGGGGGTTGGTGCCACACTTACGATTTCTCTTCTTCATCATGGCCGTCTATGGGGACTGATTGCCTGCCATCATTATTCAAAAAAAAATATTTCACCTGCAGTAAGGCTGGCGGCTAAACTGCAGGGGCAGTTTATTACTTCCCAGATAGATATAAGGGAGTCCAATGACGAAAATCTTGATGCAAGGAAAACCATTGAGGCTTTGGAGCATATAACAGCGATTGATCTGCCTCTGGCAGAGAACTCACTTGAGACTGTTATTAAGCTTCCCGAATTGCTTGCTCTCTGCAATGCTGCAGGTGTTTCGATCCTATTCAGAAATAAAATCTACAAAAATGGACTAACGCCAGAAGATCACCATATTGTTGCTTTTGCGGCGCTGGTTGAACAAAGGAAGTCCGATGATTTTTATGTAACAAGAAATGTAGGTGACCAGTTTCCTGAACTGGAAAACTCTCCTGATTTTGCAGGAGCGGTGTACCATTCTCTGGGAGGGTCAGATCATATAATATGGTACCGACCGGAAACTATCTCTGAAATCAACTGGGCGGGTGATCCCCAAAAAAGCATAGTTAAGGACCAAAACGGTCTGCATCCTCGAAATTCATTTAACAGCTGGAAACAGATTGTCAAAGGCCACAGTAGTATCTGGAAAAAGTACGAACTGAATTCAGCGGCAAAATTTGCGCACTCCCTTCATAAGAATTTGATCATGATATTGTTAAGTGAAGAGGAAGAAAAATACAGGCGTCAAAGCGAGGTTTTGCGAGAGACCAATTCTGAACTGGAAAATATAAACTGGATCAGCACGCATGATCTGCAGGAGCCTCTGAGAAAAATACAGATGATTACCTCAAAGCTGCTTGCTGACAAACGATTATCATCTTCAGACCCTGAGATTGATTCGCTTGAACGCGTTTCAAAATCTGCAACAAGAATGCGAGAGCTGCTTCAGGATATTTTGAAATACACCCGTATTAAAAATACAAGGGAGGCTGCCGAAAAAATAGATCTTAATTTAATTTTTGAATCTGCAGCAGAGGAATGCAGCGAGCTGATAGAGCAAAAAAATGCCGTTATCCACTGCGAGCAGCTTCCGGAAGTCAGTGCTATAGGTTTTTTAATGAAGCAGTTATTTTTAAATATCATCCAAAATTCATTAAAGTATGCGTCGCTGGACCGCTCGCCAGTCATAACAATTACAGCTTCTCAGGAGCCTGTGATAATAAAAGATCGTTTCAATGTATATTGCCACTGGGTTAAATTTTCAGATAATGGAATAGGTTTTGACCAAATGTACTCAGAATCCATATTTAAAGTGTTCACAAGACTTCATAATCAGCAGGAATACAGCGGTTCGGGAATCGGTCTGGCATTATGTAAAAAAATAATGCAGTCACTGGGAGGTAGCATTTCGGCCGAAGGAGCAGTGGGTGAAGGCGCGTCCATTACCATTTATTTCCCATGTGATCCTGATGATACTCTAATTTAACACTTGATGGATAAACAGGGATGTGT
This sequence comes from Flavobacterium sp. H4147, assembly GCF_029360735.1. Taxonomy (NCBI): domain Bacteria; kingdom Pseudomonadati; phylum Bacteroidota; class Flavobacteriia; order Flavobacteriales; family Flavobacteriaceae; genus Flavobacterium; species Flavobacterium sp. H4147. The sequence continues at coordinate 264,817 of NZ_JARKNB010000002.1, read as the reverse complement.
TGATCAAAATTAATATAGAGATAAGTTGTAAAATTCTCTCGTTGAATGATTAAATGATCTTTGAAATTAGTCTCTGGCTTTCTGGGGAAATTTTTGCAAAAATCAATTTTTAAAAGAATAAGCATTTCCAAGAGATTGCAGAATTGTCCGGAAATCAGACATGTATTGGGATAGATCAGTTTTCAGAGGAATACAAGATAAAGAATAGAATTTTTGTTCCCATGATTGTTTGTATTAACATTTCTTATCGATTGCCGCTATGATAATTACAGTAGCGGACTCATATCTTAAAATTATGAACTTTTAAGATGTTTCGGAGTATTAATGTTTCGAACTTAGATTTTAAGAAGTTCTAATTAGGTGTTTTAGTTAATTTCTAATATTTAAGTGTGATGATTTTGCAGCCAATTCATATTACCATTAATACAAAATAATATTTTACCAACATATGATATACAGTTTCGAACCGAAGCTTGTACGGATTTTATTTTACTGGATTGCTGCATTATAAAATGCGATGTGCCACAAATCTGCCATTAAAATTGAGCAGTTTTCAAGATGATAAAATTAAATTTCTAATTAATAAGTTTGTTGAAAAACTGGAATGCAAACAGGGATTAACGTGTTGATTTTTAGATTAAATAATCTATATATATATATAGAGAGAGATCCGGAAACTTTTGAGATCTAATGAGTGGACAAATCTTTAATTTAGTTCTTTTTTTACTCCTTATTTTGCAGATTTATCTGTACCTTTTTTTTGTACCATTGCTTTGTACTGTACCGTTATATAGAGGTTTGTTACTTTGTTTAACTGCGCAGAATAACTGCGTACTTCTTGCATAGCTTTGAATTGTTAAAAGATAAATATTTTATGATCGATTTTGTAAATTATAAAAACACAGTATTATGAACAGATCAATTACATTTATGGAAAAGCTATCCGCTGGATATTCACTTGCTGACCTTGGATACCGTGATAAGGGAAGACAGCAGGACTATCAAATAAAAAAGCGTGAGATTGGAAAAGCAATGGACGGATCAATTAACAGAAGCTTAAATGCACATAGGCTTTTTTCAGAAGGAAAAATTGATTATGATGATTATTTTCTGAAAAAAGAAAACTGTAAAGCTTATTTGAAAAAATATGCTTCGGAATTGCGTGAGCTGGTCTTAAATGCAGGGGCAGGGATTTATGCAAAGAATACAGGTGATAGTATATTCCATCGCTTAGCAGAGGTTTATGAGCCGTCAGATGTATTAATGAAACAAAGAATTGCGAGGCTGTTTTTTCCTGAAAAAGTAATTGCTGACGCAAATATTTTCAATATGCTTCCAGAATTTATAAAGAAAATATTCGGGTTAGAATTAGTTAAAAATCGCTCGATGAAAGAGCAGGATTTTAATAATGATGAGATGATAAATAATTTTCTAAATGAGATTGCATTGTTAGCCTTTGAGCAGCAGTTGAAAACAAATTAAGAGAATGTATATAATGAGGAGAACAAAATATTTGATTTAATTGGAAGCCATAAAATTTGGCGGCAGAAATGGTGTCAAGTATGGATTTGATTCTTTTTAACGTAAATTCTTACTAGCAAATTACATAATTCCCATTTTTAGCATGGAAATTGTAAAACTATTTTACTTTTAATTGTTTCGTAATAATGGTAGAACTATCTTTAAACATTATTAACCGGATAACGGATGTAATTCCATTTTTTAAAAATTTACAAAGGATTATAGAAATATAAGCGGCTGCGGATTCTTAGATTATAGTTTTATGTTTGCCTGACAAACTACATATAATGCCCGAGCCTGAAAATTCCAAAAAGGTTGTATGTATTGCTGACCATGATGAGGACGACCGAATGCTGCTCCATGAGGCATTACTTAGTCTAAATCAGCCATGTGAGATTCTAGAGATCAGCACAAGAGACCAGCTTACAGACCAGTTATCTAAATTGTCTGATATTTTTCCTGATTTTATTTTTCTTAATACAGGTATGACTGGCATAGAGATGGTTCATTGCATTGAAACGATCAGGAAGGAAACCGGATCAGGCATGAAAGCAAAGATCATTATTTATTCCACTGACAGCGATAGGTCCAGCATCGAAAAAGCATTTGAACTGGGAGCAGATTTTTATGCTGTCAAGCCGAGTAATTATAAAGATCTTAAAAAGCTTGCAGGAACTGTAATAGAAATGGAATGGGAGACTTCTGAGGAAGAAAGCAGGATATTTCACATTGGATTTTAATATTTAGGAATGCTGTCTTATTTCTATCGCACACACGCTTTTTTCAGCCTGCTAATGTTATATTATGCTTGGCTTTATAGACGATTTTGAATACCGGCAGAAAAATTTGCAGGGAGATAGATGCACGGAAGAAAATTATGCGGCAACATTCTTTCATAAAATTTTGACTGGCAGATTTTGCGTAAATCTGTCTTGGCTTTTGTGGCGGAAATGCTTAAAATCCATTATTTTTTTATGATGAATGGATTCGACTTTTCTTGGATTAATGTAAAAATTGAATAGCACACAGTATGATACTTGGAGTGCCTAATTAATTTTCCGCCATTTTTTAGTGACCCAAAGGAGTCTTTATATCTTGACGTGAAAGTTTTCAAAAGCTGGCTGGAGATTATCGGGCTGCGACACTAAAGATAATGCTTTTTTTATAAGAATAGAAAGATGGCTGTATACAACTGGTTTTGTGATAAAATAATTTGCCCCAAGGGAATACATTTTTTCGATATCCGCAGTATTGCTGCTGGTGCTGAAAACAATAATGATATGCTTTTTTAAGGCATCAGAATTTCTGATTTTTATAAGACATTCCTCTCCAGACATAATAGGCATATTAAGATCTAGGAAGACCAGCTCTGATTTAGGAGTTTGGGGATTTTCAAGAAGACTGATCAATTTGGCTCCATCATGCATAATGGAGAGTTTCATATCAGGAAATTGGTCCCTGACTGCTTCGGCAAAAAAGTCGCAGTCATCGATATCGTCGTCTGCCAGCAAAATGTGATTAAATAACCTTTTGGTCATATTTTTTTGCATTAATTCAACATAACTCAAATGTACGGCTTTTCAAGCCAATTGCAAAATACGGATTTACTGGAGCAGTGCATATTTCTAACTGCATAAAACCGTATTTCGCGGAAATGCAAGAGCTATAGGAAAATAGGATTTAATTTTTTACACAATTCCCATGTTTGACATGGGAATTATATAAGTTTTGTTAAATTATAAATTTTTGAAAGAAGTCTTCTATAAAAAAGGCTAGTAATAAAAATACTTACTCCAGATATCGTTAATGACATCAGGCTTTGGACCATAAATTCGGGTAACAAACATGAATTTTTCATTTTTGGAGTGGGAAGCCAATTGCTTTCTTTATCCTTTCCCAGTTAGGTACTCTGCAGGTAGATAATCAAATCCCCGTTGGCTTCATATTTCAGCCCTTTGGTTTTATTAATGATAGAGTATCGGTCAATTGTATTTGGAACCATAAAACGTTCTGGGGGCTTATACATTGTAATGCTCCAGAAATATTTTGCTTCAGAAGGTTCTTTTTGGATATAGATCCTATTTTATGTTAAGGGGAGCTCATCTTTTTTGGCATTGCATCTTACCGTGGTATACAATACGGGGGCGGTCATCTTAGTAGTTTTTTATCAGTGTTTCTCCTGAAGACTTCTATATCATAGTTTATTATGCATGATTGTAAATGCTATCTAGCGGTATAATCAATACTAAAGAATTGCAGATATATTTATATCATCTTTAAGATAATAATATATTTTATTTCGGATCTTCCTTCTCTTTTGGGATGATTTTTTACATTTTTTTGATTTAATGCTGCGCTGCAGTTCAAAAACTTCTATATCATTTGCAAGAATGGATATGCCCAGAGAGTTTGTAGCTCAGTGCCCCAGACATCAACTACGCCGGCAGTTCATACAGGCAGTATGCCGTATCTAGTTCTTTCCCGGAGCAGATCGTATTTTTGGTTCTTTGGGCAGTATTTTCTGGTGGCTTTCTTTGACCGTGCGGCTTTCAGAGGCCATAGATGTGAAATGCCCATGTTCATCCACGTAGATAATCATGCTCTGAAAGCCTTTGCCTTTGAGGTTGTTTGTTTTTCTTTCCAGCTTCCTGAGTGCTTTCTGCTTTTTGAGAACAGCTTTTTTCTTGTTATTTTCTTTTTTAAAAAATGAGTCGGCCATATTTGACTTCAGTATTAAATTAAACAATTGGATTACTATTTTTTTTTTCTTTGATCGATGCCCAGTGTTTCAAAGTAACAGTAGCTTTAAGAGCAGGATATCCTAATACGGTATCACCTGCGCAGACATCGGAGATCACTCCCGATCCTCCGCCGACGGTAGCTCCGTCTCCAATTGTGACATGGTCCTTAATGCTGCTTCCCCCTCCGATGACCACTCCTCTGCCAAGTTTCACAGAACCTGCAAGTCCGCTGTTTCCTGCGATGATGCAGTGTTCGCCTACAATGCAGTTATGCCCGATCTGTACCAGATTATCGATTTTACAGCTGTTTCCAATAACAGTTGAAGCGAATTTTGCGCGGTCTATGCAGACTGCTGCACCAATTTCTACATCATCACCGATAACAACATTTCCGATATGGGGGACCTTTACGAGTCCTTCAACAGGACACTTCACAAAACCAAACCCGTCGGCACCGATAACAGCATTGGAATGTATGATTGTCCTTAGGCCGATGCGACAGTTTTCACGTATGACAGTCCCAGGCCATATAACAGTTCCAGAACCAATAAAACAGCCGTCAAGCACGGTAACGTTAGGATAAATAGTGACATTATGTTCCAGTATGCATCCTGCGCCTACGTATACGCCGGCTCCTATTTTTGTTTGACTGCCTATTTCAGCGGACTTATGAATTACTGCAGAGTGATGGATGTTGTTTTCAAACCTAACAGCCACAGGTCTGAAAAGTTCAAGCACTCGGCACATAGCCAGCTCAACACTGTCTACTTTGATCAGTGCCCTGCCGGGGCCGGGGTCTAGGACGCTGTTCTTATCCACAACAGCAACAAGAGCTTTGGATTTCGGCCAAAGCCTTTCAAATTTTTTGTTTCCGAGAAAAGTAATCTGATATGGCTGGGCGGTTTCAGGGCTCCCCGCAGAGGATACCATTGCCGACGTTTTGCCGTCAGTTATGCCATGAAGATGTGTGCAGATCTCATGTACTGAAAATTTTTTCATGTAAATATGATTATTATGTATGGCAGTATGTTAAATTTATAATTTAGGTGGCAACCGCCATACAATTGATGATTATAAAAAAGCAGCAGCAGGTGTACCTGATGCCTTTCGCAGGTAGGTTTTCAGCTCTGATTTTAAAAAAAAAGATAATTCCTGTTATAAAAAAAAGGTAAAGTTTAATTCTATGCCTGCTAGAAGCATTATGATTTATTGGTTTCAGATTAGTGTCTTAAGCAAAGAAATTTATTATAGTAATAACGAGCCATTATGCATCAGCTCTATGTAGATTTGGCCGCTGGTCTGATCAGAGCATTGCCAGAGACTGCAGCTATCTTCTTCTGTCCTTAGAGTAATTTGATGCGCCTCTGCTGGAGCTGTAGTCCAAAACATCAGGCTTAGGTCGGGCTTCGTTTACCACTACAGTCTGGCTGTCCAGTTTGGAGTTGTTCAGCCCTTTTATTGCTTTTTCAGCATCAGATTGGTCAGGCATTTCAACAAAACCGAAGCATTTTGAGCGGCCTGTAAACGGATCCATAATTATTTTTACAGAGGTTACTGTTCCATAAGATGCGAAAGCGTCGCGCACCTGATCCTCCGAGGTTGCAAACCCCAGTTTTGCTACAAAGATATTCATAATGTAAAATGTTTTAAAAATTAAGGCGGCTGTATGCCTAAACTGAAGAGTAAGGGAGGACAAATTTTACAAGATGGACAGATCTGCTTATCAGAGTGAGCATTGGCAGAATACCAATTACAGCAAAGATAGCATTATATATTTTATCGCAGGCATGTTATTAAAAAAAAGTTTGGTAAAAAAAACTGAAAATCAATAATTTAATTCTGTGATCCTAAGTTTTACGATGTATTTACTTTAATCTTTACAACTGTATTACGTTATTATCCGCTTTATGAATAAACCATTTTTTTGCCTCCGTCATTATTTTTCCATACTTATAGTGGTTGCTTTAAAAGATTATGTCTTTTTTTAGAACTGATTTTATTGCTTCCAAAAGTTCATGCTGCTTAAAAGGTTTAGGCACATAACCGTTCATGCCGGCATCCAGGCATCGGTGCAGTTCTCCTGCCAGGGAATGTGCAGTCATGGCGATAATAGGGATAGGGTTATTCATTTCTTTTCTTATATATTTAGTCGTCTTGTAGCCATCCTGAATAGGCATCTGCAGATCCATAAGCATCAGGTCATATTCTCCGTGCGCTAGCATTTCTATGCCCTGGCTTCCGTTTTCGGCTATATCTATTTTAAATCCGAATCCTTCAATTACGTTCTGTGCCAGTTTCTGGTTGAGGTAGTTGTCCTCACAAAGCAGTATGCTGAGCCTGCCAAGATCATTGAAGAGTTTCGCTTCAGGCGGGCTGGTTTCCAAGACTGCTTTTTTATAAGATAATGTGAAGTAAAAATACGTTTGATGCCAGTTTAATCGTTAAATACAAAATTCCAATAATAACGGCACGAATCATTATCTGGTGTTACTTATAGTCGAAGACCGAAAAATATTGATAATTGAAAATTATTACATAAAAAATGGTTAGTACAGCCAGAAAATTATTCAGTGAAAGGAGAAAATCCCTATTGTCAGTAAAGATCATAACCAATTGCATAAAAGCACTGATTGTTAAGATTCCATACAACAAAAACAAATTGAGTACTAAGTTCTCTGTAAAATTTTGTCTGCTTTTTTTAAAAAGTAAATAACTGGCTAAAGCCATAGTGGGAACGTGCAGAAAAACGATAATTTTTGAATAATCCTTTAATACCTTAAATAATCCAGAAGCCGTTGTTTGATCATACAAATCTGAAAATTCAATTATGGTCCATTTCTTTAAAAAATAACCGATGGTCAGTAAAAGAATTATCGTTGCAAAACAATTGTAATGCTTTGATCTTTTTCCTTGTATATAATCTCTAATACTGTGTCCTGGTCTGGTAAACAGCTCTTTGATGGTGTAAAAAAAGCCTGTATCGAAGTGGAATATGCGTGAATAAAATCGTGCTTGATAACGTGAGATTAAGAAAATCTATGTGTTGATGCTGACTTGCTGCAATTGCTGCAAAATTTACCTGCAAGCTGTTCATTGCAATTTAAACAGTTATTCGTTATTGTTAGTTAATATTTTTCAATAATGTTAATTCTTGATCTTTTTTCAGTCTGAATGCCTTACATCTGTATTAAGTGACACATTTTGCTGTTTAAAAAGCCAAATTTAGGAATAATATTTTAGTTCGGCATCTGGGAAATTGAAAGTTTTTTACCAGTATACGAGAAAAACTTGAAGAATTTAAAAGAGTGTGTTTCCCTTTTAATCCTGATTATTTTTAAAAGATTTATGATACTTGGCTTAATAATATCTTTATATTAATTGCTTTATCCCGAAGATGAATGCTGCCGGAAAGGTCCATCGGTGAGAGTTGCTTTTTTTTGGAAAATCCCTTGTCTGATTTCTCGAATCGCGTTGCCGGCTGTAAAAAATACTTCTTCCTTATTTTTATAAGTGATGGGGTTCTTCTTTGGTTTGAGATTAACAGGATTGAAAAGTTTTACGGCCCGCGCTTCAGGCAGCATAGATGCTGTGATCTGATAAGTTAGGACACTGGTAAGGCTTGATAGTAGTGAAAGGGGGATCAAATATCAAACTGCAGGTATGTACAATCAATTTTCCAGACATGTCTGGCGGCCTGTTAATTATACTAGTTAAATCATCTTCATGGATAAACAGTATCCCTATTTCCATGCTGGCAGCTTCTCCAATGTGACAAAGCTGTAGATGAAATCTCATTTTATGAGCAGCATCTCTGAGGAGATCGTTTCGTGTTGTGAATTTTAACCGGCTACCCAGATTCTGCCGACCTGAAGGCTAGTTCTAAAGTCACACTGCTTATACTTATAATTCCAATTTTCATACCCTATGGTTTTATAAAGTTAAAAAGATGACTTTGGACAATTTAATGCTTAATAATAGATAATAAATTTATTATATTTATATGCTTTTCAAACAGGTAATTAAACTTGATGTTTCTTAATTTTCTTAAAATAAGAATTCCGTTATAAGAAGCTCCCTAGAGAAATAATTGCTGCCTTAAAAAAAAAAGTATATGCCTGAAACATCATTAAAGCTCACTGATAAGATACTTGGAGAGCTTTCCAAAAATTATAATAAACCTTATAGTTTAGAAGAACTCGTAAAAGCCTTATTCCCTTTGTGTGATTATAAAAGCAGAGACTTAACTGAGGTTAGAGCGGCGGAGGCTGCAGTGCTGGACGCTTTGCTTATTCTGGATGATTTTGATCTAATATTTTTAGATCCGCTTACCGATGAAAGCTCAATAAAATTTAAGATGTAATTTAAGAAAAGAAAAAAACTGTTTTCTATCAATAACTTTGAAACAGGGGACGATAAACGAAATGAGTACGGCAGTACATTGCCGCTTTTATATCGCAGGAAAATCTTGCCGAAACTATTGCCATTAAGTAAATCCAACTTCCAAGCGTATTTACTCTCCAAGCCCGCCGGCGGGCAAGCCGGCGGGCTTTTTAGTATATTTAACCACAAAAAAAGCCGATGCATTATCGGCTTTGTTTATAGTTTCTTTTTTTCTTTTTTCAAACGTTCCCTAATTTGATACAGATTCCGGCTGAGCAGGTTCAGTATCTTCTTATGATGCTTTGAGGGCTTGTTTTTCAGCCCCCTGCACTGCAGTACTTCCATACGGCTCAGGGAGATTTCAATGGTTTCCAAGGATTCCCCTGCCATTTTAGCCGAGAGTATCAGCGAATCCCTTCTTCCGTAATACTCGTTGGTGAATACGCAATGCCTCAAATCATCGCCTTCCTGCATAAAATCCCTTACGTTTTCAATTACGGAAATGCTCAAATCTTTCTCGTGGAACGAGAGGCCGAAAAAGCGCTTCTTGTCGCTTGCGTATCGTTTCTGCGCCTTTTCGATTTCAAGGCGCAGGTCGTGCAATTTCTTTTTTCTGAGCAGTTCCCTTTTCTTTTTTACGAAATGGTCGTGAGCATCTTGCAGATTATCAGGGCAGACATAAAGGGCGCAGGAAAGGTCTTTTTTGAAATAACGGAGCAGTTCCAAGTAATCCTCCCATAGCTGCACGTCTGCAATCTTGTAGCCGTTTCGGATGACCGTTTTGACCGCCTGCCAATTGCGTTTTATCTGCTGTCGTGATGCGCCGAGGTAATACTGCAAAAGGTTCAGCTGTCGGGATTTCAGCAGGGTTTCGGCTATGGGGTCGCTTAAAAGCGATGAAAACAATAGGTGGGGCGCAATATCATAAACCGAAGACTTGAAGCCGTTGCGTCTCAAAATCGGAAGCGTTTTCATCTGCGGATAGACCCTGTAGGGATTGATATAGTATTTGGCATTGCGGATGAAGTCCTTAGGCTTTATTTCGAGCGGGGAATAGAATTTCCATGCATCAAGGGTAGAGGAAAATACATTCGTACTGAGCGCAAAGGTGCGCACTTCGCCTTTGGGATTAATCCAGTGCTGCATGACCTCTTTGTGGAAATAGGTCGGCGTGAAATTCTTTTTCATGTGCTTGTGGGAAATGACCATGCGCACCACCTGAAACCCCGCACAGCGCTCGACTACTGCAAAGTATTCGGTTTCCTTGAAATGCACCTGATTATAAGGCATCATTTTGAGCTTTCCTTGGCAGGCAGGACAGGTGGTGAACTTGGCGCAGGTGCTGTGGCAGGAGGGCTTCCAGACATGGGCGCATTCGAGGCAGTAGAACTTGGAGCGTGAGAGCACGCCCCATTTGAGAAAGATATTCTGCTCCGCCCAAAGAAAAACCTCTTCCCTTATGGGTGCAAGCGAGGCGAAGGGATAAATATTCCAGGCGCAATCGGCAGGGATGTCGCGAAGGCTTCTGCAGACCGTTCAATACAGACTTTAGGATTGACCGGTGTTACAGATTCATGGGGAGCTCAGGCAGCAGGAATGGGTATAGAGGCGGCAAAAAGTCTTTTAAGCAAGAAAGTAAAACTGATCAAAGTAATAGTTAAAGCAGGATATCAGGTACTTTTGTATGATGAAAAACAAAAGAATCTAAAACCTTAAAGTGAAAAAAATGAAAAGAATTAATCATTTATTTAAAATGAGTTTATTGCTGTTTTCTGTTTTAGCCTATCCCCAGTTGAGTGTAAAAGAGACGATAGCGAACGAAGACCAATACAAAAGCGTTCAGATCGGATACTCCAAAACAACAAGTATTGTTTTTTCCTATCCAATCAAGAGCATTGATAAAGGAAGTGATGAGGTACTGGTACAGAAAGCCAAAGGTGTAGAGAATATATTACTGATTAAAGCAGCTAAACAGCATTTCATTCAGACCAACCTGACTGTTGTCACTTCTGACGCGAGATTATACGTATTTGTACTGAATTATGATGATGACTGTCCGGATTTGAATGTTAAAGCCGTGAATTCTATTGCTGCCAGTAAAGATGTTTTATTTTCACTTGAGAACGAAAACCAGAAAAAAATAGAACAATGTGCCTCCCTGGCATTATCTAAAAAGAATAAAATCGGCGGTTACAACAAATCTAAGTATCAGATAAGACTAGAGCTAAACGGTATTTTTATTTATCAGGATGTTTTGTATTTGAGGATAGTATTTAAAAATAAGTCAAAGATTAACTATGACATTGATCAGTTCCGATTTTTTATCAGGGATCAAAAAAAATCAAAACGTACTGCATCGCAGGAAATAGAAATTGAGCCGCTTTATCAAACTACGTCATCCACTTTGATTCCCTATAAGTCTGAAGTAATAAAAGTTTATGCACTCGAAAAGTTTACTATTCCTGAAAATAAATATCTCACACTTCAGCTAGTTGAAGAAAGTGGTGGAAGACATCTTGAACTTGATATCAGCAGTAACCTGACCGATAAAGTATTTCCAATCGAGGCAGTTAACATGGATAAATTTTAAACTACATATATCATGACAATAAATGTAGCAGATGCTGAAACGCTGTTATCATACGCGGAAGAGATGGTTTCTTACGGTTATCAATTTGCAGCCTATCCTTTGAAATTAATTACTGACAGCGATACTATCCAGTTTTTTAGAACATCGATGGCTGCAGAGGATTATTGCCTTGTGGGTCCTAATGATGTTGATTATTTTAAGAATATTCCAATAACATCTCTCATCAAAGATTTAAACATAATTCTAGAGAGAGGTCTGGATACTTCTGGAATAGAGACCGTTGATGTAAATGATTTTATGCATCTGTATAAACAGAGAAATGAATTGAATAAAAACTACTTAAATGCAAATACAATGAACGAGAAAAATTTAGAATATCTAAAGGACCAGTTAAAATACACTGGAATGGGTGAGACGTTTGAAACAGAACTTAAAGAGAACATGCAGAAAGGTGATAAGGATTTTAAAATCATCCATAGCGGGATTATGAATAATGGGGTGCCAAACAATGATACTTTGACAGTTGAATTGAATTTCAAAAAATCGGATCAGAGTGACATTTACTTTTTTAATTCTTATCATGTGAATCTGCAGAAAGAGAACAAGCCTGGACTGGAGCAAACATTTTATATAAATAATGATGGCACGAGTATAACTCTTAAGGAAGCTTACAATTTGATGGAAGGCCGTTCTGTGAACAAAGATCTTAAAACCAAGGAAGGGGAATCATACAACGCATGGTTAAAAATGGATTTTAAAGAATCAGAGAGCAATGGCAACTTTAAAATAAATCATTTTCATCAAAATTATGGCTATGACTTGGAGGCCAGTCTCGAAAAACATTCTATTAAAGAGCTTCAGACTCCAAACTACAAAGAAAATCTGATGAGCTCACTTAAGAAAGGAAATCTGCAGTCTGTAACTTTTGTTGTCAATGGTGTGGAAACTAAAATGTTTGTGGAGGCCAATCCTCAGTTTAAAACATTAAATGTCTATGACGGCAGTCTGCAGAGAATCAATCATAGAGAAAGCAAACAGCAAAAACAGTCGGAATCTAAAGATAAAAATGTCAGCAAGGATAATGATGATGAACCAGCACAGAAAGAGCAGAACTCAACAGCCCGCAAAAGAAAAGTTGGTAAATCTGTGTAGCATAAATAATCAAAAGTAAAAAACGATGGATAATCAGTCCCTTACCAATAGACTTGCAATTGAAATAAATGATTGGAATAGTAAAGAGGAAAACCTAAAAAAACTTTTCCGTTCCAGTCCTTCAATTGAAACTTCTCTTTTAAAGGAGAAGTTAAAATGGTATGAAAGCATGCTGGTTAGATATCGTAAGACAAATAGTGTTTATGAAAACCTCATTCTTCAAGTTGTAAAAAGCGAGCACAATAATCTTGCGAACAAGTTATACCCAGAAAAACTAAGAAGGTTTATTTATAAAAACATTGTTCTAAGGATGACTGTGAGATTAAAATCTGATATTTATAGCAAAACTGAAGCGAAATCCAACAATGAGCTTAAGGATAAATTGGAAAAAATAGGTTTTAAAGATGCTTTCAAAAAAGTCGAGCGATATATGAATCTGGGAGAAACGAAATTTATTGTGCCTGTTTCTTACTATCTAAATGAAAAAGAAAGACTAGATCATTCTCTTAATTTTAAAAAAGATGAGTCCGGCCAATATCAATTTGAAGGATTTAAAACCAGTCTTTATACGCAATCCAAAAATGAAGAAAATAGTCAGCACTTTTTTACAGAGGATGGTGTTAATGCAAGACAGTCTTATGAATTACTTTCAGGTCGGGCGGTTTTGATCGATGGAATCTGGAAGCAATTGGATTTAAATGATAAAGATGCATCTGGCAGTTATAGAGTAAAAGAATTTCCTCAAGAGTACGGCTATGATTTAAAGAAGGCTTTGGAAGAATTGCCTATAAATTCTTTGGATCAATTACAAGTTGCGGAAATCTTGAGATCTTTAAAAAATGGAGGCAGAGAGCTGGTTAAATTAGAAAGAAATGGCAGTTCTCAAAATTTTTATGTAGAAGCTAATCCACAAAATAAAGGGCTTTTGATCCACAATGAAGATTTAAAAAAAGTATTGCTTTCGGATCTTTTAAATCAAAATTCCAAAACTTCAAATAAGCAAGCAAAGTATGTAGCGATACAGTCTTCTCAAAGACAGCATAGAACAGCTAAAAGTAAAAGTTTATAAATTATTCAAAATGGAAAATTTAAAACCGCTATCGGACTTTTTTACAGCAATTGAAAATGATTTTCGAATAAGCTCGACACATATTGCTATTTACATGTCTCTGCTTCAGTATAGGACGCAGAATCAGTTTGTAAACCCAATACAGGTCTATAGACATGATATTACTCCGATAGCAAAGATTTCCTCACCGCATACTTATCACAGATGCATCCAGGAATTGAGTGATTATGGATATCTTAAATACGAGCCTTCGTTTAAGAAAACACAAGGAAGCAAGATTTACTTTTACGATTGAACACAGGTAAATAACCATGAAAGCCCGTAAAGGGCTTTTATTATTTAATTAAATGATGATGGAAAATGAAGAAGAAAAAATGAGAGGAAAAATAACTCCAGAGAAAGCTATGCAAATGTTAAACTCTGAGGGTATGAATGTTACAATTGAAGAAGCAACTGAAATTTTGCTATTTTTACGAAAATTGGCCCATGCGGTCGTTTCAAAATTTTTAGAATCATGAGTATTATTGCAGATTTATACATTCGTGTAAGCACAGACGAGCAGGCTGAGAAAGGATATTCACAAAGAAATCAGGAAGAAGTCCTACGTAAGTATTGTTCTATAAATTATATTGAAGTTCGTAATGTTATTTACGAAGATCATTCAGCCAAAACCTTTAATAGACCACAATGGAATAAATTACTTCTTAATCTTAAAAGAGAAAAAAACAAATGCGACTTTGTCTTATTTACAAAATGGGACAGGTTTAGTAGAAATGCTGGTGACGCATACCAAATGATAAGTGTTCTACGAAAACTTGGAGTGGAGCCACAAGCTATCGAACAGCCTCTTGATTTATCTATTCCGGAAAATAAGATGATGCTTGCTTTTTATCTCGCTGCCCCAGAAGTAGAGAACGACAGACGGGCTTTAAATACTTTTCATGGAATGCGAAGAGCTAAAAAAGAAGGAAGATATATGGGAACTGCTCCCTTTGGTTATGCAAATAAATCAAAAGAGGACGGAACTAAATATATTGCTCTTGTAGAGCCGGCTGCATCAGTAATGAGATGGATATTCGAAGAAATTGCAAGAGGAGTGTTTAACACTGAACAGGTTTACCATCTTGCATGCAGAAGAGGTTTTACAAGAACCAAAAGCAATATGTGGGGTTTAATTCGAAATCCAATTTACTGTGGTAAAATTTTTGTCCCCCAATATAAAGATGAAGAAAGCATGTTAGTTACAGGACAGCATGAGCCTTTAATTACGGAAGGTCTTTTCTATAATGTTCAGGATATTTTAGATGGAAAATCCCGTATTTACAGACCTAAAATTAAAACAGTTGTAGAATTTCCCCTTAGAGGATTTTTTAATTGTCCAAAGTGCCAAAAAAAGCTTCAGGGAAGCAAGTGTAAAGGCAGACATAAACATTACTATTATTATCATTGCGAAGCCCAGTGTAAATTTAGAATCAATTCTGAAATAGCCAATAAATTATTTATTGATGACCTAAAAAAATACCAGCCAATACCAGAGGTCAAAAAAATATACACATCTGTAATATTTGAAACTCACCGAGAATTGGCTAATAATGCTGGTGAACAGAAACGACGACTTTTAGAACAGATTAAAGATTATGAACTTCGATTAAGTAATGCAAGGGATCTTCTTTTAACATCAAAAATAGATTCGGATGATTATAAATTAATGAAGGATGACTATAGTGCACGAATTACAAACCTTGAAAGGGAATTATCCTCCATTGCAAAAGATAGACACAGCATCGAATCCCTTTTAAATAAAGGCATTGAGAACTTAATTAAAATGAATGTGGCTTATGCGGATATGGATCTTTCGGAAGCTCGAAGCTTAATAGGTTTGGTTTATCCTGAAAATTTTACGATTCGTGAAAATAAAATACAAACCGCTAGAGTGAACAAAATTGTAGAGGGTATTTATATGATTAACAAGGAGTTAAAGGCAAAAAAAAATGGGACAAAAGATGATTTTTATCTTTTGTCCCATAGAGTGACCTCGACAGGATTCAAACCTGTAACCTTCTGAGCCGTAATCAGATGCGCTATTCAGTTGCGCCACGAGGCCGTATTTGTTATCTCACTATTTTTTAGTAGCTTTGATAATTGCTGTTTGCGGGTGCAAAGATAGACATAAATACTAGATAAACAAGCGAAATTTTACAGAAAAATAAAAAAAAATGAACATTGAAAAGTATATACGTGATATTCAAGGATTTCCAAAAGAAGGAATTTTATTTAAAGATATTACACCTTTGCTGATTAACCCTGAAGCACGAACAAATTGTCTTAAAATTTTGGTCGATTCTTTAGAAGGACAAAAAATCGACAAAGTGGTAGGAGCAGAAAGCCGTGGTTTTTTCTTCGGGATGTTACTGGCACAGAAACTCAATGCTGGGTTTATTCCTGTTCGAAAACCTAAAAAACTTCCATTCGAAACTATTTCGGCTTCTTATGAATTGGAATATGGAACCGATAGTCTTGAAATGCATACCGATGCTATTCAAAAAGGCGACCGCGTTTTAATTCATGACGATGTTCTGGCAACAGGCGGTACTGCAAAAGCAGTATGCGATCTTGTGCAGAAACTCGGCGGTGAAATCATACAATGCAACTTTTTAATGGAACTGACTTTTCTAAACGGAAGAGAAAAAATTAAAGATTTTCCAGTTTTTGCAGCTTTAACGTATTAAACAAAAACTATTTTATGTTTAATGGCATATAAAACCAAGCCGATTCGAGTTTTGATTTCAAGTTTATCAAATAACGATTCTCGGTAACCATCAATCGTTTTTGGGCTTAAACACATTTCCGAAGCAATTTCTTTGTAGGTCATTTCGGTGCAGGCATGTTTAATGAAAACAATTTCTTTTTCCTTAAGACTGATTTTTTTATTGTCGCTGTTGACTTTATTAATCAGCATGCCTGAAACTAATTCGGTAAAGTAAAATCCTTTTTCGATAACACACTCAATTGCTTCGCGGAAAACTTCGGGAGAAGTATCTTTTAATAAATAACCTTTTGCGCCATTGGTAATCATTTTAATGATGATTTCTTCATCGTCATTAACAGAAAGTGCAATTACTTTTAAGTCTGGACGGTTTTCTTTTATCCATTTCATGGTGTTTATGCCGTCTAGAACAGGCATGTTTACATCTAAAAGAATTAAATCTATATCATTGTCTAAATTTTCCTGTAGATAAGAAATAAACACTTTGCCGTTTTCAAAACGATTTATGACGTCGTAATCACCAAAACTTTTAATAAGCAGTTCCAAAGACTGTGAAAAAAGAAGATGATCGTCTACAATTATTATTTTGCTTTTTGAGTTAGTTTTCATCACATTGGGTTAAAGGGTATTCCAGAGTTACAATTGTTCCAGATTGATCTGAGGCAATAGCCAATTTGGCACCAATCAATTTGGCTCTAAGTTTCATATTTGTAAGTCCTAATCCTGCATTAGAATCTTCTAAATTATATCCAATTCCAAAATCTTTCAGTTTAAGTCTGAATACATTTGGAGTGGTTTCAAGGTGAACATCAAATAAATCACTATGCGAATGCTTTAAGCTGTTGTGCAGTGCCTCTTGAAATATTCGGTAAATAATCAAATCATGTTCTTCGTTGATCTCGGGAATTTCACCAATTAGGTTGAAATTATATTTGATTTTTTTGAGTTTTTTTACGCGTTCTAAATCTAGCTGAATGGCTTCTGCAAAATTGTGCTGCAGTAGATTATCTTTATTGATAATTCGGGATAAAATTCTGAGTTCATCCAGTGATTTGGCTAAAACACTTTTAAGATCTTTTAATTCTGATACTTGAATGCCTTTATTGCTGATTCCGATGTTAAGCTGCATAATCGCAACCGAAATAATCTGTCCAATATTATCATGAAGCTCTTTGCTGATTTCAGAAAGCGTTTGGTCTTTTATCTCAATTCTGGTTTTTACAAGTTCGGATTGGAAATACATTTCAGCCTCCATTTTTTCAACCATATAGTTGTTTTTCTTCTTTATAAAATAAAAGAAAAGAAAAAGCAAAACGATGAGTAAGGTAAAAAAGACAATACCTAATGAAATGACTAATAATTGTATTTCTTTTCGCTCCATAAAAAACCAATACTATAGCATGTGTGTGCCAGAAAATTTAAAATGAACAATACAAGACTAAAAATAGAATCGTCCTGCTTGATTAAGAACCAGTTAATGGCAAGCATAAAAGGAGTAAAAGGCACATGAAATACCAAAATTCCTAATAAATACCAGAAAAAAACAGATCGTTTGAAGTTTAATATTTTGTCTGAATTAAAAATTTCCACCAGATACAAGCAAGATAAAATCAAAATCAATACAACTCCAATTGCGAAACTGTAGGTAAAGGAACGATTAGGATCTTCCTTAAAATACATAATGTTTAAAAAGAAAGAAACAATAAACAGTAACAAAAACAACACTGAAGTTATTCTGTAATTAATCTTTTGTAAAAGGCTTCTTATGAGTAAGATATAGGCGGACAAACTGACCAGCATATAAGCATTATAAACATAATAGTTTAATAAACCGGTCCAATACGTAAAATAGTATCCGATTATTTCTGTGAGAATCGAAAACCAAATTAAAATTACTAAAAATTTAGCTTTCTTACCAGGTAATTTATGCATCGAAATTAATCCGATGCTTCCTGATAATAAAGCTAAATAAATGATATAGGATCTTAAAAATTCAAACATACAATTCTATTAATATACTAAGCTTGGCGGTCTTCCTATGTTTCCGTAATTCATTGGTTCAAGACTTTGAATGTCAGCCGGAGCTGATTCTTGAACTAAAGCGAAACTTTGAATTTTAGCCGTGTTGTTTTCTACTTTTTTTCCTGTAGGAACTAGGAATAATGTGGTTAATCCGGCTTTTTCACCATGTTTTTCATCGTCTGGGTATACACCAAAATAAAAACGTATACCGTCTACGTTATAGCCCTCTTTTGCGCCACTGGTTTTGATATAATGAATATAACTTTCAAGCGCTTCTAGTGAATACCAAATAGCATTTGCATCTTCTTTTTTAGCAGCTTTTGCAGTTAATGAGGATGCTCTTTTGTTATTGTAGTTCACATTTAACTGTTTTGCAAATTCTTTAGTTATTAACTGACTAGGTTTTGCGGGTGGATTTTTCATGATTTTTTTAAAATTAATTGGTTAAAGGTTTAGTTTACAGTTTTTTTTATTTGTTGAAGTGACAAAATTATTGGAAACCCAAAACGTGAACAAGGGGAAAAATACCCTTTTTTGTGCAGGTGAAATTATTTAAAAAAATGGGTTAAAGTGCTGTTTCATAATATTTTATAATGAAACAATTTTACATCGTCAAATTTATGTAAAAATCTGACGGTCAAAATGAGTAACCAATAATAAGTAATAACTAAATTTTTTTAATTATGTCACAACCAACACCTCTAGGTTATCCTCACGCAGGAGCCGGAACAGTAGAAATCCTTTTAGAAAAAGAAGATGGAGCAGATTTTGCAGTCCTTTTTTCACCAGATCCTAATAATATATTATTGAGAGACGCTGGTCTGCCAATGCAGTTTTATTATTATCCAAAGTATCCAAGACTTTCAAAACACCCTGACGGAAGATTTAAATTTGCAATGCAGGTGTTTAAATCAGCTGGAGATTCATCAACCGTAATTGGAGCAGAAGGACTAGAAGAAGAAGCAGGAGCTTATACCACACTTACCAGTACCATTGATCTTCCCGAAGCTTTATTAAAAAAAGCAATCGACAAATTGAAAGCTAGACTTAATTCTGACTACAAAAACCACAGAAATTCAACTCTTTTTGGATTGTTTTCTTTCTTAATTGGAGTAGATAAAGATTTTAATTCGACTAATGTAAGACCTATTCAGCTCACAGAGAACAACATCGCAATGCATGTGGTGGGCGAAAAATCACCTAATAATCCATTTGGAGGTGCTAATCCGTGGACTTTCAACATTCAGGGAGAAGGAGCAGGAACCACTTTCGGATTAGGCGATAATGCGCTTTCAATTTTAATGGGAAGAAACAGTGCTTCATTAGTGAAAAATGCACTTGAAATAGGAAGCAACAACCTAGTAGTCGAAAATAACATTAAGTACAAGGCTTATATGCCAACTACAGTTATCAAAACTACAATTGATGTTAAAAAAGTACACTCTTATTTCTCTGCAAAAACCAATGTAAGCTGGTCGTTTGTAGATTTGAACTGGGAACATGAATACGAAAAAATCAGTACAGAGGGAGGAATCGTAAGCGAGATCATTACTGATGAACAGTTTTCAAACGAAGAAAGAAAAAAAGTAGAAGAATCATTACTCCAAAAACAAAGAGATTTTGCTTTTGAAATGTTGAAAAAACAAATTTTTGACGTTCCAGAAAAACAATTCACACCAGCTGCAAATCCAGAAAAACCAAACGGTTTCTTCAGATTGTTTATGGGGCTTGGCAGCGTGGGAGTAAACCTTAAATCAGGAACACAGATTCGTGCGGTTAAATTTACAGATGAAATTAAATTCTCTGCAATTCAGGTTTTGGATTCAAAAATCAGCGGAAACTTAACTCCTTTGACTTTAAAAACAGGAACTGAAGCAAAAGCAGACGTTAAAAAGTACATTACAGAAATTCAGCTTGACGAAGACTTCTCAAAAGTGCAGGTAGTTGCTTCTTTAAATGGAGGTTTAATTAAACTGGACAAAGACAGTGATATTGTTAACGATAGTCCGGTAAGCCAAGTTTCTATAGAAGTTGGGTATCCTGATTCTAAAGGACAAATTATCTGGAAAGGGCAAGGAAGAATGATTGCTCCAGAAGGAACGCCATACGTAAAAAATACGAGCAAATCAGGAAAAGAAATCGATGCCATTTTTCCAGCAACATGGAACGATAAATCAAAAGAGAAAAATGCTTTCGTATTTGATTTCGTAAAAAACAATGGGTCTTCTAAAGTTAAAGTAAGACAAGAAGTGATGTACGAAAAAGATAAAAGAATCAAATTAAAAGACAGTGTAAAAGAATTTGAATTTGAAGGAACTAAAATCTTCGTGCCGCTTCCGGTTATGAACATGATTAACTATACATTATCGACTGAACAATTGTTTGAATGCGATACACTTGAAGTTACTCTAAAAGTAGATAAAATGTCAACTAAAAAATTCAAGTTTACTGCCGATAATTTTGAAGATGCAATTCCGTACAGAGCTTGGTATGAATTGGATTACACTATTAAGCCAACCGAGTATAAAGTGAAATATACTTGCAGTGGTAAAATTGGAAAAAAATCTAAAAAAGTGTCTATTTCTACAGATTTTATCAAAATTGATTATCAAGAAGGAGATATATTATTTGAACGTCCAACAGGAACTGACGCTCAAAATGCTGATATCGAGAAAATCAGAGCTCCATTTATGGAATAATTTTTTTGAGACATTTTGCAAAAGGGACTCAGAGGTCCCTTTTGTTTTCTTAAAAGTCACTAATCATTAAACCAAAACGTCATGCCGGATTTAAACACATTTAAGCTCGAAGGAACTAAATTAGTTCCCATAAACAGATTCAATCTTGAACCTGCAAAGCCCAGCACTTCCTTTACAGCAGCAACACTTAAAAAAGAAAATGAATTTAAGGTTATAGAACATCCCATAATTCATTCGATAGAAATAAAGCCTGTAATAATTGGATTTCCAATATTTGAAAGCTATTTTCCTTTAATTGAAGATGATAATGCTATTACAGAAAATGCTTCCTTTAAGGATTATTTTAAAAATGACATTACTTTATTTTTTCCTCAGGTAGAAATTGAACCCAATAATGGAACTCTTTTTTACTATGAAAATGTTCCAGACAAATCAGGAAACCGAGCGGGTTTGATTGGAAAGGTAACTTTGAAATACAGCATCAAAAACAAGGAGTTACAAGCTAGTCAAAAAAGTATTACTTTAAATCTGAGAGAAGCGATTTTAAACTTAAAAGTAAATCGTGATTTTGTAAAAGTAAACGGAATTGTCAATACAACAACGCAAGAAATCCAATTTGATTTAATAGATGAAGCTGTAAAAATTGCCTTTCTAAATTTAGTTTCAAACCTAAACGATTTAAAATCTAACCTGGATTTGTTTTTCGATTTTAAAGGATATACCAAATTGAAACGCAATTTTTTGTTTGCAAAAGATATCGCCTTTATCAAACAGAATGTTATAAAGAAAGACCTAACGACAGCGCCAACTACTATAACGCCTAAAGCAACTCTTATTAGCAGTCCGCTGATGGTAAAATCGGCAGTGAATAGAATGGCACCCAAAATGGCTATTTCTGAAATTCAGCGTGAAAACAGCATTAGGGCAGATGTACAAGAAGAATATGTAAAAAGTACTTTTCTGCTGAAAATCAACAAAATATTAAGTTATCCCATTGGTACAAATCCAGCGACAAGTCTATATAAAACAATTGGCGGTGGGTTTACTAATATTCCGTTCAATTTAAATGATGATTTTTCCCAGTTCAAACAAATCTTTGTGTCGGGATTTAATTTTGACAAACTTTCGATTTACAAATCGATGGTACAGCCAAATACGTTTTTATTAATTTCAAAAGTCTACAGCCTTTCGAAAGATTTAAATACCATGAAACCTTGTATTTCGACCATTTTTCATGCTTATGAAGAAGGTGCTGGAACAACCGAAGAAATCTCAAAAATCAGTTTTCAATTTGCAATTGGTCCAAACCTTTCTGATTTTGATCTGGCTAAACTTAAAATTGCGCTTC
The DNA here is from genome assembly GCF_029360735.1 of Flavobacterium sp. H4147. Lineage (NCBI taxonomy): Bacteria > Pseudomonadati > Bacteroidota > Flavobacteriia > Flavobacteriales > Flavobacteriaceae > Flavobacterium > Flavobacterium sp. H4147. Next base: position 242,528 of record NZ_JARKNB010000002.1, on the reverse strand, counting down.
TAAATAATAATTTTATCGATGGAGATACTGCAGACTATTTTGATAAAGTTCAGTTTTTGTTTCCCAATGATATTTCTTCAGAATACGAGGTAAGCGGTAATTACTTTTTACAGCAATCAGATATTACTACAGATGGCAAACATTTTTTATTCAATCTTTCGACTGAAAACCTATCAGAAGCCAGTATTATGATTAATGCTTTAAACAATACGATTACACAATATGCCAATATCAATTTCAAACATAAAGAAATCAAAGATTCCAGTATCATTGAATTGAATATTGAGCAGACAATAGGCGAAATCGTAGAAGCTTTGATTGACAATGCCACGAAGAAAATTCAGATCAACAATCAGTCTATTTCTAATTGTAAACTTAATTCCATTCTGCTGGTTTATAATCAGAATGTAACTTATTTAAACAGCACTTTCTTTAAAAATTATCCACAGCTGGTTAGCAATGATACCAAACAGCTGGATTTCACAGCACTCAATCCAACTGCTTCTGGAGATTTAAAAAGCGTGTTTTTCGATTTTGAAAATATTGAAAACATTAGTTCTGAGTTTAGTCAAGTTGTTTCTCAGTCTACAGCTTACAATCGATACATTCAGGTTCAAATCAAAAGCCAGACAGCTGCTACAGCCAGAATTACGATTGAATTAACGGTTCAGGAAACGGGAAGTAAATTTACAATCGAACGATTAAAAACCGAATTTTCTACTCCAATATTGTTCAATTTTATTGTAAAAAATACTTTGAGCAATTCGACACTGATTTCATACAAAGTCAATTATTATGATAAGAATGATAATTTGACCGGTACTAAAAATGATGTTTTTGATTTTTCAAAGACTTCAATATTAACAATAAATAAAAAGTAATGAAAACAATACAATCAGGAGCCAAATCTAGTGAAGTATATTATTTAAATGAACTTCTTGCGAATTTGGGTTACAGCGTTGTAGTTTCCAACAATTTTGGATCTGCAACAGATTCTGCTGTTAGAGATTTTCAGTTGACAAACAATCTTGTGGTCGATGGAATTGTGGGTTTAAAAACATGGTCGGCAATATTGCAGAAAACACAAGGATTGTTTACTTCGAATAGCAAACTGCTTTCGGAACAAAATTTAATCGATTTCTCTAATCACTATAGTTTGGAATTAGCAGCGGTTAAGGCAGTTAACGAAGTCGAAAGCAATGGAAAAGGTTTTCTGGTAGATGGAAGACCGAAAATTTTATTTGAAGGTCATATTTTTTGGCGTGAACTTGAAAAAAGGAATATAGATCCAGCAGCCTATGTGAATGCTTCAACTGAAAATATTCTTTTTGAAAATTATACCCGAAAATATTATGTAGGAGGCGCAGAAGAATACAATCGTTTAGAAAAAGCGTCTAATTTAGGCGGAAAAGATTTTGAAGATGCAGCGAACTGTTCGGCATCGTGGGGACTTTTTCAGGTTATGGGATTTAATGCAGTGCCAATTGGATATTCAAGCATTGATGAGTTTGTTGGTAAAATGTATGAAAATGAAGGAGAACATCTTAAAGCTTTTGGTTTGTTTTTAGAAGAAAATAATCTTATAGAAACTTTAAGAAGTAAAAACTGGGCAGGGTTTGCATTGAGATACAATGGTTCGGCTTATAAAACCAATAAGTACGATGAAAAGTTGCTAAAAGCCTATCAAAAATATTCTAGATAAACTGGGAATTTATCTAACTGCTAACAACAAAAAACTAAAGAATATGAGTTATTTAGTCAATCAGATGATACAATCTTTATCGAATAAAGTACTGCGTCTTGAAAAAGCAAACAGTGATCGTGATTATTCTGGCGGAGGATGGTATCAGGAAGTAAAATATGAGATTTATTTGTATGCCGATTTTACTGCGGTATACATCAAAGAATCTTTCAGCAGTGTTTCTGGAGGCGGATTGTATCTTCCAAACCAGTCTTCTGACAAAGAATATGGAAATTGGAACGTTTTAGAAGAAAACGGAAAAGTGTATCTCGAAATGATTTTTGATGATAATTCCAGACAAAAATTAGAAACACAAAACCTAGGAACCGGAATTCAGAAATTAGAAGATCAAATCTGGAACAGATATTTAATTAGTTGAGTTTTTTGTTTCAGGTTTCGAGTTTCAGGTTTCAGGTTTTGACTAACATGAAACTTGAAACCTGAAACAAAAAAAACTTAAAACCAAAAAACAAAACCCGATAAATTCTAAAATCTATCGGGTTTTTAAATTATGATGAGATATACTTATCTTAAACTCGCACCAAGTTCAGTTTCAAAAGTCTGTTGTAGTTTAGACATGATTTTGTCAATCTGAGCATCAGTAAGAGTTTTGGTATTATCTTGAATTGTAAAGCTTAAAGCATACGATTTTTTACCTTCCGGAAGTTTGTTTCCTTCATAAACATCAAATAAATTAACATCTTTTAAAAGCGTTTTCTCGCTTTGTTTAGCCAGATTGTAAATACTTTCGTAAGTAGTGTTTTTATCAATCAATAAAGCTAAATCTCGGCGTACTTCAGGATATTTCGGAATTTCGGTGTATTTAATTTTTCCTGTAATGATTTTTAAGACCAAATCCCAGTTAAAATCAGCATAATACACATCTTGTTTGATTCCGAAGTGTTTTAAAATGGATTTTTTAACCACACCCATTTCTACTAAAGTATCATTGTTGTAGCAGATAGAAGTTCCTTCAGAGAAAACATCTGATTGTACAGGAGCATTCGATACTTTTTCAATTCCTAAACGATTTAAAACTGCTCTTACATATCCTTTCAATAAAAAGAAATCAGTTCCTTTTTGAGGAGTTGTCCAGCTTTCTTTATTTCTGTTTCCTGAAATAGATAATGTTAAGTGTTTGTGCTCTTCGTAACCGTTCAGGTATTTATGATATGATTTTCCGAATTCAAATAATTTTAAATCCGAATTTTTTCTGTTAACATTATATGAAATAGCTTCTAAAGCCGAGAACAATAAAGACTGACGCATCGTTGCTAAATCGTTACTCAACGGATTCAGCATCGTAACATTGTGTTCTTCTTTTAAAACAGATGATAATTTAGCGTAAGCAGCTGTTGTTAAAGAATTCGCCATCATTTCATGAAATCCTTGCGAGTTCAATTGAGAAGCGATTACATTTTGTACTTTATAATCTTCTGTTCTTGGTGAATTAGCCACAGTCGCATTGAATTTTTTAGAAAACTCAATATTGTTGTAACCATACACTCTTAGAATTTCTTCGATAACGTCAATTTCACGTTGTACATCAACACGATATGCTGGAATTGTTAATCCTAAACCAGTGTCTGAAACGCTGTTGACTTTAATATCTAAAGAAACTAATATTTTCTTAATCGTATCTTTTGGGATTTCCTGTCCAATGATTTTGGAAACATGACTGAAGTTCAATAAAACAGAGAAATCTTCCACTTTTTTAGGATATACTTCTACCACATCTGAAGTTACTTTTCCGCCTGCGACTTCTTGAATCAAAAGAGCGGCACGTTTTAAAGCATATTCTGTAATAGTTGGGTCAATTCCTCTTTCAAATCTAAAAGAAGCATCTGTGTTTAATTGGTGTCTTTTTGCTGTTTTACGAACGCTTACAGCATCAAAATAAGCACTTTCTAAGAAAATAGATGTGGTTCCGTCAGAAACACCAGATTTTTTCCCTCCAAAAACACCTGCAATACAAAGCGGACCTTTTTCATCGCAAATCATTAAATCTTCTGCATGTAATGTTCGTTCAACATCATCAAGCGTAACAAATTTAGTTCCTGCAGGTAATGTTTTTACAATAACTTTTCCAGTGATTTTAGCAGCATCAAAAGCATGAAGCGGCTGTCCTAATTCGTGTAAAACATAATTAGTAACGTCAACAATATTATTTTTTGGAGTTAATCCAATAGCTTTCAAACGATCTTGTAGCCAAGCAGGAGATTCTTGAACCGTAATTCCAGAAATAGTAACACCACAATATCTTGGCGCCAATGTTGGTTCTTCAACATTCACATCAATTTTAAGTGTACGCATATCTACTCTAAAGTTGCTCACAGAAGGCGTAATCAATTCTACGTTTACACCACGCTGTAACATTCCAGCTCTTAAATCACGAGCAGTACCAAAATGGCTCATGGCATCTGCACGGTTTGGAGTCAGTCCAATTTCGAAAACTTCGTCATTGGCAATTTTGAAAACTTCGGCAGCAGGAGTTCCAGGCACTAAATTTTCGTCTAGAACCATAATTCCGTCATGACCAGTACCAAGTCCTAATTCATCTTCGGCACAAATCATTCCGTGGCTTTCCTGTCCGCGGATTTTTCCTTTTTTAATAGTAAATTCTGCGCCTTCTTTATCGTATAGAATAGTTCCAATGGTTGCAACGGGAACTTTTTGTCCAGCAGCTACATTTGCAGCACCGCATACAATTTGCACAGGCGCTTCTAAACCAATATTTACAGTTGTAACTTTTAATCTGTCGGCATCAGGGTGTTTTTCGCAAGTAAGTACGTGTCCTACAACAACCCCTTCTAAACCGCCTTTAATCGATTGGTATTTTTCAACAACTTCTACTTCAAGACCCAGATCAGTAAGTAATTCCGATGTCTGCTCAGATGTCCAGTCTGTCTTAATAAATTGTTTTAACCAGTTGTAAGATATTTTCATGTTAGTTTTATTATTCTTTTTTGTACAAGGATACAAATATAAGGAATTGCAGACTGTAGTAAGAAAGAAATTATTTGGTTTTTTTAGACTGATTTTACTTGAATAAAAAAGAAGTTAGGTTAAATCAATTCTTCGATGTGTTTTTTGATATTTTCGGAAATCTTTTTGGTTGGAAGATCATTTTCATCATCACCAAACGGATCTTCGATTTCTTCGGCAATCAGCTCTAAACTGGCTAAAACGTAAAAAATAAAAACCACAACAGGCGCTACAAAATATCCTAAACTAACAGAATATCCAAAAGGCAGTGTCATGATATAGAAGAAAATAAATTTCTTAATGAAAGCACTGTAAGAGTAGGGAATAGGCGTGTTTTTTATACGTTCGCAGGCCCCGCAGATATTGGTGAATTCCTGAAACTCTTCGTTTAAAATAATAAGTTGTTCTCCGGTAATTTTTCCTGTATCGTACAAATCAGTGATCTTTTGATACATGATTCTTTTTACCTGATTAGGTTTGTGTTTGTGCAGATCTATTTCTAAATCAACATCTTCAAAAAGTTGTTTGCTGGTTTCTTCATCTTTTAAATGTTTGTGAAGCACATCAGCATACATTGGAATAAATTTTCGGAAAAACTTTCTGTCGTTTTCATCCTTTAAAATAGCCGAAAGTTTTATGGCAAGATTACGGCTGTTGTTTACCAAACCGCCCCACAGTTTGCGGCCTTCCCACCAGCGGTCATAAGCTGTATTGGTTCTGAAAACGAGTAATAAGGAAATTACAAATCCCAACATTCCGTGCATGATGGGAATGTTGTGGATGTAATCATTTTTTGTGACTTTGAAATGATGAATTTCAAGATAACCTACTACTGCGGCATAAACGCCTATTGCAAGCATTATCGGAAGCAGTTTTCGAACTGTATCTGATTTATGAAAATGGAATATAAAAGTAAACCAGTCTTTGGTGTTATATGAAATCATCTAAAATTTGTTTGAAACAAATTTATTTAAAAATTAATTGTTCCTGCTAATTCTTTTAAAGCAATTTCAGATAATTTTGCTTCATATTGTGCATTGCTGTAGCGAACTTTAGCGTTTACATAATTCAATTGTGCCGTTCTAAAATCGATTGTAGTAATGGTTCCAATTCTGAATTTATCCAGAGTAATTTCAAGGTTCTGCTTCGCAATTGCTTCGTTATCTTCTTCTAAATCTATTAATTCCAAATTGGTTAAATAGGTTTGATACGCTGTATTTAATTGCGTGTTTAAAACCGTATTTTGCTGTTCGATCGCAATTTTAGAATTCTCAATTTGAAGTTTCGCCACTTTTTCATTTCGATGCTGATTAAAACCATCAAAAATATTCATAGAAGCATTAAAACCGTAATTTAAACCTCGTGAAGAGGTCTGGCTGGTAAATCCTAAACTCGATTGACTTTCAGCGAAATTATATCCAGTTGTTAATCGTAAAGTTGGATAACGATCTGCTTTTACTTGTTTCAGTTGTAACTCGGCAATTCGTTTATTGATAATTTGTGCTTCTAAAGCCGGATTTTGTTTTTGGGCTAATTCTGTTAAATCAGCCAACGCGAGTTTGTCATCAACTTTAACTTCATCTGTAACTTTAAAATCAATTTTTGGATCACGCGCTAAATATTGGTTCAAAAGAATTTTAGCATTAGCATACGATTCTTTTTGTCGCAACAAAGCGACCTGATCTGAGTTTAAGTCTACTTGCGCATTCAAAACTTCTAACTTGGAAGCTTTACCAATGGTAAAACGATTTTGTGCTAATTCTAATCGTTGTTTAGAAATTACAATAGTTGTATCTAAAGCGGCCAATTGCTGCTGTTGCTGCACCAAATCATAATAAGCGGTATTGACCTGTCCGATTTTTGCCAGAATGGTTTGTTTTAGCTGTGCGTCTCCTAATTTTTGAAGTTCTTTCAGCTGGTCTAATCTCGCAAACATTCTCATTCCGTCAAAAACCGTCCATCCTAAACTTACACCATAGGTTAAACTGTTGTTTTTAGCATTGTTTAAAGAAGTGGTGGTTCCGTCCTGACGTGTTTGTGATGAATTGGTAATACTGTTATTGTCAGTTACAGAAGCAGTTGCTGTAGGCAGCATTCCTGCATTTCCCACAGTAACATTCGTCTCATTTATAACCGAGTTATTCTTGGCAATTTTGATTTCAAAATTGTTCTCCAATGCGATTTTCATAGCCTCTTCAATAGTCAAAACTTCCTGTGCATTGGTTTGAACCACACAGAAGATTATGATTATTAAAGTGCTGTATAAATTCTTAATGTTCATATTTATTTTCTTTTGCCGAAAAATCACGAATTTCAAAAAGTAAAATTCGTGATTTTTTTGACTTCTTATTTCAAACTTTCTTTTTCGTATTCGTCTATACGGTCAAATTCAGGATAATGTTTTCTGGCTTTAGACCACATGAAATAAATCGCTGGAATAACAAAAAGAGTTAATGCTAAAGAGAAAATAGTTCCTCCCACAATGACAACTCCCATACCAATTCTACTGGTAGAAGCGGCTCCAAGTGACATTGCAATTGGAAGTGCTCCTAATGCAATTGCTAAACTGGTCATTAAAATGGGACGTAAACGTGCTTCTGAAGCTTCGAGAATGGCATCCATTTTTGATTTTCCTTGCTCGCGTAACTGATTCGCAAACTCAACGATCAAAATACCGTTTTTAGTTACCAGTCCAATAAGCATTACAGTACCAATTTGGCTGAAAATATTCCACGTTTGATTGAATAACCATAATGAAAATAATGCTCCGGCAACTGCCATTGGAACCGTTAAAATGATGATAAACGGATCGATGAAACTTTCAAATTGTGCTGCAAGAATCAAGAAGATTAATAATAAAGCCAATCCAAAAGCGAAAGAAGTATTGGAACTGCTTTCTACGAAATCTCGTGATTCTCCAGCTAAATCAGTTGTAAAACTTTCGTTTAAAACTTTGGATTTAATTCTATCCATTTCCTGAATTCCATCGCTGATACTTTTTCCAGGTGCTAGTCCGGCAGAAACAGTAGCCGACATATAGCGATTGTTGTGGTACAATTGCGGCGGATTACTCTGCTCATCAATATTTACTACGTTATCCATCTGGATTAATTGTCCGCTTTTGTTTTTTACAAACATCGAAGTTAAATCCAGTGGTTTTGATCTGTCTTTCTGGTCAAACTGTCCAATTACCTGATATTGTTTTCCGTTTTTGATGAAATATCCAAAACGCTGTCCGCTTAAAGAAAGCTGTAATGTCTGTGCAATATCGATAATTGAAATTCCTAAACTTTCTGCTTTTTCGCGGTCAATACTTACGTTAATTTCAGGTTTGTTGAATTTTAAATTTACATCAGTAGTCGAAAAAACATCGCTTTTATTCACTTCATCCATGAAAACAGGAATTTTTTCTTTTAATTTTTCAAAATTCGGCGCCTGAATTATGTACTGAATTGGTAAACCTCCACGTCTGTTAACTGCAATTGTAGGTTGTTGTGTGACAGAAGTTTTAGCATTTGGATATTTTTTGGTCCATTTTGTTAATTCGTCTGCAATATCTTTTTGCGATTTTTCTCTTTCGTCGACGTCTTTTAATGTAAGCCTTACTAATCCGCTGTTAACCGAATTTGAACTAAATCCAGGCGAAGTAATTACTAAACTCACTTTTTTCTCTGGAATAGAATCATCAATCAATTGAGAGATTTCCTGCATGAAACGATCTGTGTATTCGTATGAAGATCCTTCTGGAGTCGTCATACGCATGGTTACAGAACTTCTATCATCGTAAGGAGCCGTTTCTTTTGGAAGAATGGTAAAGAACAAATAAATCAATCCAAAACACGCTATTAAAATGGGAAAACTAATCCATTTTCTGCCCATGAATTTGTTTAAGGCTTCAGCATAACTGCTGTTCATTTTTTCAAAAAATGGCTCGGTTTTAATGTAGAATTTAGATTTTTTCTGTTCGCCGCCCTTCATTAAATAAGCATTCAGCATTGGTGTTAATGTCAGTGATACAAAGGCAGAAATTAACACGGCTGCACCAATTACAACTCCAAATTCCCTAAAAAGTCGGCCAACGAAACCTTCTAAGAAAATTACAGGTAAAAACACCGCAGCTAATGTTACCGAAATGGAAATTACAGCATAGAAAATTTCATTAGAACCTTTGATTGCTGCTTCAATTGGTGACATTCCTTCTTCAACTTTCTTGAAAATATTTTCGGTTACAACAATACCATCATCTACTACCAAACCTGTAGCCAAAACGATAGCTAATAAGGTTAATACGTTGATTGAGAATCCGAAAAGCCACATAATGAAGAAAGTGGCAATTAACGAAACGGGAATATCAATTAAAGGTCTGAACGCAATTGCCCAGTCTCTAAAGAATAAATAAATAATAATGATTACCAGAATGATCGAAATTCCTAAAGTCTCGGCCACTTCAAGTACTGATTTCTTTACGAAAATAGTATTGTCAAGTGCAATGTTTAATTTGATATCTTTTGGAAGGTCTTTTTTAAGTGCTTCGTATTTTTTATAGAATTCTTTTGAAATATCTAAATAATTGGCTCCCGGCATGGGTACAATTGCTAAACCAATTAATGGAAGTCCTGATTGGCTTAGTTTTGTTTCTAAATTTTCGGGTCCTAATTCGGCACCGCCAACATCGCTTAAACGTACGATTTTGTCTCCGTCGGTACGAACAATAATATTGTTGAATTCTTCTGGTTTAGAAAGGTTACCAACCGTTTTTACGGTCAATTCGGTATTGTTTCCCGTTAATTTTCCTGACGGAAGTTCTACGTTTTGCGCATTTAATGCATTACGAACGTCGGCAACTGTACAGCCATAAGCGGTTAATTTTGCAGGATCAATCCATAAACGCATAGCGTAGCGTTTTTGTCCCCAGATTTGGACACCGCTGACTCCTGGAATGGTTTCTAATCGTTGTGAAATGACATTTTCAGCATAATCACTTAGTTCTAAAGAATTTCGTGTATCACTCTGAACGGTCATCGAAATGATAGCATCACTATCGGCATCGGCTTTTGAAACTACCGGCGGAGCATCAATATCCTGCGGTAAACTTCTGATGGCTTGTGATACTTTATCACGAACGTCGTTTGCGGCTTCTTCTAAATCTTTGTCAAGATTAAACTCGATGGTAATATTACTGCTTCCTTGATTACTGGAAGAAGTGATGTTTCGGATTCCGTCAATGGCATTTACTGCTTTTTCAAGAGGTTCCGTAATTTGTGATTCGATAATATCGGCGTTGGCTCCTGTATAGTTGGTACGAATGGAAACCTGCGCCGGATCGATCGACGGGAATTCGCGCACCCCTAAAAATGTATAACCAATAAAACCGAACAATATAATTAATAAGTTCAGTACTATGGTTAAAACAGGTCTTCTAATACTGGTAGTTGATAAACTCATTTGAGATTTTGGATTTTAGATTGTTGATTTTGGTTTTAGATTTCGTGTATGCTGAAATCCAGAACCTAAAATCTGAAATCATAAATTATTTTTGCGCTTGTACTTTAACTTTGATTGGTGCTTCGTTTTTTAAAGACATTACACCGCTTGTAATTAAAGTATCTCCGGCTTTTAACCCTGATAAAATCAAAATAGAAGCATCTGTTCGTGTGGTGGCATCAACCATTACTTCTTTGGCTTGACCATTATTGGCGATATAGACTTTTTTACCGCTTTGTACGGGTACAATTGCTTGAGATGGAACTACAATGGCATCTTTAATAATGTTCAATGGTAATTTAATATCAGCAAATGTTCCAGGGAAAAGTTTTCCGTCGGTATTGTCAGCAATAGCGCGAATCTGCAGTGTACGAGTGGCAACGGCAACTTCAGGCTCGATAGCGTATATTTTTGCGGTATAAGTTTTATCTGAACCAGAAACGTTAAAATCAATTGTTGATCCGTTTTTTACTTGTGAGGCATATTTTTCTGGAATAGAAAAAGTGATTTTTAGTTTTCCAGTATTGACCAGTTTTGCGACTAAAACGGTTGGAGTGATGTATGTTCCAGGTGAAATAGAACGTAAGCCAATTTTTCCTGAGAAAGGAGCTTTTACAGATGTTTTTGCAATTTGTGCTCTGATTAACTGGCTTTGTGCCTGTGCCGAAGCGTGATCTGCTCTTGCTACATCTGCTTCCTCCTGGCTGATAGCTTCTTTTTGAAGTAAAAGTTTGGCTCTTCTTTCGTTTTCTGCTGCTAAACCTTCTTTGGTTACAGCTTGTCTTAACTGCGCTTTTAATTCGATATCATTTACTTTAAAAAGTACCTGTCCTTTATTAACGTAAGTACCTTCATTAAAATAAATTCCTTCTACAATTCCCGAAACTTCGCTGTGGATTTCGACTTGTTCATTGGCTTCAATAGAACCTGATAACGATAAATTATTATCGAAGGTAGAGGTTTTTACGACAAGTCCCGTTACCGATATTGGTTTGTCTTTGTCGCCAAATTTTTTAGAGTCCTCATTTTTACTCTTATTCGAAATTATCCTGTAAGTGATAAATCCTCCTAAGACTATGATTATTAAGGCGTAGATTAGGTGTTTTAGTTTCATAAAGTTTTGGTGAAATAGGTGTTTTGGGTGTATGTTTTTTGCAACTGACAAATTTAACTTTTTGAAGTGAAATCGAGAGGTGTTAGCTTTTATTTAACACTTGCGTAATCATAATTTCAAATCGGTTTTTATAGGTATTGCATTAAAAATTTTGCACTTAGACACTGTTTTTGATCAAAGGTTTAATTAAATACTTGATATTTTTATTTTGCTTTAACTCTTTTTATGTTAATGAAATCTATGTACTTGATAATTATGCTGTTATTTTCTTTTTACAGTTGAAAATTAAAAAGAAATTTTTCTCAACTTTTTTATGAAGAATAAAAATAAAGTTTTTTTTGTCTGATTTTTTTTGCATTTAAACGATTTTATTTGTAACATTGATATGTTAAACAAAATGAAGTTTTTTCCATGAAAAACGATTGTTTTTATTCATTTTGATGTTAAAATATTGAAATTGGTGGTGTTTTTTTGAAGTTTTAAGGAATTTAGCTGATAAATTTATTAACAAGTGTTTATAATTTCTTTTTTAATTACTAAAAATAACTTTATGAAGAAAAAAATACTGCTTATCTTATGGTTTTCATTATTACTTACCGCAATTGGATATCTTTTCTGGCAGAATGAGTTTAAATATAGTCTGCCAACACCAATTCCTGAAAACTATCACAAGATTGCTTTAGGAAGAACTGTTGATTTATCTCAATGTTGTCCTTTTGATGCAAAACCAGTTTTTTTTCACTTCTTCAATCCTGATTGTCCATGCTCACGTTTCAATGTGCCTCATGTTAGTGAACTTATAAAAAAATACGGAGACCAAGTCAACTTTAAAATTGTAGTTCTGAATAAGAAGAGAATTTTTACGATTAAGGAAATCCAAGAAAAATTTGGAGCAGAAATTCCGGTTTATTTTGATGAAGGTATTGCAAAGAAATGTGGTGTTATCTCGACTCCGCAGGCTGTTATTCTTGATCCTTTGCACAATTTATATTATCGAGGAAATTACAATAAAACAAGATATTGTACGAATCCAGAAAGTAACTATGCCCAGCAGGCCGTAGAGTTGCTTTTGAACAAACAAAAATCGCCCACTTTTAATGCTTTAGCTCTTAGAGCTTATGGATGTTCGCTGCCCAAATGCACTAAATAAATCTATCACTAACTTAAATTAAAAACCCCATGAAAACAAAAGCCAGCTTGAATGAGCAAGACTACCTACACAATTTTATGTCGACTATGACGCAAAAATCAGACACGATTATTAATTATGTTTTAATTGTTTATTTTCTCCTCGGAATCGGATTGTCGTTTAAATACGATACGTTTGAAATTGGAGTAGGAGTAGGAACGCTCAATCTTTTAGCCTATTATTCAGCTAAATTTTTTATTAAAAATTCTAAATTTTATCAATATGTTTTATCTGTTGTATTGGCTATTTTTATGGCTCAGTATATTTACCAAATGCACGGATTATTTGAGATGCATTTTACGGTTTTTATAGCCAGCACCATCCTAATTATTTATCAAAATTGGAAACTTCAAATTCCGCTGACGTTCTTGGTTGTACTGCACCATGCAGGTTTGGCATATCTTCAAAACTTCATTTATAATGATGCTAACGGACTTCAGGTTTATTTTTCTCAGGTAAATTTTGATCTCGAAACTTTGATTATTCATACTGTGCTGGCAGCAGTCGTATTTTTTATGAACGGGTATTGGGCGTATTATTTTAAAGAACACAGCCAAAATCATATTTCTAAAATCTCAGATGAATACGAATTGGAAAACATGAAACTGGCATCGGCCAAATTCAGCTCGATGTCGGCTACAAAAGAGTATAATGATTATATCCACAAAACGACATTGGATTTAAAACTTCCAGTTAATTCGGTTTTAAAACTAATTGATGTTACAAGAGGACATACAGACAATGATAAACTGCATACGTATCTGGATATGATGCGTGAAAGTGCTAAAAAAATTGACGATCTGGTAAATGATATTCATATAAAATCTACTAACAGCAGACCCTGATTAAGTAGAAAACCAACTTCCAAAAAAAAAAATCATTTACACGCAGTTAATCCTCATACTAACATTAATGTAGAAAAATATGGATGCCAGATTTTCCCGTCCAACGCCTTCTGATCGAGAAGTTGATTGGAATAAAAACAAAGTCTTACTTAGCAAAACAGATAAAAATGGGACTATTTTGTATGCTAATGAAGACTTTATAGATGTTTCAGGATATGATGAATTTGAATTAATAGGTCAGCCTCATAATATTATCAGACATCCAGATATGCCCAAAGTAATTTTTAAATTCTTATGGGACAGTATAAAATCAAGTGAAAATATACATGTCATCATTAAAAACATGGCAAAAACAGGCCGTTATTATTGGATTGTCACCGATTTTAAAATCATTGCCGATACTGATGGTGATATTGTAGGTTTCTTTTGCACTCGAAAATCAGTTCCTGAACCTATCATCACAAAGTTTATCGAACCGTTGTATAAAAAGCTTTTGCAGATTGAAGAAGTAAGTGGAATAAGTGCTTCAGAAGAATATCTGGTTGGATTTTTGGAAGAACGGAAGAAAACTTACATGGAATATATCGATCATTTAATCACAACTGGTAAAGACGATAAAAACAAAGTAAGTAAAGGTTTGTTCAGTGGTTTATTCGACAAAAAATCACCGTCTAAAAAATAACTGAACTTCAAGATATGCTTCATTGTATCGACAAAAATATTCAAAATTCATTTTTGCCCCCAACAAATCTTAATCACCTGAATATTTAAACTTATAGTAAAGAATAAGTCAGATACAGTGAAGTGTATTTTTTTATAAGGTACAGAGATATAGAGTTTCAAAGGGACAAAGGTTTAAAATCTCTCGAAGTTATACTTTAAACCTTTGTTACTCTGAACCTTTGCTTCTTTGTCCCTAAAAATATAACTACGAAATATAATTCCAAATATTCTTTTTCTTAGTCAATTCTATGAAGACTGTTTTTAGAATGGCGTGTTCTGGTTTTTGAAGAGGCGGATCTTCTTTTAAAATTTTCATGGCATAGTTGCGAGCGTAAGAAAGAATTTCTCTGTCTTTTACGATATCGGCAATTTGAAGGTTTAGTACACCACTTTGCTGTGTTCCCATCAAATCTCCTGGTCCGCGGAGTTTTAGATCTACTTCGGCAATTTCGAAACCATCGTTGGTACGCACCATAGTTTCCATTCTGGTTTTGCTGTCAGTGCTTAATTTATGGCTTGTCATTAAAATACAATAACTCTGTTCAGCACCTCGGCCAACACGTCCGCGAAGCTGATGCAGCTGCGATAAACCAAAACGCTCAGCACTTTCAATAATCATCACGCTGGCATTTGGCACGTTAACACCTACCTCAATAACGGTTGTAGCCACCATAATATTGGTTTTTCCTTCAGAGAAACGTTTCATCTCAGCATCTTTATCAGCAGGTTTCATTTTTCCATGCAAAATGGAAATCGAATATTGAGGCAGAGGAAAATCTCTGGAAATACTTTCGTAACCATCCATTAAATCCTTATAATCCATTTTTTCGGATTCCTGAATTAACGGATACACAATATAAATCTGTCTTCCTTTTGCAATTTCATCGCGAAGGAATTTCCAGACTTTCAAACGATTTGTGTCGTAACGGTGTGCCGTTTCGATAGGTTTTCTTCCCGGTGGTAATTCATCAATCACAGAAATATCCAAATCACCATACAAACTCATCGCCAAAGTTCTCGGAATTGGCGTTGCCGTCATGACCAAAACGTGAGGCGGAATATCGTTTTTCTTCCACAATTTAGATCTTTGTTCTACACCAAAACGATGCTGCTCGTCAATGATAGCAAGACCTAAATTATTGAATTTCACTTTATCTTCAAGTAATGCGTGCGTTCCAATTAATATTTTTAAACTTCCGTTTTCAAGCTCTTCGTGAATAATTTTTCGTTCGGAAGTTTTAGTTGATCCCGTTAAAATTCTGATGTTGATGTTTAATAAATTCGCAAATTCAGATAAACCAAGAAAATGCTGGTTGGCCAAAATTTCGGTTGGAGCCATTAAACACGCCTGAAAACCGTTGTCAATCGCCAAAAGCATACTCATAAACCCAACGATAGTTTTTCCAGAACCTACATCACCTTGAAGTAATCGATTCATTTGGGCGTTGCTTCCCATATCCGTACGGATTTCTTTAATTACTCTTTTTTGAGCATTTGTTAAATCAAACGGCAGGTGGTTTTGATAAAAATCATTAAAAAGTTCCCCGACTTTTGTAAACGGATGTCCTTTTATTTTATGTTTTCTAATTAAATTTTTAGTGATTAACTGAAGCTGGATGAAAAACAATTCTTCAAATTTTAATCGAAATTGAGCTTTCGCCAAAGCATCGGCACTCTTTGGGAAATGAATATTAAATAATGCGGCTCTCTTGGAAATCAGTTTTAATTCTTCGATTAAATAGGCTGGGAAAGTTTCGGTAAACAACGCTTGGGTTTCAAGAAACAATTGTTCCATCATTTTATTGATTGTCCTATTCGAAATACCACGATTCGTTAGTGTTTCTGTAGAAGGATAAACCGGCTGCATGGCAGAGCGCAGACTTCTTTCGTGTTCGCTTAGTAATTCAATTTCTGGATGTGCCATGCTGAATGAACTTCCATACAAAGAACATTTTCCAAAAATTACCAGCTGTTCGTTCAGTTTTAAACTTTCACGAATCCATTTGTGACCTTGAAACCAGTTGAGTTCGATCTGTCCGGTTTCATCTACAAAAGTTGCAACGAGACGTTTTTTGTTTTTGGCAAATTCAACAGTTTTAATGTTGATTATTTTTCCAATAATCTGTACTTCAGTTCCTGTATTCTGTAATTCATTAATCTTATAATATCTTGTACGGTCGATATATCGGTTGGGATAAAAGTTAACCAGATCTCCGTATTTATGAATTCCCAGTTCCTTGCGAAGCAGCTGGCCACGGCTTGGACCAACACCTTTCAGATATTCAATAGGAGTTTCAAGAAGATTGTTAGACATTGAGGAATTTTAGGTTTTAATTTCAGATTGATCCAATTGGGATTTGGAATTATTTTTTGATTTTATTCTTTGGAATTTTCTAAAAGCGAAGATAGATTTTAATTGGGAAATTTAAAAGTGACTTTCTGCTTAAAAATTTTAGTGTACAGATACGCAACCTTTTACAAATAATAATATCTATTTAATGTACAAACCATAAAACCTAATAAAATGAAAAAAATTACTCTTATTGGCGTAATAACACTGTTTATAACAAGCTTTTTATCTTGTTCAAATGATGATGGAGATTCCAAAAACACCAGTTATTATGGAAAATGGGAATTAAGTAGAATGGCTGGCAACGGATTTATTCTGGCGGTTTACAGTATTGGACAGCCGCAGTGGAAGGAAACCTATGATTTTAAAAAAGACAACACTTTTATTAAAACTAAAGTCCAAAACGAAACTACTATTACAGCATCAGGAACTTTTTCGGTAGTAACTATTCAAAACAGACCGCATTTGCAACTAACCTATACCAATCCAAGTGAAATTGTGGGAAGTTGTAAAGGAAACCAAAGTGAAGAATTAGTGGTAAATGAAGCAGGAACACTAAATAGTACATGGCAAAACTGCGATGGTCCTTCATTAGAATATAAAAAAGTAAAGTAGTCTATTCAAGATATTTATTGATTTATAAATACAAAAAAACTCTGTCAAAAGCTGGCAGGGTTTTTTATTTTTCCGTCAGTATTATTTTAATAAATAAAGATAATTGTTAGATTTGTTGACCATTAAGATATAAGCCCAAGAAAAATGAAAGAAGAAAAAGTTCCTTTTGAAACCATGATTTTTGCAGGTGTCACATTTAAAGTCATTAACCGACATGAAGCGCATACTATTATTGGAGATCTAACCAATTTCAATAATCAGAAAATTTACAATGTTTTTGAAGATACCTGGCGTTTTCCTGATTATGAAGAAAATCCAATATTCTTGCTGGCAGAGGACGATGTAGAAATGGATTCATTTGAAATGGATTTTAGTACAGATGAACATCCAGATGTTTTTATTCTAGGATTTATATTTAAAGGAAACCTGAATGTTGCCAAACTAATCAGTTCTTACGATACCGATAATTCACCTGCTTTAATTGTTTTTGGAAAAACCACAGCAGTAAATATTACTTTGTTCGGAAGTATTCATTATCTAGGCGGTGGTGTGCAGTGTGATGTTCTTATGGGAGAATACAATCATGGCGAACTTTTCGTAAAAGGCGATGTAAAAGCTTGGTTAATCCACAGTGATGATATGCTGATGCATTTTGAACGTTTTACTGATGTTGAAGCAATTATAAATGTGGGCAGACCCGATATTATGATCTGTAGTAATGTTGAAGGACCAGACGGTCTTTTGACAATCGAAAATTACTTTCCGTCAACTCATAAATTATATGATATTGTTGATGATGCTTTTATTGATTATTCAAGTTATGAAGATGGAATATTAGGTAACAATTACCATGAAGTTTTTAAAGAAGGGCTTTCGATCCTGAATTACAATAAAAAAGATCAGTATACATACGCTGATTTCCGTAATCAGTTTATCAATATGGTCAATGCTTTATCTGAAACCGAAGAATTAAAAGAAGAAGGTAAAATCATAAGAAATATTGGAACAACCATTTATTCGTTTATTCCTTTTGATTATGAAGGAATGAAATACAGCCAGATTTCTGAAGAAATTTCCAATGGATTTGACATCAGAATGCGTGCTTTATGGTGTCATGATACAGAAGAAATCACATTGGTATTAGAATATCTATACGAAGACGGAAATCCAAAATACCAGTGGGCTAACAACGAAACAGCTCCTGGAATTGAAATGTTGTGTGTAAAACGTGCTGCTTTAAAAACGTTTGAAATACTTACAGCTGAAGTTGTTGAAGAAGAGGAAGATGATGAAGACGAAAGAGAGTACACAGAGTATGACAGTAGTTTCTCTTTAGAAGAATTCACACCTCAGTTTGGAAGTTATAAATTGCCTGATGACTTGGTGAAATTATATAAATTTCAGCAAGAATACGGATCTGAAACTTATTCAGAATGTTTTGGACTTCTGGTAACAAATGATAAAACGGGAATAAAAACCTGGTCTGAGGAAGAAGAATTCTATAACAGTTTTATTGAATTTGCTGGTGCAAACGGTTCAGGAAGTTCATACGCGTACTGGCTTATCGACAATGATTTGAATAATTGTCCGATAGTCGTTTTTGGTGACGAAGGCGGGATTCACGTAGTAGCTGAGAACATCCGTAAATTAATTCATCTCTTAACTTTAGATACTGAAATTTCTGTTGATTTTGATTACGCGTATTTCTATAAAGACGACGAATATTATTCTGAAAATGAAAATAAAGAAGCATTTCACGAATGGGTTAAAAAAGAATTTAATCTAGATCCGATAGAAACAAATGAAGAAGCTGACGCAATCGTAGACGAAGCAAAAGAAAAGTACAAAAAGAAATTAAACGATTTTCTAACCAAATTCGGGATTGAAATTGGTGAAGAAGATGATGAATAAAATTGAATAAAATGACAACACATTTAGCACTTTTGAGAGGAATTAATGTTTCCGGACATAATATGATGAAAATGGAAGCTTTAAAAACCATGCTGGAAAATCTCGGCTTTCAAAATGTTCGTACCTATCTGCAATCGGGAAATGTATTTGTGGATAGCGAAGAAGAGGCGTCAAAAGTGGGTTTTATGATTAAACAGGAAATCTTTAAAGTTTTTGGGCATGAAGTTCCTGTCGTCATGATTACCAAAGAAAATTTAGAATCGTGTTTTGCTAACAATCCTTATTTGAAAGAAAAAGATTGTGACACTAAAAAGCTTTATGTGGCTTTTGTTTCAACGACTTTGAAAAAAGAAAATATAAACGATTTAAAAATCAGTCAGTTTAAACCAGATGAGGCCAGTATTGACGAAAATAGGATTTTTATAAAATATGCAGTTGGGGCAGGCAAAACCCGTTTCGATCAAAAATACATCGAGAAAAAACTGAATGTTACTGCTACGATTAGAAATTGGAATACAGTGACAAACTTACTTAAAATGTATTCGGAATAATTAATCACGAAGCCATTTTTGCATAGCTGGAAAAGGAGATTTTTGTTCTTTTTCGGCTTTTTCTTTTCCAAGGCATAATCCCATCCATTCCAACAGCGGCAATCCTATATAAGTTCCCGAACTAAAATTGGAAATAAACCACTGCGATTGATCTCTATAACCATTTGGATGAAATACAAATTCTAAAGGAAGTTCTAAATAATGCAAAGCACCATACGACCATAAAATTGCTGCAATTTCATCACCTTGAGTAGGCCATTCTGAAGGTATTTCTGTCGTTCCCACTAACTTTCTTTCCGCAGAAGTAGTTACCGCAAGATGTCCAGCTTCGTGTAGTATATCTCCGGGATAAAGTAATTTTTCGTAATCAATATAAATACAGTCTGGACCAAGTTCAAGACCAGGCAAAAATGTATTATCGAGTTCTTTTTCAATAACATTGATTTTTATTTCTTCAAGAAACCGCACTACTTTTTTTACTTCAATATTTTCTTTTAAAGACATAATCAGCTGGTTTTAATTAAATCACAATACCAAAAGCCATAGTCAAAAGCGTCGGAAGAATCATTGTCACAAGCTGTATTTGAAGGATTTTGGTTTTTTGGTTTTTCATATTTTCGATATACAATTTCGCCTATTTCAAAATCAATAGGTTTAGAGAAAATAGGTCCATCGAAAGTAAAAGTGTGAAATTCTCCGTTTTCTCCGCAAACATCTACATTTTCAGGAAGATCATTTATAAAATCCTGATCGATTAAACGTCCCACAAAACTTTTATCCAAATAACGTTCGTTTACACAAACCACAATAGTTTTAAATCCCAATGAAATAAATTCATTAATCAAATTATGTGACGGAATTTTCCAGATTGGAAAAACACCTTCAAAACCAATTTTCGCTAGTTGTTTCTCACGGTATTTTCGTAAATCTTCTAGAAATATATCACCAAAAACCGAATGCGTGATTCCGTTATTTTTGAAATCTGTTAGTGTTTTGGTCATAACTTCTTCGTAAACTTCCATAGTTGGCATTTCCGGAATTTCCATGATTTTGAGAGGTATGCCAATGCTTTCGGCTTGCTCTTTTAGTAGTTCAGTACGAACACCATGCATCGAAATTCGCTGATATTGCTGGTTGACACTTGTCAGCAGATATTCAATTTTATAGGCAGGATTCTGCAGTATTTTATATAAAGAAAGAGCAGAATCTTTTCCGCTGCTCCAGTTAAAAAGGGCTTTTATAGGTGCTGGCACAATTTGATATTTTAATAATGTAAACTTACAAATTTCATTCTATTTGTTACTGAAACCTTTGTAACTTTGGAATTTTACAAGCCAAAGAGATGACATTATTTAAAGACAAGTTCAGAACAATTTCAAATAGATTGAAAAATTGGGATTATTCTAGTGAAGCAATTTATTTTATTACAATAGTCACTAAAGGCAGGAAATGCATATTTGGGAATATTGAAGGTGATAAAATGATTTTAAATCATAATGGGAAAATTATAGAAAAAGAGCTCTTGAAATCAATAACTATTCGTAAAAATTGGTTTTTTCACAATTGGGTTATCATGCCAAATCACATTCATTTGTTAATTGAAATTCAAAATAATGAAGTTTCTAACGTAGAGACGCACAGCAGTGCGTCTACATATAGTATTTCTACGAAACAAAATAATGACTCTCATATTTCTTTGACGACAAATAAACGTGACACGCACTGCAGTGCGTCTCTACAAAACCAATCAGAACCAAAATTGTCCAGAAAACCAAATTCTATTTCATCCTTTATTGCCGTTTTTAAATCAATAACGACCAAACAAATAAATGATATTGATTCCATTTGGCAGACAAATTATCATGATCATATTGTTCGAAATTATAAAACATTTGAAACAATTTATGATTATATTAAAAATAATCCAATATCTTGGGAGAAAGATTCTATAAATTCAAATTTTCAATGAAATATATTTTCCTCTTTATAACGTCCTTCCTTTTTGCACAACAAACCAAATATGTTGATTTTAAATCCGTTTCAGGGCAACTAACGATATACAGCACTCCAAAAATAATTTCTGGTGAAGTCGATTATACTTTCGAAGTGCTTCAGCCAATCGACACTATCAAAATCGATGGGAAAAATATGGAGTTTACTAATGTTCAGATTGATGGGCAAGATGTAATTTTTTTGAATACCACTAAAGAATTACAAATCATAAATAATTTTCAAAAAGGCCTTAAACACTTAATATTTAAATATAATGTAAAACCAAAACAAGCTTTGTATTTTGTTGATATTGAAAACAATGATGTACAAATCTGGACACAAGGACAAGGAAGATATACCAGTAATTGGTTTCCCAGTTTTGATGATGTAAATGAAAAAGTCATTTTTAATTTAGGGATAACTTACGATAAAGAGTATCAAGTTGTTTCGAACGGTATTTTGAAAAGTAAAACCGAAAAAATTAATCAGATTCATTGGCAGTATGAAATGGAAAAACCAATGAGCTCTTATTTGTTGGTTCTTTCTATTGGTAAATACGATAGAAAAGATTTTCGTTCGAAATCGAAAATCCCGCTTGAATATTATTTAGAAAACAAAGATTCTGCTCGTTTTGAACCAACTTATCGCTATTCAAAACGCATTTTTGATTTTCTGGAAAAGGAAATTGGAGTTAAATATCCATGGAAAATATTTAGAAATATTCCAGTTCGTGACTTTTTGTATGCCGGAATGGAAAATACCACTACAACACTTTTTGCCACACGTTACGTGGTTGACGATATTGGTTTTGCTGACCGAAATTATGCAAATGTTGACGCTCATGAATTGGCGCATCATTGGTTTGGAGATTTGATAACTGCCGAAAGCAGCACTCATCATTGGCTTCAAGAAGGGTTTGCTACATATTATGCGTTACTTGCGGAACGCAATATTTTTGGTGACGATTATTTTTATGCCAAACTTTACGATACCGCGCAGCAGATTAAATTTGCTTCTAGAACAGATCATGTTCCGGTTTTAGATGCCAAAGCAAGTTCGCTGACGTTCTATGAAAAAGGCGCATGGACGCTTTTTGTATTACACGAAACCATTGGCGATAAAGCGTTTAAAAGAGCGGTGAAAAATTATCTCAATAAATACGCTTTTAAGAATGTAAATACGCAGAATTTCTTTGATGAAGTCAAAAAAGTAACTGACTTTGATTTGGTTCAGTTTCAGAAAACTTGGCTTGAATCAACGACTTTTGATACGCCAACTGCCAACGCTTTGTTGAGTAAAAACAAAGCAATTCAAGTCCGGTTAGAAGTCGATAAATTAAAGAAAACACCTTTAGCAGACAAAATTGATTTTCTAACAAAAACTCTAGATTCAGATGTTTATTATTCAGTAAAAGAAGCTATTATAGCCCAATTGCAAAATGAAATCTATGAAAGCAAAAAGGAATTGTTATTGAAAGCAATGCATCAGAATAATATTCAAGTACGTCAGACTCTTGCAGGAACTTTGTCCAAAATACCAGAAGATTTTAGAACAGAATATGAAACTTTGCTAGATGACAAATCGTATCAAACACAAGAGATTGCTTTGTTTTATTTATGGAAAAACTTTCCTGATCGTAGAAAAGAATATCTAGATAAATCTAAAAACTGGATTGGTTTTAACGATTATAATTTACGGACTTTATGGCTTTCTTTGGCATTATCAACTCCAGATTATAGTTCAAATCCAGAAGAACTCATTACTGAATTGATTGGTTTTTCGACGACGAAATATGAAGCAACAACACGTCAGAATGCTTTAGAAAAATTGATTGCTTTTAAAATCATTAACGATCAGGTTCTTGTAAATCTTGTAAACGCAACCACACATCATATGTGGCAGTTTTCTAAGTTTGGAAGAGATTCTATCAGAACTTTATTGAAAAATTCAGAAATGCGTGCTTCATTTAATAGAATTTTGCCTAATTTGAACCCCGATGAACAATTTCAGCTGAATCGTTTGTTGAAAGAGTAATTTTTTACTGGAGATCTTGTATGGTGCTGAAGGGAGACATGGAAGAAGCAAGAATAAGATGAAAGAGTAAAGATGAAAGAGTAAAGATGAAAGATTATTGAAAGGACGATAGAATAAGAAATTAAAGAAAAAAGTAAAAAAAAGTCTTTCTTCTGGCTTCTTTCCTCTATTCTCCATTTTTCAACCCCAAAACAAAACCAAAAACCTACGTTATACATTTTATGAGAGCATTAGTTATTTCTGGCGGTGGAAGTAAAGGCGCATTTGCCGGCGGAGTTGCACAATATTTAATTGAAGAAAAAAAACATGAGTACGATTTATATTTAGGTACATCGACGGGAAGTTTACTTATTCCGCATCTCGCTTTAGGTCATATTAAGCAAATCCATTCGATTTACACTAATGTTACCATGGCAAGTATATTTAATATTTGTCCGTTTGTAGTTAAAAATAAAGATGGTGTAGATATTGTTACCATTAATCACTTTAATGTACTGCGCCAGTTTTTTAAAGGAAAACGCACTTTTGGAGAAAGCAAAGGTTTGAAAAAATACATCCAGAATAATTTCTCTCTTACCGATTTTAATAAACTGAAAAAGCTTAAAACAGATGTTATAGTTACCGTAACCAATTTTACTAAAAACGAGTCAGAATACAAATCTGTAAAAGATTGTACGTATGAAGAATTTTGTGAATGGTCTTGGATTTCAAGTAACTACGTTCCGTTCATGAGTCTAGTGACCAAAAATAACTCTGAATATGGGGATGGCGGATTTTCGAGTTTGGTTCCTATTCGTGAAGCAATTAACCGCGGCGCTACAGAAATAGACGTAATTATATTAGAAACAGAAGTCAATACAAACAAAATGGTTATTGGGAAAAATCCATTTTCATTGATGATTGACTTATTTAGAATTGCCTTAGATCAAGTTGAAAAACACGATATTGCTATTGGAAAACTTATGGCAAATAGTAAGAATGTGAAACTTAATTTATATTACACTCCAATAAAATTGACAGATAATGCCTTGATTTTTAACAAAGATGTAATGAAAGAATGGTGGAAACAAGGTTACGAATATGCTCAGAATAAATCAGAAGTAATGAGCGATAATAAGATATTGATTTGAAAAAAGTAGTACTGTTTATTTGTCTTTTTTTGGGTTTCAGTTCATGGAGCCAGAATTTATGCTGGACTGAAATTTTGACAAAAGAGGAACTACATAAGCAAAACGAATTAGAAAAGTATGTGAAATATGATTTCTCAAACTTATGGAATAAATCAGAGAACAATTTAGTTTATGGCGTTATTGGAGACAATTACGAGAGAATACTAATTAAGTTAATTTCTATTAAAAGAAATAAAGATAAAAGAAACGAATATTTTGTTTCGGGTAAATCTCGGGTAAAATCGAATACATGTGATTTTAAAGGTAAGATAACAATCGTAAAAGTTAACGAAGTTATAGAACCAAAGTTTGGTGTTGATGATGAATATAAAAATGCAGGAATAAAAAAGCAAGGACTTTTAAATGCTGTTTATGAGTTTTTTGAAGATCATAAACAAAAAGGATCAGGTAAGTTTTCGGGAAAACTACAATCGCTTTGGTATTTAGACAAGAACGATTTGATGCAGTATAATGATATCGAAATGGATTCAGATAGCTACTTTAATAATGCGTTTACAGGTATTTGGAAATCCAATAATTCTGGAAAAGAAAAAGTTTGTAATTGGGGCGATTACAGGGTTCCAAATGTAAATTGCGATTTTGATATAGGAAGTGGCGAATTCAGTGTTTCTGAAAAATATCAAAAAAACGGATGGTGGATTAAACCAAAATTAAATTGGTGGTAAAATATATAAGGCAAGATTTAATATTAAATCTTGCCTTATATATTTTACCACATTTCTGCTACTTCATTTTTGATAAATCCTAAAGCGGCATTACTTGGAGATTGTTTTTCTAATAAATCATTCAAGATTACTTCACGTAATTTGTCTGCGTTGTCTACTTTATCGCTCATAGCAGCTTTACGAATCATCTGGATGGTTGCGTTTTTAGCAGTTGTAATGATTGTCCAGCATTCATCAGACATATAAATCTGTTGTGTTAAATTATGTTCGAATTCTTGCTCGATTTGGTCAATTACATAATTTTCGTAATCGTGTTTGTTTTGTGAAATCGGTGAAATTCTAATTAATAATTTCGTGAGATTGATTCGTTCTAAAAACAAAGTCATACGTTCGTAAGCTTGTAAACGAATGGGAAGTGATTCTTTATGAGCTTCTCTGTTTAATAAAAAAGCACGTTTTCTGTCATTGTTTTTAATGTGCAGTTCAAAAAAACGATACGCTACCAATCCGGTAATAATTGCAGGCAGTGTATAGCTGGCTAATTCTATAATTCTTGTAAAATCCATTTGAATAATTTTTAAGCAAAAATATACTTTTTAAGGAAAAATCCATTTTAAATTTTTAGTAATAAACAAAAAGGAAGACTTACTTTTGTAACTTGTTTTTTTAGTTACCGAAAAATCTTTTTAATGGATTCGTATATCATTATTTTTCTTTGTTTAGCCGCTTTTGCAGCTGGATTTATTGATGCAATTGTAGGCGGTGGTGGTTTAATCCAGACTCCAATGGGACTAATTCTTTTACCAAATCTTCCAGTTTCGACAGTGGTAGGAACTTTAAAAATTCCTGCTTTTAGCGGTACTGCTTTTGCTGCTTTCCAATACTTGAAAAAAGTGGTTATTCAGTGGAAATTATTAATTATAATGATGTGTCTGGCAGTTCCGTCAGCATTTTTGGGATCGACAATTTTGACTTTAGTAAGTAATGATTTTATGAAACCACTTTTATTGGTCGTTTTGTCTTTATTATTCATTTACACTTACGCCAAGAAAAACTTCGGACAGCATGTTGTTAAAGATCATTCGGCAACAACACAAATAATTTATGCGGTTGTCATTAGTGTAATCGTTGGCTTTTATGATGGATTTATCGGTCCAGGAACTGGAAGTTTTTTTGTGGTAGCATTCATAGCACTTTTAGGATTTGATTTTCTTCATGCTTCTGCGAATGCTAAAATGGTAAATCTGGCGACTAATTTTGGATCGATTTGTTTATTTATGATAAAAGGAAAAATCATCTGGTCAATCGCAATTCCTATGGCTGTAAGCAATGGATTAGGCGGATGGTTAGGTGCAAAACTGGCTATTAACAAAGGAAACAGCTTTATTAGAATTTTCTTTTTAGTAGTTGTTGTGGGAACTCTGATTCGTTTTGCTTATGATGTGTTTTTTAAATGAGATTGTAAGGTTCTGAGATGTTGGATTTTTATATTGCTATACCTTTTCTCATTTTTTTGATTTATATTTGTTGTTTAAACAATATTATTAGTATCAAAATATGATAGAAATAGTTGAGAATTACGAGAAATACATTGATAGTTTACCTGAATTAATCAATAAATCATATTATAAGGCTGAATTTTTTATGCAAAAATTGGGCTTAAAACATGCTACATATTACAGGAAATTAAAATCAAAAACATTCACACATCAGGAAGTTAAGTTGATAACTAAATTATTGTTTCCAGAAGAAATGTTAATTGAAGAATTGAAGAAAGGTGAGGAGGATATAAGAGCTGGCAGAACTATTGATTTTGATGATTTTAAAGAGAGATTAAGAGCTAAGTATAATATCTAAATCGACAGGATTTCTCTTGTTATCCCAAAACAAAATGATATATAAAATTTGACTTTCTATTGTATAGAAAATGTATACTTGGTTTGATAACAAGAATTTTCGATAACAAGTTTTTTTATATCTAGAACCAATCTCATTATTTTGAATAATCATTTCTATAGTTGAGATAGTTTTTTCTGAGAAAATTTTTGCTTTTGAATCACTGAATCTATCAATAATAGATGTATATGTTTTTTCGGCGATTTCCGTTAGTTTTACAATCATTAATTTGCATTAAGTTTTTTACAAATATAATATTTAGGATTTTTCTTTCAAAATATTCAAAAATGTAAATTCTTTATCTTTAGCCCCGATTGAGGCGGTATCCTCGCAGCGTAGCGAAGAGATCAAGCCGAAAGCGGGAAACCATGCTTAAAAGAAAGCCTTTTGTTTGGCTTCAAATTAAAAAACTTAGTGGCTTAGAACCTTAGCAACTTAGTAGCTTATTAAATCATTAATTCTTAATTTTGCATAAAAGGAGAAAATTACATGCAGAAATATATTGACCAGCTCAACGAAGCGCAGAGAGCACCTGTTTTAAAAAAAGACGGGCCAATGATTATTATTGCTGGTGCAGGTTCGGGGAAAACCCGTGTTTTAACAATTAGGATTGCCTATTTAATGCATCAGGGAGTCGATGCCTTTAATATTTTGTCGCTTACGTTTACGAATAAAGCGGCGAGAGAAATGAAACACAGGATTTCGGATATTGTGGGAGCATCTGAAGCCAAAAACCTCTGGATGGGAACTTTCCATTCCATTTTTGCCCGTATTCTTCGTGCAGAATCGGAACTTCTGGGATATCCTTCCAATTTTACGATTTATGATTCTCAGGATTCGGCTAGACTGATTTCTTCTATTATTAAAGAAATGCAGCTGGATCGTGATATTTATAAGCCAAAACAAGTTTTAGGACGTATTTCAAGTTATAAAAACAGCTTAATTACCGTAAAAGCATATTTCAATAATCCAGAATTGATTGAAGCCGATGCTATGTCTAAAAAGCCGAGATTGGGTGAAATCTATCAGCAGTATGTGGAACGCTGTTTTAAAGCCGGCGCCATGGATTTTGATGATTTGCTATTGAAAACCAATGAATTACTGACTCGCTTTCCAGAAGTTTTAGCAAAATATCAAAACCGCTTTAGATATATTTTGGTGGATGAGTACCAAGATACGAATCACTCTCAGTATTTGATTGTTAGAGCTTTATCAGATAAATTTCAAAATATTTGTGTAGTTGGAGATGATGCGCAGAGTATTTATGCATTCCGTGGAGCGAACATCAATAATATTTTGAACTTCCAGAAGGATTATGAAGGTGTGGTCATGTTCCGTTTGGAGCAGAATTACCGTTCGACGCGAAACATTGTGGAAGCTGCGAATACGGTAATGGAGCATAATAAAACCAAACTGGATAAAGTCGTTTGGACAGCCAATGAATTTGGACCAAAAATTAAAGTCCACAGAAGTTTAACTGATGCCGAAGAAGGTCGTTTTGTTGCTAGTACTATTTTCGAACAGAAAATGCAAAATCAATTGCATAATGGCGCTTTTGCTATTTTGTACCGTACAAATGCACAATCTCGAGCGATGGAGGATGCGTTAAGAAAACGTGATATTCCGTATAGAATTTATGGTGGTTTGTCTTTCTATCAGCGTAAAGAAATTAAAGACGTTTTATGTTATTTGCGTTTGGTTTTGAATCCGAAAGATGAAGAAGCTTTAATTCGTGTCATCAATTATCCAGCACGTGGAATTGGTGATACAACGGTAGAAAAACTGACTATTGCAGCCAATCATTACAAACGTTCGATTTGGGAAGTAATGGTCAATATTGATAAAATCGACTTAAAGCTGAATGCGGGTACAAAAAACAAATTAAAGGATTTTGTTACGATGATTCAGAGTTTTCAAGTTATCGATCAGAATCAGGATGCTTTTTATGTTACCGATCATGTTGCTAAGAAAACAGGTTTGGTTCAGGAATTAAAGAAAGATGCTACTCCAGAAGGAATGGCAAAAATTCAGAATATCGAAGAACTTTTAAACGGTATTAAAGATTTTACCGAAGGACAAAGAGAAATTGACGGAGCAAGAGGTGCGCTTTCTGAATTTATGGAAGATGTAGCTTTGGCAACAGATCTGGATAAAGATACAAATGATGATGATCGTGTGGCGTTAATGACAATTCACCTAGCCAAAGGATTAGAGTTTCCTCATGTTTTTGTAGTTGGTATGGAAGAAGATTTGTTTCCTAGTGCAATGAGTATGAGTACAAGAAGTGAATTAGAAGAGGAACGTCGTTTGTTTTATGTAGCATTAACTCGTGCAGAGCATCAGGCATATTTAACTTACGCTCAGTCGCGTTACCGCTGGGGAAAATTAACTGATAGTGAACCATCTCGTTTTATTGAAGAGATTGAAGGACAATATTTAGAATATTTAACTCCGGCTGAAAGTAATTATCGCTACAAATCGCCAATTGATGGAGATATTTTTGGTGATGTTGATAAATCAAAATTGAGATTAACAAAACCAGTAGGAGGAACACCGCCTAAACACATTACAGATAATAGTCCGAAACCGGATCTAAATATTAGAAAACTGAAACCAGTTGCTGGAACTAATCCAAATGCTAGTGCACCAAATTTATTTGATGGCAAATTAACCATTGGAAATGTAGTTATGCATGAACGTTTTGGAAAAGGCGAAGTGATTAATCTTGAAGGTGTTGGTCCTGATAGAAAAGCAGAGATTAAATTTGAAGTAGGAGGAATTAAGAAATTACTTTTAAGATTTGCTAAACTGGATGTTATTGGATAGTTAGACTTCGATTAAACTTCTGCACAATAAATATGAAACATGAAAATTTTAATGTGTAATGATTTAACTTGAAAACTATCTAAATTTAAATAAAAAACAAAATGGCCGAATTTATAAAAATATATCCCGATAAACCAAGCGAAGCTGCGATTGCAAAAGTTGTGAAAGTACTTCAGAATGGTGGTTTGGTAATTTATCCTACTGACACCGTGTATGGTTTAGGATGTGATATTACCAATTCAAGAGCATTAGAGAAAATTGCAAAAATTAAAGGTGTTAAACTAGAGAAAGCCAATTTCTCGTTTATATGCCATGATCTGAGTAATTTGTCTGATTATGTTCGTCAAATCGATACGTCGACTTTTAAAATATTAAAAAGAGCCCTTCCTGGGCCGTATACTTTTATTTTACCAGGAAATAATAATTTACCAAAAGAGTTTAAGAAGAAAACTACCGTAGGTATTCGTGTTCCAGATAATAATATCATTTTAGAAATTGTCCGCCAGTTAGGAAATCCAGTTGTTTCGACTTCTATTCGTGATGAAGATGATGTAATTGAATATACTACAGATCCCGAACTAATTTTTGAAAAATGGCAGAATCTGGTAGATATGGTTATTGATGGTGGTTATGGAGACAACGTAGGGTCAACAATCATCGATCTTTCAGAGCATGAACCAGTTGTGGTAAGAGAAGGAAAAGGTGATATTGATATTTTGTAAAAAAAATACAGAATTACGTAAAAGCTAAAAAAATATAACTAACTTTATAGTAGTTAAAATTTAGTTAGTTAATTACAATAATAAAAAAAGCAGGTCAATTGACCTGCTTTTTGCTTTTAAAGCTGTTATTATTTAGCTTGTTTTTTCATTTCTTTTTCGATCATATCATAGAACTGGTCGATTTTTGGCATAACCACGATACGAGTTCTTCTGTTACGAGATTTGTTTTCAGGAGTATCATTTGCAACTAATGGTACATATGAACTTCTACCTGCAGCAATTAATTTAGCTGGGTTTACACCAAGGTCATTTGTTAATACACGAACGATTGAAGTTGAACGTTTAACACTTAAATCCCAGTTGTCTAACAAAACACCATTACTTCTGTAAGGTACGTCATCTGTGTGACCTTCAACCATACATTCGAAATCTGGTTTGTCGTTAACTACTTTTGCAACTTTTGCTAAAACAGATTTTGCTTTGTCACTAACTTCGTAGCTTCCGCTTTTGAATAATAATTTATCAGCAATAGAAATAAATACTACTCCTTTTTCAACATTTATTTCGATATCCGGATCGTTGATTCCAACAGCACCTTTTAAACTTGTAACTAATGCTAAAGTTACACTGTCTTTTTTCGTAAGTGCATCCTGAAGTCTTGAAATTTTTAAATCTTTTTCTTTTAAGCTTTCTAAAGATTTTTCAAGGTTTTCAGCTCCTTTGGTAGTTAAAACTGTTAAATCTTTAGAGCTGTTTATTAAGTCTTGATTGTGTTGTTTATAGCTTTCAGCTGTTGCTGCTAATCCTGCTTTTTCTTCTAAACAAGAATTTAATTTAACTGTGCAAGAGTTTAATAAATCTTGAATTTCTTTATTCTTAGCTTCTAGTGCTGCGTACTCTTTTTTAGATACACACGAAGTTAAGGCCATTAATACTGATAGTGCGATAACTATTTTTCTCATAGGTATTATATTTAATTAAACGTTGATTACAAATTTAGTTTTTAATATTTTGATTAGTGTTAAAGATTTCTTTAAAAACCCGTAATTTCTTTATATAATAGAGGAAAACGATACTTTTTACAGTATAGTATTGCTGTATTTGAAAATCTTTTCTTTTTTTCAGATACTTTAAAGATAGACAATAAAATGAAAAATGTGCTCTTAAAATCGCAAATGTATGTCCAAATTTTCCTTGTGTAAGAAAACGGATACCCGCAATTCCATCTAAAATCATTCTGAAGAAAATCACAAAAAGCAATCCTTTTTTGGGAAGGTTTTTTACCATCATCAATAGTGAATTTCTGAAATTGAGATATGTCTTTTTCGGATTTCCTTGAGCCAGAGTCGCACCGCCGACATGATAAACAATTGATTTTGAATTGTATTTTATAAAATGCCCGCTATTTTGCGCACGCCAGCATAAATCTATTTCTTCTTGATGCGCAAAGAAAGTTTCATCAAAACCACCAAGTTCATGGTACACTTCTTTTCGAATAAAGAAACAAGCTCCAGATGCCCAAAATAGAGGACAAGTATCATCATATTGGCCATTATCTTTTTCGACAGTATCAAATATTCTTCCTCTGCAAAATGGATATCCATATTTGTCTATGAATCCACCAGCTGCGCCTGCGTATTCGAAATATTCTTTGTTTTTATAATCGAGGATTTTCGGCTGAATTATAGCGGTTTGTTTTTCTGTATCGAAAGTTTCAATTATCGGTTTCAGCCAATTTTCGGTAACTTCAATATCAGAATTTACCAATGCATAAAGTTCTGCATCAACATGCTGAAGTGCATCATTATATCCTTTTGCAAAACCGTGATTGCCTGTATTTTGTACAATTTTTACAGAAGGAAAATTTTGCTTTATAAAATTGATAGAATCATCCGTAGAGGCATTATCCGCAATATAAATAGTGGCTTCTTCTGAATATTGTATAACCGACGGCAAAAATTGTTCTAACAATTTAACTCCGTTCCAATTTAAAATGATAACTGCTATTTTATCCAAAAGAATTCTTATTTTATAATATTATAATCGGGTAAGCTGGGTAAAAACTGATATTTTTCATTTTCAAAGTCCATCTGACAATAATAATGATTCAGTCCGTTTGTGACATTCAAAAACCGTGCCTGCATTGTCATGTTATAGCGGGCAATCTGGTCAAAAGTTGCTTGTGAAATCCTCACTTCGGGCGCTTTGCATTCTACTAATATATGTATAGAACCATCAGAATTAAATACTACAACATCGTATCTTTTTCTTAACCCATTGACTGTTAAAACTTTCTCTACATTAATGAGCGATTTTGGATATTTTTTCTCATTTATTAAGTAATGAACAACATGCTGACGCACCCATTCTTCGGGGGTAAGAATTATAAATTTTTTCCTGATTTCATCAAAAATAGACACTTTATTTTCGTTATTTTTGAATCGGAAAGTGTAGGTAGGGAAATTAAGTTTTAGCATAAAGCAAAAATATAAAATAGTTTCAGGTTTCAAGTTCAAAGTTTCAAGTTATTGAAATTCGAACCTGAAATCTGAATCTTGAAACAAATTTTAAATGGACGAAGTAATAAAGATTGTTAACGATATCAAAGCGGGAAATATCAAACCTATTTATTTTTTAATGGGTGAAGAACCGTATTATATCGACAAGTTATCTGAATATATTGAGCAAAATGTGCTTGCTGAAGAAGAAAAGGGTTTTAACCAAACGGTTTTATACGGAAGAGATGTTTCGGTTGATGAGATTGTCTCTACGGCTAAGCGCTATCCTATGATGGCTGATCGTCAAGTTGTTATTGTTAAAGAAGCACAGGATTTATCGCGAACAATTGACAAAATTGAATCGTATGTTGATAATCCAATGGAAACGACGGTTTTGGTTTTTTGTTATAAATATAAAACACTAGACAAAAGAAAAAAAGTAACCAAACTTCTAGCGCAGAAAGGAATTGTTTTCGAAAGTAAGAAATTATATGAAAATCAAGTTGGAGACTGGATTAAACGTGTTTTAGCTGGAAAAAAATATACAATTGATCCCAAAGCAAATGCGATGTTGGTTGAGTTTTTAGGAACTGATTTGAGTAAAATTAACAATGAACTTGAAAAACTTCAGATTATTTTACCGCAAGGAACCATGATTACGCCACAGCATATTGAGGAAAATATTGGTTTCAGTAAAGATTATAATGTATTCGAATTACGAAAAGCAATTGGCGAACGAAATCAATTGAAAGCTTATAAAATTGCTGAAAATTTTGCCCATAATCCTAAAGAATATCCGCTGGTGATGACAACAGGTTTGGTTTTTGGATTTTTTGTTCAGCTTTTAAAATACCACGGACTTAAAGATAAAAATCCTAAAAATGTCGCTGCCGCAATTGGTGTGAATCCATTTTTCTTGAAGGAATATGATTTGGCAATAAAAAATTATCCAATGCGAAAAGTCAGTCAGATTGTGGGAGCTTTACGCGATATCGATGTTAAAAGTAAAGGAGTTGGAGCAAATGCACTTCCGCAGTCAGATTTACTTAAAGAAATGCTGTATAAAATATTTAATTAAGCCATTAAAATTCACGATATTTGCGTTTCTAAAAAATTTTACTACTTCAAAATATTACGATATAATTATGGGAATGAATAAAAATACCGTTTTAGGATGGGCTACTTTCATTATGGTGCTTATGGGGTTACTGCTTATAGGTCTTGGTGCTTTTAGATACAGAGACGTATCCGGCTGGGGATTTGCGGCAACTGGAGTTGGTTTTATTGCTAATGCTTGGGTTTTTAATGCTTTAAAAGGAAGAGTGTAAGCTCAATAGCAATTTTCGTAAATCAAAAATTCAACGTAAAAAATAATTAATTTATATAAAGAACATAAAAAATGTCAGACGATAAGAAAGTAATTTTCTCAATGCAGAAATTGAGTAAAACCTATCAAGGAGCAGACAAACCGGTACTTAAAAATATTTACCTTAGTTTCTTTTACGGAGCTAAGATTGGTATTTTGGGTCTTAACGGTTCTGGAAAATCTTCTCTTTTAAAAATTATTGCAGGTGTTGATAAAAACTATCAAGGAGATGTTGTTTTCCAGCCAGGATACACAGTTGGATATTTAGAGCAGGAGCCAATTCTTGATGATTCTAAAACAGTTATTGAAATTGTTCGTGAAGGAGCTGCAGAAACTATGGCAGTTTTAGATGAATACAACCAAATCAATGACTTATTCGGTCTTCCTGAATATTATGAAGATCAGGATAAAATGGATAAATTGATGGATCGTCAAGCGGCATTACAAGATAAAATTGATGCTCTTGGTGCTTGGGAAATCGATACCAAATTAGAAATTGCAATGGATGCATTGCGTACTCCAGAAGGTGATACACCTATTAAAAACCTTTCAGGAGGAGAGCGTCGTCGTGTAGCTTTATGTCGTTTGCTATTGCAGCAGCCAGATGTATTGCTTTTAGATGAGCCTACTAACCACCTTGATGCTGAATCTGTACTTTGGTTAGAGCAGCACTTAGCACAATATTCAGGAACTGTGATTGCCGTAACTCACGACCGTTATTTCCTTGATAATGTGGCGGGTTGGATTCTTGAGTTAGATAGAGGAGAAGGTATTCCATGGAAAGGAAATTATTCTTCTTGGCTGGATCAGAAATCAAACCGTTTGGCTCAAGAAGAAAAAGTGGCTTCTAAACGTAGAAAAACTTTAGAGCGTGAGTTGGAGTGGGTTCGCCAAGGAGCAAAAGGTCGTCAGACAAAACAAAAAGCGCGTTTACAGAATTACGACAAATTATTGAATGAAGATCAAAAACAACTAGACGAAAAATTAGAAATTTATATTCCTAATGGACCTCGTTTAGGTACAAATGTTATTGAAGCTAAAAATGTTGCCAAAGCTTTTGGTGATAAATTATTATATGATAATTTAAACTTTACTTTACCACAAGCGGGTATCGTTGGGATTATTGGACCAAACGGTGCTGGTAAATCAACCATTTTCAAAATGATTATGGGAGAAGAAACTACTGATAGCGGAGAATTTACAGTTGGAGACACTGTGAAAATTGCTTATGTAGACCAGTCACACGCGAACATTGATCCGAATAAATCAATCTGGGAAAACTTTGCCGATGGTCAGGAATTAATTATGATGGGAGGGAAGCAGGTAAACTCAAGAGCTTACTTATCTCGTTTTAACTTCGGTGGCGGTGAGCAGAATAAAAAAGTATCAATGCTTTCTGGTGGAGAACGTAACCGTTTGCACTTAGCAATGACTTTGAAAGAAGAAGGAAACGTACTTTTACTGGATGAGCCTACGAACGACCTTGACGTAAATACACTTCGTGCACTTGAAGAAGGTTTAGAGAATTTTGCAGGTTGTGCTGTAATCATCTCTCACGATAGATGGTTTTTAGACAGAATCTGTACACACATTTTAGCTTTCGAAGGAGATTCTGAGGTTTATTTCTTTGAAGGAAGTTTCTCTGATTATGAAGAAAACAAAAAGAAACGTCTTGGTGGTGACTTGACTCCTAAACGTTTGAAATACAGAAAATTGATTAGATAATAATCTGTTTGAAATTTCAATAAAAAAATCCCAAATTCCAATTTTTGTGAATTTGGGATTTTTTGTTTAATATGTTTTTCGCGTTTAGTTTTTCTTTCCTAGGAACAAGTAGTCTTTCGCAAGAATTCCACAAAGCTTGGAATTTGGAATTTTAGTTTTGGGAATTTTCTACAGAAACTTAGCTTTCAATTCTGGAGTAGGAATCATGCAGCTTTCTTTTTTGCCGTACCATTTGTATCGATTTTTTGCAATATAATCGTAAAGATAATTTCGTAGTTTTTCGGGTAAAATTTTAAAAGCTGAAATTAAACTGTAAATTCCGCCTAGATCATTTCCAATTTCTATAACAGCTGTTGATTTGTAATAGTAAGCAACACCTGGATTGTATAAAATGATACTGTCAATTTTATTTTGATCGACACCAATATAATTACAAATTTCTTTTCCTAATTCAGACTGCAACGATACAAATCGAAAAATATCCTTTTTATCATGCTTGATAATAAACTGAACGGCTCCATCACACAAGTTACAAACACCATCGAAGAGTACAATTTTTTTATTTTTTGGAAGATTTTCCATTTTTCACCATTTATAATATGTTTTCTAAAACTTCAAATTTTAAGAAAACTATATATTTAATCAAAAAGCAGAGTTTTATATTAATTATTGTTTGTATTTATTTAAAAAATGAAACCAATAAATTTTGCATATAGAAATTGGCTTTCATAAATCGATTTTAAGCGATTTTTAAAAATTTACGACCTTCTTTATTGTGAAAAACAAAATATGTCCTTAAATCGGATTATTTGAATTTTGCCGTTTTTTACTTCAATTTTATGACTAAAACTATAATTGAGAATGAAAGCTTTTACTTTTTAACAGCTTCAACTAATTCTAATTCGTCTAAACTAACTTTCGAAGTAAAAATGCCATAATTTACTGTTGCTTTATTTTTCTCGATCAAATCGATACTTCCAACAGATCTTCCGTCAAGCATTCTTACTCGGTCACCAACTTTTAAAATTGGTTTTGGTTTTTCTACAACTGGTTTTAGTTTCTTCTCTTTTTTCTCTTTTCGAATTTCTTCGACTTTTACTTGAACTTCAGCAATAATTTCCTTTTGTTTTTCAACTTTTGCTTTGACTTCTTTTGGAGTTGCTTTTTTACGCTTCGAATTTTCAATCTCAACAATTTTCAAAAATTCACCAATAAGTTCTTTCTTGTTTTTATTGTTGAAATATTTCTCAGCAATATCATCTATTTTTTGTCCGATGTAAATGATCTTCTGATTACTGTCGTATAATTCTTGATAGCTTTCCAGCTTCTGCTGAATTCTAGTATTGATGTTTTCCATCTTTTTACTTTCTTCCCGAGCTCTGGTTTCTTCTTCTTTTAAATTTAAAGAAGTTTTTTCCAGTTTCGATCTTTCTTTTTGAAGCGTTGCAATGGTTTTATCAAAACGAACCTTTCCAACTTCGATTTTCTTTTTGGCACGATTGATCAATCCAAACGGGATTCCATTTTTCTGAGCTACTTCAAAAGTAAACGAACTTCCGGCCTGACCTAAAGCCAATTTGTACATTGGTTCGAGTGACTTTTCGTCGAACATCATATTCGCATTTGTTGCGTATGGTAATTCGTTTGCCAGAATTTTTAAATTGGAATAATGTGTTGTGATAATTCCAAAAGCCTCGCGGTGATAGAATTCTTCTAAGAAAATTTCAGCCAAAGCTCCACCTAATTCAGGATCAGAACCTGTACCAAATTCATCAATTAAAAACATGGTTTTTCTATTACATTTTTTTAAAAAGTAATTCATGTTTTTTAATCGGTAGCTGTATGTACTCAAATGATTTTCAATAGATTGATTGTCTCCAATATCCGTTAAGATTCTATCAAACAAAAAAGTCTCACTTCTTTCATGAACTGGGATCAAAATTCCTGACTGCAGCATTAATTGTAATAATCCAACTGTTTTTAAGGAAATGGTTTTTCCTCCGGCATTTGGTCCAGAAATGACAATAATTCTATTTTCTTGTTTCAGCTCAATGGTCTGCGGATGCGTAACTTCTTGTTTTTGTTTGTTGTTCAAATACAAAATTGGGTGATACGCTTCTCTAAAAAATAATCTTCTTTCTTCAGTAATAGTTGGCAAAAGACCATTAATTCGATTTGCATATTTTGCTTTTCCAGCAACTACATCAATATCACTTAAAAAATCTTGATATTCAATTAATAAAGGAAGGTAAGGACGAATTACATTAGATAAATTTTTTAAAATTCTCGTAATTTCTTCTTTTTCTTCGTATTCTAAATTGGCTAATTCTCTTGAATATTTTAAAGTAGCTTCAGGTTCTATATAGGCAATGCTTCCAGTTTTCGAACTTCCTAAAATAGAGCCTTTTACCTTACGGCGATACATGGCTAAAACCGCTAAAACCCTACGGTTCTGTACAAAACTTTCTTTAATATCGTCCAAATATCCTAAGCCATTGTATTGCGTTAAAGCCACGCCAAAACTTTGGTTTACTTTACCGCGAACTAGGTTCATATTTTGTCGAATTCCAGAAAGAGCAGGAGAGGCATTGTCTTTTATTTCTCCATATTTATCTACAATCGCATCAATTGCTGTGATAATATCTTTTGTTAATTCTACACGAGAAGCTCTTGCGTTTATGTTTGGATAATAATCATCAAACTTTTTCAGGAAATTTAATAAGACATTTGTTGTTGCAGAAAGGTTTGCAATTTTTCTAAAGCTTCCTACTTCAAGAAAACTATCTTCAATAGCTAAAAATTTAATTTCGTGCGTGATCGCGTCAAATCCATGATTTGGAATTGCGTTATTATTTTGAAAAGAAGATACATACTCTGATGTCTGCATCAAAGCCTGCATTAATTCTTCTTTATCTCTAA
This sequence comes from Flavobacterium sp. H4147, assembly GCF_029360735.1. NCBI lineage: Bacteria > Pseudomonadati > Bacteroidota > Flavobacteriia > Flavobacteriales > Flavobacteriaceae > Flavobacterium > Flavobacterium sp. H4147. The sequence goes on along the minus strand of NZ_JARKNB010000002.1, from coordinate 203,187 downwards.
AAGGTTTTATTTGTAAAGCTTTTTCTTTTCCAATGTCAGTGTTACAACCATCTGAAATGGTTTCGAGTACAGTTGGAAATTGTAAGTCTTGTAATGTTTTTTCGGTAATACTAATCATTTAATTTCTTTAAGAAAGTACACGCAAAAGTACAAAAACATAATGATTGAATTCTACTAGTTCGTGTCTAAATTTTATTGTGAGTAAATATGATTTTAACTAATAATTGCTGATATTCGCTAAAAAAATATTATGGACGTAAAAATGCATTCTTCATGGAAACCAGTTTTAAATGAAGAATTTCAAAAACCATATTTCAGCGAATTGATTTCATTTGTGAAATCTGAATATACCACTAAAGTTTGTTATCCAAAGGGGAATCAGATTTTTTCTGCTTTTGATCATTGTCATTTTGATGATGTAAAAGTTGTTATTATTGGACAAGATCCTTATCACGGACCCAATCAAGCAAATGGTTTGTGTTTTTCTGTAAACGACGGAATTCCATTTCCTCCTTCTTTATATAATATTTTTAAAGAAATTGAAACGGACTTAGGAAAAACAATGCCAAAAACAGGAAACTTGGAACGCTGGGCGGATCAAGGTGTTTTTCTTTTAAATGCTACTTTAACTGTTAGACAATCTGAAGCTGGAAGCCATCAAGGAAAAGGTTGGGAAAAATTTACTGACGCTGTTATTAAACAAATTTCTGCCGAAAAAGAAAATGTTGTTTTCTTACTTTGGGGAGGTTTTGCTCAAAAGAAAGCGGCTTTGATTGACGCTTCAAAACATCATATTTTAAAATCAGGACATCCTTCGCCTTTAAGTGCTAATCGAGGTTTTTGGTTTGGGAATAAACATTTTAGTCTCGCCAATGATTTTTTAAAATCAAAAGGTTTGCCGCAGATTGAATGGTAATATAAAAGAAGGTTCTATTTTATTCTAATAATCTAGAACCTCAAATTTACCATCTGCTATTGTAAAAATACTTGAGTCAACAGTACAGTTTTCTAGAAGTCTCAGGTTTTCTTCAACACAGAGTATAGAATTAAGTAAAATTATTTTTTGATAATTTCTTCTAAAATTGCTTTGTTTTCGTAGTTGATTATTTTTAGAATAATTTCCTGATTTTTAACTGTTTTTCCTTCAATCACATATAACTTCCCTTTTTTATAAGGAACATTACTTTGATCAAAATCAACATCGCCATAAGTCAGTGTGTTTATGATGTCATTTTTATTGATCCAGTTTTCGCTTAATGCTTTTTTTGCCTGATCTGAATATTCAAAAGAAGATTTTGTTTTAATATTATTTAAAACTCTAGCATTTGGAAAATAGTTGCAGCGAGTGTCTTTACCACTAAAAACAAGGGCTACAAAAAAGCATCCCATAACTAAACCAATTAAATAATATGCAAAACGATGTACAAATTTCATGAAATAATTTTTTGGCAAAGGTACATTAAAGTTCCTTTAGAATACAAGTAAATTAATATCGTTATCTGGTAAGTCAAACCAGTCGCCGATAGCTTTGTTTGTCAATATTCCATGATATAGGTAAATTCCATTTTTAAGACCTTTATTACATCTAATCGCACTTTCTAAACCACCATCTTCGGCTATCTGATGCAGATAAGGAGTTAAAATGTTACTTATTGATAATGAGGCAGTTTTAGAATAACGTGAAGGTATGTTGGGTACACAATAATGCAAAACGTTGCTTTTTATGAAGGTTGGTTTTTCATGAGTTGTTACTTCTGAGGTTTCAAAACAGCCGCCCATATCAATACTTACATCAACAATTACAGCGCCTTTTTTCATATGTTCAACCATAGTTTCTGTTACTACAATCGGACAGCGGTCTTTTCCGCGCATCGCACCAATGGCAACATCACAGCGTCTTAATGCTTTTAATAAACCTTTTTGCTGAATAGTAGAAGTAAAAATACGTTGATTTAAATTGTTTTGTAAACGGCGAAGTTTCGTGATTGAATTATCGAAAACCTTAACATTTGCGCCTAATCCAAGTGCGGTCTTTGCAGCAAATTCTCCAACAGTTCCGGCGCCTAAAATAACAACTTCAGTAGGAGGAACTCCAGTAATATTTCCGAATAAAAGTCCTTTTCCAAACTCATCTGTAATCATTAATTCAGACGCGATGAGTATTGATGCCGTTCCAGCAATTTCACTTAAAGATTTTACAGCAGGATAAGATCCGTCTTCATCTTTAATATATTCAAAAGCTAATGCCGTAATTTTCTTTTTGGCTAAAGCTTCAAAATATTCTTTCTTTTTTGTTTTAAGCTGAATCGCTGAAATAATAGTTGTTTCGGGATTTATCATTTCGATTTCAGCTAATGTTGGCGGTTCTACTTTTAAAAGAATCGGACAACCAAAAACTCTTTTGGTATCTTTTGTAATTTCTGCACCAGCATCTGCATATTCTTTGTCAGTATAACTCGAACTTTCTCCAGCTCCAGATTCAATCATTACTCGGTGTCCTTCATAAGTAAGCGAATTAACGGCATCGGGAGTTAAACAGATACGACGTTCCTGATAACTTGTTTCTTTGGGAATTCCTATAAAAAGCTCACTTTTAAATCGACCAATCTCAAGTTTTTCTTCCTGTGGAATTAATTGTTGTTTTGTAAACGGAGTTAAAGTAATTGACATGGATTGTGCAAAAAATTAAAGGGTACAAATTACGCAAAAAGATTTAAAATTAATGCAAAAATTCTGCTAATACTCTAACGCTGTAAGTTAAGTTTTTTTTTCATTTTTTAAGGTCAGTTTTTATTCTGTTTCAGTTTCTTGTGTTTCGCGCCTAATCCATTTATCTCCAATAAATTTTCGTGAAGCTTCTTCTCCATATTCGAGATCAAAAATCTGATTTAAAGTCTTGTCTTTAAGTATTAATTGTTCAAGCGCTACAATGATTATGTTTTCTGCTGATGGTTCGTCATCAGTTAAAAACTGCCAGTCTCCATCATACTCATGAAAAACTTCAATAATTGGCTTTCCTTGCATCCATTGCTTTGTGGTAAAGGCAGTAAGGTTTTTTGGTTCTCTAAATTTGAAATCGCTATTTCTATCAAGTAAAGGTTGTTTATAGAGAAATTCTTCTTCAAAATTTTCTTCCCACGGGAAATTATCATTTCGATCTGTCCATATTAGTTGTAAAGCAGGAAAATCGTCACTTTTATAGAAGTTTATCGCAATTCCAAAATAATCAGCTATATTATCGGGATGAACATTTATGAATTCTGCTTTACTGTCTTTAAAAATATTCAAGTAGTTTTTTTCTGTTATAATTGATTCATTTTCTTTAATCATTTCTGCAACGTCATTAATTAAAGTATGAAGAAGATTATTAGATAATCCAAAACAAATTATTTCAGGATGATTATATTTTTCCCAAAGACCAATGCTGTATGCAAATGAAGGTAAATAGTCCGTTGCTTCAATTACTATAATCTGAAGACCATACTTGTCAATATTATTTCTTGTTTTTTTGAACAAAGTATCAGAATCAACACAATTATGTTTGTTTTCGGCGGTCATTTATTATTAAATTCAATTTAGTATTAACTCTCGGTTCCCATCAGCCAGTAATTCGATATTGATTGTTGAATATTCAGCAGGAAGCAGATTGGCTATTTTTTCAGACCATTCTATAAAACACCAGTTTCCAGAATACAAATAATCATCAACACCCATATCAAGTGCTTCTGTTTCTTTGTTTAATCGATAAAAATCAAAATGATAAACCGTTTGATTATTAGAAGTTTGATATTCATTTACTAGAGAAAAAGTAGGACTGCTGGTGGCGTCCTGAACTCCTAAAGTTTTGCACAGTTGTTTGATTAAAGTGGTTTTTCCAACTCCCATTTCTCCTTTAAAAAGAATGATTTTTTTAGGATTTGAAGCTAAAATCTGTTCTGCAACTTCTTGAATTTGATCTAATGAAAAAACGGTATTCATTTTTAATTACTTATTTATTTAGTTAGTTCTCAGTCACAGTGACAGTTTTCAGTTTTAACTATTACTGAAAACTGCGACTGAAAACTTTTTATTTAGGGTTAAACACCAAAAACGGAATAATCATTTCTTCTAATGAAATTCCACCATGCTGATAGGTGTTTTTATAATAACTTACATAATGATTGTAGTTGTTTACATAAGCCAGAAAGAAATCATTTTTGGCAAAAATAAACGAACTGCTCATATTTATGGCTGGAAGGCCAATTGTTTTAGGCTCTTTTACCACATAAACGTCCTTTTGTTCGTAGGTTAAACTACGTCCCGTTTTATAACGCAAATTTAAACTTGTATTTTTATCTCCCACAACTTTCGACGGATTTTTTACATTAATTGTTCCGTGATCTGTAGTTAGTATTAATTTGAATCCTAAAAGCTGTGCCTGCTGAATCAATTCTAATAAAGGTGAATTTTTAAACCAGCTCAATGTTAACGAACGATAGGCTTTGTCATCAGAAGCTAATTCTTTTACCACTTCCATTTCTGTTTTGGCATGCGAAAGCATATCCACAAAATTATAAACAACCGTTACTAAATCATTGCCTTTTAAAGCTTTGAAGTTTTCTGCCAGTTTTTTTCCTCCTGCATAATTGGTGATTTTGAAATAATCTTGTTTAATGTTTAGTCCAAGACGTTTTAATTGTGCAGTTAAAAATTCGGCTTCATAAAGGTTTTTACCGCCATCTTCAACATCATTTTTCCAATATTCAGGATGTTGTTTTTCCATTTCCAATGGCATCAAACCTGAGAAAATGGAGTTTCTGGCATATTGTGTTGCCGTTGGAAGAATAGAGAAGTATGGGACTTCTTTTTCGAGTTTGTAATAATTAGAGACAACAGTTTCAAAAGATTTCCACTGGTCATAGCGAAGGTTGTCAATAACGACAAATAAAATAGGTTTGTCTTTCTTTTTGATTTCTGGAACTACTAATTCTTTAAAAAGAGTATTGGACTGAATAGGTTTGTCGGCTTTTGGAGCAAACCAGTCTTCGTAATTTCTTTCGATAAATTTTCCAAATTGCGAATTGGCTTCCACTTTTTGTGATTCAAGAATTTCGATCATTGCCTGATCGTTTATATTTTCAAGTTTCAGCTCCCAGAAAAGTAGTTTTTTGTACAATTCAACCCAGTCCTCATATGAATTAACCATAGCTAATTCCATTGAAATTTTTCTGAATTCTTTTTGATAATCTAAGGTAGTTTTTTCCGAAATTAACCTTGAATCGTCTAAGTTTTTCTTCAAACTCAAAAGAATTTGGTTGGGATTAACAGGTTTTATTAAATAATCGGCGATTTTAGAACCAATCGCTTCTTCCATTATGTATTCTTCCTCACTTTTGGTAATCATAATCATCGGGATAGATGATTTTTTTTCTTTCATTTCCGAAAGTGTTTCCAAGCCGCTCATTCCCGGCATATTTTCATCAAGAAAAACAATATCAAAATTGTCTTCTTCAAACAATGCAATAGCGTCAAGTCCGTTATTACAAGTAGTTACAGAGTAATTTTTTTTCTCCAGAAATAATATATGAGGCTTTAAAAGATCGATTTCATCATCGACCCAAAGTATTTTAATTTTATCCATAAACAAATTTATTTTAATGCAATTTAAAGCTATAGAACTTAAAAAGTATTAAAAATAGTATAAAATTAGAAATGTTAAAGTGAAAATTATTTTAAGATCTTTTTTGGGTGAGTTTTTCTGAATTAAGAAATTACGTATTGTAAATATCGATTATTTAAGTTAAAAACTGAAATCTGTTTATAGTTATTTACTTATATTTGTTGACCAAAAATAACCATCTAGTGACTCATATTAACAAGTTAAAAATATTCAATGACCCAATCTACGGGTTTATCTCTATCCCAAATGAACTTATTTACGATTTAATCCAGCATCCGTATTTTCAACGTTTACGCCGTATATCACAAATGGGATTATCGTATTTGGTTTATCCTGGGGCCAATCATACACGTTTTCATCACGCTTTAGGCTGTATGCATTTAATGCAGAAGGCTGTTGAAACGCTTCGTTTTAAAGGGGTTGCTATTTCCAGTGAAGAAGAATGTGCTTTGTACATCGCCATTTTACTTCATGATATTGGCCACGGACCATTTTCTCATGCCATGGAAAAAAGTATTGTAGAAGATGTCAATCATGAAGCTATATCTTTGTTATTTATGAACAAGCTGAATGAAGAATTTGAAGGAAGATTAAGTCTTGCTATTCAGGTTTTTAAGGGGGAATATCATAGAAAATTCATGCTGCAATTGATTTCAAGCCAATTGGATATGGATCGTATGGATTATCTTAAAAGAGATAGTTTTTATACCGGAGTTGCAGAAGGAAACGTCAATTCTGGCCGATTAATTCAAATGATGAATGTCGTAGATGATGTTTTGGTTATAGAAGAAAAGGGAATTTACTCTGTCGAAAAATTTCTGCTTTCAAGAAGATTAATGTACTGGCAGGCATATCTGCATAAAACTAGTTTAGTAGCCGAATTAATTTTGATGAAACTTTTAAAAAGAGCAAAAGAGCTGACTTTAAAGGGAATTAAACTTCCTTGCAGTGAACCGCTTATGTATTTTATGCAGAACAAAATCACACTGGAAGATTTCGATACCGAAAAACTGGATTTATTTTCTCAATTAGATGATTTTGATATTATTAGCGCTTTAAAATCATGGCAGAAACATAGTGATTTTATTCTTTCAACTTTGAGTAAAATGATTATAAACAGAGATTTGCTAAAGATTAAATTAAGTGCAGATAAAATTCCGATGGAAGAATCGCAGTCTTTAAAAGAAGAGTTTGCGGAGGCACACAATATTTCGGCAGTTGATGCGGGATATTTCATTTTTAGAGGTAAAATAAAGAATCAGGCCTATAGTAAAGAAGCTGAACCGATACGAATTTTGAAAAAAGATAAGACAATTGAAGATGTTGTTGAAGCTTCTGATCAATTGAATTTGAAATCGTTATCTAAATTAGTGACAAAATATTATATCTGTTTTCCAAAACAACTTATCTAAAATTAACATTTAAAATCTATTTTTTATATTTTTGTCGCGATGAAATTTACAGCAGAACAAATAGCAGGAATTTTAGAAGGAGAAGTTGTTGGGAATCCCAATGCAGAAGTTTCTAAACTTTCTAAAATAGAGGAGGGTGACGAGGGTTCACTTACTTTTTTGGCTAATCCCAAATATATCAATTACATATATAGTACAAAAGCAACTGTTACTATTGTTAACGACAGCTTTGTGCCAGAACAGGAAATTACTACTACTTTAATAAAGGTAGAAGATGCTTATGCAGCGTTTTCTAAACTTTTACATTTTTATAATCAGGTAAAATTAAACAAAACTGGTATTGAACCTCATTCATTTATGTCTGAAGGAACTAAATATGGAGAAAATCTGTATTTGGGAAGCTTCAGCTATATTGGGCAGAATGTTGTTTTAGGTGATAATGTAAAAATTTATCCCAACAGTTTTATTGGAGATAATGTAACAATTGGAGACAATGTGTTTATTTTTGCCGGTGCTAAAATTTATTCAGAAACTGTAATTGGTAATAATTGTACCATTCATTCGGGTGTTATTATTGGTGCTGATGGTTTTGGTTTTGCTCCAAATGAAAATGGAGAATATAGCAAAGTGCCTCAAATTGGAAATGTTATTATTGAAGATAATGTAGATGTTGGCGCTAATACTACAATTGACAGAGCAACTCTTGGTTCTACAATCATTAGAAAAGGGGTAAAGCTTGACAATCAAATTATGATAGCTCATAATGTGGAAATTGGTAAAAATACTGTAATTGCTGCTCAAAGCGGGGTTGCGGGTTCTACCAAAATTGGCGAAAATTGTATGATTGGCGGACAGGTAGGTATTGCAGGTCACTTAGTAATAGGAAACAATGTGAGACTTCAGGCACAGTCAGGAGTAGCGAGAAATATTAAAGATGATGAAGTTTTACAAGGAACTCCATCACTTGGATATACCGATTTTAATAAATCGTATGTTCATTTTAAGAATCTGCCTAAAATCGTGGCTCAAGTTGAAGAATTAAAAAAACAAATAATAAACCCAAAAAATGGAAATAATGGTTAAACAGAAGACCATCAAAAATGAAATTTCACTAACAGGAGTTGGATTGCATACTGGAAAAGAAGTTACAATGACTTTTAAACCAGCTCCAATTAATAATGGTTTCACTTTTGTAAGAGTAGATTTGCAAGGTCAGCCAGTCATTGAGGCTGATGCTAATTACGTTGTTAACACACAGAGAGGTACTAATTTAGAAAAATTAGGCGTAAAAATTCAAACTCCTGAGCATGTTTTAGCAGCAGTAGTTGGTTGCGATTTGGATAATATTATTATTGAATTGAATGCCTCAGAACTTCCTATTATGGATGGTTCGTCAAAATATTTTGTTGAAGCAATTGAAAAAGCAGGTATTGAAGAGCAGGAAGCAAGCCGTAATGTTTATGTAGTAAAAGAAGTGATTTCATTTACTGATGAAGCAACGGGAAGTGAAATTCTTGTAATGCCAAGCGATGAATACCAAGTGACTACAATGGTAGATTTTGGTACAAAAGTATTAGGTACTCAAAATGCTACACTTAAAAGTTTAGCTGATTTTAAACAAGAAATCGCAAGCTCTAGAACTTTTAGCTTCTTGCATGAGTTAGAATCATTATTAGAGCATGGTCTTATTAAAGGTGGTGATTTAAACAATGCAATTGTATATGTAGATAAAGAGATTTCTGAATCTACAATGGAAAACTTAAAGAAAGCTTTTGGTAAAGATGAAATTTCTGTAAAACCAAACGGCGTTTTAGATAATCTTACATTACATTATCCAAACGAAGCAGCAAGACATAAATTACTTGATGTTATTGGAGATTTATCGCTTATTGGAGTTCGTATTCAGGGAAAAATCATAGCAAATAAACCAGGTCACTTTGTAAATACTCAATTTGCTAAAAAGCTGGCAAAAATTATTAAAATTGAGCAGAGAAACCACGTTCCAACTTATGATTTAAATCAAGAGCCATTGATGGATATTCATAAAATCATGTCAATGCTGCCTCACAGACCTCCATTTTTGTTGATTGACAGGATTATTGAAATGTCTGATCGTCATGTTGTTGGTTTGAAAAATGTTACTATGAATGAAAATTTCTTCGTAGGACACTTTCCGGAAGCACCAGTTATGCCAGGAGTTTTAATTGTTGAAGCAATGGCACAAACAGGAGGAATTTTAGTTTTAAGTACTGTTCCTGATCCGGAAAATTATTTAACTTATTTCATGAAAATTGATAATGTTAAATTCAAACACAAAGTATTGCCAGGTGATACACTAATTTTTAAATGCGAATTGATTTCTCCTATCAGAAGAGGAATCTGCCACATGCAGGCGAATGCATATGCAAATGGTAAATTAGTTACTGAGGCAGAATTAATGGCACAAATTGCAAGAAAGCAATAATTAATCAAATTTATTGTTTAGGTTTGTGGCCTTCAAATTAGATTATTTTAATTCAAAATATAAAACATAGATGAATCAACCATTAGCATATGTTCATCCTGGCGCGAAAATCGCTAAAAACGTTGTAATTGAACCTTTTACAACAATTCACAATAATGTTGTTATTGGTGATGGTACTTGGATTGGTTCGAATGTTACCATTATGGAAGGAGCCCGAATTGGAAAAAATTGTAATATCTTTCCAGGCGCGGTAATTTCTGCAGTACCACAGGATTTAAAATTTGGTGGTGAAGATTCTTTGGCAATTATTGGTGATAACTGTACAATTAGAGAATGTGTTACGATTAATAGAGGGACAATTGCTTCTGGACAAACTGTTCTTGGAAATAATTGTTTAGTTATGGCTTATGCGCACATTGCACACGATTGCGAAATTGGTAACAATGCGATTATTGTAAATGGTGTTGCATTAGCAGGCCACGTAGTTGTTGGTAATCATGCTGTTATTGGTGGTTTAGCGGCAATTCACCAGTTTATACATATTGGAGATCATGCTATGATTTCAGGAGGATCTTTGGTAAGAAAAGATGTTCCGCCGTATACAAAAGCTGCAAAAGAACCTTTATCATACGTTGGTATTAACTCTGTTGGTTTAAGAAGAAGAGGATTTACTACTGAAAAAATTAGAGAAATTCAGGAAATTTACAGAATTTTATATCAAAAGAATTACAATACAACACAAGCTTTAAGTATTATTGAAGCTGAAATGGAAGCTACTCCTGAGAGAGATGAAATTCTTGATTTTATTAGAAATTCGTCTCGAGGAATTATGAAAGGTTACTCAGGGAACTATTAATTATTTTAGAGTTTAGATTTCTGATTTTAGATTTCTGAACTTTGAAAAGATTATAATAAATTATTAAATAAAAAAAGAAGATTGATTCTATTTTAAGAATAAATCTACACACGAAAATCTAAAATAAAAACAAAATGGCATCTACATCAGATATTAGAAACGGATTGTGTATTAAATTTAATCACGATATCTATAAAATCATTGAATTTCTTCACGTAAAGCCTGGAAAAGGTCCAGCTTTCGTAAGAACTAAACTAAAAAGTTTAACTTCAGGTAAAGTATTGGATAATACTTTTTCTGCAGGACACAAAATTGATGTTATTCGTGTTGAAACACATACATTCCAGTTTTTATATCCAGAAGGTGACGAATTTCACTTTATGAATGCAGAAACATTTGAGCAGATTTCTTTAAACAAAAACATCTTAGATGCTCCAGATTTATTAAAAGAAGGAACAAATGTAATGGTTCAAATTAATACTGAAACTGATTTACCTTTATCTGTAGATATGCCTGCATCTGTAATTCTAGAAGTTACTTACGCTGAGCCGGGAGTAAAAGGAAACACAGCTACAAACGCTACAAAAAATGCTACTGTTGAGACAGGTGCATCTGTAAACGTGCCGTTATTTATCAACGAAGGAGACAAAATTAAAATTGATACTGCTACAGGTTCTTACATGGAGCGTGTAAAAGAGTAGTTTTTTAATTGAGATAATTTGACAATGAGTCAATTAGATAATTTGTGAATCGACATAATTTTGTATATTCATATTCTAATTGACTCATTTCTAATTTGGCACATTTTCTAATTATATAGTATGAAATTTCCAAAAGTTCACTCTTTAGAAGAAATTGCAAATTTGCTTAACTGCGAATTTATTGGTGACAAAGACTTTCAGGTTTTAGGCATGAACGAAATTCATGTTGTTGAACCAGGAGATATTGTTTTTGTGGATCATCCCAAATATTACGACAAAGCTTTACAATCTGCTGCAACCATAGTTTTAATTAATAAAAAAGTGGATTGTCCAGAAGGTAAAGCTCTTTTAATTTCTGATGATCCTTTCAGAGATTTTAATACTTTAACCAAACATTTTAAACCTTTTCAATTTGCAAATGTGGCTATTGCTTCAACTGCAGAAATCGGTGAAGGAACGGTAATTCAGCCTAATACCTTTGTGGGTAATCACGTTAAAATTGGAAAAAACTGTTTGATTCATTCAAACGTTTCTATTTACGATCACACTGTGATTGGTGATAACGTAATTATTCATGCTGGAACTATTTTAGGTGCAGATGCTTTTTATTATAAAAAGCGTCCTGAAGGTTTCGATCAGCTAATTTCTGGTGGAAGAGTTGTTATTGAAGATAATGTTGGTATTGGTGCGCTTTGCACAATCGACAAAGGCGTTACTGGAGATACAAAAATCGGAGCCGGAACAAAACTAGATAATCAAGTGCATGTTGGACATGATACGGTTATTGGAAAAAAATGTTTAATTGCCTCACAAACAGGTATTGCCGGATGTGTGGTCATTGAAGATGAAGTGACACTTTGGGGACAAGTAGGAACGACTAGTGGTATTACAATAGGTACAAAAGCTGTTGTGATGGGACAAACTGGAGTTACGAAATCGGTAGAAGGAGGAAAAACCTATTTTGGAACTCCTATAGAAGAATCAAGAGAAAAGTTAAAACAATTAGCCAATATCAAAAAGATTCCTGAAATACTAAGTAAATTAAAGTAATATGTCTATTAAAGAATTTGTTCAAAAATTTTATAAGTCGGATGCCTTAATTGATAGTGAAGTGCTAAAAACATATCTGCATCCTGAAATAATTATTGACTGGAATAGCAGCAAAGGTTTTATTCAGCTGGATTATAATTCGATACTTGAAATGGCCAATGAATTGAGCAGGGCGTATGTACGTTCTAAAGTTAGAATCAGTCATATTATTGCTGAAGAAGATTTAGTTTCAGTACGTTATTCTCATTATGTAAAAACGATCGAGAACCCTCGCGAGGAGATGCTCTTGGCTCATTTTGCAGTAATCTGGCAGATAAAAGATGACAAACTTTATAGAGGCTACCAGATGAGTCAATTTTCTTAATATTTTTTTGACAATAAAAGAGGCAAAATACATTACAAAACCTTATTTTTGCAACACAATTTAAAAACTTACATAAAATATATATCATGAGTGTTTTAGTTAATAAAGATTCCAAAATAATTGTTCAGGGATTTACAGGAAGCGAAGGAACTTTCCACGCTTCTCAAATGATCGAGTATGGTACTAACGTTGTTGGTGGTGTTACTCCAGGAAAAGGAGGCACAAGCCATTTAGACCGTCCAGTTTTTAATACAGTAAAAGATGCTGTTGACCAAGCTGGAGCTGATACTTCTATCATTTTCGTTCCGCCAGCTTTTGCTGCTGATGCAATTATGGAAGCTGCTGATGCAGGAATTAAAGTAATTATCGCTATTACAGAAGGTATTCCTGTTGCAGACATGATTAAAGCAAATAATTATGTTAAAGAAAGAAATTCTAGATTAATTGGTCCTAACTGTCCAGGAGTTATTACTCCAGGTGAGGCTAAAGTTGGAATTATGCCAGGTTTCGTTTTCAAAAAAGGAAATGTTGGTATCGTTTCTAAATCAGGAACTTTAACTTACGAAGCTGCTGATCAAGTTGTAAAACAAGGATTAGGAATCACTACAGCTATCGGAATTGGTGGAGATCCAATCATTGGAACTACAACCAAAGAAGCTGTTGAATTATTAATGAACGATCCAGAAACTGAAGCAATCATTATGATTGGTGAAATTGGAGGTCAATTAGAAGCTGATGCTGCTAGATGGGTAAAAGCTGATGGTAACCGTAAACCAGTTATTGGTTTTATCGCTGGAGAAACTGCTCCTGCTGGTAGAACAATGGGGCACGCTGGTGCTATCGTTGGAGGTTCTGATGATACTGCTGCTGCTAAAAAACAAATTATGAGAGACAACGGAATTCACGTTGTTGATTCACCAGCTGAAATTGGTAAAAAAGTAAAAGAAGTACTTGGATAATCTTCAAGTTTCGAAATAACAAATTCCAAAAAAAGTCTCAATATTTGTTGAGACTTTTTTACATTTTAAAGGCTGAGGCGTAAATAAAAAAATCTTAGCATCTTAGAACCTCAGTATCTTAGAAGCTTAAAAAAGAAATATGTACAAAGAATTAGAAAAATTTAAATCAACAAACAGTTTCACTTTTACAGTAAATGATAGTTTAGAAGAAGTTTGCAATGCTCCTGAAGGAAGCGCAGGTATTTTTGTGGTTTACGCTGTTGAAGGAAATGATAAAGAACTAATTATGGTTGGTTCTACTGGAACCGTTCAAAACGACGGAACTTTAAAAAGTAAAAGCGGTGGATTATATGATAAAATCGTAAACGGACATCAATTTGCAAAAACTGGAAGAAAATATTCATGGCCTGCTCAAATGAAGTTAGAGAATATTTCTGAGCTTGAAGTAGTTTGGTATGAAACTTTCAATGCAGATGCAAAAGCAATTCCAACGGCTGTTGAAGGTCAGGTTCTACAAAACTTTTTAGATGAAAATGCTAAATTACCAAGGTGGAATGTAGCTTTTTAAAAAATGTTTTCATAAATATTTAAAAGCCTTGCTAATCTATAAGCAGGGCTTTTTTATTGATGATAAATAATAATGTTAACTTTTATAATTACGTAAAATCTTATATTTTTAAATAGCCCCCAAATTAAAAATAATTTTAACATTTCTTCCAAACATCAACAATAGCAGTCCAAATCAATGTTTTTGTGTATTATGAAAGTATCTCTTTTATGTAAAGGAATTGTTTTTAATTTTTTGCTTTTATATATTTATCGCACAAATTCAAAAGATAATGTTAAAATAGTGTGATCTATTCATTAAGAATTGTTTTTTGTTAACTGCCTTAAGTATGAAGACCCGACCCCTGCACCTCAATTCTGTTGATGATAATACACTTTGGAATGATTTAAAAAATGGAGATGAAAAGTCATTTTCATTATTATTTGAAAGATATTATAACGACTTAGTAAATTATGGAAATTCTCTTTCACCTTACGAAGAGAAAGTTCAGGATTGTATACAAGATGTCTTTACAGATATATGGGTATATCGTAATTCGCTGCAGACGGCTGTAGTTGTGAAAGCGTATCTATTATCAAGTGTGAGAAAGAGAATTGCTCGTTTATACGAAAGAGATCATATTTTTAGAAAAACAGCAAGTACTGACGATATTGCATTTCTTTTAGAATTTTCCGTTGAAAACGATCTTCTGGATGATGATTATGCAACAAAAGAAAAAGTTCACTATTTAAACAGACTTTTAAACGAATTGCCTCCAAGACAAAAAGAAGCCTTGTATTTGCGTTACCATCAAGGATTAAGTGTGGAGCAGATTGCAGAGATGCTTGATGTGAATTATCAGTCTGCAAGTAATTTGTTACACCGCGGATTACTTACTCTCCGTAAAGAATGGAAAGGTACTTTACCCCTAATTACACTATTGTTTTCAAGCACTCTTTAAAAAAAGTTAAAAAAACTTAAAAAAAATCATAATTTGGTGAGTATATAATAACAGAACTGTCCTCTATGTTTTTGTAACCTTATTAGTAGATGCAAAAACGTAATAAATATTCCGAAATAGAAGATTTCTTAGCAGACGAATCATTTCAAGCCTGGGTCTTATTTAAAATTGATAAAGAAGGCTGGGAGGAATGGACTCTAGAAAGTCGTCAGCGTGCCAAATTAGTACAAGATGCAAGATTAATGCTTCTTGCTATGAAAGTTCCTGAGAATGAATTATCATCTTCTGATATTCACAGGGCGTTACAGGCAACATGGGTAAAAATCCGTGAAAAGGAAAATCAAAAAAATGTAAAGACCTCAAAAATCAGGTTTTTAGGAAAACAAATTCTAACTGGAGTTGCTGCCACTTTGTTTATCTGTTTTATTTCTTCATGGATTTATAGTACATATTTTAAAATTGATAACAATATTGTTACTTATAATGAGCTTGTTGACGAAAATAATGAAGGTCTGGTTGAACAGACTAACAATACAACTAAGCCCCAAATTATTACACTTTCTGATGGTAGTTCTGTACTGCTTCAGCCTAATAGCAAATTAAGTTATCCTAAAATCTTTACCGGAAACGAAAGAAAGGTGTATTTATCCGGCGAAGGTTTCTTTGAAATTAGTAAAAATCCCCACAAGCCTTTTTATGTTTATGCTAACGAAATAGTTACAAAGGTGGTAGGGACAAGCTTTAGAGTTAAAGCTTATTCTGATCAGCCCGACGTTGAGATTCTTGTTCGCACCGGTAAAGTTAAGGTTAAATCAAATGATTTAGTTTCAAAATCAGATAAAGAAGAAATTGTATTACTTCCTAATCAGGCACTTAGATTTCAAAGAAGCGATTTAAAATTCAATAAAATTACCAACATTACACAAGATGCAGTACTGGCTCAAAGTGTAGGAAATATTGAGCAGCTGAGTTTTGAATTTAACGATATTCCTGTATCACAAATATTTGAAACAATAGAACAGGCTTATTTAGTAGATATTGATTATCCAAAAAATAAATTAATAGATTGTCATTTAACCACTTCACTGAGTGATCAGCCATTAACAGAGAAATTAAAAATTGTCTGTAAAAGCATTGGAAATAACACCAGTTTTGAGATGAATGGAAATCAAATTATTATAACCTCAGAAGGTTGTAATTAATCGTTTCAGCGTAACTGTAATTGCGCTGGAGGATGACTATTTTTTGAATATTAATTTTTAGGGGTAAAGTCTTTCATTTCACTATTTAAATGTAATTTATTTCCTTTTTATTTTACCAAAACAATAAAACTTAAACTCAACCAACCAAAACCAAAAAATGCCTATGTGAAAAAAGATTGCATAAAAAAAGTGCCGAAATGCTGTAACATTATCGACACTTATAGAATTGAATTTCTCTCTGTAAAGAGCAATTCATACGTTTCTTAAAATACACTCGAATCAGTATTAATCAAAACAAATCAAAATTATGAAAAAACCAGTTGTTAAACAACGATTACTCCATAGAATCATGAAAATAACACTATTTCAGTTTGTCTTGGCACTTGTGTTTTCAAGCTTTGCCGTGGCAAATAATGTAAATGGACAAAAGAAATTAGATACCAAAGTTACAATTACAGTTGAAAATTTGACTCTTGATAACGCTTTGTCTAAAATTGAAAAGTCTGCACATGTAAAATTTTCTTACAATTCAAGACTTCCTCAGTTAAGCAACAAAGTAAGTATCGAAGCAAATCAGGAAACGCTTTCAAGCATCTTGAGTCGAATATTGGTGCCCTTCAATATTACTTTCTCTGAAGTCAGTAATCAAATTATCCTACAAAAAAGTACTGGTGCAGCACCTTTTGCAAGTACCGATAATCATGATTCACTTTTTGAAATATTAACTGCAGGCCCAATCATCAAGGGAAAAGTTACTGACCAAAGCGGAAGCCCGCTTCCAGGTGCTACAGTAATGGCAAAAGGTACAAAAATAGCAGTATTAACAGACTTTGACGGTAATTTCGTAATCGAAATGCCAGCCAATACAGATCGACTTATTATTTCTTACGTAGGTATGGAGACGAAAGAAATAGGAATCGAAAATACTTCGCCAAATATCGTTTTAAGTGAATTAGGACAAAACTTAAAAGAGGTTGTAGTAACAACAGGTTATGAAAAAACATCTAAAAGAACTTTTACCGGAGCTATCAGTAAAATTTCTGGTGCTGAATTAAAAGTGGATGGGGTTGTAGACGTAAGCCGTATGATCGAAGGTAAAGCGGCAGGGGTTACTGTACAAAACGTTACAGGTACATTTGGTACGGCTCCTAAAATTACAGTTCGTGGATCTTCTTCAATTTTTGGAGATACAAAACCATTATGGGTAATCGATGGTGTTGTTCAGGAAGATATCATAAATATGTCATTTGCTGATTTAGCTTCAGGAAACTCAGAAACATTATTAAGTTCATCTGTTGCCGGATTAAATGCAAATGATATTCAAAGCATTGAAATTCTTAAAGATGCATCTGCTACTTCTATCTATGGTTCAAGATCATTAAATGGAGTTGTAGTGGTAACTACAAAACAAGGACGTAGAGATGCGCCATTAAAAATTACGTACGGGTTAGAGCAAACTGTTAGATCGGTTCCTAATTATAGCCAATATGATATTTTAAATTCTCAGGAATCTATGAGTATCTTAAAAGAAATGGAACAAAAAGGATATTTAGATTTGCCTTCAACAGTTAATGGAAGATATGGTGGAGCATACAATATTTTAGGAAGAGCAATCAATACCTATGTACCTGAAACTGGAGGTTATTTAGTAAACAATGATCCTGTGAGCCGTAACAACTTTTTGAAAAAGTATGAATTGGCAAATACAGATTGGTTCAATATATTGTTCAGACCTTCTATTACTCAAAATCACTCTTTAAGCTTTTCTGGTGGTGGAAAAAATAATACATTTTATGCCTCTTTAGGATATTACACTGATCCGGGATGGACTATTGCTGATGATGTAAAACAAATCTCAAGCAACATCAAAGGAACATTTTATGTAAATGATAAATTAAATATTACGCTTTCTACTTTGGCTTCTATTCGTGATCAAGGAGCTCCAGGAAGTTATGAAAGTGAAAAAGACGTTGTTTTTGGTAAAGTTACTCGTGATTTTGACATCAACCCATTCAACTATGTATTAAATACAAGCAGAACGTTAAGACCTTATGACGATAACGGTAATTTAGAGTACTATAGAAATAACTGGGCTAAGATGAATATCATCAACGAATTAGCTAATAATTACATGGAAATCGAAGTAAAAGATATTCGTTTCCAATTAGATCTTGATTACAAAATTACACCGCATTTAACGTATAACTTAACAGGTTCAGCACGTTATGCAAATACAAGCCGTGAGCACAAAATTTTAGAAAACTCAAACGTAGTAGGTGCTTACAAAGCGGGAACTCCAGATGGAGAAGATGGTGTTAATACATTGGTGAGAGACCAAAATATTTTCCTATACCAAGATCCAAATGATTTAACAGCACCAAAAGTTTCTGTTTTACCAAATGGAGGTTTCCTAAGAAAATTTACTAATGACATGACTTCTTACAACCTAAGAAATAGTGTTAATTACAGAAATGTTTTCGCAGATAAACATGAAGTTGAAGGTTTATTTGGAACAGAGATGAGAGTTGTAGACAGAACTAGCGATCAATTTACAGCTGCAGGTTTACAATACGACAGAGGTTTGACTGCTTTTACAGATCCTAGAATCATTGAAAAAATCATTAATGGTGGAGACTCTTACTATGGGTTTAATGAAGAAAAAGAAAGAACAGTAGGTTTCTTCGGAAAAGTAGGGTATACATACGATCGTCGTTATACAGCTTCTGTTACAGGACGTTATGATGGATCTAACAGACAAGGGAATAGCGATTCTTCTAGATGGCTGCCAACTTACACTTTCAGTGGAAAATGGAATGTTGCCGAAGAAAAATTCATGAAAGATGTAGCATCTATTAATACTTTGGCACTTAGAGCTTCTTACGGTTTAACTGCAACTGCAGGACCTGCAACAAACTCTTTAGCGATTTACAAAAGTTATATTACAGATCGTTTTAATCTAGACAACAGAGAAACTTCAATTAGAATTGATGAATTACAAAATGGTGATTTAACTTGGGAAAAACAATTCGAAACTAACATTGGACTTGATCTGGGAATGTTCAACAATAGAGTACAATTGACTACAGATGTTTATCGTCGTAAGGCATTTGACTTAGTAGATTATGTAATTACTTCAGGGATTGGAGGTCAGAGAGTTAGACAAGGAAACAATGCTGATATGGAAACTAAAGGTCTTGAAGTTGGAATTACAACTAAAAACATCGATGCAAAAGACTTTAAATGGACAACGTCTCTTAATTTCTCAGTTTATCACCAAGAAATCACTAAGTTACAAAACACGCCTACCGCATTTGACTTAGTAGATTCAAATGGAGGAAATACAGTTGGACATCCAAGAAACTCTATTTATTCTTATCAGTTTACAGGTTTAAATAACCAAGGTCTTCCAACCTTTATTTTACAGCCGGGTGCAGATAATAATATTACCGATGCGAACTTTCAAGATAATTTAGATGTTACAAAATATTTAAAATACGAAGGATCAATTGAGCCAAACAAATCTATTGGTTTAGCCAATACATTTACATACAAAAACTGGTCATTATATGTGTTTTTTGTGGGGTCAGGCGGAAACAAAGTTCGTTTAAACCCTGTTTACGATAGTACGTATGACGATTTAACGGTATTTACAAAAGATTTCACAAACAGATGGATTAATCCAGGAGATGAAAACTTTACAAACGTTCCGGTTATTGCAGACAGACGTTTAAATGCTAATTATGGTGGAGAACGTACACTTGCTAGAGCTTATAATACGTACAACTATTCAGATGCTCGTATTGCAGATGGTGATTTCATCCGTTTGAAAAACATTTCATTAAGCTGGGAATTCCCTAAAGATTTCAAGAGAAAGTTAGGATTAAGCACTTTTACATTAAAAGGTTCTGCAGTTAATCCATGGTTAATTTACTCAGATAAAAGATTAAACGGTCAGGATCCTGAGTTCCGTAATTCTGGAGGAGTTGCTTTACCGGTAACCTCTCAATATACATTTACTTTAAATCTTTCATTATAATAGTCAAAAAATATGAAAAACTTAAAAATAGCTTTATCCCTATTGATACTGGTAAGTATTACTAGCTGTGATGATTTCCTTTCGGAAAAACCAGATAACAGAACAGAAATTGACACTCCTGAAAAAATCTCAGAATTACTAGTTGAGGCTTATCCGCAAATGAGTTATTTTGATATTGCAGAAACAATGTCTGATAACGTTTTTGACAGTGGCATGCCACAGACTTTAATAAAAAATGAGCAAAGCTATAACTGGGAAATACAAACAGAAACTACAGATATAGATACTCAGGCTTTTTATTGGGATGCATGTTACAAAGCAATCGCTCATGCAAATAAAGCATTAGAAGCAATTGAAGATCTAGGAAGCCCTGCAACGCTTAATCCTCAAAAAGGTGAAGCTTTAATGGCAAGAGCTTACTCTCATTACATGCTGGTTTCATTATGGTCTAAACGTTATAATCCTGCCACTGCAGCATCAGATTTAGGAGTTCCTTATGTTACAAAACCAGAAACAGAATTAGTAACAAAGTACAAAAGAAACACAGTTGCTGAAGTTTTTGATTTTATTCAAAAAGATATTGAAGAAGGATTAAAATTAGTAACCAACGATTACAAACAACCAAAATTCCACTTTAACGTAAATGCTTCAAAAGCTTTTGCCAGCAGATTTTATCTAGTAAAAGGTGATTGGGACCGAGTAATCGAATTATCTAGTGATTTAGGTTCTAAACCAGAAGGGAAATTAAGAGACTTTCCATCATATGATTTATTAAGCGCCGTTGATCAAAGATTAGCTTACGCAGATAGCAATGCTGAAACAAACTTATTAATCGTTTCAGCAAATTCAATTGTGAGCAGATCGTACTATTCAAACCGTTTTTATCTTTCGGGAGCAAGATATCCTGAAATTTTTGGATCGGGAGTAAGTCCTTATAATAAACCATGGTATTATAACTTTTATTCATCAAACAGTAGTATTACAGTATTTATGCCTAAGTTTTATGAGTACTTTAAATACTCTAACGTAACTGCTGGAATTGGAGATCCTTATGTAGCAGAAGTTTTATTAAGCAATGATGAATTTTTCTTGAACAGAATCGAAGCACATGTAATGAAAGGAGAGATTGCCTTAGCAAATGATGAATTAGACTATTTCCTATCAACAAGAACGGTAGGGTATGTTGCCTCAGATAAATTGACAGAAGCAAAAATTGTAGCAAAATATCCAGTAATTGCCGATGAATATACACCATTCTATACCATGACACCAGTGCAAACCTCTTACGTTAAAGCAATTGCAGAAGCACGAAGAAGAGATTTTGTACATGAAGGAATGAGATGGTTTGATGTAAAACGTTTTAACATCGTAGTGAATCACGAAACAACCAACAAACCAACAAATATTTTGGTAAAAGATGATAACAGAAGAGCATTACAAATTCCGTTGCATGCCTCAAATACTGGAGTTGAATTAAATCCTAGATAATCTTTAAAATTAAAAACTTATGAAACTATTCAAATACAATAAACTAGCCATTATGGCCGTGGTTTCTGCAGCGTTAATTTCATGTGGAAGTGAAGATCAGCCGGGAGAAAGCCAATTAGATTTTACACAGCCAACAAAAACGGCTCTAGATAATTGGATTACAACTACATATTTGAATCCTTTTAACATTAATGTACAATATAAATGGAACCAAAATACAGTTGACAACAGCCGTTATTTATTTCCGCCAACAATAGATAAAGTAAAGCCAGCCTTAGAAATTGTTGAAGAAATCTGGCTTAAAAGTTACTCAACAATTGGAGGAGCTGATTTTGTGAAAAAAATTGCACCAAGAGAAATTGTTTTAGTTGGAGGAGTAAATTTAAATAGTGTAGGAACTAGAACTTTAGGTTTAGCCGAAGGTGGACAAAGAGTAACATTATTTGAAACAGATTATATTGATCAAACTGATCGTGATAATGTTTCAGAATTTATTCATACGATCCAGCACGAATACATTCACATTTTGAACCAAAACAAACCTTTCGACGAAAAATCATGGGCAGCTGTAACTCCTGTAGGATATACAGCAGATTGGTACAATTATGATATTCCAGAATCTAATGAAATTGGATTTATAACAAGTTACGCAAGATCAAACATTAACGAAGATTTCGCAGAAACAGCTTCAATGATTTTGATTTATACAAAAGCAGATTATCAAGCATTCTTAGATGGAATCCAAAGTCCATTTGCTTATCAGGCATTAAAAACAAAAGAAGCTTTGGTTGTTAAATACTTCAAAGAAGCATTCAACATGGATTTTTATGCTTTGAGAGATGAAGCAGAGAAAAACACAACAGGTGTAATAAACAATTAAAAACAAGTATCATGAAAATAAAAAACATATATAAGTATTTATTTGCAGCAATTTTGATACTGCATTTAAGCGCCTGTAACAATAATACTGACGCTGAACAATTATTTGATAAAACACCAACTGAACGTTTAAACATTCAGAAATCAGAACTTAGCCAAGCATTGCTTTCATCACAGTTTGGATGGAAAACAGTTTATTTTACAGACAATACAGTCTTAGGTGGTTATACACACTTGTTCAGATTTGCTCAAGACGGAACTGTAGAAATGGCTTCTGATTTTGATTCAGATACAGATGTATACAAAAGTGAATATGAAATTCAACTTGGAAGCACTGTAAGTTTAACTTTCACTACAAAAAACAGAATTCATCTTTTATCAGAATCAGATAATTATCCAATTCCTGCATTAAGAGCAAAAGGATATTTAGGAGATTTTCAGTTCTTATACTATGGGCAAGAAAACGGTGAAATTATTTTTAAAGCCAATAGAAATGGAACAGAAATTCGTTTTGTAAAAGCAACTGCAGCAGATTGGGCAGATCTTCCTAAAAACCTTGTAACAGAAGAAAATGTTATTGGAAGTGATGAAAGACCTTTATTTAGATTATTAGAAACTACCGATGGAACAACAGTTCATAAATTTGATTTTTCATTCAGTTCTGTAACTCGTTTCGCTGAATCAAATTCTATAGAGGCCGGATATTCTGTAAGTTACAATATGGGAGTTGGTTATACGCCAACTGGAATCGTTGTTAGCCCAGCGGTTGAAGTAGGCGGACAAAAACTTTCAAATTTTGTATATAATGATGCAGATGGAAGTTTTACTGCAACTGGAACTGGTGGTGTTAGTGCTACAATAAAATACACTGATAAGCCATTGGTTTTAACAGATGATTATAAAATTTTACTTCCTGGGAAAGTTTATGCGAGATTTGGTTATTATGTAGGAGATTATATTGAAGACGCCGCTACAAATTCAAAATTATTTGCTGCTGAATTAGCTAAAATCAATGCTTCATTACCTGCTGGACAAAGGGTTTCATCTGTACAATTGTATTTAAATCATTCACTTGGAAATTTCATTTATTACACATTTGTTGGTAGGTCAGCATTACAGCATTACGTTGATGTAGAAGAAGATCCTATTGGTAAAAAGATTATTTTAAAACATAAATCATGGAATGGAAATACAACTGTTGCTACTCCTGCTTTCCTTGCTGGATTTGACAGCTATTTGATGGATCCAAACGGAATTTATGTTAAAAAAGAAAACTTTAGAGTGTTTTATTCAAATACAGTATACACTTTTACAAGTTCAACAAGTCCATTTAGAATGACTACTTGGCAGCTGAATTAAATTGATTGTATCGGAAAGACTGTTTAATATGGTCTTTCCGATTATAACATTTTATTTTTAGTAGTTATAAGTAGGTTATTTTATGAAAAAAAATTAAAGCAAGAATGAACAACTTAGATTTTAATAAAATATGCTCTAAATTATATATATTCGGATTTATTGTAGCATTTATAATATTTTATTCATGCTCTTCAGAAGATGAATCTTTAAATAAATTAGGAGCTGTTAAAGCAAAAATAGAATCTGCAAAAAATACAAGTGAAAATTCTGTAATTGTAGCTTCTAATATGGAAGAAAATTTAAATACACTTTCAGTACAGATCTTTGTAAATGTTTCAAATCTAGAAGTAGCATTAAATAAAAATGCTTATGTAGGTTTTAATGCTGAAGCAATGCAAAAATTAAGCGTTGCAAAAAATGAGAGTGATTTAAAAATAGTTTTTGAAATGGCTGGAATAGCAAATAGTCAAGAGGTAATTAACCTTTTAAAAAGTAATGTAGCAATTCAGCAAGCATTTGTATCACAAAATCCAGGGTTTTATAATTTTACTGTAGAGAAACAAACTCAACTTTTAAATACTCATTTAG
Source organism: Flavobacterium sp. H4147 (assembly GCF_029360735.1). Lineage (NCBI taxonomy): Bacteria > Pseudomonadati > Bacteroidota > Flavobacteriia > Flavobacteriales > Flavobacteriaceae > Flavobacterium > Flavobacterium sp. H4147. Next base: position 178,662 of record NZ_JARKNB010000002.1, on the reverse strand, counting down.
AGTTGGTGAAGAATACTTATAACTCTCAAGTTCCATTACCGCCAACTGGCTTGGTAGGAAGTCCAAATTGTGCAAGTACATTTAATAAAAGCATAGATCGATGTGCTGGAGATTTTGGAACTTGTGCAGTATTTGCAGTAGCAGGTGCATATGCCGGCTTGATTCCTGGATTGTTGTCTGCTGCATATTGCATGGCAACTAAAATAACTTGTGATAACAGAGCAAAACAAGATTATAAAGAATGTGTACTTGAACCAATGAGTCCTGATGGGCCACCACCGCCAACGGGAGAATTAACTTTGCATTGTAATAGAGATAGTTGCTGGACGACTGACTCGAATGGCAAATTTGTTGAAAGAATAGATTAATTTTAAAGCTATGGTCAAAAAATATACTACACCACTTAATATTATTTTCTTTTTATGGGGGGTAATACTTTTGGCAGTATCATGGTTCTATCCAGATTATACAAGATATTATCTATATCTTTCTATTTTAATAATCATTCCAGTGGCAACTGCTCATTTAATGAAAGAAAGAAGAATGGATAAGATCAACAATACAACTGATTTTAAATCATCAATTTTTAGAATGTTGATTTTAGCTTTAGTACTGGTAGTTATATTTTTTATCACGAAACAAAATCATTTATAAAAATTTTAGTTTTAGTTTTTTTATTTTGGAGGAAGCAGCCCATTTAGGGCTGCTTTTTTTATTGGTACGAAAACAAAGATTCTAAGCCATTTTTTACATTTCAAATTTTATTAAATGCCCAAATACTCTATATTTGTAATTCAAAAAATAAAAACGAATACCTTAATATGAAATTACTAGAAGGAAAAGTAGCAATCATTACAGGCGCTAGCCGCGGAATTGGTAAGGGAATTGCAGAAGTTTTTGCTAAACACGGAGCAAATGTAGCATTTACATATAGTTCATCTGCTGCATCTGCAGAAGCTCTTGAAGCTGAGTTAAATGCATTAGGAGTAAAAGCAAAAGGATATCAGTCAAACGCAGCTGATTTTAACGAAGCGCAGACTTTTGTTGATGCTGTTTTAGCTGATTTTGGAACTGTAGATATTCTTATCAATAATGCCGGAATTACAAAAGACAACCTTTTAATGCGTATGTCTGAAGCCGATTTCGATCAAGTAATTGATGTTAACTTGAAGTCAGTTTTCAATATGACGAAAGCTATTCAAAAAACTTTCTTGAAACAACGTGCTGGTTCTATTATCAATATCAGTTCAGTAGTGGGAGTTTCTGGAAATGCCGGACAAACAAACTATGCAGCATCAAAAGCAGGAGCAATTGGATTCACAAAATCAGTAGCTCTTGAATTAGGTTCTCGTAATATTCGTTGTAACGCAATTGCACCAGGATTCATCGAAACTGAAATGACTGCAAAATTATCAGAAGATGTAGTAAAAGGATGGAGAGAAGGTATTCCTTTAAAACGTGGAGGAACGCCAGAAGATGTAGCAAACGCTTGTCTATTCTTAGCTTCTGATATGAGTGCATACGTTACAGGACAAGTTCTTAACGTTTGCGGAGGAATGCTAACCTAAGGTACTGAGGTACTAAGCAGCAAAGGTTCAAAGATTTTAGTATTCAGTATATTCTGATTCTAGGATATAACTGAACGCTTTTTTAAATCTGAAGACTGTAAACTGATACTGAATACTAAATTATGACTACAAACACAATTCTTTTATTATTACTTTCTTTAGTAATAGCGGGTGGTTTGTCGTACTTTCAATATTTTTTCAAAGCCAAAAACAAATCAAATCTGATTTGGTTTTTGGCTTTTTTACGTTTTCTTGCGATTTTCGGATTACTGGTATTGTTGATAAACCCAATAATTTCTAAAAGCTCGCTTGAAATAACCAAAACTCCTTTGGCAATTGCTGTAGATAATTCAAGCTCAATAACAGCATTAAAATCAGATAAAAAAGCAGCCGAACTATACCAGAAATTAATCTCAAATCCTGCATTAAAGGAAAAATTTGAGATTCAATCCTATCAATTCGATGCCGATTTTAAAACATCTAATAAATTTGATTTTAAAGGAAATCAAACCAATTTAGATGAAGTTGCTAAGAATTTAAAAAGCATTAATAAAAACCTGACTTTCCCAACCGTACTAATTACCGATGGAAATCAGACTACAGGAAACGATTATGTATATCGTTTTGATCCTGCCAATAAAGTTTATCCTTTGGTTGTGGGAGATACAACCACTTTTTTTGATTTAAAAATCAATCAGTTAAACGTAAACAAATACGCTTTTCATAAAAATAAATTTCCTGTCGAAGTATTTTTGCAATATGCAGGAACCAAACCAACAACTGCCGATTTTACAATTTCGCAAGGGAATTCAGTGGTAGCCAGAGAAAAAGTTTCTTTCTCACCATCAAAAAAAACAGCTTCTTTAAATTTACTTTTACCTGCTGATAAAGTAGGATTGCAGATTTTTAGAGCCAATATTTCTTCTGGAGCGAAAGAGAAAAATTCATATAATAATATCAAAAATTTTGCGGTTGAAATTATCGATCAAAAATCTACAATTGCAATCGTTTCTTCCATAAATCATCCAGATATTGCGGCATTAAAACGTTCGATAGAAGTTAATGCGCAACGTAAAGTGATTTTGGTTAAACCGAATGATATTAGCCAGTTACAAGAAGCTTCGGTTTTAGTTTTATATCAGCCAACAACTGCTTTTAGACAAGTTTTTGAAAACAACAAAGCTGCTGGAAGAAACATGTTTATTATAACTGGAAACAGTACAGATTTTAACTTTCTGAATCAACAGCAAAATAACCTGATCTTTAAAATGAGCGGACAAATTGAAGATTATTTGTCTGAATTTCAATCACAGTTTAATTTATTTGCCATTGATAATATTGGTTTTGAAAATTTCCCGCCATTACAAAATGCTTTTGGAACAATAACAACAAACGGAGATGTATCTGTTTTACTTTCGTCCAAAATAAGAAATGTTTCTACAAATGCAACATTATTGGCTTTTGCCGAAAATCAAGGAAAAAGAACCGCTTTTCTTTTAGGGGAAAACAGCTGGAAATGGCGTTTGCAAAGTCATATCGACAATCAATCATTTGAAAAATATGATGTTTTTGTAGATAAAATAATTCAGTATTTGGCAACTTCTGCTTCTAAAAAATCATTGGTGGTAACACATGAAAACTTCTATAATTCAGGAGATGAAATTGTAATCAATGCGCAGTATTTCAATAAAAATTATGAGTTTGACGAAAAAGCAAGATTAACCATTTCGGTTACAAATGCTGAAACCAAACAAAGTAAAAATTACGATTTATTAAAAGGAAATAATTCGTTTTCAGTAAACCTTGACGGATTAACAGCTGGAAAATACAATTTTACAGTAAAAGAATTAAATTCAAATACTTCATATTCCAGTCATTTTGAGATTTTAGATTTTGACATCGAAAAACAATTTGTAAATCCTGATGTTTTAAAACTAAAGCAATTGGCTTTACAAACCAACGGAAAAGCTTTCTTTGAAAACCAAGCAGAAGATTTGATTAATACACTTTTAGAAAATAAAGAATACAAATCAATCGAAAAAAATGTGACCAGTAAAACTCCAATAATTGACTGGGTTTGGTTACTGATTTTAATTGCAGTTTTATTAACAACCGAATGGTTTGTTAGAAAATATAATGGATTGCTTTAATTAAGAAGATTCAGAGCGATAAAACTTCAAAGTTTTGCAACCTGAAACATCAAACTTGAAACAAAAAATAAATTATGGATTTCAGGCTAAAAGTATTTTACACTGTTGCAATTCGTCTTAACTTTACTAAGGCTGCAACTGAATTGTATATTACACAGCCTGCCGTTTCAAAACATATTCAAGAACTTGAAGAAACTTATAAAACCAAGTTATTTGAACGTAATGGCTCTAAAATCGCTTTAACTCTTGCCGGAGAAATTCTTTTAAAACATACCAAAGAAATCTTTGAAATTTACCGTGAAATTGATTTCGAAATGAGTTCTTTTATCAGTGAACGTCAAGGATTATTAAGGCTTGGAGCCAGTACAACAATCTCCCAGTATATCATTTCTCCCGTTTTAGCTCGTTTTCATCAGAAACAAAGAGATATAAAAGTCAATTTATTGAACGGGAATACAGAGCAGATTGAAAATGCTTTGATTAATAAAGAAATAGAAATTGGAATTGTTGAAGGACAATCTAAAAATCAATCTATAAAATACATTCCATTTTTAAAAGACGAATTAGTTCTGGTTTGCAGTAATAAAAATCCGTTTGCAAAGAAGAATGAAATTTCGGTAAATGATTTAAAATCAATGAAGTTCATTACCCGCGAACGTGGATCAGGAACACTTGAAGTTATAGAATTTGCTCTAAAAAACATAAATTTAAAACTTTCTGATTTAGAGATTGAAATGCAGTTGGGAAGCACAGAAAGTATAAAATCCTATTTATTAAATTCTGACTGCTTTGCTTTTATGTCTATTCATGCAGTTAGTAAAGAATTGAAAAACAGAGAATTGATTGTTTTAGATGTGGAAAATATGGCAATTGAAAGATACTTTTACATCATTACTTTATTAGGAAAATCCGATCCTTTATCAGAATTGTTTATTCAGAATATATCATCTCATTATAACCTGAAGTTATAGCGGATTGTAATTTACGATTGGCGAATTACATATAAACATGAGAACTTTGCAGGGTAATTATACATTATCCTATTTTGAAAACAAGTCAGCACTCAGCATCACAATTATTTGAAATTAATCATTATTTACAGCAGGCACTTTTTATTGTTATACTATTGCTGTGTTTAGCTTCGATAATTTCTCCTCCAGTTGCCTTGTTAATAGGAGTGGTAATGGTAAATGTATTTGGAAATCCATTTATCGAATTCAATCATAAAGCAATCACGTTTTTACTGCAATTTTCTGTGGTAGGTCTTGGTTTTGGAATGAATGCATCAAACGCATTTTCTGCTGGAAAAGAAGGTTTTGTATTAACTATAGCTTCTATTTTCAGTACACTGATTTTTGGTTTTCTGTTGGGAAAATGGCTCAAAACGGAGAAAAATACATCGCATTTAATTTCATGCGGAACTGCAATCTGCGGCGGAAGTGCTATTGCAGCGATATCTCCAGTGATTAAATCTAATGAAAACCAAACTTCAATAGCTTTGGGTGTGATTTTCATACTGAATTCTATTGCATTATTTGCTTTCCCATTTATTGGGCATCAGCTTGGTTTGTCACAAAAAGATTTCGGAATATGGTGCGCCATTGCAATTCACGATACAAGTTCGGTAGTAGGTGCAGCCAATAAATACGGAGCCGAAGCTTTACAAATCGCCACAACTGTAAAATTAGCAAGAGCTTTATGGATTATTCCCATCTCACTTTTAACCGCTGTAATTTTTAAAAACAAAAGCAGTAAAATCAAAATTCCGTATTTTATTGGATTGTTTATATTGGCAATGCTTCTGAATTCATATGTTCCCAAAGTTTCAGTTTTTGCCCCTTATGTGGTAAATGTTGCTAAAATCGGATTGACTATAACACTGTTTTTAATTGGGGCAACATTAAATATAAATACTTTAAAATCAGTAGGAGTGAAGCCTTTATTGCAGGGAATTTTTCTTTGGATTTTTATTGCAGCTTTAGCGTTAGTATCAATTCTTTATTTTGGTTGATTATTTTACGTTTGAAAATTTCACAACAGGTTTATCAATCAATTTATATGATTTTCCCTTAAACGAAAAACGTCGTTCAATTTCAAAATTAAATGATTTTTTTGTTTTTCCCATTTCTGCTATTTCCTCAGGAAATTCAACATCAAAATCATCTTTAGCTCTGGCAGCTTTGTTGTATGATCCTTTTGTTTTAATAATAATATCTCTAAAATGCTTTTTAGCAGAATCATTTACAACTGTATACGATCCTGACCATGAAATAAAGGAAGAATTCGTTAACTGATAATTATTAGCTTCTAAAATTGGCTGGTATTTGCCATCAAAACCTGCAACAAGATAAAGATAACCTTCGTAAGCACCGCCAGCGCCGCCATTTGCATGTATTAACGTAAAAGCAAATTGATCTTCTCCAATTTCAACTAGTTTTGGCGTTGGAGATTGAGCAAAAGCTCCAAATGCAGCAACAGCAGGCTGAAATGATCTCATTTCCCAGACATTACCATTTTTGGCAAATTTGGCTAAACCAAGCAAACCGCCAGAAAAACGTCCGGTTTGTAAACCATCTTCGTCATGAACAGAATGATTGAAAGCTAATATTTTGAATTGATTTCCCTTTGAATCAGAATAATCAATATTGGCTAAAAGTCTTGTGGCGACACCATCGGTATAAGGAAATAACTGGTCACCTTCCACACCGTTTACATCTAGAAAAGTTGAAGGTTTGCATGATTGGCACTTCCAGCTTATAAAAGTATTTTTATCAGAAAAACGATTTAAACTTCCAGGAAATAACTTCTGCATTGTTTTAACACCATCCAGCGGATCAGCGATTTTAAGAATTCTCTTTGGATTTAGAATAGTGTCACTAACATTTTTAAGTTTTATGTCGGCTTCTTGGGCGAAACAGAAAAAAGAAGTAAGCAAAACAAAGCTTAGTATAATAGGGCGCATAAAATGGTATTTATAAAAACAAAGATAAAGAAAATGATTGTTAATGTGAACTTATGCTGCTTATGGGGTTTAAAAATCATAAAAAACTAAATTACCATAAACTAAACACGGTTGTTTTGAATTTTCCTTAAATATAGTAAGTTTGTATCCTAATAAAGTACAAAAATGAAAAACTTCAAAATGAGGCCAAAATTAATCACGTTCTGTGCATTAATTATTGGTTTTTTTACCTTGTCATGGGGAATTGTAGGCCATGAACGTATTAACAAAGCAGCTGTAATGGCTTTACCTAAACCTCTTCAGGTTTTCTTTTACAATCACATTGATTTTATTACTCAGGAAGCTTCTGTTCCTGATATTCGTAAATATGCATTAAGCTACAAAGAAGAAGGTCCAAGACATTATTTTGATATGGAAAACTTTGGCGATGCAAGCAGTTATCCGCAGACATTGGAAGAAGCAAAACAAAAATATGATGCTAAATTTTTGAGCGACAACGGCATCTTGCCTTGGTATATTGAAGATATGATGGCCAAATTAACTAAAGCATTTAAAGATAAAAACCGAGCTGAGATTTTATTTCTTGCTGCCGATTTAGGTCATTATGTTGGAGATGCCCATATGCCGCTGCATACTTCTGCCAATCACGACGGACAATTAAGCGATCAGAAAGGAATTCACTCTCTTTGGGAAAGCAGATTGCCAGAGTTATTTGTTAAAAACTACAAATTAAATGTTCCTGAAGCACAATATTATCCTGATGTGCATAAAGCAGTTTGGGATATGATTAATGATACTCACAGCTTAGCACAACCATTATTGGATATTGATAAAAAACTAAGAACTTCAACTCCAGAAAATGAAGTGTTTAAAATGGATGCTGAAGGGAAAATTCAGAAGAGTAAATACAATACAGCTGTTTTCTCTGATAAATATGCTGAAAAACTACACAATGACTTAAACGGAATGGTGGAGAGCCAAATGAAAAAAGCAATTTCTGCAACAGCAAGTTTTTGGTATACTGCTTGGGTAAATGCTGGAAAACCTGATTTAAGCGATTTAGATGCAGCATCAGTTACACAAAGAAACAATCAATCTTTAAAAGATGATTTAAAATTATTTCAAAGCGGAGATCTTTTCGGAATGAAAAATCAAAACGACTAAATAAAAGTATTCAGTCTCAGGTTTTAGTTTTCGGTTTAGGAGATTAAAACTTAAAACCCTCAAATTCTATAAGAACTTGAGGGTTTTTAATTAATAAATCCTTCGCAAGAATGATCAAATATGATGTTTAGTCTTTTGCATATAACTTACCGTTTTTAGCTCTCGAACTTAAATCATTGAACTGGTATTCTTTTTCTTTTAATAAATAAGAAGCTGACTGATAATAAGAAACGGTTTGATTAACCAAATCAGTTTTTTGTGACTTCAAAGGAATTTCATCATAATAAATCTGGCATTCTGGTGAAACGTTATCCTTCGGATTTAGTTTTAACTCAAACTGTTTTATTTGTTGTTTCGGTGACAAAATAGTCAATACATTGTCTTTTATAAGCCCTAAATCCTGATAAGTTGCAATAAATGCTCTTGGCTGATAATCTGCTTTAAAAACATCATGACCATAGAATTTACTTTCGTAATCAAAATTAAGTAAACCAAAAAGAGTGGGCATGATATCAATTTGTGACATTAATTTTGAATACTTTTCAGGTTTCATATCTGGACTGAAAATTAAAGCTGGAATTCTATATTTATCCAGCGGAAGTTGAGTTTTCCCCGCACTCGAAGCACAATGATCGGCTACGATTACAAAAACGGTATTTTTATACCACGGTTGTTTTTCGGCCATTTCAAAGAATTTTCTTAAAGCATAATCTGTATATTTTACACCGCCGTCACGAGATTTAATGTTTCCTGGAATATCAATTTTATTTTCAGGATACGTAAATGGTCTATGATTGCTTACCGTCATAATATGATTAAAGAATGGCTTATTTTCTTTAGCTTCGGCGTTCATCACATTAATGGCTTTGTGGTACATATCTTCGTCACAGACACCCCAAACATTCGAAAATGTAATTTCTTCAGGTTTGAAACTCGATTTGTCTACAATCTGATAACCATTTCCAGAATAAAAATCCTGCATGTTGTCAAAAAAAGCATCACCGCCGTAAAGGAATTTCACATTATATCCTTTTTGTTTAAAAACAGCTCCTGTAGAAAATTTGTTTTTATTGTCTTCTCTTTTTACCACGCTTTCCCCAGCAGTTGGAGGCAGACACAAAGTTACCGCTTCGAGTCCGCGTACAGTTCTGTTTCCTGCCGCGTATACATTCGTAAAAACAAGGCTTTTTTGTGATAAGCTGTCTAAAAACGGAGTAATATTTTGAGTATTGCCGTACATTTTCATAAAATCGGCACTTAGACTTTCAACGGTAATTAAAACAACATTTTTTCGATTTTCAGTTGAATCATTTTTAATTTGCTGTACGGTATTTTCTCCGGTGATTGATGGCATCTGCTGTTTTAGAATAGCAAAAGCTTTTTGTTCCGGCATTGTTTTGTAGAACTCAAAATAATCTAATTTGCTATTTTGAAACGCTAGATAAAATTTATATAATCCGTTAGATTGTAATTCATTAACAAAAACATTTTTAGAATTTTCTGTTTTGGCCAAATCTGGAACTGCAATTAATGAAACTAAAAACAAACCAATATAAAGAATGCTTATTTTTAACTTCTCACGGAAACTTGGAATAGCGGTTAAATAATTTTTAGAACTTTTTACAATAAAATAAGTAATAACAGCTGTTATAAGAAATAATGCTGAAAAAATGGGAACTACTGGGTAAGACTGCATGATGTTTCCAATAACTTCATTGGTGTAAATAAGATAGTTTACCGCAATAAAGTTGTATTTTACTCCAAATTCGTTCCAGAAAAAATATTCACTTAAACCATTTTGAAGAATAAGCAAGACATACAAGAAAATCACAAAAACAAAAAGACCAAACCTAATTTTGCTTCTTAACTTCGGAAGAAATAACAAAGCTGCAAAAAGTGCCGTTTTAATTCCGATAAAAATCATGACAATTTTAGGCAAAGCCCCGCCATATTCATCAAAAATGCTTTTTCCTGATGCGGCATAAATAAACAAACCGCATAAAAATGCCAGAATGATGTAACCAGTTGGTTTATTGTATTTAGAATTAGAAATAAAAATCAAATACAGCCAAAGAAAACCGCTGGCAATTATAAATACGAAGAAATCAGAAATTAGTCCTAAACTAAAGATTTTCAGGCTTTCAGAAAAAGTAAATGAAGTCTGTGTTATAGGATGAAAGAAAAGAACAATTCGCAATATAAAACTGATCACAAAGTAAAAAATCGCAAGATTGTAAAACGGTGAAAGTTTTTTGTAAAAATCCATCTGAATATTTTTTTACAAAATTACTTTTGAAAGATTAATTTCAGATTAAGCTGAACTTTGACTTCACTTAACGCTATCTTAATATTTGCTTAAGGTGGTGATTTTCTGTAGATTTAAATTTTAGCTGTCATTCTTTAAAATTTCTATCTTTGATAATTGAAATCAAGAGTTGATCTTAACTAAATATAAAAAATGCATATTTTAATAGTAGAAGACGAATTAGGAATTGTTCAGTTTTTAAAACAAGGCCTTCAGGAAGAAGGATATGAAATAACCACAGCAAATGATGGTTCTAAAGGCTTTGAATTAATTCAAAATCAGAAATTTGACTTGATTTTATTAGATTGGATGCTGCCTAAAATTAACGGACTGGATTTATGCAAAGCCATACGTGTAAAAGACGAAACGACTCCAATTATTTTTTTAACCGCAAAAGATACTGTTCAGGAAACTATTGAAGGATTGAAAGCTGGAGCTAACGATTATATCAAGAAACCTTTTAGTTTTGAAGAACTTGTTGAACGTATAAAAGTACATTTTAGAACCAAAAAACGAACTGAAACGCTCACGCTTGGTACTATAACTATCGATTTATCTAAACATTTGATACTTAAAAGCGGAGAAGAAGTTTCGCTTACGCAGAGAGAATTTGAACTTTTGACTTATTTAGTCCAGCATAAAGGGAAAGTATGTACCCGAAACCAGATTTTAAAAGACGTTTGGGAAATTTATTTTGAATATGATACGGGTGTAATCGACGTTTTTATAAACGCTATTCGAAAAAAACTCAATCTTAAAATTGAAGAAGATTACATAAAAACAGTTCGAGGCATCGGATATATAGCAAACGATTTGTAATGACACAGCTTTCCTTTAAAAACAGAATTGCACTAAACTACATTATTACTACAGGATTGTTGGTTTTAGCAGTGTTTTCGGCTATTTATATTATTGTTCGACTAACGGTTTATAATCATATTGATGAAAATCTTTTAATAGAAGTCCGTGATCATCTTAGTGAAATCAGAGTCGAAAAGAAAGCGGTTATTTTGATGGATGCCGAAGAATGGGAAGAACGTGAGCACAATTCGGTTGATGTTAATCCAGTTTTTGTTCAGTTTTTAGACTTAAACAAGAAAATAATTGAGAAATCGCCTAATTTAAAAAATGAAAAACTGGTATTTCATGAAGGAAAATCAGGTTTTGAACTTTTTGACACTAAATTATTAGACAATAAAATCAGGCAGATTCAGGTGCCGCTTCACATAAAATCAAAAAAAATAGGGTATTTGATTATTGCAATGTCCTTGTCTGATTCTACTCAGGTTTTAGAAAATCTTTTAGACACGCTTTTAATTACATTTCCAATTATCCTATTATTACTCTTTTTTATAGCAAGATTTTTGGCTGGAAGAAGTATAAGTCCAATAAATGAGATCATCAATACTTCAAAAATTATCACAAAGGATAACTTGAAAACCAGGATTCCACTTCCTAAAACACGAGATGAATTGTTTGTGCTTTCAACTACAATCAACAATTTATTAAATCGGATAGAAGACGCAATCGATCGCGAAAAACAATTTACTTCAGACGCTTCGCATGAGCTTAGAACACCGCTAACCGTAATTAAAGGAACACTTGAAGTACTAATACGTAAACCTAGAGATAGTAAAGAATACGAAGAAAAAATAAATTATTGCATTAACGAAGTTGATCATTTAAATTCATTGGTAGATCAGCTTTTGATGATGGCTCGTTTTGAAAACCAAAAACAAAATATTCTAAAAGAAAATGTATACTTGAATGCCGTTATTTTAGATGTTTTGAAGCTGAATTCTGAGAAGATAAAGTCTGGAAAAGTTAACGTCGTATTAGATGCTTCAGAGGATTTTTATACCTATTCAGATAATTACTTAGTGGTTACGATTCTTCGAAATATAATTTCAAACGCCGTGAAATATTCTAAGAAAAATAGTGAAATTAAAATATCATTATTAAGAAAGGAAAATAAAATATATTGTGTCGTTTTAGATCAGGGAATTGGAATTGCTAAAAAAGATTTAGAATCGATTTTAAATCCGTTTTTCAGATCAGATTCTTTAAATCATTCTGATATTAAAGGAACTGGATTAGGTTTGTTTATCGTAAAAAGAATGACAGATTTACTTCAGATTGATTTTGAAATAGAAAGCGAAATAGGTGTTGGAACCAAAGTTTTACTGGGGTTTGAAGAATATCAGAAAGTGTTAAAATGATTCAAAAAATAGCATTTCAAATGACTGTGAAATTGTTTTTTAACAATAAACTATCGTTAAGTTAAAATAAAAATTGCTTTTTTATAATTTTATCTATTATATTTGCAAACGAATCAAAGAATTATAAAATAAACCGAACAATGATTTCAAATCAATTACATCATCATCATTTACATTATTGCTCTCAAGCGATGTGTTAATGGTATGTGTGTAAATCATCATATTTTAAAACCCGTTTGAGTACATCAAACGGGTTTTTTTATGCCAATTCTTTGTACTCAAACTATTAATCAAACAACAACTAAAAAATGAGTACTTTAAAAATTGCAATTCAAAAATCAGGTCGTTTAAACGAAGACAGCATTCAGATCCTGAAAGACTGTGGTATTTCAATCAACAACGGAATCGACCAGTTAAAAGCCGAAGCTTCAAATTTTCCTCTAGAAGTTTTATATCTTAGAAATTCAGATATTCCTCAATATCTGATCGATGGAGTAGTAGATTTAGCTATCGTTGGCGACAATCTTCTAGTAGAAAAAGGAAAAGGAATTGAAGTCGTTCAAAAATTAGGATTCTCGAAATGTAAAGTTTCAGTAGCAGTTCCAAAAACTTTCGAATACAACTCTATTCAGGATTTAGCCAATCTTCGTATTGCAACTTCATATCCAAATACGGTTACTGAATATTTTAATAAATTTGGTCTAAAAGTAGATATCCACCAGATTTCCGGTTCTGTAGAAATCGCTCCTAATATTGGTCTTGCAGATGCAATTGTAGATATCGTTTCAAGTGGTAGCACATTGTTTAAAAACAACTTAAAAGAAGTTGAAGTAATCTTGAAAAGTGAAGCTGTTTTAGCGGTTTCTCCAAAAGTTTCTCCCGAAATCCAAAAACACATTGATACTTTAAAATTCAGAATTCAAGCGGTTTTAAGAGCTCGAAATTCAAAATATATTTTGATGAATGTTCCAAACGACAAAATTGATGCTGTTGGAAAAATTCTTCCAGTTTTGAGAAGTTTAACGGTTCTTCCGCTGGCACAAGAAGGTTGGAGCAGTGTTCACTCCGTAATCGACAAAGATACTTTCTGGGACGTAATCGATCAATTAAAAGAAGTAGGTGCAGAAGGAATTTTAGTTTGCCCAATTGAGAAAATGGTACTGTAAAAGAAAATTTCAATTTTTAAATTCCAAATCCCAAGGATATGTTGGAATTTGGAATTTTAGAAATTTGGAATTTAATATGAAATATTATGAATAAAATAGATAATCCAAAACTAGATACTTGGTCTGAAATATTAAAAAGACCAACCCAAACAATTGATGATATTGAAGTTACTGTAAAAGAAATCTTCAAAGAAGTTCAGAAAAAAGGAGATGAAGCTGTAACAAAATACACTTCGATTTTCGATGGGATTTCGTTAGACAATTACGAAGTTTCGCAAGAGGAAATCAAAGAAGCGATTAGTTTAATTCCAAATGAATTAAAAGAGGCTATTCAATTAGCAAAAAACAATATTTATAAATTCCACAGTGCACAAAAAACTAACAGAATTGAAGTTGAAACTGTAGAGGGAGTAAACTGCTGGCAGGAAAAAAGACCCATTCAGAAAATAGGTTTATACATTCCGGGTGGAACAGCGCCTTTGTTTTCGACGGTGTTAATGCTGGCCGTTCCAGCAGAAATTGCAGGCTGTAAAGAAATTGTATTGTGTTCGCCGCCAGACAAAAAAGGAAAAATTAATCCAGCGATTTTATATGCAGCCAATTTATGTGGTGTAACTAAAATTATAAAAGCAGGCGGAATTCAAGCAATTGCGGGAATGACTTTCGGGACAAAATCTATTCCGAAAGTGTATAAAATATTTGGACCAGGAAATCAATTTGTAACGGTAGCAAAACAATTGGCAACACAATTTGGAGTCGCAATTGATATGCCTGCCGGTCCTTCAGAATTATTAATTGTAGCCGATGACACTGCAGTTCCGGCTTTCGTAGCTTCTGATTTGCTTTCTCAGGCAGAACACGGAACTGATAGTCAGGTAATTTTGGTTTCTACTTCAAAAAAACTCATTAATGAAGTTGAAAATGAAGTTCAGTCTCAATTAGAAGTGCTTCCAAGAAAAGCTATCGCAGAGAAAGCAATTGAAAATTCAAAATTAATTTATGTTGAAAGCGATCAAATAGCTTTGGATTTAATTAATGAATACGGACCTGAACACTTTATAATCTGCTCTCAATATGATGATTTCTATTGTAACGGAATCGTAAATGCAGGTTCTGTTTTTATTGGAAATTATACTCCTGAAAGTGCAGGCGATTATGCATCTGGAACCAATCATACCTTACCGACAAATGGTTATGCCAAGAATTACAGCGGTGTGAATCTGGATAGTTTTATGAAATCAATGACATTCCAAAAAATCTCTGAAAAGGGAATTCAAAACATCGGAAAAGCAATTGAAACAATGGCGGAAGCCGAAGGTTTGCAAGCGCACAAAAATGCAGTGACATTACGTTTGGAGTCCTGCGAGGTTTTCAAAACCTCGTAAGTTTAAAATATTACGGCAATAAATATAATACCTACAAGGTTTCGAAAACCTTGCAGGACATAAAAAATAAAACAATGAGTACCTTCGATATAAATACAATAACGCGTGAAAACGTAAAAACTTTAAAGCCATATTCTTCTGCAAGAGATGAGTTTGAAGATTTTGACACAGCCGAAATGATTTTTTTGGATGCTAACGAAAATCCGTTTCAAAATGGAGTAAATCGTTATCCAGATCCGCAGCAGAATTCGGTTAAAGCCATTTTAGCTAAAAATAATTTGACAAAACAAAGCCAGATTTTATTAGGAAACGGAAGCGATGAAGTTCTAGATTTGCTTTTTAGAGCATTCTGCGAACCGAATAAAGACAATATTATTTCATTGCCGCCAACATACGGAATGTATGGTGTTTTGGCAAATATTAATGCGGTCGAAAATAGAGAAATTTTACTATCAGCAGATTTTCAGCCACAAGTTGAAAAAATTCTGGAAGCTGTTGATGAGAATACTAAAATCATTTTTTTATGTTCGCCAAATAATCCAACAGGAAACTCTTTTTCAGACGAAAGCGTGGTAAAATTGTTGCAAAACTTTAAAGGCTTAGTGGTGATCGATGAAGCTTATATTGACTTTTCGGATAAAGAAAGCTGGCTGGTAGAAATTGATGCTTATCCAAATTTGGTAATTACGCAAACACTTTCTAAAGCATATGGTTTGGCTGGAATTCGTTTAGGTGTTTGTTACGCTTCAGAAGCCGTAATTTCAATTTTGAATAAAATCAAACCGCCTTACAATGTAAACGAATTAACACAGCAAAGAGCCATCGAGCGTTTAAAAGATTCTAATAAAATAAAACAAGAAATAGCTTCTATTATTGAACAAAGAGAGGAGTTGCTTAAAGTTTTACTTGAAGTGAGTTTTGTTGAAAAAGTGTATCCCACAGAAGCTAATTTTATCTTAGCAAAAGTGGATGATGCTAACAAAAGATACGATCAATTAATTGAAAAAGGAATTGTTATCAGAAACAGAACAACGCAGCCTTTATGCGAAAATTGTCTTCGTTTTACCATCGGAACAAAAGAAGAAAATGAAGTTGTAATTAGAGAATTGAAGTCATTGTCATTAAGCTAAAAATATATTAGCCACGAATTCACGAATTTTATTTGATTTTTGGCAATTAGTGCAATTAGCACATATGTCAAGGATTTTAAGTTGGAATAAATATAATTCGAGAATTCGTGGCAGAAAAATAAAACACATGAAAAAAGTACTTTTTATCGATCGTGATGGAACGATTGTTTTAGAACCTGAAAATTACCAATTAGACAGTTTAGAGAAACTAGAGTTTTATCCAAAAGCGTTTCAATATTTGGCTAAAATTGCTAATGAATTGGATTACGAATTGGCAATGGTAACCAATCAGGATGGTTTGGGAACGGATAGTTTTCCAGAAGATACATTTTGGCCAACACAGAATTTTATCCTAAAAGCATTTGAAAACGAAGGCGTTGTTTTTGATGAAATATTCGTAGACCGAACTTTTCCGGAAGAAAATGCACCAACACGCAAACCAAGAACCGGAATGCTGACAAAATATCTAAACAATCCTGAATATGATTTGGAAAATTCTTTTGTTTTAGGTGATCGTTTAACCGATGTAGAATTGGCTAAAAATCTTGGAGCAAAAGCTATTTTCATGAACATGACAGATGGAATTGGAAGCAATGAAATTTCGTCTAAACGTGACGAACTAAACGAAACAATCGCTTTACAGACCACTGATTGGAAAAGAATTTATGAGTTTCTGAAACTAGAAGCACGTTCAGCATCTATTACCAGAAAAACAAACGAAACAGATATTTACATCAACTTAAACCTTGACGGAACAGGAAAAAGCAAAATCGACACCGGAATTGCATTTTTCGATCACATGTTAGACCAAATCTCACGTCATGGTCAAATGGACTTAGAAATTACCGTAAAAGGCGATTTAGAAGTCGATGAACATCACACAATCGAAGATACTGCAATCGCTTTAGGAGAAGTTTTCGCGAAAGCATTAGGAAATAAACTAGGAATCGAGCGTTACGGGTTCTGTCTGCCAATGGACGATTGTTTAGCGCAGGCTGCAATTGACTTTGGAGGAAGAAACTGGCTGATCTGGGAAACGGAATTCAAACGTGAAATGGTGGGTAAAATGCCAACAGAAATGTTTTATCACTTCTTCAAATCCTTCACAGACGGGGCAAAAGCAAACTTAAATATCAAAGCAGAAGGAATCAACGAGCATCACAAAATTGAAGCAATTTTTAAAGCTTTCGCGAAAGCCATAAAAGTAGCCGTAAAAAGAGATACTGAAAAAATGATTTTGCCTTCAACGAAAGGAATGCTTTAATTAAGTCGAAAGTAAAAAGTCATAAAGTCAAAAGTTTTCCTGAATTATGGATTAGCAAATAGACTTTAAGACTTTGGACTTTAGACTTTAAGACTAAAATTTAAATGAAAATAGTAATTATAAATTACGGAGCGGGAAATATTCAGAGCATTATGTTTGCTATTGAAAGATTGGGCTTTAAAGCTGTTTTAAGTAATAATCCAGACGAAATTAAAGCGGCAGATAAAGTGATTTTTCCTGGTGTAGGCGAGGCAAGTTCAGCGATGACAAAACTTCGCGAAAGCGGATTAGACGGTTTGATTCCGCAGTTGAAACAGCCTGTTTTAGGAATTTGTTTGGGAATGCAATTGATGTGCAACAAAACAGAAGAAGGAAACACAACAGGTTTAGGGATTTTTGACGTTGACGTTTTGAAATTTTCAAACAACGTAAAAGTGCCCCAAATGGGATGGAATCAGATTTATGATTTAAAAACGGATTTGTTCAAAGATATTTCTGAAAATGAATTCATGTATTTGGTTCACAGTTTTTATGCGCCAAATTGCGAATATGCAGTTGCTAAAACCAAGTATGATCTTGAATACGCATCGGCTTTACAAAAAGATAATTTTTACGGAACGCAGTTTCACCCAGAAAAAAGTGGTGATGTTGGAGAGAAGATCCTTGGAAACTTCTTAAAAATGTAAATTCCAATTTTTAAAATCCCAAATTCCAATTCAATAACAATTTCAAAATCAATCAAAATTTCAATTTTAGAAAAATCTAAAATCTAAAATCAGAAATCTAAAATAAACAAAATGAGAATAATACCAGCCATAGATATCATTGAAGGAAAATGCGTTCGTTTGTCCAAAGGTGATTATGATACCAAGATAATTTACAATGAAAACCCGCTTGAAGTGGCGAAATCATTTGAAGCACACGGAATCGAATATCTGCATTTAGTAGATCTTGACGGTGCAAAATCAAGCAAAATTGTCAATTATAAAATATTAGAGCAAATTGCGACACAAACCAGCTTAAAAATTGATTTCGGCGGCGGATTAAAATCAGATGATGATTTGAGAATTGCTTTTGAAAGTGGTGCAAATCAAATCACAGGCGGAAGTATTGCGGTTAAAAACAGAGCAATCTTCGAAAAATGGATTTCAGAATACGGAACAGAAAAAATCATTTTAGGCGCAGATGCAAAAGATGAGAAAATTGCAGTTTCTGGCTGGTTAGAAGAATCAAATGAAGATTTGGTGCCGTTTATTCAGGATTACCAATCAAAAGGAATTCAGTATGTCATTTGTACTGATATTGCCAAAGACGGAATGCTTCAAGGACCGAGTTTTGATTTATACAGCAAAATTTTAGAAAATTGTAATGTCAAATCGAGCGGAGTCGAGATTAAACTAATCGCTTCTGGAGGAATTTCAACTTTCGACGAATTGCCAAAATTAGCGGAATTAGGCTGTGAAGGAACTATCATAGGAAAAGCAATTTACGAAGGAAGAATCACGCTGAAACAACTAGAGGATTTTATAATTAGAAAATGAGAAAATTAGTCAATTAGATAATTATTAGCAGTGGTATAAAATTATCTAATTGATTAATTCCCAAATTAGCACACTAGAAATCAGATAATTTATGCGTGACGAAAAATAATTATCTAATTGACTAATTATCTAATTAACACATTAAAAAAATGTTAGCAAAAAGAATTATACCTTGCTTAGATATCAAAAACGGAAGAACCGTAAAAGGCGTTAATTTTGTTGATTTACGTGATGCCGGTGATCCTGTGGAATTAGCTGCAATTTATTCGGCTGAAGGTGCGGATGAATTGGTTTTTCTAGATATTTCGGCAACTGAAGAAAGACGAAAAACGCTTGTAAACATGGTGCGAAGCGTAGCGGAGAAAATCAATATTCCGTTTACGGTTGGCGGGGGCATTTCATCTGTAGAAGATGTTGATATTCTGCTGAATAATGGTGCAGATAAAGTCTCAATCAATTCATCGGCAGTTAAAAATCCGCAGTTGATTAACGATTTGGCTCAGAAATTCGGAAGTCAGTGCGTTGTGGTTGCAATAGACGCCAAACAAATTGACGGACAATGGATTGTGCATTTAGTTGGCGGAAAAGTACCAACGGAATTAAATTTATTCGATTGGGCTGTTGAAGTTGCAGAACGTGGTGCAGGAGAAATTTTATTCACTTCGATGGATAATGATGGCACTAAAAATGGTTTTGCAAACGAAGCTTTGGCAAAACTTTCAGAGTTGGTAAATATTCCCATTATTGCTTCGGGAGGTGCTGGAAATATACAGCATTTCGTAGATTCGTTTCAAGAAGGAAAAGCAGATGCAGCTTTGGCGGCAAGCGTTTTTCACTTTAAAGAAATCGAGATTAAGGCGTTGAAACAAGAATTAAGAAATAACAATATAGAAGTCAGAATTTAAAGGAATTCCAATTTTTAAATTCAAATTCCAATAATTTGAGTTTAGAAATTAAATCTAAAATCTAAAATTAAAATGGAAATCGATATCAAAAGCGCACACGGATTAATTCCAGCGATTATTCAGGATTCAGAGACAAAAAATGTTTTGATGCTGGGTTATATGAATGTAGAATCACTTAAAAAAACTATAGAAACGCAAAAAGTAACTTTCTTTAGCCGTTCTAAACAAAGGCTTTGGACAAAAGGCGAGGAGAGTGGTAATTTTTTAAACTTAGTGAGCATTAAAAATGACTGCGATGGCGATACGCTTTTGATTCAGGCAAAACCTGTTGGACCTACTTGTCACACAGGAGCAGATACTTGCTGGCAAGAACCAAATTCGGCAAATTATGGTTTCATTTCCCAGTTAGAAAACACAATTAAAACCCGTAGAGAAAATGCTGATTCTGAGCAAAGTTATGTAGCTTCATTATTTGCAAAAGGAATCAATAAAATAGCTCAAAAAGTCGGTGAAGAAGCTGTTGAAGTAGTTATTGAAGCCAAAGATACTAACGATGATTTATTCCTTAGCGAAAGTGCTGATTTACTTTTTCATTATCTGATTTTGTTGCAAGCAAAAGGGTATCAATTAAATGATGTTGTGGAAGTTTTAAAGACGCGTCAGAAGTAAATTATAAGTATTAAATAGTTTTCTAGAAGCTGTTTCCAAAAAGACAAATCAAATTTGATTTGTCTTTTTTATTTTGAACAATTTTAACGGAAAAGTATTGTTAAAAAATACGAAGTAACTTTCTTTATTCTTATTTTTGCAATAAAAAAAGTGGATATAGAACAAGTAAAAAAAGATTTTTTCGCCAAAAAAAAATTAACCGAAAACGAATTGGTCTTACTTTTTGAAAACCTTGTAGATAATTTTTTAGCAAAAGGAAAATTTGATCGCTCTCCAAAATCGTTTTACAGTTACGAGATTTATAATGTTTTGAAGTTTAATTTATTAAAAAGTAATATTGAAATACCTGAAGAATTAAAGAGAAAAGCTCAGATAGTTTTTGCTTATGAATACAAAATAAACAGGAGAGAATTAAGAACTGGAGTATTGCTGGGGGTTCTAATGATATTTTTTGGTATTTTGGGCTATTTCAAATATCATGATGAATTTGGAACGGCATTAATCTTACTTGATATCGCATTAGTTTTACAAGGTTTTATAATATTATTTAAACGAATAAATCAACTCTCTAATTTGCAGAAGATTGATTTAAATGACGATTAAAAATGGAAATTGAGAGAATAAGAGAAAAAATAGCAAATGGAAGTAATTTTTCTGATGCTGAAAAATATTTGGTCTTATTGGATGATACTGCAAATTATGTTTTGAAAGAAGGGAAATTTGGTAGCGAAAAAAAAACGATTCATACGATGACGCATTTTTTTAATTTAAAAGAGAAGTTAAAAAATGTAAATATTCCTCAATCTGTTCAGGATAAGATTGCTAAAGTCGATTCGATAGGGTTTGAAAGCTGTAAAAGATTTTATCAATTCCATAGAAACATTGGTGTCGTAGTATTGTTATTAGGCATTGTTTGCTATTTTCTATTTGGTTTTGCAATTAGTGCCACAATTGTTATTATAGGAATTATCCAGATCTATGTTATAGTTGGATATTATCAGAATGCTAAAAAGCTTTTTAACTATTAAGCTGAGCGAAAATGGAAATTGAAAAAATTATAAAAAAACGTTCTATTGGACAAAACACTACGTATGTAGAAGACCAGTTTCTTGCAGTTTATGAATTTGCAGAAGATGTACTAAAAAATGGTAAATTTTTAAAAGACTCAGTTTACAGTAAAAATGCATACATAAAGTTAAAGGAGCTTTTAGTTTTAACAACAAAAGATGCCGACATAGAAATTCCTTATGAGTTAACCTCTTTAATTAAAAAGGTTGATGCTATTGCTGTAAAAGAATATAAAATTGAAATTAAACAATCCGTAGCTCTGGGAGTTTTTTTTATTCTAATGGGTATAGTTTCTTATTTTTTGATATACAGCCTAATATTTACAATTTTAGTTCCTATTGTTGGTATTTATTGGATTGTATATGCATTAGAATTACATAAAAATATTAAAAGAGTATTGCTGAAAAAGTAAACGAAAAACTATTCTACAAACTCAAAAACTGCAAATTCTGCTGGTTGATGAAAACCAAATTTCAAACTCTTATAAGATTGTAATGCAAGATATTCGGTCGTATTACCGTAATCAATTCTAAAAGCATTTCCTTTCCACTTTGTACCGGTTTTGGGTTTTGTGAAATTTCCATTTTCGATTTTTTCCAGACTAGAAAATGGTATTTTAATTTCGGTGTTAAACCCTTCGGGAGTTATTTTGCTTACTGCTTCAAAACCCGAAATAGTATACTCCATAGAAGTATTCCAGCCTCCGCATTCAGGAGAAATACATTTTAAAAGCATATCATAATACGTTGAAAAGGCATTTACGCCAATTTCAATATAGTTTTTTCCATCACCGTCAGGATCAATAAACATTTCAACTAAATCATCTGTTTCATAGATTTTAGAATCTTTTGGCTGCGATTTTCCAATAATCTTCGAATCTATAGAACGATAAGCGATATAGAGGTTTTCATCATTCCACGAAAGTGAAACCATAGTATTTTGTGTGGATTTTTCCCCTGAATTATGAATTACAAACGGACCCAGAAAAGGTGTTTTCCAGTCTGTCAAATCGCCGTCGATTGTTATTTTATCATTTGTTTTATGAATAGGAAATGTTTGAGAATAAGTATTTATTGAATATAAGAATACTAAAAAATATAAAAATGAACTGACTTTCATAAAACAAGAAAATTTTAGCTAAAGTAAAGAACAATATTGTATATGAATGCAAGTATTGTAACAAAAAATAAAAATTTGTACTAATAGTTTAACTAATTCAAAACTTAATTTATAAATGATGAAAAAATACTTTGGAAGTTTTATAATAGCTTTTTTTATTGGTTTTTGTGTTAATGCACAAGGACTTATGGGGAAATCCGAAACCATTTTCACACATCAGGATACTTTACGCGGGAGCATAACAAAAGAAAGGGCTTGGTGGGATTTGAAATATTATCATCTTGATATTAAAGTAAATCCGGCAGACCGAACAATTTCGGGATCTAATACAATACGTTATACGGTTTTAACAGAATACAACCGCATGCAGATCGATTTGCAGGAACCAATGAACATTACCAAAGTAACACAAAACGGAAAAGAATTAAAGTTTGAAAGAGATGGAAATGCTTTCTTCATTACTTTAACCGAAAATCAAAAAGCAGGCGAAACTAAAGAAATCGTGGTGTCGTTTGGAGGTGTTCCAAAAGAAGCTGTTCGTCCGCCTTGGGATGGAGGAATAACATGGCAGAAAGATAAAAACGGAAAAGACTTTATAGCTTCGTCTTGTCAGGGATTAGGAGCCAGTGTTTGGTGGCCGTGTAAAGATCATATGTATGATGAAGTACAGAATATGCTGATTAGTGTAAACGTTCCAGGTGATTTAACCGATGTTTCAAATGGAAGACTGCAAAGTGTTAAAAAACAAAAGGATGGCACTAAAACTTTTAATTGGTATGTTTCAAACCCAATTAATAATTACGGAGTAAATATCAATATTGGCGATTATGTTAATTTCTCTGAAAAATTCAAAGGAGAAAAGGGCGATTTAGATTGTAATTACTACGTTTTAAGAGATAATCTAGCGAAAGCAAAAGAGCATTTTAAAGACGCTCCTAAAATGCTGAAAGCTTTTGAAAACTGGTTTGGTCCTTATCCTTTTTACGAAGACAGTTATAAATTGGTCGAAGTTCCGTATCTCGGAATGGAACACCAAAGTTCTGTTACGTATGGAAATGACTATCAAAATGGTTATAAAGGTAATGATATGAGCGGAACAGGCTGGGGATTGAAATTTGATTACATCATTATTCACGAGTCTGGACATGAGTGGTTTGCAAACAATATTACGTATAAAGATATTGCCGATATGTGGATTCACGAGAGTTTTACCACATATTCTGAATCGCTTTTTATTGAGTATTATTATGGAAAAGATGCTGCAAATGAATATATAAGAGGGATTAGAAAAGTGATTACCAATAAAAAACCAATTATTGGCTATTATGATGTAAATGTTGAAGGTTCCGGCGATATGTATCCAAAAGGAGCAAACATAATTCACACCATTCGTCAGGTGATTAATGATGATGCCAAATTTAAATCGATTTTGAGAGGAATGAACAAGACTTTTTATCATCAAACCGTTACCACAAAACAGATTGAAGATTTTATAAGTAAAGAATCGGGAATTGATTTTAGTCCAGTTTTTAATCAATATTTAAGAACTACTCAGATACCGACTTTTGAATATTATTTTAAAAATCAAAAACTGATTTACCATTGGATCAATTGTGTAGAAAATTTCAATCTTCCTTTAAAAGTTACCATAAATGGTGTTGAAACTTGGCTTAAACCAACAACCGACTGGAAAGCTGAAAATGTTAAAGATGATAAATCTATTTTGGCCGTTGATAAAAACTTTTATGTGACGGAATTTAATATCACAAACTAAACTTCGTAAAACATTTATTAAAGCCCAATAAAGTTCATATTTATTGGGTTTGTTTTTATGAAGAAATCATAAAATTTTAGAAATCTTAATTCGAATGTTTACATTTGTTGCAGATTAAGTTCGAATACTTTATTTATTTTATAATTCTACCAATGAAAAATTACTTTGGAAGCATTTTAACTGCTTTTCTAATTGGTCTTACTGCCAATGCTCAGGGACTTTTAAACAAGTCAGAAACCGTTTTTACACATCAGGATACTTTACGCGGAAGCATTACAAAAGAAAGAGCCTGGTGGGATTTGAAATACTATCACCTTGACGTAAAGGTTAATCCGGCAGAAAAATTTATTTCGGGTTCAAATACAGTTCGTTATACGGTTTTAACAGAAGATAATCGTATGCAGATCGATTTGCAGGAACCTATGAATATTACTAAAGTAACTCAGAATGGTAAGGAATTGAAATTTGAACGAGATGGAAATGCTTTCTTCATTACTTTAACCGAAAAACAAAAAGTAGGCGATGTAAAAGAAATCGTAGTTTTCTTTAACGGAAAACCAAAAGAAGCTGTTAGAGCTCCGTGGGATGGTGGTTTTTCTTGGAAAAAAGATAAAAACGGAAAAGATTTTATCGCTACATCTTGCCAAGGTTTAGGCGCAAGTGTTTGGTGGCCTTGTAAAGACCATATGTACGATGAAGTTGAGAATATGCTTATCAGTGTGAATGTTCCTGGTGACTTAACAGAGGTTTCAAACGGACGACTTCAGAGCGTTAAAAAACAAAAAGACGGAACTAAAACGTTCAATTGGTATGTTTCAAATCCAATTAACAATTATGGTGTAAACATCAACATTGGTGATTACGTTAATTTTTCTGAAGTTTTTAAAGGTGAAAAAGGAAATTTAGATTGTAATTATTACGTCCTTAGAGATAATTTAGCCGTAGCAAAAGAGCAGTTTAAAGATGCTCCAAAAATGCTGAAAGCTTTCGAAAACTGGTTTGGACCTTATCCGTTTTACGAAGACAGTTATAAATTAGTTGAAGTTCCATATTTAGGAATGGAGCACCAAAGTTCTGTAACTTACGGAAACCAATATAAAAATGGATATTTAGGACGTGATTTAAGCGGAACGGGCTGGGGATTAAAATTTGATTTTATCATTATCCACGAATCGGGACACGAATGGTATGCGAACAATATCACGTATAAAGATATTGCAGATATGTGGATTCACGAGAGTTTTACGAATTATTCTGAAAGTCTTTTTCTTGAATATTACTATGGAAAAGATGCTGCTGCAGAATATATAATCGGATGCAGAAAAAATATTAAAAACGACACTCCAATCATTGGGCATTATGATGTAAATAATGAAGGATCTGGCGATATGTATCCAAAAGGAGCCACAATGCTTCACATGATCCGTCAGGTGATTAATGATGATGCAAAATGGAAATCTATTTTGAGAGGAATGAATAAAACGTTTTACCATCAAACAGTTACTTCAAAACAAATTCAGGATTATATTAATGAGCAGTCTGGAATTAATTTCAACCGAGTTTTTGCTCAATATTTAACAACTACTCAAATTCCGGTTTTTGAATATATGTTTAAAAACGGCACTTTTGGATATCATTGGACAAACTGTGTTGCGAAATTTGATATGCCTATTCGAGTGAAATTAAACGGAGTTGAAACCTGGCTTAAACCAACAACAGAATGGCAGTCAGAAAAAACAACTAACGAAGACAGAAAACTAGAAGTTGATAAAGACTTTTATGTAACGAGTTCGAATATTGTGGAATAAATTTTAAAAAGAAATCCCATTTATAAATTACAAATTCTAAACTTAAGAGGAATTAAAAATAAAAAATCCCAAGCTCCAAGAAAATGGAATTTGGGATTTTTTTATTGGGATTTAAAAAACTTATCTGTTGTTTAATTTCGCCTTCTCTTTAATGATATCAGAAATTTTTCGGTTTTCAATTTTACTTTCCAGCCATGAAATAATATCTAGATATAAAAAAGCTCTTTTTTCGTAAGTGTTCTTTTCGAGTTCTACAAAACGCGTATGCATTTTTTTGAATTCCTTTTTGATATCGGCAGGATAAAAATTATTTAAATTTCTTAAAAACTTGATGATTTCTTTTTGAACTTCGTGTAAGTCGTTCATTTTCAATAAGAACTTATATGTGTTTTTAAGATGATTTTCTAAATAATAATCTTTTCCTAATTCATAATGTGCAATAAGCGATAATAATCTCGCAAAACACATTAAATCCTCACGCATTGTTAAGTTCTTGTTGTTAATGATTTTATCTAAATAATTGATGCATTCATTGTATTTTTCATTCCCAAAATAAATAGAAGCAATTTTATAGAAAAACAACATTTCGTGATGTTCATCCAAATGTTCGCTGTGAACTTTTAATTTCTCGAGAATTTCAGGAATTAAATATTCACTTTCTTCAAATGTTCCTTCTAAAATATGCAGGTTTAATTTGTTGTTGTATACATATAAAAATGACAACGATGCAATATTATCGTTTACAGGAAATTTATCGTCTTGAATGGTTTCTTCTAAAAGTGAAAGGTATTTTTTAAAGTTTGATTTATACTTTAACATATATAATGACTCCAAAAAATAATGATTTCCCTTTAAAAAGAATACCGGATTTAGATAAATCATATTTGGATTATCATAAAAAAGACGCACCCATTTATAAGCAAACTTGTAACTTGCTAAAAAGTCCTGAACCAGAAAACTTCGCCAAAGATTAGCATTGTAAAACCAGTACTTCTCTCTAAAACCAAATTTACTTTCGTCTAATTTGGAAATATGCTTATTAAAGTAATCATCGATATATTTATATTCTTCATCGCTTTTTACATAACCAGTCTTCAGCATGATTCCGTAAAGCTGCAGCGACAAATTCGATAATTTACTCGATATAGTGTTACGGTAATTCAATTCTTTGGCCTGAACAACCAATTCATCGGCTCTTCCTTGAATACTTCGGGTAATATACTGCGATTCTATTAACTTTTCGAATTCAACAATTTCATACGCCATGTATTTTTCGTCGTTTTCCAAAGCCTGTTGTTTTGTCTTGTCCAGAATCTTTAAACTCTGTTTGTATAAACCTTTATTATATAGGATAACAGCAAAATCTATCTGTTCCCGTAATTGATAACGAATATTCTGGCTGGGAATATTCAGACGAATACTCACTAATATCTGCTTGTATAAGTATGATTTTAAGTTCGATAGCTGTACTTTTTTAATACTTCCGCTTTTCAGGATTAGTTTTTCATCATAGGTTTCAGATCTATCTAAAATGTTGAACAATTCAATGAATTTTGTATTCGAACTCGTCTCTAATCGGCTTGCAAAAATTTTAAACTGTCTTTTTTCAGATTTCGAAAGTGATTTTATAAGAACAAATAAGAAATCTTTTTGATGGTTAGCCATTGTAAAAAATAATAATATAACGTATTGATTATTAAATATTTAACACTGTATAAATTGTTTTATGAACAGTATAATTTCATTAAAATGAATTTCGTACTGAGGAAGTACAATATATATTTGTTATCAAGATGTGAAATTACATTAAATAAATGAATATGAATAGAGAGAAAGTTCAAATTTTTGACACCACATTACGCGACGGTGAACAAGTTCCAGGATGTAAGTTAGATACTAAGCAAAAATTAGTAATTGCAGAACGACTAGACAAAATGGGAGTTGATATTATCGAAGCTGGTTTTCCTGTGTCAAGTCCGGGCGATTTTTTATCGGTCTCTGAGATTTGTAAAATTGTAGAAAATGCCACTGTCTGCGGACTAACTAGAGCCGTTAAAAATGACATTGATGTTGCAGCAGCTGCTTTAAAGCATGCTAAGAAACCTAGAATCCATACCGGAATCGGAACTTCTGAATCTCACATACTCCACAAATTAAATACTACGCCTGAAGATATTATTGCAAGAGCAAAATATGCTGTAGCACATGCAAAATCGTATGTAGAAGATGTTGAATTCTACGCAGAAGATGCCGGTAGAACAGACAATGCGTTCTTGGCAAAAGTTTGTGAAGAAGTTATCAAATCTGGAGCAACTGTATTAAATATTCCTGACACAACAGGATATTGTCTTCCTGAAGAATACGGAGCGAAAATTAAATACTTAAAAGAAAACGTAAAAGGAATCGAAAACGTAATCCTTTCGTGCCACTGTCATAACGATTTAGGAATGGCAACTGCAAACTCAATTGCAGGAGCTATTAATGGTGCAAGACAAATTGAATGTACTATTAATGGTATTGGAGAAAGAGCAGGAAATACAGCTCTTGAAGAAGTGGTAATGATTTTCAAACAACACCCTTACTTAAATTTAGACACAAACATCAATACAAGAGAATTAAATGAAATGAGCCGTTTAGTTTCTGAAAGTATGGGAATGATTGTGCAGCCAAATAAAGCAATCGTAGGAGCAAATGCTTTTGCACACAGTTCTGGAATTCATCAAGATGGTGTTATTAAAAACAGAGCTACTTACGAAATCATGGATCCGCTTGACGTTGGTGTAAACGAATCTTCTATCATTTTAACTGCTAGAAGCGGAAGAGCGGCATTAGCTTACCGAGCTAAAAAAGTAGGTTACGAGCTTACAAAAACACAATTAGACATTGTTTACATTGAGTTCTTGAAATTTGCCGATATTAAAAAAGAAGTAGTAGATGCAGATATTCATCAAATTATAGAAGCTTCTAAAATTGAAGGGGAATTAATTAGAAGCTAGTTATAGCAGAGAATAGAAGAAAGAATAAAGAAAATAGAATAGAAACAAAGATTTAAATACATAAAGAACGAGACGTTATGAATTTGAAAATAGCAGTTTTACCAGGAGACGGAATTGGACCAGAAGTTATTGCACAAGCCAAAAAAGCATTATATGCTATTGGTGAAGTGTATAATCATGAATTTGTTTTTGAAGAAGCACTCATGGGTGCGATTGCCATAGACAAAACTGGAAATCCACTCCCGGAGCAGACTTTAAATCTTTGTTTGAATACTGATGCTGTTTTATTTGGAGCCATTGGTGATCCTAAATATGATAATAATCCAAATGCAAAAGTTCGTCCGGAGCAAGGATTATTAAAACTGCGTAAAGAATTAGGTTTGTTTGCAAATATTCGCCCAATTAAACCTTATAAAGCCTTAGTGAGTGCTTCTCCTTTAAAAAGAGAGATTATCGAAGGTGCTGATTTTACTATTTTCAGAGAATTAACTGGTGGAGCATATTTTGGAGCAAAAACATTAAATGAAGAAGGTACTCATGCTTCGGATTTATGTGAATATTCAGAAGAGGAAATTACTAGAATCGCACATTTGGCTTTTAAATCAGCACAAAACCGACGCAAGAAGTTGACTATGGTGGACAAAGCTAATGTTTTGGAAACTTCTAGATTGTGGAGAAAAGTAGTTCAGAAAGTGGGCGAAAGTTATCCAGATGTAATCTTAGACTTTTTGTTTGTAGATAACGCTGCAATGCAGCTGATTTTAAACCCAAAACAATTTGATGTTATTTTGACTGAAAATTTATTTGGAGATATTTTATCAGATGAAGCCAGTGTAATTACAGGTTCAATTGGTTTATTAGCTTCTGCCTCTTTAGGAGAAAAAAATGCACTTTTCGAACCAATACACGGATCCTATCCTCAGGCAAAAGGAAAAAATATTGCCAACCCAATTGCTTCTATTTTGTCAGCGGCCATGCTGCTGGAACATTTTGGATTATTTACAGAAGCTGAAATGATCCATAA
Source organism: Flavobacterium sp. H4147 (assembly GCF_029360735.1). Lineage (NCBI taxonomy): Bacteria > Pseudomonadati > Bacteroidota > Flavobacteriia > Flavobacteriales > Flavobacteriaceae > Flavobacterium > Flavobacterium sp. H4147. The sequence goes on along the minus strand of NZ_JARKNB010000002.1, from coordinate 148,445 downwards.
AGCGATAGAAAAAGCAATTGAATACGAAGTAGTTACTGTTGATTTAAAACCGGATTCAAAATTCGGCACAAATGAAGTAGGGGAGTTTGTTTCCAATTTCATTTTCAGCAAAGATGACTTACTATATTTTAATAATGACAATGTTTCGATTGGTCAATCAACAATTGTTTAGATTTTTTATTAAAATAATAGATTAAATAACAAGAAGTATTGAAAATGTTGAGATTTTATTTTTTTAGTTCTTAAAGTTTTTGTACTTTTGTAACACTAAAAAAATAAGGAAATGCAAATCTCAATTATTATTATTTCTGTCGTTGTTGTCAATGTGTTTAGCACATCTGCAGCGGGAATGGTATAAATATAATTGAAAAACTATATTATAAACCTTCCAAATACTGGAAGGTTTTTTTTTGAATAAAAATAAAGTAAAAAACAAAGCAATAATGGAATTAAATAAGTACAGCAAAACCATCACTCAAGATCAAACACAGCCTGCGGCGCAAGCAATGTTGTACGGAATTGGTTTAACTGAAGAAGATTTGAAAAAAGCACAAGTTGGTATTGTCAGCATGGGTTATGACGGTAATACTTGCAACATGCACTTAAATGATTTAGCAAAAGATGTGAAGAAAGGTGTTTGGGATGCTGGTCTGGTCGGACTTATTTTTAATACTATTGGTGTAAGTGACGGAATTTCAAACGGTACAGAAGGAATGCGTTATTCTCTGGTTTCTAGAGATGTAATTGCAGATTCTATTGAAACTGTTGTGGGAGCGCAATGGTATGATAGTTTAATTGCAATTCCGGGCTGCGATAAAAATATGCCAGGCGCATTAATCGCAATGGGAAGATTAAACCGTCCATCAATGATGGTTTACGGAGGTTCAATCCACTCAGGAAAATGGAAAGGAGAATCCCTGAATATTGTATCAGCTTTTGAAGCTTTAGGAAAAAAAGTAAAAGGCGAAATTACTCCAGAAGATTTTAAAGGCGTTATCCAAAATGCTTGTCCGGGTGCCGGTGCTTGTGGTGGTATGTATACTGCAAACACAATGTCTTCTGCAATTGAAGCATTAGGAATGAGCTTACCATACAGCTCTTCGAATCCTGCTTTAAGCCAAGAAAAAAGAGACGAATGTCTGGAAGCAGGAAAAGCAATCAAAATATTATTAGAAAAAGATATTAAGCCAAGAGACATCATGACTCGCAAAGCTTTCGAAAATGCGATTACTATTGTAGCAGTTTTAGGAGGTTCTACAAATGCGGTTATGCACTTAATTGCAATGGCACATTCTGTTGGAATTACTATTACTTTGGATGATTTTCAAGCTATTAACGACAGAACTCCTGTTTTAGCTGATATGAAACCAAGTGGTAAATACATGATGGAAGATATTCATGAAGTTGGTGGAATTCCAGGTGTCATGAAATATTTATTGAAAGTCGGGCTTATTCACGGAGATTGTTTAACTGTAACAGGAAAAACAGTTGCTGAAAACTTAGCTTCAACTCCAGATTTACAAGACGGACAAGAAGTAATTCATGAAATCCAAAAAGCATTAAAACCTACAGGAAACATTCAAGTTTTATACGGAAACCTTGCTTCTGAAGGAGCTGTAGCAAAAATCAGCGGTAAAGAAGGAGAATATTTCGAAGGCCCAGCGGTGGTATTTGAAGGTGAATTTGAAGTAATTCCAGGTCTTCAGGCCGGAAAAATTAAACCAGGTAATGTAGTCGTCATCAGAGGTTGTGGACCAAAAGGTGGTCCGGGAATGCCTGAAATGCTTAAACCTACATCTGCCATTATTGGAGCAGGATTAGGAAGCACCTGTGCTCTTATCACAGACGGTAGATTCTCGGGAGGTTCACACGGATTCGTGGTAGGACACGTAACACCAGAAGCATATGACGGTGGTGGTATTGCACTAGTAAAAGATGGAGATATAATTGCTATCGATGCGGTGAAAAATACAATCGACCTGAAGATATCTGATGAAGAATTTGCAGCTAGAAAAGCGGCTTGGGTTCAGCCGCCATTAAAAGTTGACAGAGGGGTTTTACTTAAATACGCTAGATCGGTGTCAAGTGCTTCTACAGGCTGCGTTACCGATAATTAATTTTAAAATAACAATATCAAAAATCAATTTCAACAACAATGTCAATGACAAAATTCAATCGCAATAAAAAATAAATATCAAAAGTCAGTTTAAAACTTGGATTTGATATTGATTTTTGACATTGCCATTGAAATTGATAAAAACAATATACTATGAGAATATCAGGGGCAGAAGCCGTTATAAGATGTTTGTTAGAAGAAGGAGTAGATTTAATTTATGGATATCCGGGAGGAGCTATAATGCCAGTTTACGATGAATTATATAAATTTCAAGATCAATTACACCATGTTTTAGTACGTCATGAACAAGGTGCAACTCATGCGGCTCAGGGGTATGCCAGAGCTACAGGAAAGGTAGGAGTGGCAATTGCTACTTCAGGACCGGGAGCAACTAATTTAGTGACTGGAATCGCAGATGCCCAGATCGATTCAACTCCGTTAGTTTGTATTACAGGACAGGTTGGAAGACATTTATTAGGTTCTGATGCATTTCAGGAAACAGATATTATTGGAATTTCAACTCCCGTTACAAAATGGAATTTTCAAGTAACTGAAGCTTCTCAAATTCCTGAAATAATGGCAAAAGCATTTTACATTGCGCGTTCAGGACGTCCAGGGCCAGTATTGGTCGATATTACTAAAAATGCTCAGTTTGATGAGTTTGATTTTAGTTATGAAAAATGTACAGGAATTAGAAGTTATGTTCCAGTTCCAAAATTAAAATTAGACAAAGTTGCTGAAGCAGCCGCTTTAATAAACAGTGCCAAAAAACCACTTATTGTTTTTGGTCAGGGAATTATTTTAGGTCAGGCTGAATCAGAATTCAAAGCCGTGATTGAAAAATCAGGAATTCCTGCCGCTTGGACAATTTTAGGATTATCTGCACTACCAACCGATCATCCTTTAAATGTTGGAATGTTAGGAATGCACGGAAACTATGCTCCTAATTTATTAACAAACCAATGTGACGTTTTAATTGCTTTTGGGATGCGTTTTGATGATCGCGTTACCGGAAATTTAAATACATATGCCAAACAAGCAAAAGTCATTCACTTTGAAATTGATCCAGCTGAAATTGATAAAAATGTAAAAACCGAAATCGCTGTTTTGGGTGATGTTAAAGAATCTTTAGCTGCTTTATTGCCGCTTCTTGAGGCAAAATCTCACGATGCTTGGCATAATGAATTTAAAGAATTAAGTAAAATCGAATTTGATTCTGTAATAAAAGAAGAATTAAATCCAACCAATGGCAAAGGAATTTCAATGGGAGAAACTATTGAAATGATCAATAAACACTCAAAAGGAGACGCAATTATTGTTTCTGATGTGGGTCAGCATCAAATGTTTGCTTGCCGTTACGCTAAATTCAATTCAACTAAAAGTAACATTACTTCAGGTGGTTTAGGAACTATGGGATTTGCTCTTCCAGCTGCAATTGGAGCTAAAATGGGAAAACCAGAGCGTGAAGTAGTGGCTATTATTGGTGATGGAGGTTTTCAAATGACTATTCAGGAATTGGGAACTATTTTCCAAACTGAAATTCCAGTTAAAATTGTGGTTTTAAATAATGAATTCTTAGGAATGGTTCGCCAATGGCAGGAATTATTCTTTGATAATAGATATGCTTCAACTAGAATGATTAATCCAAATTTCATTGCAATTGCTGAAGGATATCATATCAAATCTAAAAAAGTGACACAAAGAGAAGATCTTGACGCTGCTGTTGCAGAAATGCTAGCCTCAAAAGATTCTTATTTCTTAGAAGTGGTTGTCGAAAAAGAAAACAACGTTTTCCCAATGATTCCAACAGGAGCTTGTGTGTCAGAAATTAGATTAAGTTAAGGAGAAGTTTCATGTTTCAAGTTTCTCGTTACAAGTTTTACTTGGAACCTTAGGCTTGAAACAAATAAAACTAAAAGAAAAAATGGAAGATAAAACATTTACCATATCGGTATACTCAGAGAATAACGTGGGTTTGTTAAACAGGATATCAGGAATATTCTTAAAGCGCCACATTAATATATTAAGTCTAAATGTTTCTGAATCAGAAATAGAGAATGTTTCAAGATTTATCATCGTAGTGAATACCACAGAGAAATGGGTTCAGAATATTGTAGGACAAATTGAAAAACAAATTGAAGTTATAAAAGCATTTTATCATACAGATGAAGAAACTATTTATCTTGAAAATGCATTGTTCAAAATCGCCTCAAGTTTGTTATTTGATGAAAAACAAATTCAAAATATCATCAAAGAAAGCCAGTCTACGATTGTAACAGTTTCAAGAGATTTCTTTGTGATTTCAAAATCAGGAAGACGTTCAGAAATTGAAGAACTTTATGATAAATTCAAACCATATGGAATTATGCAGTTTGTGCGTTCGGGAAGAATTTCAGTTTCTAAAGAAAAGATGCAGATTTCATCATTGTTAGAAACCTTCAAATAAAAAAATAAAATGTGATATAACGATATCGCAATCATTTATATACAATTAATTATTAAATTTCATTTCATTAATATTTTAAAACAAAATGGCAAATTATTTCAACACATTACCACTTAGATTACAATTAGAGCAACTTGGAGTTTGCGAATTTATGGAGCAGTCAGAGTTTGCAGACGGAATTGCAGCATTAGCAGGAAAAAAAGTTGTTATTGTTGGTTGTGGTGCACAAGGTTTGAATCAAGGTTTAAACATGAGAGATTCTGGTTTAGACATTTCTTACGCATTGCGTGCAGATGCAATTGCTGAAAAGAGAGCTTCATATAAAAATGCAACTGAAAACGGATTTAAAGTAGGTACTTATGAAGAGTTGATTCCAACAGCTGATTTAGTTTGCAACTTAACTCCAGACAAACAACACACTGCTGTAGTTACTGCTATTATGCCTTTAATGAAACAAAATTCAACTTTGGCTTACTCTCACGGTTTTAATATTGTTGAAGAAGGAATGCAGATTCGTAAAGACATTACTGTTATTATGTGTGCTCCTAAATGTCCAGGTTCTGAAGTACGTGAAGAATATAAAAGAGGATTTGGTGTGCCAACACTTATTGCAGTTCACCCAGAAAACGATCCAAACGGTTTTGGTTTAGATCAAGCAAAAGCTTATGCTGTAGCAACTGGAGGACATAGAGCAGGAGTTTTAAGATCATCTTTCGTAGCTGAAGTAAAATCAGACTTAATGGGTGAGCAGACTATTCTTTGTGGTCTTCTTCAAACGGGTTCTATTTTATGTTTCGATAAAATGGTTGAAAAAGGAATTGATCCTGCATACGCTTCTAAATTAATTCAATACGGATGGGAGACTATTACTGAAGCATTGAAACATGGAGGTATCACAAATATGATGGATCGTTTGAACAATCCTTCAAAAATTGAGGCTTACGAATTGGCTGAAGAATTAAAAGATATCATGCGTCCGTTATTCCAAAAACACCAAGACGATATCATTTCTGGCGAATTCTCTAGAACTATGATGATTGACTGGGCCAATGATGATGTTAACTTATTGAAATGGAGAGCAGCTACAGGAGAAACTAACTTTGAGAAAACAGCTCCACAAGAAGCACCAATCTCTGAGCAAGAATATTTTGACAATGGAGTTTTAATGATTGCTATGGTTAAAGCTGGTGTTGAATTAGCTTTTGAAACAATGACAGAAGCTGGAATTATCGAAGAATCAGCTTATTATGAATCATTACACGAATTGCCATTAATTGCCAATACTATCGCTAGAAAGAAATTATTCGAAATGAACCGTGTAATTTCTGATACAGCTGAATACGGATGTTACTTATTTGATCATGCTTGTAAGCCATTATTGACTGAATTCATGAAAAAAGTAGAAACTAATATTATTGGTAAACCATTTTCAACTTCTAATGGAGTAGATAATACGGTATTAATTGCTGTTAACAAAGAAATCCGCCAGCATCCTATTGAAGAAGTAGGAGCTTGGTTAAGAGAGTCTATGACAGCAATGAAAAAAATTGGATAAATAAATTTGGGAATTTCCACTCATTTGATTGTAGTGGAGTTGCTCTGTATCAATGTTTTAAATTAATATTTTGAATTAGTAAGCACTTATTAAGAAAAATAGATATAGATGCATATGCGTTCACTTAACTTCAAGTGAGACTTAGCAAGTTAAGTGAAGCTAGTCCCTAAAAAGGGGTATATTTTAATTGAAAATATACTTTGTTGAAATTTCTATTTTAATTAATAATGATGCTGCTATTTTCAAAATAGGTAAAGTATTGTAATGCAGAATTACAAAATTAATTGTTATTGAAATTTGTTAAATTAAAAGGTATGATAATTTCTTTGTCATACCTTTTTTGTGATTTAGATTTTTTCTAAAAACATGTTTTTTTAGAATAACTTTAAAAAAAACGTATATTTTATTTATTATATGTTTTTTTTATTCAAAATTTATGAATTAAATAATTTTAAGAATAGAAGCAGATTTAATACATTTATAAAAAAATTCCACAAAACTATGAGTTATTATAAAATAGAAAATTTAGAACAATATTTTAAACATTACAATAAGTCAATAAGAGAGCCAAGAAAATTTTGGGGAAAAATTGCTGAAGAAAATTTTACTTGGTATCAACAGTGGGAAAAAGTTGTTGATTTTAATATGGCCGATGCTGAAGTAAAATGGTTTACAGACGCAAAAGTTAACATTACCAAAAATTGTATCGATAGACATTTAAGCAAAAGAGGAGACAAAACGGCTATTATTTTTGAACCGAATGAACCTTCTGAAGAAGCTTTACATATAACATACAACGAACTTTACGAAAGAGTTTCTAAAATGGCAAACGTATTACGTGAGCAGGGAATTCGTAAAGGAGACCGTGTATGTATTTATTTGCCAATGATTCCTGAATTAGCAGTTGCTGTATTGGCTTGTGCTAGAATTGGAGCCATTCACTCAGTAGTATTTGCAGGATTTTCTGCTTCGGCATTGTCTGCAAGAATTATTGACTGCGAATGTAAAATGGTAATTACATCTGATGGAGGTTATAGAGGAAACAAAACAATAGACCTAAAAGGAATTGTTGATGAAGCTCTAGAAACTTGTCCATCTGTTTCTAAAGTTTTAGTGGTAAAAAGAACAAAAACCGAAGTTGCCATGAGAGAAGGACGTGACATTTGGTTACAGCCTTTATTAGATGCTGCTCTTGATAATAGTGTTGCTGAAATTATGGATGCTGAAGATCCTTTGTTTATTTTATATACTTCAGGATCAACAGGTAAACCAAAAGGTATGGTTCATACTACTGCTGGATATATGGTTTACACAGCTTATACTTTTAAAAATGTTTTCAGCCACGAAGAAAATGATATTTTCTGGTGTACTGCTGATATTGGATGGATTACTGGTCACTCTTATATTTTATACGGACCATTATTAAATGGAGGAACAACCGTAATTTTTGAAGGAGTTCCATCTTATCCAGATTTCAGCCGTTTTTGGGATATTATCGAAAAACATAAAATCACACAATTTTATACAGCGCCAACGGCTATCCGTTCATTAGCAAAAGAAAGTTTAGATTATATTCAAAAATATCCTCTAAAATCACTTAAAGTTATTGGATCTGTTGGAGAGCCAATCAACGAAGAAGCTTGGCACTGGTTCAATGACCACGTTGGAGATAAGAGATGTCCGGTTGTGGATACTTGGTGGCAGACAGAAACAGGTGGAATCATGATTTCGCCAATTGCATTTGTAACGCCAACAAAACCAACTTATGCGACATTACCATTACCAGGAATTCAACCCGTTTTAATGGATGAAAAACGCAATGAAATTGAAGGAAATCAAGTAGTTGGAAGTTTATGTATTAAATTTCCGTGGCCGGGAATCGCAAGAACAATCTGGAATAACCACGAGCGTTACAAAGAAACATATTTCTCTGCTTTCCCTGGAAAATACTTTACAGGTGACGGAGCGCTAAGAGACGAAGTTGGGTATTACAGAATTACAGGTAGAGTAGATGACGTGGTAATTGTTTCTGGTCATAACTTAGGAACAGCGCCAATTGAAGATGCAATCAACGAGCATCCAGCTGTGGCAGAATCTGCAATTGTTGGATTCCCGCATGACATTAAAGGAAATGCTTTATATGGTTATGTAATTCTAAAAGAAACTGGAGAAGTTAGAAATAAAGAAAATTTATCAAAAGAGATCAATCAGTACATTGCGGATCACATTGGCCCAATCGCTAAATTAGATAAAATCCAATTTGTTTCTGGTTTACCAAAAACACGTTCAGGAAAAATTATGCGTAGAATTTTGCGTAAAATTGCTGAAGGAGATTTTTCAAATTTTGGTGATACCACAACATTATTGAACCCAGAAATTGTGGAAGAAATTAGTAAGGACAGAATTTCTTAATTTTGAAATATAAAAAGCAAAAAAAGAGCCTCTATTAAAGAGGCTTTTTTTATATCTAATTATTTTATTGGAATTTAGACTTTTAAACTTTTAATTTTTTTGATTTATTTAATTCCTAAACGAGATTTTAATTTTAAAAATAATAATCCAATTTTATAAGCATCTTCCGCAGAAGAATTCCTATCGCTTTTTGGAATTTTATAAATTTCACATAAATCGTTTAATGAAAACTGCTTGTCATTAATGTCGGTTAATTTTCGGTACATGACATCAATGTCGAGAGCTTCATTTTTAATTCGGCCGCAATCTAATCTTTCGAGAGCAGCGTTCAGCATTTCAATATCAAAATTAATATGATGGCCAACAAGAACTGCATTGCCAATAAAATTGATAAAAGCTTCAATTGCTTCAGGTTCTGGCATTTTGGTCATTTTGCTTTCAATAATGAACTCATTTGAAAGTCCGTGATCTTCAAGGAATTTATATTGAAGAAGTACAGCTTCAAAATTTTCCTTAATCACAATACCATTATCAATGACCGAAAAAGCACCTAAAGATAGAATAACATCTTTATTTGGGTTTAAGCCAGATGTTTCAGTGCTTAAAACCACAAATTTGTTTGGCTTTGCTTCAAATTTCGATAAGTACTCTTTCCAGAACTCTGGATGATCCTTGTTTATGTTTTTAATCCAGTCTAGCATATTTACGAGAATTGTGTAAGTTGAAATTTACTCTTTATTAATTCCTCAAGGTCTTTCATCGGGGCTAAAGCGCTTTTTAACTTCTCTTTGTCTGTTTTAGACATTTCTCTTAAATTGATATATTGTCCGGAATCATCATTTTTTAAACCTTCAACTGTCCTAAATTTTGAAAGAGTTAAAAATGCTTCGGCACAGCTCAAGTATATTTCTGCATTTTTAGAATCCGTAATAGCTAATTGTTTGAATCTTAAATAAGTATTTTTGATTCCTTTGATATTAGCACTTAATATTAATAAACGTGCACTGTCAATTAATGGCATCAGAGCACGGGTTTTGATATCAAACTTATCTTTATGCGGACCTTCTTCTTCAACAATGAATTTTTTGAAAAAACTCAAAGGAGAATTTCTTTTCAAAGCATCGTTTCCTAAAAAGTCAAAGAATAGCGTATTGTTAACCGCATTTTTGAAAACCACATTTTCAATAACTTCTTCGATTTTTGGTTCTCCAATTACAATCTCATAATCAAAGAAAATGCTGCTCAAATCATTACTGTTTTCACCTGGAGTATTCATCCAGCTGTTGTACTGTTTTGTCCAGTCGCTCAATGATTTACACCAAAGCATATTGCTTCCCATATGTCCATTAGGGCAGTATTCGTAACCTACTTTTTCAAGAATAGCTGTCGTTCTTTTTGCTAATCTTAAAAAATAATCTTTTACTTCACGATATTTTTCAGGAGCCACATCTTCAAAAACTAAAATACTATCCTGATCCGTTAGTAATAATTGTTCTTTACGACCTTGACTTCCAATGCTTAACCATGCAAAACGAGCAGGAGGTGAGCCTAAATCTAAAATTGATAACTCAACAGCACGTTTAATAATCGCTAAGTTTATCTCGCTGGCAATATTACTAACATGTGAAATAGGTATATTTTTCTGAATCGAATTTTGAATCAAATCTGATAAACGATCACGAATTTGTTTTAAATCTTTTGGTAACTGCGAACGCTTAATTTCTTTAATTAATACACCTGGGTTACTAGCTTGAGCAACAATAAGATCGTGCTCGGAAATTATTCCTTTTACAGCAGATTTATTGGTACCGTCTTTTGTAACGCATAAGTGCGAAACATTGTATTTAAGCATAAGAAGCTGAGCTTCGGCCAAAGAAACGTTTTCAATAACTGTTACAACAGGCGAAGACATGATTTTGTCAATAGTTTCTGTAATAGGATAGCGTCCCGTTGCGATTTTAGAAGAAAGATCAGCATTGGTAACAATACCAATAGGATGATTTTTTTCGCAAACCACAATGTTATCGACCATAGAATCAGTCATTAACAAAGCAACATCTTTTACAATATGATGAGATTCTGTTGTCAGCGGCGAATTATTATAAGTAAGAGACTGAATGTATTGTATTTCAGACTGTTGGTCAATAAAGCCATTTTCAGGATCTAACTTACTGTGAGAACGTGCATTGTCTTTAGTGTGTCTTGAATTCATAGCAAAACTTTCCAGTAAAAAGTTTAAAACATCAGAATTATTAGCCACAAAAGGTCTAAAAACAGCGATTGGAATAGCATAAATAATGCTTTCTTCACGTGCTTTTGCCGTCATCATATAATTATTTTTAGCAAAAAAAGGTCGCAGACCAAAAATATCGCCTTCGTGACATTTATTTATAATAGTTTCTTCAGCATCGGCAATGGTAGTTAAATTAATAACACCAGATGCAACTACATAAAAGCTGTCATGAAGCGGATCGTTATTTTGAAACAATACTGCATGTTTTTCTAAATTGATAACACGAATGTTGGTAGCGATATCTGATAATTCCTGAAAAGTTAAATTATCAAATGGCGGGTATTCTTTTAAAAAATCTGCAATATGCTCAGCAATAGTATTCATATAGTTGATAATTTTTTTAAAGTATCGAATGTAAAAATAATAAAATAAAGTCTTACAATGAAAGCATCTGTACCAGAATCTGAATATTTTAAAGAAATGTTAAGATTTACTAGATTCAAGGCTTTGAAAAGCTTTTTGATGTATTAAAGTTACATAATTATTTGATTTATAATTAGGTATTTTTTTATTTGAATCATTTAGAATGAGAGTAGTTTCTAATTTCTCAATTTATAAATTAAGAATATTTTAGAATTCAATATTCATATAAGAACGGATATAGTGATTGCAGATTATGCAGGAGTTTCTATAATTTTCTATTTTACATAATATAAATTATAGTTCAAAATGTTTTACGTCAAAAGTAAACGTTTATTCATATAATTTCTTGAATATTACTTCTTTCGGTACCACGTAGCCGTTGCCTCGTGCCGTAAATTGGATCTTATCATCTTCGACAATTAATAATGCGCCAAAACTTGATCCGTCTTTTTCAATAAGTTTTATTTGAGCTCTGTCGCCTAATGGATACACATATCCGGTAACATCCAAAACTCCAGAATTTAATTCTTTATGTTCGCTTGTAACTTCTGCAGTTCCAGAAATCATATAATTTGACTGTGCGATTGTAATCGTAAAAAAATATTCCTTTTTACAATCTTTGCATTTTTGTGAACCCCATTTGCCGGTAAACTTATTAATTTGCGAATATGATTGAAAGCTTATGAGAATTAATACTAAGGCAATTTTTTTCATAAATATTATGTGCAGAAATTATAATTCAAATATATGGTAAAAAATCCTTCTGCATAGAGATGCTTCAAATTTCTCGTATTTGAAAATTAATTTAATTTTTTCCTAAATATTGAATTTTCACTAAGAGGTTTTTGTTTTTTAAATTTTGCGTATTTGAAAAATAAATTTAAAATTTTTCAAATAACGGATTTATACGCATCCATAAAAAAAGCATCACGTATATGTGATGCTTTAAATTTCTCGTATTTGAAAAATTATTTTAATTTTTTCAAATAAACGGATTTTCCGTTAAGCGAAACTTCAATTTGATTTGTTTTATCGTTGAAAGTTGTTCGCAGTACATTTCCTTTAAAAAGCGAAACATCTCCATAAATTTTTCCAGTTTCATCAGAAACATATTCGAACAGGAGTTTTTTATTATCAGGCTCAATTCCTAATTTATAACTTGTGAACTTTGTTCCAGTTAAATCAAATTCTTGTTGCGAATCAATAATTTTACCGTCAACATAAAAATTGGTTATGGATTTGTTCAAAGTGATATCCGGATAATATTGGTTGACTTTTTTTAGTAATTCGTACTGTTCAACTGTGACATCTTCTTTTTTTGATGTAACTGTCTGAGCGAATGAAACCGACGTGAAAATGATCGATAATAACAAAATATACTTCTTCATAATTTTTAATTTTTTGAGATTAATAATGTTTTGTTTTAGTTATTAAATGCATTAAATACTATAACAAGATATGAAATCTTTACCTTTGCAGAAAATTTAAAGTGCTTTTTTAAGAAAATGACAACAAAAAAATATATTAAGCTTATCCTTATTTTAGGTTCTTTAACCGCCCTTGGTCCTTTTTCGATCGATATGTATCTGCCTGGTTTTTCGGATATTGCTAAAGATTTACACACTTCTGTAGCCAAAGTTTCGATGAGTTTGTCAAGCTATTTTATTGGGATTTCTGCAGGACAATTGCTTTATGGTCCGCTTTTAGATCGTTTTGGCCGTAAAAAGCCTTTGTTTATTGGTCTTGCGGTTTATATTTTAGCTTCGCTTGGTTGTGTGTATGTAACTAATATTGATTATTTTATACTTTTAAGATTTATTCAAGCTATCGGAAGTTGTGCTGCAACGGTTGCTTCTGTTGCCATGGTTCGTGATTTATTTCTTGTAAATGATATTCCGAAAGTATTTTCACTTTTAATGCTTGTTCTTGGGCTTTCGCCGATGCTGGCGCCTACAATTGGCGGCTATGTTACTGAAGATTATGGTTGGCATACTGTATTTTTTATTTTGATGTGCATGGGAATTGCTATTTTATTAGCTTCTCAAATTGGTCTGCCAAATAGTTACAAACCAGATACTTCAATATCTTTAAAACCAAAACCCATTATTTCAAACTTTTTAAAAGTTCTTAAAGAACCACAATTTTACACGTATGCGTTTACGGGAGCAATCGCTTTTTCGGGATTATTTACATATGTAGCGGCCTCTCCTATTATTTTTATGGATATTTACCATGTTGATGCTAAAACATATGGATGGATTTTCGCTTTTATGTCAGTTAGTTTTATTGGTTCGAGCCAGTTAAATTCGGTTTTATTGAAGAAATTTACGAGTGAGCAAATGATTTTTGGAGCATTAATTCTGCAATCTGTAGTAAGTATTGTTTTCCTTGTACTTTCATTAAACAACCTTTTAGGATTGTATGAAACTATTGCAGTACTTTTTGTATTCTTAGGTTGTCTAGGAATTTCAAATCCAAATACTGCTGGACTTACTATGGCACCATTTGCGAAAAATGCCGGAAGCGCTTCGGCTTTAATGGGTGCTATTCAATTAGGTTTAGGATCTTTGGCTTCGTTTGCTGTTGGAATTTTTGTAAAAGATTCTGTAGCGCCAATGGTTTTGATTATGACCGTTACAACAATTATCGCTTTTATAGTTTTAAATATCGGAAAGAAATTTATCAAAAATAAAGTGGAAATATCTGCTGATGATGATAATATAGTTGCGCATTAAATGAATGTAAATTCCAATTTTTGAAATTCCAAATTCCAATAAAAAATCCAGAATCTTTGATTCTGGATTTTTAATATTATCTCAATCACTTGGAATTTGGAATTTAAATATTGAAATTTTTACTTTTCCTGAGATCTTTTATCAGGTCTAATAATCATTCTAAGAGACTGGTCTCTTGCAAAATACGCTACCATCCAGTTCCAGAAAGTATTTAATCTGTTTCTATACGTGATTAATGAAATTAAGTGGATAAACAACCAGATAATCCAGGCAAAGAATCCTTTAAAATGCCATTTCGGACTTGGTAAATCTACCACGGCTTTGGCTTTTCCAATAATTGCCATAGAACCTTTATCATTGTATGTAAATGGTTTTAAAGCTTGATTTTTAACCATAGCTTTAAAGTTTTTCGCTAGATTTAATCCTTGTTGAATCGCAACCTGTGCAACTTGCGGATGTCCGTCAGGGAAATTTTTATCTCCGGCTAAAATAGCTGTATCACCAATAGCGTAAACATTTTCTAATCCGTTTACTTTATTGTATTGATCGGTTGCCATACGTCTTCCGCGGCCGTAGCTTTCCTGCGGAATTCCTTCAAAAATTTTAGCAGAAACTCCCGCAGCCCAAATTAAGTTTTTGGTTTTGATTGTTTCTCCACTTTCAAAGAATACTGTGTCATCTACATAATCAACTACTTTCGTATTTAGTTTTACTACAACACCAAGTTTAGTTAATGCTTCTAAAGTATCTTTTTGTGATTCTTTGCTCATTGGTGCCAAAAGTGCATCGCCGCCGTCTACTAAATATACATTGCTAGCAGATGTGTCTAATTCAGGATATTCTTTTAGGAGAATATTTTTTCTCATTTCAGCAAACATTCCTGAAACCTCCACTCCTGTTGGTCCTCCTCCGGCAACTACAATCGTTAATAGTTTACGACGTTTACGCATATCTTTGCAGATCGCAGCTTTTTCAAGGTTTTTGAGTAGTGTATTACGCATTTCGATGGCATCATTTAAGGTTTTCATCGGAATAGCGTTTTTCTTTACGTTTTCCATACCAAAATAACTGGTTTCTGCTCCTGTGGCAAATACCAGATAATCGTAAGTTAACTCACCGTTGTTTAAAATGATCTTATTTTCAGTAGGAACAACAGATTGTAATTCGCCTAAACGAAACTGAAGATTCTTTTTGCCTGCAAAGAACTTTCTATAGGGATAACTGATGCTTGAAGGCTCTAAAAAAGCCGTTGCAACTTGATATATAAGTGGTGGAAAAAAATTATAATTGTTTTTGTCAACAAGTGTTACTTGTATCTGAGGCTGGTTTACAAGCTCTTTTGCTAGATTTATTCCTGCGAAACCGCCTCCTATTATGACTATTTTCATATATGTTGTATTTGGAAGGATTATAAAATAATTCCTTATAAATATACAACTTTAATATGCAATGACAAAAGTCATCTTTGTTACTTTTTAAATTTTTTAACAGGTTTTTCGGTTATTTCTATCTTGTTTTGTAAGACATAATTAGCTAACAATTTTTCAATCAGCTCGTCTTTTGTAAGATGATGAAAAACAGTTTTTACCTTCGTTTTTAATTCCGATGAAATATCGTGATTTGGTTTTGTTTTAAAAATCTGTTTGGCCCATAAAAGGGTATTATTTTCTTCAATACTTAAGGCAGAAGGTTTTTCGAATTTTGAAAATGTAAGCCCTAATTCTCTTTCGAAATCAGCTATTTCAAAAACTTCTTCTTCCTGCAAAACAGTTAATGAAAGTCCTTTTGCTCCAGCTCTTGCCGTTCTTCCGCTTCGGTGTACATAAGTCTCGTAAGCATCTGGAAGATGATAATTGACAACATATGAAATTTCTTTAACATCAATTCCTCTCGCCGCCAAATCGGTAGCCACTAATATATTGATGTGTCCTTCGCGGAATTGTTCCATAATTCGATCACGGATTCCTTGCGTCAAGCTTCCATGAAGAGCTCCCGACGAGAATCGGTTTATGGCTAGATTTTTGGCCAATTTATTGACAGCAGCTTTCGTTTTGCAGAAAATAATGCCTCGTTCTCCATCACGCGAATTTAAAAAATGCATTAAAACATCTAATTTTTCAATCGGATCAACGACAATATATTTATGATCAATTCCTTGGTTTCCAATAATTTCCATATTGGCACTAATCTGAACAACATTTTTATGCAAATAATTCTGAATCAGTTGTTTGATTGTTCCAGGTAAAGTGGCAGAAAATAATAAAGTGCGGTGCTTTTTAGGAAGTTCTGCGATGATTTCGTCAAGACTTTCCTTTAAAATTGAAACCATTTCATCGGCTTCATCTAAAACTAGATATTGTGTCTGACTTAAATCAACTGCTTTTCTTTGAATTAAATCAATTAAACGACCTGGAGTTGCCACAATAATATGTGTTGGTGCTGTAAGACGTTCAATTTGAGGTTTAATTGGGATTCCACCACAGGTAGATGCGATTGATATATTTGGAATATACTTCGAAAAATCTTCTAAATTTCTAAAAATCTGATGTCCAAGTTCTCTTGTGGGTACTAAAATCACAGCCTGAACAACAGGTAATTCAGTATTTACCAATTGCAATAATGGAAGTCCAAATGCTGCTGTTTTTCCAGTTCCAGTTTTGGCTAATCCCACCAAATCATGATTTTCAGACAATAAAAGCGGAATTGTTTTCTGTTGAATTTCTGTGGGTTCAACAATATTTAATTCGCTTAATGCTTTTAAAATTGGTTCTGAAATTCCTAATGTTGAGAATGGTTTAGACATGTATTTTAGATTTTAGAGTTCTGATTTTAGATATATTACAGATTGCTCAAGAATTAAATGATTTTTTTATGATGACGTTAAAATAAAAATCTTTGTCAAAGTTTAAAGCTTTGACAAAGATCATATAATTTTCTTTATAAACTGGAATTTATCAATCTGGTTCGTTCATGATTTTTTCGCGGTATTTTTTACCTATTAATAAGGTCAATCTCTGCTTGTAATCATCCAAAAGCCATTCACGATAGTTTTTACTGCATTGGCTTAAGCATTTTGCAAAACGTTTAATACGATCTTCAATATCATCTTCTAGTTCTTTTGAAAGTGCTTTTGCTTCTGGCAGTAATTCCGTATTATCTACGCACATTGCAGCGTGTTGTTCCAATGATTTGTCTAAAACAATTTTAGAACGCAGATTTTGTTTGATGGCCAATTTATGTTCTTCATCGACATCAAAGGTAACATCGGCAGTTTTACTGAATTTTGCTCGTAATTCTGGCGGCATGCTGTATTTGAAATACATTTCGATTTCAGTATCATCTCTAAGATTTTCAAGATAAAACTCAGGAGACTTAAAGATGTGCTGCCAGTTTACCGGATCGCTCCATAAACCAAAACGAGCGGCATTATTTCCTAAGTCAATAACTGTAAACTCGTCTTTACCAGGTAATTTACGAGATCCACGCCCAATCATCTGGAAATATAGTGTTAATGATTTAGTGGCTCTGTTTAAAATGATAGTTTCTACAGTAGGTTCATCAAAACCAGTTGTTAAAATTCCAACTGAAGTTAAAATCGCATCTGGAGTTTTCTTAAACCATTGTAAAATATCTTTACGTTCTTCAGAACTGCTTGTATTATCAAGGTGTCTGATATCGTAACCAGCCTCTCTAAAAGTATCATATACATATAATGAAGTATGGATACCATTATTGAAAATCAAAGTCTTTTTACCCAAAGAACGTTCTGTGTATGCATGAAGTAGTTTTTCCTGCATCAATGAATTGGTATACAAATCATCTGATGATTTTACCGTATAATCACCATTGATACCCACTTTTAATGAAGTCAAACCTACATCGTAGCTATAAGTTGTTGCTCTAGCAAGGAAACCTTTGTCAATCAATGAACCAATAGTGTCACCTACGATAAGCTCGTCATAACTTTGGTGCATTGGTAATTTTATATTTGAACTCAAAGGCGTAGCGGTTACACCTAATATGAATGCATTTTTAAATGAGTTTAATAATTTTCGGAATGAGTTATAATGCGCCTCATCGATAATTACTAAACCAATATTGTCTAGGTGTAATTTTTCGTCGTTGATACGGTTTTTTAGAGTTTCAACCATAGCTACGAAACAGGAATAATCATTCTGATCTGGTAATTCTTTTACCTTACTGTTGATGATTTTGTTTGAAACGCCAAAGCCTTTCAACATTTTTGAGGTTTGTTTGCAAAGCTCGATACGGTGTGTTAAAACCACCACTTTTTTGTCATTATTAGATAAATAACGACGCACAATTTCTGAGAAAATTACTGTTTTACCACCTCCAGTAGGTAACTGATACAACAAATGATGCTTTGGGGGAGCATTGTCTAAGCGATCGAAAATAGCATCAATATCACCTTTTTGGTAGGCATACAGTTCTTTCCTATCTTCTCTTTCTATTTCTAAAGTGTTTTGAGACATTGTTTATTTTTGGATTTTTGCAAAAATACATCTAAAAAACAGTTATTCATCTTATTTTAACCTAAAATAAATGTTTTTTTTAAACTAAGATTTTTTATAGGAAGTGTTTTTAAATCTCTGTTTTATCTAGAATTGCTTCAAAATCATACCTGTTTTTCCATTTTTGCTGCAAAGTCTCTTGGTAAATTGCCTGAACTCTTGGTTTAAATTCATGAAAAATTCCGCTGGAAATTAAAAAATTTACGGCTTGTTCGAATGAATTGAATATACTTTTGTAAAACAATTCTTGTTTAATAAAATTATTTGAGGAATAGGTTTGTGCAATTTCGATATTATAAAGCATCAAATCGGCAATAATAAACGAGTCAACACCTAAAGAAATGAAATGTTTGATGATTTTTTGAGCAACAGATCGTCGCATTTTAGCTTTCGGGCGCCACCTTGCATTCGGTTTTTTTACCGGAAAATATTCGTGTGAGATTTTCACTTTTGCTTCCTGAAGTAATTTGTCTTCTTTCGGATTAAAAACGAAATCATAATACACTTTTACAGGACTAAATTTTTCATACAATTCTACCAGCTGTTCTTCAAGCTGTTCCTTGGTTAGTGCCGTTAAATATTTTTTTAAATCGCGTTTGCTCATTATCAAAGTTTAAGAATACAAAAATAAATTACTTTCCTGACACATAACTTAAAAACCAACCATAATACTTAATTTTGTTTCAATAATCTCAAAAACGACACTTACATGCTCAAGATTTTTAAAGTTACTGCTATTTTAGAAGGTATTTCTTATCTGGTATTATTTGCCAACATGCTTATTATAAAAAACAGCAACCCTGAATTATATCATACATTACTTCGCCCGCTAGGAATGACACACGGAATCCTTTTTATTGGTTATATTGTGTTGGCTTTCTCGTTGTTAAAATCTCAAAAATGGGATGCAAAAACTTTTGCCATTATACTTATAGCTTCTCTTATTCCGTTTGGGACTTTTTATGTTGAGAAAAAGTATTTAGAAAATAATGCCTAATCTTTTGAATAAAATATTCAATTTTTTATATCCGCTTTTTAGAGATTGGGGAATGAGCCGCAACTTTGCCTCTTATACCAGTCTCGTTATCAATATTGCCATAATGCTGGCGCTGGCTTATGCTATTTATTACATTGCCAAGTTTGTTTTGGTTACGCTTATGGCAGTTTTTGCACAGCGGACCAAAACTAAATTTGACGATTATTTAGTACACAATAAAACCACAAAATATACTGCTTATTTAATTCCGTTTTTCTTCATTTATAAAGCAGTTCCCATAATTCTGGATAAATATGAATATTGGGAATTGATGTTCGGAAAAATTGTCGGTGTTTATATTGTTTTAATCACTTTATGGATCATCAGAACCATTTTTAATTCGTTACGCGACTACTTAAAACAAAAACCAGAATACAGCGACAAACCTATTGATAGTTTTATTCAGGTTATAATGATCGTGCTTTGGATTTTCGGGGTGGCGATGATTATTTCGACCTTGTTCGGAATCAAAAGAGGAGAATTACTGACTATTCTGGGAACGCTTTCGGCGATTATTATCTTGATTTTCAGAGATACGATATTAGGTTTTGTTTCGAGTGTTCAGGTTGCGATTAACGATATGGTTCGTATTGGCGACTGGATTACCATGGATAAATTTGGTGCTGATGGTGATGTAATCGAAATCAACCTGACGACCGTAAAAGTCCGAAATTTTGATAATACGATTACCACTATTCCTACGTATGCTTTAAGTTCCGATTCTTTTCAGAACTGGCGTGGTATGCAGAAATCTGACGGAAGGCGTATTAAAAGACATGTTTTGATTAAAAGCAGCAGTATTCGTTTTCTAAACAATGACGATCTGAATCATATGAAAGGAATTCAGTTGATTACATCTTATATTGAGACAAGACAAGCCGAAATTGAAAAGTATAATGAACTTCGCGGAATTGATAAATCATTATTGCTTAACGGTCGGAACATGACCAATTTAGGGATGTTTAGAAAGTATATTATGCAATATTTATTAGATCATCCGGGGCTAAATAAGAATATGCACATTATGTGCCGTCAGCTGCAATCTACAGCGCATGGAGTTCCATTAGAAATTTATGTGTTTTCAAGTGATAAACGCTGGGCAAATTACGAATATATTATGTCGGATATTTTCGATCATGTTATGGCTTCGGTAATATATTTCGATCTTGAAATATTTGAACTTCCATCGCAGATTGGACGCCTTGATAAGTAGTTTTTATATTTTTTGTTTCAAGTTTCAGGTTTCAAGTTTTAACTAGTACGTAATACTAACTTGAAACTTGAAACAAAAATCCACTATTTCTTTTCTTCAAAAACAAACTTTGGATCTTTGTAGGTAAGCGTTCCCGGAAGAAAACACGGAAGACTCATATACGTACCAATTATTCCAGATCCCTGAATTAGTTTGTTGTCTTTTTTAAGCAGCGCTAATGGAATTCTTTTCCAGCTTCCTCCATTTGAAATATAATGAAAATCACCTCTTAAAGTATCACCTTTTATATCACCACGAACATCGCCAGAATCTTTTCCGAATTTATAATACGAAATTTCATAACGTCCATAAAAGCGTTTGTCGCTGATTTTTAGAGCAATAACCGCCGTGTCGTTTCCGTTTATGGCTTGATAGTGTACTTCTTTGTAATTCCCTTCTTTTGAATTACAAGAAATTACTGAAATCATAATTATTATGATAAGAATAAAAGATAATTTGTTCATTGCTAATCTTTTAAAAGCTAACAAGCCGTTTAAGTTTGTTTATAGAAAACTTAAATTTATAGATGTGGCTTATAGACTTTAAGTTTTTTAGTTATTAAAACAAAAATAGATTTTTTTCTATTTTATTTTTTCTTAAATTTAAATAAAAAACATGGCAGATAGAGACACTTTTTTAAGAGAATTCAGAGGCGAAACTTTAGGAACCGTAAGTGCTCAATCTTCACCAGATGAGATCTTCCAAAACCAGACGATCAGGCCGATTTTAAAACTGCAGAACGACTTATTTGTGGCAGTATTTATTAATTACGTGAATAAAAACAAAGCTGATTTTTACTCATATTCGGTTGAAAAGAAACTACACACAATCGAAAACTCAATTCAAAAAGATATCAAGTTCCGAAATTCTTTAAAAGGAATCATCATGGCACTTTTTACAGTGGAAGAATACAATACGTATATTCAAAACTCATCAGATTTGAATAAACGCATGATGAATTTATTGATTGAGAGATTGAAGAATCAAGTGCAATTGTTTGAGAAAGAATTGAATTAATTAAGGACTTAATGATTTTAAGTAAAAAACACAAAAATTTTGAAAGTTATAATCGCACAATATTTTTAGGAGAAACTATTGAAGGAATTATTTACGGAGAAATAAAATTTGTATTTGAAGAAGGTAATGCCGAAGAACCTGCTTACTCACCTAAATATCCGGAAATTGATACTTTAGATTACTCTATTTACTTTAAAACACAAAATAAAACAATCTATGTTTTTTGGGACAGTAAATTTTATTGTTTTGGACTTCGCGCAGAAGAAATTGATTTAGAAGAAACACCTAATGATTATGAACAGAAATGGGATGTTTCGAATACTGAAATGTGGATAAATCTTCTCGGAAAAATGATTGTAGATTTTAATATTGTCTGGGAAGAAGTACCACCAAAAACTATTTATCCTCAGGCTTTTATTTTAAAACTAGAAGATGAATCTTCAATTATTCTAAGCGCTTCAGAATTTAAAGATGTGCATCAGGAAAAAGCTTATGGAATGAGTGATAATTTACTAGTTACAACTAATTTAGAATTAGGAAGGGAACTTAAATTGATATAATAAAGAGGTCCAGAATTTAATTATTTAAAAATAATGTTTAATCAATTCCGAAATAAATGCCCTATAACTGATGAGAAATGGTCTGAATACATTAGTTATTTCAATCGTATAGAAGTTTCTACAAAGACAGTACTAATAGATGAAGGCGAAGTTTCTAAAAAACTTTTTATAATTGAGAAAGGCTGCGTTAGAGTCTGGTTTAATAATAATGGAAAAGATTTGACTTCGCAGTTCTTTTTTGAAAACCAAAGCGTAGCTTCGATTGAAAGTTTTATAAAAAAATTTCCAAGTCCGGTTGTCGTAGAAACAATTGAACCTTCTGTTTTGTGGTGGATTCATAAAAACGATCTGGATAAAATTATAGAAGAAATTAAAGAAATTCCACAGCTTAGAGATAAATTGATTGATATGCTTTTTCAAAGAACATTTGATTACATGAAGCACTTTTTTTCTTTTATAAAAGACTCCCCTACCCAACGTTATCTCAATTTGATTGAAGAAAAACCGCAGATCGTTCAGCGTGTGCCTCAGCATTATATTGCTTCTTATTTGGGAGTAAGCACAGTTCATTTAAGCCGAATCAAAAGTCAATTACTGCAAAAAAAATAACAGAATTCATTTGATAACAAATGTTATCGCATGCCCATAAAGAGCAGGGTAATTTTGCTTCATAAAATTTAATAGTATAAAATTATGAAAGCAGCAGTAGTGTATAAAAAAGGCAGTCTGCCAAAATTTGTAGAATTTCCTAATCCAATCGCAGCAAATGAAAACGAAGTTTTACTTTCGGTTAAAGCAGTTGCTATTACAAATTTAGATAAGGGAATTGTCAGTGGGGAACATTATTCTTCAGAAAATGAAAATCAAAACGGCACTGTAATTGGCAGCGATGCCGTTGGTTTACTAGAAAACGGAACAAAAGTATATGCTCGAGGAATTTCGGGAACAATTGCAGAAAAGGCTCTCGTCGAAAAAAATAGAATGGTTGTATTGCCTGATGGAATCGATCTGTCAATAGCCGCGGCAATGCCAAATGCAGTTGCGGGCTCAGCAATGGCTCTTCGTTTTAGAGCCGAAATACAGCCGGGAGATACTGTTTTAATTAACGGAGCAACTGGTTTTACAGGTCAAATGGCTGTTCAGGTTGCGAAATATTACGGAGCAAAGAAAATAATTGTAACCGGCAGAAATGAAAAAACATTGCAAAGTCTTTTAGAGTTAGGAGCCGATGAAATTCTTTATTTGAAACAAGATGATGAACGTTTTGTTTCTCAGCTGAAGGAAATTCATCAAAATACACCAATTGATATTGTTTTGGATTATTTATGGGGGCATTCAGCTGAATTAATTCTTTCTGCTTTAAAAGGAAACGGGAATTTTACTCACAAAACCAGATACGTTTCAATCGGTTCTATGTCTGGTGATACAATTCAATTATCAGCACAAATCTTACGAAGTGTTGATCTTCAGTTATCTGGATCGGGATTAGGCAGCTGGAAAAAAGAGGAAGTGAAACTATTATTTTCTGAAATACTTCCAGAAATTTTTCTTTTAGCTTCTCAAAATAAATTAAAAATAAATGTCGAAAAAGTGAATATAGCTGACATTGAAAAAATGTGGAATGCAGAAGTTCCAGATGGCAAAAGACTGGTAGTTATGGTTTAAAAAAGCTTCTAAGCTTCTAAGAACAGAGTTAAAATCTTAGAAGCTTAGTAAACTTTAAAAAAATATTAGTATTTTAAAAGCTCTAATAAAGTTTCTTCAAATCTATTTTTAGCTAAAAACTGATCTTCTAATGCTTTTGTAAACGGAATTGGCGAATCCAAACTGGCCACTCTCTTTACTGGAGCGTCAAGATATTCGAAGCAATTTTCCATAATTAAAGCCGAAATATCACTGGCAATTCCGCCAAACATAGTATCTTCTTGATAAATGATAGCTTTTCCTGTCTTCTTAACCGAATCAAAAATAGTTTCAGTATCAAGTGGCTGTAAGGTTCTTAAATCAATTAAATCAGCATCGATATCTGGATTTTTTGCTAAAGTTTCTAGTGCCCAGTGAACCGTCGCACCAAAAGAAATAATAGTAACCGATTTTCCTTCTTTTACCAAAGCCGCTTTTCCAAATGGAATGGTGTAATAATCCGTTGGAACATCTTGGTAAATACTTCTGTAAAGCTGTTTGTGTTCAAAAAATAAAACAGGATTTGGGTCATTTACAGCAGTATTCAACAATCCTTTTGCATCATACGGAAATGCTGGATACACCACTTTTAAACCAGGTGTTTTGGTAAACCAAGCTTCGTTTGTCTGCGAATGAAAAGGTCCTGCCTGAGTTCCGCCTCCGCAAGGCATACGAACCACCACATCGGCATTTTCGCCCCAGCGGTAATGCGATTTTGCTAACAAATTCACAATCGGATTAAAACCTGTAGAAACAAAATCAGCAAACTGCATTTCTACAATTGCTTTATATCCGTTTATAGACAATCCCATTCCTGCCGAAACAACAGCGCTTTCGCAAATTGGCGTATTTCGTATTCTGTCTTTTCCAAAAGCATCAACAAAACCATCTGTAATTTTAAAAGCTCCACCGTATTCAGCAATGTCCTGTCCCATAATAACGAGATTTTTATGGCGCCACATAGATTGCTCTAAACTGTTGCGAATAGCATCAATAAATCGAATATTGGTGGTTTCAGAATTATGGGTATATTCTTCATATTGAAATGGTTTGTATACGTCATCTAATTCTCCGCTGTAAGTTGGTTCTATTTCTGGTTCGGCATTTGCCATTGCCCAATTTTCGTCAATTTTTTGTTTGATTTGAGAACGAAATTGTTCATCTAGTTCTTCTGTAAGGACTCCAATTTCGGTTAGATATTTTTTATAATTGGTAACAGGATCTCTAAGTTCCCATTGATCCATTAATTCCTGAGGAACATATTTAGTACCACTCGCCTCTTCATGTCCACGCATTCTGAAGGTTTTAAATTCCAATAAAACCGGATGCGGATTCTCCTGTATTTCTTGCTTTAACTGCGATAATTTATTGTAAACTTCTACAATATTATTTCCGTCAATAATCCAGCTTTCAATACCGTAACCAATTCCTTTATCGGCCAGATTTTCGCAAGAATATTGCTCGTTTGTTGGTGTTGAAAGTCCGTAACCATTATTTTCAATAATAAACATTACCGGAAGTTTCCAAACTGCAGCAATATTTAGAGCTTCATGGAAATCTCCTTCACTGGTTGCTCCTTCTCCGGTAAAAACGGCGGTAACTTTTTTATTATCTCGTAATTTATCTGCTAAGGCAATTCCGTCGGCAATTCCTAACTGCGGACCTAAATGCGAAATCATTCCTATAATATTATATTCCTGAGTTCCAAAATGAAAACTTCTGTCGCGTCCTTTTGTAAAGCCATTAGCTTTTCCCTGCCATTGCGAAAAAAGTCGGTGAAGCGGAATATTTCGAGTTGTAAAAACACCAAGATTTCGGTGCATCGGTAAAACATATTCAGAATCGTCTAAAACAGAAGTTACCCCTACTGCAATAGCCTCCTGTCCTATTCCTGAAAACCATTTTGACACTTTTCCTTGTCGGATCAAAATGAGCATTTTCTCTTCAATTAAACGGGGTTTCAGGATTTTTTTATATAAATCTAATAGTTTTTCATCAGAAAGATTTTGTCTGTAAAAGATCATTGGTTAAGTGAGTTTAGTTTTCTCAAAGATAAAAAAAACCAACAATTTTGATGATTTTAGTTTGATTTTTTCAATTTTATTACCAGAATTAAAATTGAAATCTAAAATATTATCTACCTTTGTGAGTAAAGGTTTAATACCTTTTTTCTTAAATAAAAATGTAAAGTATGCAAAACATTCCTAGTGTAGACTTACGTGATTTCCTTTCGGACGACCCGAAACGTAAACAAAAATTTGTAAATGAAATCGGCAGTGCATTTGAAAACATTGGCTTCGTAGCCTTAAAAGGTCATTTCTTAGATGACCAATTGGTAGACGAACTTTATGGTGAAATTAGAAAATTTTTCGCCTTGCCAATAGAAACTAAGCATAAGTATGAAATTCCCGGAATTGGCGGACAAAGAGGCTATGTATCTTTTGGAAAAGAACATGCTAAAGGCCGTAAAGAGGGTGATTTAAAAGAATTCTGGCATTTTGGACAGTATGTTGACAAAGATTCAAAATGGGCAGCAGAATACCCAGACAATGTTGAAGTTACAGAACTTCCTCGTTTTAATGTCGTGGGAAAAGAAGCATACCAAATGCTCGAAAAAACCGGAGTATATGTTTTAAGAGCTCTGGCTTTACATTTAGGCTTAGATGAGTTTTATTTTGATGAATATGCAAAAGAAGGAAACTCAATTTTAAGACCAATCCACTATCCTCCTATTACTTCTGAGCCTGAAAACGCTATTCGTGCTGCGGCTCACGGTGATATTAATCTTATTACTTTGTTAATGGGAGCTCAAGGGAAAGGACTACAAGTTCAAAATCACAATGGTGACTGGATAGATGCTATTGCTGCAGATGATGAATTGGTAATCAATGTTGGAGATATGTTGTCAAGACATACCAACAACAAACTCAAATCGACGATTCACCAAGTGGTTAACCCGCCAAGAGAATTATGGGGAACTTCTCGTTATTCTATTCCGTTTTTTATGCACCCAGTAAGCGATATGCGTCTGGATTGTTTAGAAAACTGTATTGATGCAGAAAATCCTAAAAAATACGAAGATATTTCAGCGGGAGAGTTTTTACACGAACGTTTAGTGGAATTAGGTTTAATTAAAAAATAAACGTAATTTAAATTCCAAAAAATCAAAATTCCAAATTCCAAACTTCATTGGAATTTGGAATTTAATTTTTAGAACCTTCCAAGGTTTGGAATTTATTTTAGAATAAAACAATTATGGACTTAAAAGATCAATTAAAAAACTTGTTTCCAGAACACGTTGAATCAAACGAACCAGAGGAAATCCAGGAAGAAGAACACGTATTGTATGTTCAAAAAGAACCTATGATTTGTAAATTTGAAAAACGAAAAGGAAAACCAACCACGATTATCGAAGGTTACGAAGGATCTGACGAAGATTTCAAAGTTTTAGCCAAAGAAATCAAAACCAAATTGAGCGTTGGCGGTACTTTTAAAGATGCATCCATCATCATTCAAGGCGATTATCGTGATAAAATAATGACAATCCTAAAAGAAAAAGGATTTAAAACAAAACGTGTAGGTGGATAAAATAAATTTTAGATTTCTGATTTTAGATTTTAGATTGCTCAATTGGAATTTAAAAATTAGAATTTGAAAAACCTCAGAACCTTAGCAACTTAAAAAAATGATACAATCATCAGAATTAATACTTAATCCGGATGGAAGCGTTTACCATTTAAACCTTCGTCCAGAACATATTGCCAACGATATTATATTTGTTGGAGACCAAAACCGAGTTGAAAAAATCACTCAGTTTTTTGATTCAATTGAATTTTCTACACAAAAAAGAGAATTTAAAACCCAGACAGGAATTTATAAAGGCAAAAGAATTTCGGTAATGTCAACCGGAATTGGCCCAGACAATATTGATATTGTGATTAATGAATTAGATGCATTAGTCAATATCGATTTAAAAACCCGCCAGCCAAAAGAAGAATTGACTTCTTTAAACATCATCAGAATTGGTACTTCAGGTTCTTTACAGGAAGATATTCCTGTTGACAGCTTTGTAATGTCTAAATTTGGTTTAGGATTAGACAATATGCTTCGCTCCTACTTAATTGACGACGTTTCAAATGTAGCACTTGAAGATGCTTTTATTACGCATACCAATTGGGATATCCGCAAAGGAAGACCTTATGCGATTTCATGTTCAGAAAAATTGGAGCAATTAATAGAATCTGATAAAATTTTCAAAGGAATCACAGCAACAGCAGGAGGATTTTATGGTCCGCAAGGGCGTGTATTGCGTTTGAACATTCAAGACGAAGAATTAAACAATAAAATGGATAATTTTAGTTTTAATGACGAAAGAATCACTAATTTAGAGATGGAAACCGCAGCTATTTATGGACTTTCTTCGCTGTTAGGACATAATGCATTATCTTTAAATGCAATTATTGCCAACCGTGCTTCGGGAACTTTTAGTGAAGATCCATACAAAGCTGTTGATGAATTGATTAGTTATACTCTAAACAAAATAGTTAATAATAAGTAATGCAGAATGCTATTCTTAAATTTGAGCAGCTGCTGAATGAAAATGCCTCTTATTTTCCGGAAATAAGCAGTGAAATATTAGAATCAAGAATTCCTGGTAAATGGTCTAAAAAAGAAATTTTGGGCCATTTAACAGATTCTGCGATTCATAATCTGGTTAGGTTTACAGAAATTAATTATCTTCAAAAACCTTATCATCACAGGCCGTATAATCAAATAGATTTAGTAAATTTAAATCAGTATCAGCAAATGGATATTCGAGAGCTTACTCAATTGTGGCTTTCGGTAAACAAACAGATTATAAGAATTATGAAATCTGTTGATGAAAAGGCTTTAGAATATGAAATTATTCTAAGTGATGGAGCTGTAATAGATTTAAAATTTTTAATGACGGATTACGTAGAACATTTAGAGCATCATATCAACCAGATAATATCTTAGATTATGTTTTTAAGAGTGGCACGACACACCGATGATTTAGATAAAATCGAAGATTTCTATGTCAATATTTTGGGTTTTGAACGATTAGGAGATTTTCAGAATCATAATAATTATGATGGAATTTTTATTGGAAAGTCGGGTTTAGACTGGCATTTTGAATTTACAAAATCCAATAAAGAAGCCCGTCATACTTTTGATGAAGATGATGTAATTGTACTTTATCCCAAATCAATTTTAGATTATAACGAATTAATAAATAAGGTTATACATAAAGGTATTTCAACGATAACTGCAGCTAATCCTTTTTGGAATGAAAACGGAAAAATGATTCAGGATCCTGATGGTTATCGTATTGTAATATCACCATTAAAAGCAGTAATAAACGAAATAGAATAATGCAGGAAACACATAAAAAAGTATTATTTAAATATTATAGCGATTATTTAGAAGATACAGTTTCAGAAACTATGTGGGCTGAAATTATCGATCTAGAAAAAGGACTTTTCAAATTGGACAATATTCCGTTTTTCGGCCCTTTAATCGCAACCGATGATTTATTTTACGCCGAATTTGATACTAAAGAGGATCGTTTCGTTTACAAAGAAACAATCGAAAACTCTGGGAATTCTATTGTTCAGGTTCTGGTTCTTGAAAAAGGATTTGACAAAGAAATTATCCGTGAAAAATTAAAAGTTATAAACTGCCCGTCTGAAGGATTAAATGAAACATTTTTTGCTATTGAAGTGGTAAGAGATGTAGATTATTCGCTGGTTCGCAATGTTTTGAATGAATATGAAGGTGAAGAAATTATCGAATACGCAGAACCCTGCCTATCAGACAAACACAGGGCTGATTTATTAAAAAACTAGAAAACTAAACTTAAGAATACGCATACCAAACTAAACTTAAACTAAACTGTACATGAAAACTGTAAAAATTGCGGGTGTTCCGGAACACTTCAACCTGCCATGGCATTTATGCATTGAAAATGGCGAATTTGAAGCCGAGAACATTGATTTACAATGGAAAAATATTCCGGAAGGAACTGGAAAAATGTGCCAAATGCTTCGTGACGGCGAAACAGATATGGCTGTTATATTAACAGAAGGAATTGTAAAAGATATCACAGCAGGAAACCCAAGTAAAATTGTTCAAATTTACGTTCAATCGCCCTTAATCTGGGGAATTCACGTTGCTGCTAAATCCGATTTTCAAACTATAAAAGATTTGAAAAACAAAAAAGCAGCCATTTCAAGAATTGGATCCGGTTCTCAATTAATGGCGTATGTTAATGCGAATGAACAAGGCTGGGATACTGATGACCTGCAGTTTGAAATTATAAATACGCTTGACGGAGCTGTTGAAGCTTTGACAAACGGCACAGCAGATTATTTTATGTGGGAACGTTTTATGACGAAACCGCTTGTAGATCAAGGAATTTTTAGAAGAGTTGGCGACTGCCCTACTCCTTGGCCTTCATTTGTAATTGCCGTTCGCGATGAATTCCTAAAAAAGAATCCAAAAATTATTGAAAAAATTCTGGAAATCATCAATAAAACTACAGTTGATTTTGCCGAGATTCCTAATATCGATAAAACATTGGCAGATTTATTCAATCAAAAAGCGGCCGACATTAGAGAATGGCTAAAATTAACGCAATGGTCACAGAAACACTTAACTGAAAAAGCATTTATCAAAATTCAAAATCAATTATTTGATCTGGGAATTATTGATAAAAAAAGTACTTTTGTTGAAACGGTAAAAGCGCTGTAAAAACTGCTTTTTGATTCTATGATGAATTTTCCTAAAATTGACTTTCCGCAATTAAAATCCAAGCTTCAGGTGAAATCACCTTGGGACAGGGTTATTATATTGTTGTTGAGTCTTTTAATCACAATTCCTATTTTCATCATTCTGCATCAAAACCTAATCGATTTAGAATGGCCTTTTAATTTAGACCGAATTTTTATTTTCATATTCGTTCTAGCGGCCATCTTTTTTCTCTTAATGTACCTCAGAACCATTATAATATTATGTGTTGCCGTGTATTTATTGGTTCTTGTGTACGGTTCGGTCATTGGGAATTATGGCTTCAGTGAAATTTCTGAAGATTACAATTCGATGATTTACACCATGTCTGATAATCCCTATCCGCAGGATATTATTGTGGCTAAATTGCTTCCATTTCCCAATAGATCAAAAATTATAAGCGCTATAGAATATCAAAACCCTAAAGTGCGAAACTTTGCCATTATGGCTGCTAATAAAAATTTTAAAGGAATCAAAGGATATTCAGATTATCGAACAATCATTCAATGTTTTGCCGTTTTTAAAGAAATAAACGGACGCTGGAATTATGTAAACGACCCTAAAGATGGCGATTATATTGCAACTGCCAGTGAATCACTTGAATATTTCTCTGGCGACTGCGACGATCACTCTATTTTAATGGCCGCTGCGATTCGTTCTATAGGCGGAACACCACGATTAATTCATACCAAAGGTCATATTTATCCCGAAATATTAATTGGTTCCATGATTGATTTGGAAAAAGTCAATTATCTCATTAAGAATGTACTTTTTACGCGGGAAAGTTACGGCAAAAAGCTTCATTATCATATTGATGAACGTGGACAAGTATGGATGAATTTAGATTATACAGCCAAATATCCGGGTGGTCCTTTTATGTACGAAGAAATTTTGGGAGCGCTTACTCTCAATTAATATAAGCCTTTCGAGAGCTTTTTTGTTTTTGTAATCTTAATTTTACGATGTAATTTATAAGGTTCTAAAAATCAGATATTTTGTTTTTAAATTGTGTTAAGGAAATGTTAGAGATAATACTTTTTTTTGTATCTTTTCCTATCTAATCTTTAATCACAAAATCATGAAAAATTCTAAATTATTTATCTTCGGAGTTGCATTGGCTGCAGTATTAATTATTTCATGTTCTAAGGGTAGAAATAAACTGATAAACTCTTGGAAAATTACCGATGTTGAAGCTAAAATGCCTCTTTCTGACTCATTAAAACAGGTAATTTTAAGAGATGGAACGCTAACTTTTACAGAAGACGGACATGTAACCGGATTTTTAACCCAAGAAATTACAAATGGAACTTATGCCTTAACAAAAGGCGGAAAAAGTTTAGTAATTAAAGATGAAGTAGGAACACCATATCCTTGCGAAAGCACAATCACAAACGATGAGCTTATATTAGACACGAAAGAGATGAAACTTAAACTCAAAAAAATATAAGTCTTTTTAAAACTCATATAACCATTAAATTGAAAATATAAAAAAACTCCTTAAGATTCTTGAGGAGTTTTTTATAGTTGTAGACTTATAAATTTAAAAGTTTGCAAAAGCTTTTTCTCTAAATTATAAATTAAAATACCACTCACATGAAACTAAAACAAACCCTGTCAGCAATTTTAGCTTTCTTAAGTCTTGCTGTTTTTACTCAAAAAACATATTCATGTACCAGAATTGTGTATCATGGATTAAACGGCACGGTAATAACGGCACGTTCAATGGATTGGAGAACAGAAATTCCAGCCAATTTATGGGTATTTCCAAGAGGAATTGAACGATTTGGAGAAGCTGGAAATAATTCGGTTAAATGGAAATCAAAATATGGGAGTGTCATTACAAGCTCTTGGGATATCGCTTCTTCTGATGGAATGAACGAAAAAGGTCTCGTTGGAAATCTTTTATGGCTTGTAGAATCTACTTATCCGCCTTTTGAGAAAAACGGAAAAATACAAGGATTGGCCGTTTCATTATGGTTGCAATATGTTTTGGATAATTTTTCTACCGTTTCAGAAGCTGTAAAAGCTTTAGAAAAAAATGATTTCACAGTAGTTTCGTCTCATATTCCGGGAACAAATATTTTTGCAACAGTTCACTTATCACTTTCTGATGCATCTGGAGATAATGCAATTTTCGAATTTATAGATGGAAAACTGGTTATTCATCATGATATGAAATATGTAGCCATGACCAACTCTCCTATTTTTGACCATCAACTGGCTATAAATACCTATTGGAAAGGAATTCCAGGAACGATTATGCTGCCTGGAACTAATCGTGCTGCTGACCGTTTTGTGAGAGCTTCTTATTATATCGATGCAATTCCAAAAACCGATAATACGCGCGCTGCATTAGCAAGTGTTTTTGGTGTGATTCGAAACTGTTCTGTTCCGCTGGGAATTTCATCAGAAACAGAACCAAATATTTCGTCAACACGCTGGAGAACAGTTGCCGATCAAAAAAATCTAGTATATTATTTCGATAATGTTTTAAATCCAAATGTAGTTTGGGTAGAATTTAGTAAACTCGATTTTAGCGAAAAAGCAAAAGTTAAAAAGCTGAGTTTATCCAATAATGAAAATTACTCTGGAGAATCTTCCATGAATTTTAAAGCCGCGCCTATTTTTAAGTTTGCAGGTCTGGATTAAACATACACAAAAAACGCCTTCGAAAATCCGAAGGCTTTTTTTATTCCCGTAAAATTTTCTCCATTTTTCGGCCTTTGGCTAATTCATCTACCAATTTGTCCATATAACGGATTTTCTGCATTAATGGATCTTCTATATCTTCAATTCTATAACCGCAAATTACGCCTGTAATTTTAGAAGCATTTGGATTAAGTTTGGGAGCTTCGGTAAAAAAAGTTTCTAAATCGGCTTTTTTATCAATTTGTTCCCTGAATTGTTTTTCATCGTAACCTGTAAGCCAAAGAATAACAGTATCAACTTCGTCTGCTGTACGTCCTTTTTTTTCTACTTTCTCCACATACAAGCGGTAAATGCTTGCAAATGAGTATTGATAAATTTTTGTGTTGTTCATTTGATTGATTTTTTGATTCTTTAAAATTATAAAAATTTTTGGAAAAAATATTGCGCAGTCAAATAACTGCATTATATTTGCAGTCAAATAACTGCACAATGGAAATACGTAGAGATGTTTTTCAGGCTATTGCCGACCCAACGCGAAGAGCAATTTTAAACCTAGTGGCCATACAAGCTATGACCCCAGGAACCATAGCCGAAAATTTTGATTCGTCAAGACAGACCATATCAAAACATATTAAAATTTTAACTGAATGTGATCTGCTAGAACAACAGCAAAACGGACGTGAGATATATTACTATATAAACGCCAAAAAAATAAAGGAAGTTGCTGATTTTATTGAACCGTTCCGCAAAATATGGGACGATCGTTTTAATAAATTGGAAGATATTATGAAAAACTATAAACCAAAAAATTAACTATTTATGGAACGCAAAACCAAAGTACATGCTGAAAATAATCAGCAGGAAATAGTGATTACAAGAGAATTTGATCTTCCTTTAGAATTACTTTTTAAAGCTTATACCGAAGCTGAAATTGTAGAACAGTGGATGGGAACGAAAGTATTAAAATTCGAAAACAAAAAACACGGCGGATGGCAGTTTGAAACCAAAGATTCTAACGGAAATATAGTTTTCAGTGCCAATGGTGTTATTCATGATTATGTTCCGAATGAGCGTATTACGAGAACTTTCGAAATGGAAAATACCGGATTTGCTCCGCAATTGGAATTTTTAGAATTTGAAAAACTGACAGATGAAACGAGTAAATTAAATATTCTTATTGTTTATAAATCAGTTGAACACCGCGACAATCAGTTGAAACTGCCGTTTTCCATGGGGCTTAACATGGCTCATAACCGATTAGAAGAAATTGTAAAACAACAAAAATAAAATATCATGAGTAAAAGAAACAAAATTATCTATTGGATTGCTACACTTTGGCTGGCATTGGGAATGACTTCTACAGGAATTGTTCAAGTATTAAAAATAAAAGAAGAAGCCGATATGATGACACATTTAGGATATCCGCTTTACTTTTTAACCATTTTGGGAGTTTGGAAAATCCTTGGCGTAATTGCTATTCTAATTCCGAAATTTCCTTTACTAAAAGAATGGACATACGCTGGTTTCTTTTTTGCGATGAGCGGTGCCGTTTTTTCTCATTTTGCTGTTGGAGATTCTGGTATAGAATATTTTGGACCTGTTTTGTTGTTAGTTCTTACAGTTCTTTCTTGGTATTTTAGACCAGCTGAGAGGAAAGCATTGTAGTATTCAGTATTTAGTCGCAGTGTGCAGTTTACAGTGGTAGTATTTAGTCACAGTCTTCAGTTTTCAGTCTCAGTATTCTAAAACTAAAAACTGCGACTGAACACTGAGACTTAAAAAAACATTAAAACCGAAGCGCTTCATCAAAGAAATCCAATAAAAGTTTTAGATTATTGTCATCGTGCATCGAATCAGTTTGTTGTAGTGTTATTTGGGTAATTTCTGAAGCTCTTTTACACATTTTCTTTTCGAAAAAACCTATTGCTTCTTCCATTGTTGAAAACGAATCAGATGTCAATACTTCGTATAATTCAAGAGCGTCTGCCAAAGCTTGGTTTGCACCTTCTCCTGCATAAGGGGGCATACGATGTGCTGCATCGCCAATCATGGTTAGATTTGGCAGCGGTTTCCAGCTTTGATTCAAAGGAAAATGATACATCGGACGCGGAATAATTGAGATTTCCTCTTTTTCAAAAATTTCCTGCCATTCCGTATTCCAGCTTGAAAATTCTTTTTTGAACCATTCTAAAACCGAATTTTTGTTTTTAAAATCAATTCCAGAATGTGAAATCCAGTTTTCCTCTGTTTTTAAACCTATTAAAAGTGTAAGTGTTCCGTCGGCTTTGGCACTAAAAAGTAACGTTTTTCCGTGCTCTAATGCAAAAACTTTTCCATCGTTAACCATTTTCCATAATTTTGGAGCATTTTTTTCAGCATTATAAACATTGATTTCGATAGCACTAACACCAGAGAAAACAGGTTTAATATCTGTAATGTATTTTCTAATGCGCGAATTAGCACCATCAGATGCAATTACAAAATCGGCGTAAACAGTTTTTCCGTTTTCAAATGAAATTTCCCAGCCTTCACCGCTTCGTTTCATTTCTGTAAATTTAGAATTCCAGACTACATTTTCCTCTTTAAGAGAAGCAATCAGCAAATCACGGAGCGGTCCTCGATCTATTTCCGGACGAAAATGCTCATTTCCAAAATCTTCTTCAGGCCTGTCACTGTGATCATTGTAAACGACATTCATGTCTTTATTGACAATTTTCATTTTGTCGGCTCCAGGACGATAACTCTTTTTAAATTCCTCTAATAAACCTGCAGCAGTAATCGCTTTTAAACCGGTATCATCGTGTAAATCAAGTGTTGATCCTTGCTGGCGAACGTTTTTATTTTCGTCTCTTTCATAAACTTTTACGTCCACTCCTTTTTCTTGTAACAATCTGGCTAAAGTTAATCCACCTGGACCTCCGCCAATTATGGCTACTTTTTTAGTATCTAGTAACATTTTTATTTCTTTTAAATTTCTAAAACAAAATTAGTTGTACTTTTAGAGACAAAATAACTCATTTTGGTATTAAAATAGTCGTAAATGAAAATTGAGGTTACGGATAAAAATGGTTCAGGAATCCTGCATAAGTTTGCAGAAGCTATTGGTGCTTCTATCCGCGGACGTTTTATTGACATTCCGGAACATTTGGGCGAAGGCTACATGACTGGTTTTACTTGGGGAAATGAACTGCGAATGATGATTCGTAACTATTATTTAAAAGAAGATATTCGGGTTGAGCGTAAAAATGAAGCCGCTGAAACCTCTGATAAAGTCATTTTTTTATTAAGCGGTATTTTCGATTCTCCTAATAATAAAACTGAGATGGCACTTGAACAAGCCAATGTCATTATCTGTGCACAATCTGTTTCTTCTGTAATGGAAATGCCTCAGAATACATTTTTTAGAAGTGTGACAATTGCAGCTTCAAAAAGCTATTTAAAAGAGAAATTCGGCGATTTAAAACATCCTGTGATCGTAAGTATATTAGAAGCCAAAGATAATTTTGTTTTCGAAACGGATATTTCCACCAAAATAATTGCAACTTCTGGAGAAATTCTTCGCCAGACAGTTCCTGAGATTTTAGAAAATCATTTTTATAAACTAAAATGCGAAGAACTGCTTTGTCATATTTTTGCTTTACTATTGCAGCGGGACGAAACCCCAACAAGCGGTATTCATATTAACGATATAAAAGCTATTTATGCCGTAAAATACCAATTGCAATCCAATTTGGATAAAGCACCTGATATTGCTTCACTTGCCAAAGAAGCTGGAATGAGCGAACCCAAAATGCGTAAACTTTTTAAACAGACTTTCGGTAAAGGTGTTTTTGAATATTATCAAAATGTGAGAATGCAGGAGGCAGCCCGACTTTTAAAGGAAAATCATTTATCGGTTTCTGAAGTTGGGTATCAATTAGGATTCACAAACCTGAGTCATTTTTCTAGAGTTTTCGAGCAACATATTGGTCAAAAGCCTAAAAAGTATTCTAAAGCATCATTTTAATTAAATTTGTATATCTATTTGTCAATCAAATGAGTCTAATTATTCAATCTGCTTTGCCTGATTCTTCTATTTCGCATTTTGTTCACAGCTTTTGGATGCTCGAAAACAAAACGGGAAAAGACATTCCGTCTACTGTTTTGCCAAACGGAATGGTCGATCTTGCTGTAATGAATATTGATTCCGATGAGTGGGAAATATCGATTAGAGGTTTGGATACTATTCCGAGTCAAATCAATATTCCAGCAGGAACTAAAATGTTCTCAATTGGTTTTAAACTGCTTGCGGTCGAATACTTATTTGGCGATTCCATCAAAGAAGTTTTGAATGGAGGGAAAAATATTTCCAATAAAATATGGAATTTTAACGCTCAAGATTTGAATGATTTTAAACGTTTTTGCGAAAAGTCTACTAACATTATAAAAGCAGTTTCAAGCGAAAATATCGATAACAGAAAGAAAAGGCTGTTCGAATTCATTTATGCTTCCAAAGGTTCAATGTCTGTTCAGGAACTATCTGAAAATGTGTTTTGGAGCGCAAGGCAAATTAATCGTTACTTTAATCAGCAATTTGGTATTTCGCTGAAAGCCTATTGCAATATTCTCCGTTTTGGTTCTTCGTTCAAAGACATCAGCGAAGGCCGACTTTTCCCTGAAGAAAACTTTACAGATCAGAACCATTTCATTAAAGAAATCAAAAAATATTCGGGTGTAACACCTAAAGAACTTAGTAAAAATAAAGACAATCGTTTTATGGATATAATGGCAATTAAAAAATTAGACACTTAAAAACGGCTGATTTTTACTATTTCATGACACTTTTCTGTACCAATTTTGCATCATAATTAAATGATGAAATTATGTTACTCGAAAATAAAACAATTGCTATAATTGGCGCGGGGCCTGTTGGATTAACAATGGCTAAATTACTGCAGCAAAAAGGAATAAATGTAAAGGTTTACGAAAGAGACAAAGACGATAAAGCCCGAATCTGGGGCGGAACACTTGATCTTCATAAAGGTTCTGGACAAGATGCGATGCAGAAAGCAGGACTTTTAGAAATGTATTATGAAAAAGCGATTCCGATGGGAAGAATTATCGCCGATCATAACGTAAAAATAGTATTCAGCAAAGAAACTTCAGCTGAAGAGCAATTCGATAATCCTGAAATCAATCGAAATGATTTAAGAACGTTATTACTTGACAGTTTAAAGTCTGAAACCGTGATTTGGAACAGCAAATTAATAGGACTTGAAATACATAACGGAAAATGGCTTTTACACTTCGAAAATAAAACTTCTGCAACCGCTGATTTTGTAATTGGTGCAAATGGCGGAATGACAAAAATTAGAAAATACATAACCGATACCCAGCCAGAACTTACGGGAACCTACATGATTCAAGGCGAGGTTAGGAATCCCAAAATTGATTGTCCTGATTTCTTTGAGTTATGCGAGAATAAAATTTTAATGACTTCGTATAACGGAAATTTATTGGTTGCTAATCCGAAGAATAATAACGCATTGAGTTACAATGTGATTTTTAAAACACCCGAAAATTTTGAATTGTCATTTGAAAACAATGAAAATATCAAGGCTTTTCTTTTAAATAAATTTTCAGATTGGAATGACGTTTACAAAAATCTATTTCGTTCTACTGCAATGTTTGCAGGTCTTCCAACCAAAAAAGTTTCGGTTGAGAATCTTTGGAATACAAATCGCCCCTTGCCTATTACACTTATTGGCGATGCGGCTCATTTAATGCCTCCATTTGCTGGTCAGGGAGTTAATATTGGACTTTTGGATGCTTTAACTCTTTCTAAAAACTTAACTAATGGTGAGTTTCTTTCCATTGAAGATGCTGTTAACTCATACGAAAAACAAATGTTTGTGTATGCAAAAGAGGCACAATCACAAACGCATACCAATGAACAATTGATGCATAATCTTGATTTTTCTTTTTTAAGATTTGCAGATTAATTTTGTGTTTCGTCCTTATTAACTTCTATCAAATTAGTTTATATTAGTATTCAAATTTAGTGATTTACAATAACTATTTAAAAAATTAACGATATGGAAGATTCAAATAAAGACAAAGATAATTTAGCCCCTAAAGTAACCGGAATTGGCGGTATTTTCTTTTTTCTTCAAAGCCCTAAAGAAACTAAAGAATGGTATGCCAAAAACTTAGGTTTTGAAATAAACGATTGGGGTTCTGCCAGTTTTGAATCTAGAAATTTAGAAAATCCAGATCAGATCGAATCTACACAATGGTGTCCTTTTAAGCAGGGAGACGAGTATTTTTCTCCTTCTAAAAAAGAATTTATGATTAATTATCGTGTACAGAATATCGAAGGACTTTTAGAAAAACTAAAAGCCAACGGAGTTACTGTTCTGGATGATATTGAAACCTATGACTATGGAAAATTTGTACATATTATGGACACCGAAGGAAATAAAATAGAACTCTGGGAACCCGTTTATTAATAACAAAAGTTTTCAAAATAATTTTTTAGCAGTTTAATTTCTAAAATTCAGTCGATGACAAAAGTAAATCAGTTAGAAGAAGTAATTTATAAAGCTTACGCCGCTTTTAATGAAAGAAATATAGATAAAGCGCTTTCGGTTATGCAAAATGACGTACAATGGTCTAAAGCTTGGGAAGGCGGTTACATCGTTGGTCATAATGAAATTAAGGAATATTGGACAAGGCAATGGAAAGAAATTAATCCAAAAGTAGAACCTGTAGGATTTACAGAAAGAGAAAATGGCAGTTTAGAAGTAAAAGTACATCAGGTTGTAAAAGACCTTCAGGATAATGTGATGTTTGATGGTTTCGTAAAACATATTTATAATTTTCAGAACGGACTTATAAAAACCATGGATATTGAATTAGTTGAAAATAACTAATTCTTAAAATGCAGCAAGCCTCCATAAATAGTTGGAGGCTTGCTTTTTTAGTTCAAATAAAACTTAAGAATCATTTACAGTTTTTATTTAAAACCGACTTTATTTTACCACGGACTTTCCTCGCTTTCATCTTCAATATCATTACTGAAGAATTTTCCAGTCGGACCATTTTCGTCGGTTACTGTATGTTTAATAATAAAACTTGCTGCGCTTTCTACGCTTCCTGGTCCATTGAAATGATTAAAATCAGTTGCTGTATAACCAGGATCGATTGCGTTTACTTTAAATGGCAAATCTTTTAATTCATAAGCCAGCGTAACTGTAAATGCATTTAAAGCTGTTTTTGAAGAAACGTATGAAACGGCTTTAATGGCATAATATTTCCAAGTTGGATCACTATGTAAGGCAAGCGAACCCAAACCAGAAGTTATATTGCTGATTCTTGGACTGTCTGATTTTTTTAATAAATCCAAAAACGCCTGCGTAACTCTGATTACACCAAAAAAGTTGGTATCGAAAACCTGCTGGATTTTTTCTACAGAAGTGCTTGAAGAATCCTGTGGTACATCGCCTAAAATCCCGGCATTATTAATTAAAATGTCTAGTTTTCCTTGTTCTTTCTCTACAATGCTTTTTGCTTTTTGAACACTTTCATCGTTGGTAACATCAATCTGAATGGCTTTGATGTTTTCAAATCCTTTTTCAAAAAGGTCTTTTACGATTTCTTCGCCTTTGGCTAAATCTCGGCTTCCTAAATACACAAACAAACCTTGTTCTGAAAGTTGTTTTGTGGTTTCTAAACCTATACTTCTATTTGCGCCTGTAATTAATACTGTTTTCATTTTTTATCTTTTAAAATTATTTGAAGCAAAGTTGCATCGATTAAAAACAAAAACATTTGCCATATGGCAAAAAGCGTTTTTAACGGATATTTTTCCGAATTCTGCTCAAAGATGATTGCGTAATTCCCAGATAAGAAGCCAAATACGACAACGGAATACGGTTAATTACATTGGGAAACATTTCCATAAACGATAAATAACGAGTTGTAGCATCTTCAGAAACGAGCGGACTTCTTCTGGCCACTTTTTGGATAAGTGCCTTTGAAATGATTTTGTGTACAATCGTGTCCCAGCCCACAATTGTATTCAGTAAATCTTCCCAGTCTTTTTTAGAGAAAACGATCATTTTACAATCTGTTACGGCCTGCACATATGCCGAAGAACAAATGCTGTTTTCGAAACTTTCCAAATCGACCACTAGATTATCTTCGTCTATGAAATATTTGGTGATTTCTTCGCCTTTGTTATTATAATAGCAAACACGCATGATTCCATCAATTATAAAACCGACTTCAACTGAAATCTTTCCAGCTTCAGAAAAATAAGAGTCTTTAGGAAATTCCCTTTCGTGTGCTTTCGTTAAAATTAAATCAATCTGTTGTTGATTGAGATTGCCAAATTGCAATATGTAATCTGTTAATTGTTTCATGCCTGAAAGTTAGGAATAACTTTTTAGAGAGAATTTGTCATATGGCAAAAAGTGACTTCATTTAAATAAATTACATTCCCGGCCAAAACAAGAAATTAAATTTATGTCCGTCAGGATCAGTAAAACCAAAAGTATAACCAACTTCAAAATTTTCCGGTTCGGCAAAAATAGTACCCCCAATATCTTTTACTTTTTGATACCAAAGATCTACTTCTTCCCTGCTCTTTGCTGATAGCGAAAAGATGATTTCGTTGCCCTCATTTTTAGCCGTTAGTTTTCCTTTTAAAGCATTTTCCAATCGTGAAGGCACAAAAAAGTTAATTACAAAATTATGTTCGCCAAATACAAAACTTACGAGTTCATCGGTTTCTTTTCCGTTTTGTTTAAATCCTAAATCAGAATAGAATTGTATCGTTCGCTGCAAATCATGCGAAACAAAATTTGCCCATATCATTTTAGTTTCCATATACTTAGTTTTATTTAAATTGATTGATAACTAAGTTAGTGAATTAATTTGAGTTGCATTTTAAAGAAAATTCACAACTGCAGCAATTGTACTACTTTGATTTCAATACTAATTTATATAATTTGCAACAGCTTCAAAAGAAATAATTACTGCATCAATGACTACCAGCCAAAATTCTACAACTCAACCAACTAAACAACATTTTGAAATTCTTGACGGATTAAGAGGAATCGCCGCTCTTGCAGTGGTAATTTTTCATTTTATGGAATGGATTTTTACAGATCCAAGTCAGAACTTTATCGGACATGGATTTCTTGCCGTTGATTTTTTCTTTTGTCTTTCTGGATTCGTAATTGGATATGCTTACGATGACCGAATTGCCAAAATGGGACTTCTAAAGTTTTTTACAGCCCGAATTATCAGACTTCATCCGTTAGTAATTGCCGGATCAAT
Organism: Flavobacterium sp. H4147; assembly: GCF_029360735.1. Taxonomy (NCBI): domain Bacteria; kingdom Pseudomonadati; phylum Bacteroidota; class Flavobacteriia; order Flavobacteriales; family Flavobacteriaceae; genus Flavobacterium; species Flavobacterium sp. H4147. The sequence goes on along the minus strand of NZ_JARKNB010000002.1, from coordinate 105,668 downwards.
ATTAGGAATACTGGCATTTTTGTTTGATCCGTTTGGCGGACATTTAGAACTGTACAGCACCGGAAAAATCATTCTAGCTTTTATTTGTTCCTTATTTATGATTCCGCTGCCTGTAATTGCAGATCGTGGTTTTAATCTTTTTAGTTTTAATGCGCCCGCTTGGTCATTGTTTTGGGAATATATTGCTAATATTGTGTATGCCTTGGTTTTGTATCGGGTGCGACGTAATTATTTGTTATTCTTAACCATACTTGCAGCAGCAGCGATATGTTTTGTAGCTTATAATTCGGGTAATTTATTAGGCGGCTGGAGCGGACCAACATTTTGGGATGGTTTTGCTAGAATTTCGTATTCATTCTTGGCAGGATTACTGATATACCGCTCAAATTGGATTATCAAAAACAATTTAGGTTTTATAGGTTTATCAGGTTTGTTATTATTGGCTTTTATAATGCCTTTTTCAGAATGGAATTGGCTAACAGAACCTTTAGTAGTTTTATTTTATTTTCCGTTATTGATTTCTTTAGGCGCTGGAGCCGTATTAAAACCAGCTTTAAAAAAAGTTTGTGTGTTTTCTGGAAATATTTCTTATCCGTTATACATGACGCATTACGCCGTATTATGGATGTTTGGAAACTACTATACCAATTATAAACCAAACACAAATCAGCTGATTTTGATTATCGTTCCTTCAATTATTTTTTTAGTTGGATTCGCCTATTTGGTAATGGTTGTGTATGATATTCCGTTGAGGAAATATTTAAGCAGAAAATGGATAAAATAGATTTACTATAATTTTAGAAAAACAAATAGTAAAAACACGATTAAAGATATTTCTTATATTAGCGTAAAGAAACATTACGTTTATGAAACTATTAAAACCTTTTTCTTATTTAGGAATAATGCTCATAACGAGTTGTGTGGGCAATATGAATCCAACGGGTGGAAATTCTACTCCTGATTATCCGTATTACATTGCCACTGAACCTTTGACAATTAAAAAAATTGCTGTCCCAAAAGGAACTAAACTTATTTATGTTGAAACTCTTTTCAAAAAAGGAAAGCAGGATAAAATGTTAAGCGAGGAAAAACTAAAAGAAATAGAACTGCCAGAAGGGCAAACTATAATTTGGGGCGGAGTTCCAGTAACTTCTATTGATAAATTCTTTAATTCTGAAATGCGAGGATTTACTGTTTACGCAAAATTCGACGACTTAACTGAAGACAAGAAAACAAAGTTTTCAGAATTATGGCAGAACTGTAATAATAGCATTGGCATCACCATCAAAAATACAAATGATTGGTCGTTTAATCTTGATAATATCGCCGATGTTGAAAGCTGCAGTGTCAATTACCAGCGTTATTTTAAAGACGATGCCAATCAACAGGCTTTTCTGGATGAAATGCTTACTGAATTACGTAAAATAAAGTCGAAATAATATTGAGAAATAAATTATTCACAGCATCATAAAAAAAACTCCTTAAGAAATTAAGGAGTTTTTTGCTTTTTATTATCTAATGATCTTCAAATAGGCACTATAAATATTCTCTTTTAGAGAAGTTCTCATATAGTACATATTTTCGTCTTTTTCTTTTAAATCAAACTGAATCAAACCAGCATCACAATAGTAATAAAGCAGGTTATCATCATTTGGAAATTCAATATTTGAAACGGGCTGAGTAGTTAATTTTAACTCATAAGCAATTTCACCATTCGTAGCATCCAATTCAAAGAGTCTTGCTTTGCGGGTATATCCCCAAATATTGTCATTTTCTTTGGTAATATATTCAATGTTATCGTCTTTAAAATCCGTTTTCCATAACTGAGTTCCCATTTTTGAATCTACCGAATACAACGAAGTTACATTGGTGCCTTGTGCGCCAAAATAAAGCTTTTTATCGCTGCAAATCATTCGGTCTTTGATATTAAATTGATTTTCATCAAATTTAAATTCCCACACAATATCTAATTTTGAATTTAAGGCATAAACCGTGTTTTTTGAATTTGCCACAAATATGTTTTCGCCATCTGTTACAGGTTTTCCGCTCATAGCTTCTGGAAATGTTTTCTGACCTAAAACTTTTCCGTTTGCGTCAAAACAATAGAAATTTGATGCGCTTCCAATAAAAACTTTATTATCAAAAACTAAAGGCGTAACGTCATTATCGGCTGAATCTAATTTGTAGTTCCAAGCTAAACTTCCATCTTTGATATCTAAAGCGTATAAATTACTGCTTTGATTCTGATTTTGAGCTGTAATGTATAATTTTCCATTGCTGATTATGGGCGTTTGATCTTTTAAAACAATTTGATCGGCAACATTTCCTAATCTTGATTTCCAGAAAACGTCTCCGGTTTGATTGTCTATCGCGAAAATTTCGCCATTAATAAACGGCACATACACCACTCCATCGGCAAGAGTTACTTTATTGGCGCACATTTCTGTATAGGAATCTTTGGCTTTTACAGTCCATACAATTGATTCAGACTCTAAATCATATGAAAAAAGAGAACCATCATAATCATAAATTAAAATAAATGCTTCGTCTAAAGGAACTTTTTTAAGCGTTTTAATGGCTTTGCTGGTAACCATTTCTTCTGCAGCTAGAGTTTTATTAGAATAATTGGTTTTAGTGGCAGGAGCCTGTCCAAAAACATTTACAACAGCGCAAACAATTAAAAAAGTAATTAATTTTTGTTTCATTTTCAGATGGGGTTTGATTTATTTGAACAAAATGATCAGTTATTTAGCAGGTTGACTGACTCATTCTGTGTCCAAATATACAGAATATAAACATTAAAATTCGAGACATTCAGAAATAATAAAGGCTCAATTATGAGTTGAGCCTTATGTAGATAATTATTTATTTATTAGTTTTTCAAGTCGTTGCATCATTTCTTCTTTCTCTTTCAGCATCCTTTCATATAAAGCAATTTTTTCTTCGTGAAGTTTAACTAATTGATCAATTGGATTATTGTTGAAAGTTGGATTATAGTTTATCAAACCTTGTGTATCATGAAATGTGCTAGAAATAATATTTATCGCTTGCTCTTCATCAAAATTTTGAAATGCTTCAACAGGAATTTTCAAGATGTTTGAGATTTGTTTCAGCATATCATCTTCAATTACATCTTTTTGCTCCAGCATAGAAATTTTCTTTTGATTCCAGTCATTTCCCAAATCAAAAGCCAATGCTTCTTGTTTAATGCCAAGCATTTCTCTAAAACGTTTTACGTTTCTTCCTTGATGTATTTTCTGTTCCATAATGAATATCAATTTTCTAAAGGCTCAAATATAAAGCCATTTAGCTTAAAATGTAAGTTTCAAAGGTAAATAAAATATCCTGTAAAATATTGAATTATCAGATAATATATCCGTATTTTATACAGATTATTCGTTTTAAAATTAGAAAATCACGATTCACAAAATCTTGATAATTTCTAGCAAAGAAAGCCATCACATCTGGTTTTTGTCGAAATTACAAAAATATATTAAAGCAAAAAAATCCAAAATCATAAGACTTTGGAGTTTTTGAAAATCTGTGGGCGATGAGGGGTTCGAACCCCCGACCCCCTCGGTGTAAACGAGGTGCTCTGAACCAGCTGAGCTAATCGCCCTATTTTATTAGGCTGCTATCATTTTGTGATTGCGAGTGCAAATATACAGCTAGATTTTAATATTACAAGCGTAATTTGAAAAAAAATAAAATATTTTTTATTCTTTTTATTTAGATCTCTATTTTTCAGCTTTTTAATGTTCATGCTAAAAATGGTTATTTCTTATTATTTAGTTAAAAATGGCATTTTGAAACTCTAAATCATAATATCCCTTTGTATTAATTTGCTTTAATCATACATTTGCGTACCTTAAATAGTATATTCAAATGGCTCGATTTCAAGAAAACGATTTACCGAAAGCTAAATTAGACTCTAACTCCCTTCAAAAAGCACTACGAATTTTTAAATATGCCAAGAATCACAAATGGAAATTTTTCCTTGGCTTGATTTTTCTTTTATTAACCAGCGCCACTGCCCTCGCCTTTCCTAAACTAATGGGAATGCTTGTAGATTGTGTTACAAACAAAGATCTGGACAAGGCTAATGAAATTGCGCTTGCTTTAATGGGAATCCTGGCATTGCAGGCAATTTTCTCATTTTTCAGAATTTCACTTTTTGTGAATTTTACCGAAAATTCATTGTCAAACATTCGTTTTGCATTGTATGAGAATTTGGTAAAATTACCAATGTCATTCTACTCGCAAAAACGTGTTGGAGAATTAAACAGCCGAATCAGCGCTGATATTTCGCAATTGCAAGACACTTTTACCACAACAATTGCCGAATTCCTTCGTCAGTTTATCTTGATTATTGGTGGATTTGTGATTTTAGGAAGCATTAGCCCAAAATTGACTTTAATGATGCTGGCAATCGTTCCGGTTGTTGCTGTTGCTGCAGTTATATTTGGAAGATTTATTCGTAAATACGGAAAAAAAACACAAGATAAAGTTGCCGAAAGCCAAGTAATTGTTGAAGAAACTTTACAGGGAATCAGCAATGTTAAGGCTTTTGCAAACGAATGGTACGAAATACAGCGTTATAAAAATAAGATTAAAGAAATCGTAAAAATTGCCATTAAAGGCGGACAATACAGAGGTTATTTTGCTTCATTCATTATTTTATGTCTTTTCGGATGTGTTGTTGCGGTTGTTTGGTACGGAATTACTTTAACAATTAGAGGCGAAGTTGAAGGAGTTGGTGATTTGATTTCGTTTGTACTTTATACTACATTTATTGGAGCTTCTTTTGGAGGAATTGCCGAAATGTATGCGCAGATTCAAAAAGCGGTTGGAGCAACAGAACGTGTTTTTGAATTATTAGAAGAAAAACCAGAAGAAATCAATGCAAATCCTCATACTTCATCTTCTATAGAAAAAATAAAAGGAAATGTAGAGTTCAAAAATGTAGCGTTTCATTATCCATCTAGAAAAGAAGTTGAAGTTTTAAAAGATGTAAATTTCACAGCTGGATTTGGACAAAAAATAGCGATCGTTGGACCAAGTGGAGCCGGAAAATCTACTATTTCATCATTATTATTACGTTTCTATGATATTACAGCCGGAGAAATTCTAGTTGACGGAAAAAATATCCACGATTATGATTTGGAAAATCTGCGTGGTAATATGAGTATTGTGCCGCAAGATGTGATTTTATTTGGAGGAACGATTAGAGAAAATATCGCTTACGGAAAACCAGATGCTTCAGATGAAGAAATTATTGCTGCTGCGAAACAAGCCAATGCATTTAATTTCGTAGAAGGTTTCCCTGAAAAATTCGAGACTTTGGTTGGAGAACGCGGTGTAAAATTATCAGGCGGACAGCGCCAGCGTATTGCTATTGCAAGAGCATTGCTTAAAAACCCAAGTATTTTGATTTTAGACGAAGCTACATCATCATTAGACAGCGAAAGCGAAAAACTGGTTCAAGAAGCGTTAGAAGTTTTGATGGAAGGAAGAACAAGCATAATTATCGCTCACCGACTTTCGACTATTAGAAATGCCGATAAAATTTTAGTTCTGGATAACGGAAAAATTTCTGAAGAAGGAACACATCAGGAATTGATAAACCTTGAAAATGGAATTTATAAAAACCTAAGTAACTTACAGTTTAGTAATTCTTAAAAGGAAATTTCAATTTTTAAATTCCAAATTCCAATAAAAAAAGCTTCAATGAAAATTGAAGCTTTTTTATATCTGTGAACTGAGACAGAAAACTGAAAACTAAATTTATTTCCCTTTTCTTCTGTTACGTTCAGCTTTAATCATTGATAATTCGCGGCTTGTTTGTCCGGCTACTGAAGTATTTTCTTCTGCACGACGGATTAAATACGGCATAACATCTTTAACAGGTCCAAACGGAAGGTATTTTGCTACGTTATAACCGTTTTCAGCTAAGTTGTAGCTGATGTTGTCGCTCATTCCGTATAATTGTCCAAACCAAATTCTGTGATCGTTTTTAGCAATTCCTTTTTGAGCCATTAATTCCATTAACTTGTAAGAACTCAATTCGTTATGCGTACCTGCAAAAATGGCCATCATATCTAAATGTTCGATCATGTACAATACAGCAGCATCGTAATTATCATCTGTAGCTTGTTTAGAAGCACAGATTGGTGTAGGATATCCTTTTTCTTCTGCTCTTTTGTTTTCTTTTTCCATGTAAGCACCACGAACAAGTTTCATTCCAATATAAAAACCTTCATTTTTTGCTACTTCATGTAAACCTTTTAAATAGTCTAAACGATCCCAACGGTACATTTGTAAGGTGTTGAATACAATTGCCTTTTCTTTATTGTACTTACGCATCATATCTGTAACTAAATCATCAGCAGCATCTTGCATCCAGCTTTCTTCACCATCAATTAACAATGCAACATCTTTTTTATGCGCTTCACTGCAGATTTTATCAAAACGAGCGACTACTCTATCCCATTCTGCTTGTTCAGCTGGAGTTAAAGTTTGTTTTTCTCCTAATTTCTCGTACAATTCAAAACGTCCTAAACCAGTTGGTTTAAATACCGCAAACGGAATTGCAAGACGTTCTTTAGCAAATTCTACTGTTCTTAATGTCATTTCCAATGCCGCATCAAACTGTGCTTCTTCTTCTTTTCCTTCAACAGAATAATCCAAAACAGATGAAACTCCTTTTGTAAACATTTTGTCTACTACAGTAAGACAGTCATTCTCGTTTACACCACCACAAAAGTGGTCGAAAACAGTAGCGCGAATTAATCCTTCTACTGGAAGATGTGCTTTAATTGCAAAATTAGTTACAGCAGTTCCAATACGTACTAGCGGCTCACTGTCAATCATTTTAAAAAGAAAATAAGCTCTGTCTAGTTCGGTATCACTTTTTAGTGAAAATGCAACTTGCGTGTTATCGAATATTTTTTCCATTAAGTTTAGTTTTTATGCAAAGATATAGACTGTTTTGAATATTCTTCACTAAAGGCCTCACTATTTTTTCGTTTTGATAATTGAATGACGATTAAATTTTAATTCAAAAAGTAAGATTTTACTTTGTTTTTTGTGTATTTTTGCAAAAAATTAAAATTATAATCGATTTACGTATGAAAAGTAGTAACAAAAGTCTCGAAAGTATTTCTGATAATATAGTCATCATATTTGTTGTAGCACTCTTTCTTATTGATTTTTTACCACATGCTGAAAGTGAAGATATTATTTATAATCAATTTCTGTATTTAGCAGGACTGAATTTCATTATGGCTATATACTTGACGTTTAAAGCAAAATTTATAAGCTCAGAGGTTATAAAGTCATTCAAAAAATCATATGTTTTCTGGCTCTTTACTACTTTTTTACTTTTCTGTGCGTTATCATTTATTACAGCTGTAAATACGACATTAGTACTTGAAAAAATCATAGAACTTATTATCGGATTCTGCATTTTAATCAATTTTACTATTTTGTTAAAAAATAGGCTCCATCTTATTCCAAAGATTGTTTTCATTATATGCATTGCTGCATTTCTACAGTCAGCGTTAGAACTTTATCATTTTAAAATGAACTTTGATAAAGTTTCCCTGTCAGTTGCTCTTTCCGAATTATCGCTAAGTACAGGAAACATTAATATTCTGGCGGCAAGTTTAACAATTAAAATTCCGTTTTTATTGTTGGGTTTTACGCATTATTTACAAAAAAGAAGAATCTTTATATTTATTACACTTCTTCTGGTTACAACAACCATTCTTTTAACAGCCGCGAGAACGGCTATTATAAGTACTACCTTAGTTTATATACTTTTTATTATCTACAATTTTAAAATCAATTCATTCAGCAAAGCCACTGTTTTAAAAACAGTTATTTTAATTGTTCCAATACTAGTGACCATAGCGATAAGCAGTTCTATATTAAAAAAGGTAGAAAACAATAGTCGTTATACTTCGATAGCTGGAAGGCTTGAGCAGATTAATACAAAAGATGCCGCTACAAATGCCCGTTTAGTTACCTGGAAAAATACATTTGATTTAGCCAAAACAAAACCATTATTGGGCGTTGGACTGGGAAATTACAAAGTAGAATCTATTCCGTTTGAAAAAACACAAAATAACGATTCTGCTATTTCGTTGCATTCGCACAATGATTTTTTAGAAACAATGGCCGAAACGGGCTTTATCAATGGCTTGATTTATATTTCATTGTTTATATTGATTGTACTGATTAATGCCAAAAGGTTTTTCAAATCAGATCAAATTGAGATTCAGTCTCTTGCTATGCTGACTTTAATGGTAACGGTAGTGTATGGAATGGATGCCCTTTTAAACTTCCCGATGTTTAGGGCTACAATGATGATTTTCTTATGTCTTATTATAGTTTTTACTATAATAAATGAAAGTTCTTCAAATGAACCAGATACAAAATTGGTTAAAAATAACTTTTATTGGTTTGTTACATTAATTAGTGCAGGAACGATATATTTTGCATTTTTAGGATATAAAGCCTCAAAATTGGAATTTTTAATCAAGAAAGATAATGCAGCGGGCTATAAAAATACTGTACTTACAGGAGATGAAGTCATAAAAAGGATTCCCAAATATAAAAATACACTTACCACAGCGGAATCATTTTATGAATATGCTGGTATTTATTATTATAATGAAGACAAACTGGATCAGGCTTTAAAATACCTTTCAAAAGCTGATAAAATAAATCCGTATTTCGGAAGGATTTTTTTCTACAAAATGCTTGTTGCTAACAAAAAAGGAAATATTGACAGCGCGTATGTATATGGCAAACAAGCTTTTTATATGCGTCCGCGAAATATTAATTTTTACACGATGTCAATTCAGTTTGCAAGGGCTAAAAAAGACACAGCAGAAATCCTAAAAGAACATAAAACTTTTATACAATATCGAAATATTCCGCAAGCTTGGAAATTGGCTGCTGATGAACTTAAAAATGCAAATTATAATGATAAAAATCTGCTTCAGTTTATAGATAAAGGAATAAAACAATTTCCTAATGATACTATACTGCTAAAAGAGAAAAACAAGATTGCAACTGTTGATTATATAGGAAAAGCGCAGTCTTTTTTAAACGCAAAAAACAAAGTAAAAGCATTAGAATATTATAATAAAGCGCTCAAAGCAGATCCAACAAACGCTGATGTAATGCAGTATCTGGCCTTCTATTACTTTAATGCAGGAGATTACAAGCAATCCTTGAATTATTTCTTAAATGCATTAAAAAACAGACAGTTTAATTCAGGCCGTACAGAATTTTTTATAGCAAACTGTTATTTAAAATTAAATGATAAGGTAAATGCCTGTAAGTATTTTGAAATCTCAAATTCTAAAAACTTTCCCGATGCTAAACCACAAATAATACAAAATTGTAAATAGTCTTTCTAAATAGTAAAGGATCTGATAAAGTAATACTCTTTTCAGATCCTTTTTTTTTCAAAGTTTTTTATGCAATAATAGATTCGTTTTAGGGATTATTAATTCAAAAATGCCTTATTTTGCGGTTTTTAAATTAACTAAAAAATTATGCAGTCTATTCAAGCTAATAACTATTTCGTGCATTTTAACCACAATGCTTACGAAGCTTTAAATAAACATCTAAGAGAAAATAAATACTCTAATATATTTATAATTGTAGACGATCAAACCAACGAGTATTGTCTTCCTAAACTTCTCCCTATTATTGAAACCGATTTGAATATCGAAATTATCGAATTTGAAGCTGGTGAAGCCAATAAAAACATCGAAACTTGTATCGAAATCTGGAAAGTACTTACTGAACTTGGTGCTGACAGAAAATCGTTAGTCATAAATCTTGGAGGCGGTGTTGTTACTGACTTAGGAGGTTTTGCCGCTTCTACCTTTAAAAGAGGTGTTGATTTTATCAATATTCCAACTACCCTATTGTCTATGGTTGACGCTTCTGTAGGCGGAAAAACAGGAGTTGATCTTGGAAATCTTAAAAACCAGATTGGCGTAATTAACGTGCCGCAGATGGTGTTGGTTGATACTCAGTACCTAGAAACTTTACCACAAACTGAAATGCGTTCTGGTTTGGCAGAAATGCTAAAACATGGTTTGATTTACGATGCGCCATACTGGAGACAATTCTCTGATCTAAAGTCTATTGTATTTGACGAATTAGACCAATTAATTTATCGTTCTGTTGAAATTAAAAATGAAATTGTAATTCAGGACCCAACAGAGAAAAATATTCGCAAAGCCTTAAATTTCGGGCATACTTTAGGACACGCTATAGAAGGATACTTTTTAGAAAGTGAAGAAAAAACTACTCTGCTTCACGGAGAAGCAATTGCTGCCGGGATGATTTTAGAAAGTTATATTTCATTGCAGAAAAATCTAATTACAGCAGAAGAATACCGTGAAATAAAAACCATTATTAAAGGTATTTATGATGATATTGTTTTTGGAGAAAATGATATCGAACCTATTCTTGAATTGCTTATTCATGACAAAAAAAATGAATACGGTATGATTCAATTTGCATTAATTGAAGGAATCGGAAAGATAAAAATTAACCAATCTGTTGAAAATAAATTGATTCTGGAAGCGTTTGAAGATTATAAATCTTAATTTTTTTTTAATCAAAAGCATTGCTTTAGGTATATATTATTTTTTACATTTGCCTCGATGAAAACGAACAAAAAACAAAGACATTTCAATGCTTATAGAAACAGACTCAATAGTTCTTTACTAAGAATGTTGAACCGTTTTTACAATAGTAAAAGTCCGTTTTGTTTCGATGTTTTTCAATGCTCAAAAGCCGAACACGAAAAACTGCAGATTGTATTTGCCAATATTAGAGTTTGAATTTAAGATTTAGCACAGATTTTTACTAAATTTAAATAACAAATTAAAATATTGAAAACTAAATGAATACAAAATATTCTGATCTAATAAACCAAACATACTATTTTCCACAAGAAGAGTTTAAATTAAACAAAGACAATCTATTGTTCCACAACATCGATTTGATGAAACTCGTAGAACAATACGGCACACCTTTAAAATTTACTTATCTTCCTCAGATCTCTGAAAATATCAATAAAGCCAAAGCTTGGTTCAGAAAATCAATGGAAAAAAACAAGTATGATGCAAAATATTACTATTGCTATTGTACAAAAAGCTCTCATTTTGAATACATTATGAATGAAGCTTTCAAGAATAACATTCACATTGAGACTTCATCTGCTTTTGATGTTAATATTGTAGAGAATTTACTTGAAAACGGTAAAATCAACAAAAGTACTTATGTAATCTGCAATGGTTTCAAAAGAGACGAATACATCAACAATATTACGCGATTAATTAATAACGGACATAAAAATACTATTCCGATTATTGATAATTACGAAGAACTTGATTTGCTTCAGGCTGAAATTAAAGGAAAATTCAAAATCGGAATTAGAATTGCAGCCGAAGAAGAACCTAAATTTGAGTTTTATACTTCAAGACTTGGTATTGGTTACAAAAACATAGTTTCTTTCTATAAAAAACAAATTCAGGAAAATGAAAAATTAGAGCTTAAAATGCTTCACTTTTTCATCAATACTGGAATAAACGATACTTCGTATTACTGGAACGAGCTTGTAAAATGTATTAAAGTATACATTGCATTAAAAAAAGAATGCCCTACGCTTGACGGATTGAACATTGGAGGCGGTTTCCCAATTAAAAACTCGCTTGCTTTTGAATATGATTATCAATATATGATTGATGAAATTATCAATCAGATTAAAATAGCTTGTGACGAAGCCGAAGTTGATGTTCCAAATATTTTTACGGAATTTGGTTCATTTACAGTTGGCGAAAGCGGTGGCGCAATCTATCAGATTTTGTATCAAAAACAACAAAATGATAGAGAAAAATGGAATATGATCGATTCGTCGTTCATTACTACTTTGCCTGATACATGGGCGATAAATAAACGTTTTATCATGCTGGCAATTAATCGCTGGAATGATACTTACGAGCGGGTTCTGTTAGGAGGATTGACTTGTGATAGTGACGATTATTACAACTCAGAACAAAACATGAACGCCATTTATCTGCCTAAATACAACAAAGAAAAGCCACTATATATTGGTTTCTTTAATACTGGTGCGTATCAAGAAACTATTGGCGGATACGGCGGTTTACACCACTGTTTGATTCCACAGCCAAAACATATTTTAATAGATCGTGATGAGAACGGAATTCTAGCAACTGAGGTTTTCTCAGAACAACAGACTTCTGATGATGTATTGAAAATTTTAGGCTACAAGAAAAAATTGTAAAAAAAAACTGCAAATTTAAAAGTTTCGTTACTATAAAATTATTAATTTGCATATACCCTAAAAGGTTCAAAACTTTTAATTCAAAAAATAAAAAAAAACAAAAAACAAAATGAAAGGACCAATCAGTCAGTTTATTCAAAAACATTATTTACACTTTAATTCTGCTTCACTTGTAGATGCGGCTAAGGGATATGAGCAGCAATTAGCAAATGGCGCTAAAATGCTTGTAAGTATGGCTGGGGCAATGAGTACAGCAGAAATAGGTAAAATTTTTGCGGAAGTAATTAGACAAGATAAAGTGCAGATTATTTCTTGTACTGGAGCCAATCTAGAAGAAGATATCATGAATTTAGTAGCTCACTCCCACTATGAAAGAGTTCCTAACTACCGTGATTTGACACCAGAAGACGAATGGGCTTTACTTGAAAGAGGATTAAATCGTGTTACAGATACTTGTATCCCTGAGCATGAGGCTTTTAGACGTTTACAAAAACATATCTATAAAATCTGGAAAGATGCTGATGATAATGGAGAACGTTATTTTCCACATGAATTCATGTACAAAATGTTATTATCAGGAGTACTTGAAGAATATTACGAAATTGATTTAAAAGACAGCTGGATGTATGCAGCAGCTGAAAAAAATCTTCCAATTATTGTTCCAGGATGGGAAGATAGTACTATGGGTAATATCTTTGCTTCTTACGTAATTAAAGGAGATTTGAAAGCTTCAACAATGAAATCAGGTATCGAATACATGACTTTCCTTGCTGACTGGTATACAAAAAACAGCGAAAACGGAATAGGATTCTTCCAAATTGGTGGTGGTATCGCTGGTGACTTCCCTATTTGTGTGGTACCAATGTTGTACCAAGATATGGAAATGCATAATGTGCCTTTCTGGAGCTATTTCTGCCAGATTTCAGATTCTACAACTAGTTACGGATCTTATTCTGGAGCCGTTCCTAACGAAAAAATTACCTGGGGTAAATTAGATATCAATACCCCTAAATTTATTATCGAATCGGATGCTACAATTGTTGCTCCGTTAATATTTGCATATTTATTAGATTTATAGGATATTTTATGAAAAGAATTATAGTAGACTACGCCAAACTGACTAATGAAATTTTAAACCTTTTGGTTGAAAAATTTCCTGATGGTTATGACGATTCGGATGTTATCCGTTTTAGAAACGCTAAAAACGAATTAGTAGAAGCTGTTGAAGTTCGTACTGAAGACACTATTTATTTAGTAAAAATTAGTACCAAACTTGCTGACAGAATCGAAAATTACGATGAAGATGACGATATTGATCTTGATGTTGATACAATCGAACCAGTAAAAGGTATTGATCTTGATGATGACGCAGATGACGATGATGAAGATGATGACAGACAAGATAAACCAGAATTAGATGGTGAAGATGACGATGATGACGAGGATAAAGATGATATATCATCTGACGACGACGATGACGAAGATGATGAAGATTAATTGCAATCTTTATTCTTAATAAAAAAAAGGAACTCAGTCGAGTTCCTTTTTTTTGTGAACAATAGCTCTAAAATTATTTTACAAAATATAGGAAAATTATTATAATTTAATATTTTTGATATTATCTTATAAATTCATTTACCAGCCTATGACTTCAGAAACTTTACGTGCCAAATTAAAGGAGAATTTTGGGTTTGAAAAATTCAGACCTAATCAAGAAACTATTATTTCTTCAATTTTATCAGGAAAAGATACATTGGCAATCATGCCAACCGGAGGAGGAAAATCAGTTTGTTTTCAACTGCCTGCTCTTGTACTTCCTGGAATTACAATTGTCATTTCTCCATTGATTGCTTTAATGAAAGATCAGGTAGACAGTTTAAAAACAAATGGAATTTCTGCCTGTTACATCAATAGCAGTCAATCATCAGAAGAACAGCAGTATTACATTGATAATTTAAGATCAAATACGTTTAAATTGGTGTATGTCGCTCCCGAAAGTTTATCGTATCTCGATAATATTTTCAGCGAACTCACAATCAGTTTGATTGCTGTTGATGAAGCGCATTGTATTTCATCTTGGGGACATGATTTTAGACCTGCTTATACTAATTTAGGATATTTAAAAAACCGCTTCCCTTCTACTCCAGTGCTGGCTTTAACGGCTACAGCAGACAAAGCAACACGTTCAGATATTGCCAAACAGCTTAATCTAAAAAATCCTAAAATAGTAGTCGCTTCATTTGACCGTAAAAATCTAAGTCTTGAAGTTCGTCCTGCATTAGATCGCGTAAAACAAATTATAGATTTTATTGAGGAAAGACCAAACGAATCTGGTATCATTTATTGTTTAAGCAGAAAAACGACAGAAGAACTTGCAGAAAAACTCACTAAAAATGGGATTTCAGCAAAAGCATATCATGCTGGTCTTAACAACGAGACACGCGCCAAGACTCAGGATGAATTTATAAATGATGATTGTCAAGTTGTTTGTGCTACGATCGCTTTTGGAATGGGAATTGACAAATCAAACGTACGCTGGGTAATTCATTATAATCTTCCCAAAAATATTGAAGGTTATTACCAAGAAATTGGCCGTGCTGGACGTGACGGACTACCAGCAGAAACTGTTCTATTTGAAAGTTATGCAGATGTAATTCAGCTTCAGAAATTTGCTTCAGATGGATTGAATGCCGATGTGCAGCTGGCAAAACTCGAAAGAATGAAACAATACGCCGATGCTTTAAGCTGTAGAAGGAAAATTCTATTGTCTTATTTTGGCGAATTAGTAACTGAAAATTGCGGAAACTGCGATATTTGTAAAAATCCACCTGTATTTTTTGATGGGACGATTTTAGCACAAAAAGCGCTTTCAGCAATTGCTCGTTTAAAAGAGTCTGAACCTCTGCCCGTTATTGTTGATTTTTTAAGAGGTTCGAGAAACGCGTATATCTACGAAAAAAATTATCAAACGCTAAAAACGTACGGAATTGGCGCAGATATTTCATGGTACGACTGGAACCAATATCTAATTCAGTTGATAAATTTAGGATATTGCGAAATTGCTTTTCACCAACACAATAAAATTCTGCTTACGCCTTTTGCCAAAAAAGTTTTATTTGAGAATGAAAAAGTTAAACTAACTACGGTTGTTAAGAAAGTAATTGATAAGAACGAAATCAAACAAGAAAAAGCAAAAGCAGCTAAAAATTCTCTTTTTGAAACACTTCGAAAATTACGTTACGAAATTGCGCAGGAAGAAGAAGTTCCGGCTTATGTGATTTTTAGTGATGCTTCGTTAAGACAGATGGAAATATTAAGACCTATGACTGACGAAGATTTTCTTGCTGTTGAAGGTGTTGGTAAAGCCAAACTGGAAAAATATGGCTCAGAATTCATCAATGCTATTGTAGAATTTCACAGAAATAAATCAGTTGCCAAAAAAGAGAAAAAAGACAGTACATACAAAAAAACACTCGAATTATTTGAAAGTGGTATTTCAATCGAAGAAATTGCCGAAAGAAGAAGTTTAGGTCAAAGTACTATAGTTTCACATTTAGCCAAACTATATGTTGATGGGCACGATTTAGATTTGAGCCAGTTTGTTTCTGAAAATGAAATTAAAGAAATACAGAAAGCTCAGATTGAGCTTGAAAATCCAAATGCATTAAAACCGTATTTTGATTATTTTGAAGAAAAAATGTCTTACGATAAAATAAGGTTTGGACTGGCTTATATTGAGAGACAATATCAAATGACATAAAAATAAAATTACTTTAAGGTAATTTTACAGAATCAATAATAAAAAAATAGCTTTATTTAGCTCAACCAAATATATCAATGCTGAAACACTATTGTCAGACTAAGCAAAGTCGAAGCTAAGTTCTTAAAATTAAAAAGCTGTACTTTTTAAGGTACAGCTTTTTTTTATATGCATATTTTACAAATATCTTTCTTTAAAAATTTTCTGGTGATGCTTTTGATGTCCAATTATAACAAATCCTAAAGCACGGGCAGAAATGGGATTGCCAGATGCAGTTCCTATCCTTTTAAGTTGTTCTTCAGATAAACTTTTATAAAATAATAAATTTGAATGTCTTACGGCTGAAAGTTCAGTTAGTAAATCCTGAATGCTTCTACCATTAGAATTTGTATTATCTGCATAATCAGATTCTTCAAAACTAGGCAAAGGCGTTTTATCGTTTCTCGAAAAACGCAATGCACGATAGGCAAAAATACGCTCAGTATCAATCACATGCTGAATAATATCTTTGATTGTCCATTTCCCTTCCGCATAACGATAATCAAATTTATCCATGGGAATATCTTGAATAAATCGGATGAATTCATGAAGAGAAATCTCTAATTCTTCAAAAAGATTTCCATCTCCAGCTTCTTTGATGTAAGTACCAAAATGACCTGAATATTCATTTTCTAATAACTGACTTGCATTCATTTATTTAAAAATTAAGTTTAAAATTTGAGCTTAAGCTGAGTTTCTACTAGCATTCGTATTTCCAAACAATGATCTTGTTACGATTTTTTCGTATACTTTAATAAGTTCTTCGTTTGGTGAATTTTCTTTATTCAATTCGTTAATTCTTAAAAGAGCATATTGCTGTATGGTCAACAACGGCAATACGATACGTTCTCTTATCTGAATCGATGCTATACCATCAGGATAGTTCTCCATTAGAGTTTTATGTCCAGCGATTTTCAACAGTAAACGCTTTGTCTCTGAAAATTCATCGTAAATAATCTGCCAGAATTCACCAAATTCAGGATCTTTACTCATATAAGCGGTTAATGGTAAAAATGATTTTGCCAAAGACATCATACTGTTTTCCAATAACGTTTTAAAGAATAATGAATTATGGTATAAATCACTTACTTTATCCCATTGTCCGGTTTCCTCAAAATGTTTTAAAGCAGAACCTACTCCAAAGAAACCAGGTACATTTTGTTTTAACTGACTCCAAGAACCCACGAATGGAATTGCTCTTAGATCAGCAAAATCAAGTCCTTCAGATTTACTTCTTTTTGATGGACGGCTTCCAATATTGGTTTTAGAGTAATATTTCAACGTACTCATTTTTTCCAAATAAGGAATAAATTTCGGATGATTTTTGAAACTTAAATATTTATCATATCCTAAATTAGCCAATTGAGTCAAAATTTCCGTTTCTTCTGCAGTCAGCTCGTTTTTCTCTTTGCTGAAAACCTTATTGGTAACACCGGCACTCAATAAGTTTTCGATATTATAACGACAAGAATCTAACGTTCCGAAATTTGAACTAATCGTTTGTCCTTGAACAGTTATTTGAATTTCTTTATTTTCAATTTTTGGCCCTAAAGAAGCGTAGAATTTATGCGTTTTTCCGCCACCACGAGCAGGAGGTCCGCCGCGTCCGTCAAAGAAAATGGCTTTAATGCCGTATTTTCTTGAAATTTCCGTCAATGAAATTTTAGCCTGATAAATACTCCAATTGGCCATTAAATAACCACCATCTTTTGTTCCGTCAGAAAAACCAAGCATAATGGTCTGCTCATTTCCTCTTGACTGTAAATGTTTAGAATATTCAGGATTAGTGTATAGCTGCTCCATGATTTGATGAGCATTTTGCAAATCATCAACCGATTCAAAAAGCGGAATAATATCTACAGAAGGCGTATCCCAATTGTTCAGACGAATCATTGCAAAAGTTTCCATTACATTCAGCGCACTTTCGTTGTTACTGATGATGTAACGGTTTGCTCCTTCTTCCCCATTATTTTTTTGGATGGTTTTAATCGCTTGAACAGATTCTAAAGTCGATCTTGTAATTTCATTTTCAAAATCAGCAGGATTTAGATTTCCTTTTACTTTAGATAAAACAACAATTTTTTCATCTTCAGTTAAATCATAATAATTTTTCGGAAATACATCAGAACCTGAATTCAAATAATAATTCACTACATCTTTAAATACAACATTGTGTATTTTACTATTCTGACGAATATCTAATGTAGCAAAATGGAATCCGAATAAATTGATTTTTACCAAAAGAGCTTCCAGTTCATCTAAATATAATGACTGATGTTTCTCTATGATAATGTCTCTAATTTTATTTAACTGCGTCAATAATTCCTCCAAAGTGATGAAAATTTCACCTTTAGAATAGAAAACAGAACGGTAAAGTTTATGTTCAAGATCAGACACCAAAGTATCTACATCTGAGAAAGTTAACTTCCTTTTCAGATTTCTCATTTCAACATAATAACACTTTAAAATAGAAGTTCTTAAGCGATCTGCTACTTTAAGTGTAATATCAGTTGTAACGAAAGGATTTCCGTCACGGTCACCTCCCGGCCAGAATCCTAATTTGATTAATTGGTTCTGGATAGCATTTCCTTCCAGAATATTTTTTTGCAGATAATGTACAATTTCTCCAGCCGTAGCATAAAATACGTTTTCTAAGAACCAGATCAAACTTACGGCTTCATCGTAAGGATTTGGTTTTTCTTTCTGAATGAAAGGTGTTTTTCCTAATTGCGCCAGTAATTGCTTAATCTGTAATAAATCGTTTTGGCGAATAGCTTCTGTCAAATCATTAATGATTCCCAATACTGGACCAGGGTAAAACTGAGTTGGGTGCGCTGTTAAGACTGTACGAACATTGAAGTTTTCAAGAAAATCAACCAATTCATCGTCTTTTTCTTTGGCATCTGATTTTTCTTTAATGTCACGCAAAGATCCGCGTCCTTCCATATTGTTTACTTCTGGAAAGGCAGCATCTTCAATCGCATCAAATAATACAATTTGACGTTCGATATATTGAATAAATCGAAACATTAAATCGATCTTTTCAGTTTCTGAAGCATTGTTAAGGAACTTATTAGAGAAAAAATCAAAAATTTCCTTTGGTGTTTCTTGTTTTTTAAATCCTGTTTCGCAAGTTTCTGTAAATAAAGGCAGTAAAACTCCTGTATTATCTATAGAATCGAAAGGTAAGGTAATAAACACACTATTGTAAATGTGATATTTAGAGAGAACGTCTCGATTAAAACGCTCAATTTTGGGCAGCGTGTACATAAATTCGTATTATAGTTGTGTGGTTGGTTAATTAGTCATAAAAAAAACCCCAAGAAAAACTTGAGGTTATATTTTAATATAGCATTCAAGAGGAGTTTTTACATATTTTTGAAAATAGTATGCATCAAACGCTTCTTATCGTTAATACTTTCCTCTAATGAGATCATAGTTTCTGTTCTGTAAACACCATCGATATCATCAATCATGAAAATAACTTCTTTTGCGTGCTTAGTATCTTTTGCTCTAATTTTGCAAAAAATATTGAATTTACCTGTAGTAACCGACGCAACTGTTACGAACGGAATTTGATTGATTCGCTCTAATACAAATTTAGTTTGAGATGTATTATTAAGAAAAACCCCAACATATGCAATAAATGAATATCCTAATTTATCGTAGTCTAAGGCTAATGAAGATCCCATTATTATACCGGCATCCTCCATCTTTTTTACTCTAACGTGTACTGTACCAGCAGAAATCAATAATTTTTTTGCAATGTCAGTAAACGGAACTCTCGTATTGTCTATTAACATGTCTAAAATCTGGTGATCTACTTCATCTAAACGAAATTTACTCATAATTCTTTAATTAATATTACTAATTGCTATTACAAAGTATAAAAATATATATAAAAAACAACAAATTCACACAAAAATTAACTTTTTATCAAGCCGTTAACAAATTTAATATTTTTATTTAAATAAAAATCTGCTTTTTGGTTCAATTTCGGAATATTAGAATAATCATCAGAATAAACAGCTCCCTGCCCGTCATATTCGTAATGACCAAAATAATTTTCCAATTCACCTGCTTCTACTATATAAGCATTAAAATGAATCTTATTTTCAATCAATTCTTCTTTGTATTGAGCGACAAAATTCGTAATAATTTCGATACCATCATAATTTATTTTGATATTTTTATACATAAAATCATAAAAAACCACTTTATTTTGTGAAATATTCAAATAATCAAAAATTCTATTGACAACTAAATCGTTTTCGTTTATCAGTTTAAAGCTTGAAATTAGTGAGAAAAATATGTATTTTCTTGTAATTTCCCTCTCGTAGTCGTTTGGATAATGACCGGCTTCAAATAAGATAGTAGGAACTCCCAAAAACTGAAAAGTATCTCCTATACAGTTTATATTAAATGAATCATCAAATCGCCCCACTTGTCCTGGAATAAATTCCTGCAGTACATCGTTGATTCCTGCAATTAAATTGATTGCTTTCTGGCGGTTTTCATTTACTTCCCTTTCTTCATTATAAGATGGTGCCAAAAAAGAAACAGTAGCCGGTTTTCCTGTATCACCAGCGCCAAAAATAGTACGCTGATCGTGCAGGTTGAAACAAAAATCAGGTTTAAAAGTTTCGAAAACTTCTCTTAAGACTTTACTTTCAGGTTGTGTTAGGTTTTGAGAATCACGGTTTAGGTCTACTTTATTAGCATTTTCACGTGTATAAAGCCTAGCACCATCTGGATTCAGTATTGGAATGCAATAAAAAGTAAATGCAGCAAGCATTTTTTCTGCAAAATGGGATTTATTATTTAGAACATTAATAAAATCAAAAAGTGCTTTGGTAGTGGTACTTTCATTTCCATGCATTTGCGACCATAAATAGATACGAGTTTTTCCGGTACCAATTTGATAACTATATATAGGTTCGCCTAAAACAGATTTACCAATAATACTAACTTGGTTGTCTGTATTTAATTTATCTAATAAAGGCTGAATGTGGTCTAAAGTTAAGTAACGTCCTTCGATGGACTGCTCTTTGTTTTGGCTGAATAATTCTTCTAAATTCATTGTGTTTTGATTAGTTTACAAAAGTAAACATCTTTATTTTTACAATTGTAAACATTTAAAAATGGAAGAAATTTAGAAATGTAAACACTCTTTAAGACTCATTTTAAGTTTTTAAAAGAAACCCAATTAACAATTGTTATTACTTTAAGTACTAAAAATTAAATATTTCTATTTCAAATAGTTACAACTATTTAATTAAAGTAATTATTAGGTAGTTCATACAAGTTTTCATCGATTTACAACTGTAAAATTGCATTATCGAATCTTTTTAGTTACATTTGTAAACAAGTTAAATGTGTAATATAATTTACAATGGTAAACATCGAAGATTTTGTAAAAAGACTGGAAATTATACTCGATTATTATGGACTAAATGCTTCTTCTTTTGCTGATAAAATTGGCGTGCAAAGATCAAGTATGTCTCACCTGCTCTCTGGAAGAAATAAACCAAGTCTTGATTTTGTTATGAAAATAATGGAGGTTTTTCCGGATGTTGATTTGTACTGGATTCTAAATGGAAAAGGGAATTTTCCTAAAACAGATGACATTAAAGAAACTGAAAAAGTTGTCTCTCCTATTTCTTCAAATGAAAATTTTGGAGACACCAATTTATTTTCTCAATTGGATTATGAAATTGAAAAGCCAGTTATTAAAAAAACAGAAGAATTAAAAAGAACCAATATTAGTTTTGAAGAAGACGAAATAGAGAAAATTGTAATTTTCTACAAAAACGGAACTTTTAAGGCATATGTACCATAAACTCAAAATTTCGCGTATTTGAAAATTTTTAAAAATTATTTTGGTTTAAGCGATTCTCACGGATTTGAAAAAATATCGAAAAATTAAACCACTAACCCATTCGCAGGTATTTTTCCTAAAACTCCTTTATAATGTTGTTTTAAAATTTCCCAATCGGCATTATAATTTCCTGTTGGATAAAATGGCTTTCCTAAGTTTACTTCTTTTTTGCCCCAATCAAAAGCAACTGGAACAATAGGAACATTCGCTTTAAGTGCGATATAATAAAAACCGGTTTTAATTTCTGTCACACCTTTTCTAGTGCCTTCGGGAGCAACAGCCAGTCTAAAAACTTCTTTTCGATCAAAAATCGCCGCTATAGAATCGACTTTATTTAATCCGCCGGTACGATCAAGCGGTTCACCGCCTACATTTCTAAAATAATATCCAAAAGGAAAACGAAACAATTCCTTCTTTCCTACCCAGTTCATCTGCAATCCGGAGATGCCTCGAGTAAAAAGTCCAATATAAAAATCATGGTTGCTGGTATGCGGCATTACCATTAGGATACATTTTTTTACTTCAGCATTTTCCAATCCCACTATTTTCCAGCCCATTAGCTTATAAAAGATGAACTTGTATAATTGTTTCTTCATTAAAAATTAGAATTTGATGCAAAATAAACCATTTAAAATGGTATTTTTGAGTAAAAGCATTACAAAAATGATTCAGAAACTGTTAAGTTATCTTATACCTATAAAAATATTCAAAAAGAAATCAGCAAGAAGCAAAGTTATCGAAGTTACATGGACAAATGGTGAATTAGTTTTAGATACTGAAAATACAAATTACTCATACGGAAGCTTACAACGCATATTACGATACGGACTCAGAAATATTGGTTACGATAAAATTCTAGAGATGGAACATATTCTGCTTTTGGGAGTTGCCGGCGGCAGTGTTGTCAAGACTTTGATCGATGAGATACACTATAAAGGTAAAATTACCGGAGTTGAAATAGATCCCGATATGATTCAGGTTGCCAATGAATATTTTAACTTAAACCAGATTGAACAGCTTGAAATTGTTATTGATGATGCTTTTGAATTTGTTTTAAAAACAAAGGATAAATATGATTTAATTATTATTGATATTTTTGAAGATATCAATATGCCGAATTTCTTGTTCGAGAATTTTTTTAGCGATCGTGTTTGCTTTCATTTAAAATCTGGCGGTTTTGTGTTGTTTAATACCATGATTTTGGATGAAGCGCACAATATTAGAAACCGAAAATACATATCCGAAATAAATCCTAAATTGTATACTTCAAAAATGCTTCCGCGAATTGAAGTACACAATGAATTAATAATTATTGAAAAAGTTGCTTAAACCTTACATTTTATGAAATCCCTTGTTTCTATTTTAAAAGCCTTACCACCTTCCCAAATTATTGACACTTCAATTGATCTTTCAAAATATATTCCGCTTGATTTATCTATTACCAATCACGAATTGGTAGAAAGCAAACCAGAAACTTCTGCAGAATTTGAGCGTTTTATTTTTAATTATATGGAAGTCAATAATGCTGAAGTAGCGTACGGCGGTTATATAGAAGGAAGAAATTTATATAAGAGAAGCACAATTTTCAAGAATGATTCGGTTCCAGAAAGAAATATTCATATTGGACTTGATTTATGGGCAAAAGAAGGAACTGCCGTTTTAAGTCCGCTTGACGGAAAAGTACACAGCTTTCAAAATAATGCCGGATTTGGCGATTACGGTCCGACCATAATTTTGGAACATGAAATTGAAAATGAAACTTTTTATACTTTATACGGACATTTATCGTTAGAAAGTATAGAAAACTTAACTGTTGGGACTACATTTAAAAAAGGCGAAAAAATTGCGTCTTTAGGAAATTCAGCCGTTAATGGAGATTACGCACCTCATGTCCATTTCCAAATCATAAAGAATTTACAGGATAAATGGGGTGATTACCCAGGTGTCTGCAATACAAACGATCTGAATTTTTATATAGAAAATTGTCCCAACCCTAACTTATTATTAAAAATAACTTAAATGATTATGAAGAAAGCGGGATTGATTATATGTTTGCTATTATTAATTGGATGTAAATCAAAAAACATCAGCAGAGATACAGATGATTTAAAAATTAAAAAAGTTTCCAATTCAGAAATTAATTCAGAGCAACAGCGAAAAGCC
The DNA here is from genome assembly GCF_029360735.1 of Flavobacterium sp. H4147. Lineage (NCBI taxonomy): Bacteria > Pseudomonadati > Bacteroidota > Flavobacteriia > Flavobacteriales > Flavobacteriaceae > Flavobacterium > Flavobacterium sp. H4147. Next base: position 81,491 of record NZ_JARKNB010000002.1, on the reverse strand, counting down.
TACGAATTAGGAAAAAGAGTTTTAGAAACCTGTAATACCTCTAAATTTAAACCTTTTAATGAAACCGAAGTGACTCAGTCTGTTAGAGAAAATACAACTGAAGAAAGATTGACTAAAACCTGTACTAGATTTAGACAATACTACGGAAGTTTTATAGATTTAAAATTAGACGGCGTTTACAAAACCAAACAAGAAGTCATTTACCGTTACCATGCTTTGTATACTAAAAAAGTAGCCAACAAAGAATTGAGAGTATTTGTAAATGAAGACAATTTAATATCTGCCATTAAATCAATGGACTGGGACGAAAAATTTGATTCAAAAATAACCGAACAATAAAATACTATGAATATAAAAATGCTTCTTTTAGTTTTGTTTATTTCTTTTTTTGCTAATGCTCAAGAAAAAATGAACGTTAAAGGTCAGTCATTCTCTGCCACACAGCCTTACACTTTCGTCTGCGAAAAATATGCGTATACTGGTGAAGCCGAGATCCAGATTGCCAAAACTGATAAGGGAGGTATTTTAAAAATAACTGTTGCCACTGCAAATGATCAAGTAAAAATTTTAGGTGGACTTTATGTAGACTTAGCCAACGCAGACGTAATTGCCTGCGTTGACAAAAATGTAAAAGAAAGTGGCGATGGCAAAACTTCAGCTTTTTACTATTTTACACCTGCTGAATTTGCTAAACTTAAAAAAACAGATATTTATGCTGTTCGTTTTATTCTAAAAGGAGGTTCGGATACTTTCAGCAGTCAGACGGGTTATTTTACAGCGCACAACAAAAAGAACTATTTTTCAACGGTTTACGACCAGTCCAAAAAGAGTTTCGATACTGCTAAAGAAATTAGTGTTTTATAAATTAGTTAGTATATATTTAGTAAAATGAATACTAGACTTACAACTCCTTTTGGTAAAATTAATTTATATACAAATGGAATTGCTTTAAATTATTCTATCGAAAAGCTGGAGAACGAAGTTTTAGGTTTAAAAAATAAACCCATTTTTATTGTTGATGATAGATATAGAATAACAGTCTATATTGATGGTTCTCAAATTCCAATTTCTATTGAATGTAAATTCGCTGACTCCACAATATTTAGCGAAAGCACAGTAGAATCTGGCGAAAGACTTGCACTTAAAAGTTGGTATAAAGATAATTTAAAAATTAGCATTGGTACTGAGGATGAAATAAAGGGGCTTTATGTAAAATATTTAAATACGGGATTACAAGTTGATATTACAGACAAAGAACTATTAGATAATATTGTTTTTGGAATTGCATGGCTTAAATTAAAAGATTTAAAAAAAGAAGATTCATATACTTGGTTTGCTGCTGATCCAAGCATCTCTTAAATTGAGGACAAAAAATAGAATGAATTATAAATAATTAGTTTTAATGAATAGACTTTTTCATAAAATAAAACTTATATTTATAGCCTAATTACAAATTTACCATGAATCCTAACGAAGCTTTAATTACAAAGTTCTATACCGCCTTTGCTAATTCTGATGCCAAAACGATGGCAGAATGTTATCACCCAAAAATTCATTTTATCGATCCGGCATTTGGCCTTTTAAAAGAAGAACAAGTGAGCAAGATGTGGGAAATGCTTTTATTAAAGAGTAAAGGAAACATTAAAATTGAATTCTTTGATGTAAAAGCAGATGATTTTACAGGTTCTGCAAAGTGGGTGGCGACTTATAATTTTAGTAAAACCAATCGAAAAGTAATTAATAAAATCGGAGCCGAATTTGTATTTCAAGATGGCTTAATTATCAAACATACAGATAGCTTTGATGTGTGGAAATGGTCAAAACAAGCCTTTGGACCAATGGGATATTTACTGGGATGGACAGGATTTTTCCACAAAAAAATTCAAGAACAGGCATTACTTTCCCTTAAAAAATACCAAGAAGCAAAATAGATTTTTTCCAATAAAAAATAAACCCGACAAGATTTATATTTCTGTCGGGTTTTATTTTATTCTGACTTTCCTATGCGGTTTCAAGTTTAAGATTTAAACCAGCTTTCTACCAATTCATCTTCAAACGAACTTGCGTTTTTATGAATAAACTCGTTTGTATTTTTATTATAAGAATAATCCAAAGCCCAAGTTTGGTGATTTTCAGCTAATTCTTTAATGCTATTGCAGACATAAGCAATCTCTTCGTCTGTGGTTGTTGGATGAATCGACATTCTAATCCATCCTGGTTTTTTAATCAAATCACCAATTGTAATTTCGTTCACCAGTTTGTTAGACGTTTCCTGATCAACATGAAGCAAGTAATGTCCGTATGTTCCCGCACAGCTGCATCCGCCTCTAGTTTGAATTCCGAAACGATCGTTTAAAATTTTAACTCCTAAATTAAAATGAAGATCATCAATAAAAAAAGAAACTACTCCTAACCTGTCTTTATGCTGTCCGGCTAAGATTTTAATATTTTCAACTGGCTCTAACTGACTAAATACATAATCTACAATTTCGTGCTCGCGCTGTAAAATGTTTTCAATTCCCATTTCTTCTTTCAGTTCAATTGCCAAAGCCGTTTTTATTACCTGAAGAAATCCTGGAGTTCCACCATCTTCGCGATCTTCGATATTATCGATATATTTATGTTCTCCCCAAGGATTCGTCCAGCTTACAGTTCCACCGCCTGGACAATCAGGAATCATATTATTGTATAATTTTTTATTGAAAATTAAAACACCAGATGTTCCAGGGCCTCCAAGAAATTTATGAGGAGAAAAGAAAATTGCATCTAAATACGCTTCAGGATCAGCAGGATGCATATCAATTTCAACATAAGGACCAGAGCAGGCGAAATCTACAAAACAAACTCCGTTATATTGATGCATTAATTTTGCTGCTTCATGAAATGGTGTTTTTATCCCCGTTACATTCGAGCATGAAGTAATTGAAGCAATTTTAATCGTTCTGTCACTGTATTTTTCTAATAAATCTTTTAGATTATCTAAGCAGAAAAGTCCTTTTTCGCATGACGGAATAATTTCAACATCGGCAATAGTTTCCAGCCATGAAGTCTGATTTGAGTGATGCTCCATGTGAGAAATGAAAACAATTGGCCTTTTTTCTGCTGGAACAGTAATAAAATCTTTTAAATTCTCAGGTATTTTTAAACCTAAAATACGTTGGAATTTATTGACCACACCTGTCATTCCCGTTCCATCAGTAATTAAAACATCATCATGACTAGCATTGGTATGACGTTTAATAATATGTCTGGCATGATGATACGCTTTTGTCATGGCAGTACCTGACACCGTAGTTTCGGTGTGCGTATTGGCTACAAAAGGCCCAAATTGATTCAAAAGCTTCTCTTCTATTGGTCTGTAAAGCCTTCCGCTGGCAGTCCAATCCGTGTAAATAATCTTTTTTTTGCCAAATGGCGAAGTAAAATCTTGATTTATGCCAACAATATTTTGTCTGAAATCCTGAAAATAAGTTTCAAGACTGATGGTACTATTTTTGCTATTCATTAGTGTGCCTATGTTTGACTGCAAATATAATTGCTTTTTTGCAATATTGAGAATTTATCAATTATAAACTTCAAATCATAAATAAACTTTTAGTATCTTTAGTTAAAAGGTCTTTTTTTGGATAAATTATCATAATATCCTATCAAATTAATAGGTAATAAAAATTAAACAATACTGTATATATATGGAAAATTTATCAACGGCCACTTTTGGTGGTGGATGTTTTTGGTGTATTGAAGCTGTAATCCAGCGTTTAGACGGAATTAAATCAATAAAATCTGGTTATTCAGATGGTTTTATAAAAAATCCAGCGTATCGCGAAGTCTGCACCGGCCGAACAGGACACGCAGAAGTAATTCAGGTAACTTTTGATCCTGACATTATTTCATATCATGACTTGATTTTTATTTTTATGACAAGCCACGATCCAACAACTTTAAATCGTCAAGGCGGCGACAGTGGAACTCAATACCGATCAATCGTGTTGTATCATGATGATGCGCAGAAAGAAATCGCAGAACAAGTATTTAAAGAAGTACAGCCTGCGTATATTGATCCGATTGTAACACAATTGAAACCCTTTGAAGTTTTTTATGAAGCTGAGGATTATCATCAAAACTATTACAATAACAATCAGGAAGCTGGTTACTGTCAGGTTGTGATTGACCCGAAGATTCAAAAACTTAAAAAAATGTATGCCGATCGATTGATTGGCTAATGTAAAGTTTACCACAGATTAAAAGGTTTAAAATTCTGATAATTATTTATTCTGTGGTAAAAGAAAGAAACAAAAATGAAAAGTTTAAAAATACATAATCGTTTTACTGCGGAATTGCCTGCTGATCCTGAAACTATAAATGAAGTTCGTCAGGTAAAAAATACGCTGTTCTCGTATGTAAATCCAACAAAACCTTCTGATCCAAAACTAATTCACACATCTGAAGATGTAGCTGAAATGGTGGGGATTTCAAAAGAAGAAATCAATTCTGAAGAGTTTTTAAATGTTTTTTCTGGAAAAGAAATTCTTTCGGAAACACAACCTTATGCTATGTGTTACGCCGGACATCAATTTGGAAACTGGGCTGGACAATTAGGCGACGGACGTGCAATCAATTTAACGGAAGTTGAAAACAAAGGTCAGTTTTATACACTTCAGTTGAAAGGTGCCGGAAAAACTCCGTATTCCAGAACTGCCGATGGTTTGGCTGTTTTACGTTCTTCGATACGTGAATATTTATGTGCCGAAGCTATGTATCATTTGGGCGTTCCCACTACCCGATCTCTTTCGCTAATGCTTTCTGGAGATCAGGTTTTGCGTGATATTTTATATAATGGAAATCCAGCTTATGAAAAAGGTGCTGTGGTTTGTCGTGTTGCTCCTTCATTTATTCGTTTTGGAAGTTTTGAAATGCTGGCTGCTCGTAATGAACTTACAAATTTAAAGCAGTTTGTCGAGTTTACAATTAAGCATTACTTTCCTGAAATTACGGGAGAACCAAAAGAGCAATATCTACAGTTTTTTCAAAAAGTAGCTGATTCAACTCGTAAAATGATTGTTGACTGGCAGCGAGTTGGTTTTGTCCATGGAGTAATGAATACTGATAATATGTCTATTCATGGAATCACGATTGATTACGGGCCATACGGATGGCTGGAAGATTTTGATCCGACTTGGACTCCGAATACAACTGACAGCCAATATAGAAGATATCGATATGGAAATCAGCCTCAAATTGCACAATGGAATTTGTATCAATTAGCCAATGCGCTTTATCCATTAATAAACGAAGCAGCACCGTTAGAAAAGATATTAGAATCTTTTATGACAGATTTTAGTGCTGACTATAAAGAAATGTTTTTAAGTAAATTAGGTTTGTTTACTTCAACTGAAACTGACAATCAGTTAATTGATGATTTAGAAATTAATCTGCAGCTGACGGAAACTGATATGACAATCTTTTTTAGAAATTTAAGCTTGGTTGAAAAATCAGATTTTGCTCCAGAAGCAATTGAAAAAATCAAATATGCGTTTTATAAACCAGAAGAATTTACAGGTGAAGTTTCTGAAAAATGGACCAAATGGTTTTCTGAATATTTAGAAAGACTAAAAGCTGAAGCATTATCCGATCATGAGCGTTCACAAAAAATGAACCGAATCAATCCTAAATATGTACTTCGAAATTATATGGCGCAATTGGCCATCGATGCTGCCGATAAAGAAGATTATTCATTAATTGATGAATTGTACAAACTTTTGCAGAATCCATATGACGAACAACCGGAATACGAAAAATGGTTTGCCAAACGACCAGATTGGGCAAGATCTAAAGTAGGCTGTTCCATGCTTTCTTGTAGTTCTTAATTTTTTATTTGACACGAATTTCATGAATTAATCTTTTGTTAGTTCGAGCGGAGTCGAGAACGCTATAACATCTCGACTCCGCTCGATGTGACAAAAAAAAATTGAAATTCGTGGCTAAATTATTTTGATGTAATATAATCCACAATCATATTGGCATGGATTCTTGAGTTTTCAATAAACCATTTATGTGTCTGCATTCCTCCGCAGACAACACCAGCCAAGAATAAACCTTCAACATTCGTTTCCATAGTTTCAGGATTATATACCGGAATTTTTAGCTCATCATCAGAAAGCTGAATTCCCATTTTTTCCAAGAAATTCAAATCTGGTTTGTAACCTGTTAAGGCCAGAACAAAATCATTTTCAATTGTAACTTTTCCTTCAGGAGTTTCAATCTCCACTTCGTTTTCTCTTATTTCTGTAATATTGGATTGAAAATACGCTTTAATACTTCCTTCGGCAATTCTGTTTTCAATATCGGGTTTTACCCAATATTTCACTCTGCTGTTAATTTCGTTTTTGCGAATCACCATGGTTACGTTTGCCCCTTTTCGCCAGCATTCCAAGGCTGCATCAACAGATGAATTATTGGCTCCAACAACCAAAATATTTCTAAAAGCATATTCATGAGCTTCCTTATAGTAATGACGCACTTTTGAAAGCTCTTCTCCTTTTACATTCATTGTAATCGGAATGTCATAAAAACCAGTTGCTATAACCACATTTTTAGCACAGTATGAATTCTTATTGGTTATAACTTCAAAAACTGAAGTTTGATTTTTCTTAATTTCTGTTACTTTTTCAAATAAATGAATTTTGAAATTAAAATAACGGTGTATGTTTCGATAGTATTCTAAAGCTTCTTGTCGGCCTGGTTTGGGCGCCAGACAATTGAATGGAATATCTCCAATTTCAAGTCTTTCAGCAGTAGAAAAAAAGGTCATATACAGTGGGTAATTGAAAATACTGTTTACCAGTGCACCTTTTTCTATAATTAAGTAATGTAAATCTTTCTTTTGTGCTTCTATTGCGCAAGCAAGTCCAATAGGGCCGCCTCCTACAATAATTAAATCATATTGATCTGTCATAAGTTATTCTTTTGCCCAATTTTTAAAAGGATTTTTACTTAAATAGGCATTGTAGTATCTTTCGTCATTGGTAACTTCTTCGCCCAGCCATTGTGGTTTATCAAAGTCTTCTGTTTCAGATTGAAGTTCGATTTCGGCCATAATTAAACCTTCGTTTTCGCCGTAGAATTCATCCACTTCAAAAATGTGGTTACCCGATTTAATTTCGTATCGGGTTTTCTCAATTTTTCCTTTTTCACAGAGTTTAAGCAATTCGACAGCTTCGTCAATTGGAATTTGATTTTCCCATTCAAAACGTGACATACCGCCCTGATGTCCAACACCTTTTATAGTTAAAAACGCTTTTTCTCCTTTGATTCTAACACGAACTGTTCTTTCCGGAATTGAACTCAAATATCCTTGTGCAATATTATTTTTTGCAAAAGCCTGTTCTTTAAAATCATCTGATTTTACAAGAAACTTTCTTTCTATTTCGAGCATTTTGGGTCTAAATTAATTTTACTGCAAGTTACTTAATTTAATTAAGTCAAAGAGTCAAAAAATCAAATTTGATGCCTCTTAAAATTCTTAATTTTGAGATAGTATCTTATAAATTCAAAACCAATTTACCTGATTATTAACATATTAAAATTTTTATTTTGAGTAAATTTGATAGAACTATAGAATCAAAAACCATGTCTAAAAAAGCACTTTATCTATTTGGTATTGTTCTTAGTATTGTTTTAGGCACTATTTTATATCTGAAATTCTGCTGTAATTGTGATACTGAAATCCCTTGAAGTGAAAAATAAAAGAACAGTACTTACATACATAACTAAAATATTGTATCATGAATGTGCCCTGTATTTTAATACCAATTTTAGTGGGTTTATTTTGCGGAATCCTAGGTTATTTACTAGGAAAACTGAACTCAAAAAATGATGATGCACTTGTAGCATCTCTTCAGGCAGATTTAGATGCCTCTAAAGCACATACGAAAAGCTTAACGAAAAAAATAGATACTTTGGAAGCAGATTTACTTTCAAAAAGAAAAACAAAAGCGCCAAAAGTTATTATTGCCGAAGTTCCACCACCATTTGATGCTGTAACTGCTTCGAATGTTTTAGGAAAAAATATAAAGGAAAATGATTTGAAAATTGTTGAAGGAATAGGTCCTAAAATTGAAAGCTTATTTCATGAAGCTGGAATTCTAACTTGGCGCGATCTTTCTGAAGCGCCTACAGAAAAATTACAATCTATTTTGGATGCGGGTGGCGAAAATTACGCGATTCACAATCCAAGTACTTGGGCAAAACAATCTTTATTTGCTTACGAAGGCAGATGGCAGGAATTGAAAGACTGGCATGAAAGTCTTCTTGGCGGTAAAGAATAAAAATACATTAGAAAAGCTGTTTTGAATACCTTCTTTTCTTAACTAAAAAAACTCGAATCCCAATTTTCAGTTTTATCATACCACAATTGTCCTTTTGAAACTTTTAACGGACAATCAAAATTGTTTGTATACAATGCACCAGTTCCCAATCCTTGCGGCATATCTGAATTTAAGGTAAAAGTCCATTGTGCGATAGCATTTAAACCAATATTACTTTCTAATGCCGATGTAATCCACCAGCCAATGTTGTATTTTTCAGCCAGAGAAATCCATTCTTGTGTTCCTTTATAACCTCCCAAAAAACTTGGTTTTAAAATGATGTATTGTGGTTGTATTTTTTGAAGTAATGCTTCTTTAGCTTCAAATGAAAAAACGCCAATTAATTCTTCATCCAATGCAATCGGGAAAGGCGTCTGCTGACATAAATCTGCCATCGCTTGCAAATTCCCTTTTTTAATTGGCTGTTCAATACTATGTAATTGAAATACATTTAACTGATTCAATTTATCTAAAGCTTCGCTTATAGGGAAAGCACCATTTGCATCGACTCTAATTTCAATTTGTTCTGCAGAAAAATGACTTCTTATAAATTGTAATAATTCTAATTCTTTATCAAAATCGATAGCGCCAATTTTGAGTTTTATACATTTAAAACCATCCCTTAATTTGGCTTCGATCTGCTGTTTCATGTATGAAGCTTCACCCATCCAAACCAAACCATTGATATCAATTGATTTTGTGGTATTGGTAAATTCTGAAGGAAATAACAAATAAGGTGTTTCACTTTTCAAGGATAAAAAAGCCATTTCTACACCAAACTGAATGGAAGGAAATTCTAATAAAGCATTCCATAAAGCTTCTTCTCCTAAATGAATATTATCACAGGTCCATTTTAGTTTTTCTTCATAATCATCTCGGTCATCAGCACTTAAACCTCGTAAAATACCGCACTCTCCTATTCCTTTTTTACCGTTTTCTTCCAAAACAATAAACCAGGTTTCTTTTTCGGTCATAATTCCTCTCGAAGTACCAGACGGAACTTTGAATTCGAGCATGTATTTGTAATAACTGGCTTTCATTTTTAAGTTGATAAGTTATAAGAGACTAAGCTTAATGGTATAATTTTAATATTTTTTCGAAATCTTTTGATGGCAGACCAGCTTTTTCGAAAACAGCAAAATCTTGTTTTGTTTTTTCTTTCCAGCTCACATTATCGGTTACATTTTGATCCTGATACTTTTTGTAAATGGCTTTGGCATCACTATAATTATTGCTTACTAAATAAACATGCGCTAGATTTAGTTTTACCAATAATTCAGTATCGTCCAATTTTTCGCCTTCTTGTAGAAATTTCAAAGCTTTCGCATATTGTTTGGTTAGAATATAAGAGTATCCAATTGTACTGTAATCTAATGCTGTTGCTTTTCCGTCATTTATTATCGTGCTTATTTTTTGAATGGCTTCGTTGTATTTCTGCTGTTTGATTAATGTTGCAGCTTGATTTCGTAAATCATTGTAGATGTTTTTAGAAATGTCGGCATCATTATAACAGGCATTTCCAAAATCTTTATACACTTTCGTTTTTTCTACGGCTAACAATTTCTGAAATTCGCCATAACGATATTGCTTCATGATTTTATCAAGAATACAAACGCAAAAATCATCTGAATTGGCCATTTTCTGTGCCATTGTAGATGTTTTACACAAACTAATAATTTCGTTTTTATTATCCTGATTCCAGCCTCTGTTTAGTTTTGTATCTACCCAAGGCACAACTTCCAGAACGATTTTCTGACTTAAAAACCAGTTTTTGCTTTCAAAACCAAACCATATAGAAGTTGTGTTTTGTTTTAAACACGAATTTTTATCGAGTGAAATTCGTTTAGCGTCTTTACTTACTGGTTCTGACTGCGAAAAACAGGCTGAATCTACTTTTCCGTCTGTTTTGTATTTTTTTGCATTGGCATCAGAAGTAAATAACGAATATGTACATTGATCGTCACCAGAAATTTTAGACATTAAAAACACGGCTCCGGCAGATCCTTGACCAATTCCGTATGGATCTGGAATTGCTTTTAAAAGCGAAACCAGACTATTTGCCATTTGCTGGTTTTTATCTAAAAGTGTGATTCTGTAGACAATTTCGGTAGTTCCAACGGGAAGATCTTCGGTTTTAATGATAGTTCTTTCGCCAGCAGAAACCATGATTTCTTTGGTTGTGGCACGTTCTTTATCCCAATAACCGTCTTTCTGAGCGAAAGTACTTCCGGTTGAAGCCAGTAAAAGGATTAGAAATATTCTTTTGAAATTCATATTCTGAACGATATGAGATTTGAATAATGTAGTAAAAATAATTTGTAATGAAAACCAGTGCCCTAGCCCCGATAGAAGCGATATCCTTTTGTGCCTGTCCACAAAGATTGGAAAGGCACAAAAGATATAGCGGATAGCGGGATTAGCTCCTTATTATAATTCTATTGATTCTCCGATTGGCAAAAGCATTAAATCTTTTCCTTTATCGAAAAATTTACGAATTGATTCTTCATGGTTGATTTCGATATAGCCAAAAGTATCAAAGTGATATCCTAGAACTTTATCGCATTCTACAAAATCTGAAGCGATGATAGCATCTTCAACATCCATTGTGAAATTATTACCAATAGGAAGAATGGCTAAATCTAATTTTGTACGCATTGGGATCAATTTCATATCCATTGTAAGAGCGGTATCGCCTGCAATATAAATGTTTTTATGCTCGCCTTCGATTACAAAACCGCCGGGATTTCCGCCGTAACTTCCGTCAGGAAAAGAACTAGAATGAATAGCATTTACATATTTTACTTTTCCAAAATCGAATTTCCAGCTTCCGCCATGATTCATTGGGTGGCTGTTAAAACCCAATTTTGCGTAATAGCTTGCAATTTCTGCATTTGAAACAATCACTGCATTGGTTGCTTTTGCAATAGCTTCAACATCCAGAACGTGATCTCCGTGTGCGTGTGTAAGCAGGATATAATCTGCTTTTAATGATTTTATATCGACATGCGCCGCGGCAGGATTTCCTGTAATAAATGGGTCAACAATAATATGTTTTCCTCCTACTTCAATTCCTAAAGCTGCGTGTCCGTAATAGGTTATTTTCATTTTTAATACATTTTTTTAAGTTAAACTTGAGTTTATCTTCCGCCCATAAAAAGGTTAACAAAAATATCTGCTGCTAACGAAATCATACAGATTGTTAGCAGTATCGAAAGCAGAAATGTGCTTAATGCCAGTTTTTTCAATTCAGGATCTAATAACTTAGGATTCTGATTTTTATAAACTGTAATTAAATGTTTAGTTAAAGGAATATACGCTAGTAAGAATAAATATTGGTCTAAACGGTAATCACTTAAAACAGCAAAAACAACTACCAAAACCATAGCGCTTATAATTAAAGCAAAGTGATAGTTTTTTGCTTTTTTGCCGCCTATTTGAACCACAATTGTATTTTTTCCTGATTTGCGGTCGGATTCTTCGTCGCGCATATTGTTTAGGTTTAAAACACCTACACTTAATAAACCAATGGCAACAGCTGGTAGAATCAATAACGGATCTACTTCTTTTGAATATAAAAAGTTTACTCCAAGTGTACTTACCAAACCAAAAAAGATGAAAACGAATAAGTCGCCAAATCCTTTATAGCCATAAGCCGAATTTCCAACTGTATAACGAATTGCAGAAACAATTGCCGCAATTCCAAGTAATAAGAAAAAGATAGAGTATCCAAAGTTATCTTTTCCAAAAGCAAAATAAATCAAGGTAATAGCTGATAATAAAGTCAGTAATGACGTAATTATTATCGCTTTTTTCATGGCTTGCGGTGTAATGATTCCGCTTTGAATAGCACGCTGCGGACCAACACGATCAGCATTATCGGTTCCTTTTACACCATCGCCGTAATCGTTAGCAAAATTAGATAATACTTGCAAACCAAGTGTTGTTAAAAGGGCAAAACCAAATATTTTCCAGCTGAAAACTTCTGTTGGAGTATTAATGGTTTCTGTTGGATTTGAAAGCGCGTATATACTTCCAACAATAATTCCAGAAACTGATAAAGGTAATGTGCGCAGTCTTGCGGCTTCAATCCAATGTTTCATATTTAAATTTTAGATTTTAGAATATAGATTTTAGATTATTCTGATTTAAAAAATTAAGATTAAAAAAATCTGAAATCAGACATCTAAAATTATTTACGGGATCCATTTATTTTCACCGAAGTTTGGTTTTCTTTTCTCTAAAAAGGCATTTCTTCCTTCTTTTGCTTCTTCGGTCATGTAAGCCAAACGAGTCGCTTCTCCTGCAAATACTTGTTGTCCAACCATGCCATCATCGGTTAAGTTCATAGCGAATTTCAGCATTTTGATTGATGTTGGAGATTTTTGAAGAATTTCCTGAGCCCATTCGTATGCAGTTGCTTCAAGTTCGTCATGAGGTATAACGGCATTTACCATTCCCATTTCAAAAGCTTCTTGTGCAGAATAGTTTCTTCCTAAAAAGAAAATTTCGCGGGCTTTTTTCTGCCCAACCATTTTAGCTAAGTAAGCAGATCCATACCCTCCATCGAAACTGGTAACATCAGCGTCAGTTTGTTTAAAAATAGCGTGTTCTTTACTAGCCAGTGTCATATCGCAAACAACATGTAAACTATGTCCGCCGCCTACAGCCCAGCCTGGCACTACGGCAATAACAACTTTTGGCATAAAACGAATTAATCGCTGCACTTCCAAAATATTCAAACGGTGCTGACCGTCATCACCAACATATCCTTGATGTCCGCGCGCATTTTGGTCACCTCCGCTGCAGAAAGAGTAAACTCCATCTTTAGTTGAAGGGCCTTCAGCAGAAAGCAAAACTACTCCAATTGAAGTATCTTCCTGTGCGTCGTAAAAAGCCTGGTATAATTCTGAAGTTGTTTTAGGTCTAAATGCGTTTCTAACATTTGGTCTGTTAAAAGCAATTCTTGCAACTCCGTTACATTTTTTATAGGTTATATCTTCAAATTCTCTGGCTGTAATCCAATCCATTTCTGTTTGTTTTGTTTAAAAAAATTATAGTGTAAAAATAAAGCATTTTTTACATTTTTAACTATTGATTTTATTTTAAGTAGCCGTTTATATTTGTTTCAATGTTAACAATTGTTGCTGCCTCACAAAAAATAACAATTTTTAACATTAGGTTTAGAAAATAATGAGTAATTTTACAGTCTAGAAATCAATGAGATACAAAGTATTTTATTGATATTAGATTGATTTTCTTTCACTGATTTATTAACCTAAAAAATGATTTTTTTGAGAAAACTTAAAAAATTTGTCGCTCAGTTTTTTATGGTTTTTAATACAAAACCTGTTAAGAACGAGCAAATGATTTATGTGTTTGTTGAGACTTCAAAAAAGAAATAGTAACACCTAAGGTTAAATGTTAGATTAGTACAAATTAATTAGTATATAAATTGAAATACGAAAAAGAGAAATACTAATTCACACTTTTCTAAAAGTTATTTTATAAACCAATGGATCTGCCGTGAAATTAATTTTTTGCTTTTAAAATAAACGTATCAATCATTTAAAAGACATACCATTCGAGAAAGTAATTTCTAAAATTCGTAAAGCTTTTATTTTCGAGATGGATTCGAATTTATTTTATTTCTGTTTTTTTTTAATTACAATTTTTTTTAAAACTAGAATAAAAAGGGAAAGGCTGCTTGTAATGAGCAGCCTTTCTTGTTATTATAGATTTAGTATATCCAAAAATGTAAATTCTAAATATAAAAATTCCAAATTCCAATGTTACTGTACAATCGGAATTTGGAATTTGTAGTTTGGAATTTTAATTTCTAGTTTTCTTTTACCAGATAAATTCCATCTTCTTTAATTTCAATGAGTTTTTCTTTATATAAGGCTCCAATTGCTTTTTTAAAGGTCTTTTTACTCATCTTTAAAACTGTTTTAATGTCTTCAGGGTGCGAATCATCATTTAAACGTAAAAAGCCTCTATTGGCTCTTAATTCATCTAATATTTTTTCTGCATTGGGTTCAACACCTTGATATCCCTCTATTTGAAGTATTACATCGATTTTATGATCCGGACGGATATTTTTGATATAACCTCGCATTCTGTCACCAGTTCTTATAGAATCGTCATAAACCTGATCTTTATATAAAAGTCCTTTGTGTTTTTCATTGATAATAACATTGATTCCCATGTCTGTAATATGCGAAACAATTAAATCAACTTCTTCTCCTTTTTCGACTGTTAAATTGTCGTTGTTCAAAAATTGGTTTGTTTTACTAGAAGCCACTAAACGATTGGTTTTAGTATCAAGATACAAGTATACCAAATAGCGTTTGCCTTTTTCCATTGGCCTTGCTTGTTCTTTAAACGGTACCAAAATATCTTTCTCCATTCCCCAATCCATAAATGCACCTACATTATTAATGTAATTTACGCGTAAAAGGGCAAATTCATTTAGAAAAATATAAGGTTTAAGCGTAGTAGCGACAGGACGCTGTTCGTGATCTAAATAAACGAAAACAATGATTTCTTCGCCAATTTCAAATTCATTCGGCACGTATTTATTAGGCAGTAAAACATCGTGAGTTCCTTCTGGATCTTCTTCAGGTTTTCCTAAAAATAATCCCACTTTGGTATCACGTAATATGGTAAGTGTATTGTATTTTCCTATTTCAAGCATTTTCTTTAAAATTCGAAGTTGATAAACAACTAAGTTTGCAGGCGCAAATGTACGAAGTTTGAAACTGGTAAACCCAAAATATTTGATATAAAAGAAAAAGCGCCACAGGGATGACGCTTTTGTTTTTTTGATTATTTATAAACACTTTCTTTTTTAAAGTGAATTGTAAGTAGATAATATACAACCACTCGGTACTTATGTTTATTGGATTTACCGTATTTTTCTATAACGGCTTCAATACCTTTATCCAATTCTGGACTATCTTTTAAGCCTAATTTTTTTATTAAAAAATTGTTTTTAACGGTTTCCAATTCAGATTTGTCGCTTCCTGCAACTGTAGCGGCATCATCTTTATAAATTGATGGTCCGCAGCCTATGGTTACTTTTGTTAATAAATCCATGTTTGGCGTAACGCCGCATTTATCTTTCAAATCAGCGGCATACTTTGCAATTAATTCTTCTCTTTTGCTCATAATACTTTATTTTGGTTACTATTTTTGAGTATCCAAATCTATAAAAGAACAAGATAAAAAACTAATTTTTAACAAAAATTAACTTACAATTAAATTAATTCTTTAAAATATTGCTTCAATATCGCATCATTTTCTGTTGTAGGCGTAAAAATTTCTAATAGCACAGGTTTATCCGATTGATAAAACAATTCTAGCTTTTGATTTAGTGAAGGTAAATCAGCAGCAGTTAAATAATTAAATTGATACATTTTGGCCAAATGCTCTGCTGTTAACTTATGCGAAGTTTCAAAATAGGTATTAAAAACCGGTTTTTCTTCATGACCTGGTAAAATCCTGAAGATTCCTCCTCCTCCATTATTAATCAAAACAATTTTGAAATTATTGGGAATATAAGAGTTCCACAAAGCATTGCTATCGTAAAAAAAGCTAATATCTCCGGTAATGAAAATAGTTTCCCTGCCGCTAGCAGCAGCTGCACCTATTGCAGTCGAAGTACTGCCGTCAATTCCGCTGGTTCCGCGATTGCAAAATACTTCAATAGAAGGATCAATATCGATTAATTGTGCATATCGAATAGCTGAACTATTACTAATTTGAAGCTGGCTATTTTTTGGAAGCGTCCCGATTACTTTTTCAAATACCTTAAAATCTGAGAAACCAATTTTTGATAAATATTCTTGTTTTTTGGTTTTTCTTAAATCATAAATGGTATCAATTTTTGAAAAATAATCGCTTAAAGCAAACTCTGTTTTTGGAAGCAGATTATTGAAGAAATCATTCGGTTCCATTACAAAATGTTTACTTAAAGCATTGAATGTATCATAAGCACGTAAAGTATCTATGTGCCAATGATGTACAGGTTTATATTTGCGTAAAAAAGCTTTAATACGTTTTGATACGATCATGCCTCCAAAAGTGATTAAAACCTCTGGCTCCAAATCTTTAAAATCAGCATCGTCAAACGGTGTAATCAAACTATCAATGCTGCTTACAAAACTAGGATGATGCAGATTTGATGTGGTTTCTGTAAGAACTACAATTGATGGATCTTTGGCAAAGTTGTCCAATATTTCGTGATCGATAGAATTTACGTCGTTGATACCGCCAATAAGAATTAATTTTCTTTTTGAAGAATTCCAAATGGAAACAATTTCTGCTTCATTTTCGATGATTTTGGTTTCTAGGACTTCTTCTAGACTTGTAATTTTTGGTTCAACTGAAAGTTCTGAAACCGTTTCATATAAAGGTTCTTCAAACGGGGCATTAATGTGTACTGGTCCTTTTTGAAGAATTGCTGTTTCAATTGCTTTATTAATCTTCAAATCATTTTCTGCGGAAGCTTCTTCGGTTAGATTGGCATTAAAAACAGAATGATTTAAAAATACATTTTCCTGACGAATCGTTTGTCCGTCTCCTATATCAATTTTACTTTGCGGACGATCCGCAGAAATCACGATTAATGGAATCTGACTGTAAAATGCTTCGGCAAGCGCTGGATAATAATTCAGCAATGCCGAACCTGAAGTACAAACAATAGCTGTTGGCTTTTTAATTTGCTGGGCAATTCCTAAAGCAAAAAAAGCAGCGCAGCGTTCGTCAGCAATACTGTAACAGGTAAAATTTGGATTTTGTGCGAAACCAATTGTCAAAGGTGCATTTCGTGAACCCGGAGAAATAATTATATTTTGAATTCCTTTTGCTGCACAAATTTCAATAATACTTTGTGCAAGCGGTATTTTGGGGTAAATCATTATAAAATAGGTATATAATTTTTTAAAGAAAATTCTTATTTCAAATCCTCTTTTATAAATACAAAGTTACAATTTTCACATTGGATTTAACTTATATATTAGGAAGATATTAAGAGTGATTTTGGAAAAAGAGAATATATTTGTAAATTCTAATTTTCCTTAATAAAAACGAACACTTTATGCGTTTCTTATATTTACTTTTCTTTGTTATTTCGATACAAACTATAAATTCTCAAAATCAGTTTATTGGAGACGAAATTCCATACAAAACAGCTTTAGAAACAGCTAAAACAAACGGGAAACCAGTTTTTGTGATGTTGTTTGCTGACTGGTGTCCGCATTGTAATTTAATGAAAAAAGAAGTTTTCAGCGATCCAAGTGTGATGGATTTCTTGAATAAAAATTATGTATGCATTTGGAAGAATATTGAAAAAGAAGAAGGAACAGCGCTTAAAAATAAATTTAAAACCAGATCTCTTCCTGCCTTTTTATTTTTGGATTCTAATGAAACGCTTTTGTATGCTTTAAAAGGAGAAATGAAGAAACAGGATTTTCTGGCTGAAGCAAATTATGCGTTGAATCCAAAATTTCAGCTTCCTTATCTGGAAAAGGAATTTTTAGCTGATCCTGGAAATGTTACCAAATTCTTTACGTATTTGAATACTCTAAAAAAAGGAGCTGATAGAACTGAATTATCGATTCCGACACACATTTACTTAAATACGCAATCTGATCAGCAATTAGTTACAGAAACTAATTGGAGAGTTATTGCAAATGGTGTCACTGATATTAAATCGAGAGAATTTCAATATGTTTTGCAGCATCAGAAAGATTTTGCAGCAGTGGCTTCGCAAAACCGTGTTGATCGTAAAATCGAAAATATTGTGACTGAACTTCTGCGTCCTCTAGTTGATGGAATGGATACGGTCAATTATTATAAACAAAGAGAAGTTGCGAAATCAATCCGCCTGCAAAAAACGGATTCTTTGGTTTTTAAATTTGATTTAACGCTCGCCGAACGTACCGAAAATTGGAAATTTTATAAAAAAGTAACTTCTGAAGATACTGAAAAATTAGCTTGGAATGATGCGAGTTTTCTAAAAGATATTGGACAAACGTATTTAAAACATATTGATGATGCCGATGATCTTAAAAAATCAATTTCTTGGGTAAAACATTCGTTGGAATTAAGCGATTCATTTGATGGAAATTTACTAGCAGCCCGACTTTACAATAAAATTAAAGATAAAAAATCAGCTCTTAAGTATGCGAAAGACGCCAAAGCAATTGGCAAGGAAATGGGCTGGAATACAAATGATGTTGACACTTTACTAGCTGAACTAGCCAAAAAATAAAACAATTTTCGAATTGATTATAATTCGGAACAAAAACAAAATGATGAACCTACAATTAAGACCTGCAGAATTAACCGATTTAGAAAAAATTCTCGAAATCGTAAACCATTCTATTTTACATACTACAGCCAATTATAGCTACGATATTCAAACACTTGAAGTTCAAACTAAATGGTTTGAAGATAAAAAAGCAAAAAATCTGCCTATTGTGGTAGCCGATTTAGACGGTGAAGTAGTAGGATTTGGAAGTTACGGTCAGTTTCGTGAAAAAATTGGGTATCAATACACTGTAGAACATTCAGTTTATGTAGTTGATAATGTAATTGGAAAAGGAATTGGTTCTAAACTTTTAACGGAATTAATTCGTCTGGCAAAAGAACAAGGTTATCATGTTATGATTGGTGCCATTGATGCTGATAATGCTGGAAGTATCGCCTTTCATGAAAAATTTGGCTTTGTCGTTACGGGTACGATTCGAGAAGTAGGTTATAAATTCGATCACTGGCTCGATTTGGTTTTTATGCAGCTGATTTTGAAATAATTGTTGCAATTACTATATAAAAACAAACCCGACAAAGTTTTGAAATTGTCGGGTTTGTTTTTAATTGATGTAGCGCTTTTAGCTTTTAATCCAGTTAATTACTTCAGGATCTGTTGGTAAAGTTCTTGGTTTAATTACTTTTACCAATTCTCCTTTTTCGTTAATAAGGTATTTTTGAAAATTCCATTCTACTTCAGAATCTTGAAGACCATTTCTTGATTTTTCGGTAAGGAATTTATAAACATCACACATGTCACTTCCTTTTACTGAAACTTTGTTCATCATTGGAAAAGTAACACCGTAGTTCTGCTGGCAGAAAGTTTCGATTTCTTTGTTTGTACCAGGTTCTTGAGAAGCAAAGTTATTAGCCGGAAAACCTACAATTACAAATCCTTTGTCTTTGTATTCTTTGTAAATCGCTTCAAGATCTTTGTACTGAGGCGTTAATCCACATTTTGAAGCCGTGTTTACAATCATAACTTTTTTACCTTTTAAAGAGGCAAAATCAAAAGTGTCTCCTGATAAATCTTCTACTTTAAACTGATAAATTGTTTCTTTTGCCATAGCTTTATCTGTTTTAGATAATTTATTTTTGCTTGTTTGAGCTTCTGCTTGCGCGCTCATAAAGAAGACAGCACTGCAGGCTATAAATAGTAGTTTTTTCATTGTATAATTTTTTATAAAATTAAATAAAATCTATTTCTAACGTATACTTATTTTTTATTAATAATAAGTTAAATAAATTGAGGCCTGACGTTAATCAGACGTCAGGCCTCCCCCCATACAAACAAATCAAACCATGAATTAACTTTAAATCTCTTTTATATTTTTAAGATTATAGTTGATGCTCCGGTTATATCGAAAATTAATATTCCTAATTTTTATATCACTTTAATTTTATTTCAATGGCGTTTATAAGTGGAAAAATTCAAAGTTCATTTACATACAAATGTGATATTTAGTTCTATTATTTTCAGTTGGAAGTCCGGAGACATCAACTATTCAATACTTTTATATTTATAATCAGAATATTTTACTGCTCTGATATTTAATTTCTTTTTGTAAAAAATCTTTTTCATTAAAATGGGTTAATGATAGTATTGTTGTCAAACCCACTATTAGTATTTTTAGTTTTGTAACACGATACATAAATTTCCTATTTTATTATTTTATACTTTAGAGAGAACAACAGTTTATTTTGTAAGTTAAAACTGTTGATTTTCTCATTTGAACTTATTTACGAAATTGGATGTATTTCGGTTTTAAAAAAATAAAAAAAAAGTAAAACTTTTTTCACAACGCCTTATTTTACTAAGTTTCACGGAGTTAAAAAAAATAAGAAAAATCACAAAAAAATAATTTATCTTTATCTCAATTTACCACTGATAAGAAAATTAAAATTTATTTAAGCTTAAAATCTAAACCTATGAGTCAAGAAGAATTATTAGTTTTAATCTACAAAAAAGACGAAAGGGCTTTTACCCATTTGTATGATATGTATTCTAAAAGTTTATTTTCGGTTATACATGTTTTAATAAAAAACCGTGAAGAGGCCGAAGATGTTCTGCAGGATGTTTTTGTAAAAATCTGGAAAAACATCGATTCTTATAACGAAAGTAAAGGGAGATTTTACACTTGGATCCTTAATATTGCTAGGAATACATCGATTGATAAACTTCGATCTAAAAATTTTAATAACAGTCAAAAAAACCTTTCTTCAGATAATTTCGTAAGTCTGTTAGATGACAGCAATAAACTCACAAACAAAATTGACACAATTGGTATTCAGGAATTCGTGAAAAAATTGAAACCAAAATGTATTGAGATTATTGATTTGTTATTCTTTAAAGGATATACCCAGCAAGAAGCTTCCGAAGAGCTTGCTATGCCGCTAGGGACTATCAAAACACAAAACAGAAACTGTATTAACGATTTAAGAAATTATTTAAAGATATAATGGAAGCACAAGAATATATTGAATCAGGTATTTTAGAACTGTACGTTTACGGTCTCCTGACAGAAAAAGAGAATTTGGAAATTGCCGAACTGGCAAAACAAAATCCTGAAGTTGAAAAGGAAATTATCTCAATAGAAAAAGCTATTGTTGCTTTATCATCAAGCTTCTCTCCTTTCCACTCAGTTGCCAACTTCGAGAAAATTAAAGCCCGTTTAGAGCTTAAACATGGAAAAGTAGTCGAATTGAAACCGACCTCAAACTGGACACAATATGTGGGCTGGGCGGCGGCTGTACTGCTATTGCTAGGTTTTGGTTACCAAACATTGGAATTAACCAAATCAAAACAAGCTATAAGCCAAGTTGGAACTGAAAAAAATAAAATCCAAAGAGATCTTGCTTATTTAGATCAGCAGAATAAAGTAACCGAGAAAAATTTAAGTATCGTAAGAGATATTAAAAACACAGGTGTTACGCTTGGTGGTCAGGCAGTATCTCCAACATCATTCGCAAAAGTGTACTGGAATAAAGAAACTAAAACGACTTACATTGATGCCGCAGGTTTACCAACTCCTCCAAAAGGAAAGGTATATCAGGTCTGGTCTTTAAAACTAAGTCCGGTACTTACTCCAACAAGTATTGGTTTATTGGATAATTTTGAAGGAAATTCACAAAAAATCTTTGCTGTGCAGCAAACAGATTCTGCTGAAGCATTTGGAATTACTCTTGAACCAGCTGGCGGAAGTTTGACGCCTACAATGGAACAACTGTATACTTTAGGAAAAGTTTAAAAATAATAACAATTATAAATTACAAGCGCATATTGATCTTATTAATATGCGCTTTTTTTCATAATAGAATTTAAATTGTATAAACGGAATTTAAAACTAGAATTATTTAATTTAAAAACGATAAAATGTATGGAAATCATCTGCAAAAATTGTCATCAAGTTTTTAAAGGACATTATTGTAATAATTGCGGACAACCTGCCGATACGCATAAAATAAATGCACATTTTTTATGGCATGATATTCAACATGGTTTGCTGCATTTTGATAAAGGGATTTTATATTCTTTAAAACAGCTTTTTACAAGGCCAGGAGATTCAATACGAGAATTTATAGAAGGTAAAAGAGTACGTCATTTTAAACCATTGTCGCTTGTAGTAGTTCTGGCTGCCCTTTATGGCGCTTTATACCATTATTTTCATATTAATGTATATCCAGCGGCTTCAACTTCAAATTTGGATTATAATAAATTTAACGAATGGGAAGCTTCTCATTTTTCATGGCTTATAGTCGCAACGATTCCGCTTTATACTATTGGAACCTATGTTGTTTTTAGAAAACAAGGTTATAATTATGTCGAATTTTTTGTACTGAATACTTTTAAAGCTGCCCAAAGGCTTTTTGTACAGCTTTTAACTTTTCCAATTCTTATTTATGTAAACCAAACACCATACGCGCAAAAGTTTACTTTTATATTGTATCTAATTGGACTGATTCTGATTTTTTGGACGAATATTCAGTTCTTCGATAAAATTTCCAGAATCAAAGCGTTATTGTTATCGATTTTAAGTCATATTATTTTCTTAATATGCTTTATGATAGTGCTTATCATCGTTTTAGCGATAAGTGGTAAATTATAATTTAAGGATGCTAAATTCTTAAGACATAAACTGCATTTGTTTGGTAAAGAAATCAATTAGATATTCATTCATTTCTTGTTTAGATTCTGGCCAGTTTTCCTGCCATAGATCTATTTTACCGCCTAAATTAATATCTCTGCAATCTGGATTGATTAATTTTAAAAGGGCTTTTCCTCTCTCTGAAAGATTATATTGTTTATCATCATTTTCACCAATTCCATTATATACAATTAATTCATTATTAATTAAATGCATAAAAATGTAATGATAAGAATGTGGTCTTCCTATAGAACAGTTCAGATATAATCCTGTGCCACTCCAATTTTCCATCATAGTAACTAAATCTTTTGTAGTAAAGTTGGAACAATATTCTAGTGCAAAGAAAAGTTGTAAAACATATTTAGTAAATACAAAATCGCTATCTGCTAATCCCACTTGTTCTAAAATAGGTTTAAATAATACACACGAATTAAAATTAAAATTATATTCAAAATAGCGCTTTGCCAAACCATGATTAAGTTTTTCCTGAAAACGTGGATGATCAGTTGTTAAAGGATTATTCAGAGAAAACGCGATAGCTTTGTCTCCAAAATCATCGAGATAATAGAATAAATAGGGCTTTTCAAATTTTCCAAAAGTTAATAATATAAGGGTGTAAAATGCAATTGCATCTGAACTGCCTAAGGAACCTATATAAGAAAATGTTTCAGCTGATTTGAGTATTTCAGTAGTACTGTAATTAGTTTTAACAACTTCTTCGTTTTCAAGATGCCATACATATCCTATATCTTCTCCACAACTCTTCCATATAGGATTTGTTATGTAGGGAAATAATAGATTTTTATTTTCTGGATAATCAAATTCATTTAGAATTGGTACGGAAGGATTTACAAGAAAATAGATGGAATGATTGGGCCATTTTTTTCGAATTTTACCTTTGAAAAGATTAAGACAAGATTGAAAAATAATTACAAATACTATAGTAGGCTTTTGAGTTTTCATATTACTTTTATTTATTATTTTGAACTTCAAAAGATGACATAAACTCCATTTGTTTGGTAAAGAAATCAATTAGATATCGATCCATTTCTTGTTTAGATTCTGGCCAGTTTTGCTGCCATTGAAGTAATTTTCCTGGCTGGTCAATATCTTTGCAATCTGGACTCATATATTTAAACAGATTTTTTCCCTTTTTTGAAATATCATAGCGTTTATTATCTAAGACACCTTGTCCATTGTCTTCTATTATTCCTGCTTGGCATAAATTTTCAATCATCGTACCTGAATATGGACTACCAGTTTCTGGATATAAACCTGTTCCTTTCCAATTATATACTATATCAACAACATCATGTTCGCTAAAATCAGATAGATTTTGAAGTCGAAAGAAAAGTTGCAAAACGTATTTTGTAAAAACAAAATTTTCGAATTCAATCTCAGCTTTTGTCAAAGCAGATTTAAAAAGTATACAAGAATTAAAATTGAAATTATACTCAAAATAACGCTTGGCAGTATCCAATTTTAACTGTTCTTGGAAAATTGGGTCATCTTTAGTTTTCTGATTATTTAAAGAAAAAAGAATATCCTTTTTGTCAAAACTTTTGGGGTGGCAGAATAAATAATTGTCCGTCAGTATATCTCCCAGACTTTGCTCGATAAGCACTTGAAATGCAATTGCTAGAGACACACCTAGAAAAGACATATAGACAATTTTTTCAGCAGATTTAAGAATAGAAGTATTGCTATAATCTGTCTTAGTAACCTCTTTGTTTTCAAGATGCCAGACAAATCCAGTATCTTTTCCTTCAGTTTTCCACAAAGGTTCAGCAATATGAGGAAAAGTTAAGCCTTCTATATCTTTAGTATAATCAAATTTATATATAATGGGTCCTGAATAATTTACTAAAAAATAGATGGAATGGGATGGCCAGATTTCTTGAACTTCATTTTTAAAAAAGTCAAAGTATTTATCACCTTGAATAACAATAACTAAGTTTGGTTTCTTGTTCATAGCACATTTTTACTTAAGAATGCTGCAAAAGTAAAAATATTTTGTAAGTTTTTTCTTTTATATTGTATTTATTTGCTAAGAACAAATTAATCTACAATAAACGTTTCCATAAATAAATCAAAAAGGCTCAACGTAATTGTTGAGCCTTTTTTTATATTTTAAAAATCTGTTTATTTATAAAACTTACGGTATTTAGAATATGTTATACCACCAATAATAGATATAGTTCCTAAGCAGTAGTAAATCCAGTTTAATGAATGTGCTTCACCACTTGCGTAAGAATGAAGACCAACCAAGTGGAAGTTTACGCCATAGTAGGTAAACAAAATCGAAACGAAAGCGTACATACTCATTAAATTAAAAAACCATTTTCCTCGCAATGCAGGAACAAATCTTGCATGAATTACAAATGCATATACCATAATTGAGATTAATGCCCAAGTTTCTTTAGGATCCCAGCCCCAGTAGCGTCCCCAGCTTTCATTTGCCCATTGTCCTCCAAGAAAGTTACCAATCGTAAGCATAATTAAACCAATTGTAAGCGCCATTTCGTTAATATATGAAATCTCTTTTACGTGAAGATCCATTTTGGCTTTGTTCTTTTCATTTGTAAAGAAAATCAATAGCAATGCTACAAATCCTAAAATCATTCCTAATGCAAAAGGTCCATAACTCGCTACAATTACAGCAACGTGAATCATTAACCAATACGAATTAAGAACAGGCTGTAAATTAGCAATTTCCGGATCGATCCAGTTCATGTAAGCCGCCATCAAAATCATCGCTGTCACAAACGCTGAAGAAGCAACAGTAAGTTTAGATTTTCTATCGAAAGCCAATCCAAAGAACATCGTTGCCCATGCTACATAAACAATTGATTCGTAAGCATTACTCCAAGGGGCATGCCCTGAGATATACCAGCGTGCCACTAAGCCTAATGTGTGAAGGAGAAATAAAAGTCCAACAATAATATGGAAAACATTTACTGTAATTCGAAGCCATTTTTTCTCAAAAAAGATATTTACAATCGCAAAAATGAGCATAAAAATAGAGGCTGTAATGTACCAATATGGCAGCTTCTTGAAAACATCGTATTTGTTATAAGCAATTTCGGCATCAATTTTTTGCTCGCTTGGACGAACTTTACTTCCAAATTTCTTTTGAAAACCATTGATACTTTCTACTAAATTATCTGCTGTATCGAAGTTTTTCGAAATCGAACCGTTATTTAAAGCGCTAAAATACAAAGGTAGAATTTGATTTACATAAGTAGAATCCATGCCTTTAAAAGCACCATGTTCTCTCTCTAAATAAGAAACCCATTTATTTCCTGGGTCATTTGGAACTGGAAAAATTTTCAGAATACTTCCGCTTAAAGCAGATTCCATTAAATTTACTTTTTTATCCGTTTCAATAAAATCTTTTTCAAACTGATTTGGATTTCCTGCTTTGTAAGCTGCATCTAAATACGGTGATAATTTATAATTTCCATGTTCGTCAAAAAACTTTACAAAAGGAGCGTATTTTGCTTCTTTTTCAATTCCGATGATTTTACGGATGCTATCATTTCCTGATTTAATATAAATAAGCGGAATCTGAATCCAAACCTGAGCATATTGCGTCATGGACAAAAATACCTGATCAGAATTCATTCCATTATACGTATCGCTATGACTTACTTTTCGAAGTAATTCAGATGAAAATGTATTAATAGGTTTCATCCTTCCTCCTGCATCCTGAATAATCAAACGCCCAAATTTTGCGGCGTGAGCTTCTGGAGCTTTATAAATTGTAAGCAAAGAATCTAATTGTTTCTGGCTTGGCGGTGCTGTTACGTGATTTGCATGATCATTCGGATCTGCACTATGATTGTGATCGTGTGAATGTACATGAGGAGTTTGTTGCGCAAAACCACTCAAGCTTATCATTAAAACAAGAATTGTGATTAGTTTTTCTTTTTTCTGCTGAATTTTTTCTAGTTTCTTTTTCAAATCTCCAAAACGAGAATGTTTTGTAAACATAATGGCCATTAGACCAAAGAAAAGCATAAAATATCCTAAATACGTAATTGAGGTTCCCCAGAAATCGTGGTTTACTGATAAAACAGTTCCTTTTTCGTCTGGATCAAATGAAGATTGGAAAAAACGGTATCCTTTGTGATCTAAAACGTGGTTCATATAAATATCAGCATCAAATGTTTCTGTAGAATCTATAACTGTTACTTTACTTTCAAAAGCCGAATAACTTTTTTCTGTTCCAGGGTATTTAGTGGCAATAAAATCATTTAAACGAACTTTAAAAGGTAAAATATACGCTTTACTTCCAAAGAATAAAGAATATTCGATGTTTCCAATTTTAACTGTTTTAGGCTCTCCAATACTTCCTTTTGAACCCATAAGCATTACTTCTTTCTCCTGCCCTTCTGCTTTAACTTTAACTACTAAACCATCTGTATGTGATTTTGCTTTAAAATCATTATTAGATTCATAAGTTATTTTTCCCTTCATTGGTGGTTCTGGAAAAACAATACGAATATCGCCAATGCTGTATAAAGAACGCATCATTAAAGGCTGAACATCATCTTTAGTTACTTTTCCTTTAAACTGATCTGCCATTCGCATAAACTCACCTTCAAAAGGAGTTTGAATGGTGTAATTATTAGTAGTTGTATTAATATTAATGGCACCGTCTGTATGTTTATTTAAAGCAAATAATACGTTGTGAATGTTTTGAACTTCACCTTCTTTAAGATAATGCTCTTCTCGTCCGCCTGCACCGGCTTCAACTAATTTAAGGTATAAAGTCCCTTTTGGGTCTGGTTTTACGACTTCCTTAGCTCCCATTATATAATTTGAATACGAAACTTCAAATGGAGTTTCATCAAATTTTCCTGAAATTGTAAAATCATTATTGGTTACTGGAGAAAGCAAAAGACTTTTTTCGAAAACGCGGCGTTTCATTTCTCCTTTATATTCACCATCAGCAAAAATGGTGATGAATGTTTTATCTGAATAAATCTGATTTTCAGCTGCTCCTTCACGAATTGGCATCATACCTTCATAACTGATATATCGGGTAATAAAAGCTCCTAATATGATAAAAACAAAGGCAATATGAAGTAATAAAGTTGCCCATTTTTCTTTTTTAAGTAATTGGTATCTTTTGATATTTCCGAAGAAGTTAATCATAAAAATGGCCATAATTGCCTCAAACCACCATGTGTTATAAATTAAAATTCTGGCTGTATCAGTATTGTATTTACTTTCGATAAAAGTTCCAACACCCATTGCAATTGCGAATGTTAAAAAAAGAACGGCCATTAAACGTGTAGAAAACAAAAAAGAGAATATTTTTTTATCCATTTCTTAGGGATTACATTGTATAAAAGTGCGACAAAAGTACTTAAAAATGTTGATTTGAAGTCCGTGTCTTTTGTTAATAAAAACCAAAAATGAAATACTTAATATAATTTTAAATTTCTTAAAATTTGAAAGCTTTATAAATTGTCTTTTAAAGAACTTCGTTCTAGCCTTTATAAAAAATAATACTAATTTTGCGATATGATTAGACTCACCATTATCGGTTCTGGAAATGTGGCACAGCATTTAATTAAAGCTTTTTCTGCAAGTTCTCTTGTTGAAATTGTACAGGCATTTTCCAGAAAAAAAGAAGCTCTTACGCATTTACTTGATGCAGAGAAAATTATAACCGATTTTTCTGCTTTAAAAGAAACCGATCTATATATCATTTCGGTTTCAGATAATGCCGTTTCTGAGGTTTCAAAACAGATTCCGTTTGAGAATAAATTAGTGGTTCATACTTCAGGAACTACCTCAATTGATGTTTTGGATTCTAAAAATAGAAAAGGCGTTTTTTATCCGCTGCAGACTTTTTCTAAAAATAAAGCTGTCGATTTTTCCATCATTCCGATTTGTTTAGAAGCTGATAATCAAGAAGATTATGATATTTTAGAAACAACAGCCAAAAGTATTTCAAATGCTGTTTTTTCTATCAGTTCTGAACAGCGAAAAGCTTTACATGTTGCTGCCGTTTTTGTAAATAACTTTACGAATCACTTATACCAGCTGGGTCAGGAAATTTGTGAAGAACATCAGGTTCCTTTCGAGATTTTAAAACCGTTGATTCAGGAAACAGCTGATAAAATAAAAACTTTAAATCCTGCTGAAGCTCAAACCGGACCAGCAAAACGCCATGATTCGGTTACGACCGATGCGCATTTGGATTATATTACAGACGAAAATCAAAAAAATATTTATAAAATACTAACACAATCTATACAGAATAATGGCAAAAAGTTATAAAGAAATAATGAACGACATCAATACATTTATTTTTGATGTTGACGGCGTACTTACAGACAGTTCAGTTTTTGTAACCACAGAAGGAGAAATTCTTCGAACAATGAATATTCGTGATGGTTACGCTATGAAAGCTGCTGTAGAAAGCGGTTACAACGTTTGCATTATTTCTGGCGGAAGTAACGAAGGTGTCCGAGTAAGACTTCGCAATTTAGGAATTACCGATATTCATTTGGGAACTCCTAATAAAGTAGAAACTTTTAAAGAATACACAGATAGTAACAATATCAAACCAGAGCAGGTTTTATATATGGGAGATGATATTCCTGATTATCACGTTATGAAATTAGTAGGTTTGCCAACATGTCCGCAAGATGCAAGTCCCGAAATTAAAAATATCTGTCGCTATATTTCTCATGTAAAAGGCGGAAAAGGCGCCGCGAGAGATGTTATCGAACAAGTGATGAAAGTTCAAGGTAAATGGATGGAACATTTTAACGGACAACACGATTAAGATTTGGCCACTATCACAGTTTACAGTTGCAGTATTCAGTCTCAGTAATAAAAAACCTTAGCCCCTTACAACCTAAAAAAATGAAATACCTAAAACTTATTCGTTATAAAAATCTACTAATGCTTGCTTTCATGCAGGTTTTGTTTCGTTATGTTTTCCTGGCGCAGCAAGATGTTCCGTTAGCATTGGCTGAATGGCAGTACGGACTATTGGTTTTAAGCACAGTTCTAATTGCCGCCGCTGGATATGTGGTAAACAATATTTTTGACATTCCAAGCGACACGATCAACAAGCCAAACGATGTCGTTGTAGGCAGAGGAATTTCAGAAACAAGAGCTTACAATATTTACATCGGATTAAATATAACTGGTGTTGCACTAGGATTTTATTTATCAAATGTAATTATGAGGCCCATGTTTGCTTCTCTTTTCATTTTTATTGCTTCTCTTCTGTATTTTTATGCTACCAATCTGAAACAAATCATGATTATTGGAAATGTAGTGGTTGCTTTGCTTCTTGCTGCAAGTGTTCTTATAATTGGTGTTTTTGATCTTTTTCCAGCAACAACATCCGAGAATCAAGCGCAGATGGCAAGTCTTTTCTCCATTTTGTTAGATTATGCCCTATTTGCTTTTATCATTAATTTTATACGAGAAATAGTTAAAGATATTGAAGATGTAGACGGAGATTATAATCAAGGAATGAATACTTTACCAATTGCCATTGGAAAAAGCCGCGCAGCAAAAATTGCATTAGCTACGGCGATTATGGCCTTTATTTTACTGCTTCTATATACCACTAAATATTTTTTTGAAAATAATCTTTTAATCGTAACATTTTATTCTTTTGCTTTTGTTTTAGCCCCTTTATTATACTTTATAGTAAAAATATTTGGAGCCAAAACGCAAAAAGATTTTCATCATTTAAGTACGATTTTAAAACTAATTTTATTCTTCGGAATCTTATCTATTCTAATCATTTTTCTGAACCACAAATACAATGCTTAAAGAAAAACTAAAAAAATACAGACTCATTCTTGCTTCGGGATCGCCTCGCAGACAGCAGTTTTTTAAGGATTTAGATCTTGATTTTGAAATCCGTGTAAAAGATGTTGAAGAAATCTATCCCCCTGAATTAAAAGCAGTTGAAATCACCAATTATCTAGCTGAATTAAAAGCTTCTGCATTTGACGGTGATCTTTCAGAAAACGAAATATTAGTTACAAGTGACACAATCGTTTGGCATCAGAACAAAGCTTTAGGAAAGCCTAAAAGCGCCGAAGAGGCATTTGAAATGATTAAATCAATGTCAAATACTACTCATGAAGTAATTACATCGGTTTGTTTTAAAACGAATACCGGTTCTACCCTTTTGCATGACGTAACGAAAGTAACTTTCAAAGAATTATCAGACGAAGCTATTTTATATTATATCGAAAACTATAAACCTTATGATAAAGCAGGTGCATACGGCATTCAGGAATGGTTTGGTTTCATGGCAGTTACAAAAGTTGAAGGTTCTTATACCAATGTAATGGGGCTTCCAACAGCCAAAGTTTATGAATATTTGAGTACATTAGTGTAAAAATTTAGATTATGTTTTCGTTTAAAGAATACACTCAAGAAATATTTGCCACTATAATTCTGCTTATTATTTTAATAGCGCTGAGAATGATTGTGGCAAAACTAATACGCCGTTATGCCAATACAAGTCACTTATTAGAACATCGTACTAATTTAGTAATCAAATACATTCACATCTTAATGAATATTTTGGTCACCATAAGTCTGATTGTAATCTGGGGAGTAGACACCAAAGATATTTTTATTACCGTTTCGTCAATTGCCACCGTAATTGGTGTTGCTATGTTTGCACAATGGTCGATATTAAGCAATATTACTTCAGGAATGGTTTTGTTTTTCTCTTTTCCATTTAGGATTGGAGATACTATAAAAATTCACGACAAAGATTTTCCTATTGAAGCTGAGATTGAAGACATCAGCACTTTTCATGTAAATCTAAAAACCAAAGACGGAGAAAAAATTATTTTTCCCAACAACCTTTTACTTCAAAAAGGGATTTCGATTCTTCCTACTCATCACGAAGAAAGAGAATTTTACGATTAATTATTTTTTGAATGGAAATTTTATAAAGTAAAGCGGAAAAGCTAGAACGATTTAATTTAAAGAAATCGTAAAATTTGCTTAACCATTTTACATTTATTTAATAAAATTTCATCAAAAATGATTCAACCTCTAAAATTGCCTTTTTATGCAAAATTGGCCTGCATATTAGTAAGTTTAATTTCGTTTGCTTATATATTTTGTATTGCTAAAGATATTCTGACTCCAGTATTGATGGCATTTTTATTTGCCGTATTACTGCTTCCTGTCTTTACCTTTTTAAATACCAAACTTAAACTTCCCCGACATTTGGCGGCTATTATTTGTATGGCAATTTTTCTTTCTTTCATTATCGGAATTCTTGTTTTTATATCCTATCAGGTTAGTTATATGGCAAATGACTTTGAAACAATAAAAAAGAACGCTAATTCATTTATTATTCAAATTCATAATTTTATACGAGAAAATTTTCAGGTAAGCATTGGTGAACAAAAAAAGTACTTGAATAGTGTAACACAAGATTCGGTTAAAAACGGACAGGCAAAATTAGGTTCTTTTATAGTTTCCGTAAGCGATGTACTTTTGGACAGCACCATTATTATCATTTATACATTTTTGTTTTTGATCTATAAAGAGCATTTCAAACTGTTTTTTGCCAAATTAATTTACAAAGAAAACCATGCTGTTTTAAAAGATATTCTTTCTCAAATAAAAGTTTCTATCAATAATTATATAGTAAGCCTTTTAATCGAAATGATTGTTGTTTCAATACTTACAGGTCTTGGACTTTGGATTATTGGCATCAAATACTTTGTTCTATTGGGATTAATTACAGGAATCCTGAATCTTATTCCTTATATCGGGATTACGGTAGCTGGAATTATTACCGTTTTAGCTTCGCTTACCGGTTCTGGTGAAACTTCGGTTATTTTAGGAATTTTGATTGTCAATATTATTGTTCAATTTATTGATAACAATTTACTTGTTCCATTAATTATTAACTCAAAGGTAGAAATCAATGCTTTTGTTTCAATTATGGGAATTATTGTAGGCGGTGCAGCAGCTGGAATTGCAGGTATGTTTTTGGCGATTCCACTACTAGCAATTCTAAAAATTATTTTTGACCGAATTGAATCTTTAGAACCCTGGGGCTATCTTATGGGAAATCATATTCCGCGAAGGTTTGCATGGAGAGTACGCAAAGTAAAAACAGAAAACTAAAAATCTGTTAATTTCTAAAATCATCTTTCTATTTATAGTAAATTCATATCATAATCCGCCTAAAAATTCTAATTACCTCTGAATGCGTCAAACTTTAAAAATAGTTGTTTTTATTTTCTTATGCTTTTGTTTTCAAAGCCTGAACGCTCAGACTGATAAGACAAAAAAGGATACGGCTCCGAAAAAGGACAGTACCGAGATTTATACGAAAATCAAAAATTATTCGAAAAAAAATAAATTCACGCAAACGCTTCATAAACTTCTTTTCAGAACTAAAAAACCTAAAAAAAGAGAAATAATTGAACCGGTTGATAACAATAGAACTTTTGAAGGCAAAATCATTCGAAAAATAAATATTATAACACTCGATCCTTTCGGACATTCGGTTGTAGACACTACAGCAATGCCGCGAAATTGGGGAGAAAGAACCGGAAACAGACTTCATCTTAAAACTAAAAAGTTTGCGATTTACAACCTGCTTTTATTTCGAAAAAACACACCTTATGATTCCTATAAAGTTCAGGAATCAGAACGTTTAATTCGTGCGCAGCGATATGTTACAGCAGTTCGTACAACAAATGAAATTGTAGGTGCAGCCTCTGACTCCGTTGATGTTACTATTCGTGTTCTCGATTCGTGGAGTACCATTCCTCGATTTTCAATTTCAAGCAGTCGTGTTTCGGCTGGATTTAAAGAAAAAGATTTTTTCGGAACCGGACAGCAGCTCGAATATCGTTTTACCAATAGGTTTGACGATGGTGCAAATGGTAACGAAATGACGTATACAGTTCCCAATATTTTAAATACCTATATAGGAACGGTACTGCATTATAATATGGATCTCGATAACAATTATACCAAAAGTGTTAAAGTGGAAAGAGATTTCTATTCTCCCCTTACCAAATGGGCAGGCGGAGTTTTCATTGGGCAAAATTATAGACGGGACACTCTTCAAGCACCTGATTTAAGTTATGCTTTTCAGTCATTTAAAAATAATTTTCAGGATTTTTGGGTGGGTAAAGCCACGAAAGTATATGAAGATGATAATGAAGCGATTACAAATTTAGTTACTACAGCTCGATTTTTGAATGTTGATTATACCGAATCACCAGATTCATTGTACGATTCCACAAATTTTTATTCCAGCGAAAAATTACTCTTAATGGGAATTGGTCTTAACAGGCGTAAATTTATCAAAGACAATTACATTTTTAGAAACGGCCAGACCGAAGACGTTCCGATTGGAAGAATCTACGGAATTACCTTTGGTTATCAATATAAAAACACTTTTTGGAGACCTTATGTTGGAGCGCAGTTTTCTTTTGGAAACTATTATAGGTTAGGATTTTTGAGTTTTAATTTTGAAGCCGGAACCTTCATCCATCAATCTAAAACCTATGATACAGCTTTCTTGGTTGAATCTAATTATTTTACAAAACTATATACGATAGGAAATTGGAAATTAAGACAGTTTTTTAATCCAAAATTTGTTTTAGGAATAAATCGTGAAAATATTATTGGCGACCAGCTTAACTTAAACGAACAGAACGGAATTGCTGGTTTTAATAGTGCGATTTACGGAACAAGCAAAATGATACTTTCGCTGCAAACACAGACATATTCACCTCATTCCTTATTAGGTTTTCGTTTAAATCCTTTCTTTAATTATTCATTCGCTATCCTGGGAAATCAAAATGATGCCATGATTAAGAATAAACCGTATCAAAAAATCACTTTAGGACTTTTAATCAGTAATGACTATTTAGTATTCAGTTCCTTTCAGCTTTCTCTTTCCTATTATCCTAGTATTCCATATCAGGGTGATAATGTTTTCAAAACCAATACTTTTGAAACAACCGACTACGGATTGCAAAGTTTTGAACTCGCAAAACCACGAATTGT
Organism: Flavobacterium sp. H4147; assembly: GCF_029360735.1. NCBI lineage: Bacteria > Pseudomonadati > Bacteroidota > Flavobacteriia > Flavobacteriales > Flavobacteriaceae > Flavobacterium > Flavobacterium sp. H4147. The sequence goes on along the minus strand of NZ_JARKNB010000002.1, from coordinate 46,618 downwards.
TGATTATAAATAATCAAAATAAATTAGAAATTTTCGAAATATTTTTTAGCGACTTAAATCTTTAAATATCATTGTTTTACACAACAATTACAAAATAACTCAATCGACGAAACTACATATTTATTCGACGTAATACATTTCTTTTTTTATTTTTGGCACGGTATATGGAATTCCCTATACAAGATTAACATTTAAATTTTAGAAAAGATGAAAACGATAAAGTTAGCAATCGCCGGATTATTTCTTTTGGTTGCAAATGCCACACAAGCTCAGGTATCTGTTAACGTTAATATAGGTACTCCTCCAGCTTGGGGACCTGCAGGATACACAGAAATGGAATACTACTATCTGCCAGACATTGAAGCCTACTATGATGTACGTTCTGCACAGTTTATTTATTATGGAAGAGGAAAATGGGTTAGAACCACCTACTTACCAAGACAATACAGAAATTACGATTTATATGGAGGTTATAAAGTAGTGTTAACCGATTACCACGGAAGAACCCCATATGTGTACTTTGATCGTCATAAAGTAAAATACTATAGAGGATATCATGGACCAGCACAAAGACCTTACAAACCAAGACCTGCGTATGGATACAGCGAGCCTCGTCATAGACACTATGACAAACACGATAGACACCACGATAAACACGATCATGATCACGATGACCACGGACACGGACATGGTCATGGCCACGGAAGAAGATAAAATCTAATTCACTAGTTTTCAGCATAAAGAGAGTATCAAACACATGATACTCTCTTTTTTTATGATTTTATTTCCAGTTGATTTGTTAAAACATTGTATATTTAATATAAATACCTGTAAAGCAGTAAGTTTCGTAAGAAAAAAGTCTGATCTTACTATAATTATACCGTATCTTTGCCGCGAATTTAAAAAATCAAAAAACAATTTATGAAAAAGAATGTCTATTTACTTTCATTTTTAGCAATGTCATTATTCATCGCTTGCGACAAAAGTGATGATTCAAACGACAACCAGTCTACGAATAGCATTACGATTACTACAGACCAAGCCACTTTAAATCAAAGACTTGATTTAACAAACTCTGGAGTAGTTGCAATCGAGAACATTAATGCAACAGGAAAAATGGCAGCTGCAGCATCTACTACATTCCCATTAGTACAAATTGCAGAGGTAAAACCGCCGGTTGATGCAAATGGAAGAACTTTACAAGCCAGTCATGTTACAGTAAACGGAAATTATGCGTATGTTTCATACATTATGCGTGGCGATGCCTATTCGGGTGCAATTGATGTTATTGATGTTTCAGATCCTTACAAACCAAAATTAGTTACATCGGCTTTAATCCCTAATACTGATATTACCTCTCTTACATTCTCTGGTTCAAACTTAATTATTGGAGCTGCAAAAGATGTAGATAAAGACCCACTTTTAACTAATAACCCAGCTATTGCATTTAATATGGAATTAAGCTCAGGGCTTCTTACAGATAAATTAAAAACAAACTATTTAGAAAGCAGAGTTACCACAGATGTAGCATCTAATACTGCTAATTATTTTGCTGTAACAGGAGATAACGGAAGTTTATTTAAACTAAGCAGTTCTACTAAAGCCGTTACCGGAAAAGTAGCTGTAGCTGATTTACGCTCGATTGCTTTAACTAGCGATAAAATTGTTACTTTAAGTGGTACTAAGGGAGTTAATATATACAACCAAACAACGCTTGCCTTACAAAAAAGCTTTTCAACATCTACAGATGTAAGCGGCGCAAAAAGAACAATGGATATTGACGGAACAAAACTTTTTGTTTCTGAAGGAAAAAACGGTCTTGGTGTTTACGACATTAACAGCGGATCAAAATTGCAAACTCTCGGCATTCCAACTGCTGCAGAAGATAACGTAACAAATGCTGTTTCTTTTAATGATGGTTATGCTTTTGTTGCAAACGGAGCTTTAGGCCTTAATGTATATCAATCTGCAAATCAGCTTAATTTATTAGGTTCTGTAGGAATTGCAGGTTCTTCAAACTACGTAAAATCTAGTGGAAATTATATTTACGTAGCAAGCGGAACAGGTGGTTTAAAAATCATTAAAATGGAAAAACCAAGTACAGCTTTCGAAAGTTGTGCTGCTTACGGATTATATAATCAAGGAAGAGATTTGATTTTGAATTCAAATGAAATTAAATCTTATCAAGGAGCAACTGCTATCAATTCGGCTATTGTAAATTCTGGTGCTGTTTTAACACATTGTGGTTCTATAGCAGTTTTAAGCAATTTAACATTAAACAGTGGTGGGACATTTAACATGAGAGGAAGCATCTCGCAAGGTAAATACCAGCAAACAAACCCAACTGAACTTATTATCAATGACAAAGCAGTCATGAATGTTGAAGGTTCTGTTGTGATCTGGGGAGACTTACGATTAAATAGCGGTGCTACCATTAATTTCGTCAATAGTACTTCTTCTATCACTATTTACGGAAAAGTTACTAAGGGAACCAACGTAAAAATTACGGGAAGTTACGTAGATACCGAAAATAAATTAAAATAAAAGAGATTTTTAAATTTTCAATTTACTATAAAAGCCGTCAGTATTAAACTGACGGCTTTTTAGTTTTTACACCAAATTAGAACGAAAATTATCAAGCATTAACATTTCATTTAAATACTGTTCCGTAAAATAATTAGTATTTTTGAAGCTATTTCAAAAAAACAACTAACTATACCATGCGAAAAATACAGGTTCAATTTCTTCTTCTATTTTTTATAGGTTTTCAAACTTCATTTGCTCAGCAGCCGCAAAAACCAAACTCAGTCGAAATTTACAATCAAATTAAAAAACTAAACTTTTTAGGTTCTGTATTGTACGTTGCAGCTCACCCCGATGATGAAAATACCCGAATGATTTCATATTTAGCAAATGAAATGAATGCCAGAACCGGATATTTATCTTTAACCCGCGGTGATGGCGGACAAAACTTAATTGGTCCGCAACTCCGTGAATTATTAGGCGTTATTAGAACGCAGGAGCTAATTGAAGCTCGAAAAATTGACGGAGGAGAACAGTTTTTTTCAAGAGCAAATGATTTTGGTTTTTCTAAAAATCCAAGCGAAACTTTAGAAATCTGGGATAAAGATAAAGTACTTGCCGATGTCGTATGGACAATTAGAAAATTTCAGCCGGATATTATTATTAATAGATTCGATCATCGTTCGCCGGGAACTACGCACGGTCATCATACATCGTCAGCTATGTTAAGCGTGGAAAGTTTCAAATTAACAAACGATCCTAAAATTTATCCTGAACAATTAAAATACGTAACGCCTTGGCAGGTAAAACGTCAGTTTTTTAATCCTTCATGGTGGTTTTATGGAAGTCAGGAAAAATTCGACGCAGCTAATAAATCCAAATTCACCAAACTAGAAACAGGTGTTTATTACACTGGAATTGGAAAATCAAATCAGGAAATAGCCGCTTTAAGCCGCAGCCGCCACCAATCACAAGGATTTGGAAGCACAGGAGTTCGTGGTGAAGAAACTGAATATCTGGAATTAATCAATGGTGAAAAACCAGTCAATAAAGATGATTTATTTGACGGAATAGACACTTCATGGAATCGCGTAAAAAACGGAAAACCAATTGGAGATTTAATCAGCTCAATCATTTCAAAATACAATTTCAACAATCCATTTGCCAGCATACCTGATTTGGTAAAAGTATATGGAATGATCGAAGCTCTAGAAGACAGTCATTGGAAAACTACAAAAGCAGAAGCCGTTAAAAACATCATTGCTTCTTGCTCAGGATTATATCTTGAAGCAGTTGCAAGCGAGCAAGAAGCTACTCCAGGAAGTACCATCAAATTAAGTCTTGAAGCCATTAACAGATGTGCGGTTGATATGCAGTTAATAAGTGTTACAACACTTCCAGATAATAAAACAACAACCCAAAATGTAGCTTTGCGAAACAATAACGATCAAAAAATCAATCTTTCGTTACAACTTCCAAACAATATCGAATATACACAGCCATATTGGTTAAAAGAAAAAGCCAGTGTGGGAATGTATACTGTTTCTAATCAGGAAAACATTGGAATTCCTGACATTATAAGAGAAGTAAAAGTAATTTTTAATGTAAAAATAAACGGCGTCCAAATTCCTTTTGAACGTACCGTTGTATACAAATACAATGACGGCGTAAAAGGCGAAATGTATAATTTCCTTGATATCGTGCCAGAAGTTACAACTTCTATCTTAGAAAAAGTTTTAGTTTTTAGAGATCAGAAAAGCAAAATGATTCCAGTAAAAGTACGTGCTGGAAAAGACAATGTGCAAGGAAATTTACAATTAGAACTTCCTAAAAGCTGGAATATTTCTCCAAAACAAATTCCGTTTACATTAGATAGAAAAGGAACTGAGCAAATATTTTATTTTGAAGTAACACCTCCTTTAAATCCTGAAGAAGTTATTGCTAAAAGTGTGGCTGTGGTTGATAATAAACGTTTTGACAGAGATCAAACTATTATCGATTTTAGTCATATCACCAAACAAATGGTTTTAAAACCTGCAGAGTCAAAATGCATTAGAATTGACTTAAAAACTTCAGGCGATGCCATTGCCTATATTATGGGTGCTGGCGACGAAGTTCCTGAAAGTTTAATGCAGATGGGATATAAAGTTTCTATTTTGAAACCAGAAGAAATCACTCCTGAAAAACTAGATGCATTCAGCACTGTTATTACTGGAATTCGTGCTTACAATACTGTAAATGCTTTGGCTAACAAACAAAATATTCTATTCAATTTTGTGAAAAGCGGTAAAAACATGATCGTACAATACAATACATACGGTAAATTAGTAACCGATAAAATCGCGCCTTATCCATTAAAACTATCAAATGACCGCGTAACTGAAGAAAATGCTAAAATTACATTTCTAGCTCCAAATCATCCGGTTTTGAATACGCCAAACAAAATTACTTCAAAAGATTTTGAAGGATGGACACAGGAACAAGGCTTATATTACCCAGATGAATATGATGCCGCCTTCACTCCTATTATCTCATCGCACGATAAAGGAGAATCACCTAAAAATGGAGCCTTATTAGTCGCTCCATACGGAAAAGGATATTATATTTACACTGGTTTGAGTTTCTTCAGAGAATTACCGGAAGGAGTTTCTGGAGCCTATCGATTATTATCGAATATCATTTCGCTAAAGCAGCCGCTTGAAGCTCCAAAGCAAGATTTAAAGCAGTAAATTTTTAGAATATGCAGCCTAAAAAAACAAAAAAATGGAAAAAAAGCTACACCTATGTTCTCGTAGCTAATGCAATTTACATTGCTATTTTTGTCTTAATCATGCAATTATACTCATAACCTATGCAGCTATTTGACTGGATCGTACTTATTGTAACGCTATTATTTATTGTTGGTTATGGTTCTTGGAAAACCCGAGGCAGTAAAAATGTAGAAGATTTCATTTTAGGAAACAACGAAACACCTTGGTATACAGTTGGACTTTCTGTAATGGCCACGCAGGCCAGCGCCATTACCTTTCTATCTACGCCAGGACAAGCTTATCATGACGGAATGGGCTTTGTACAATTCTATTTTGGACTCCCAATTGCCATGATAATCATTTGTTATACGTTTATTCCTCTTTACCATAAAAATAAAATTTATACCGCTTATGAGTTTTTAGAAAAACGATTTGATGTAAAAACACGTTCCCTTGCTGCTATTTTATTCTTGGTGCAGAGAGGATTGGGAACTGGTCTTACAATCTATGCTCCGGCTATTATTTTATCGGCACTATTAGGTTGGAATTTAACCATAATGAACATTATAATTGGGGTTATGGTAATTATCTATACGTTTTCAGGAGGAACAAAAGCCGTTAACGTTACGCAAAAACAACAGATGTTTGTAATCATGTCTGGAATGTTTATTACCTTTTTTCTAATTCTACATTATCTTCCAAATGATATGACTTTTACAAGTGCACTGCACATTGCGGGTGCCAATGATAAAATGAATATCGTGAATTTCTCATTCGACCCAGAGGAAAAATATACTTTCTGGAGCGGAATTACCGGCGGATTCTTTCTAGCTCTTGCTTATTTTGGTACAGATCAATCTCAGGTGGGAAGGTATTTATCAGGAAAATCAGTGGCTGAAAGTCAGATGGGATTAATCATGAACGGGCTTTTAAAAGTACCAATGCAGTTTTTTATTCTTTTAACAGGAGTTATGGTATTTGTATTTTTTCAATTCAATCCGGTACCGCTAAACTTCAATCCAAACAATAAAATTGTAATCGAAAAATCTGCTTTTAAAGAAGAATACCATACTTTAGAAAAAAAATTAAGCAAACTTTCTGAAGACAAAAAAGTAATCAATCTATTGTATATCGATCAGTTGAATCAGGATTACGATAATCCTATTTTGCGTAAAGAACTGGTAACATTATCAAACAAAGAAAAAGATCTTCGTGATCGCGCTAAAGAAATCATTTCAAGAGCCGACAGTAATAGCGAAACCAATGATAAAGATTATGTTTTCTTCCATTTTATTCTGCATTATTTACCAAAAGGATTAATTGGTTTATTATTGGCTGTTATACTTTCTGCTGCCATGTCTTCAACTGCTTCTGGATTAAATGCTTTGGCTTCTACGACTGCAATTGATATTTACAAAAGAAATGTAAAAACCGAAAAATCAGAAAAGCACTATCTTAATGCTACTAAATTCTTTACCTTGTTTTGGGGAGTTATCGCTATTCTTTTTGCCTGCGTAGGAACTTTATTTGAAAACTTAATTCAGCTTGTTAATATCATTGGTTCTATCTTTTACGGAACCGTTTTAGGAATATTCCTGGTTGGATTTTACCTAAAAAGAGTTCAGGCAAAGCCAATGTTTATCAGTGCTATTATTAGCCAGCTGACCATTTTCGGAATCTATTATTACATGATTTACAGTCAGGAAAAATTAGGCTATTTATGGCTGAATTTCATTGGCGCAATTTTGACTATTGCATTATCGCTTCTATTACAGGTTTTATTCTTTAGAGGAAAATCAAATGATGATCAGGTAATTTTAGACTAATAAAATACAATCAATTCTAATACAAAATGCTCTTTATTAAGTTTGAAAACTTAAAAGAGCATTTTTAAAAACTACAAGTTTATAGTTCTATCACAAAATCTTTATCTTTGAGAAAGTTACTCTTAAAGAAAGCATTATGAAAGACTTAAAGAAATACAGTAATAAAACTAAAGCTGCTTTTGTTTTATTAGTTGTAATGCTTTTGATTCTGTTAGGAAACTTCAATACACTACAAAATTCCAAAAACGTAAACGAAAATATTAATGCTATTTACAAAGACCGTCTTGTTGTAGCACATTATATTTTTCAATATTCCAAACAGCTTCATTTTATAAAAGGCGAAGCTGAAAAATTAGATTTAAGCGACAATATTAAAAAAGACGAAATCATTCATACACTCAATATCATTCACAATATTGATGATTTGTACGCCAAAACTGTTTTAACAAATAAAGAAAAACAATACTTCGATACATTTTTAAGCGCCTGCAAAGAAATAAATCATCAAGTAGAAAATAAAAACTGGAATAAAATTGCCAGTTCAAGTGCCGAAGCTCTAAAAACTTTAGATGCTTTATCGCAGATTCAGATTGAAGAAGGCAAACTAAAACTGGCTGCAGCAAACAACATGTACAGCAAAAACAATAGTCTCGGACAGCTTCAAATCGCGCTTCTGATTATTCTTGGAGGTATTACTTTTTATCTCTTAATCAAAAAAATAAAGAAAACCATCAAAATTCCTGAACCACCTAGTTTGAATTAAAAATCTAGCATAAAAAAAATTCCAAAACCCGAAAGCTTTGGAATTTAGAAATTTTATATTGAAATTTTAAAACCTTATCTGCTCCATTCAGCGATACTGTCTTTATTCATTTTAACGTAATCTTGATTGTTTGCCGCTTCTGCAGCTGCTAAAGAAGCTTTTGCAGTTTCAACCGCACCTTTTTTATCTCCTTGTTTTGCCTGGATTAACGATTTAAGTCTTGAAACGTAATATGGTTTTTCAGCACTCATATCCAAAGCTTTATCAACGTATGTTCTTGCAGTTTCGATATTCCCATTTGACGAGAATAAATATTGAGCAGAAGCATAATAATCATTCCAAGTTGGACCAGACAATGTTTTTTCGATACTTGCTGTCGCTGTTTTTGCAGTTGGCACTTCAAATTTTAAAGCTACATGAGAGTTTTCCCAAGACATTTCTAAATATGCAAAATTAGGATCTAAACCGTTAATTCCGATTGTAAAAGTTTCAACCGGTGTTGGTAATGCATCTTCTTTTACAGTTGTTCTCAAAGCTACATAAGCATCACTCCAGTTTTCAGGTAATCCCCAATTATCAGTTGAAAGGTAAAAAATCACTTCCCAGCTTTCAATTTTAGGAATAGTATAAATTGAATATTTTCCTTTTTTAAGAGTTTTTCCGTCGATCACTACATCATCACTAAAATTAATGACCGTATTTTCATTAGCTCCCGTTCTCCAAAGTTTCCCAAACGGAACTAGATTCCCAAAAACAGCCCTTCCTCTGGCACCTGGTCTAGAATATGTAACTTCTACATCAGTTAATCCAACAGTTTGTTTTATATAAGCTTTTGGACTCGCCTGAGGCGTTCTAACCTGTGCTTCAGATGCAAAAGGAGCCACAAATATGGCTAATGCAATAAGTAATTTTTTCATTATTAGAGTTTATTTGTTTTTTTCAAATTTACAAATTCAATAAGGGAAAGAATGTTAAATTTTATATAATTCAAGGCTTTAACTGTGATATTTTTTGTGCATTTAATTCATTAAAATGACTGATTACAAGATCAGCTTCTGATAAATCCTGCAGGTTAGAATTTGCACTTCTGTAACCTACGCAATAAATTCCAGCACCTTTCGCCGCTTTTATACCGTTTGTACTGTCTTCTATGATGATGCATTCTTCTTTTGGGGCAATCGACAATGAAGCAGCGTGAATAAAGATCGCCGGATTTGGTTTTGACTGCGGAAAATCCTCTCCGCTCACAATATGTGAAAAATACTGATGAAGATTAAATCTTGTAAAAACACGTTCGATAGTAACTTTTGATGCCGAAGAAGCCAAAATCAGCTGCATACCATTTGCATACAAATCTTTAATTAATTCTTCAACTCCTTCCAATAGATATAAATCTTGTTTGGTATCGAAAGCATCGTTGAAAATATTTCTTTTTCTCTGAATTAAATCTTCAACCTCGTGCTCAATAACTGGGAAAAATCCTTTAAGAGTCTGGAAAGTATTTCGAGTTGATAATCCAGTAAATGAAGTATACATTTCTTCTGAAACATCAATATTTAACTCTGAAAATTGTTGGTAATAAGCATAACGATGAACGGGTTCTGTATCGACAATTACGCCGTCCATATCAAAAATTACTGTTTTAATCATTTTTTTTAAAAGGTGCTAAGGTTCTGAGGGGCAAAGGTTCAAAGGTTTTTCTACTGAGACTGAATACTGAGACTGAATACTGAGACTGAATACTGAGACTGAATACTGAGACTGAATACTGAGACTGAATACTGAGACTGAATACTGAGACTGAATACTAAGAAAAACTACTCTTCCTTTGCAATTAAATAACGAATAACCGTTTCAGCTGCGTGCAGACCAAATAATCCTGGCATATAACTATTGGTTCCGTAGAATGATTTTTTGAAGTTTTTACCGTCGGTTAACTTTAAGCTCTTTTCGTTTTGAATTTCCGAAGAAAAAACCACTTTCAATTTGTTGATTTTTACAGCTTTTAATCTTTTACGGATTGTTTTAGAAAAATAACAGTTGATTGTTTTAGAAATATCGGCCACTTTTACTTTAGAAGCAAGCATCTTTCCTCCTGCTCCCATACTGCTTATGATTTTAACTCTCTTGCGTTTTGCGGCTATAATTAAATTCAATTTTGGAGTGATACTGTCAATACAATCCAATACATAATCAAACTCTGGAGAAACGATTTCAAAAGCTCTTTCTGGAGATAAAAACTCTTTTACTCGAGTTAAATTTAATTCAGGATTAATATCCATTAAACGATCACCTACAATTTTAATTTTTGGTTCGCCAACTGTAGAATGAAGCGCTGGTAATTGTCTGTTAATATTTGTAATATCAACTACATCACCATCAACAATAGTCATATTTCCAACTCCTGCTCTCGCCAAAAATTCAGCAGCAAACGATCCTACGCCGCCTAATCCTACTACTAATACATTTGCATTACGCAAGTTTTCCAATCCTTCTTTTGTAAATAAAAGCTCAGCTCTTTCTGTCCACTCTGCCATATTTTATTTTTTGTTGTTTTTAGTTTTTATGTTTCAAGTTTGATGTTTAGGGTTGTCAGGCTGAACGAAGTCAAAGCATGATTTCTAAAACATCTCACTTCTTACTTCCTTTCAAATATATCTTTATAATTACTTGAAATAAGACTCTGTAATTCTTTTAACTCTAACTCTTTATATTCAGCTGCTAAATTATAGACATGTTCAATTCCTTCTTCAATTGTATCCGTTTCTAAAAAGAAACGATCACTAGGAACATTTTGAAAAACGCTTTTTAAATCTGGATTTCTCAATAAATATTTTCCAAATGAAATATAAAAACCTTCTTTAATAAGTTGTTCAGCCACTTGAATGTTTTTTGAAAAACCATGAATAATCAGTGGAACAGAAATATTCAATTTCTTTTTAACTGCAATTACTTCTTGGAATGCTGCCACACAATGAATTACAATTGGTTTCTTATATTTTTCGGCTAAAAGCAATTGTTTTTCAAAAACAGAAATTTGTTTGTCCAATGGCATTTCGATTCGTTTATCTAAACCGCATTCGCCTACTGCCAGACAATTTTTGTTTTGAAGTTTTTCTTCGATAATTTTCAACTCAAAATCAATTTGGCCGTCTTTTATATACCACGGATGAATTCCGATAGAATAAAATGGAATCGAAGCATCAAATTCCTGCGGATATTGATTGACCAATTCTAATATATTAGACTGATTTGTAAATTGATGAGTATGAAAATTAAAATATTCCATTAATGAAAAGTTTTCACACCCGCTTTAATTTCTACTTTTAAATCGTTCTCTAAAGGAACAAGCGGACAAGAATATTTATGATTATAAGCACAATACGGATTGTAAGCTTGATTAAAATCAACCGCAATTGTATTGCCTTTTGGAATTTTTAAGTCGATATATCTGCCGCCAATGTAACTTTCTTTTCCGCATGTTAAATCCGAAAAAGGCAGAAACAAATGATCTTTATATTCTTTTTGTTTAGAAAGCTCAATGTTTCTGTATACGTTCAACTGCATTTCTTTCCCTTCTAAAGTAAAAAACAATGTTCCGTACTTAATATATTGCGGAGTTCTTGCTCCTGTTGTTTTCATTTCGAAAACTTTTTCATTTTGAGCCTTTACGAATTTTGCATTCACAAAATACTTTCCATTAATCGGATAAAAATCTAAAGTTTTAAAGGTTTTCAGATCTTCTTCCATTAACGGACTTGTCTTAGCATCAGCATATTCAGAGTTAATCTGCTTTTGAAATTTTTCTGTTTCAGCACGGTTGAATTTCTTCTGACTAAAACCAAAACCAAAAGTCAGTAAACATATTAGGATTAAGCCTTTTTTCATCTTTGAAAATTTTCTGCAAAAATAGTTTAAAAGTAATAAAGCAGCAACCGTTCTAAGTTACAAAGTTTCCTAACTTTGTTGCAAATACAAGAATTATAATGCTAAAAACCGCTTTTAACCACTACATCAACAATTTTAGAGGATTTACTAGAGAAATTTGGATACTTACATTAATCACTTTTATAAATCGTGCAGGTACAATGGTACTGCCTTTTTTATCAAAATATTTAAAAGAAGATCTCCATTTTACTTATAATCAGGTTGGATGGATAATGGTTTCATTTGGTTTAGGTTCTATGCTGGGTTCATGGCTTGGTGGTAAACTTTCGGATAAAATCGGTTTTTATAAAATCATGATTTTCAGTTTGTTTACCAGCGGTGTCTCACTTTTCTTTGTACAATATATTACGACTTTCTGGGGACTTTGCATAGCTATGTTTGTCTTAATGACTATAGCTGATATGTTTAGACCAGCAATGTTTGTGTCGCTAGGTGCTTATGCCAAACCCGAAAACAGAACTCGTGCTTTAACACTGGTACGTCTTGCCGTAAACTTAGGTTTTGCTGCTGGTCCGGCTCTTGGCGGTATAATTATTATGGGAATGGGCTATTCAGGACTTTTTTGGGTTGATGGTGCTTCTTGTATTCTTTCGATATCTATTTTCGCTCTATTGGTAAAAGAAAAGAAAAAAGTAGAACACGATGATAAAGCCGAAAGCACATCTGATATAAAATCTGTTTTTCACGATACCATTTTTTGGGTTTTCTTATTTGTGAGTTTTATTACCGCGATTATTTTCTTTCAGCTGTTTACGACTTTACCTTTATATCATAGTGAACAATTTGGTTTGAGCGAATTCCAAACTGGATTATTAATGACCCTAAACGGGCTTTTAATATTTGCACTCGAAATGCCAACCGTTGGTTTTATGGAAAGAAAAGGATTTCCTAAAATCAGAATTATCATAATTGGATCTTTTATAATGGCTTTCAGTTATATATTACTCCTTATAAATATTTGGGCTGGAATACTTGTTATAGCTATGATTTGTATTTCGATTGGAGAAATTCTCACCTTTCCTTTTTCAAATGCTTTTGCCTTAAGTCGTGCTCCACGCGGACAAGAAGGCCGTTATATGGCTTTGTATACAATGAGTTTCAGTTTAGCACATATTGTAAGTTCTAAAGTCGGTTTTGAAATCATATCTGATTTTGGCTATCAAATTAACTGGCTATTTATGGCTTGTATTGGCTTCTTAGCAACTTGCTGCTGTCTTTGGATTAAGAAGGCCCTGCTTCTCGAAAAAAAGAAATAATTTTTCACCTTATATTAAAACACTATTATTCAAATCATTAACTTTGATTCTGAATACTTTCCGCATGCTTTTTTGTTTAGAAAAACTAAAAATTTAGTTAATAAACTATATTTGTAGTTGCGTAACTAAAAAAATAGTTGTACGTTTGAATTAAAATTAGAAAACATGCAAAAGTTAACCAACAAAGAAGAAGAAATAATGCACATTTTATGGAAGCTGAAAAAAGCTTTCGTAAAAGAAATTCAGGCAGAAATAACCGAAGATCAACCGCATTACAATACTCTTTCGACTATTGTTCGAAATCTGGAGGAAAAAGGTTTTGTGGCGCATAACGCATTTGGAAATACGCATCAATATTATCCAATTGTAACTTTAGAAGCCTACAGCAAAAAATATATGAAAACTGCAATTGATAATTATTTCAACAGTTCTTATAAAAATATGGTGTCCTTTTTTGCAAAAGAAGAAAAAATATCTGCAGATGAACTGCGTGAAATTTTAGAAATGATCGAAAATCCAAAAGATAAAAGATAAAAAATAATAATCCATGGAAGCACTTTATTTATATATCGCAAAATCGGCCGGTTTAGTTATACTATTTTACTGTGCTTATTATTTTTTACTCCGCAAAGAAACATTCTTTACTACAAACAGATGGTTTTTATTAACAGGTCTGATTACTTCGGCTGTTCTTCCTTTAGTATCTTATACCAAAGTAATTTGGATAAACGCCTCTCCTATTTCAAATTTAAATCCTCAAGAAATTCCGTTTCAACCTATAAAAAATGAAATCCATGAAATTAACTGGATTTACGTTATCTCTCTGATTTATGGAGTTGGATTTTTAATTCTCTTAATAAAATTTGCTTTGGATTTTTATAGTCTGCAATCCATTTTAAAAGGAAAGAAAATTCATCAGCAGGCAGACTTTAAATTTATTGATACTAACGAAAATATCGCTCCATTCTCGTATTTTGAATATATCGTATACAACTCATCAATGTATACCGATACTGAACTACAGAATATTATTGAACATGAAAAAGTACACAGCGATCAAAATCATACAATCGATGTTTTATTATCGCGTGCATTTTGTCTGCTCTTTTGGTTTAATCCAATCATCTGGATTTACAAAAAGGCAATTGTTCAGAATTTAGAATTCATTGCAGATAAAGAAGCAGCCAAGAAGTTAAGCGATAAAAAATCGTATCAATACACACTTTTAAAAATAACGACACACGAAAGCTGTGTTGCAATCACCAATCATTTTTATCAATCATTAATCAAAAAACGAATTGTCATGTTAAACAAAAATCAATCAAAAAAGAGAAATTCCTGGAAGTACTATGTTGTAATTCCAGCACTTGTAGCATTTGTTTTAGTTTTTCAAGTTGAAACTATTGCAAAAGAAAAACAGCAGATTGTACAATCAGGCAATGGAGAAATTAAATCTCTGGATGTGTACAAAATCAAAAAAACGTCTACTGATGCTGATTTAAAAGAAATCAAAGAGAAATTAAAATCAATTCACAACGTTGATTTTCAAGCTTCTGAAATTAAGCGTAATGCTCAAAATCAATTAATTTCTATTAAAATTGATATTAAAAACGGAAAACAAACTGCGCAGTCTATTCAGACTTCAGGAAATGAAGCTATTAAAGATTTTGGCATATTAGTTACAACAGATGAAAATGGAATCAAAAAAATTGGAATCCAAACTACTTCTGAACAAACAAATTCTTCTACAAAAACCGCTAAACAACTAAAAGTTGCTATCAGCAACGAACTAAAAAATAAAACTGAAACCAATGCTGACACTCATTCTTCTACTAGTACAAAAACTAATAATAATATTAGTACAAATATTAGCACTTTTGTAACAACTAATACAAATAGCAATGCTTCGACTAAAGTTGTAACCACCAATAATGGCTCTAATGTAACTGTTTATTCTTCAACCAATAAAACTCCTTTAGGATCACAGCTTATTATTATTGACGGTGAAGAAATGCCTGCCGGTTTTGATATCGAAGATATTGACAACGGTAAAGTTAAAAGTGTCAGTGTTTATAATGGTACAAATGCATTAGCCAAATTTGGTGACAAAGGCGCCAACGGAGTAATCGAAATCGAAACTCGCAAATAAAAACCAAAATGCAAAAACTAACCAACAAAGAAGAAGAAATCATGCATATTTTATGGAAGCTGAAAAAAGCTTTTGTAAAAGAAATTCAAGCAGAGATTTTAGAAGATCAGCCACATTACAATACTTTGTCAACCATTGTACGTAATTTGGAAGATAAAGGATATGTAGCACACAATGCTTTTGGAAACACACATCAATATTATCCTATTGTAAGCATTGAAGATTACAGAAAAGGTTTTATGAGCACGGCGATAGATAATTATTTTAACAGCTCTTATAAAAGTATGGTTTCGTTTTTTGCGAAAGAAGAAAAAATTTCTGCCGACGAATTACGAGAAATCTTAGAAATGATCGAAAATCCAAAAAAAGAAAAATAACCAGTATGGAAGCACTTTTCATTTTTATCGCAAAAGCAAGCGGATTAATTACTTTGTTTTATTTTGCTTACTATTTTTTACTCCGCAAAGAAACCTTTTTTAATAGCAGCCGATGGTTTTTATTAGCAGGACTTTTAACTTCGGTTATCCTACCATTTGTAATCTATACAAAAGTTATCTGGATAGATCCATCTCCTGTTGCTTACGAACCGGTTTCTTATGTTCCTATTGCAAATCATAATTATATTCCTTCTCACACTTCTCAGATTGCTGAAGAAGAACCTTTTGAAATAAACTGGAATTTAGTTTCCCTTGCTGTTTATACACTTGGATTTGCTGCCTTTATGATAAAATTCGGAATTGATTTCTATAGTCTAAATTCCGTTTTAAAAGGAAAGAAAATTGAGCAGCAGGAAGATTTTAAGTTTGTAGATGTAAATGAAAATATTGCGCCTTTTTCGTATTTCGATTATATCGTTTACAATTCATCGCTTTACAGTGAGGCAGAATTACAAAGTATTCTCGAACATGAAAAAGTGCACAGCGATCAGTATCATACTGTAGATGTAATTATTTCAAGGATTTTTTGTATTCTTTTTTGGTTCAATCCAATTATCTGGCTGTACAAAAAAGCCATTTTACAAAACCTAGAATTCATTGCCGACAATGAGGCTTCAAAAAAAATATCAGACAAAAAAGCGTATCAGTATACTCTTTTAAAAATAACAACACACGAAACTTGTGTTGCAATCACCAATCACTTTTATCAATCATTAATCAAAAAACGAATTTTTATGCTTAACAAAAATCAATCAAAAAAATGGCATTACTGGAAATACTATGCCATCATTCCAGCCCTAGGAGCATTTGTATTATTATTTCAAATTAAAACTATTGCACAGGAGAAAAAACGAGCACAAGAAAACGAAATTACCGTATCTAAAAATCAAGATTCGGAAATCTTTAAAATCACCAAATCAACAACAGATCAAGAATTAAAAGACTTAACTGCAAAACTTAAAACCGACCATAATATTGATATCAAGATTTCTGATGTTAAAAGAAATAGCAAAAACGAAATTACAGGTATTAGAATCAGAATGGTTAAAGAAAATGGCAAAATACAGATTATAGAAATGAACAGTTCTGATGCTATAAAAGACTGCAGTGTTGTTTTAAATACCGATGATGAAGGAAATAAAGACATTAGTTTAATTACTGAAGGTCAAACTGAACATCCTTTAGTTACAAGAAATAATGTCGTAATAAAAGATTTTAATGAAAATGATGCCGATCCTGTTGTAGGAAATTCTGCTGTAGCACCTGTTGCACCAGCGGCTCCCGTAGCGCCGGTATTTCCAGCTGAACCTATGCCTCCTCTTCCAGCAATCGATATGTCAAAAATGCCACGACCACCTGCAGCTCCTACAAATCCTAAAGACAAAGTTGCAATGGCAAAGTTTGAAAAAGAAATGGCCGAGTTTGAGAAAAAAATGGAATCATTCGAACCAGATTTATCTAATTACGAAAAGCAAATTGATGCTATCATGGCAGAACGCAGTGCTATTTTCGAAAAACAAATGGAGCAGTACGAAGTTGCAATGGAAAAGTTCAATAGCAACATGGAAAAATTCAATATTGACATGAAGTTTAAGTATGGAAATGATTCTAAAGAGTACGAAAACGGCATCAAGCAATATGAAAAAGACATGAAGCAATATGAGTTTGACATGAAACAGCATGAAAAAGCAATGCAGCAGCACGCTAAAGATATGAAACAAAGAGAAAAAGATATGAAGCAGCGTGAAAAAGACATGAAACAGCGTGAAAAAGATTTAAAAGCCTGGGAAAAAGAAAACAGAAAAGCTTAATACTTTTTACATTTTATATACTTGAAAAAGACTTTGCTAAACGCAAAGTCTTTTTTTTATATCTTTGAAAAAACAAATCTACTATGTTTAAAATATTAGCCAAACTAAACAAAATTCTTCTGCCTAGTTTTACTAAACAAGGTTTAGATATTTCTAAAGCCAAAAAATGGCAGATGGCTATAATTGGCTATCGTGCTTACGTTACAAAGCGTGCCCTAGGCAATTAAAAAATACATCCTTCATTATCACTTAACCGAAAATAAATTTCCTATTTTTTGGTGTTATTATTTTTATGAAAATTAGAGAATTCAACCTCCCTCCTGTTCCAGCGGTATTATTAGCAATTATAAGCGTACAATGTGGCGCTGCTATTGCAAAAACACTTTTCCCTGTTATTGGAGCAGCGGGAACAGCATCACTTCGTATTGGAATTTCAGCTTTAATTTTATTACTGGCTTACAGACCAAATTTTAAAAATATAACCAGAGCACAATGGAAAATTGTAATTCCTTATGGTGTATCATTGGGAGCCATGAATTTAGTGTTTTACTTCGCTATTGAAAGAATCCCTATAGGATTGGCTGTTACTTTAGAATTTGTTGGACCATTATTATTAGCTATTATAGGTTCAAAACGTTTGATAGACTATTGCTGGGTTTTATTAGCAGCCATCGGAATTTTATTTATAGCTCCCTGGACAAATGATCGCTTAGATTCTCTTGGCGTTTTATTTGCTCTTCTAGCAGGTGCTTTTTGGGCAGGTTATATAGTTTTGGGTGGTAAAATTTCTAAAATAATGAATAGCGGTTACGCAGTTTCTACCGGAATGTTATTTGCTGCCATTTTAGTGCTTCCTTTTGGATTTTTAGAAAATGGATTTGTTAATCTTACTCCTAAATTCTTCGGAATGGGAATTGCTTTGGCGCTTTTATCAAGTGCAATTCCATTTACTTTAGAAATGAAAGCTTTAGGACAGCTTCCTCCACGAACTTTCAGTATTCTAATGAGTTTAGAGCCAGCGGCAGCTTCAATTTGTGGTTTTATCTTTTTACAGGAAAATTTAAACTTATACGAAATTTTCGCTGTAATCTGTGTAATTATTGCATCGGCAGGAAGTACTCTGACAGCGAAAAAATAAATTTTAAATAATAAAAGCTCTGCATTCACAGAGCTTTTATTTATTCAAGAATTCGTATTTCAATTAGCTTTTTGGCAATAACACTGTGTCAATTACATGAATTACTCCATTTGACTGGTTTACATCGGCAATTGTAACTTTTGATTTGTTACCATTTTCATCGCTGATGTACAAATCTTTACCTTTCATCCAAGCTGTTAATGTACCACCGCTTACTGTTTTTATAGAAGCTTTTCCTTTACCATCTTTAATTGCTTTAGCAATATCAGCCGCATTCCATTTTCCAGAAACAACATGATAGGTTAAGATTGTTTGAAGTTTCTTTTTGTTCTCAGGTTTTAAAAGTGTTTCAACAGTTCCTTTTGGTAATTTATCAAAAGCTGCATTTGTTGGAGCAAAAACCGTAAATGGTCCTTTTCCTTTTAAAGTCTCTACTAAATCTGCCGCTTTTACAGCCGCTACCAAAGTGGTATGATCTTTTGAATTAACTGCATTTTCAATAATATTTTTGTTAGGATACATGGCAGCTCCTCCTACCATAACTGTTTTTTGAGCATTCGATGTAAATGCAAATCCTAAAGCCAAAACTGCCGCTGCTAAAAATTTTCTAGTTTTCATAATGTATATTTTAAGTTATAAGCACATTTACGCAGATAAATTTGTTTTGGTTTTAAGAATAATCAAAAAATAATTAAAAAAATCGCAAACTAGTGAAGAAGCCAGCAAAATTAAGCTTTGAAATATTTCACCTTTTTTACAAAAAACTTAAAAAATAGTAAATATTATTCTTATATTGTTACTAAATTCAGAACCAAAAACCACTTATCATGAAAAATCTACCCAAAAAAATCCGAAGTAAAAAATTAAGTTCTAGAGTCGATTTAACCGCAATGGTCAGCGTTTCTTTCCTGCTGATTATATTTTTCATGGTTGTTGGCGAATTATCGAAGCCTAAAACTCTCGCTCTAAATTTACCAGATCAAGATCCAATATGTGATGAATCTATAATAAGTTGTTATAAAACCGACCGTTTTTATACTGTACTATTAGGAGAAAATGATAAAATAATAACATATACGGGAATCTTGAATTATCCTATTAAGAAAACAAATGAGACCAATTATAGTAAAAATGGATTTAGAAATGAATTAAACATTGTCAATAAAAAAATTCTTGAATATTCAGCTGCTATAGGAAAACCAAATCGAGGCGCAATTGTTTTTATAAAACCATCCAGCAAAAGTAATTATGGAAATTTAGTTAATATTTTAGAAGAGATGAGACTGGCTAATATTGAATCTTATGCTATTGTAGATGAATTTACACCTGAAGAATCAAAATTACTGGCCTCTAATTAGTAAATAGAAAGCTAACAATTAAATCTATTTTTTATGCAAAATCTACCAAAAAAAGTTCGAAGTAAAAAACTAAACTCAAGAGTTGATTTAACCGCTATGGTTAGTGTTTCATTTCTATTGATTATATTTTTTATGATTGCAACTGAATTGAGAAAACCGAAAGTTATGGATTTAACCCTTCCATATTATGATCCAAAATGGGATCATATTATTAGTTGCGGAGTTGGATCAGATGATCGTTTAATTACAGTTATATTAGATGACAATAACAAAATAGTAACATATTCAGGTCTTTTATTTGATCCTTTTGAAAAACCAAAACAAATCAGTTATGGCAAAAATGGAATACGCAAAGAACTCTTTAATAAAAAGAAGAGAATCTTAGAATATTCGACAGCAATGGGAAGATCTAATCGGGGGCCAATTGTAATTATTAAACCAAGTAAAAAAAGTAATTTCAAAAATTTGATAGATATTCTCGATGAAATGACAATTACTGGAATTGATACTTATGCGATTGTTAACGAATTTACTCCCGAAGAGTCAAGATTATTAGCTTTAAATTAAAAAAATATCATTTTCAAATCGTTCTCAATTATCTCGGACTGACAGAAACAAAAAATAACCTGAAACTTTAAACCTGAAACAAATAATATAAAAACAAAAAAAAGTCCCACAGTAATGTGGGACTTTCTATTTATAAAAAGCTAAGAATTATTTTTTCTCAGTTTTTTCCATTTTAGCTTTTAAAGCAGCTAATACATCATTGTTGTCACCTAAAGTCGCAGCTGGTGCGTTAGTAGATGCAGATGCAGTAGTTTCAGCAGCAGCTTTCACGTTTTTCTCTTCTTCTTCTCTGAAGATAGCAGTGTGAGAAGCAACAACTCTTTTGAATTCTTTGTTGAATTCGATTACTTTGAAATCAGCTGTATCACCTTTTTTCAATTTCTTTCCGTCTTCTTTTTCAAGGTGACGAGTTGGAATGAAAGCAACGATATCATCTCCGAATTCTACAGTAGCTCCTTTGTCAACGATTTCAGAAATTTCACCGTTGTGGATAGTTCCTACAGCGAAAGAATCTTCGTATTGATCCCAAGGATTAGCAGTAGTTTGTTTGTGACCTAAAGATAATTTACGTCCTTCAACATCTAATTCTAATACAACAACATCAAGTTTTTCACCAACGTTTACAAACTCAGATGGGTGTTTAATTTTCTTAGTCCAAGATAAGTCAGAGATGTAGATTAATCCATCAATTCCTTCTTCTAATTCTACGAAAATACCAAAGTTTGTGAAGTTTCTAACGATACCTGTGTGTTTAGAACCTACTGGGTATTTAGAAGTAATGTCAGTCCATGGATCTTGAGTTAATTGTTTGATACCTAATGACATCTTACGATCTTCTCTGTCAAGAGTTAAGATAACTGCTTCAACAACATCTCCAACTTTCACGAAGTCCTGAGCAGAACGTAAGTGAGTTGACCATGACATTTCAGAAACGTGGATTAAACCTTCAACACCTTCAGCAACTTCGATAAATGCACCGTAATCAGCGATTACAACTACTTTACCTTTCACTTTATCACCAACAGTTAAGTTAGCATCTAAAGCATCCCATGGGTGAGCGTTTAATTGTTTCAATCCTAATTGAATTCTTGTTTTCTCATCATCGAAATCAAGGATTACAACGTTTAATTTTTGGTCTAATTCAAGAACTTCACTTGGGTGGTTGATTCTGCTCCAAGAAAGGTCAGTAATGTGAATTAATCCGTCAACACCACCTAAGTCAATGAACACACCATAAGAAGTAATGTTTTTAACAACACCTTCTAGTACTTGTCCTTTTTGTAATTGACCGATGATCTCTTTTTTCTGTACTTCAATATCAGCCTCGATAAGAGCTTTATGAGATACAACAACGTTTTTGAATTCGTGGTTGATTTTTACCACTTTGAATTCCATCATTTTGTTTACATATACATCGTAGTCTCTAATTGGCTTAACGTCAATTTGAGATCCAGGTAAGAACGCTTCGATTCCGAATACGTCAACAATCATACCTCCTTTAGTTCTGCATTTAACAAAACCGTTAACGATTTCTCCAGTTTCATTTGCTGCAATAACTCTATCCCAAGATTTGATAGTACGTGCTTTTCTGTGAGATAATACTAATTGACCTGTTTTATCCTCACGGATGTCAATTAATACTTCTACTTTGTCACCTACTTTTAAATTTGGGTTGTAACGAAATTCGTTTAAAGAAATAACACCTTCAGATTTAGCATTGATATCAACGATAACGTCTCTATCTGTAATTCTAACTACAACTCCTTCAACTACTTCTTCTTGATCTGTAGCGATGAAAGTTTTTGATACTAGTTCTTCAAACTCTTGCAAGTTTTTCTCATCTACTGCATCGATTCCTTCTTGGAAGTTGTGCCAGTTAAAATTTGCTAAAAACTCTTCTTGTGATTTTGTTTGTTCAGACATGCTGATAAAAAAATTTGTATTCTGTTTTTCTCGAGTTCCTCTATGCGATAGAAAATACAGAAGTTGTTTTACATAAATGGTTGATACCTAAAGGAAACTCTTCTCTGCCAAAAGGTCTGCAAAATTACTACATTTTTTTGTAATTACAAATAGATAAGCAACTTATTATTTATCCAGCAATATTTTTGAGAGTTCATTATTAACAGCTATATATTCTACAATCTGATTACTATCAAATTTAATATTGCCTTTATTGTCTAATTTTGAAGTCTTATTATCTATCGATAAATAGTTCTTTCCTGATTTTGATTTATAGAGTGTAAACACACTGTGGCTATCCGTTTCGCTGTTAACATCTTTACTTAATAAATCAAAATTATCACGATTGCCTGCTAGTATATCTGTAATTATCTGCTGTTGATTTTCAATGTAACTAAACGCAGGCAGGGTAATTTCTTCGTACCATGAATTGGTAGATTCTGAAAAAGGTTTTTGCGCCTCTAAATAAGGTAGAAATGCAGAAATTGCTGCTACAATAACAAATTCTATTGCCCAAATCACCCAAAGAAATGTTCCGCTAACTGTCGCTCCACGAATACCCCATGTACCATATTGATTAACCTGACCTATATATTCGAAAACAAAATCTGGTCGAAATATCAATGAGAAGACTTGTAAAAACTGAATATTGCTTACTGTAATTCCTATTCTATTTGAACCGTAACTTTCGCCTGCATTCATTACTAGATCTATCCAGATTGCCCAATGAAAATACAATGCTAAAAAAGCTCCTGCTAATCCAATGATACAACCTAAAAGCGGATTCCTAACTTTTCCTTTTTTAATCACAAATACAGAAATCACAAATCCTACAAGAAATCCAAAACCTATTGTAATAAAAAAGTTAATGTATATAAAAGGAATATACCAAATGCAATAGGCATATATTAACCCTAATATTGGAAATGCTATAGCAGTAGCTAATAAAAAATATAAAATAAAAATTAACGAAAACCTTCCTGATGGTTTGTAATACTTGTCCATAAAATAGTTATGATTTAATTATCTGCATTTTAATCTTCAAAAGTTGAAAGCTGAAAAAAATTCCTTAAAAATTTCCCATTAAACAAAATGCAAGAATAATACTACTTTTTGAACTTGCAAAATTGAGTTACTATTAATTAACAAAACCGAAATTTAGCTTCTCAATTTCAAAATTTTCTTTTTTTATTTAATCTTTAATTTTATATCAAAATGCTTGTAACTGTTTAGAATCCTTATTTATTTGACTCCAAAGTTCTTATTTTAAAAATTTACCATTTTCAAAATATAATTGTAAAGAAGGAAAAACACCAAATGAATATTTATTGCCTATATCAATTAAATGCTTTTGAGGATTTCGAGGTTACAGGTTCAAATGGTGGAAGATTTGTTCTGTGGTTATTCATACGTGGATAAAAACACTAAAATATTCAAAAAATTGTAATCATAAAAAATCCTATTTTGAAAACTGAAAATAGGATTTAAATATATTATAAAAAGAATCATTAATGACTCAAATTCTCAATTTCTTTTGGATCGTGTTTGTGTTTAAATAGAACAGCAAAAGCAATTGCAATCACCAAGGCATAAACTGCAAATGACAACCAGATCGTATGCCAGTCTTTCATTAAAACCGGATTTGTAAAAGTACCTTCAGGAGAAATTGAATTTCCCTGACTTTTTACAAATTCAACCATTTTTTCGTTAGTGGCATCCGTTTGTAAGAAACCTGCCAATTCTGTGGTGTTTGTAAATGATTTTGTAAAGAAACGATCAATTGCCCAGCCAGAAGTTAAACTTCCCAGAACAGCTCCTACTCCATTTGTCATCATCATAAATAATCCTTGAGCTGATGAACGGATTTTAGAATCGGTATTACTTTCTACGAATAATGAACCTGAAATATTAAAGAAGTCAAATGCCATTCCGTAAACAATACAAGATAAGATAATCATCCATAAGCCGTTTACAGGATCTCCGAAAGCAAATAATCCGAAGCGTAAAACCCAAGCCAGCATACTAATCAGCATTACTTGTTTGATTCCGAAACGTCTTAAGAAAAACGGAATTGCCAAAATAAATAATGTTTCAGAAACTTGCGAAATCGACATAATAATAGTAGAATACTTAATTACAAAAGAATCTGCATATTTAGGAAAATGTTTGAATTCATCTAAAAATACATCTCCATAAGCATTTGTCAATTGAAGTGCTCCTCCTAAAAACATAGAAAAAACAAAAAACAATGCCATTTTATAGTTTGTAAATAACTTGAAAGATTCCAAACCAAAAGTTTCTGTCCAAGTTGCATTTTCTTTAATCAAACGCTGTGGCTCGCATTTTGGTAAAGTAAAAGCGTAAATTCCGAGAATTAAAGCGCCTATTCCAGCGATATAAAATTGATATTCACTTGCTTTACTGCCGCTCAAATTGGTAATCCACATAGCCACAATAAAACCAATTGTTCCCCATACACGAATAGGTGGAAAATCTTTTACTATATTTTTGTTATTTAATTTTAATGACGTGTACGAAATAGAATTACTCAAAGCAATTGTGGGCATATAACAGCACATCGCTAAGAGCATTACTGCAATAAAAGTATCTGGTGTTGCTACTTGTGCGATTCCAAATAAAACGGAAGCGTATAAAATATGAAGGATTCCATAGAGCTTTTCAGCATTTACCCATCTGTCTGCGATGATACCTGTAAGCGTTGGCATAAAAAGAGAAGCAATTCCCATAGTTCCGAAAACCAGTCCAAATTGAGTTCCTTCCCAGTTTTTTGTGCCAAACCAATAATTTCCAATTGTTATAAGCCAGGCTCCCCAAACAAAAAATTGCAGAAAGCTCATTAATATCAATCTGTTTTTAATCCCCATATGATAAATTTGTCTTTTAAGTAAAAATGAAGTGGTAAAACTACCATTTAAAATGAAATCTACAAAAAATTACGTTGTTTTAACAACATCATTTACCAATTCCAAGACAGCCGTAAATTGCTCTTCTTTATTTAAGTAAGAATTATCAATCTCAATAGCATCTTCGGCAATTACTAAAGGTGAATCTTCACGGCTTGTATCGAGATTATCTCTTTCTACAACATTTTGTAAAACTTCTTCATACGTAACATTATCTCCTTTTTGCTGTAATTCGTCAAAACGTCTTTGTGCACGGGTTTCTGCACTGGCAGTCATAAATATTTTAAGTTCGGCATTTGGAAAAACTACGGTTCCTATATCTCTGCCATCCATTACAATTGCTTTGTTTTTTCCCATTTCCTGCTGCTGCTCAACTAATTTTGAACGAACTTCAGAAACAGCGGCTACCTTACTCACAAAACTTGAAACTTCAATAGTTCTAATTTGTTTTTCAACATTTTCGCCATTTAAATACATCTCTGCAAAACCTAAATCAGCATTAAATTTAAATTCTAATTGAATTTTTGGTAAATTCTGGATTAAAGCATTTTTATCAAAAAAATCGGGTCCTATTAAATTATGCTGCATAGCAAAATAAGCCACCGCGCGGTACATGGCACCAGTGTCTACATATACATATTCAAGTTCTTTTGCTAATTGTTTTGCCAATGTACTTTTACCAGTTGATGAAAAGCCGTCGATAGCAATTGTGATCTTTTTCAATTGTTTAATTTTAAATTTTTACTCTTTAGTTTATTCTTCTGCAAAAGCATAATGAGACTATGCAAATGTAGCCATCTTTCTTTTTAAATTGAATACTGGATACTATTAAACTTTTTCTTATAGACATTATCTTAAAGATCAATTTAAGCAAAAAAACCTTCTATAATCATATATCATACGATCATAAAAGGTTTTATTTTTATAATATCTTTTCAGAATTAAATATTTAGTAATAAATATCCAATATAATTTTCGATTTAGAGCCGTCAATTATCTTTTCAATTCTTTTAAAAAACTGCTCATTTACCATCGGGCAGCCATGACTATTACTTATGTAATAATCTTGTTCGCCATAAGGTACAGCAGAATAATAATGTAGTACGATTGCTCTTTTTAAAGCATTATTATTGGTTTCATCTAGTCCATTAAGTTTGTATGCTTTCCCAAATATTCCTTTATAACATTTCTCGATGGTATATTTACCTAAAGCGGTACAGTTTGAATTGGGAGTATTACTAAATTTAAGTATTCCCTTCACTCCTGTTTCAGATCCTGAACCGTGAGCCACAAGCCCTTGATCGATAACTTCATTTTTTTGAAGATCGTAAACAAAAAATCGGTTTTTTCCTGAAGGTACTCTCATATCTACCAAAAAAGCAATTTTGGTATTGTATTTATGATCGGTATCGATCATATTTTTAATATCGTCTATTCTGCTGTTGATTCTTTCGATTTCTACGCTTGTAATAGATTCTTTATTGAAGTAGTGTTTTGAACCCGTAAAAACGCCTACTGTCATAAACAAAAACAAACCAAGTGTTTTCATATAGGCTATTGAAAATTTAAAATTAAACCAAAAAGACTTGTATTGCCTGCTAATGTATATCTGGAATATGAATAATTAAATTTTAATTTATTCATTCGCAATCCAAATCCTAATGATATTCCTGAAAAATTGCGTTGTTCTTCCACGCGTAATTCCTCTCCTCTCCTGAAGTTGTATCCTAAACGCAGATTGACTGCTTTCTGGGGAAATAATTCAACCCCAAAAACAACATGTCGTAATGCGTTATTTACAAAAGAGACTTTTTCACTGCTAGTTGATCCATCAATATTGGTTTCTCCGCGTACGGGATTAGAAAAAGATATATTCCATTGCTGTAAATTCTCTAGCGTAAGATGCCAGCGAATAGGAACATGCTCTAATTCTTGCGAAGCTCCAGCAGTTATCTCAAAGGGCAAATTCTCCTGTATTCCTGCGTACGTTCTAAATTGCGTACCTATGTTTCTGATTACCAGAGCCAAATTTACGTTATTTTTTTCAATTACATATAAAAAACCTAAATCAATCGCAGCACCAAATGAATTATAACTTTCTAAGGTTGAAGTTATTAACTTTACATTAGCACCAATATGAAGATCTGTAAAAGGCACATTATAAGCATAGCCCAGCGATAGTGCGCCTTCACTTCCTGTAAAATCCGAAGTTTTCTGTCCGTTTTCATCATAACCTTCAAATGATCCGTAGTTTACATAGTTTATACCTGCGTAAAAAGTCTGTACATGTCGGTCGTAAGTATATGCATAAGAAGCTGTTCCATAAGAAGCTTCGCCATAATAGTTTCCATAATTTAGACCTAGATGATTGTCCATATCTTCATTTAACGCTGCCGGATTTGACATTGCCTGGTTGACATCTTCATCGTAAATGGTGATTGTTTTTCCACCCAAAGCTGCTTGACGTGGATTGGTGGTAAGATTAAGAAATTGATACGTGTAA
The DNA here is from genome assembly GCF_029360735.1 of Flavobacterium sp. H4147. Classification (NCBI taxonomy): domain Bacteria; kingdom Pseudomonadati; phylum Bacteroidota; class Flavobacteriia; order Flavobacteriales; family Flavobacteriaceae; genus Flavobacterium; species Flavobacterium sp. H4147. The sequence goes on along the minus strand of NZ_JARKNB010000002.1, from coordinate 18,703 downwards.
CGCCCACCAATCTGCCCGAACGAAGCCGAACAAACTGATATCAGTAAAAATAAAACATAGTGTTTTAACATTCTCTTAGTGGCGTTCCTATGTGGGAATAACGCAAATACAAATATAAAATTATATACCTGAAAAAATAATTTTAATACTACGCTTTGAATTATATCCAAATAGCAAGTTAAGAGTCACAAACCATAACTATATACTCATAAAAAAATCCAAACCCCATTGAATTGGAATTTGGATTTTAAAGTATTTTAAGTTTGAAATTATTTTAGCACTTTAGCATTTTTTACATTTTGATCTGTAAGTGCAATTCCTAATACTTCGCTCATTTCTTTTACATAATGAAAAGAAAGACCTTCTAAATATTCTGCTTTAATTTCGTCAATATCACTTTTATTTTCGTGGCATAGGATGATTTCTTTTATACCAGCTCTTTTGGCTGCTAAGATTTTCTCTTTAATACCGCCAACTGGAAGTACTTTTCCTCGAAGTGTAATTTCTCCGGTCATGGCCAAGTTTTTCTTCACTTTCTTTTGTGTCAATAATGAAACTAAAGAAGTAAGCATTGCAATACCAGCACTTGGTCCGTCTTTTGGAGTTGCCCCTTCTGGAACGTGCAGGTGAATGTTGTATTTCTGAAATAATTCTATTGATAAACCTAACTTTTTAGCATTTGCTTTTATGTATTCAAGTGCAATTGTAGCCGATTCTTTCATTACATTCCCAAGGTTTCCAGTAAGCGTTAAAGCTCCTTTTCCTTCAGAAATTAATGATTCAATAAATAAAATATCTCCTCCAACACTTGTCCAAGCCAAACCTGTAACGACTCCGGCAACATCGTTGTTTTCGTATTTGTCACGTTCTAATCTTGGAACGCCTAAAACTTTTACAATATCTTCATCAGTTACTTTTTTATTGTACTCCTCTTCCATTGCTACAGCTTTTGCAGCGTTACGAATTACTTGAGCAATTTTAGTTTCTAGATTACGAACACCAGATTCACGAGTATAGCCTTCCACAATTTTTTCTAATTGTTTTTTTCCAATGGTTAAATCTTTAGCAGTTAAACCGTGTGCTTCCAATTGTTTTGGGAAAAGGTGTCTTTTTGCAATTTCAACTTTTTCTTCAATTGTATAACCTGACATTTTGATTACTTCCATTCTGTCACGCAAAGCAGGCTGAATCGCTGCCATATTGTTTGAAGTCGCAATAAACATTACTTTCGATAAATCGTATCCCATTTCAAGGAAATTATCATAAAAAGCATTGTTTTGTTCCGGATCTAAAACTTCAAGTAAAGCAGAAGAAGGATCTCCACTGTGTCCGCTTGATAATTTATCAATCTCATCCAGAATAAATACAGGATTTGATGTTCCTGCTTTTTTCAAACTCTGAATGATTCTTCCCGGCATGGCGCCAATATAGGTTTTTCTGTGTCCGCGAATCTCAGCTTCATCACGTAAACCGCCTAATGAAATTCGAACATATTCGCGGCCTAACGCTTCTGCCACAGAACGTCCAATAGAAGTTTTACCAACTCCCGGAGGTCCAGTTAAACATATAATTGGGGATTTCATGTCATTTCGCAATTTTAAAACTGCTAAATGTTCGATCATTCTTTTCTTAACTTCGTCAAGTCCAAAATGATCTTTATCTAATATTTTCTGAGCATGTTTCAAATCGAATTTATCTTTAGAATATTCGCCCCAAGGCAATTCTAAAAATAACTCTAAATAGTTACGCTGAATTCCAAAATCAGGTGACTGTGGATTCATACGACGCATTTTTGACAATTCTTTTTCGAAATGTTTCTGCGTTTTTTCGTCCCATTTTTTGGTTTTGGCTTTTAAGCCCATTTCGTCCATTTCTTCTTCCTGCGAAACGCCTCCCAATTCTTCCTGAATGGTTTTCATTTGCTGGTGAAGGAAATATTCTCTTTGCTGCTGATCTAAATCAAAACGAACTTTTGACTGAATATCGTTCTTCAATTCTAATTTTTGAAGTTCAACATTCATATAACGTAAGGTTTCCAAAGCACGTTCCTTTAAACCATTTATCGATAAAAGACCTTGTTTTTCTTTTACAGATAAATTCATATTTGAAGAAACAAAATTGATTAAAAACGACTGGCTTTCAATGTTTTTAATAGCAAAAGTTGCTTCTGATGGAATATTTGGACTTTCCTTGATAATTTGAATGGCTAATTCTTTAACTGAATCTAAAATAGCAGTAAATTCACTGTCGTTTTCTTCTGGACGTGTTTCTCCTACTTCTTTTATATGTGCAGTCATATAAGGTTCTTCCGAAACTACTTCATCAATTTCGAAACGTTTTTTTCCTTGTAGAATGACAGTTACATTTCCATCGGGCATTTTCAAAACACGCAGAATTCTTGCAACTGTTCCTATCGTATGAATATCGTCTTTTGACGGATCTTCATCTTCTTCGTTAATCTGGGAAACAACACCAATGATTTTTCCGCCTGCATTGGCATCATTGATTAATTTAATAGATTTGTCTCTTCCGGCAGAAATGGGAATAACCACACCCGGAAACAATACTGTATTTCGTAAAGGTAAAATTGGCAGAGAAACAGGAAGTTCTTCATTATTCATTTCTTCCTCGTCTTCAGGAGTCAATAACGGAATTAATTCTGCTTCCGAATCGAATTCTTGAAGTGACAGATTGTCAATAGTAAGTATTTTATGATTTGACATAATAGTATATAAGTCGTTTTGTCATTAAAAGTTCAATCTCTATCGCATACAGCCTTCTAAAAGCTTTAAAATCTAATAAACGTTGTATTTATAAGATAGGTGGTAAAAATAGACAATCATTATGCCAAATCCAAAAAACGTCAGTTTTGAAATGCGATTAAATAGCGGTTTTAAATTATTCTCAAAAAAAATAAAATTATTTTTATCAAAAGTGTAACAAATAAAAAAATGTAAAGTCATTATAAAAAACTAGCAGCCAATACTTGAGTATAACTAATCAAAATATCGAAGAATTAATCGCGCTTTGTAAAAACCAAAATCAAAAAGCACAGTTTGAAGTTTACAATCGTTACAGTAAAGCTATGTACAACGTAGCGTTTCGTATTGTAAAAGACGAACACTTTGCGCAAGACGTCATGCAAGAAGGTTTTTTGAAAGCTTTTACAAAAATAAACGATTATAAACAGGAAGTCGCTTTTGGAGCATGGCTTAAAAGAATCATTATTAATTATAGTATTGATTTTTATAAGAAAAACAATGCTTTCCAGATGGAAGACCTGAACAAGACCCTTTTCAAAATAGAAGAAAACGATTCTATATTGTCTGAAAGTATCGACCTGAATTCGCTTAAAGTGAAGCAGGTTTTAGATACCATTTCGGGCCTGAAAGATAATTACAGAATGGTTTTGACGCTCTTTTATATTGAAGGTTACGATCAGGAAGAAATCTGTGAAATATTGAATATAAGCTACGCCAATTGCAGAACCACTCTAAGCAGGGCTAAAGAAAGTTTACGAAAAAAATTAGAAGATATATGAAAAAGGAAAATGACGAATTAGATCAACTATTTAACCAATTTGAAAATCAATGGGACATTCAGGAATTAAATCCAGACCATCAAGTTGATTTCTTAAATAAATTGAATAAAAAACAACCTAAAAAAAGGAATTATGCCGGCTGGGCCATTGCTGCTTCTATCGCGCTGCTTTTGGGTGTGTCTCTGTTTTATAACCAAGACGAAAAGCCAAAAGAATTCAAGTTTGCTTCGCAAGAAACGAAACGTACGGATTCTATCTTCAATATTTTGATCGAGAATGAGCTGGTTAAATTAAAAGAAAAAAGTTCTCCAGAAAATGAGCAAATTATTAATGACGCATTGAAACAAATGAAAGTTTTTGATGCTGATTATGAAAAGATCATTAAAGAGGTTCAAAAAAACGGAGAAAACAAACAAATCATTTATGCTATGATAAGCAATCTGCAGACTCGAATTTCTTTTCTGCAGACGGTTTTACAGCGAATTGAAGAAAATGAAAAACTAAAAAACACATCTGATGAAAAAACATTATAATTTAATAATCTTATTGCTTTTGATTCCTTTTTTAGGATTCTCAAATGATGACACTTATATTACAAAGCAAAAAAATATCAAAAAAACGTATATCGTAAATTCTAATGCCGGAATTGACATTGACAACAAATATGGAAATATCTCTGTATCAACCTGGGACGAGGATAAAATCGATCTTGATATTACTATAAAAGTAAATGGCGGCAATGAAAACTGGGTAAACGAACGTTTAAACAGTATTGATGTTGAAATTACAGCTTTGAAATCGTTGGTTAGCGCTGTTACAAATATTGGAAATTCTTCGTTTAAAAGCAGAGGAAGCAACAATAGCTTCGAAATTAATTATGTGATTAAAATCCCTAAAAATGGTTCTGTAAAGCTAGCCAACAAATATGGTAATATCTCTACTTTAAATCTAGAAGCTGCAGCAGATATAAACTGCAAATACGGAAAAGTTAGTTTAGGAAAACTTAACGGTTCTAGTAATCAAATTGAAATTGCATACTGCCAAAATTCAAGTATTGATTTTATTAAAGGCGGAAATATTGATGCCCGTTATTCTGGTCTAAAAATAAACGATTCGGGCAATCTCAATTTAAACGCCAATTATACTGATATTAATCTTAATGAAGGACAAAACATTAAGTATGATTGCAATTATGGAACTTTTAAATTCCAAAAAATCAACTCTTTAAATGGATCTGGAAATTATCTAACTATTTCAATTGGGGAAATCTCGAACAATCTTAATTTCGATACAAATTACAGCAAAATTAATATTGGCACCATGAATGACAAAGCGGGCAATGTTAGCATTAATTCAGGTTACACCGATATTTCATTAGGATATGCACCAAATTATGCTTTTGATTTTGATATTTCTACCCGATATTCAAACATCAAACATGATAATACTTTAGAAATTTTAACTTCTGAAGCCAAAAGCAATACCAAAAGAATAAGCGGTTATTATAAAAGAAAAGGTCAAAACAGAGTTAATATAACTTCGACCTACGGGAACATTTCTTTAATTAAAAATTAATCATCTAAAAAATCAAAACAATGAAAAAGTCAATTTTACTTTTAGCTTTAACTTTATTTTTTATAAACAGTTCGGCTAAGGCACAAGACAGAAACAAATTAAATGGAAACGGTAAAGTAGTTACAGAAACTAGAAATACAGGAGATTATAATGGTATTAAAATTTCAGGTTTCTTCGATGTCAATTTAGTAGCTGGAAAAGAAGGCAAAATCACAATAAAAGGTGAAGAAAATTTATTGTCTGCTATTAAAGTGGAAGTAGAAAATAATTCGCTTAAAATTTATATTGAAAGATTTACCAATATTCGTCCGAGCAATGGAAACAGCATTCAAATTACAGTTCCTTTTGAAAAAATTTCGGAAGTAAGTCTTGCTGGTTCTGGAGAAATCCAGTCAAAAGATGTAATTAAGAGTGATAAATTTGCAGTTAAATTATCAGGATCTGGAGACTTCAATCTTCCAGTAGATGTGAATACGCTAGAATTAAGTGTTAGCGGTTCAGGAAATGTTCACTTAAAAGGAACTGCAGATACATTTTCAACAAAACTTTCGGGTTCTGGAGATGTTGACGCTTCTAATTTAAAATCTAAAATTGTTGAAGCAAATGTTTCGGGATCTGGTAATAGTAAAGTAACCTGCAATGAAAGTTTAACAGCAAGAGTGGCTGGTTCAGGAAATATTAGATATTTAGGTAATCCTGAGAAAAAAGACGTGAAAGTTTCAGGATCTGGAAGTATTATAAAAGGTTAATTATACAAATAAAAATATCACGAATTTCAAAAATCATCATCAATCAAAATCTTTGCTTTTCGTGATATTTAAATTATTTAAGAAGACGTTTCAATTAATTTGAAACGTCTTTTTTATGAACTCTTCTCAATAGGAAAATGGCCGTTATAAAGAAAATAGCCAAAATAACAATCGCTGCGCGAGGACTTCCTGTAATTTGATCGATAATTCCGTAAACACACATTCCAATTACGATTCCTATTTTTTCTGCAACATCGTAAAAACTAAAAAATGAAGTTGTGTCCTCGGTTTCCGGTAATAATTTGGAATACGTCGAACGAGATAATGCTTGAATTCCTCCCATTACTAAACCAATTGCTGCTGCCATTGCGTAAAAATGAATTGGAAGTGTAATAAAAAAAGCTAAGGCACAAAAAATAGCCCACAAAGTATTAATAAAAATCAATGTTGGAATATTTCCCCATTTAGCAGAAGCGCGAGAAGTAAGAATTGCCCCAAACACTGCAATTATCTGTATTAATAAGATACAGATAATCAGCCCAATTGTGCTTTCATCTTTACTTGACCATTGAATTTCCTGAGCTCCAAAATAAGTTGCCACAAGCATTACAGTCTGCACAGCCATACTTGAAACAAAAAATCCTCCTAAATAACGTTTTAAAGGTGTGATATTTTTCAATGCTGCCCAGACTTTTTTAAGTTCTTTAAAGCCATTAAAAACAACACTTTTAGTTAATTTATTTCCTTCTTTACTACCTTTTGGAAGATAGTAATAGGTATATTGACTAAATAAAATCCACCAAACTCCTACCATTACAAACGAATAACGCATTGCTTTCATTGCTGCTTCGCCATCTGTTCCTGTGATTCCAAAGAGTTTTGGTTTCATGATCATTGCTAAATTAATTATTAGTAAAATCACGCTTCCAATATATCCTAAAGAATATCCTTTGGCACTAATTTTATCCTGCTGCTCTTCAAAAGCAATATCGGGAAGATAAGAATTATAAAACACCAAGCTTCCCCAGAAACCAAGAAGTCCAAGAAAGTAAAACAACAATCCAATATAAATATTATCCAAATCAAACCAATATAACCCCATGCAGGATAAAGCTCCCATGTAACAGAAAAATTTCATGAATGATTTTTTGTTACCAACATAATCCGCGATACCTGATAATAAAGGCGAAATAAAAGAAACTACTAAAAATGCTGCTGCTGTAATAAAACTTATTAATGCTGAGTTTTTAAGATGCATTCCAAAAACATCAATATAATGATCGCGATCACTAAATAATGCTTCATAAAAAATTGGGAATACTGCAGATGCAATAGTCAAGGTGTAAACGGAATTTGCCCAGTCATAAAATGCCCAGGCATTTAATAATTTCTTGTCTCCTTTTGGTAGGTTTTTCATAGAAATGGTTTTATTAATGCGCTACGAATTTATCTATTTTTTATGATAAACAAACAGAAATTATTCAAATCATACATTATTAAATCATGAACATCTTTAAAACAAAAAAGCCATTCTAAAATGAATAGCTTTTAAGTTTTTTTTGAGTGCAATATGATTTATTTGATAGTTCCCACTTTTAGTGCAATTGCTTTTGCTTCTGGAACTAAAGCTTTGATGTTGGCAATTCTTGTTGCATCTGACGGGTGCGTACTCATAAATTCTGGTGTTCCAGAACCTCCTGATTTGGCAGACATTCTACTCCAAAATGCCACTGCATCCTCTGGATTATAACCTGCAATTGCCATTAAAGTTAATCCGATTTTATCAGCCTCGCTTTCGTTGCTTCTACTGAATGGGAGCATGACTCCAACTTCAGAACCAATTCCGTAAGCTTGTGCAAATATCTGTTGAGTTGCTTCAGATTTTCCGCTAGTTGCAGCTCCTAAAGCCGCTCCTCCTATTTGCTGCAATTGTGCTGCAGACATTCTTTGCGCACCGTGATTTGCTAGAGCATGAGAAACTTCATGTCCCATAACAGTTGCTAAACCAGATTCATTTTGCGTGACAGGCAGGATTCCAGAATAGACAACAATTTTTCCTCCAGGTAAACACCAAGCGTTTACTTCTTTATTATCAACCAGCTTGTATTCCCAGCGATAATCTTTTAGATACTGTGTTTGACCTAAATAATTTAAATATTTTTCGGCAGCAGCCTTAATTCTATATCCAACTTTTTCAACAAGTTTTGCATCTGAAGTTCCAGTTATGACTTTATTTTCAGATATAAACTGATTGTATTGTTGAAAAGAAGATGGAAATAATTCACTATTTGAAACAAAATTTAAATTTTGTTTTCCTGTAATTGGATTGGTTGCGCATGCCACTGCAAGCGCTCCGAAAATTCCTAAAAACAAATATTTTTTCATAATTCAAGCTATTTTTCATACAAAAATACAATTAATAGGAAATAATGCTTTATACAATACGCTGAAAAAATATCAGAATTTTTATTTATTCACCTACAATATGCAATTCATTAAATTCTTTATCAACAATTAAATAATTATTCTCAAAGCGAACTTTTTCAAAATCTACTTTTTCATTGTCGATTTCAATTTCTGTAACTTGAAATGGAAGTCCAATCAGGTTGATTTTATATTTACTGTACGGTGTATCGTATTTACCCTCTTTATGAAGCTGTACAATTAGTTCTTTTTCTTTTCCAATAGTTCTTAAAGATAAAAAGCTAAAACGTCCTTTTTTATAATCATAACCATCCTGAGCATCTTCATAAATACTGGAACTTTCTTTTCCATTTTTATAATAAATATCCAATGTTAATTCGTCAAATTCAATTTCACCTACATATTGCTGCACTGGATATTTTGGAATAATAGCACCCGCTTTTACAAAAAGCGGAATTTCATCAAATTTCGTATCAATCCAGATTTCCCTGCCTCCAACAAATAGTTCGTTTGTCCAATAGTTATACCATTCTCCTCTAGGAATATACATACGTCTACCTACAGCATTAGGTTCAAGTATAGGACAAACCAAAATTTGATTTCCAAACACAAACTCATCATTGCGGTAATGTGTCTGTGTATCGTCTTGGTCGAAATACACTAACGGTTTTAACATTGGAATTCCTTCTTCAATGTACTGCCAAAACATTGTATACAAATACGGCAGTAATTGATAGCGAAGATTCACAAACTTTCTGGTAATATTGATTACTTCCTCGTCAAAAGACCAAGGTTCTTGATTTCCATGATCTCCAGAAGAATGCGTTCTACAGAACGGATGAAAAACTCCAAGCTGAATCCAGCGCGCGTACAATTCTCCTGTTGGCTGTTCAGCAAAACCGCCAATATCAGAACCTGTAAATCCCATTCCCGAAATAGACATTCTCTGTACCTGAATATTTGCAATCCACAAATGTTCCCAAGTAGCAACATTGTCACCTGTCCACGAAGATGTATAACGCTGAGCACCCGAATATGCTGATCGTGTAATTACAAACGGACGTTTGGGATAAGCAAAACGTTTTACACCATGATAAGTGGCTCTTGCCATTTGTGTGCCGTAAATATTGTGCGCTTTTCTATGACTGCAAGGATTGCCATCATAAAAATGACGGACATCCATTGGGAATGTCTTATTGGGCACTTCCATAACAGCTGGTTCGTTCATGTCGTTCCAAACTCCTTTTACTCCAATATCTGAAATCAATTCTTTAAATAATCCTGCCCACCATTCTCTAACAGCGGGATTTGTGTAATCAGGAAAATTACATTCTCCCGGCCAGACTTTTCCTTTCATATATGGGCCATCGGCTCTTTTGCAGAAATAATCTTTTTCAAGAGCTTCTTTATAAACCCAATAATCTTTATCAATTTTAATTCCGGGATCAATGATAACTACTGTTTTAAAACCATCTTCGGCTAATTCAGCAACCATCTTTTTGGGATCTGGAAAATAATTATTATTCCATGTAAAACATCGAAAACCATCCATATAATCAATATCCAGATAAATGGCATCACAAGGAATTTGAAGTTCTCTAAATTTCGAAGTGATTTCTTTGACTTTGCTTTCTGGATAATAACTCCATTTACATTGGTGATATCCTAAAACCCAAAGCGGCGGTAATTCAGGTTTTCCTGTTAAATCGGTATAAGTGGTCACGACATCCTGCATTTGCGGTCCGTAAACGAAATAATAGTTCATCTCGCCTCCTTCTGCCCAAAAACTGGTAATATTTCTTCTTTCCTGACAAAAATCAAAGAATGTTCTAAAAGTATTGTCAAAGAAAATTCCGTAAGATTGTTTGTTATGAAGACCAATATAAAACGGTACTACTTTATATAAAGGTTCCTGATCTTTTTGATAAGCATACTGATCGGTTGCAAAATTCTCAACTCTTTTACCTTTCAGATTCATTTGAGTCGCTTTATCCCCAAGACCATAATAACATTCTCCGTCTTTCGAATATTTGCTCATTTTTACAATGTTTCCACCGTATTCATAGCTTTCTTCCCAATGAAAACCTAATTCGTCTTCTAGTATCAAAAAATCATTTAAATCGTAAATAGACAAACGAAGATCTGATTTCTGGATTTTACATTTTACTTTACTGGTTCTGATTTGATAAAGCGTTTCTTCTTCAGTAACTTCCAAAAAATTATATCCGTGAAGCTGGGTTTTATCAATTGCATACGAAAAATCATTACTAAAATAGCCTTTTGTTGTAAAACGAAATCGAATAAGGCTGTCGCGGAGAATGGTAACCTTTAAGATTACTTTATTGTCTGTATGAAAAAATATGGAATCTCCCTCATGTTCATACGAAACGACTTTTGACGGATATAAATCGCCTTTATATTCTAATGATGTATTTGTAATCATATCGCAAATGAATTAATTTATAACTCTGGTCTTTCTTTCAAACATACAAAAAAACTTGGTAAACCTCTATGAATAAAAGGTTTATTAACGAAAACGTTTTTTCTGAATGAGTAGTAAATTAGACTTCAAAAAATCGAAAAATCGACAATTTAAGAACCATAAAATAATAAAATGCTATTAAAGAGAATTTAGATTCTTTATGAATAAGAATATATAGTAATACTTAGCGGCGGCAGTGTTAATTCTGCCGAAAAATCTCTTCCGTCATACGATATAGAATCAATTTTAAGCTGATTTGGAATCTCTATACCACTTCCGCCATAAATAGTTTTATCGCTATTGAAAATGGCTTGTATTTTTACATTTTCAGGAATTCCAATTCGGTAATTTTCTCGTACAACTTCAGTGAAATTGCATACAATAATTACTTTTTCATTTGGATTATTTCCTTTTCGGATATAGGAAAGAATGGCATTTTGATGATCTGAATAATTAATCCATTCAAAACCATCTCCTGTAAATTGTTTTTCATATAAAGCAGGATATGATTTATAAAGAGCATTTAAATCCGTAATTAATCTTTTAATTCCAGAGTGGTAGTCATATTCTAATAAATGCCAATCGAGACTATTTTGAAAATTCCATTCATTGGTTTGTCCAAACTCAGCTCCCATAAATAAAAGTTTAGTTCCTGGGTGTGTAAACATATAGCCATATATAAGTCTCAGGTTGGCAAAACGCTGCCATTCGTCGCCAGGCATTTTGTAGATAAGCGATTTTTTTCCGTACACCACTTCATCGTGTGAAAACGGAAGCATAAAATTTTCAGTAAAAGCATACGTCATCGAAAACGTCAAGTCATTTTGATGGTATTTGCGATAGACCGTTTCTTTTTGAAAATATTTTAAAGTATCGTGCATCCAGCCCATCATCCATTTCATTCCAAAACCTAAACCTCCTATAGAAGTTGGTCTTGAAACCATTGAAAACGATGTACTTTCTTCTGCAATAGTCTGAACTCCTGAAAAATTAGAATAGATTACTTCATTGAATTCTTTAAGAAAACTTATGCTGTCAAGATTCTCTCTTCCTCCATATATATTGGCTTCCCATTCTCCTTCATTTCTAGAATAATCAAGATACAGCATCGAAGCAACGGCATCAACACGCAATCCGTCAATATGATAGTGCTGTAACCAAAAAATGGCATTACTGATTAAAAAAGCCCGGACTTCATTTCTTCCATAATTAAAAACTAAACTCTTCCAATCAGGATGATAACCTTTTCTGCGATCAGGGTGTTCGTATAAATGCGATCCGTCGAAAAAACCCAAACCATGTCCATCTTCTGGAAAATGTGAAGGAACCCAGTCTAAAATTACGCCAATTCCTTCTTGATGCAGTCTGTCGACTAAAACCATAAAATCCTGTGGTTTTCCAAAACGGGAAGTCGGTGCAAAATAACCTGTAAGCTGATATCCCCATGAAGGATCATATGGATATTCCATAATCGGCATAAATTCAACATGCGTAAAACCAGTTTCTTTTACATATTTAACCAGTTCATCTGCGAGTTCTAAATACGACAAAAATCGATTATGCTCTGCTCTTCGCCATGAACCTAAATGCACTTCGTAAACTGAATACGGTTTATCTAATGCATTAAATTGTTCACGAGTGTGCATCCAATTTTCATCTTTCCAATTATAGTCCAAATCCCATATAACCGACGCTGTATGAGGAGGTTTTTCGCAATACAAAGCAAAAGGGTCTGCTTTTTCTGTTACAACTCCGTCAATATGCGATTGAATTTTATATTTATAAAGTGAACCTTTAGAAACTTCTGGAATAAATCCTTCCCAAATTCCCGAAGAATCCCATCTTACATTCAAATGATGTTCGCCTTGAACCCAATAATTAAAATCACCAACCACCGAAACAGATTTTGCTGTGGGAGCCCAAACGGCAAAATAAACGCCTTTTACTCCATCAACTTCAATTAAATGAGCACCTAATTTTTCATAGAGTTTAAAATGCTTTCCGGCTTTGAATAAATCTATATCAAAATCAGTAAAAAGGGAATGTGAAATTACTTTACTCATATTTTATTAGGCAATAATTGAATTTGTTTTTTTGAATTGGGAATTTAAATATTGAAAACAGACAATTTATTCAATCCTGAAGTTATCTGAAAGGGTTACTCCTTTTTTCACCACAATAATTCCGTCTTTAATACTATATAATTCGTTCGTAAAATTGTCAAGATGTTTTCCTCCAGAAATATGAACATTATTTCCTATTCGGACATTTTTATCGATCAATGCGTTTTTGATAAAACAATTTTCACCAATTCCCACATGAACTTTATTGATAGCCGCATCGTGATTCATTTCGTCAAGATCCTGATAAAAATCGTTCCCCATTACATAGCAGTTTTCTAAAACCGTTCCTTCGCCAATACGCGAACGAATACCAATTACTGAACTTTTAATTTCTTTGGCATTAATGATACAACCTTCCGAAATTAAAGATTGATTAATGATAGAATTTCTAAATTTAGAAGGCGGTAATAAACGTGGTCTTGTAAAGATTTTATTTTCGTTATCAAATAAATTAAACTCAGGAATATCGGCCGTTAAACCAATATTAGCTTCAAAGAATGATTCAATATTTCCAATATCTGTCCAATACCCTTCATATTGATAACTTAGAATTTTATGTTTTCCAACAGCCTGCGGAATAATCTCTTTTCCAAAATCTTTCGTTTCGGGATTTGCCATTAATTCCTCAAGCAATGACTTATTGAAAATATAAATTCCCATAGAAGCCAAGTATTTTTTCCCTTTTTGCTGCATTTGCTCACTTACTTCCGATTCCCATTCTGGCAATAGAGAAGCATTTGGTTTTTCGATAAAGGCATGGATATTATTTTCGTGATCTGTTTTTAAAATTCCAAATTCAGGAGCGTCTTTAGAATTTACCGGAAGAGTCGCAATTGAAATTTCGGCATCAGCAGCAATATGAGCTTCCAGCATTTCATTGAAATCCATCTGATACAATTGATCTCCTGATAAAATTAAGGCGTGATCAAAATCGTGTTTCAAAAAATGCGACATACATTGTCTTACAGCGTCTGCAGTTCCTTGAAACCAAGTTGGATTATCAGGAGTTTGTTCTGCAGCTAAAATATCAACAAATGACTGGCTGAAAATACTAAAATTAAAGGTGTTTTTTATATGAGCATTTAAAGATGCCGAATTAAACTGCGTTAAAACAAATATTTTAAATATATCAGAATTAATACAGTTTGAAATAGGAATGTCAACTAGACGATATTTACCTCCAATAGGAACTGCAGGTTTTGATCTTGTTTCAGTCAAAGGAAATAAACGAGATCCCTGACCACCTCCTAAAATAATAGCAACGACACTTTTCTTTTTAAATTTCATTTTTCTTAATTATTAGGTTGTATATTTCGATATATTCTTGGCAAACTCTTTCCCAGGAATGATCTGCTGCCATTCCTCTTTTTAAAACTTTATAGAAATTCTCTTTATCCTCATACAACCCCACTGCCCGATTTATTGAATAACAGATATCACCAACTGAAGCTTGGTCATGACATATACCGTTTCCATGATCTCCAAAATCAATTACAGTATCACGTAAACCTCCTGTTCTTCTCACAATCGGTATTGTACCGTATCGCATAGCATACATCTGATTTAATCCGCATGGCTCTACTCTTGAAGGCATTAAAATAAAATCTGAACCAGCATAAATCAAATGAGCTAATTCTTCATTATAGCCAATAAATACATTATAATTTCCTTTATAATCATTTCGCAATTGTGACAACTGCGATTCTATTTCTGAATTTCCTGAACCGAGAATTAAAATATTGATATTCTCAAAATGTTCTGAAAGAGCTAATGCTGAAGCTTGTGGTAATAAATCTCCGCCTTTTTCTTCAAACAAACGTCCTATGAAGCTAAAAAGCGGTTTAGACGGATCTAATTCAAACTGCTCACAAAGTTTTTCTTTATTTTTCTTTTTTCCATTTTCAAATGTTTCAATTGAATAATTTTGAGCAATCATTACATCTGAAGCAGGATTCCAAACCTGAATATCTATTCCGTTTAAAATTCCTTTTGATTTATTCCGAACAGAATTAAACAACAATTCTAATCCATTAGCTGAATAATTAATTTCATTTAAATAGCTGGGAGAAACTGTAGTAACAGCATGGGCACATTTAACTCCAACAGCCAGCGAATTAATGGAATGATTCCATTCTAAAAATCCAACGTGTTTCAAATCAAATTCGGGCAGATAATACAGTTTATCAAAACCAAACCAACCCTGGTATAAACCATTATGAATTGTAATCGCAGTTTTTACATTTTGTAAGTTCTCATATTTATAAGCAAACTGGAGTAAAAATGGAATTAATCCCGTATGATGATCATGACAATTGATTATATCCGGTATTTTATTTCTGGCGATAATCCAATCTAACGCTGCTATTTGAAAAGATAAAAATCGTTCAATGTCATCTTCATAACCATATATATTTGGACGATCAAACAAATCATTAATTTCAATAAGATATAATTCATACCCTAATTTATCTGAAGACTCTTTTAAAACACTAAAAGGAAAATTAAAGTTTCCTAACGTTACAGTTCCCCAATGAACACATTCAAATTTATTTTCAGTTCTAAATTTCGTAGAATAACAAGGTACAATAACACGAACATCATGACCAGCATCTTGCTGATATTTGGGTAAAGCGCCTACGACATCTGCAAGACCACCCACTTTTGCCATAGGGTAACATTCAGCACTTATATGAAATATCTCCATTTCAAAAATTAATTTGTAATTATTTTAATCGTACAAAATCATTAATATACTACATTTATGATTTTATTAAATTTAGGAAAAAATAAGTAAATTCTAACCCCACAAATAATTTTATTGATATGACAAAAAAGGCTGAAAATCCTATTAAATCATTAAAAATACCACAGTTAATAATTATATCTGGTAAAATTCTAGCGTTTTTTTCTACGAAATTAGTTACGAAATTTGCTTCAAAAATCTTTACAACACCCATAAAACATAAAATTCCGAAAAGAGAATTTCAAATGGATAGTAAAAGCGAGCAAAAGATTATACATGTTCCAGCTATAGATAAAAATATCGTAACGTATGAATACGGAAAAAGTGATCGCAAAATTTTACTGGTTCATGGCTGGTCTGGAAGAGGAACTCAATTGTTTAAAATAGCTGAAGAATTATTAGAGAATGGTTATTCAACTATTAGTTTTGATGCACCAGCTCACGGAAAATCTAAAGGACAAACCACCATAATGTCTGAATTTATTGCTTCAATATTAGAAATAGAAAAACATTTTGGACCTTTTGATGCAGCTATTGGACATTCATTAGGCGGAATGTCTGTTTTGAATGCCATAAAAGATGGACTAAAAGTAAATAAAGCGGTTATAATAGGAAGCGGTGATATTGTACAAGATATATTAGATGAATTTATTTTTAAAATGGAATTAAAAAAAGAATTAGGTCATAATTTGAGAGATTTCTTTGAAAATAAATACCAATTAAAAATGGATGATTTCTCTGCTTATAAGGCTGCACAAAAAATTGAAATTCCAGTTTTGGTAATACATGATAATGATGATCCTGAAGTTTCCGTTAAAGCAGGTATACACATTCACCAGAATTTAAAAAATGGTACTTTGATGCTAACTGAAGGGCTTGGACACCGAAAAATTTTAGGAAATCATAATGTAATTAAAAAGATTCTGGAATTTATTAAAAATTCTTAACTTTAATAAAACAAATATTTGATTTACAATACACTATAACTTTTATAAAATGGATTTATTTGGAGAAGCATCAAACTGGGAAACTAAACTAAAGCCCATTTTAAAGAAATATAAAGGAAAAAAACATCCTCTTGATTATCAAAATATTTACCAATTATTAGTAATGGTTATTTTATCGGCACAAGATTCAGATGCTAATATTAACAACATTTCACCTGCACTATTTGAAAAATATCCAACATTAAAAAATTTATCTGAAACAGATTTAGAGACCTTCATGCCGTATGTAACAAAAGTTCGAAATCATTCTACCAAAGCACAATGGATTCTTGAAATTGCTAAAACAATTAAAAATGATAAAGATATTCCCTTAACAATGAAAGAATTAACTGCTTTGAAAGGTATTGGAAGAAAATCAGCTAACGTTATTTTAAGAGAATCTAATAAACCTGCAGAAGGGATAATTGCTGATTTACATGTAATTCGTGTTGCTCCAAGAATTGGAATTATAAAAGAAAGCAAGGATGGAAATAAAGTAGAAAAAGATTTGATGCAGGTACTGCCTAAAAACATTTGGTCTGAAATTGGGATGGCGATCTCTTTTTTGGGCAGAGAAACGTGTAGACCAAAACCAAAATGCCCTGAATGTCTTTTAAAAGATATCTGTTGCTATTATGCAACACAAATTGCATAGAAAAATATTATTTTCTTCGTGTATCAATTAAATAAATAATTTTCCACGAATCTTTCTCTTTAAACAAAGTAAAAGCATTTACACCACTGTGACTGCGTTTATCATTTAGATAAAATTCATATGGAGTCCAAACGTGAGCCATTGAACCATCAATCTGAATAGAATAACTCAATATTTTCTCCTGAAATTTAAGATTTGAAGGGATTTCTGAAATTGATTTATAAAAGTCTTTAGCATTTTCGTCACTTAATTTATTCCCTTTTGTTAAACTTTCACTTATCGATTGTAAAATAATTTTATCAGAACAAACTGATTTCATTTTGATGGAATCTTTTTGATGAAATCCTTCAAAAAATGTCTCAATACATTTTTGAACTTCATCTTTTTGAGCATTTGACGACCAGCCTAAAAACATAAAAAATAAAACAATAAAAAACCTCATATCAAATAAATTTAAATTATACCCCAAACTGAGAAAAATGATGATCTAAATGTTTTGTAAACATATTATTCCATTCCTTAGAAGTTAGTTTACCAAATGAAAGAGATTCTTTTCCTTCAAATTCTCCCTCACCTAATTCTTGAGTTTTAATAATATAATTAATAAGTCTCCCTTTCTCGAGATCAAAATTACAATTCCCAGTAATAATAAATTGAGGAGCTGTTCGAATATTTTTTTTATACGGTGTTTCATCTACTACTTTATCTTTTATGAATGACCTTAAAATGAATCTTATAAAAGGATTTGGTTTTGGGTGGATACTATCATAAACCATTTCATACATAACATTGCAATGAGCGAGCATCTGATCAACAGACATTTTGCCCCAAAGAGGTTGTGAATCAATTTTTAATTGATTAATACGATTTAAGAATTCATCAGAGCCAATTTTTGAGAAAATGTTTTTCATAATTGTAATAAAATAGATAAAACAAAAATAAAGAATTATTTCTCTCGCACAACTCATAACTACAGATCAGATTTATACCAGAATTTTTCTAAAAGCATTAAAAACGAAAAAACCCTGTCCGGTATGGACAGGGTTTTAAAAAAGAAAGGCGGCGACATACTCTCCCACAATATGCAGTACCATCTGCGCAGGCGGGCTTAACTTCTCTGTTCGGGATGGGAAGAGGTGAGCCCCGCCGCAATAACCACCTTAAGGCTGTTAGTCTAAAGCCGCAAGTCATAAAGTTTAAAAGTCTTTCGGCTTTTTACTTTAATCTTTCGGTTTAAAGACTGCCCGCGACGGGCTGATATTTTAACATACTGGGATAAAGAAACAAATAAGACTTATTTTAGAAAGTTCTCTCCTCCCGGCTGCCCGGGAGGAAAAGGGTGTGCATAAGCTTACGGATTATTAGTACTACTCGACTATGACATTACTGCCTTTACATCTATAGCCTATCAACGTGGTCATCTTC
>NZ_JARKNB010000019.1:0-551 GCF_029360735.1 Flavobacterium sp. H4147 | reverse complement strand
CCAAATTCTCCAATCCAAATCTTTCCTAAACTCGTCAATATGGTCTCTTTCAAGTATCTGGGTGCTACGGCGGCATACATCCTCGTTCTCGCCTCTCAAATTACTACGGCGTTGCCGGTCGAAGATATCGAACCCACCCCTGACGTCGAAGTTGGAGCCACGCCAGCTATTAAAGCCCCGGCAGTGAAGTGCCTAGGATACCGAAACGAGCACGACTGCCAGCAGGACCTAGGCTTTGCTTGTGGCCAGCAGTGTGCGTGGCAAGAAAGGATGGCGACGCTTTGTCTGACCAATTGTTTCGCTAATGCCGCGACGGCATGCGGCCAGGCATGCAAATGATAAATGAGATCCCAGATCTACCACATTTAATGTGGACCATTGTAAAGTAGCTTGTGTTTGAAGCCTTTGATTCACAGATTGGTGGTGACAAAGCTGGTTACTGTGTGAAGTTAGGTACCGGAGCAACTTGAGTCGGAATGCTACTTAAATGATGTGTGTACATGGCCGTACATGGAATCATCGCCGAAGAAATTGAGCTGTTGGTGCGACGC
>NZ_JARKNB010000018.1:0-571 GCF_029360735.1 Flavobacterium sp. H4147 | reverse complement strand
TTTCGGGATCGTTCGGTGGTAGACTAAGATCGAGAGGGGTATCCAGCCGTTCTCCCTCGATTTTCTTTGTCACCATATCGGTAGGGAGAGAGATATAAACCGGTCGACTACGAATCCAACATTCTCGGATAGCATTATCAATGAGGGTCGCCACTTCGTGAGTTGAGTTCAAACATCCAAGTGTGCAAGAGATGTCGGCACTCATTCTGGTGAAGACGTTGAAGTCGCCGTTGCCCAAGGTGTGGTGGAGGAGCATTCCATCTTTCTGTGATTTCGTATGCGGTTGACCAACAATGTGAACGATAGGCACAAATTCGGAGTATGCACCAGCAATAGCATTGAGCGCCGATAGCTCACCCACACCAAAGGTGGTGACTAAAGCAGACATTCCATTGATTCGAGCGTATCCATCAGCAGCGTATCCGGCATTAAGCTCATTACAGTTTCCTACCCAATGAAGATCGCATTTTGGCAGGTAATCCAAAGCCACCAAGTTGTAGTCCCCAGGAACACCGTGTACTGCACGAACGCCAACCTCTCGAAGTCGCCTGAAGTGGTACTCGGCGACATC
>NZ_JARKNB010000017.1:0-579 GCF_029360735.1 Flavobacterium sp. H4147 | reverse complement strand
GGTCTCGGTCATGGCGACGATCTGGTTATCACGGATGTCGAGGATGCGGTAGGTCTTGTAGACAGGGCCAATCATGGTCTGGACAACAACGGAGGGAGAGGGGTTGGAGACGAAGCTGGACTCCTCCTGCAGTTGGCGGGTGAAGAGATCGACACCGAGGTAGCGGTGCTGGCCGGTCTGGGGCGACACGGAGATACGGATGACCTGGCAGGGACGGCCCTGGAGGATCAAGATGTCGCCGATGCGAATGAAGTTGCAGGGAATGGGCACGGTGTCGGCGCTTCTGCGACCGCTGCTGCGGGGCTCAACGACGCGGACGGCGTGGTGGGCACCGTCACGGGAAACGTCGTCGTCGTAGTATCCCATCTTGCGAGCAGGGGGATGATCAACTACAGTAGTAGTGCTAAGAACCTTGACTTGAGAAGGTGGGTTGGCTGGCTCGACAGAGACCTGACGTTGGCTGCGAGAAGAGCCGGGGTAGGTCTCGAGGGTGGGAGCTTGATAAGCCTTGTCGTACGAGACGTCGAGCTGGGGGTGGGCAGGAGTAGGGTCGTACGAGACGGGTTGACGGTTCTCGTA
>NZ_JARKNB010000016.1:0-582 GCF_029360735.1 Flavobacterium sp. H4147 | reverse complement strand
GTTACGCACCCGTGCGCCGGTCTCAAGGCCCGAAAGCCTCTACCCCTCGACTTGCATGTGTTAAGCCTGCCGCTAGCGTTCATCCTGAGCCAGGATCAAACTCTTCATCGTATATTTTTTATATTATAATTCGATGCTTACTATCGGTTCTTTTCGAATCTAATCGATTCTATTACTCTTATTTTATCTGTTCTGATTTTCACCAGAACGGCTGTCAATTCAATATGTCTACGAACGTAATTTCTTTTCTTTTCCGCTTGTCTCTCAAAGCGGGTGCAAAACTAAAACTTCTTTTTAAAACCTGCAAGAAAAATTTAAAAAAATTTTGAAACTTTTTTTCCGTCTCATTTTCCAATTTTTCTTCCAGTCTGCCAAGGAACTTTCCGTGTTTTGCGGGGGGCAAAGGTAAAAAGCTTTTTCAATTCCCGCAAGCTTTTTTTGAACTTTTTTTAAGAAAATTTCTTTTCATTTCAATTCAGCTGCCTGACGGTATTTCTAAGAGCGTTTCGCTGATGCGGGTGCAAAAGTAGAACCTTTATTTACATTTACAAGACTTTTTTTTACATTTTTTCCATGTTTTTT
>NZ_JARKNB010000015.1:0-612 GCF_029360735.1 Flavobacterium sp. H4147 | reverse complement strand
CATTCTCTCCTTCCCACATTCATTATCTGGTATTGTCCTGTGCCGTGCACGGTCAATCAGTCATTCCTTTGAGAAAGTACCGCCTGACCACCATCAAGCGCCACTGTCTTTTTATTTACCCGACCTTCTTTATCTAGAGAACCGGTCTTCTCTTGTTTGCACAAAGTTTGAGGAAATACAGAAGAAAAAAAGTCCCATCACAATGGTCTCCTTCACCAAGCTCATCGCCGCCGGCCTCCTCGCCTCCGCCGCCGTGGCCGTCCCCCACGGCCACCAGCACTCCCATGTGCACGTCACGAAGCGCTCCTCCAGCAAGCGTGGTGCCGCCTACAACGACGCCTCGACCGTCGAGACCCTCAGCAGCAACGGCGCCATCTCCTGGGCCTACGACTGGAACATGATCGCCTCCGGCAGCCTGCCCTCCGGCGTCGAGTTCGTGCCCATGCTCTGGGGCCGCAAGATGTTCGGCGACTGGTTCACCACCATCCAGACCGTGCTCAGCAGCGCCAGCGGCTCCAGCTACATCTTGGGCTTCAACGAGCCCGACGCCAGCTCCCAAGCCGCCATGACCCCCTCCGAAGCCGCCTCGTCCTACTCCACCTACATCACGCC
>NZ_JARKNB010000014.1:0-619 GCF_029360735.1 Flavobacterium sp. H4147 | reverse complement strand
GAACATCATCCCCAGCTCCACTGGTGCTGCCAAGGCTGTCGGCAAGGTCATTCCTTCTCTTAACGGCAAGCTCACTGGTATGTCCATGCGTGTGCCCACCGCCAACGTCTCTGTTGTCGACCTCACCTGCCGTACCGAGAAGGCCGTCACCTACGAGGACATCAAGAAGACCATCAAGGCTGCTTCCGAGGAGGGCGAGCTCAAGGGCATTCTTGGATACACTGAGGACGACATTGTCTCCACTGACCTGATCGGAGATGCCCACTCCTCCATCTTCGATGCCAAGGCCGGTATCGCCCTCAACGAGCACTTCATCAAGCTCGTCTCTTGGTACGACAACGAGTGGGGCTACTCCCGCCGTGTTGTTGACCTCATTGCCTACATCTCCAAGGTCGATAACCAGTAGGAATCAGGACAGAGACCAGAAACTAGAAGTGTTCTATAAACAAAACACTCTAGTCCCCTGACTGTGTCCCAAGTTCCCGGATTATCAGGTCACCACCCCTTGAAATGACCTGTGGGATAACAAAGTGCCCTGTTGACCGGGGATCTACATATCGCATAAAAAGCATATGATAACGTACTTATTTAATGAAATGATTTGACGTTTATACTGAGA
>NZ_JARKNB010000013.1:0-692 GCF_029360735.1 Flavobacterium sp. H4147 | reverse complement strand
TTACCCTCAAGAGGACCAACCAGGACAAGAGGCTGGATGGAGTCGTACATGCCGAAGTACAGACCACGGTAGACAACAATACCAAGAACAGAGGGACCGAAACCACGGTAGAGACCAGCAATACCATCAGAAGCAAGAGTCTTCTTGTAGACATCAACGAGACCGTTGAACTGACGCTCACCACCACCCTTGGCGGACTTAGCATCGTTGGCAAGACGGGTACGGGCGTAGTCAAGAGAATAGACGAAGAGAAGGGAAGTGGCACCAGCAGCACCACCGGAGGCAAGGTTACCCATCATCCACTTGGCGTATCCATCACGGTCCTTCTTGTAGGCGAACATGGACTTGTAGGTGTCACGGAAGGCAAAGTTAAGAGCCTGGGTGGGGAAGTAACGGATGACGTTGGCAGTGTTACCACGCCAGAGAGAGGCAACACCCTCAGAGGCGGCAGTACGACGGAAGCAGTCCATGATACCGTTGTACTTGCGGGCGAGACGACCGGCGCGAAGCATCTCATCCTGGTTCTGGATGAGGAGCTTGATACGCTCGATGGGGGCGGCAGCGGTCTTGGAGACAGCGGCGGAAACACCACCCATCATGAAGTCGACAACGAATCCGGGCATGCCGAAAACGGACTTGTCGCTCTGGCTAGCAGACATCTTGGCGGCTGTGAAGAATAAAAACTAAACAAC
>NZ_JARKNB010000012.1:0-980 GCF_029360735.1 Flavobacterium sp. H4147 | reverse complement strand
CTCGTTTCCTATTCCTTCCAACAATTACACTCGCTTGCCTTCCTCTGCGTGTCATCGTCTGATCATCTCCACACCCGGTTCACTGTCAAAAATTTGATTAACGGATCTACTTCAAACGTCAAAATGCGTGCTACTTTCATCCTCGCTGCCTTCGCTGCTGTGGCCGCTGCCCAGACTTCTTCTGCTGTTGAGAGTCCCTCCGATGTCGAGACCACCGGCGTTGCTGAGACTGGCAGTGCCACTGCCACTGCCACTGCCACTGGCGGCGCTGAGACCGGCTCTACTGTCATTCCCACCGTCACCTCTCAGCCCGTGATCCCCTCTGGAACGGCTACTGAAGCCCCTACTACCCCCACCGGCAGCGGTGCCGAGTCCTCCGGTGCTGTGACCGGCTCCAGCTCTGCTGGTTCCTCTACCCTCGTTACCAAGTCCAGCAGCGCTGCGAAGAGCTCCTCTGCCACCGCGACTGAGACCTCCACCAAGACCAAGTCGACCGACGAATCCACCAGCACTAAGGGCTCTTCCTCCAAGTCCAGCGCCGCTGCCTCCAGCACTTCTGAGGGCGCTGCCGTCCCCATGGCCACTGCCGGTCCTCTCGGTCTCATTGCCGGTGCTGCCATCGCTGCTCTCCTGTAAATGGACAGCTCGTGATCCATTAAACGCTTGGTCGATTGACAATATCGCTTTCGTTCTCAAGCATTAGTGTGCTCCCCAAGCGGACTTGTGCTTTATGGACCTCCCCCCTCCGACTATCCCAGCTACCGGGGATAGCGGGACGAAAAGAGATGAGGCATACGGATACTGAAGTTCATTTTCATACTCCATATGTATCATTGCCGGGAAGGGCTTTTTATTCCAATTTCCTTTCTTTTCTCGTCTGACATTAAGTCGCCGCTGTTACACAAGACACGCTTAATATTCGCCGCGCACATATCAAACTTGTCTTTCTTCGAAGTTTAATCTTAATACCATAATGATGC
>NZ_JARKNB010000011.1:0-993 GCF_029360735.1 Flavobacterium sp. H4147 | reverse complement strand
GCGCACTGGACGTGGGACCTCTGTCGTTATTATGCACTGTCTAATTTGATCCCAAACAATTGCGGCACGCGATTGATGGGAGTGGGTCCTTTGTTGGCTCGACTGCTATACTCGGGCCAACCTGTCCAGCATGGAAAACCTCTGGGAGGCTTACTACTCCTATTGGAACAATGATATCCTCGCCACAGGAATTATCACCTTCATCGCCCATGAACTAATTTACTTCGGCCGCTGCCTCCCATGGATCATCGCGGACGCAATGCCAGGTACTTTCAACCGATGGAGGATACAAGATCACAAAGCACCACCCTCAGTAGCCACCCAATGGGACTGCACTAAGTATATCCTCGCCATCCACTTCATCGTCGAACTTCCTCTCATTGTCCTCTTTCACCCCATGATGGACCTCTGCGGCCTCAAATATGCTTCCCCCTTCCCGGACCTCAAAACGCTAGCCGCCCAACTTGCCATCTTCTTCATTGTTGAAGACACCTACTACTACTGGTTACACCGTGCTTTCCATTGGGGCCCTCTCTACCGCTCCATCCACCGCATCCACCACCAATACGCGACTCCTTTCGGTCTTACAGCCGAGTACGCCAGCCCCTGGGAAACCCTCCTACTCGGTCTTGGCACGATCGCCCCACCACTCGTCCTGGGCTATTTCACAGAGAACGTCCATCTGATCACCGTGTTGGTATGGATGGGTCTGCGCCAAGTACAGGCTATCGACTCGCACTCGGGATATGATTTCCCCTGGAGCTTGAGACGGATCATGCCGTTCTGGGGCGGAGCTGACTGGCATGATGATCATCATCGTTACTTTGTGGGTAATTACTCGAGCTCGTTCCGCTATTGGGATATCTTGATGGGTACCGTTGCTGGCCCTAAGAATGGGCGTGAGCATAGACGTCGTAATTAGTTCCATGCTTGAGTTGAGAGTTAGAAAAGCTCTTTTGCTCTTTCTGAAATGTAATTATTTTTTTAATGGGG
>NZ_JARKNB010000010.1:0-1144 GCF_029360735.1 Flavobacterium sp. H4147 | reverse complement strand
GCCCTTCCGTCAATTTCTTTAAGTTTCAGCCTTGCGACCATACTCCCCCCAGAACCCAAAAACTTTGATTTCTCGTAAGGTGCCGAGCGGGTCATCATAGAAACACCGCCCGATCCCTAGTCGGCATAGTTTATGGTTAAGACTACGACGGTATCTGATCGTCTTCGATCCCCTAACTTTCGTTCCCTGATTAATGAAAACATCCTTGGCGAATGCTTTCGCAGTAGTTAGTCTTCAGCAAATCCAAGAATTTCACCTCTGACAGCTGAATACTGACGCCCCCGACTATCCCTATTAATCATTACGGCGGTCCTAGAAACCAACAAAATAGAACCGCACGTCCTATTCTATTATTCCATGCTAATGTATTCGAGCAAAGGCCTGCTTTGAACACTCTAATTTTTTCACAGTAAAAGTCCTGGTTCCCCCCACAGCCAGTGAAGGCCATGAGGTTCCCCAGAAGGAAAGGTCCAGCCGGACCAGTACTCGCGGTGAGGCGGACCGGCCAGCCAGACCCAAGGTTCAACTACGAGCTTTTTAACTGCAACAACTTTAATATACGCTATTGGAGCTGGAATTACCGCGGCTGCTGGCACCAGACTTGCCCTCCAATTGTTCCTCGTTAAGGGATTTAGATTGTACTCATTCCAATTACGAGACCCAAAAGAGCCCCGTATCAGTATTTATTGTCACTACCTCCCCGTGTCGGGATTGGGTAATTTGCGCGCCTGCTGCCTTCCTTGGATGTGGTAGCCGTTTCTCAGGCTCCCTCTCCGGAATCGAACCCTAATTCCCCGTTACCCGTTGCCACCATGGTAGGCCACTATCCTACCATCGAAAGTTGATAGGGCAGAAATTTGAATGAACCATCGCCGGCGCAAGGCCATGCGATTCGTTAAGTTATTATGATTCACCAAGGAGCCCCGAAGGGCATTGGTTTTTTATCTAATAAATACACCCCTTCCGAAGTCGAGGTTTTTAGCATGTATTAGCTCTAGAATTACCACAGGTATCCATGTAGTAAGGTACTATCAAATAAACGATAACTGATTTAATGAGCCATTCGCAGTTTCACAGTATAAAGTGCTTATACTTAGACATGCATGGCTTAATCTTTGAGACAAGCATATGACTACTGGCAGAA